>NZ_JBQGAA010000001.1:0-1146594 GCF_056542585.1 Ruegeria sp. AB9 | reverse complement strand
CCAACACAAAAACAACACGTTACGCGCCGACTCACGGCGGTGTTGCTATTTACGACACCCCCACCGGAAGCACTCTGGAAACAAGCGGATGCGCATACCCTATGCCCTATGGTGAACGCCCAACAGAGACTATTCGTAAGCATTGCAAGCGCACCCCAATCTGACTTCTTTCCGATCTGACTTACAACGCTTATGGTGGCGCTGCGCGCCACTAAGAAGCGCTGATAAATGCGTTCCGCGCAAGATGTACCTGTTGGAGCCGCCAGAAGCCGTTGTCCAGAGAGCTGGCTCGTACTTTGCTGAAATTAGTTGAATTGAAGACCTTGGGTGGTAAGGGCCACTAAGCAGACCTTCGCCGCTTACGTAGTACGTAGCGTTGCAGACGGCAGATTTGTACAGAAACCGGACTTAACAAAATTCGACTGCCGTCCCTAACCAGCCATTCAGCCACATTTTTCGAAACGTCCGCTTCGACGCTACCCTAGCCCATTCAATCCTGAACATCGTGGGATTAAAAAGGAGCGACGGTCCGTTTAAAGACATTCGCTGTCGCGGGCCTTTCCCGTGTTTTCGTCTCGCCAAGGCTGTGCTACTTGATCTTCCATGAAGACATTTTTTATCGCCCTAGCGCACTGGATTGCTAGGAGACTCATTGATTTCGCGGCCATTTTAGAACGGGTAGGCCTTTCCGGTGAAACTCAATCGAAATTTGTGAACCTAGCTCCAACCGACAAGGCCGACGAAGCCGGTGTTTATTCCGAAGCGCTTCATTTTGCTACTAGCGACGATAAGGTCAAAAATATTGCACTTACCGGCCCATATGGATCTGGTAAAAGCAGCGTAATCCAGTCTTACTTGACCAAGCATCAACCACGGGCTTTGCATATTTCTCTCGCCGCGTTCGTTCCGGACGAAGGTGTGGGCCGCAAAGAAGTGACGCGTCAAGAGATTGAAAGAAGCATCCTCCAGCAAATGCTTTATGGGGCCGACGCAAACAAGCTGCCTCTGTCGCGCTTCAAGAGAATTCAATCACCAGGTGCATGGTCGGTCATTACATCACTAATCATAGCTCTTGGTATCAGTTCACTATGGTACGTTTTTCATTACCGCGAAAGCGTACTTAGTGGATCTTTCTTCGTTCCATTCGCGCTAAGCAATTGGATAAATTTGGGTATTTTTGCTATTGCGTCCGTTTTTCTCTGGATGACGCTGCACCACTTTTACGTCGCGAGCTTTGGGGTATCACTCAAGAGTGTTTCGTTGAAAGACATAGAGATACGTCCTGCTGCCGACGATCAAGAGTCCATATTGAACCGTCACTTGGATGAAATAATCTACTTTTTTCAATCAACCGACTACGATCTGGTGGTCATAGAGGATCTAGATCGATTTAATGACGCAGAGATTTTTACGACACTGCGCGAAATAAACAAGCTTGTGAACGAAAACGCAGGTGTGAAGCGCACCATAAGATTTCTCTACGCTTTGCGCGACGACATGTTCGAAAACACGGATCGAACTAAGTTCTTCGAATTCATCATACCCGTTATTCCCATTATCAACACATCAAACTCGATTGACATGGTCTTGGAACAAGGAAGGAGGCTAGAACTCGACGAGCGACTTGATCGGCAGTTCCTGAGAGAAGTCTCTAGATACTTGAACGACCTACGGTTGATACAGAACATTTTCAATGAGTATGCTATTTATGTCGCCAATCTGGAAGCAGACGAACTCGATGCGAACAAACTTCTTGCGATCTTAATATACAAAAATGTTTATCCAAGAGACTTTGAGCAGTTACACCGAGGTGCGGGCAACCTGGCTGGGATTTTAAGCCGCCGAGACGAGCTCATAGCACACGGAGAGGCAATGTGCCGGGCTGAGATTGCTGAGCTCGAACAAGAAATTCGGATCGCTGAGGCTCAAACCCCTTCGGACTTGAAAGAGCTTCGCCAGATTTATGCTATGGCGCTCATTGAGCGGCTTCCAGAAAATGTCGCTAGTGTCGGTTCAAATTGGCAAACGCAAATCTCGCCAGCCAAGTTGGTCGACCACAAAGAATTCGAGCAGTTAATCGAACAAACGAACGTCGCATGCAAAATGCGGAATAACACCAATCACCATCACGACATTTCAGACCTTCAAAACGGAGTGAACCCTCAGAAATCCTACCTTCAGCGCAAGGAAGAAATTAATAGCAAGTCAGCCGAAAACATGAACAAGAGTCTGAGCCAGATTCGTGATCTACGTTCAAAGATTGCAACACTTCGCACGACTAAGCTTAACGAGCTTGTGCGATTGAACGCTACCCGTGTGCGGGACCTTTTCGAAGGTTTCGGGGAGAATGGAGAACTCGCCCGGTTTCTGGTCTTGGAAGGCCATCTCGACGATACCTACTACCAGTACACTTCACTCTTTCACTCGGGTCGCTTGTCGCCCAACGACAACAAGTTTCTGATCCAAATTAGGGCCTTCGTAACGCCTGAGCCAGGGTTTCCGATTGACAATCCCAGTGAGGTCATTGCGGCAATGCGAGAAGAGGACTTCCGGCAAAGCTATGTTCTGAACGTCAAGCTCGTCGATAGCCTGATGAGTGATCGGAGCCGCCATCCGGAACAAGTTCAGAAACTTTTTGAGTTTCTCTCATCCGAGTTCGAAAGCTGTGAAGGATTTTTCGAAGCCTATTATGCCAGCGGCAGCCATGTTGGGGGACTAATTTCGGGATTGGTCGACGCTTGGAAGGGGTTCGTCCCAGCCGCTATTGCTAGTCCGAAGAAAATCTCCCATGTAACTCAATTGATCGCGGAACTACCTAACAGCGCTCTTGAGTCGCTCGCACAGAACTTTGATGAGCTACCGGAATTTGTTTCAGAAAACCTCCCAGCGATCTTGGCACACTCACCTGAATTGGCTCCGGAACGCCTTCAATGCCTTGGCTTCGAGGTAAGAGATTTAGCCGCAATCAGGGAGCATCCTGAACTAGTACGCCTCATGTTTGAAAAAGGTAGGTACGAACTCACGATCGCGAATTTGGAATACGCTTACACTTCGGTTTTGGGCGAGAACGATCTCAAGGCACTGCGCGAGAAAAATTACACTACGATTCGTTCCACGAACGACCCAACCTTAGTGAAGCGGGTTGAGCAAGATTTTGATCTCTACTTGCGTAATATCCTCTTGGAGCTTCCCGAAAACTCAAAGGAGGATGCGTCGGCCATTCTTGACGTAGTTCGCCGGGAAGCCGTCGAACAAGATGTTCTTCGAGAATTTCTTGAAAGGCAGACTACTCTGCTGCCATCCCTAGAAGACGTACCGGTGAAGTTGCACACAATGCTTTTCAAGTTGCTCGCTATCGAACCATCTTGGGTGAATTGCCTTACTTTCATGGGAGGCGAAGGGTTCGAAGCGAAAATCTTGGTCGAGTATCTTAATCAAGACGATGTCCGCTCATCTATATTGAAACATCCAATACCGGACGACTCGGACTCAAAGAAGCTGCGTCTTTTCCTCGTTCAGGCAGGCTCATTGTCTGATGCGGCATACAAAGAATACGTTCACTCACTGCCCAATCAATTTAAGTTTCTTCCTGAAGGCCTTGAGCCATCCAAGCTTAGAATCCTAATAGATGAAGAAAAAATCACCTTTACTACTGACATTTTGGAAGCGCTTTCTGAACATAGAGACCTACAAGTACTTTTCGTCGCCACCAATATCGACGCATATTTGGCTGATCCAGACAGCTTTTCGCTCGACGACGATTTCCGAGAAAATCTTCTTCGGTCAAGAATTGAAAACGTAGCCAAGCAAGAGATAGTAAAATTGATGGACCTGACGGCGCTCGCAGGTCTCCCCGAGCGATCAGCACTCATTGGTCCCATAATCAACGACGCTGACGTAAAAACATTCAACCTTGATGGGACAATTGCACAATCCTTGGTAGAGCAAACTAGCCCCATAGCGACGAAAATATCACTCTTCAACAAATGTCATTCTTTCATGACAAATGATGAGGTGCGTCAAGTCTTGTCTAAATTACCGAGGCCATTTTCCGAGATAAAAACGGGTTACGGCATCCCAAGGTTGGAGAACAATCCCGATAATCAAGACTTGGTTAAATGGCTCGATTCAAGAGACATAATCTCGTCATGGAGCGAAGGCAGCTTCTTTTCCAACGACATAAGAGTGAATCTCTACCGGAGTTAGTTGGCGTCAAGCACACCGCGCAGTGTTTTCACTATATTGGGTTATTCGTCTCAAAGATGTCGCCCTAGTGAACTCTATGACGCGCGAAAGCGGGAACTCGTGATCCCACAGGGCAGTTCGACTTCCCGCCCGGTCTATGGATTAGGCATGTCTGCTTCGGGCGGCAGCTTACCAATAACACCTGTAGAATTCAAATGGCGAGTAATGGCCGCTAAGGGCTCACAGTACACTCAAGTTGATGGCGGAAAGAGAAATACCTTTCGCTCCATAGCGAATTGCCTGTCCGGCATGTGTCGGACAGGTTTAGCGCGAGATCAAAATGCCTAGGACTCTTTTATTTTTTTGTTTTGCGACCGCGTGGGTAGTTCCAAGGTAACAATTTTCGATATTCCGCTCGCGGCAGTTTCCTGGCCATCTGCTCAAACACCCAGGTGAAATATGCATAAGGCTCCACGTTGTTGAGCTTACAGGTTTCGATCAGGCTGGCAATGACCGCCCAATTGTTGCCTCCAGTTTCCGAGCCAGCAAATAGCGCATTCTTGCGAAGAAGCGCGATCGGGCGGATGACGTTTTCGACTGGATTGTTATCCAGTTCCACCCGACCATCCCGCAGAAACTCGCAAAGCCCAGGGAAAAGCTTGAGTGTATAGTTTATCGCACCAGCCAGCGTGGATTTACCTGCGACTGTTGGTTTGAGTTGTCTCAGTGTTCGCTCGATACGATCCACTATTTTTGCGCTACGTTCTTTGCGTATTTGCAAACGGTACTCAGCGGGATTTTCCTTGACGCGTCGTTCAATTCTGTAAAGCGCTCTGATCATTGCAATGATCTTGTGCGCCTCTGGCGAACCAGTCGCTTTGCGGACGTCAAAGAACTTTCTACGCACATGCGCCCAGCAATTGGCTAGAACAAGCGGTCCTCCTTTACGATGGTCAGACGCTAACCGATGATATGCGCTGAATCCATCCACTTGCAGGCAACCAGAAAAGCCATCCAGGATTTCTTCTGCTTCGTTACCACCCCTAGTCTGCCGGTATTCAAAAATGACTCCTGGATGTTCATTGCCCAGCCAGCGACGGTCATCACGGCAAAGCGCCCAAGCCCAGCAGGTCTTTGTCTTTCCGTTGCCGGGCAACAATTGCGGTATTCGTGTTTCATCCATGAAGAGCTTTGAGCTCGACAGGAGATCTTCTTTAAGCAGGTCATACACAGGTTGGAGCGCTTCAACTGCTCGAGTCGTCAAGCGTGACATCGTTGAGTCCGCGATTTGAACACCAGATCTCAGAAATATCTGCTGCTGACGATAGTTCGGTAAGAAATCCGCAAATTTGCCGACAAGAATCCCAGCGACGAGGCTGTCATCATATTTCGAGGACTCAAATATACGAGGTGTGGCTTTCGCCTGGCGGAACCTGTCACAACAACGGCACACATATTTTGGGCGGCTTTCTTCAATCACGAAGACTTCAGAGGGTTTGTATCCCAAGCGCTCGGTAGTCTCTTCGCCGATTTTGCGCATCGAACCACCGCATTCGCATAGGGAGCCACCGTCGGGTTCGATAGTCTTCGGAACACGACGCAAAAAATCAGGCACGTCAAGCTTTTGCCGTCCACGTTTTCCGCGTGGTTTCTTTGATTTCTTAGCTTGCTCTGCCGCATCGCCGCCAGATTTCGTTGGCGGCTTGCCTTCGGATTCTTCATCCTTCTCCGCAACATCAGGATCGCCGTCCTCATCCGATGCCCCGTCATCTTTCTCGCTTGAAGGTCCAAACAGCATGCTTCTGAACTTGGTGTTCGCTGCCTTTAACCTGCGGTTTTCAGCTTTTAGAACTTTCTCCTTGGCGCTGGCCGTGGATAGTCTCGCTTCATGCTCAACGAGCTTGTTTTCGAATTCGGCATCACGGCGAAGATCGGCCGCAGCGATTTCCAACGCCAGAGCTGACACGAACAGCTCCGGGTGGCTCGCAAGCTGCGAGCTCCAGGTTTGAATTTCCTGCACTTTCATCCCTTTCAGTGCTTTGGGCACAATTTTTCCGTGTGCACCCTGCAAATCGGGTGCACTGCTTGACTTTTGGGGATTGGAATGGGATGAAGATGCTAGATCGTGATCAACGATTTCGAGGTCTGGCGGGGTGCTAAATCTGCCGGGCCTCGATCATTTCAGAGCCCTGTTTATCGAAATCAGTTGCTCATTTTGGACCTCCGGCATCGTCAGGCTCGGAAAAGAACTCAGGCCATAGCTCAACTACGCTTACAGAAAGCGCGGCAGCAATGGCCTGTTGGATCCGCTTGGATTTAGCCACCCCCATCGAGACAGAGGACATAGTGGAGTTTTTCACGCCCAACTCTCGACCCAGCGCAGCCAACGATGTGCCTGCCAATCTTAGGCCGCTCTTCACGTATTCATGACGTTCCAATCTTAAGCGGTCATCCTCTGACAACTCTGAGTGGGTTTTGCGCAGCGCAGCAAATTTGCTCATGGATTCGTTCGACTTACAGGGTGTTGAATTCTTGTTCTACGGCATTTTGTTACGAATCATCGCGAAGTCAGTCAAACTTAAAAGCTAAAGAAATTCATATTCTTATCGCATTTTTGCTTGGAAATCTCTGAGAACTATACTTTGGTTGGCTCGAACCAAATTTCGAGCATTTATGCGACAAGAAGCCGACGGATTATGGTAGGAATTCTGATGGGTTCAAACCCAACGCGAACTGAAGTGCGTGAAGTTATGGAGGCTCACTTAGGGGAGCCCTCTAAGTACATGAGTGAAGGAGGGCAACAGGTGCCGCTAGAGGCGGTCGTAATCGTAATTGAGCTTGAGCGTACCGGATCACTAAAGCACGTTAGAACCATTGGCCCCAAGATGACCGTCAAGGCTATGCTTCAGTTTCTGGAAGACATCGGATTTAGCTTTGAACGATTGCTGAGTGATCAGCATGAAGAGTTCGGAAGTGTTCCAAAGCTCTGTCAGATACACGGCTTAGGTCACAAACGGGTAAGGCAAATCTTAAGTAGCGCTGGAGTTCAGTTGAAAAGGGGAAAGCCGGCAGAAAGTGTATCCGATCAGAAACTGCTCAGCTCTTACTACGAATTGGACAAGAACTTCTCCCAAGTGGCGCGTCGACACAAACTGCACAGAACGACTGTCAGTCGCCGGTTAAAACATTACCTTTAAAGAAGTCGACATTTCACTTTGTTGGGATCTGCAGGATCGGTGACGTGACCAACAGAATGCCCCAATCGAGGGCAGCTTTAGACCGAACGCACCCGATGAAAATGTCAATCCTTCTTTGTTGTCGACTATGGCATTGTTCATTGCAACTCCGTTGGTTCATCGAGGGACTTTGGAGACAGTCTGTGCCATAGCAGGGTTCTCAGGCTCGGGCCTCAACCCCGGTGTGGACCAATCCTTCGTTTGCGTTTTGTTCCACTATGAGGTTAATCTGAATTGACATTACTCGCGCAGATGCATCTATGGGGCATGGAAGCAACGTGCTCCGATTTACTCGCTAATCATATTGAGCATTCCGGTCATTACCGTCTATGTTCTTGCAAACGGGGTAACCAAAATGGCACGCAGCGATCTCCTTTTGTCACTCGTTCGCGCTGGAGTATCAGGCGATCAGAATAAGCTGCGCTCGACGACTGAAGCGCTCATCGCCGAGGAACGCGCCAAAAACCATAACGTCCTGGCTGACAGAATCGAGAAGGCTCTTTCCACAATCCCTGTTGCTTCGCCTGCGCTACTAAGCTCAAAACAACTTTCTGGCGAAGAAAAGGAGGCAATCCTTGAGCTTGAGCCTAGAATCAAACTCGAAGAGTTGATCCTTCCTCTTCCTGTAAAGGAGAACGGTCGTCAACTTATTGAAGAACATATACGCGCTGATGTGCTACGTGCGCACGGTTTTGAACCCAGGCATAAAGTTCTTCTCTCAGGCCCTCCTGGCAACGGCAAAACTTCTTACGCCGAAGCGATAGCTGAAGCGCTCGGGTTACCTTTTTTTATTGTTCGCTACGATGCACTTATTGGTAGCTACTTAGGTGAAACAAATACGAGGCTCCGCAAACTGTTCGACTACGTGCGCACACGCCCGTGCGTACTATTCTTCGACGAGTTTGATGCTATTGGAAAAGAAAGAGGCGATACGCACGAGACCGGAGAAATCAAACGTGTGGTTTCTTTTTTGCTGATGCAGCTAGATCAGCTGCCTAGTTACGTAGTAACAATTGCGGCAACAAACCATGCCGAGCTACTGGACCGCGCAGTGTGGAGGCGTTTTCAAGTCCGCGCTGGCTTTCCAGCCCCCACACAATCACAGGTGAAAGCTTTTTTGGACCAGTTGATTGGAAATTGGCCGGACACGCCTAAGTTGACAACTGCCTCAATCTCAAGGAAGCTCGGTGAAGCAAGTTTCGCTGAAGTAGTTGATTTTTGTCAAAATGTTCGCCGCAGACAAATACTAGGATTAGGTGAAGTAACTGCAGACAACGCATTAAAAATTGAGCTGGATCTATGGTCCAGTAGAATAAAACCAAGGTATTTTGATGGCAGTGGATCCGAGCAAGCCGCTCCTAAGGTTGCAAACAGGAAAACCCAAAAAAAGACAAACAGGTAGTCCTGGCTACCAACCTCCTGCTCCAAGTTTTAGCGCGGAGAGGCAAGCAAGACATATAGCTCCAAAGTTTCACCGTTTAGCAGAGTTGATGGACCGCGCTGATGGTGGTCTAGAACTTCGTTCAGACCCAACCGCGCTAGCTCCAGAAAGGCTTTTAGTCTTTGAAGTTCGGCGAAACCTTTCAGATTTTGTCAATGCAGTTCGAAAAGTCCCTGGCCTGGAACTGATCGACGAAGAGGAACTCCCGGGGGACGAGGACGACAAAAACCCACTCGCTTATCTCGTTGTGCCGAACGATGCAGCGCTTAAGCAGGTCGAAGGCCTATGGAGGCGCTGGCAGCGAAGACAGCCAATGGCTCTTGGTTTTGGCCCATGGCAAGCAGTTTTCGACACCTTGCGGGATGTACGTGCTTGGGGGCCAATGGATCGAGTATCAGAGCCCGAACGCGATATACTTAAGGATGAAATCGCTGGTCGGCAGGATGACGAGTTGCTTCCGCTAGAGTTAGAACTAGTGTTTCGAAAGAGCGGCGGTTCTGCAGAACAATTTGTTTCTCAAGAAATTGAATCACTTGGTGGTATCATCGTGTCTAGGGCGCAGATCTCAGAGATTGCGTATCACGCCCTCTTGGTTGAACTGCCTATCAGGGCGGTTAAACAAATTGTTGAACTGAGCCAAGAGAGCATTGCAGGCCTCGAACCAATTCAACACATACGCCCCCAAAGCCTTGCTACGAAAGATCAGGGGACAGAGACTACTCCAATGGGAGAAACCAACGCGCCGCAAGCTTTGGGAGAGCCCATTTTGGCAGTTATTGACGGAGTACCCGTTCAACGCCACCCACTACTGGCTGCGCACGTAATTTCTGAAGATGTTTTCAGCCTGGAAGAGCAAACACCTGTCGCCGACCGTAGACACGGGACAGCCATGGCCTCCCTAATTGTTCATGGTTGCCGAAACAACCAAGAGCAACATCTTCCACGGCAGATTATTTCCGTTCCTGTAATGGGGCAGGGAGATGAATTTCCGCCAAACCGTTTAATTGTGGACGTCATATACCAAGCGATAGTCGCACTGAAGCAGGGCGAGGAGGCGTTGGCCCCACACACGACAATCGTTAACCTCTCGTTGGGTAATAAGCGTCGTCCATTTCATGGATCACTTTCACCCTGGGCAAGGCTAATTGACCGGCTTGCTTATCGATTTGGCATTCTATTCGTAGTAAGTGCGGGCAACGTACCAGATGCTATTCAAAATAGATGGGTTTACTCGCAGAACGGACTTTGAAGACGCGGAAGCGTCTGCACGTGCCATTTCAACCATCCGGTCACTGGACAACCTAAAAGCTGAAAGACGCCTGATTTCGCCAGCCGAGACTGTAAATGGTATCACCATCGGTGCTCGCAATTTTGATTGGGTCACAGATAGCTACAAGCGCGCTGCAGCTTCTAACATTGATCCTTACGAAGGTCTTTCAATCACCAATCCGTCAAGCGCATTGGGACCTGGCTTTGCAAAGTCGGTTAAACCGGAAATATTGTATCCGGGTGCGAGAGAGCTCCTAACCGTGGTACGAGCAGGCGAAAATCTGGTGGTACAACCGGTTCAACGAGCAATCAGAGCTGCCGGTTTGAAAGTAGCTGTCCCCCCTGCACACGGAAATGAAGCTCAAGAAGGTTTTTCGAACGGCACAAGCGCCGCCGCTGCTTTGGCGTCTCGGACCGCTCATCGAATTCACGACGCGCTTGAGTTCGAGTATGGGTCTGAGTTCTTGCGACTTACAAGTGGTCAACGTGCCGTACTTCTAAAGGCGTTGATGGTTCACCCTGCTTCTTGGCCAACTTCTGCAGCAACGCTGATCAAAGATATCGTAGGCCCTGCTGATGGCCGCCAACACGCTAAACAAAAAGACAATATCAGAAGGTTCCTTGGCTATGGAGCCTATAACATGGAGGACGCGATAGCATGTGCTTCCGATAGAGCCACATTTTGGACAGTTGGGGAAATCAGATCAGAACAAAATGTACCTGTTGCAGTTCCAATACCTGTGGCCTTTGGAGGGCAAGCAAAGGAACATTATCTGTCTGCAACTTTGGCATGGATGACGCCTGTAAACTCCGGGCGCCAATCCTATCGTGCGGTGCGCCTAAAGTTACTTGAACCGGTGTGGTTGGGTGATTTGGCTGTTAGCGGCAGCTCAACACAGCCAGATCAAAACCAAATGAGTAGAGGAACTGTTGCGTCACGCACTTGGATTGGTGAGCGAGCTGCAGTCGTTGGAGATAGCGAGACCGTGGATTTTGAGGTCGTGAGAATGCCTGATACCGGCTTCGAAGGTGCGGACATCACATCTTTTGCATTAGCTGTGACGATCGCTATGCCAGGGGTGAATGAAATTTATCAGCAGGTTCGAGACAGAGTGCGGCCACAACCGCGGCAACGCACCTAGCGCCGTCTGAGTTTGGGCAAAACACGTTTCTAAGAAACACTGGCAACAAGAAATACGCTTTGTCAGAGGCCAGCGCATCGTCCGGCATTTGTCCCAACACCTACGAAAGTCTTGATACACGGCTGATCTGTTTTAACGTGAATGGATCGATTCATTCATTCCTACCCACTGAGGCGAACAAATAACTTGGTTCTTGTAGGGGTTATAAACTGCCAACAAAGCGCAATACAGCGACAACTCCAAATCAACTGTCGTCCCACATATCGTCAAGGTAGCCCTTAAGATCAAAGTCCTCATCTAACTCACCAAGTGCCTCAACTCGCGTGAGAATCGGCCGAATTCGTTCAAGAAGACTCTGTTTGTCATTGAGGCTAGCGAGATGGAACTCTAGCGCGTTACGAATGATATCGTTATCGTCGGGAACACTTGTCAGTTCCCGCAATTTTTGGAGCAATTCGCCAATTTGCTCTGTCTTCTTTTGTCCCATTACCAGCGCCTAGTTTAAAATTATGCAGCAGTGGGCTTGAACGGCCTGGCACCAACTACTCGTCTCCAATCAAGGCCTTCAAAAAGCGTTTCAAACTGTGCTTTGCTCAAGGTCATCATACCGTTTCGAAGTCTTGGCCACACAAAGCCTTTGCTTTCGATGCGTTTGTACGTCATCACGAGCCCGGTTCCGTCCCAAACAATGAGTTTTAGCCGGTCCGCACGTTTTGATCGAAAAATGAACACGGCACCACTAAAAGGGTCGAGATCAAATTCGTTCAGCACAATAGACGCCAATCCATCCATACCCTTGCGAAAGTCGACAGGTTCGGTCGCTACGTAGAACTTAATATTCCCGGCTGGTGTAATCATACGTCTCCCTCAAAGGCTCGGATCAGTGTCGCCAGTTTCCCAAGTGGGTAACTGGCGGGAAATAGGACTTCGCAGCCGCCACGCTTGAAGATGATGTTTTCTGACGCGGCTGGAGCAATTTGCTCACGTGCGCTGACCTTAATCTCAGCAAACGACGGCTTGGATTTGGGTTTCAACGTGGAGTGCGGACCCAACGCTTTTTTCTCGGACGTTTTCTTCCACCTGGAGACAGTCTCGCGTTTGACACCACAAGTCTTTGCAACTTCACCGACGGACAAACGACCAGACTTCATTTGCTGCCCCATTTCATCTTTGAACCTCTTAGGCCAAAGGCGTCGACCGTCTTTCCCAACGGGAATAGAGTAACCGTAGGCGTGGAACACTTTTTCGATTTTTTGGTCACTGGCGAGCTCACCTAGAAATTGAGAATTCATGATGCCTGTATCCTTTTGGACGGATCATAAACTGCTGGGCACGGGCTCGTCAGAGGCTATCTAGGGGGTCAGATGCAACGCTTACGACTATTCGCACAAGTCTCCGTAAAAGTCGCGATGCGTCCTTACCGGCCCCTATGGATCTGGTAAAAGTAGTATATGGGACCGGTCCGAGGCTGGGTTGGCTGGTTGACTGCGAGATCGCACCGCACATTCCTGTCATTGATAAAACCGGGCACAACGAAAGGATCTGGACGCGAGCCGATTTCGAATGGGACACGGAGAACGATCAATACAACTGCCCGGAAGGCCACGCGCTCAAGCAGTTCCGCCGTAACTACTCCGACGCGAACCAAGGCCCAAACGGCAAAGGCACAGCCCGCTATCGCGCGCTGAAGGAAGTCGGCCAGCGGCAACAGCGGCAAAGAGAAACGAGATTGCCATGCTGAGGGCCAACGTAAAACTCGGATCTTTTTCAACGATTGCCCGAAAGGAACCCAGCGCTTGATTGACTACTTTCCGATCGGCGAGATTTCAATCCAATAGACCGCAAAGATGGCACTCCTCCGATGACATCTCATCGATTTTCTTGGTCGCGAGTCGCTGTCTTTCTACATCTCGAATTCGGCCAAGCACTCGACTGGCGATATCCTCTCCCACAATGTCTTGCCATTCAAAACTATTGGATAGATCTCCATCATATTTCTCGGTCCAAATCGTTTCATCGTTCTCACGGGTTGCCCTAGCTTCCAGTCTCAACCGTTGATTTCGCGCACGAAGCAAAAGGCGAAGGGAATACCCTCGACGGCCGCTCTTTTCTGTTATTGCGGATCCTAGCCGGTCAGTCGAGTACAGGTAGGTTCCTAAATCACCGGTCAAGGCATCAGCCAACTCGCGCACCTCGCCGCGGTTGTCCGAGGTTGCGACAGGTTCAATTTTCAGGCTTGAACAACTGAATTCACGGGCTTCACTGGGTGTACTCGGCTGTTGTCGATTGGTTTCGTACTGCGCGATGTACGCCTCCAAACTCGAACGGTTCGTTCGATTTTTTTAGAATCCTGGGCGCCTGCGTCATCGAAGGAAGGTGCCAGCGTCCCATCGAGACTACCATAAGCCGCCTCGGAAATCGCCACGCCACCCGGCTCGGCAAACTCCTCCAAACGTGCGGCAACATTCACGGCATCGCCGAAAATGTCTTCGTCCTCGAAAGTGACGTCACCAATGTGGACCCCTGTTCTAAGTTTGATCAATTCGTGATCGGTTAGGCGGCCCTGCAATTGTATAGCACAGCCGACCGAGTCAACGGCGCTCTCGAACACCACCAGCCAGCCGTCGCCCATGCTTTTGATGACCTTGCCACTTTGCCGTGCGACGGTTGGCCCGAATAGCTCGGCACGAAGGCTGCGCAAGGACGCGAGCATTCGCTTCTCGTCAGCCCCCATAAGGCGTGAGTAGCCTACTACATCAGCAGCAAGAATGGCGGTTAATCTGCGTTCCAAACCCTATTTATGAAACCAGAATACTATTCACTAAATACTCAATAATTCACTCCATTTGTCAGGACGTCAAATTTGACCATTTGGCTTGTCCCAGAAGATCGAGTTTCCGTCTAATGTGAGTATTGCGATCTTGACTGATACCCCAGAGACGCTCGGACGTTTTGGAATACGTTGCAAGAACGTCCGAGCAATCGCCGTTTCAGTTTGCTGGTGTTATATCGACGATTGTAGGTTCGCGGTTGCCACTTGTTTCAAAAACGATCATCTCGCCGCCCATTGCACCGAAATCGATCTGTTTCATGTCGATCATGTGGACCGTTCGGTCATACATCGTGTGATAGTAGTAAGTAAGGTTTTGGGAGTCGCTGGCCGTCGTTATCTGTGTTGCACTGTAAAGTAGATCATCCGATTGGACATCGTTCTGCGCCCCTTCGGCAGCGTCCGCCGGAATGTTGAAGTTATCCAAAATCCGGAATGCTTCACGCACTGTATCGTAACCTCCTTCGCTTGGGCGTGCAGTTTGTGAGAACGCAACCGCACGGACAAAGCGCGATGGCGGAGTGAAGTCGCCGGGCAGGCCTATCATGCCGCTACCTGCTCCCAGTGGGGCAAACGTGACTCCGCTCGCTTCAACTGATGGAAGACTAATAGCCGACAGGTTCACATAGTTGTTCAGGTTCGTCATGTGCCAATCATAATTCGGAGAGTTGGTGATGACGCCCAGCGGGGCTTCAAAAACAGTTAGTTCACCGTCGATGTATTCGACAACGATCCGCCCGCCAAATCGATCCGCAACCAGCATGTGGAAAGGGAACGGAAACCCTAGGGTTTCATCTACAACTCCAACGACACGAATGTTTTCAAGCCCTGCCTGCGCTTCCTCTACTGTTTCGAATTTCGACAGAACATAGCTGGCGAGCAAGTCTCCAGGGATTGTGTTGTCAGCCAGTTCAGGCAGGTATTTCTGATATTCTGTGAAGCCCGGCAGGTAAAACAAACCCGCCGTCAATCCTGCTTCGTTGATCCCATCAGCGGGGGCGCCATGATCCAGCATACTGATACCCACCATGCCAAAGCGACCGGTCCAGGAGGCTCCTTCCTTTCCATCCGGCATCGCACCGGCATTATAGGTGTAACCTCGTGGAATGACGTTTATCTTGGTCTCAAGATCAAACGGCCCCCACTCCGCAGTCCTTGCACGTATGATGCTGCCGTCGTCTCCCGTAAGCATGATGCCAGTGCACGCCCAAGCCATCGAAACAGAAGTAACCAGAACGATACTGGCTCGAACTGTAGTCTTCACTATTTCATTAATAATCATGTCTCGTCTCCTGCCGGAATTTAATGTGCGGATAATCAAATTCACACGTGATGAGACAAAGTTGAGGTGTCAGCGCGCGATTGGCAACTTGCCGTTTGGTCACGGGTTGGAAATCGGTGGTTTCTTACGACTTTCGTAACCAAATATCCGAGTTTTTTCCGCAGTGTCGATTATCAATTGAAACTTTGAGTCTGCTTCGGGCTATCGAGATTTCTACCCGGCTATGGGACCCGTCCGAAGAGCTGACCGCCCAATCCTTCAAAACCTGATCCCGTCATCTATTCCAGAAGCGACGGTGCTGATCTATCAAAAGGGAAGATCATGTGGGATTACGAAAGCAAGACCGTTGTCATCACCGGCGCCGCCACGGAAATCGGTAAAGAACCGCCCTCCCGCCACTCAGCCTGCGCCAGAATAGATGCGACAAGCACCGCAACGACGGGTACGGACATCGCATCTAGAAACCGTTCGACCTTACCGGACGTATCTGTGTGGCTCACCAAAATGGGCCCGGCGACACGGTTAAAAACTGTATCACCTGCAATCACCAGTATAACTAACCAAGGTGCAAGTTCAGTTGGCAACCGCGAACACTCCCCACAAGCCACCGGTCAAAGCGGCGAAGATGATGTTTCATCCCGCCGATAGCCGATCCTGTGTTGAATCAGCTGTGCAGGAGCCTTGAATTACGGGCACGATGGCTGCGGTGCTTCAGTCGCCCGGCATTACCGGATCAGAACCTCCACTTCAGGCCTGCTTTCACGAATGGGCCCTGGGCGTCGTCGCCGATTTCCTGTTCCGCTGTCAGCTCCAGCTTTATGCCGGTGTCAAAGTCCTTCTCGTACCCCACCAAAACACTCGCACCGGTGAAATCGGTCGCCGGGAATGTCAGCGCGTTGGTGTCCGAGAAAATTGTCACATCTGTGGAACCATCGCCGAGGTCACGCCGCATGACGCCGCTCAACTGGCCGATCAGCGCGCCGCCTCTGCCTAACGATTTCTCTGCCTCGATACCCAGACGAGCTTCAATCACTTCGGTGGTCGCCTTGCCCACCGTCGCGTTGGCCAGGGACCCGGTTTCGGTATAGCTGTCGTCCTCCTGACGGGTATAACGCAGGTCGCCAAAGCCCAGCAGCCCATAATTGCCTTCCACATTGAATGCTCGTTCGATACCGATATGTGCGGTCAGGAGTGTGCTGTCGTAATCCCCTTTCGCATCCGGGCTGCCGGTGATCTCGCGCGTTTTGTCGGTGGACAGGAAGCCGAATCCAAGATCCGCCTCGACGATGTAGGCGCCGAACTGGCGGCCGACGGCGACATCCAAATAGACAGCATTGGTGTCGAACGTCGTGGTGTCGCTGTCGCCATCCGCATTGAAAACGCCCAGACCAAAGGCCAACGCAAGGCCATTTTCCAGCTGACCGGAATAACCGAAGCTGCCGTTGAGTATGGTGACATCTGTGTGGTCGCCCGGGACCTGCTCGAACCGCTTGGCTTCGGCATCCACCATCACGAAGGGCCGGAACGCGTGCGCAAAGCCCGAGCCGGTGTCGCCGAAGGACAGCAGGCCTCGGGACACCTCAGCAGGCGTATTGTAACTCAGCGTTTGACCAATGCTACCGACGACGCCGCCGTAGGTCGCGATAACGTCTCCCGGAATAAACATATCGGCAGAGTCAACGCTGGCATAGATTGGGTTGGAGCCGCCTTCGTCCTCGACAAACCAGGCAGAGCCATCATCTGAAACTGTCGTCGTGAAGGTGCCAGCGTCGGTGTCTGCGTCCTCAAAAAAGAACACGTTGCTTCCGCCCTGAGCATCCAGATTCACATCGTGCCCTGCGACCCGCATGGTGCCGATCACCTGATCCTCTGTGTCAACATTCAGCGTACCGCTGCCGCCTTCCAGATAGACGGCATACGCGTCGCCACTGTCGGACGCGGCCGAGATCGTGCCTGCATCCGTGATCACACCATCGAAATCCTCGATATAGATACCAAAGGCGTCAGCCCCCGCTCCGGACGCCGTCGCGCTGATCGTCCCGCTGTTGGTGATTGCGCCGGATGTTTCGCTGATGAAGACCCCCGTTGCGACGGTGGATGCAGCGCTGGAACGCGCATTCGTCGCAACTGTATGGATCGTACCACTGTTGGTGAAATCCCCGCCAAGCGCGTCAGCAATGTGAATACCCGCCGCGCTCATGAAGGTACCGTCGCCATTGGCGATTGCGATGAGTGCGCCAGAGTTTTCGACATTGCCAGTTAGCGCACCTTCGATCGTTACAGCTTCGGCAATTGCCCCAATGCCCCTGTCAGTGCTTTGTGCAGTTGCGTTAATTGACCCTGAATTGATCAGGTCGCCGACCAAATCTGTGTTCAAGTACAATCCATTGGCGAAGGCAGAAGATCCCCCATCAACAGAAGCCGAGATTGCGCCGCTGTTGGATAGGGTGCCATTTAAGCCGCCATTGATGTTGATACCAGTTGCAACTGCGGTACCGATCCGACTGCCGGTGACGACTGCGCCGATGGTGCCGGTGTTGCCAATGTCAGAGTTAACGCCGCGGCGAACAAAGATTCCTGTCGCATCGGCGTAGAATCCACTCGTGTTCTCGACGCGGCTCATGATTGATCCAGTGTTGAGAATGCCACTGTCTGCACCCAGACTCCCGCGTATCACTAACCCTGTTGCAACAGCGGAATCTGCGCCGCCGGTGATAGCCGTCACAATTGTCCCGGAGTTTTCGAACATGCCGTTCAGATCACCGTCAAGGTAAAAGCCCCCGACTGTTGCGTCCGTCGCCGCATCGCCTTGCACATGCACCGATCCACTGTTGACAATGTCACCGGTCATGTCGTCGCCGACATACAAGCCATAGGCTTCAACCTCGCCAGACCGAGAAACCGCGCTAACCGAAATCGAGCCTGAATTCGAAAAACTGCCATCCAACGGCCCGCTGATGTGAAAACCTGACGCCCCAACCGTGGACTCTCCGTTGGCCGAGGCACTGATCGTGCCGCTGTTGGAGATATTTCCATCCATATTTCCGTTGACGACAAGACCATCGGCATAGGCCAATCCTTTGGCATTGGATGTACCGTCATCGGAAAGTGATGTTGTGATAATCGAGCCTGAGTTCGAGAAATTCCCGTTGAAGTACTCGTCGACGTAAAACCCGGCAGCTCCTGCTAACGCCTCGTGTCTACCGGCAGCCAGTCCCAGATTTTCGGCGACAGCGCTGGACGTAATCGAGCCCGAATTCGAAACATCGCCGGTTATATCGTCGCCAACATACAGGCCATACGCCTTGGCATCTTCTGTTCGATCGTTGGCAATAGCAGTGATTGAGCCGGAATTGGTGAAGTTGCCGTTCAGGTCTTCGCGCAAGTAGAATGCGCCCGCGTTCGCATCGGAAGATCCGTCGGCACGCGCAAAAACCGTTCCGGAATTGACAACATCGCCAATCACGTCGCGACGGACATACAGGCCAAAAACATCGGCCTCATCACTGGCTACATTGGTGCCAATGGTGGAAATGGAGCCGGAATTGGTGAAGCTACCTTTAAGGGTGTCAGCGATGTGGTATCCCGTTGCGCGTACGGTGGTCCCATTTGCAGCCATCGCGGAGACGCTACCGCTGTTGGAGATGTTTCCGTTCACATCGTCATTAATGAACACACCAGTGGCCTCGGCATCACCGTCCGGCGCCATTGCGGTTACCTTTATCGAACCGGAGTTGGAAAAGTCTCCGTTCAACTCGTTGCCAACGTAAAGGCCATAAGCCATGGCATCACGGCTCGCAGCACTTGCTGACACCGAGATTGAGCCTGAGTTCTGGAAACTACCATTCAGGTCATCCTTGAGGTAAAAGGCAGAGGCAGTAACACTGCCGCTGTTGGTTACCGTGGCGCTGACTGCGACTGAGCCCTGGTTTTCGATGTTTCCCTGAACGGCGCCGTCAATGATAAGTGCGGCGGCAGCCGGGTTTCGGGATGGCGGCGGGGTAAAGCCGATGTTTTGAGAAAGCGAAATGGCCGTTAGGCTGCCGGTATTTTTGACGTTGCCGATCACAGAGCTGTCAAGGTGGACCGCATAGGCCGTTGCTGACGAAAACGCGTCGGCACTTGCCGAGATCGTACCGCTGTTGGTGATGTCGCCATCAGCCACACCATCTACCCGAATCCCGGTGGCTTTTCCGGCAGCTCCACTTGCATCTGCCGTCGCCGTGATTGTCCCCGTATTGGAAAAGTCCCCAATCAGGTCGCCAGAAATATCAAGCGCATAGGCCGTCGCCGATGTCGAACCGTAGGCTTCGACATTCATAATACCACTGTTGGTGATATTGCCCGTCATTCCGGAGGAAACAGCCAGTACGTATGCCTCGGCATCTCCGGTCTGGCCGTTGGCAACAACGTTGATTGTCCCCGAGTTGCTAAAATCCCCGGACAGTCCGCCGCTGATATCAAACGCAGTTATGGTTGCCGAGGACAGGGCATTCGCACGAATATCAATTGTGCCGGTATTCGTAATACTCCCGGTCATACCGCTCAAAACATCGAGCATATACGCTTCGGCGTCTTCCGACACACTTATGGCTTCAACAGTAATCGACCCGGAATTCGTGAAACTTCCGTTCAGACCACGAGGGGCACCGAAGGCGATCGCACTTGCGTCTCCTGCGGCCGAGGCCGTCACAACCACGGTAGCAGTGTTGAAGATATCCCCACCCACCGCGTCGGACACATAAACACCATAGACTTCCGCATCTGAACTGTTGCTGACAGATTCGACTGTCAGCGATCCGGAGTTGGTTACGTTTCCGTCAAGTGCGCCGGACACATAAATCCCATAGGCCGACGCTTGTGAAGCTCCCGAACCCGATACATCCACGGTGCCAGTATTTTTGATGTTCCCGGTCATGCCGCCTGAGACGTAAAGGGCAATTGCTTCGGCCCCCCGGTTGCCTGCGACCGAAGAGACGGTGACAGATCCGGCGTTCGAAAAGTCGCCGGTCAATCCCCCGCTGACGTAAAAGGCGTTCGCATCTGCTCCGCTAGGACCAATAGCCGTCACGTCCACCGCGCTTGAATTTGTGATGTCCCCGGTCATGCCATTGCGGACATGAAACGCGCTTGCATCTGCTTGGCCACGAGTGTCGGCCAATATGGTAATCGTTCCGGAATTATCGAAGTTACCGGTCAACCCACCCTTCAGCGAAAACCCGCCCGCATCTGCGCTGGAAGCTCCGTCCGCTGTCACGCTGACGGAACCTGAGTTTGTAAGGTGACCGGTCACTAAACCATTGACAGTAAGTGCCCCCGCTGTCGCATTCCCGCTGCGGTTCGAATCCGAGTGAATTGTGATCGTTCCTGAGTTCGAAAAACCTCCGTCCAACGCACCTGTGATCTCAAAACCAAGAGCGTTGGCGTCGGAACCATTCGTTGCGCCAAGTGCCTCGACGCGTACAACACCGCTGTTTTGCAGCGTGCCAGTCATATTCCCACTGAGAGAGAATGCGGTCGCGAATGCCGAATCTCCGGCGTGAAGTGCCGATACGGTAATGGAACCTGACCCGGCATTCGTGAAATCACCGATCAGCCCGCCGGAAATGTCGAATCCATAGGCATCAACGTTTAAGTCGCCAGTGGCCGTCACATCCAGACTGCCGCTGTTGGTGATGTCGCCTTGCATCCTGCCGGAAACGAAAAGGCCAGCAGCCTCTGCGCTGGATGAATTGCTGACGCTGTCTACGGTGACTGTACCGGAGTTATCAAAGTTCCCGTCGAGCCCGTTGGACACATAGAAACCGTAGGCGCTCGCCTTCGAGTCTCCTGAACCAAAAACACCTACGGTACCGCTGTTGCCGATGTTCCCCGTCATTCCACCGCCGACATAAAGCGCGGCGGCTTCTGCTGACTGGTTCTGGGCTGTGGCCGAGACGGAAACGGACCCGGTGCCGGAGTTCGAAAAATCGCCGGTCAACTGGCCGTTGATATGAAACGCGTCCGCGTCTGCTGAAAGCCTTCCATCAGCCGTAACCGCCACGGCACCAGCATTCGCAATATTCCCATCCAAATCGCCGCCGACATTGAATGCGCCCGCGTCTGCCGACCGGCCCCGAGCTGTGGCCGAAGCGGTAACGGAGCCGGTATTCGAGAAATTACCGGTCAGCTGACCGTTGATATCAAACGCATCCGCGCCTGCTGAAAACCCGCCATCAGCCGTAACCGTCACGGCGCCAGCATTCGCAATGTTCCCATCCAAATCGCCGTCGACATTGAATGCGTCTGCGTCTGCCGACCGATCCCGGGCCGTGGCCGAAACGGTAACGGAGCTGGTGCTGGTACTCGAGAAACTGCCGGTCAGCCCGCCGCTGACGTAAAACGCATCAGCGTCTGCCGAACGCTTGCCATCAGCTGTAACCGTTACTGTGCCCGAATTCGTAATGTCCCCGTTCATACCGCCGCTGACATTGAATGCGTCTGCTTCGGCAAATAAATTGTTCTCGGCGCCAATGGTGATCGTGCCGGAATTCTCGAAACTTCCGTTGAGCCCGTCGTTGATGGCGAACCCGTCCGCATCCGCAGTGGTATTGCCAGAGGCCAATGCGTCCAGCGTTCCCGTATTCGTGATATTCCCGGTCATGCCGTCGCTGACACTGAACCCGGTGGCAATCGCCCTAAAAGCACTTGTATTCGAAGCGCTCACCGTGATCGTATTGAAGTTCGAAAAATCACCGGTATAGCCGCCATCAACGAAGATGCCATAAGCGTGGGCGTCTGTAATCCCTTTGGCCGAGGCATCGATTGTACCGCTGTTTTCAATTTTGCCCGTCACACTTTGATCGGCGTAAATCCCATAGGCGTTGGCGAGAGTGGACGTACCTGTTGCGGCAGCCGAAATGGTTCCGGTGTTGGAAAGGTATCCCGCCAACTCATCGTTAAAGAAGATGCCATACGCCTCCCTGACGATCCAATCCTCAACCTTCAGGGAAATTGTGCCATTGTTGATGACCTGTCCGGTCGATGTCACCTCGGACGAGAAATGCAGGGCCGTTGCCTGGGTTGCGCCGGAAACACTGAGATTGATCAACCCGTCATTGGTGAATGTGCTCGAGTACACAGGCGCAGCAGTAACCGCAGGAGCGCCTGTCAGCCCCACATCGACTGCCCCCGTTGACGTAATCAAATTGTCCTCGTCAATTGAGAACGTAAACGGAGTGGTTATCGGCGTTGAGATAGTCTCGGCCACTGCCAGCCCGCCGGGCAGTGCGACCGCTGACACCGAAGCCAGGAAGACAGACGGCGCAATGCTTGCGACACGCCCTTTCCATTTCACTACCCGACCGCCACGGACCACGTGGTTATTCACGTGCTTCCCAAGTTTGCTACTAATCACCGACCGATCCCCTCGGAGTTCTTTTTATATCGTTTGCCCGGCCGCTGGGCCTTTTGACCCCGACCAGTGCCACCCGTAAAAACCGGCTTGCCCCCGTAAGCCGGTGTGGTCGAAGTCATACGTTGAAATGTCCAGTATTCCTGCGACCACCTTTGCCTGCGCCGCAGAAGCTTTTTCCGGTGCCCGTTAGACGCGAGGTGGTCTGTGCTTTCTACACGCCACTCAGCTTGGGAATCTGCACTCTCAATTCCCATTTTTCTTACTTGAAGTTGAGTTCCGATATGGAATCACACAAGAATTACACTTAAACGCAGAGAAAACCGGCGAGAGGTTGAGCAGTATGAACGTCAATCCCCAATTGATCAGCTATGGGCACTGGAGTTTCGACGCTGCACGAAATTTACTTTATGTCGACGGCAAAGAGGCGCGATTACAGCGGGGGGTATTGAAGCTGCTTCAATACCTAGTTCACCGTGAGGGCGACGTGGTGACGAAAGATGAACTCATCGAAGCCGTCTGGGATGGCCGGGAGGTTTCCGATGCCGCGATATACAATCGGGTCAGCGCATTGAGAAAAGCGCTGGCTGATGACGAAGGCCCCGAGCGTTGTATTCAGTGGGAATATGGCCGGGGACTTCGTTTTGTTCGTTCCAAAGACAGTCAAATGAGAAGCTATGTTGCCAGGCCAGAGACCACGCCGGCTTTGACGCACAACATGCCAACGGCCTCTGCGGAGGCAAATGAATGCCACGAACCAGCAGAGCGCTTTATCGGCACCAGCCCGCTCAAGGACTGGCGGCATATTCTTGGAATTTACAACACGTTTTACCGAACTCCATCGTGGCCCAATGCAATCAAAGTAGGTGTGACTGTCCTGAGGGAAGTTGGCGGCCAGGTCACTGTTTGGACGTCGGAACGTGGCGAAGACCGCAAAGTCCGTACAAGGCAAAGGGCGCGCTATCTTGGCTCTGCAGTATTTGTAAACGGGCGTGTGTATGTGACGGAACAAAATTCCGAACCACCACATTCCGTGTGCCTGTCAACTCTGGATGCGCCTCATGCGTACAGACCCGATATCATGACGGGATTGATGCACGGCAGTTCATGGCGGTTGGGAGGCGCCCCATACGCCACCAGAGTGGTTTGGCGCCGTGTATCACCCGAAACCGACCTGAGGGCAGCGCTTGCAATGTCGGGACCCTATCCAGACGACACTGATCTAATCGAGCCCGCCATCCTCAAGAGCGTCGGAACCGACTGTCTGACATTTCGTGAGCAGAATACTATGCTCTAAGGATACCGGCGAACAATCGGGCTGTCGCCGCGCGTACGGACGAACCCATCCCGGGAGGTCAAAAGTCAGCGGGTCCGAGCCTTTCCAACTGAACTGGCCCACAATTGTGTTTAGGAAACAGAGGACACGATCACGATCAGGACCACCCTGTCAAAGAACCTCAATGGTGCCATCCGCCGATGGAACTCGCCTGGGTAAGTGAGATGTTGGTTGCGAGCTTTTTGAAGCTGCCTGGTTCAACCTGAGGGAAGGTCAGGCTTGGTAACCGCGTTCTTCCGGCAGATTGTTGGTACGATGGTGACCGCATTTGCAAGATCATGGACAACCGCAACGTGCTGTCGGTCATTCCTTGGCGGAAATTGCACAAGAAGCATGTTGGTGAAAAAATGGTCGCTTTATCGCCATCGCGATTTAGCGGGGCGTTGCTTAAATAAGCTGACGAATGCCCGCCGCTTCGCCACCCGATATGACAAGACTGCCCAAAGCTACCTCGGCTTCTTCGACATCACATCGACCCGCCTCTGGCCGGGCCATGTTTCAACATGACTTAGCTTGACAAAAAAACGACAAAACCTCGCGGTTAAAACTGTCTCGTATCCAATCGCTATGAACTTTCTATTTCGATTCAGAGACAGAACACGGTGACGTCGCGCCCTTGTGGTTGCAGGACGCCGCATAAGCTGTCGCTTCGAAAATCGCGCCCAGCAAGTCCAAATCCGCCTGTCCCGAGATCACGAAGCCGCCGAAACGCGACAGCGCTTCTGCGAACCGGCCTGATAGCGCCTCATTGATTGCGGCTGTTCGCTGATAAAGCGTCTTGTCCGGATAGAGCGTTTCCAGGCGGGTGCAAGCTTTGTCGGCCAGGTTGCGATTTTGGCTGGTAAGGGCAAAATTGCATCCTCGAAAAAGATACAACTCATTGGTCGGCGCCAATTCGATCGCTTCTGCAAAATCCAGTGCCGCCTCGTCTTGCTGCTGCAACCGATTATAGCTTGCAGCACGAACAAAGTGCAAAAAGGCGCGATTTTCTGTTGGTGCCTCTTGACTGCCATCCATTGCGGCATCCAGGTTTTTTACGGCCATCTCGAAGTTCTCAACATCAAAATAGAGTGTCGCGAGTTTTTCGTGACGCCGCCAATCCACTGAAGCAAGTGTTTGGCTGACTTCAATCTTCTCCAGATTTGCGATCGCTTTTTCTTGAGACCCCAACTTACGGTGCACTTCCGCTTCGGACAAAGCGATTGAAAATGAGAGATAGTCGGCCCGAACTGGGTCCATTGAGCTGTTCCAGGGGCTGTAGAGAAAGCGGCGCGCATCGCTGCAATCGCGGCGCGCAGAGGCAAAATACCCAATAATTCCATTTACTTCGCAACGTCGCCACAATAACCAGGGATCATTCGGGCGGATATCAAGCGCGGACGAAAATATGGCCAACGCTTCTCCGTGCTGACCGGAAAGCAGGTAGGCCGTACCCTGATAGCGAAGGGCACGTGCGAGTTCTTCGTCCGACAAGCTGAAATCGTGTAACACCTTGCCGACGTTTTTGAGCGCATCCTCAAAATTCTGCTCACGCAGTAGAAGCACCACCTCGTCAAGCTGGGTTTCCACATCTGCGTCTGCTGCGTTGAGGCTACTGGCTGTTATGGTCAGAAAAACTGAAGCCATAACAGCTCCGATCGTCGCCGTGAAGCACGCGCCCACCATCGTTTTAACAGTCCAAAACACCTGGCGGGCAGGGTGCAGGCGGAGGTTTGGCGCTTGCTTGCCCTGAGTGCAACGACACCACCAGGCCAAACAGTACAAGTGTCACTGCTATTGCAACGACTTGGCGTCCGGTTGTTCGAGAATACGTCATACCAAATTGTCCTCCTAGTTTTTTGCGGTGTGGGCGGGTACTGGATTAACAGCTGCGGGTTGCACGACGGGGCCTTGCACTGCGGGAGGTTCTTCTTCTGATTTCCGCGTTCCTATCCAGTCTTTCAGTAAACCGACAAATGTGCCGAAGTAGAAACCAATGATGAGCCCCCCCCAATTCTCCAGGATTGTCGGCGTTTGATCTGTGCTGACATAGGGATGCAAAATTGCTGCCCCAATGGTAAAGAGCGCAATCATGGATGACACCGTTATAACGACGACAACGACAAATCTGCGTAACCAGGGATCGTTCATGATTTCCTACTCTTCCGTTTCGCAATCATTCATTGAAATTGAAAAGTCATAGGCGCTGCGTAGGTGACTGGCTTGGACAAGCGGAATTGATCCGCTCGCCTTAGCTGTCTCTGCAAACATTACCCAAAAAAATCTGAGATCCGGGTCGCATACGATCCGTTTTCGGGTGTCGGAACTCAAACCTTGCCCTGCAGGAGCACCTGACACCTGATATAAGTACTTTTCAAAGTCCGAAAGTCCGGCCCGCCGTGAAAGTAACGAGAGATTTTCTTCAGATGCCATAAATGCGTCGATATCACTGATGCAATCGAGAAACTTCGATTGATCGATCAGCCCATATTCACACGACATTTTGTACCGCTCCTGGTGAATACCAGCGATCCGTCCGGCAGTTAAAAGTTCTTCTGCCTTTGCGATATCAATGGCCCGATCAAACGAGGATCGCGCAAGATCGTAGTAGGTGTAATCAGTATAGATCGGCTGATCGAGGTTTGGTGCTCTGGCCAACACAAACCCTAGTTCCGAAAGTACTCGGTAACGGTCAAGCGCTCCAAGCGCTTCAAAATCACGGTCGAGGTCGATACTTGCGATATCCTCGGCAATGCGTTGGTCCATGGCACCGGGTTCTTTGATCATCCGCTCGACCAGTTCGACCATCAACATAAAGTCTTCGGCATTGTGACTTCCTGCGTCTCCATCGGGTGAATTGGTCAACGCGATGGCCCAATCATACGCCTCTCTGTATGCGTCCAAGGATCTAGACGGACCATCGACCACCGCCTTGATCCGTTGAACTTGCGCGGTGTTGGATTCGAAAATCCTGAATACCGATAGGTGTTCCTTATCTACGCGTCCAAGGTGCTCAACCAAAGGGTATTCCAGCGTTCCTCTCCAGACGTCGGCAGCGAAAGTGACACGCACCACCGTAGGCAATTCCAGCGTGTCCGAAGTGTCCACAGAATACTCGGCCACCTCCATATCGAGTAACTCGTCCGAGCGCTTTTGACTTTGGAGTTTCAGTGGCTTTTGAATTTCGCTCTGCTGAAAGCTATTCACGGCCCGAGCTTTCAAACCTGCTTGAACAGCATGGGCTTCCCATGGGTAGGGCCTGACAATGTTGCCGTTGTTGTCATAGAAATAGATCGCCCCGGAAATGACTGTTTTGCGATCCTTAGCGTGCGCAACTGCCGCTCCAAATAACGCAGCAATTGTCGCTGCAAGAAAAAACAGGCGCAGCACTGGAAGTTCAATCGATATTTTTAAGCGAGTTTTCCTCATTAGATACCATTAAATCAGTGTGTTAACAGGATTCTCAAAAATCAAACTGAAAATAGGTTGTAATTTGCTTTATGAAATTCACCGTATGATAGCGCAATTTTACCATTTTTTCAATGATTGGTCGATTTTGCGAACTCAACAGGCACTGACTGCAAAGTATTCAAATACGTTTTCTGAACCTCCAAATCCGGAAACATACATCCACTACACCTACAATGTACGGGTGAGCGTATTCTTCCTCCGTTAAGCTAAAAAGTGTTCGATCATGCCAATCCCTGATGCTTTTTCAAAGTGGAGAGCATCTGATACCCGGGATCAAACCGGGCAGAATTAATCAGCAGTCCCCATGTAATTGGTCAACCCAATAAATATGCTGGCGAGTGCTGCCGATTGAAAATCTAAGAACAGCATCGTATCGCGATGATTGGTGATAGGAAGACCCGGCCGTTCGACAACTGGCAAATAATGAACTTCGGTTCAGCATCCATTTATTCGGCGAAAAACTTCGAAAAACTGCTTTTGGATTATTGAATTTGATTTGACCACGACTTTTCCGAGTGGCGCGGGTTGGGCAAATTGGTGATTTGAACCCGAATTTATGGTAATTGACAGTGCCACCTCGTTTTGAGGTGAAACTGCAAGAAGTGCACTAATTAGAAATCAAGGGAGGAAATAAATGTCTGATATCAAAAGAACTGTTCGTGCACCAGATGGCAGCCTGATCGTAATCGGGCAGGTGGGATCACAAACCAAGCCGGAGATGGAATCAACTTCCTGTGGACGTAAGAAGACCACCTATGGAACCCATCGCGACAACCCCTCTCAGCTTGGAGCGAAGATTGATCCGGCCCAATGCGGCGCGAAGATTGACCCAAGCCAGCGTGGTGCAAAGATCGACCCTGCTCAGCGCGGAGCCAGAATTGATCCAACGCAGCTTGGAGCGAAGATTGATCCGGCCCAATGCGGCGCGAAGATTGACCCAAGCCAGCGTGGTGCAAGGATCGACCCTGCACAGTACGGAGCCAGAATTGATCCAACGCAGCTTGGGGCAAAAATTGATCCGTCTCAATGCGGCGCCAAGATTGACCCGAGCCAGCGTGGTGCAAGGATCGATCCTGCACAGTATGGGGCCAGAATCGATCCGACCCAATGCGGCGGGAAGATCCAACCTACCATTTGACGTTGGATAACAAACACGACTGAGTGTTGGCCCGAGACTTTTGGGCCGACACGGAAACGCGCGCATAAACAGTTCCTGAGCCGTGGATCGCGCCCGTATTGGATGGGGGGAAGCTGACCTTGAAACAGTATTTTGACGGCACGCATCGCATCCGCCCACCTGCGCAGACAGTCGATCTTATGAGAGCCTATTTTCCGGTTTTCGGCATAACTCGAATCGCAGACGTTACCGGCCTGGATCGTGTCGGACTTCCGACAACGGTCGTCTGCAGACCAAATTCGCGATCGATGGCCGTGTCCCAAGGAAAAGGGGTTACCCATGAAGCCGCTGTTGCGTCTGCTGTAATGGAATCCATCGAAATATTTCACGCCGAACGTATCGTGTCGCCGGTCATTCACGCCTGTTTTGAAGATATCAGATACACGCACAACGTGGTGCAGATAGACCAATTGCCGCTAAGCAACAGAATGGATTTTGATCCCTTCGCACCAAATCTCTGGATCCAGATGCAGCTGATGGCGGATGAGGGAGGCACATGGGTTCCCTACGAATTGGTTCATACGAATTATACACGTCCTCTGCCGCCCGGAAGCGGATTTTTCCTTTCCACTTCGAATGGCCTGGCCTCTGGCAATTCACTTACCGAGGCCAAAATACATGCTCTTTGTGAGGTGATTGAGAGGGATGCGGTTGCGCTCTGGTCACATTTGCCTTGGAATCTGCGCGACGCACGGCGCATCGATCAACGGACTATTGACGATCAGGGATTGCATCAGACCCTTCGTAAATTTGAAGACGCTGACATAGATCTGGCCATTTGGGATGTGACGACGGAAATCGGTGTGCCAGCCTATTTGGTCTGGTCATGCGAAAAAGGAAATGTGCCAGTTCTTCTTTCGCGTCCAACCGTAGGTGCAGGATGTCACGTTTGTCGCGAAATTGCATTGTCACGCGCTCTGACCGAAGCTGCGCAGGAAAGGCTGACGTTAATCGCAGGCGCGCGTGATGATTTGCATCAGGATTTCTATTCCGAAATGCAGTTTCGCGAAACCATCGCACAACCCGGAAGCCGGAGATTTGCGTCAAGGCAGTCATTTGATTCCGCCACACCCGAAAGTGATCTGGACTGGATTCAATCACGACTGATTGCGGCCGGATTCGAGGACGCTTGCTTCACCGACATTACCGCCGATTATGTTTCTGACCATATTGCCGTTGTTCGGGTGCTTGTACCCGGGCTGGAAGGGCCGCATGACGACCCGCGCTACAAACCGGGCTTGCGAGCGCAAAACGTGCATGAGCTGATGCAATGACCGTATTTGTGTTCTGCGGCCCTACCATTCGGCAAAGCGAAGCTGAACAGATTCTCGCTGCCGAATACCTGCCTCCAGCCGCTCAGGGTGACGTGTTGAAAGTGGTCGATCGCAAACCACGCGCCATTGGAATCATAGACGGCTACTTCCAATTCACACCCTCTGTCCTGCACAAAGAAATACTATGGGCGCTTGATCAGGGGATACATGTGTTCGGCAGTTCGAGCATGGGCGCCTTGCGGGCGGCAGAGCTACATAGTTTCGGTATGAAAGGCGTGGGTCGTATCTTTGAAGATTACCGCGATGGCCGATTGATACGAGACGACGAAGTGGCCTTGAACCATGGTCCCGCCGAACTGAATTATCCATCGCTATCAGAGCCGCTTGTAAACATCAGAGCGACACTTGAGGCCGCTGCGCACAATGCGATCATTTCCCAAGAAACGGCCGAGACGCTCCTGGACCTCATGAAGCAGGAGTATTTCTCAAATCGCTCTTACAAACGCATGCTTCAAATCGGCGCTGAGCATGACCTGCAATCCGATGAACTCCTGCAGCTTCAGCAATGGCTCGAACAGAACATTGTCAATTTAAAAAAGAACGACGCTATCGAAATGCTGAAGGCAATGGACAGCTTTCTAAGAACAAAACCTGGCCGGTTTTCAGCGCGCTTCTATCTGGAGCACACGTCAATTTTTGACCAATTTGACCGATGAGCGCACATTCAAAGCCATCGCTATTCTACGCTAACGGACCCACTTACTTCGCACTTGGTGTATTTTTCATGTCCGGGATGGATGCCGTTGCCAAGGTATTGGCCCAGTCATATTCCGAACTTCAGATTATTCTGTTTGAAAGCACTTTTGGCCTCTTGTTCTTTGTTACTTTTATTGCGCCTCGGAACTGGCGTTCGCTGGCCTCACAAAGATGGCCGCTCATGCTCGCGAGGGGTTTGCTGACACTGGGAACAATGTACTTTTTCATTTCCGGTCTCAGAAGACTTCCACTGGCTGAGGTGACGATGATTTTCATGGTCGCCCCAATCGTTTCGATGTGTTTGTCCTCTCTTGTGTTCCGTGAACACCCGGGCGTCACACAACTCCTCTCGCTCGTCTTGGGGGTAGTGGGTGCCTCGCTTTTGATACGTCCACCTGGTTTGGGCTTCAATGCGGCCGCCCTGTTCCCGTTAGCGGCCGCGCTTTGCAGCGCCTTGGGCTTGATCACAGCGCGCGCCCTTTCAGACCGAGATACACCAGAAGCAATAACCGGATATGAGTATCTCATGGTCTTTGCTGCAGCCTTAGTTCTGGTTCCAAGTGAAGGTTATCTTCCCGATTTGCCCGATCTGTGGCTTGTTGGTATGTTAGGTGTCTTTGGAGCCTTATGCGTGTTTTTTCGCACTTCGGCGTGCTCAATGACACCGATCAGTGTGCTGGCGCCGATTGAATACACCGGAATGCTCTGGGCAGTTCTTTTTGGTTTCCTGATCTGGAACAGCTTACCCGATCTCTGGGGGTGGGTCGGCGCTGGGTTGATAGCCATGGGTGGCTTATTGGCCGACAGATCCTCTGTTAAGCCTACGCCGGACTAGAGGTGTTCGCCCCTGCAATTTTGCACGCGTCACAAGCCCCAGCAAATTGCGCAAAGAAGAGCATCACGCACTTAGAGCTCTGGCCCGCCCTTTTGGCCTGCCTGACGACAGCACCAAAGAGACAGTTTCGGTCGATTTGACAGAAGAGAAGTTTGGCGACCTGTTCCGAACCCCTGACGGCTGGCAAGATGAAATGCCGTTCTTTGTTATTCCAGGAAGCTCTGCTTCAGTTTCAGGATGTTCGAAACTGACGACCCCAGCCGGTCAGTTCGGTCGAACCAACATTCCACTTCCATCGTTTTTGCGTCAGAGATCACGGTGTCCATCACAAAACTGCCGTCGGACTGAACCGGCACAGTGCGCCAGATCGGGGTGGCCGACGGGCCGTCCAATGCCATCCTGATACGAACGGCCAGGGGCAGGTCATCCGCAAGATTTATGGATGTTTCTGTTTGCACACGAAGAAGCCCATGCACCACGACCCTGCCATGGAACCATGTACCCCGGACCAGCTCGACAGATGTGCGGAAACGCGGGCGAACGTGATAGAAGCAGCTTCCCCAGATTTCATCCGCTTCGTTCGTCCGGCGCCAGGCTGTCAGGAGAAAGCCGCTGTCATTGTCACAACCCGGGCGGATCACTTGATCGTTAAGCTCCAGCGTACAATTGAATACGCGTGACTCGCCGGACGGGATGTGGTGCTCGCGCGGCGAGATCGTCAGTTTCGACCCATAAGGCAGGCCGCTTGGAACAAGCGCCGCAATCTCGGTATCGACCCGGTCGTTGTGGACCTGCATGGGGAACGTGATCGGATCATACGGCGATGAAGTCAGAGCCTCAAAATCGAAGACGTTTTGCTGCGCGTTGTTGTTTTGCAGTTTCACGTCGTCGGAAGCCAGGGCAACCGTGTCACCTGTGGCCGGATCTACTTCGTCGGGGATGGTCCAGTCGATAATCTCCATCCGCATACATTGATGCACATTGGTCGTGTTATCGACTTGCCAGTCGAATACTGCAATTTCGTTTGCACCGGCTCCGACCGAGGCAATCGTTTCAGTCCCACGATTGACCCATCTGCCATCGTCACCAGCACCGGGCGGGTCGCATACGAACCAGCGGACCTTTACGTCCAGCGCTTCGACATTGCCTGCGTTGTGGACCCTTGCCACCACGTAGTGTGGCTCGGTTCCGCTGGCGGGGAAGCGCACCGTTTCGCCCTGATCTGTTGGTGTTCCGACCGGATACACCCGGGGCACGGCAGGATCCGGGTTGTCGCCCGGCCAGTCGACCCAGATATCGGGGCTTTTCCAACTGGGGACATGGTCCTGGAAATGCAGATCGATATATTCGGCCTGTTCACGCTCGACCCTGACACGATAGACAGGGATCGCACCGCCTCGGATGGATCGAATATCCGCCACTTCGGCGATACACCCCTTGATCGGAAATTCCGGCGCGGTGGCAAAGTCCCACGTATCGTTCACCGCGCGCAGCTCGGTGCCCTGGTTCAATAAATGCACTGACCTGCGATAAAGACCGTTCACCGCCCAGGACCTGTCCGAGTTCGGATCCAGCCCGTTTGTTGCGATCACGGTCGGCTCCGGGCTGAGGTTCTGCGAAAAATTCGAACCTTCTGCGCGCAGTTCCAGAAAGGCGGTCACGCCGCCGTCACTGCCCAGATTAAGCTTCATGAGCTGTCCAATCGGTACCGAGCCGCCAACTTCGTCGCGCACATCCTGTCGCATGGTGCTATCCCAATACTCAATGGGAACCAGCCAGGCTTCGGTCACATCCGTCCCCGCAGGAGACGGCAGATCGACGAATATGGTGCGGTTGGTGTTGACGTCATTGGTATCTGGAACCCAGCCAAGCTTCCACTTCGACCATCCGCAGAAATGATGGAAGTTCGCGTTTCCACCGGCCATCATGGCCCAGGGATCGACATAATCGACATCATCGCGATATCCGTTCGCCGAATACAGATCCGGTAAGCCAATCGCATGACCGATCTCGTGCGCCATCACACCTGCATGGCTCGAAAGGGATCCGAAGAACCTTTGCCCGATGATCCGAGAGGTGCCCATCTGCACAGGATCTTCTCCACCCGGGGGGTTCTGGTCGGTCGCAAAATGTCCGCGTGCATACATGCGTTTGCCGCCGAAACCGGCCGGATCGTCACAACTCCATTGGTCGGCGGCAGGGATGCTGGCACTGGGGGCACCGACATGCGCGATCATCATGACGTCGAAACTGTCGAACATCGCTTCGACCGTGTTGCGGTCCCAAACTGAGGTATCGCGTATGTGTTCCATTGCTGCGGTAAAGGTGTCATCGGCCAGATCGACCGAATGGCGCAGCGCGTTCGAATTGTTCGGCCCGCTTTCGCTGCCGGGATTGGGTTGCGAGGTGTCCCAACCCGTGCCGCTCAGGCCCGAGCTGGAGAGCCTTTCGATCGTCGCTTCGACACCGCCGAAATCTCGGGTCAGGTTGATGTCCACCGTTATTTCCTGGGCAGTTGTGTCCAAGTTTGTCGACGCAATTGTGCTGAAGTAAGCCGCGCCTCCACCGATGCCTTCGCCGGCATCGGTCTGCGCGGCGCGCAGACATTCACGGAAGTAGCTGCTAACGGCGGCGCTGGAATCCATCACACCCGGAATATCCGCAGAGGACAACCCCAACTGAGACAGGGGAGCTGCGGGTGAGGCAGGGCCAGTGACTGCGACCCGCCCTTTTTGTGTCGTGGCCCCGCCTGCCGAGGCAATACGGAAACGCCCCTGCGCCCGCCCGAACTGTGTGTCGCTGGACGAAGTGCGCGTACGGCGGAACTCGACATCCTGAACCAGAACCGGGCTGCCTGGGATACCTGCTTCAGCTGCGCGGATCGCATCTGTTACCAACGTTTCCAAACTGCTTAGGAACCCGGCAATATCACCGCCCTGATCCACGCTCAGTGTCGTTGCCGGGAAGTTCAACGTCAGAACATGAGGGTCACCGGTTTGGGTTTCGACCGTCAGTTCCAGCGTTTCAGTGCCATCGAAGGTTAGTGTGACCGGGAAGCTTCCCAGATTGCCGTTGCTCCACATTGCGGCGAATGGCAGATCGTATGTCTTTACCGCTCCCGCCCTCGGATTGGCCTGCATCTGGAATGCTTCGGTGCCGTCTAAAATCACAGGGGCCGAGAAATCTGCGGGCATCACGGTGCGCAGACCGCCTGCCCGGAAACTGTCCCACCAATAGCTGGCTTGTGATTGGGGCAGCACCAAGGGTCTGCGCATCCCTCCGATGTCATGCCCGAAAACCGTGAAATTAATAGCCAGATCGCCGAAGCTGCATTCGTCGTAGTAATCGTCCACGGTCGAGAAGATCCTGGCTGAGGCCTGATCGATCAGCTGAGTCATGTCAGCATCGCCATAGGTCTGGCCGCCATCGACGACCGGGAAAATGCAGATCTGCAAAGTTGGATTCAACTGGGCAATCTGGTTCTTGCGACCCCAATAGGTGACCGTCTTAGCGGGTGGCGGAACAAAGATGGTGAAATCGTCGGGCAGCCGGGGTTTCAGTTCGGTGACATAATCGGCAATCCGCCACGCTTCGAGCTGACCTTTTCGGCGCATCTGTATCAGCATGTTCTGCGTCTGTGTCTGGCCGGTCGAGATATCAGCCCCAGCCCTGTCCAGTTTGCGTTCAAGCATGACGTTCAGATTGCGATCCATGATTGCCATACGGGTAGCGTCAGCACCGAACGCGGCGAAGTGCCGTCCGGATTTGTGAATTCGGTAGATCGTGAAACCTACCTTGGCCGAGTGGCGGTCGTCACAAGGTTCATCATCGCCCGGATCGTTTGGATCACTGGGGCCGCCGTCATCCGAAGGACGGTCATCGTCGGGGCCTTTCGGCCCGCAGGTGCAATCACATCCGCACCGCTTGAGCAGAGTCTGCAGAACATAGCAAATCCGCGCCAGAGGATCTGCTGATTGTGCGGTTGTTGCGGGCAGGGCCGCGCGCATATCGACTTTCTGAACGAAACCACCTTTGCGGGCCAACACCAGATGCGTGCCCCCTGCGACCGTCGCCGCTGTGACGCGGTCGATTTCGAATTGATGTATTTCGACGTCGCTCTGCAAGCTATCCGTTCCGGTCATGACCAGGCGAAGTTCGCCCTTGTCCCGGCCCAGCAGAATATTGTGTCGGCCAGCCTCCAGCGCAGTCAATTCACCGTCTAAAGTGTATTCGCCCACCCGTACTGCCGCACCGGTTCGACGGTCCAGTTCGACAATGCCACGGTTACCTTTGGGCTCGGTGAACGTCAGCACCAGTTTCCGTCGCAGAACAACCAGATCCGAAGCGCGCCCGTCGATCTTCTGGGCGAGGGGCGTGATGCGAGGTGCGGCAGAAACTCCTTCGATAACGGGGCAATCGGATCTGGGGCGGAAGTCGATTGACAGCGGCCGGCCTTTTTCATCGACTGCATACAAAAGCAAAGAAGTCGCCCCGGGTGCCGCCTGTGCTTTGGTAACGGCTGTACCGATGTCGGACGAAAACAGCGGGTCTTTCCCGTCATCGAGCATATCGAAAGCGTATACTGAAACGGTGGTTCTGTTGAAGCTCGCGACATACTGATCATCCGAGCCGAACAGTATTGTCGGGCCATCTCCTACTGGCCTGGTGCTGCCATCCTTGGGGGGAACGGATTTTCCATGTGTTTCGCCCGGCCGGCACCATCCGGTGACTTCGGCGCGGCCATTATCCCGCACTGCGCGATACCCGACCTGAGTTACGGTACGTGATGCTTCATTGGATTTGGACATGAGAGCTTCCTCCAGAGGAAAAAAATTCTGGAACTTGAACTCCCCAACGGTGCCGAGGGGTTTCAGGGATTGAATAGAGGCATCCGTCTGGATTGCAGTTGACGTGCAATTGTCGAGAAAAACCAGAATTTCGTTCAGTATGAATTGAGTAAAATAATCTAAAAAACTGGACGCAATTTTAGCGTTTTTTTCACGATTCGTAAAGTTGCCAGAGGGTGCGCCACAGCGGACGATCCGCGTTGCACAGACGCGGGTAAACACACGAAATGTTGATTCACAACTGCAACAATCTTGCGATTGCTGCAGTTCTGTCTCTTTTCCGCCGAAATTTGTGCTGATAAGTGAGGGATTAGTGTTGGGGTGGTAACAAGTGCGAGTGGGCAGATGAGAACCGGAGCAAACGGTCAAATAGCGATTTCCTGGGGACAAACGGAAATTGACGGGCTTGAGGATGCACCTCTTTCCTTTTTGACGATTGGGGCAGCATGGTCATGGCGTGGGCAAGCGATTGTCCTGAGTGAGGTTGCCGAGCAAAGCGTTGGTAAAATAGGAAATGCCCGTGGTGTTGCGACCCACGTAAACAGCCACTTTCCGATTGTCCGTGAGATTTCCGGCCAAGTGACTGGCGCTCTTACTCTTACCAACGGTGCGCAAAAGTTCTCCGCCAATCTTGTTGCTGATGGCAATGATGCCTCGCGAACTCTCGTGTTCTGTGGCGCTTGCCCGCCACGGGAAGAGGAATTCTGGGTTGTCGAAGTAACTGAGCTCGCGATGATCCAGAACCCGGCATCGAAAAGCGGCGCGACCGTAGTTTCTTTCCCGACTTGAATTCAGAGTTTCAAGGCGCCGTCAGGCGGGTTTGGGTCCGCGCCGGTCCGCTGTCTGCATATCCTGATCGATTTTCTGAACTGTGCCGTATGCCGTGTTGACTCCGCCAGCGTTGTGGATATAAGCGCGGCTTCATTGGTGTTGGTGGCCCCTGCAAGGGGATGCCTGTCATGGGGGAAACCTCAAGAGGACAACGCCCTTCATAGTGGCCCGACAGGGCTTCGACAAAACGAAGGAGATCAGCCGTGACCAAACGCACGTCTGCCAAGTACAAAATTGACCGCCGGATGGGCGAAAACATCTGGGGTCGCCCGAAATCCCCGGTCAACCGTCGTGAATACGGCCCCGGCCAGCACGGTCAGCGCCGCAAGGGCAAACTGTCGGACTTCGGTCTGCAGCTCCGCGCCAAGCAGAAGCTGAAAGGCTACTACGGCGACCTGACCGAAAAACAGTTCCGCCGCATCTATGCCGAAGCCGAGCGTGTCAAAGGCGACACCGGTGAAAACCTGATCGGTCTGCTGGAACGCCGTCTGGACGCTGTTGTTTACCGCGCCAAGTTCGTCGCAACCGTTTTTGCTGCGCGTCAGTTTGTGAACCACGGCCACGTCAAAGTGAACGGCAAGCGTGTTAACATCCCGTCCTACCGCGTCAAAGAAGGCGACGTGATCGAAGTGCGTGACAAATCCAAGCAACTGGCTGTTGTTCTGGAAGCCGCTGCATTGGCCGAGCGTGATGTTCCTGACTACATCGACACCGACCACTCGAAAATGACCGCGACGTTCGTGCGCGCCCCTGGCCTGAGCGATGTGCCTTACCCGGTCGTCATGGAACCGAACCTGGTCGTCGAATTCTACGCGAAGAACTAATCTTCGCCGAAATCGAATTCCGAAAGGCCGCGCATTTGCGCGGTCTTTTTTTTTTTGTTGGTTGAGGCTCTGCTCCCACCGCGGCCGGTGGCGATTTCCCCGAGGTATTTTTGGCCAGATGAAGTGCGGATCAGATTGGCAGCGGTCTACCCTCGGCGATCGCTTCCATCGCGAAATACGAGGTCACGCTGTCCAGTTCGACCTTCTCGATCAGCCGCTGATAAACCCTATCATATGACGCCATATCCTGCGTTACGACTTTCAACTGATAGTCGTAATCTCCGCCGATTCGATGAAAATCCACGACTTCTGGGATCGTGAGAACATGGCTTCGAAACGCCTGAAGCCATTCGGCGGAATGATGTCTTGTGCGCAGCATAACGAAAACGACAAGGCTCAACCCAAGTTTCTCGCGTGCGATGCGGGCAGTGGATCCAATCAGGACGCCATTTTCGTTCAGAGCCTTCAAGCGCCGCCAGCAGGCGTTTTGAGAAAGACCCACACGATCCGCCAGTTCCCGTTGCGACAGGGTGGCGTCCTTTTGCAGCTCTTTCAGAATGCGTGTGTCAATTTGATCTAGTTTTGATGCCATATCTGACCATATGACACAAAATATTCGAAATCCACGCAAAGATAGGGGAAGTTTCCGCGCAGAGAATATATCAGATTGATAGGGCAGTTAGGAGCCAATGCCATGACCCTGTCCAAATTTCGTGCGGAACTCTGTTCCACCACTCACAATTCAAACCTGCGCGATGGGCTGATCGGAGAGAAGGTTATGATCCCGGGTCTGCACGGGGACGTGCCGCTTGTCTATGCGGACTACGTCGCTTCGGGCCGTGCCTTGCGGCAAGTCGAGGACTTTGTGGCGCAGCATGTGTTGCCGTTCTACGCCAACAGCCACACCGAAGCCTCTTACTGTGGGTCTTACATGACGCGTCTGCGCCGAGAGGCGCGTGCGGAGATAGCCCGCCTTGTTGGTGCGAGGGGAGAAGACGCGGTGATCTTCACCGGGTCCGGTGCCACGGCGGGGCTTAACCGGTTGGTCAGTCTGCTGGGAGTGGAGGAGGCAGACCAACCGGTTATCTTGATCGGACCTTACGAGCATCACTCCAACATTCTGCCATGGCGGGAAAGCAAGGCGCAGGTGATCGAAATCCCCGAAGCCGAGGGCGGAGGCGTCGACCTGCAAGCGCTGGAAATCGCGCTGGAGGCACATGCGGATGCCGATTTGCTGATCGGTTCATTCTCGGCGGCGTCCAACGTGACCGGCATTATCACTGACCCTGATCCGGTGACACGATTGCTCAAGGCGCATGGTGCGCTGGCCGTTTGGGACTATGCCGGGGGCGGGCCGTACTTGCCGACGGATATGGGCCCTGTGGATGCGCGCAAGGATGCCATCGTGGTGTCCCCGCACAAGTTCCCCGGTGGTCCGGGCGCGTCAGGTGTTTTGGTTGTGAACCAATCTGCCGTGAAACGAACCTGTCCCAGCTGGCCCGGCGGCGGCACCGTCAGTTTCGTTTCACCCTGGCGCCACGACTACAGCACTGATCTGTCCACACGGGAAGAGGCCGGAACGCCCAACGTCATCGGAGACATACGCGCGGCGTTGGCCTTCATCGTCAAGGATGTCGTTGGCACGGACGAAATCGCACGGCGTGAGGCGCAGTACAATCAAATGGCGCTGGACGGCTGGACGAACAACCCGAACCTGACCTTGCTTGGGATCGAGAACCCGCATCGCCTGCCAATCTTCTCTTTCCTCGTCCGCAACAACTCTGGTCAGCCCGTACATCAGCAGTTGTTCACCCGGATGCTCAGCGACATATATGGCATTCAGGCGCGGGGCGGTTGTGCCTGTGCCGGACCCTATGCGCATCGCTTGCTGGGGATCGATCAAGCAACGTCAGAAGAATTGCACGCCGCCTTGGCTGCAGGGGAAGAGATGAAAAAGCCCGGTTGGGTGCGGCTGAATTTCTCGTATTTGATGAGCGAGGAAACGGTTCAGTTCATCATCGACAGCGTCAATGACTTGTCCCACCGGACCGAGGAGTTCGTGCCGTACTATAACGCCGACCCGGCAACCGCGCGCTTCAAAGCCGCATGAGGGAATTGCTGCTTTTCTCAACCCGTTGAGACAGGTATGAGAGGCCCATTCAACGGAGCCTCTCATGACCAAAATCACCCCACAACCCGGCATTATGGACATCGCGCTCTATCAGGGCGGCCAGTCGCATGTTGCCGGTGTGGAGCATGTGATCAAACTGAGCTCGAACGAGAACCCGTTCGGGCCAAGCCCCAAAGCGATTGAAGCAATTCGCGACAGCGCTGCCACCCTGCACCGTTATCCCAGCACGGACCACGCGAGCCTGCGTGCGGCCATCGGCGCGCGTCACAGCCTGGACCCAGCGCGGATCATTTGCGGTGTCGGCAGCGACGAAGTGCTGCAATTCATCGCTCAGGCCTATGCGGGGCCGGGGGATGAGGTGATCTATACCGAGCACGGGTTCTCCATGTATCCGATCATTGCCCGCATGGCGGGTGCGACGCCGGTCATGGTAGCCGAGCGTGACCGTAAGGTGGATGTGAATGCCATTCTGGCCGCTCTGACAGCGCGGACTCGGATCGTGTTTGTCACCAACCCGGGCAACCCGACCTCGACCATGATCTCGAACGGCGAACTGGAACGCTTGGCCCAGGGTCTGCCCGACACCTGCCTGATGGTCCTGGATGGCGCATATGCCGAGTTTGTCGACGGGTTCGATGGCGGTGCATCGTTGGTCGATGCCCATGAGAACGTGATCATGACCCGGACCTTTTCGAAAGTGTACGGGCTGGGCGGAATGCGGGTTGGCTGGGGCTATGCGCATCAACCGATCATCGACGTACTGAATCGCGTACGCCAACCATTCAACCTGTCACTCACCGCTTTGGCAGCGGCTGAATCCGCAGTGAACGATGTCGATTTCCTGTCGTTCTGCCAGTCTGAGAATGCACGGTTGCGTGTGTGGTTGGCCGAGGAACTCGCCAAGATCGGTGTGCCCTCGGACCCGTCCTGCACCAATTTCATCCTTGCGCGGTTTGCCGATCAGGCCGAGGCCGAGGCTTGTGATGATTACCTGAAAACGCAGGGTTTGATTGTCCGCCGGGTTGCGGGCTACAACCTGCCGAACGCCCTGCGGATTACCGTGGGCGACGAAGAAGCCTGCCGCCGTGTGGTTGCGGCAATAACTGCATTCAAAGAGGACGCAGCATGAGCCAGATTTACGACCGCGTTGCGTTGATCGGGCTGGGTCTGATCGCTTCATCCATGTTCTGGGCGATCAAACGTGCAGGTCTGGCCGGTGAAGTGACAGGCTATGCCCGGTCCGAAGCGACTCGAGACACTGCGCGCAAGATCGGACTGTGCGACCGTGTTTGCGATACGGCGCGCGAAGCGGTAGAAGGCGCTGATCTGGTCGTCCTTTGTGTCCCTGTGGGGGCTATGGGGTCAGTCGCAGAAGAGATTGCCCCGGTGTTGAAGCCCGGTGCTACCGTTTCGGATGTGGGTTCGGTCAAGCGACACGTCATTCAGGCGGTTGAACCGCACATCCCCGACGGCGTGCATTTCATTCCAGCGCACCCTCTGGCAGGGACCGAGCATTCCGGCCCTGAATCCGGGTTTGCCGAGTTGTTTGACAATCGCTGGTGTCTGTTGGTCCCGGTTGAGGGTTCGAATACAGAGGCCATTGCCCGTCTGCGCGCATTGTGGGAAGGCATGGGCTCGAATGTTGATGAGATGGACGCGGACCACCATGATCTGGTTCTGGCCGTGACCTCTCATGCGCCGCACCTGATCGCCTATACGATGGTTGGTGTGGCCGACGATCTGCGACGGGTGACCGATAGCGAGGTAATCAAATACTCGGCAGCAGGTTTCCGGGATTTTACCCGAATTGCCGCGTCCGACCCAACCATGTGGCGCGATGTGTTTCTGTCGAACAAGGACGCAACGCTGGAAATTCTGGGCCGCTTCACCGAAGAGCTGTTTGCGCTGCAACGCGCCATCCGCACCGGGGACGGTGAGCATTTGTTTGACTACTTCACCCGGACCCGTGCTATTCGTCGCGGCATTATCGATGCCGGGCAGGACACGGACGCACCGGATTTCGGGCGGGGAAAGGCAAACTCATGAGATTGCGCTGGGGGAATATTCTGATCGGGGTCATAGGTCTTGGCGCTGTGACAGTTCAGGCCGCCCCTCTTGACCAGTCTCTTGTGCCGCTCACACGTCCCTCTCTTTCTCAGCAGGCCGCAAGCACGCCCATCATCTCTGACGTTGCCAAAATGCGCCCGGTCTCGCGCCCGGTTTCGCCGCAGGTCACGGCCGCTGCTGCGCGACCGTCGGAACTGCCTCTACTTGGGCCTGACACATCTCTGATGCCCTATTTGCGGCCCGAGTCGGTTGAACAGCAGGTGTTGTTCAAAAGGCGCAAGCTGCGCAAAGGATCCGTCTGCGGAGATATCGCCATTCAAGGCAAACCTGTTGGCAAAGTGGGCAGCAAGAACTCAGCTTGTGGTGTCAAAGATGCGGTGCAGATCACCTCGGTTTCGGGCGTGGTGCTCAGCCGTCCATCAACGATGGATTGTGGCACCGCCATTGCGCTGAACAAATGGGTGGACAAGACGGTCAAACCCACCTTCAAACGCCGCGGTCCAGTGGTCGAGTTACAGGTGGCGGCCCATTATGCCTGCCGGACCCGTAACAACCGCAAGGGCGCGCGGATATCCGAGCATGGCAAGGGTCGTGCAATCGATATCTCGGGGTTCAAAATGGCCGATGACGAGGTTGTGACCGTTCTGAGCGGATGGCGCAAGAACCCGTCTCAGAAACAGCTGAAGAAGATCTGGCGCGGGGCGTGCGGCCCATTTGGCACCGTGCTGGGGCCAAATTCAGATCGTTATCACAAGGACCATTTTCACCTGGACACAGCCCGCTATCGCAGCGGACCCTACTGCCGTTAACGCAGGATCAGGCGCGGGGCAGGGCCTAATCGCAACGGTCCGAGTGCCACAATTCCATCCCGAAAGTTCAGCTGCAAGTCCAGCGCGTTGGGGTTGCCGCCCAGCCCCGCAAGGAAGTTCAGTGCCCGGGTGACGGGATCCACCGCCTGATCGGGCAGGGCGCCCGCCGCGTTCGCCATGGCGATCATGTCGCGCCAGTTTTCGGCTTTGACGGCTATCTCTCCGGTTGGAACACCCTGCGCGTCCACATCCAGATCACCGGTCGCAAACAGACGCAACTCACCCCATTTGATTTCGACCAGACGCAGATCGATGGCTACAGGCTGCGGTCGTTTGTCTTCCAGCGCCGACCGGTCCCAGACCTTGTCGAATATGGTGATCATATCCAGTTCCAGCGTTTCAAAGCTTTGCGGCAATGACACGGCAGAATGCGTCAAGGCCCGCAGTTTTTCCCCTGGCGTGAACCCATCCGCGCGGGCGGTGATAGCATAGGCTTCGGGCTGCGGCGTCTGTTCCATGATCACGCTCAGCGTGTCTCCGGAAGCCAGAGCAAAGGTGTTTTCAGTCACCGACCATGCACCGGCTGTCAAAGCCAATTTTTCCAGCACCAGCGAGACACCAGGCTGCATTTGCAATTCTGCAAGCAACTCGTCAGCCACAATTGTCGATGTCTGGTCGAAGTAAGACAGGCGTTGAGGCGTATCGGCGAACCGCAGCACTTGCCGACCGGGCCAGATGGCAGGGCTTTTGAATTCGATCCAGTCCGCACTCCACGCTGTGCCGTTCACCGGATCGGCCAGCGCCGGATTGTTGAGACGGGTCATATGGTGGGTTGGATAACCTGCCATTGTAACGTCCGAGAAATCCGCTTGCCAGCCTCGTGCCTCCTGTTGGTCGAACCAATGGGTGATCGCGGTGCGCAGGCCATAGCCCGCAATGAACCAATATGCGCTCCACGCAAGGGTGACAAAAATCAACACTCGTATCAGACGCATTCGAAATGGCCCTTTTTCCTGCCTCGGAATTGATGTTTATAGGCCCAAACAGGCAAGGACCAGTGCAATGACGATGTGGGTTTTCGGATATGGATCGCTGCTGTGGAATCCGGGCTTTCCGGTGGCGCGCAGCGAACGCGCAACGTTGCACGGGTTTGCCCGGTCCTTCTGCATGAGCTCGATTCATCACCGCGGCACCGAGGAAAAGCCCGGTCTGGTCCTGGCGCTTGATGAACAATCCGAAGCCAACTGCACAGGGCTGGCACTGGCAGTCGAGGCGGGGCACGAGGACCGCACCTTACACGAGTTGCGCGAGCGCGAGCTGATTTCTTCGGCCTATGTGGAACGTATGCTGGATGTACATCTGGAAAACGGCGACATTATCAACGCTGTGACCTATGTGATCGATGCTGATCATGTCCAGTATTGCGGCGGGATGCCGTTGGAGGATCAGGCCCAGATCATCGCCCATGCGGTTGGCGGGCGCGGTCCGAATGACGAATACCTCTATAACACTGCCGAACACCTGGCCGAGATCGGGCTTCGTGATCACGATCTTGAGTGGTTGGCGCAACGGGTCCGCAGTATCACCGCATAAACTCTTGGCGTCACGAGCGTAATTTCGCTAGTTTCGACGCAGAGCAGGCAAATACCGGGAACCACGCGCATGGCGCAGGCACATCAGGGCGCGAGACCCCAATTCTCGCATCCAACTCGACAGATCTTGTTGATGTTGATGGCGATCGGCCTGTCCGGGCTGGGGGTGTTTCTGGCGCTGCCATATGTAATGCCAGTTTTCTTCGCCAACCCGTATCTGAATGGGTTCATCTTACTGGTGTTTGTGATTGGCGTATTGGCCTGTTTCTATCAGGTGACGCAGCTGATCGGGTCTGTGCGCTGGATCGAAGCGTTCGTTGGTGGCGTCGTCCGTGAAGATGCCCGAACCCCGCAATTGCTTGCGCCTTTGGCTTCATTGCTGCGTGAACGAGGGGCACGGTCGCAGATCAGCTCCACGTCAACTCGTTCCATTCTTGATTCCGTGGCCGAGCGGGTCGAGGAAGAGAGGGAGATAACCCGCTATATCACAAACGTGCTGATCTATCTGGGTCTTCTGGGCACGTTCTTCGGCCTGGCAACAACCGTGCCTGCCATTGTTGATACCATCCGTAGCCTGAACCCGCAGGAAGGCGAAGAAGGGCTCGCCGTCTTCAACCGCCTGATGACCGGGCTCGAGGCGCAGTTGCAGGGGATGGGCGTTGCGTTCGGATCGTCTCTGCTTGGTCTGGCAGGATCGCTGATCGTCGGCCTGCTGGAAGTTTTTGCAGGGCACGGGCAGAACCGCTTCTATCGCGAGCTTGAGGAATGGCTGTCCTCGATCACCCGCGTGGGCTTTGCGGGTGGCGAAGAAGGTGGCGCCGAAATCGCCGTACTGACCCCTGTGCTGGACGCCATGTCCGAACAGATGGATGCGTTGCAGGATCTGTTTTCAGCTCAGGAAAGTGAGCGGGCAGAGGTTTCGACCAAACTTGGACAACTGGTCGATGTGATTGGTGAGATGAACAATCGTCAGGCCAACACCGAAAATGTCACATCGGCTTTAGAGCGTGTTGCGCTTGGGCAGGACGCGCTACTGGATCACATGCGCGAACATGGCGCAGGCGATGGCATCGACGCCGAAAGCCGGATGCGCCTGCGCTCGATGGATGTGCAACTGCTCCGCATTCTCGAAGAGATTTCGGCGGGTCGCCAGGAAAGTATGAACGAATTTCGTAAGGATATCGAACTGCTGGTCAAGGCTCTGACCCTGCCGCGCGGCGCGGTGCGCACCACGCCGGAAGGAGAGTAACCCATGGCGCTGTCCCGCCGCACCGGTCAACGATTTCAGGGCTCGGTCTGGCCCGGATTCGTGGATGCGATGACGGGGCTGTTAATGGTGCTGACCTTCGTTCTGACCATCTTCATGGTGATCCAGTTCGTGCTGCGCGAAACCATCTCGGGGCAGGAAGACGAACTGACGACACTTGCGGACGAAGTCGCAGCACTTGCGGGCGCGCTGGGTTTGGAAGAGCGTGAAAACAGCCGGTTGCAGGCGCGTCTTGGGGCGTTGAACACGACCCTGTCGCAGGCCGAAGATGATCTGGCGCAAGCACAATCGCTGATCGCCTCGCTGAGCAGCGAACGCGACCGTCAAGCTGCCGCTCTTGATCAGGCACAGACCCGCATTACCAATTTCGAAGCGCAGGTCGCGGCTCTGCTGGCCGAACAGGAACAGGCTTTGGGCGATATTACAGCGCTGGAGGCGCAACGTGAGCAGCTGCTGACAGAGCAAGAAGCGCTGAACCTCGCCCTTGCGCAAAGTCGTGACGAAATCGACGCGCAGACTGAAGCTGCCAGATTGGCGGCCGCCCGCCGCGAAGCATTGGAAGCGCTCGTTGCCGATCTGGAACAAAGCGGTGAGGATCGGGCAGCGGAAATCACGGCCCTTGAACAACAACTTGGTGACGAAGAGGCCGCTCGTCTGGCCGAAGCTGCTGCTGCCGAGGCGTTGCGCAACCGTCTGCAAGATGCCGATGCCGAGTTGACGGCCATGACACTGGCGCTAGAGGCACAACGCAAAGAGGCCGAGGACACATTGACCCTTTTGGCCGCCGCACAAGCCGCGCGGGCCGAGCTTGAGCAACAGTTTGGCGATGTGAACCCCGACGAGTTGCGGGCTCAGCTTGAAGCCGCCTTGCAGGCACAAACACAAGCGCAGGCAGACGCTGATGAGCAACGTACTCTGGCCGAACAAAGGCAAGCCTTGCTGACCCTCGCTGAATCGACGCTGTCGGATGAGAAAGAAATCTCGGTTGAGGCTCAACGAGAAGCGGCCTTATTGAACCAACAGATTGCCGCCCTGCGGGGACAGTTGGGATCGTTACAGGCACTGCTTGACGATTTCGAAGAACGCAACGCCACTGCCGAGGTGCAGATACAAACGTTAGGACAGGACCTGAACGCCGCGCTGGCCCGTGCAGCATCCGAAGAACGTAGGCGTCGTCTGCTGGAAGAGGCCGAACGCCTGCGGCTTGAGGCCGAGGCCGAAGAGCTGGCCGGTCAGAATGAGGAACTGGCGGCGCAGGCGGAAGACCTGCAACGCTATCGTTCAGAGTTCTTTGGACGCCTGCGGGATGTTCTGGGTGATCAGGAAGGCGTGCGGATCGAAGGTGATCGCTTTGTGTTCTCCTCCGAAGTTCTTTTCCCGACAGGATCAGCCGTGCTGTCCGTCGAAGGACGACAGGAGGTTGCCAAGGTCGCTGACATCCTGCGCAGTGTCGCGGCTGAGATTCCGACCGGTCTGAACTGGGTGATCCGGGTTGATGGCCACACCGATAATGTCCCATTGGCCGGATCAGGCCGGTATCGTGACAACTGGGAGCTCAGTCAGGGCCGCGCGTTGTCTGTTGTGCGTTACATGGTCGATGCGCTGGGCATTCCACCCAATCGCCTGGCGGCGAACGGGTTTGGTGAGTTCCAGCCCGTCAATCCGGCAGATACCCCTGAGGCCCGGGCACAAAACCGTCGGATCGAGCTGAAACTTACTGAAAGATAAGACAGCTATCGTTACGCTGTCGGCTGCGTTTTGAGGAAAGATGCGATTACCGCCGGCTAAAACGAAAACCCTGATCCGGTGTGCCGACGAAACAGCATGGAACGACGGGGTAACCTGAGAGGCTCTGCGGTCGTTTCGTCGTGATAGCGGAACCTGTGCTGTGCGGTGGTGACCGCAGCCACGGCGGAAAGGGCAAATGCGGCACCCCAAATGATTGAGATTTTTGCCACGTGCTAAATCCTGTTCTGTGCTGCCGATCAAAGATGACACGCAGCAGCAGCCAATTTCCGTCGCAGGTTTACGATCTGACAACGAAAAAGCCCGACGATCAGGATCGCCGGGCTTGAAAAAAAGATCTTCTTCAGGTCAGTCCGCAGTCAACAGCGGGGGCTTGTCGCCCGGTATGCGCCGCTGATCAGGACCAAGGATTTCTAGATCCAGATCGCCCTTCTTGATCGAGACACGAACCACACCGCCCTTGGCCAGTTTGCCGAACAGAAGTTCCTCGGCCAGTGGTTTCTTGATGTGTTCCTGAATGACTCGACCCAGCGGACGGGCCCCCATTTTGTCGTCGTAACCTTTATCGGCCAGCCACTCAGCGGCTTTGGGTGTCAGATCGATGGTCACGCCGCGATCCAGCAGCTGGGCCTCAAGCTGCAGAACGAACTTTTCGACCACTTGCAGGATAACCTCTTTCGGCAGCGGTGCGAATGAGATCACGGCATCCAGGCGGTTGCGGAATTCCGGCGTAAACATGCGCTCGATCGCGGCGGTGTCTTCACCTTCGCGGCGGTCGCGGCCGAAGCCAATGGCCGCCTTGGCCTGTTCCTGTGCACCAGCGTTGGAGGTCATGATCAGAACCACGTTGCGGAAGTTCACCGTACGACCATTGTGATCGGTCAACTCCCCATGGTCCATCACCTGCAGCAGGATGTTGAACACATCCGGGTGTGCCTTTTCGATCTCGTCCAGCAGCAACACGCAGTGCGGATGCTGGTCGACACCGTCGGTCAGCAAACCACCCTGATCAAATCCGACATAGCCCGGAGGTGCGCCGATGAGACGGGAAACTGCGTGTTTCTCCATGTATTCCGACATGTCAAAGCGCAGCAGTTCCACACCTAGTGTATCCGCCAGTTGTTTCGCGACCTCGGTCTTACCTACACCGGTCGGACCGGCGAACAGGTAATTCCCGATGGGCTTTTCAGGCTCACGCAGACCGGCGCGCGCCAGTTTGATCGCGCTAGACAGTGCTTCGATGGCCAGATCCTGGCCAAACACCACCCGTTTCAGCGAAGCTTCGAGGTCTTTCAGCACCTCGGCATCGTCCTTGGTGACGTTCTTGGGCGGGATGCGCGCGATTTTTGCGACAACGGCCTCAATCTCTTTGACCCCGATGGTCTTACGCCGCTTGCTTTCCGCAACCAGATGCTGCGCCGCGCCGGCCTCATCTATCACGTCGATGGCCTTGTCGGGCAGTTTGCGGTCGTTGATATAGCGCGCTGAAAGTTCAACGGCGGTCTTGATCGCATCGGCGGTGTATTTGATGTCGTGATGCTCTTCGAAGTACGGCTTCAGACCACGCAATATCTTAACGCTGTCCTCGACCGACGGCTCATTCACGTCAATCTTCTGGAACCGGCGGCTCAGCGCGCGGTCCTTCTCGAAGTGCTGGCGGAATTCCTTGTATGTGGTCGAGCCCATTGTGCGCAGCTTGCCGCCCTGCAGAGCCGGCTTCAGCAGATTCGAGGCATCCATCGCCCCGCCCGAGGTCGCACCGGCACCGATCACGGTGTGGATCTCATCGATGAACAGCACCGCGTCGGGGTGATCTTCCAGCTCGGTCACAACCGCTTTCAGGCGCTCTTCGAAATCACCGCGATAACGGGTTCCGGCCAGAAGTGCGCCCATGTCCAGCGAATAGATCGTGGTGTTGGCCAGCACGTCGGGGGCTTCGCCGCCGACGATCTTATGCGCCAGACCTTCTGCGATGGCGGTTTTGCCCACGCCCGGATCGCCCACCAGCAGCGGGTTGTTCTTGCGGCGGCGACACAGCACCTGGATGCAGCGTTCCACCTCATCCGAGCGTCCGATCAACGGATCAACATCGCCTGCGCGCGATTTTGCATTCAAATCGATGCAGTATTTCCCTAGCGCGCTTTCTTTCTGCTCGGTTTCGCCAGATGTCGTCGGGGCGTCTTCTTCCACCTGATCCGCGCCGGATACCGAGCGGCTTTCGCCATAGGCAGGGTCTTTGGCCACGCCATGGGCGATGAAATTGACCGCGTCGTACCGGGTCATGTCCTGTTCCTGCAGGAAATAGGCAGCATTGCTTTCGCGTTCGGCGAAAATGGCGACCAATACGTTCGCGCCGGTCACTTCGGTCCGGCCCGAGCTTTGTACGTGGATCGCGGCGCGCTGAATGACGCGCTGGAATGCTGCTGTTGGTACGGCTTCGGACCCGTCGATATCCGTGACCAGGTTCGAAAGATCCTCGTCGATGAATTCCACCAGAGTACTGCGCAATTCATCCAGATCGACGCTACACGCTTTCATGACGCGCACCGCATCGGGTTCTTCCAAAAGCGCCAGCAGCAGATGCTCCAGCGTTGCGAATTCGTGGCGCCGTTCATTCGCAGCCGCCAAGGCCGCGTGGATGGCTTGTTCCAATGTGCTCGAGAATGAAGGCACGCGGGTGCTCCTCTGTCTTGGGTCAGAAGGGGGCGGGCTTGCGGCCGGAACCCCATCCCAACCATGTCCTCATACTATTAGAGTTTGGTTGATCGTGCCCCGGCTTCAAGGGTTTTCTTGCTCTTGACAGTCACATTTGTTGTGACCGTGGCCGTGAAGAGGGGCAAATAGGCATCAAAACCGGTCTTTTCTACCCCGTATTTCTGCAAAAACGGCTTCAGGATCGTCTCCAACCATATCCAGCTGCGCCTGAACCGCCGGATCAGCAGCCCTCAGAAACGGGTTTGTGGCCTTTTCCAGGGCCAGAGTGGAGGGAACAGTCGCCTCACCTGCGGCGCGTGCGCGGTCGATATCAGCCACACGATCTTTCAAGGCCAGGTTGTCAGGATCGACGGTAATAGCGAATTTGGCATTGGATTGTGTATACTCGTGCCCTGAACAGACCAGAGTGTCATCGGGCAGAGCGGCCAGTTTGTTCAATGACGCCCACATTTGCGCCGGTGTGCCCTCAAACAGACGCCCACAGCCAAGCGCCATCAGGCTGTCTGCCGTGAAGACGGCGGCGCTCTGCGGCATATAGAAGGCGATATGGCCGTCCGTATGCCCCGAGACATCGAGCACCTGAACCGGTTCGCCGCCGATGTTAAAACTGTCGCCCTCGGAAACCTGCTGGTCCAGCGGTGGCAGGCGACTTGCATCAGCTGCGGCTCCGATAACCTTTGCCGGGTGTTTAATCAGTATTTCCGCCAGCCCGTCCACGTGATCCCAGTGGTGGTGGGTCAACAAAACATGCGAAAGCGTCCACCCCCGATCATCCAGCGCCTTGAGAATCGGTGCGGCCTCGGGCGCGTCGATCAGTGCGGTCTGGCCATTGACGCCGTCATGAGCCAGAAAGGCGTAATTGTCGCTGAGGCACGGGATTGTAATGATTTCAAGAGGCATGGCCTTTTGCCCTTTCATTGCTAGACTGCGCCCAGCTAAGCCGATTGACCGGATGTCCGCAATGCATCTTGATGTGCAGGATCTGAGGAATTTCTACTATCGCAGCACCCTGGGGCGTGCGGCGCAGGCGGCTATTCGCGGGCGTCTAACCGAGCTGTGGCCCGAAGCAAAGGGTCAGACTGTTGCGGGGTTCGGTTTTGCCGTACCTCTGCTGCGTCCTTACCTGTCAGATGCGCGTCGGGTCATCGGGTTGATGCCGGGCCCTCAGGGCGTGATGCCCTGGCCTGCCGGAATGCCAAATGTCTCGGTCCTGACCGAAGAAACCCTCTGGCCAATTGAGACCGGGCACGTGGACAAGCTTGTGGTGATGCATGGGCTGGAAACGTCTGAACGACCGAACCAATTGCTTGACGAATGCTGGCGCGTGCTGGGTCCCGGTGGCAGGGCCGTCTTTATTGTTCCCCACCGCGCGGGTCTTTGGTCGCGGTCGGACAAAACCCCGTTTGGGTTTGGGCGACCGTACTCCGCCACTCAGTTGGAAAACCAGCTTAAGGCGCATCACTTCCTGCCCGAGGCACATTGCTCGGCTTTGTACATGCCGCCGTCCTTCCGGCGGTTTTGGTTGAAATCCGGCAGCCTGATCGAAAAAACCGGTCAGCGGATTCCAACCGTGATGGCAGGTGGCGTGTTGATGGTCGAGGTCAGTAAACATATCCGCCCGCCCAGCGGCAGCGTAACCAAGGACAGGGTCAAAAAACCGATCAAGGCGCTGGATGGTTTGTTGAAGCCTGCGTGACAATCACGGGCATTTCAATGCGATAAATTTGCGGGAAAAAAGTCACAGGAATCGCAAAAACCTGCATATTCGTAACATTTTTCAACTGGACCAATGTGTTCAAACCGTCGCACTTGGCGTAAGTGCATGAAAATTAACAATTTGTGGATAATTCTGTTACCGCTATAGCGTATTGCTTGGTTGGTTCGGCTCTGCTACATCCCCGGTGATTTTGATCCCCGACCGTCTGGCCGGGGTTTCCTCACGCCCCCGGGTAGCGGCCGCTACACACTTTCGGGGCCTCAAATATCGGAAGGGTGGACGTGTCCGAACCAGCTTCGATTTCCACTGGCATTGCCGAGCGCTATGCCACCGCGATCTTTGAGATCGCCAAAGAGAATAATGACCTCACAGGTCTGGAATCCGGCATCAATGATCTGGCAGCAGCACTGGGCGACAGTGCCGAACTGCGCGACCTGATCGCCTCGCCGCTGGTTTCCCGCGCCGAACAGGAAGGCGCGATCACCGCAATCGCTGACAAGATGGCCCTGAACGCCATCCTGCGCAACACGCTGGGTCTGATGGCGCAGAAGCGCCGCCTGTTCGTCGTGCCGCAACTGGTGCAGGTTCTGCGCGACATGCTAGCAGACGAGCGGGGCGAAGTGACCGCCGATGTCGCCTCGGCCAAGGCGCTGACCAAGACACAATTGGAAAAACTGTCCAAGACGCTGTCCGAGCGTGTGGGCAAGACCGTGACAATCAATGCGACCGTTGATGAAAGCCTCATCGGCGGTCTTGTCGTTAAAGTGGGCTCGAAGATGATCGATAGCTCGATCCGCTCGAAGCTCAACTCCCTACAGAATGCAATGAAAGAGGTCGGATAAATGGGAATCCAAGCTGCAGAGATTTCTGCAATCCTGAAGGACCAGATCAAGAATTTTGGTCAGGAAGCCGAAGTGGCCGAAATCGGTCGCGTGCTGAGCGTCGGTGACGGGATTGCCCGTGTATACGGCCTGGACAACGTGCAAGCCGGTGAGATGGTCGAATTTCCCGGCGGCATCATGGGGATGGCGCTGAACCTGGAAAGCGACAACGTCGGTGTCGTTATCTTCGGTTCCGACCGTGACATCAAAGAAGGTGACACCGTCAAGCGCACCAACTCGATCGTGGACGTTCCGATCGGTGACGAGCTGCTGGGCCGTGTTGTTGACGGTCTGGGCAACCCGCTTGACGGCAAAGGCCCGATCAACGCGTCCAAGCGTGGCGTTGCAGACGTTAAAGCCCCTGGCATCATCCCGCGTAAATCGGTGCACGAGCCGATGGCGACCGGTCTGAAATCGGTTGACGCGATGATCCCGATTGGCCGTGGCCAGCGGGAACTGATCATTGGTGACCGTCAGACCGGCAAAACCGCCGTTGCTCTGGACGCGATCCTGAACCAGAAAACCTACAACGACGCAGCAGGCGACGACGAGTCGAAGAAACTGTACTGCGTTTACGTTGCCATCGGTCAAAAGCGTTCGACCGTTGCGCAGCTGGTGAAGAAGCTGGAAGAATCCGGTGCGATTGACTATTCGATCGTTGTAGCCGCAACCGCGTCCGACCCGGCGCCGATGCAGTTCCTGGCACCTTACGCCGCAACCGCGATGGCCGAGTTCTTCCGCGACAATGGCCGTCACGCGCTGATCATCTATGATGACCTGTCGAAACAGGCTGTGTCCTATCGTCAGATGTCGCTGCTGCTGCGCCGTCCGCCCGGACGTGAAGCCTATCCTGGTGACGTTTTCTACCTCCACTCCCGCCTGCTTGAACGTTCGGCGAAGCTGAACGAGGACTTCGGTGCAGGCTCGCTGACCGCTCTGCCGGTTATCGAAACTCAGGGTGGTGACGTTTCTGCGTTTATTCCGACCAACGTGATCTCGATCACCGACGGTCAGATCTTCCTTGAAACCGAACTCTTCTACCAAGGTATCCGTCCTGCTGTGAACACCGGTCTGTCGGTTTCGCGTGTGGGCTCTTCGGCTCAGACCAACTCGATGAAGTCGGTTGCGGGTCCGGTTAAGCTGGAACTGGCTCAGTACCGCGAAATGGCTGCGTTTGCGCAGTTCGGTTCCGACCTTGACGCCGCAACCCAGCAGCTGCTGAATCGTGGTGCGCGTCTGACCGAGTTGATGAAACAGCCCCAGTACTCGCCGCTGACCAACGCTGAGATTGTTTGCGTCATCTTCGCGGGCACCAACGGTTACCTCGACAAGATCGACGTTGCGGACGTTGGCCGTTACGAAGCTGGCCTGCTGGCGCACCTGCGTGGCAAGCACGCGGATCTGCTTCAGTGGATCACGGACGAAGATCCCAAGATCAAGGGTGACGCTTCCGACAAGATCAAGGCTGCGCTGGACGAATACGCCGCAACCTTCGCTTAAGGGAGAGGCGGGCATATGCCAAATCTTAAGGACCTTAAAAACAGGATCGAGTCGGTCAAATCGACCCGCAAGATCACCAAGGCCATGCAGATGGTCGCGGCTGCAAAACTGCGCCGCGCCCAGGAATCTGCCGAAGCCTCGCGTCCCTATGCCGAGCGGTTCAATGCCGTGATGGCGGGGCTGGCGGCATCGGTCGGGGGCAGCGACAGCGCCCCCAAGCTGCTCCGTGGTACGGGCAGTGATGATGTCCATCTGCTGGTTGTCATGACAGCTGAACGCGGCCTGTGCGGCGGCTTCAACTCGAACATCGCCAAGCTGGCCCGTGTCAAAGCGGACGAGCTGCGTGGCAAAGGCAAGACGGTCAAGGTTCTGACCGTCGGCAAAAAAGGCCGCGACGCGCTCAAGCGTGATTTTGGCGATCTGTTCGTTGGGCATGTGGACCTGAGCGAGGTCAAGCGTCTGGGCTACTCCAATGCGCAGGACATCGCGAAGGACATCCTGTCCCGCTTCGACGGGGGTGAATTCGACGTTGCCACGATCTTCTATTCGAAGTTCGTCAACGTTGTGACTCAGATCCCGACGGCACAGCAGATCATCCCCGCCTCGTTCGAGGAAACCGAGGGTGACGACAGCGGTGCGGTCTTCGATTACGAGCCCAGCGAAGAGGCCATTCTGGCCGACCTGCTGCCCAAGGGGGTTGCCACCGCGATCTTCTCGGCTCTGCTCGAAAACGGAGCGTCTGAACAAGGTGCACGGATGTCCGCGATGGACAACGCGACACGCAACGCGGGTGAAATGATCGACAAACTGACGATCCAGTTCAACCGCTCGCGTCAGGCCGTGATCACCAACGAGCTGATTGAAATTATTTCCGGCGCCGAAGCGCTGTAAGATAACCGGAGACGAAACATGGCGAATGCAAAAGGCAAAGTCACACAGATCATCGGGGCCGTCGTCGACGTGCACTTCGACGATCAGCTGCCTGAAATTCTGAACGCGCTGGAAACCGAAAACAACGGCAAGCGCCTGGTACTGGAAGTTGCCCAGCACTTGGGTGAAAACACCGTCCGCACCATCGCGATGGACGCGACCGAAGGTCTGGTCCGCGGTGCGGAAGTCACCGACATGGGCGCACCGATCTCGGTTCCCGTTGGTAACGCCACCCTGGGCCGCATCCTGAACGTTGTTGGCGATCCCATCGACGAAAAGGGCCCGGTTGAGGCAACCGAATCCCGTGCCATCCACCAGCCTGCACCGACCTTCGCAGAACAGTCGACCGAGTCGGAAGTTCTGGTTACAGGCATCAAGGTTGTTGACCTGCTGGCCCCCTACGCCAAAGGCGGTAAGATCGGTCTGTTCGGCGGCGCCGGCGTTGGTAAAACCGTTCTGATCATGGAACTGATCAACAACATCGCAAAAGTGCACTCGGGCTTCTCGGTGTTCGCGGGTGTTGGTGAACGGACCCGTGAAGGGAACGACCTGTACCACGAGATGATCGAATCGAACGTTATTAAGCCGGACAACCTGTCGGAAAGCCAAGTGGCCCTGGTTTACGGTCAGATGAACGAGCCTCCCGGGGCGCGTGCACGTGTTGCTCTGACCGGTCTGACCCTGGCCGAGCAGTTCCGCGACCAGTCTGGTACCGACGTTCTGTTCTTCGTCGACAACATCTTCCGCTTCACGCAAGCGGGTTCCGAGGTTTCGGCTCTGCTGGGTCGTATTCCTTCCGCTGTGGGCTACCAGCCGACGCTGGCCACCGACATGGGCGCCCTGCAGGAACGCATCACCTCGACCAAGTCGGGCTCGATCACCTCGGTGCAGGCCATCTATGTTCCTGCGGACGACCTTACCGACCCTGCGCCGGCAACCTCGTTTGCGCACCTTGACGCGACCACCGTTCTTAACCGTGCGATCTCGGAAAAGGGTATCTACCCTGCGGTTGACCCGCTCGACTCGACCTCGCGCCTGCTCGACCCGGCCATCGTTGGTGAAGAGCACTACAAGGTTGCGACCGACGTTCAGCAGATCCTCCAGCGCTACAAGTCGCTGCAGGACATCATCGCCATCCTCGGCATGGACGAACTGTCGGAAGAGGACAAACTGACCGTGGCCCGTGCCCGTAAGATCGAACGCTTCATGTCGCAGCCGTTCGACGTGGCTCAGGTCTTCACCGGTTCGCCGGGCGTTCAGGTTCCTCTGGATGTCACCATCTCGTCGTTCAAGGCCGTTGTGGCTGGCGAATACGATCACCTGCCCGAGGCAGCCTTCCTGATGGTCGGCGGCATCGACGAAGTGATCGCCAAAGCCGAGAAGATGGCCGCAGAAGCCGCCTAAGGAGCACACCTGATGGCAAACACGATGCAATTCGACCTCGTCAGCCCCGAGCGGAGCCTAGCTTCGCTCGCGGCCACCGCGGTCCAGATTCCGGGCGCGGACGGGGACATGACGGCTATGCCCGATCATGCCCCTACCATCACCACGCTGCGCCCCGGTCTGCTGAAGGTTGAGGCACCCGAAGGGTCCAGCGAATACCTGGTCACCGGCGGGTTTGCCCAGATCAACGGCGACAGTCTGTCGGTTCTGGCCGAAAAGGCCATCCCGGTGGCCGAAGTGACCCGCGCGCATCTGGACGAGCTGATCGAAGACGCCCGCGCCTCGCACGAGGCGGCCAAGGGTGGCGATGATCAGACTGTCGTCGATGATGCCGCCAAGCTTCTGGCCGACATGGAAGCGCTTGGAACGCATATGAGCCTGTAAACGGCTTATCGGTGAAAGATTTGAGCGGCCTCGCACTTGCGGGGCCGTTTTTTTTGTCGTGCTTTTATCGAAAAGCCGGGATAAGTTGCGGGAATTCAAGAATAATGATGACATAATGAAAAAGTTCCTAACCCATCCCATTGGAATTGATCAGGGCGAAGATGTGCTGTTTTCGGAATTTGCCGAAGGCGGGGAAATGTGGACTGGGCAAGGGCCCCGTGAACGTCGCACATCCATTCAATTCAAAGAACCATTTCGTACCCCGCCTGCCGTTCAGATCGGAATATCGCTTTGGGATGTCGACACGTCCTCGGCGCTGCGGGCCGAAGTGCAGGCTGAAAACATCACCACTACTGGGTTTGATGCCGTGTTTCGCACATGGTCCGACACAAGGATCGCCCGCATCCGCGCAAGCTGGACCGCGATAGGAGAGGTCGCGCATCCGGATGATTGGAGTATTTTCTGAGTTTATTGCGACTGAAGTACGAAGGCTCACAATGCGGTTCTTTACAAGAACATTGTCAAAATTGGTTTTGAGTGTGATTGCTGTGGTGTTGACGGGGCTTGCTGTTATGTTCTTTTGGCCTCAACCGATGCTTCCGGAACTGGCGCAGGGTCTGTCACCTAATTTTGAGAAAGCGCAGAAAGAATTTCGCGCTCGTATTACTGACGCATTTGCGCCGCCAATATCGGAAGACGAATTGGTTAGCCGCCTGACCGAGCAAGGCTTCAACACAAAAAGAGCCAATCGATCTGCAAGTTTCACGCGCAGCCAGTTTCCTTGTCAGTTAAACTGGCACATCCATTGGAAAGCGCGAAATAATGTCGTGCAGCAGATTGAAGCGTACTATCGCTCGGCGTGTTTATAGTCGCCCGCACATAGGACGCCTCGAAGGTTTTGCGCTACAGTTTATTCCTCGATCATGTCCACCCGCGTGGCGTGGCGGCCGCCTTCGAATTCGGCGCCCAGAAACGCGTCCACAATGTCCAGCGCCTGACCTTCACCGACAACACGCGCGCCGATTGACAGCATGTTGGCGTCGTTGTGCTGGCGGATCATGCGTGCCGAAAACGCGTCCGAACAAACGCCGCAGCGAATACCCGGCACTTTGTTCGCCGCCATCATGATGCCCTGACCGGTACCGCACAGGATGATGCCCAACTGACACTCGCCCGAAGCTACCGCCTGCGCCGCGGCTTTGCCATGCTTGGGGTAATGCGTGCTTTCAGGCGTTGTCGGGCCAATATCGACCACCTCCCAGCCTTGCTGGGCGATGTGGTTGGCCACGGCCTGACGCAGCTCGATCGCTGCGTGGTCGCTGGAAAGGACAATGCGTTTGTTTGCGGTCATGGAGATCATTCCAACTGTTTCGCTGATCGGCTCGCAACCTTTGCTCTACGCTTGTAGAATATGCACCGACCATAAATTGAAAAAGCAAAAGGGCGGCGCTTCGGGCCGCCCTTCCAAGCTTAATCCATTTGATACATGGATTCGTAGATCGGCGTCAGTGTCTTGTCTTCGAACAACGAAGACACGCTGGTGCCGTTCCAGATGTTCAGGATTGCCTGGGTGAAGATCGGCGCGGTTGGCACAGTGCGGATGTTCTGGGCATTCAGAATCTCTTTGGTCGGCTGGATCGTATCCGTCAATACCAGAGACTTCATGACCGAATTGGTCACCCGCTCAACTGCGGGGCCGCTCATCACCCCGTGGGTAATGTAGGAATGGACCTCTTTCGCTCCGTTATCCAGCAGCACCTGCGCCGCCTTGCACAGCGTTCCTGCCGTGTCGCACATGTCGTCCACGATCAGGCAGATCTTGTCTTTGACGTTGCCAATTACGGTCATCTCGGCCACTTCGCCCGCTTTTTCACGGCGCTTGTCCACGATCGACAAGGGGGCATTGATGCGCTTGGCCAGTTCACGGGCGCGGGCCACGCCGCCGACGTCGGGCGAAACCACCATGAGCTCGTCCAGATTGTCTTTGAATTGATGCTTCACATCCAGCGCAAAGATCGGTGACGCATAGAGGTTGTCCACCGGAATATCAAAGAACCCCTGAATCTGAGCGGCGTGCAGGTCCATGGTCAGGACGCGTTCGATCCCGGCACCAGTCAGCATGTTGGCCACCAGCTTGGCGCTGATCGGTGTGCGTGCCTTGGTGCGGCGGTCCTGACGGGCGTAACCGAAATAGGGGATCACGGCGGTGATCCGCTGCGCTGACGAGCGGCGCAGCGCGTCGGCGATGATCAACAGCTCCATCAAGTTGTCATTGGCCGGGTTCGAGGTCGGCTGGATAATGAACATATCTTCGCCGCGTACATTCTCGAAAACTTCGACGAAGATCTCACCGTCATTGAAGCGTTCGACGCGCGCATCGACCAATCCCTGGTCAACGCCGCGATACAGGCTCATGCGGCGTGCGATTGTTTTGGCAAGAGGAAGGTTGGCGTTCCCAGCGATAAGCTTGGGTTCGTGAAGTGTCGGCATCGGCTGAGGTCCCCGGGCAGCAATGGCAATGTGACAGATTCGTGATGTTGACACCGCTTAGCATGGCCTTACCGTCCCGCAAAGGTAACGCAGCGGAGAAAGTGAACATGACCCAGATTGACTACTATTTTGCGACAATTTCGCCCTATACCTATCTGGCCGGAAACCGGTTGGAAGAGATCGCGGCGAAACATGGCGCGACCATCAACTACAAACCGCTGGATATCATGGCCCTGTTCGGGCGCACCGGAGGTACGCCGCCAAAAGACCGGCATATCTCTCGCATTGAATATCGCGCTCAGGAATTGCTGCGCCAATCCAAGAATTTGGGAATGGAGTTCAACCTCCAGCCAGCCCATTGGCCAACCAACATGGCGCCTTCTTCTTATGCGGTCATCGCCGCGATCAAGGATGGTTCGGGTGACGTGGGCAAACTGTGCCAATCGATCCTGCGCGCCTGCTGGGCCGAAGAGAAAGACGTCGCGCAGGATGATGTGATCCGCGACTGTCTGGCAAAGGCGGGATTTGACCCGGATCTGGCCAATAGTGGCTTGCTGGTCGGGGCTGAAACCTATGCCGCCAATCTGGAAGAGGCCGTCGATCGCGGCGTGTTCGGCGCGCCGTTCTACATCACGTTGGACGGCCAGCGGTTCTGGGGACAGGACAGGCTGGATGATCTGGACCGACATCTGTCGGAAACGAAAGGGTGACTTCTGTGGCTGCCATGGAGCAATCCGTCTTCGTCAGGCGGCTGGGAGAGGGTGAACGCGAGCTGCTTGCCCTCCATTGCACCATTACGCATTCCGGTGCTTGGTCGGGTCTGGCCAAGGTCTTGGATGGTCATGCGTCATTCATCGCGCCGGATATGCTGTCTCACGGGCGCAGCCCGCTCTGGGACGAGCAGAGCGATTTCTTCGACGCAGTGACCCAAGCGGCCTTGGCAGAATTGACTGTGCCCATGGATGTGATCGGCCATTCCTTTGGGGCGATGATCGCGCTCAGGCTGGCAGCCGAGTATCCGGGCCATGTACGCAGTGTGGTGCTGGTCGAACCTGTGTTCTTTGCTGTCGCGTGTCAGGAGGCACCCGATCAGTTCGAGCAGCACGAACGCGATTCACAGCCGGTCAATGATGCGTTTGCGGCTGGCGACAAAACCTTGGCTGCGCGACTGTTCAACCGGATGTGGAGCACGCAGATCAGCCCCCGCTGGTCGGAATTGCCCGAACGTACGCGGACCAACATGGTGCGCGGGATACATGTTGTTCCTGCTTTGCACCCGGCGATTTACGACGATCAGAAAGGACTGCTTGCCCCTGCCAAGCTCAAGCGTGCATCAATGCCGATTCTGTTGTTGAGCGGGTCGGAAACACACCCGGTAATGCCCGCGATCTGTAAAAGCCTGTCGCGACGCCTCCCAAACGCGCGCCATGAGGTTGTGAATGGTGCGGGGCATATGCTGCCCATTTCGCACCCGCAGGAGACAAGCGCATTGCTTCAGGAATTCTGGCGCAACAACGCCTCGGCATCTGTCACAGCAGATTGAGAAACTGATCGATCTCAGCCGCGCCGATGGACCAGTCGCAGACCAGCCTGCAGGCGAGGCTTTCGTCGTCATCCTCCCCCTCAAGCTCGGCGCCCCAGAGGTGGTACACCGCACCGATCTCGTGCAATTGCTTATGCGTGGCGCGCGGGAATGAGGCGAAGATCATATTGGCCTGCGGTTCATGCAGGAACGTAGCCCCCTTGGTGCGCAGCCCGGCAGCCAGCCGGGCGCAGTTGTCGTTGGCTTGTCGGGCCATCGTCAGCCACAGATCATCCTCAAGATAGGCTGCCATCTGAGCGGACAGGTATCGATGCTTGGAAAACAGATGCGCCCCGCGTTTGCGCCGCAGTTCGAACTCCCAGGCCTTGCTTTCGTCAAAGAACACCACCGCTTCGACGCCCATCAGCCCGTTCTTGGTGCCGCCAAAGCTGACCGCGTCTACGCCCGCTTTCCACGTCATGTCAGCCGGGGAACAATCCAGGGCGACGAGGGCGTTGGTGAATCGCGCACCATCCAGATGGACGGGCAAGGCGTATTCCTTTGCGACGCCACACAGCGCCTGCAATTCCTCCAGAGAATAAACCGATCCGCGCTCGGTGACTTGAGTGATCGATACTGGCCCGCGCTGTGGCCCGTGAACTCCGCGGGTTTCTTCGCCCAAAATAGTCCCGCGCAGCGCATCCGGCGTCATCTTGTCTCCGCCGGGAACCAGAGTCAGCTTGGCGCCAGTGTAAAACTCGGGCGCGTTGCACTCGTCTTCATGGATATGAGCGACCGGAGAGCAGAAGATAGTTTCCCAAGGGTTGGACAACGTTGCCAGAGCCAGTGAATTTGCCGCCGTTCCCGTTGCCACGAGATAGACAGCAGCACCCGGTGCCTCGAAGATGCTGCGAATGCGATCACGCACTTCGTTCATCATCGTGTCCGCGCCATAAGCCATCTGATAGCCCTGATTGGCCTCGGCCAGTTTGGCCATGACCTGAGGGTGAACAGGACCCGAATTGTCAGACGCGAAATACATCAGGTTGGCTCCTCGATAATGTGATCTTCCCATTCTTCCAGGGGGGTATCGAACTCTGACACCGTGCGCCCCTGAACCGACACACCTGCCGCATGTACGCTGTCCGGCGTACCAGATATCAACGGGTGCCAGTCGTAAAGAGGTTTGCCTTCCCACAACAGACGATACGCGCAGGTTTGCGGCAGCCAATAGGCGTGCTCGTCGATATTTTCGGGCGTCATGACAATACATTCTGGTACGAACTGGTGCCGGATGTCGTATTGAGTGCAACGGCAGCTTTCATCATCCAGCAGACGGCAGGCGACGCAGGTCAGGGCAACCTCGCCCGAGTCTTCGTCTTCCAGCTTGTTCAGGCAGCACTTGCCGCAGCCGTCGCACAGCGCTTCCCACTCGCGCTGGTTCATCTTGCGCAGCGGTTTGCGTTCCCAGAACCGGGCGTGCAGGCCTGTGCGTTCAATCGGATCAGCGCTCATAGGGCGGCCAGAATGTTCCGGGCCTTTTCGCAATCGGCATCCATTTGCGCGATCAGGCTATCCAGCCCGTCAAATGTCAGTTCCGGGCGCAGGAAGTCGATCAGGCCCACCGAAAGGGTTGCACCGTAAAGATCGCCGGAAAAGTCAAACAGGAAGGTTTCGATATTTGGTACCTCGCCCTGAAACATCGGGCGCACCCCGACCGACGCCGCACCGTGATAGCTGCCCCGATGCGGGCCATCCAGCACGTCGACCAGAACGGCGTAGACCCCGAATTTGGGTGGGTGTAGCCCCTCGATGGACATGTTCGCGGTTGGAAAACCCAGTTCCCGCCCGCGCTGCTCACCGCCGACCACTTCACCTTCGATCCGGTGCCAATGGCCCAGCATCGCGGCAGCGTCCCGCGGGCGGCCTTCGCTCAACGCGGTTCTGATGGCGGTGGAAGAGACCACATTCTCGGACCGTTCCATCAAAGGAGCTATCGTCACGCCAAATCCCATCTCTTTCCCAAATCCCAGCAGATCGTCGGCGGTGCCACTGCGGCCTTTGCCAAAGCAGAAATCGGCCCCCACGACGACATGCGACAGACCCAGCCCGCCACAGATCACATTGCGTGCGAACTCTTCCGGGGAAAGCCCCGCCAGCGCCGCGTTGAACGGCAGCTCATACAGTTTCTTTACGCCCAGCTTTTCCAGCCGGTGTGCCCGTGCATTGCCCCGCATCAGGCGAAACGGGGGCGAGTCCGGTGCAAAATACTCACGCGGATGCGGTTCAAAAGTCATTACACCCAGTGGCGCGTCCGGGGCCGCGTTACGGGCCAGTTCAATCACCGACTGATGCCCCACATGAACGCCATCAAAATTCCCGATCGCCACGCTGGCGCCGCGATCTTCTGGCTCGACAAACTGGAAATCCCGGATGATGTGCATAAGCGATTGCGTAGCGTCGCGTGCCCATTTGTTCAAGCCGCAGTTTGCAATGAAGGAACGCGTTGCCGCGAAACAGCTTAGTAACAACAATTAAACCCCGGAAACCCTCAAGACCCGCCTCAGCGGGTCGCGGAACGTTCACCCAACTGCTTGATTCAAAAAAAATCCTGAGTGTAGACTGGACATCCGGCTCTCAGAACAATCTGCGAGCCGGATATTGGCCCGGCCAGGTTCAAACGAACCCAGCACAGGAGGCAGACCATGTATCGATTGCGATTGTTTGCGATTCGCCATGCCCGCACGTTCGAGTGGATCTACAAATGTGTCGAACGCGGTATGGTCGCGATGGACCCTGTCTTTGCAAAGATCGGCTACAACCGTGTCGAACGCCCCATTGCGCTGGTCGAAAAAGGCGTCAAAACCCTGTTGTTCGACTGCAAGATGTGTGGGCAGTGCGTGTTGTCATCGACCGGCATGTCCTGCCCGATGAACTGCCCGAAACAGCTACGCAACGGCCCGTGTGGCGGTGTGCGCCCCGGCGAGTTCTGCGAAGTGAAGCCCGATATGAAATGCGTCTGGGCTTTGGCTTGGGATGGGGCCAGCCGTATGCGGCACGGAGGGGACAAGATCAAAGAAGTTCTTCCGCCCGTGGAACACACCTTGAAAGGATCCTCGTCATGGTTGCGGGTCAGCCGCGAAATTGCCGCACTGGAACGCGAGGCCCGCGACGCTGCACGCGCAACATTGGCAGAAGCCTTCCCCGAGGCGCGCGAGAATGAACCCTCGGCGGCACCGCTTGCCGTTGAACCACCCAACGCGGTGAATCGGGAGCTGAAGAAATGAACGATGCCCATCGCAGCGAGGTCGAGCCGATCGGCTATGTTCCCGTTCCCGAAGGGTATGTGTCGCACAGTCGCTTGGAGAGAGTGCTGCGCTCGGGCCGTTTTGCGGTGACCGCTGAATTGAATCCGCCAGACAGCGCCGACCCCGAGGATGTTTTCCAAGCTGCGCAGCCGCTGGGTGAAGTGGCGGATGCGATCAACGCAACCGATGCGTCTGGTGCGAATTGCCATATGTCCTCGATCGGAATTTGTGCCCTGTTGACCCGCGCGGGATATTCGCCCGTTTATCAGATATCTTGCCGAGATCGGAACCGGATCGCCATTCAGGGCGATGTTCTGGGGGCCGCAGCGCTGGGCGTAAGCAATGTGTTGTGCCTGACTGGCGATGGCGTCGGTGTAGGGGATCAGCCGGGGGCAAAACCGGTGTTCGACTTCGATTCCCTGACCTTGCTGCGTACAATCCGAACGATGCGCGATCAGGGGAAGTTCCTTTCTGGCCGTAAGATCACGCGCCCGCCTCAGCTGTTTTTGGGGGCGGCAGAAAACCCCTGTATCCCTCCTTACGACTGGCGCCCGGATCGTCTGGCAAAGAAGGTTGAGGCCGGGGCGGAGTATATTCAGACCAATTATATCTACGACATTCCGCTGTTTGAGAAATTCATGAATCGAGTGCGGGATGCCGGTTTGGATAAGAAAGTGTTCCTTATTGCCGGCGTTGGTCCTATCGCATCCGCGCGCGCTGCGCGTTGGATGCGCAGCAATGTTCCCGGAATTCACATCCCCGATCAGGTGATTGAGCGGATGGAGAAAGCCGAAAAACCTGCCGAAGAGGGCAAAAAGATCTGTATCGAACTGATCCAGCAGATCCGCGAAATCGCCGGTGTCTCAGGGGTGCACGTGATGGCCTACCGGCGGGAACACGTGGTGTCCGAGATCATTCTTGAATCTGGTGCCCTGAAAGGTCGCAAACGCGCCCGACCTTCCTGACGGCAATTGGAATATACCAAAGTCTAAACAAAAAAGGCGCCGGTCGGGCGCCTTTTGCGTGGATGTGTTTGCCAATCAGTCGAACTTGCGTGACGGGGCCAGCACCATGGCTTCGCCGATCAGAACCTTTTTGCCATCGACCGAACAATGACAGTCCAGCTTGACGCGGCGTTTGGCAAAGTCGATGTCGATGACTTTGACCTCGGCATAGACCATGTCTCCGGGGCGCACCGGGGCCAGGAATTTCAGCGACTGGCCCATGTAAACCGTGCCATGGCCCGGCAGTTGCTCGCCAATCACGGCCGAGATCAGGCCCGCCGTCAGCATCCCATGGGCGATGCGGCCCTCGAAGATCGTATCGCGGGCATAATCGTCATCCAAATGCACCGGATTCCGGTCGGTTGAAACCTGCGCGAACATTTCGATGTCTTCATCCGTCACCACTTTGCGCAGGTGGCGGGACATGCCCATTTCGATGTCTTCGATACAGATCGTTCCGCGTGGAAGATTATCCAACATGTTGCCCTCACTCGAAATCGGCCGTGAAAGAAAAAACCATCATTAGGCCAAGGTTGGCAACTTTATTACTTCGCAACTGCAGAAAATCAAGTCTTTTCTGACTACCTCAAACGACCGATAGTATATGTTGGATTAATCTTTTCCCTTTCAATATAGGTGGTTAGGGATTCTTCGTGCGGATGATGCGACGTTTTTGTCTCGGCTGCCGCCAGTCCGCCCGAGATAAACAGAGAATCAATGCCCTCGCCCATGCCTCCCAAAATGTCCGTATGGGGGCCGTCGCCAATCACCAGAATGTCGGCATCGGGGATATCGTGACCCAGTTCCTGCAGCCTGCGGCGGGCCAGATCGTAGATCGGCGGATGTGGTTTGCCGAAGTACAGGCTCTCACCGCCCATTTCGGTATAAAGCTTGGCCAAAGCGCCAGCGCACCATTCGCGCACCTCCCCGCGATCAACAACAATATCGGGGTTCGCACAGAGCAGTTTCATACCCATCTGCTTGGCATAGAGGAAATCGGGCCGGTTCACATCAGGGTCTGCCATCGGGTCGAAGGGACCACAGCAGACGATACCTTCGGCCTCTTTCAGCGGAACGCGCTCAATGTGGATCGGATGGTGCAGTAGCTTCAACGGTTCAAAAAAGCCGGCATCACGCTGCCATTCGCCCATGAAATACACCTTTTGCCCCACGGCCCCACGAAACATCGCCGACCGCGCGGAATCCCCGCTGGTTGCAATGGTGTCATAGGCGTCTGCGGGCACGTTGAACTGCCCCAATTGCTCTGCCACGCCTGCGCGAGGTTTGGGAGAGTTCGTGACCAGCACGACCAGTCCTCCGTTCGCGCGATAGGCCTGTAAGGCGGCGACGGCTTCGGGGTAAGCCGTGATCCCGTTGTGAACACAACCCCACAGATCGACAAACAGCGCTTTGTAGCGGTCAGAGATACTGGCAAGGGAAGGAACGATCTGGGTCATAGGTGGCCTCAAGCTGAAACTGCACGAGCCTTATGACCGATTGGCGAAAGATTGGCCACTGATCGATAGGCGGCCAACCTGTTTTTCATAGGATGGTTTTATCTGTGTCTCACGAAAATCCCGGATCCTGTTCAAGCGCCACAAAACCGAATGGCGTTAGTCTATGGATCAAGAGTTAGTCTCCGTTGTCCATTTTGGTATGCGACGGCAACCTTGTTAAATTCAACCTCAGGCGCAGCCGTGAACGACGACTAACTAAAAACGTGCGGCGAGGCCCGGTCGATTTGCATCGGCGAGCCTCGCTTACGTTCTTCAGACCTTGAGGTTCGGAATGATCTGCTTTTTCCGGCTCATGATACCAGGCAACACGACGGCGTCACCATTAACTGACGCGCCAAAGCTCTTTTCTGCAACGCCTTTGACCAGATCGTTCGGGACCAGCAGCGTGGCTTCTTCGTTCAGAATATCGACCACGAACAGCAGAACCTGATCGACGCCGTCTTCCTTGGCGACATCGACCATCGAACCCGTCAGGCTTGCCTTGCGGTCCAACACTACGCCGGGAGCGGTGGTTTCCAGAACCGAGACGCGGAATTTGGTGCCGTCGACCTCATATTCCTTGCTGTCCATGCGGATCAACTCAGCGTCCGAGAAGGACGAGACATCCGATTTCGCCGCGAACATGTCGGCCGCGTATTCCGAAATATCCAGCTCCAGCTCAGCGGCCAGCTTTTCCGCCACCGCACGGTCATGTGCCGTCGTGGTGGGCGAGCGGAACTCCAGCGTGTCCGACAGAATGCAGGTCAGGGCCGCGCCTTTGATGGCGTCGGGCATTTTGGCGGCATCCTCGCCCATCAGGTCGACCATGATGGTTGCTGTGCAGGCCAGCGGGCGCACGGTGATATCGATAGGGCCTTTGGTTTCCAGACCACCCACCAGCTTGTGGTGGTCGATGATGGCGCGGATATCAGCGTCGTTGACGTTGGCCGGCAGTTCGGCTGGGTTGTTGGAATCAACGATAACCACCGGGGTGCCAGCGGCCAGGTCTTCAATGATGCGCGGCTTGGGCAGGTCCCAGTTTTCCAGCATGAAAGCCGCTTCGGTGTTGGGCTCGCCCAGCAGAACGGGCTCGGCCTGCTCACCTTTGACTTCGTTCAGGTACCAGGACCACAGGATCGGAGAGCCTGTGGAATCGGTGTCGGGGGATTTGTGGCCAAATACGAGCGTGGTCATGTCAGCGTCCTGAGGATTGAAAATTTGCGCGCCTTATAAGGCGGGTAAACGCTCTTGTCACGCCGCAGCAGCCTGTCTGCGACGCTTGGTCTGAAAACGGGGGGGCGGCTCAGAACGCGGCGCGTGTCAACGTGTATCCGGCTTGCTCCAACTGGTTCAGCAGGCCGTGGTCATCACTCAAATGTCCTGCGCCGACCGCAATGACAGCCGTCTGATCCCTGATTCCCAGAATCTGCGCCATCCAGTTGGCATTCCGTTGCACCAGCAACTGTTGTTCGAACCCTTGCCATTCTGCATCAAAAACCTCAGGGAGCAGGCCCGATTGCTCAAGTCCCTGTAGGCGGGCAAACTGCATGATCTCGGCGTGTTTCTCTTCCAGATAGGCATTGGCCATCGTGGCCAGCTGGTCGTCATTGCTTTGCATTGCGCCGGACAAGCGCACCAGCGACTCGACCTGTTCTTCCAGCGGGTGGCTGTCGAACATCGCCATCAGGTCTTCGACCCGTTCCAGCGAGTACAGCGGGATACCTTTTTCGACGGCCAGATCGTTCAGGCGGGCGTCCATTCCATAGGTCGCGTTCGGGTCTTCCATCATGCAGGGCGGGATGCTCAGCATCATGGTCAGGAACCATGGGCGCATTTTCGCAGCCATCCAGCCGGGGATGCCACGCTGGGCCAATGCGGCGGACAGCGCGTCCCAGTCCTCTTCCGCCATCAAGTCGATCAATGTAGGCCCCGAGGTGATCATTACCGCACTCAGGTCGTTGGCCATGTTCTTTTCGAACGCGTTCATATCGTCCTGGGTAACTTCGAAATAGAATGCATCCGCCTTGCTCAGTTCAGGCCACAGGCGATCTATAATATCGTCCATACGCGGATCGAAAGAGTGCATCGTACCAACGATATGCAGAACCGTGTCGCCCTGTCGCGCAATCCAGTGATTGCCCTCTGGATAAGGGATTTCCGCCACAGCGCTCTGCAACTCGGCCCGGGACTCGGCCGACAGTTGTGGTCGCAGGTCCACCCCTTCGCACGCGGCCTGAGCCGAGATCGGAAACAGAAGGAACGCAAGAAATGTCAGCAAACGCATGGAACCAGCCTGAGAGGTGTCAAAGAGTTGAACTCAGACATAGCCATGCCACATGCCGATGTTCAAGCGGCTCGTCTGGTATTCCCCAACAATCCGCGTAGCATAGGCGTATGAACCGCGAACAGGATCTCTATCCCCCGATCAAGGCGCTGCTGGAGCGTCAGGGGTATATCGTCAAGGGCGAGGTCGGTGCGGCCGATGTCGTTGCGGTGCGCGATGGGAATGCGCCCGTGATTGTCGAACTGAAACTCAGGTTCACTCTCGCCCTTTTCCATCAGGCGATCACAAGGCTGAAACTCACGGATCAGGTCTATATTGCGGTCGGCAAACCCACGGGCCGAACGGCACGGCGCGCGCTCAAGGACAATCTGGCGCTGTGTCGAAGGCTCGGTCTGGGTCTGATCACCGTGCGCGCTGATGGCACGGTTGAGGTGCATTGCGATCCTGGCCCTTATGCACCCCGTAAGAACAAGGCCAGGGCCGTACGGTTGCTGCGCGAATTCGACCGGCTGGAGGGAGACCCCAACGCAGGGGGCGCAACGCGCCATGGTATCGTGACGGCCTATCGGCAGGATGCACTGAAATGTGCGGCCTTTTTGGCCGAGAACGGCCCGGCCAAGGGGGCGGAGGTCGCCAAATCGGTTGGTGTCCCGGTTGCCACCCGGCTTATGCGGGAAAATCACTATGGGTGGTTTGAGAAGGTTGAAAAAGGCGTCTACGGGCTTACATCTCAAGGGGCGGAAGGCCTGGAACATTGGGCCTACAGCTGGGAACAGGCTGACTGATCCAAACGTCGAAAAAAAATCCCTCACAACTTGTTGACTCGGAGTTTTAGACTCCCTAGCTATGCGTCGTTATCACTCACACACCCCGAGTGCTAACGCCTCGTCGGAAGGCGAGGGGAGGATAGATAAACTTTGAGCCCAAGGAGCTACAAAGATGGCATTGAAACCGCTTCATGACCGTGTGCTGGTTCGCCGTACCGAAAGCGAAGAGAAAACCGCAGGCGGCCTGATCATTCCTGACAGCGCAAAAGAAAAGCCCAGCGAAGGCGAAGTCGTCTCGACCGGCGAAGGCGCGCGCAAGGACAGCGGCGAGCTGATCGCAATGGCTGTTAAAGCTGGCGACAAGATCCTGTTCGGCAAATGGTCGGGCACCGAGGTTCAGGTCGACGGCGAAGAGCTGCTGATGATGAAAGAAAGCGACATCATGGGGATCATCGAGTAAGCGATCCCGCTTCCTCTGATCTTCATTCCCAACTTATTTCTCAAGGAGAAACGACATGGCTGCAAAGGACGTCAAGTTCGACACCGATGCCCGTAACCGCATGCTGGCAGGTGTGAACATCCTGGCCGATGCTGTTAAAGTGACCCTGGGCCCCAAAGGCCGCAACGTGGTTCTGGACAAATCCTTCGGCGCACCGCGCATCACCAAAGACGGTGTTTCGGTTGCCAAGGAAATCGAACTGGAAGACAAGTTCGAAAACATGGGCGCGCAAATGGTGAAAGAAGTCGCCAGCCGCACCAATGACGAGGCCGGCGACGGCACCACCACCGCAACCGTTCTGGCACAGGCAATCGTTCGCGAAGGTCTGAAGCAGGTTGCAGCGGGCCTGAACCCGATGGACCTGAAGCGCGGCATCGACCTGGCAACTGCCAAGGTTGTAGAAGGCATCAAGTCGGCCTCGCGTGAAGTCAAAGACTCGGCAGAAGTTGCTCAGGTTGGTACCATCTCGGCCAACGGCGAAGCCGAAATCGGCCAGCAGATCGCAGACGCGATGCAGAAGGTCGGCAACGAAGGCGTTATCACCGTCGAAGAAAACAAAGGTCTGGAAACCGAGACCGATGTTGTCGAAGGTATGCAGTTCGACCGTGGCTACCTGTCGCCTTACTTCGTCACCAACGCAGACAAGATGATCGCAGAGCTTGATGACTGCATGATCCTGCTGCACGAAAAGAAACTGTCCTCGCTGCAGCCGATGGTTCCGCTGCTGGAACAAGTGATCCAGTCGCAAAAGCCGCTGCTGATCATTGCTGAAGACGTTGAAGGCGAAGCGCTGGCAACTCTGGTTGTCAACAAACTGCGCGGCGGCCTGAAAATTGCTGCTGTCAAAGCACCGGGCTTCGGCGATCGCCGCAAAGCCATGCTGCAGGACATCGCAATCCTGACCGGCGGTCAGGTCATCAGCGAAGATCTGGGCATGAAGCTCGAATCCGTCACCATGGACATGCTGGGCACCGCCAAGAAAATCGAAATCACCAAAGACGAAACCACCATCGTCGACGGTGCTGGCGAGAAAGCCGAGATCGAAGCACGTGTTGCTCAGATCCGCACTCAGATCGAAGAAACCTCGTCGGACTACGACCGTGAGAAGCTGCAAGAGCGCGTTGCCAAACTGGCAGGCGGTGTTGCTGTGATCCGCGTCGGCGGCATGACCGAAGTTGAAGTGAAAGAGCGTAAGGACCGTGTGGACGATGCTCTGAACGCAACACGCGCTGCTGTTCAGGAAGGCGTTGTTGTGGGCGGTGGTGTTGCTCTGGTTCAGGCCGGTAAAGCACTGGAAACTCTGGAAGGCGCAAACGCTGACCAGAACGCAGGCATCAACATCGTTCGCAAAGCAATCGAAGCGCCGCTGCGCCAGATCGCTGAGAACGCGGGTGTCGACGGTGCGGTTGTTGCGGGCAAAGTTCGTGAATCCGCTGACGCAGCATTCGGCTTCAACGCTCAGACCGAAGAATATGGCGACATGTTCTCGTTCGGCGTGATCGACCCGGCCAAGGTTGTCCGTACCGCTCTGGAAGATGCGGCATCGGTTGCCGGCCTTCTGGTCACCACCGAAGCGATGGTTGCCGACAAGCCGCAGAAAGACGCGCCTGCGGCAGGCGGCATGCCCGACATGGGCGGCATGGGCGGAATGATGTAAGCACGTCGAATTCGCCCTGGCGAATTCTGACGACCCCGACAGGCGCTTGGCCGCAAGGCCAAGCTGCCGAGAGGGAAAGCCGCAGAATATATAGAAATTCGGGGTCGCCATTGGGCGGCCCTGTTTCGTTTGAATACCAGTGCCTGACCATACGTCCGAGCAGAGCATTTTGAAAAACACAAAGAGTAGGTCACGTTTGCGCGCAATGTGAGTGTCCATATCGCCCACAACCGGATATGCGGGTTTTATGCGACTGTTCTTTCTGACTGCCCTGACCATGTGCGCCTTTGCGGCGAATTCCATCCTGAACCGGCTGGCAATTGACAGCGGGGCCAGTGACCCTGCCGGGTTCGCGATCGTGCGAGTGCTGACCGGGGCATTGGTTCTCTCCGCGCTGGTGCTGGCACGCAAAGGGCATCTACCTTTGCGAAACAGACGGCGGATCGTCGGGGCCGGGTCGCTGTCGCTATACATGATTGGGTTCTCGCTTGCCTACCTGACGCTGGATGCGGGCCTTGGGGCGTTGATCCTGTTCGGCGTGGTGCAGATCACCATGTTCTCGATCACCGCTTTGTTCGGGACCGTTCCGACACCCCGGCAAATGGCCGGGGCCGGCGTAGCGCTTGCCGGTCTGGCCTTTGTTCTGTGGCCCTCCGGTCCGGTTCAGGTTGATCTGCTTGGTGCATCCTTGATGGTCGCCGCTGGCCTTGGGTGGGCTGTTTACTCGATAGCGGGACGATCCGAGCCGGATGCTCTGGAAGGGACGGCCGCAAATTTCGTTGTCGCCTTACCGGTAACAGCGCTTGCCTTGCTGGCCAGGGGCGACACCTGGCAAATGACTGGAATGGGGTACTTTCTGGCTGCAGTGTCTGGCGGGGCAACATCCGGGCTCGGATATGCACTATGGTATCGTGTCTTGCCTCAACTGGCCCCGTCTGCAGCAGCTGTTGTACAGCTCAGCGTGCCGGTGATCGCAATTCTCGGCGGTGTCGCGTTCTTGGGTGAGGGCGTTGGGATACGGTTGGTCATTGGCTCGGCGCTTGTTTTGGGCGGTATCGCGCTGGCTGTGCTGCGACGTCACCGGGGCTAGGGCTTTAATCAAGGGCTCATAGGCTTTATTTGGCGGTTATGAGATTTCTAATTGCCCTGCTCTTTTGCCTTGTTCCTGCTGCAACCAGCGCGAAATGCGTGATTCTTCTGCATGGTCTTGCCCGTACCGAGGCCTCGTTTACCGTGATGGAGCAGTTGTTCAAGGCGCACGACTACACCGTTGTGCGCCACGGTTATCCATCGACCGAAATCGGCATCCCCGAACTGGCAGAACAAACCATCCCGAACGCTTTCGCAGAGTGTGGAGAAGACAAAGCCAACGTCGTCGCGCATTCCATGGGGGGTATCCTGTTGCGCTATTGGCTGCAGGACCATCGCCCCGAAAATCTGGGCCGTGTCGTCATGCTCGGCCCGCCCAATCAGGGCAGTCAATTGGTCGATGAGCTGAGCGCATGGGAGGCGTTCGGGTATCTGAACGGCCCAGCTGGACTGCAGTTGGGTACTGGTCCTGAGGGCATCCCGCGCCGCCTGCCGCCGGTCGATTTTGAGCTGGGTGTGATTGCGGGTGAGAACTCTCTCAACCCGCTGTTTTCTTCGCTGATCGACGGGAGGGACGACGGCAAGGTCTCGGTTGAAACCACCAAGGTCGACGGGATGACCGATCATATTGTCCTGCCTGTGACTCACACCTTCATGATGAACAACCCGCGCGTTATGGCTCAGGCGCTGCATTTCATCGAGTTTGGCCAGTTCGATCCGCAGATCACTTGGCTGGACGGTGTGATGGACATAATAGCCGAGATCTGTATCGGGCAGGATTGCTCGGAACCTGACTCGGAGCCCACACAATGACAGCACTGGACCTGACTTTGACCGGCGCAGAGGTTCTGCTGCCGGGGGATGGCCTGTCGCGCGCCGATCTCGCCATAGCTGATGGCGTGGTGCAACAAGTCCCGACCGGGCGCAGGATTGATCTGTCGGGCTATCTTGTCCTGCCCGGTATCATCGACTTGCATGGGGATGGGTTCGAACGCCATATCGCCCCACGCCGTGGTGCGATGAAGCAGATGAATGAGGGAATTCTGTCGGTCGAGGCCGAGCTGGCCGCCAATGGCATTACCACAGCAGTTCTGGCTCAGTTCTACAGTTGGGAAGGCGGCGTGCGTGGCCCGGAGTTTGCCGCGCAGGTGTTCAATGCAATCGCGGCTGTCAAACACAGCTCCGTCACGGATCTGGTTCCGCAATTGCGGTTTGAAACTAACATGCTCGAGGATTACGACGGTCTGGCCCACCGGATCGCCGATTGGCAGGTGCCGTATGTGGTATTCAATGATCACCTGCCACATGATCGTTTGGCGCAAGGCAAGAAACCACCGCGCCTGACCGGGCAGGCGTTGAAAGCCGGACGCAATCCGGATGCGCATTTTGAGATGCTTCTAAACATGCACGCCCGCAAGAACGAAGTTCCGAACGCGGTCGAAGCACTTTGCGCCGAACTCACCGAATTGGATGTGCGTCTGGGCAGCCACGATGACGCAACCAAAGAGACAAGGTCGTGGTGGCGTGATCGAGGCGTGCGCATCGCCGAATTCCCCGAAACACTGGAAGCGGCAGAGGCCGCGCGTTCTGCCGGGGACCACATAATCCTCGGTTCGCCCAATGTGGTGCGGGGCGGATCCCACAAAGGGAACGCCAGCGCGGTTGAACTGATCGCCATGGGGCTCTGTGATGCGCTGGCTTCGGATTACCACTATCCCAGCCCGCGCCGCGCGGCGCTGATGCTGGCCAAAACCGGCCTGCTGGACTTGGCTGGAGCCTGGGCGTTGATCTCGTCCGGGCCTGCGCGGGTGCTGGACTTGCAGGACCGGGGCACACTCGCCCCCGGTAACCGTGCAGATCTGGTCATCCTGGACGCGGATATCTATCGTGTGTCGGCAACCATGGCCGCTGGGCGCGTCAGCTATATGTCGGGTGATATCGCCGCCCGGTTCGTGGGGTAGACACGCAAAATCTTCATCTTTTCCCAAATACTCTCGCCGAAGGCGTCGCGCGCAGGCGCGACACCCTTAACGTTTGATCCGGTTGAAATGCCCCATCTTGCGTCCGGCTTTGACCTCGGCCTTGCCGTAAAGATGCAGTGCCACGTCCCGCTCGCGCGCAAGTTCGGGCACGCGGTTCATGTCGTCGCCGATCAGGTTTTCCATCACCACGTCCGAATGACGCTGGCCGTCACCCAAGGGCCAACCAGCGACAGCCCGGATATGCTGTTCGAACTGGTCCACGGCGCAACCGTTCTGAGTCCAATGGCCCGAATTATGTACGCGAGGCGCGATCTCGTTCACGATCAACCCGCCAGGTGTCACGAACAGTTCGACCCCCATGACGCCGACATATTCCAACTTATTCAGGATATTGGCCGCCAGCAGGATCGCATCAGTGCGCTGGGCAGGGGATAGGCGGGCAGGGATCGTGGTGGTGTGCAGGATACCATCGCGGTGCACATTCTCACCCGGATCGAAACAGGCCACCTGACCATCCAGCCCTCGTGCTGCGATAATCGACACTTCGTGCGAAAAATCCACGAACCCTTCCAGAATGGCAGGCGCTCCCGCCATATCGGCCAGAGCAACCTTGGCATCCTCAGGGCTGCGCAGCCGGGCCTGCCCCTTGCCGTCATAGCCAAAGCGGCGGGTTTTCAGGATGGCAGGCGCCCCGATCTGTTCGATCGCCGCATTCAGGCCGTTCAGGTCGGTGACATCCGCAAACGGGGCCGTCTGCAGACCCAGCTCTTGCAGAAAGGTTTTCTCGGTCAGACGATCCTGACTGACCCGCAGCGCCTCGCGCCCGGGGCGGATTGGACGGTGGGCTTCAAGAATATCCAGCGCCTCGGTCGGGATGTTTTCGAACTCATAGGTGATGACATCCACCGCGTCAGCAAAAGCTTTCAGCGCCTCGACATCGTCATAAGCCGCTGTCGTGACCCGGTTCGCAACCTGCCCGGCGGGCGGGTTCGCACCCGGCTCGTAGATATGGCTGACAAATCCCAGCCGCGAGGCCGCCACAGACAGCATCCGGCCCAACTGACCGCCCCCAAGAATTCCGATCACTGCGCCTTGGGCGAGCATTTCCGCCATCTTCAACTCTCCAAACGTTTGCCAATCGCGCCAAGCGCCAAACGCAGCGCTTCATGCGCGCCCTGATCTTTCAGGGTGTCTGTCATCTGCATGCTCAACGTGCCTTCTGTCGCCAGTGCGTCACGCTCCAGCGCCAAACGTCCGGCAGCGCCTTTTTCCATCGAGGCCAGAAAGCCGGCCATTAACTGTGTGGTGTAGAATTCTGCCCGGTCGGCATCGCCGGTCACGTCACCTAGCCATTTGGCGCCGGTCGCCATCAGGTCGAGAATGCCGGGAACCATGGCACAAATGGCGAAATGCGCGTTCAGCGCGGTTTCATCGGCAACCTTGACCACCGGGTTCTCAGGCTCAAACAGAGCCGCCAGCTGGCGATCATTGCCATAGGCAGCCAATGGGCAGCCACCGGTCTCCAGAAAGCCTAGCGGGATGGTCTGCACGAAATCCGATGCCGGGGCGCAAAGCGCGGCAAGTTGCTCGGTTGAAACAGCCGCCATAACCGAAATGATTTTCTGATCTACACGGAATGTCAGAGGGGCGAGAACTTCGGCTGCGATATGCGGGCGCAGGCACAGAAACACGATGTCCGAGGCGTCAATTACCGCTTGAGGTGATGTGACGGTCACGCCCAACTCCGCCTTCAAGACGGCTGAGACCTCGGTGTTGCGCTCGGTCACGCTGATCTCATGTCCTTTGGCCGCCATCAGCCGCGCAATCGGCGCGGCGATATGGCCGGTGCCGATAAAGCCGATCCGGCTCATCCCTGCGGTTCCTCGGGGATCGACGCAGACAGGGCCTCACGCCAATTGTCCAGCCGTTCGGCCAAAGCGCGATCCTGCAATGCCAGAATGCCCGCTGCCATCAGGCCAGCGTTGGCTCCGCCTGCGGACCCGATCGCCATAGTCGCAACTGGAAAACCCTTGGGCATCTGTACGATGGAGTAAAGCGAATCCACACCCGACAGGGCCCGTGTCTGTACCGGAACACCGATCACCGGAACCCGTGTTTTCGAGGCCATCATACCGGGAAGGTGCGCCGCGCCGCCTGCACCTGCGATGATCACCTGCAATCCACGCGACACAGCTGTCTTGCCATAATCCCACAACCGGTCCGGTGTGCGGTGGGCCGACACGATGCGCGCCTCGTAAGCGACACCCAGTTCGTCCAAAATATCTGCGGCTTCTTTCATCGTGGGCCAGTCCGACTGGCTGCCCATGATGATCCCCACTTTCACATCGCTCATCCGCTTCCGTCCCTGCGCTCAGAAAGAGCGCGCACTATAGCCAAATCCGGTTGTCTGGCAATGCGGTACAGGGCGTTCAGGCAATGATATCGGGGGTCAGGCGGTCTTCGATCAGGCGGATGATGTCTTTCAGGCGCAGTTTCTCTTTTTTCAGACGCCGCAAGGTCAGCTGATCGGCTGTTCCTTTTTCATGCAGCGCTTCGATCGCCTCGTCCAGATCGCGGTGCTGACGTCGGAAAACCTCAAGCTCAACCCGCAAAACTTCATCTGTTTTCATCGAAAGATCGGTGGGCGCGTTCATTGGCGACTCGGGTTTGTTGTGGTGCTTACCCAACAAGATAGTGTGTCAGACGTTATCGCGCCAGACCTTGTGGACATCCTGGTTTCTTCCCATATTCTATTACAGACGGTTGCCGAAACGGGGCCGCACACCACGTCGCTTTGACAATGAAGGACGATAATACGTGTCGAAACTTACTCTTGGCTCCTACCCGCATCTTTTGGGGTTCGAGCAGTTGGAACGCCTTCTGGAACGGTCTGCAAAGGCCGGAAATGAAGGATACCCGCCCTATAACATCGAACAGACCTCGGACTTTTCCTATCGCATCACTCTTGCGGTGGCCGGGTTCGCGGAAGATGATCTGTCGATTACAATCGAGGACCGCCAACTGGTGATCCGGGGCCGTCAACGTGACGACAGCGAGGGGCGCATATTCCTGCACCGCGGCATCGCTGCGCGTCAGTTTCAGCGCATGTTCGTGCTGGCCGACGGCGTCGAGGTGGGCGAGGCGATCATGGAAAACGGTCTGCTGCATGTGGATCTGACCCGCGCCGTGCCGGAAACCGTGGTTCAGACAATCAACATACGGAAGGGGTAAGAGCAATGAATACACCGATTGAAATCAACGCCGAAGGCGACCGTATTGTTTATGTCAAAACGGTCGAAGTAGCCGATCTGCCGCGCGACCTGCGCGATCAGGCTGGCGATCTTGAGCAACTCTATGCTGTGCACGATTCCGATGGGCAGCAACTGGCGCTGGTCGCCGACCGCAAGCTGGCCTTTGTGCTGGCCCGCGAACATGACCTGTCTCCTGTGGCTGTTCACTAGACCACCCATAACTCTGCTGAAATGACGCGACATTTGCTGCTTGTGCGGTGATCGTGCCGCAGATGGTGAAGCAGGAGTGTGCATCATGGACTGGTATGACTTTGACTGGGTAGACGCTTTCAGTGATCGCGCGTTTGGTGGCAACGGATGTGCTGTGGTCCACGGGGGTGCACATCTTTCGGAAGACGTCTGCATGGCCTATGTGCGCGAAACCTCTCTGGTCGAATGCACCTTTACCGGCCCGTCCGATGTGGCCGATATCCGTGTTCGCTATTTTCTGGCGAGCCGTGAAATTCCCTTTGCCGGGCACCCGACCATCGCCACAGTCGCGGCGATGCGATCCCGCGGTGTGATTCCGGGTGATAGCCTGACGCTGGAAACCGGTGCCGGTCTTGTTTCGATCAGGTTGCGGGGCGATCAGATCGAAATGACCCAGGTCGCACCGCAATTCGGGGCGCATGTGCCCGCCAAGTTGGTGGCCGAGGCGGTCAGCCTGCCGCAAGAGGCGATTATCTCACCGCCTCAGATGGTTTCGACCGGCCTGCCATTCTGTATCACTGTTCTACGCGATCATGCGGCTTTGCGGGCAGCGCAATTGGTCGAAGGCCCGTTGCGCAAAGTGGCTGAAACCGCGGGTTATTCCGGCTCGGACATGGCCGAGCCGTTTCTGGTTACACTGCAAGGGGCCACCGGTGAGGGGGATACGTTTTCACGCCTGCTGCTGGCTCCACCCAGCCCGCCCGAGGATCCGTTTACCGGGTCTGCCACAGGCGCGATGGCGGCCTATTTGTGGAAGCACGGGTTGATGGCCAAAGACAGCTTCATCGCTGAGCAGGGCCACGATATGGGCCGCCCCGGACAGGCCATCGTCACGCGTGTCGGCCCGTCTGACGCAATGACGGGCATCAGAGTTTCTGGTCAGGGACATATCCTGATGCGCGGGCAAGTCGATCTGCCTGAGGCGCCCATCAAATGAGCAGGTGTTAGCCGAGGGCAACCCGACAAATCCTGGCCGGACGCGCCAAGCTACATCCAATCCAACCGCAGGATCGGGGCTGCTCTCGGATCAATCCTGTGTCGACCACACAACCTGTCCAGATATGATCCCGAACTCGGCAGACCGGCCATCCTATTGGCCATCAGTTTTTTCTGATGACCATAGATATGAACCGAATGCACCGCTTCGGTTTCGATTTCGTTTGTCGCGACGCGCGGGTCGTGCAGTTTCCACAACTCTTCCGGAGCTAACGGGTAAAAAGTTTCGGCAGTCATTGCGTTGCTGTCTTCTCCGGTCTGCCGCAAAAAATGTCCAAAGGCCTTGGGGCCTGAGCTTGCCCAGGGCAAGTTTTCAATGCCCCAGCTTTCCCCATTGGCGACACGCTCCCGATTGTGCCGGTGCAACTTGCGCCCGCGCCAGGGTTGCGTCGGGTTCGCGGACATCACAAAACCCAGCATCTGCTCTAAGACCGCCGATCTCGCTGGCAGGCGCAGAACACCTGTCGGGAAATCGCCCCGCTTTGAGCGGCCAAACACAAAATCTGTCGAAAAGTCGAACGCCCGTACGCAATATGCATCCAGATCGACCCAGATTGCATCGCTTTGCCGCATCAGGTGCAGCCGGAAGATGTCCGAGAAGACGGCAACGCCCTGCCGGTCTTCGGCTTTCATCGCATAAGGCGGTGGCCAGAAAACATCGCTCGCAGGACGTATTTCGACACCGGCGGGGATGCCTTTGACCTCTTGCGCAAGGTACAGGATAAAAGGATGTCCTTGATCCAGAAAGGACTGGATACACAGTTGCTCCAGCCAGCTCAGGTCGGATCCAAACCAGAAACTGGCAATCGTTGGAAATTTGCTCGTCATCTCAGCTGCGCACCTGCTTTGAATCCCAGAAAACCATCAAGACCACCGGCAATTGTCAATCGGGAAGCAAAAAAGAACGGCCCCCGGTGAAACCAGAGGCCGTTCCTTGAAGTCAATCGAGATTGTGATCAGCTCGCGGCGATCAGCCCCATGCTTTCCAGTTTCAGCAGAACCTGATGGGCGCAATTGTCGACCTCGACATTCTCGGTCTCGACGCGCAGCTCCGGGCTCTGAGGAACATCGTAGGGGTCCGAGATACCAGTGAACTCCTTGATCTTGCCCTCGCGCGCGAGCTTGTACAGGCCCTTGCGGTCGCGGCGTTCGCATTCCTCAATGGTGGTCGCGACATGGACCTCGCAGAAGGCACCGAATTGTTCGATCTCTTCGCGAACGGCACGGCGTGTCGTGGCATAGGGCGCGATCGGGGCACATATGGCGATGCCACCGTTCTTGGTGATCTCGGACGCCACATAACCGATACGGCGGATGTTCAGGTCACGGTGCTCTTTCGAAAAGCCCAATTCTGACGACAGGTTCTTACGAACAATATCCCCATCCAGCAGCGTCACCGGGCGACCGCCCATTTCCATCAGCTTGACCATCAGCGCGTTGGCAATGGTGGATTTTCCCGAACCTGAGAAACCGGTGAAGAACACAGTAAAGCCCTGTTGGCTGCGTGGTGGCTTGGTTTTGCGCAGTTCGGCCACCACTTCGGGGAAGCTGAACCACTCGGGGATTTCCAGACCTTCGGCCAGACGGCGGCGCAATTCGGTGCCCGAGATGTTCAGGATCGTGACGTCATCCTTGTCGAGAATCTCGTCATTCGGCTCGTACTGGGCGCGCTCCTGCACGTAGACCATGTGCTTGAAGTCGACCATTTCGACGCCGATTTCATCCTGAAACTGTCGGAACAGGTCCTGCGCGTCGTAGGGGCCATAGAAATCTTCACCAGCCGAGTTCTTGCCCGGACCTGCGTGGTCACGGCCCACGATAAAATGGGTGCATCCGTGGTTGGCGCGGATCAAACCGTGCCACACGGCCTCGCGCGGGCCAGCCATACGCATGGCCAGATTCAGCAGGCTCATCGAGGTGGTCGAGGCCGGGTATTTGTCCAACACCGCCTCATAGCAACGCACGCGTGTAAAGTGATCCACGTCGCCTGGTTTTGTCATGCCGACAACCGGGTGGATCAGCAGGTTGGCCTGCGCCTCTTTTGCAGCGCGGAAGGTCAGTTCCTGATGCGCGCGGTGCAGCGGGTTGCGGGTCTGGAAGGCAACGATGCGGCGCCAGCCCAGCTTGCGGAAGTATGCGCGCATCTCATTCGGGGTGTCGCGGCGTCCACGAAAGTCATAGTGCACAGGCTGTTGGATGCCGACCACTGGTCCGCCCAGATAAACCTTGCCCGCCACGTTATGCAGATAGTTGACCGCCGGGTGGGTATCGTCGTCGGCGCCAAACACCTTCTCGGCCTCGCGCGCCTTGTCCGGTGTCCAGCGATCGGTCACGGTCATGGTGCCGAGAATGACGCCTTCCTGATCGCGCAGGGCGATGTCCTGACCAAGTTCGATGGTTTCGGCGAAATCTTCGCTGACGTCCAGCGTGATCGGCATCGGCCACAACGTACCGTCGGCCAGACGCATGTTTTCAACGACATTGTCGTAATCCGCTTCACTCAGGAAGCCTTTGAGCGGGTTGAACCCGCCATTCATCAGAAGTTCCAGATCGCATATCTGACGCGGGCTCAGGTCCCAACTGGTCAGGTCAGCGGCTTCCACTTTCAGCTTTTGCGCCGAATCATAAGACACATACAGTTCGGGGATAGGTGTCAGATTACTTAACATCGTCATCGGAATACTCTTATCGCAGTGTTGATTTGCCAGTGGTTCTTGGTCGTTTGCCGGGCATTTGCACCGACTGTCGCGTGAAGTCCACCGGCGTCAATGAAACAAAGGACGATATGCGCTGATTTGCCTTGAATTGGAAGGAATTTCTAAATCTCAAATCAAATAGATGATCTGGCCCCCGCGAACAGAGATAATTCGGTCATGCGGAGTATGACTGTTCCTGTTTTAAAGCGTTTTGTCCTAGCTCGGAGGCTCGGGTGACGGGCAGGGCGGGAATCAGCTCTGAAACACCGCGCAACTGGAACAATCTGATGTCGTCCTGGGGTATGTCCACACCTGCAGCCTTCAGTAACTCGTCCGAAACCAGCAGTTCGACCTTCAGCGCCTTGGTTTCACTTTCCAGTCGGCTGGCAACGTTAACGGCATCGCCGATTATAGTTTTCGACGCGTGTCCCGCCGCGCCAATTTCACCCACCACCAGATCGCCAAGATGCAATCCCATTCCAATGCGAATGCCGGGGCTGCCTTCGGCCTCGAGCTGCTCGTTGAACATATCGAGGGCGTGGCTGATATCGATGGCGGCCTTCAGACCCGCTCGGGCGGACCCTTCCGCATCGGGCTTCTCGAAAACGGCCAGCAGCCCGTCTCCCATATATTTATCGACAACGCCGCCTTCTTTGGTGATGGCGGGCACGACCGCGTCGAAAAACCGGTTCAGCAGGAAAACGATGTCATAGGGCAATTGACCGGTCGTGCGCGCGGTAAAACTGCGCATGTCCAGAAACAGAACAGCCAACTGGCGTTCCTGGCCCTGGCTGGCATGTCCGCGAATGCGTCCGCCATCCGGCCGGAAGACACGGAAAACGGTGGTGGGTTCCGTCGGGCGTATCTGGCAGGCCAGTCGCGTCTGCGACGAAGCACCCACAGCAGCAAGGCTGCGCGCCTCGACATCGCCGGGTGGGGGCAGGGCGTCGCCGCCATCCTCCACGATCACCCGGCATGTGGTGCAGCGCCCCTTTCCGCCGCACAAAGCGGTGTGCGGCACGCCGTTTGCCTGTGAAATCTCAAGCAAGGTCATGCCTTTTTCCGCGACAACCTCGGGCCCTTTGGCGTAACTCACGCGCACCGAATGCCTGCGGCGCCACAGTTTGCGCCCAATGTAAATAAGACCTGTTGCCCCCAAAGCCAGCCAGAATATCAGAAGACTATAGTCTTTTACACTGAACAGGGTCTGGAAGGTCTCGGGCGATGGCCAATTGTAGTGCTCGATATACTGCTCGCGCAGGAACTCATCGGCGAAGTCGACCCATATGCGGCGACCTTCGGTCAGCAACCCGGCCAGCGCGAACATGGGGACGAACACAGCGACACCGATCAGGTATGGCACGGTCTTCGACCACCACCGGGTCAGTCGCAGCCACATATGCAAGCCGATGCATCCATGCACCCAGACGATCAGCAGCAAGGCGCTTTGCATCCATACTGCGATACTGGGCCACATCAGAATGATGATGTACCCCATCTCGTCATTTACGTCATAGACCTCGTGCGCGACCCGCGTTTGAACGATGTGCGAGATCAGTTGCAACGGTATCAGCAACCCCAGAACAACCTGCAGGGCCGTGCTGAGGGGCATACGCAGCGTTCTGCGCTGAGCGATTGATGTCAGGGCCAGGCTAGCATGCGTGAAAAGGGCAGCATAGAGCAGCACACTCATGACATCGTGGCGTGTCACGGCCTTTCGACCATCCTGCATCCCGTGCAGATAATCGGTATGAAACAGGCCTAAGCCAATGTTTATGAAATGGAAGAACGCGAAGACAAACAACACAAGACCACTGCCGATCCTGAGTCGGGTTGACCACCCGCCGCGCCAAAGAGCGTTGTTCAAATGCTCACCTGTTCTTCGCTTTTCCCGGGATAATCCTGATACGCTGCTGGCTGGCGGTCAAGGGATTGGCAGTTGTCGCTGTTGTCGTACAATGATCGTGTTGCAGCTGAATTCGTACAGTGCCCCACGAAACCTTGGGGCACTGTTGTTGAAGCTCTGATCGCCGACGGATCTGATTTTCCGGATCAGCCCGGAATATTCCGAGCCCGTGTTATTCGTTTTCCGCCAGGAACCGCTCGGCATCCAGTGCCGCCATGCAGCCCATACCGGCGCTTGTGACCGCCTGACGGTAAACGTGGTCCGTCAGATCGCCTGCCGCAAACACGCCCGGAACCGAGGTTTCGGTGGTGCCCGGTTTGGTGACGACATAGCCGCCCATATGCGTCTCAAGCGTGTCCTTGACCAACTCGTTCGCCGGGGCGTGGCCGATGGCGACAAAGACACCTTTGCAGGGGATTTCTGTGATCTCTCCTGTTTTGACATGTTTGACGCGAACGCCCTCAACGCCCAACGGCGCGTCGGTGCCAATCACCTCTTCCAACTGATGGAACCACAGCGGTTCGATTTTTTCGTTCTTCATCAGCCGGTCCTGCAGGATCTTTTCCGCCCGCAGTTCGTCGCGGCGATGGATCAGAGTCACCTTGCTGGCGAAGTTGGTCAGGAACAGAGCCTCTTCCACAGCCGTGTTACCACCGCCGATCACCACGATTTCCTGCCCGCGATAGAAGAACCCGTCACAGGTGGCACAGGCAGAGACGCCAAAGCCTTTGAATTTCTCTTCCGACGGCAGGCCCAGCCACTTGGCGCGCGCGCCGGTCGCCAGAATGACCGCGTCTGCGGTATAGGTCGTGCCGTTGTCGCCCTTGGCGGTGAACGGGCGCTTGCTGACGTCCAGATCACTGATGATGTCGCCGATCACCTCACAGCCCATGGCTTTGACGTGATCCTGCATCCGCACCATCAGGTCCGGGCCCTGTACCTCGGTGTCGCCGGGCCAGTTCTCGACCTCGGTTGTTGTCGTCAGTTGGCCGCCGGGCTCGATCCCCTGCACCAGAATGGGTTCCAGCATGGCGCGGCTTGCGTAAACGCCCGCAGTGTATCCTGCGGGCCCTGACCCGATGATCAGAACCTTGGTGTGTCGTGTGTCGGCCATGGTATCCCCGCTCGAATTGCCTGAATTGGGCCTTTGGCCCGTCGCCCCGATATAGCGACCGACCGACCCGGCTTAAAGCCCTTTACTGTTTATGGCTGCCCAAGCGACCCTGTGCAGGGTGCGGGCGAAAAGAGAGATTTGAAAACAAAGAAAATTGCGCATGTGCGAAACATTATTGCGCGCGTGTGGGGGGCTGATATAAGAACCGCAAAAATCAGGAGCATTTGATGGTCACGACTCGGCTGGATGATATTGATCGCAAGATTCTGGCGGAACTGCAGGCAGACGGTCGCATGACCAATGTCGAACTGGCCAAACGGGTCGGTATCTCGGCGCCGCCCTGTCTGCGTCGGGTGCGCACGCTCGAAGAATCCGGCTACATCACCGGCTATCACGCCGAGGTCAATTCGCGCGAGTTAGGGTTCGAGGTGCAGGTATTCGCCATGGTCGGGCTCGACAGTCAGGCCGAAACCGAACTGCGCGCGTTCGAAGAACGCTGCCGCGAATGGCCGCTGGTCCGCGAATGCCACATGTTGAACGGCGAAGTGGACTTCATACTGAAATGCGTCGCACCTGACCTGAGCAGCTTTCAACAGTTCCTGACAGGTGAGTTGCTGACCACGCCAAATGTGGCCAGCGTCAAGACATCGCTTGTTATCCGCGGCGCAAAAGACGAGCCAGGCGTGCCGTTCGACGTTCTGGAAGAACGAATGAACCGGACGGCGTGACGCCTATTCGTTTTGGCTGTGCGGTGTTCGGTGGCAGCATCGCAGCCACCGCCAAGGATAGAATCCAACTTAGTACCAGCTGCATGATGCCCCCCATAATGCAGTAATCGCTATCGTACTCAGGCTGTCATCGCGTCGATCTCTCCGTCTCCGGCACGCGGCATCAGCAGCGGACCAAAATCGTTAAGCGACTCGATGTGCGCAAACAGATTCAGATAAACCGACCGTAGCGAGTGGCTGATCATCCGAACCGCGTTCACACCTGGGTGATATGTCTCGAACTGTAAACCATCAATACGGATAACGGAATGCCGTTTTAGGCAAATGTGAAACAGTTCAACTGGCGTCGGCGGCATTGTTTCAACTACGCCCATTCCATCCTGAAATTCGGACACAGGTGTCAGAATCGGTTCGCCGCCATGCAGATGCCGCAAATGCCCGGGCGTTCCTACGATCCGCGCTGCAGGTCCGGCAATTACGCCTGACATCGGCTTTTGCATTCCGAATGTATCCGCCATGACGCGCGTTAGTGGCCGCGTACGGCCCCGCGAGTCCGGACGTCCTGGGATCAGGGTGACAGACCCCTTCCACAGCACGGTCTCCGATGCGCCATCCTGGGTCAGCACTGTATCGCCCGGCATCAGATCTTCAATCGCTATCGGGCCGTGCTCGGTTTCAACCAGCGATCCGCGCGAAAAGGCGCAAAAGGCGTCTTCGAACATGGGTAGAGCTGGCGCGATGTGCCGGGTCTGAACTACATTTCCATTTTCCAGCAGGCTGCTGACTTCATATCGGCGCAGCTGGGCTTTTGGTTTTGCAACCGGCCGCGGTGCTTCCCGTAGCATAGCCGTCGTTTCGATTGCATTTCTGGCCGCGCGGGCCAGTGAACTAGGAATAGTCATAAATATTCCTTCCCCTCAAAATGTCCGATCAGGCGCGGCGTACCCTCGTACAGGCCAACCTGGCGAACTGGTTCTTTGTCTTGAAACAAATGGGTGACCCCTGGGCGGCAGCCGGTAAGGCCCCGCACGGCGACAAAATCTCGCTTTCCAATGGTCAACACATTGACCCCCCAGACAAACTCGTACTTTACGGGCGAAAATTGCCCGCACACACAACTCCCGAACTCGTCACGACCCCCTCAGATCGCGACACACCACACATCGGGCAGGAGCAAGCCCGTAGTGCGTTCACCCAATTGAGACCGGCAGCATGGCCTCAGGGTGTTTCTGCCTCAGCGTCGTGCCGCGATGCGACTGGCGACCCTGACAGAATGACTTGATACCCGCTTCCACGGCATTTCCAGTTTCTGGTCACGCGTGACGGCAACCATGGCTTTAAGAAAGCGAGATTTGGTTTTCATTTTTCTGGTCCTGCTCTGACCGGGGACCTGACCCCAGCATCCTCTGTGAACCTTTTGTGACGCGCGTTTGCGGCATGGATAAGGCTTATCCGGGATGTTTTGCAGACAAGAAATTTACAGTCGGTCCATCCTTCCACTCAACACGCCAGCGCCCGAAACATGGACGTCAGATAACCATCTGATGGCTGGCAATACTCATTACGATTCTTGAGTCCGGTAAACACAACAAATGTGGCGGAAAAGTGGCGGAGTGCCTAAATCTGGACCAAAATCACAATCTTATGACCGAGATCAGCCGCCCGTAATCGGCCTCGTTCGCGTGTGTTGTACGACGGTAAGAATAGAACCGATCCGGGTCGGAATAGGTGCAATGCCGGGTCCATTCCGCCTGTCCGACACCAGCTTGCCGCAATCGGTGCAAGCCAAAGGCGGGCAGGTCAAACTGCAGGCGGTCGTCCTGTCCATTGGCAAAGAACCGGGTGTTGTCTGGTGTTTCCGTCATGAAGGCGTCCAGAAACTCGGGACCCACCTCATACGCGCGTTGCGAAATGCTGGGGCCGATGACGGCGCTGATATTCCGGCGATTGGCGCCCAGCGTTTCCATGGCGTCCAGCGTGGCCTCCAGCACGCCGTCCAGCGCCCCGCGCCAGCCTGCGTGGGCCGCTCCGATCACATTGGCCTCAGGATCGGCAAACAGGACCGGTTGGCAATCTGCTGTCAGAATCGTCAGGGCCAAACCCGGTGTCGCCGTCACGACGGCATCCGCGCGCGGTTTTTCACCCTCAATGGGCTGCTCAACTGTCAGAACGGTTGGAGAATGCACCTGATGAACGCCGATCATCGCCTCGGGCGCTACACCCATCGCATCCGCAACCCTTCGCCGGTTCAGCGCAACAATTTCGGTCTGGTCTGACGACCCATAGCCGCAATTCAACCCGTCGAAGATACCGGATGACGCCCCGCCGCGACGGGTGAAGAACCCATGACGAAACGGGGAAAGCAGGTCTGAGGTCAGAATTTCCAGTGTCATGGCTCAAGTCCTGGCGGTGGGGCGGCATAGGCCGGAAAAAGGCCCATTACTTTGAACAGATTTCCCATTTCGTCCGGGTGCGTCAACCGGCGATGCGCGGCAATCAACGCTTCCAGCTCAGAACCGCTCAGCGCTCTGGACAACGCCTGCGTGCGGGCGGTTATGCCCAGCCTTTCCAGAAACACGCCCTGCGCAGTCACCCGCGTATGGCGGCAGCCACAGGCACGGGTTGCAACGGCCAGGGGTTCAAAATCCACATGCGCGGTCAGATCGGCCTGACCGGGTGCGGTCAGAGGATCGACGCTTTCGTGATTTTGCAGGGCCTGCAAGGTATCGCCCAGCGAGTGCCAGTCGCCATAATCCACGATCAGGGCCGCACCACCGTGGCTCGCGATCCGACCCGCGATGACAGTCAATATCGGAATCGCTGCTGCACATAGCTCGACCAGATCGCCGTCTCTGGTATCAGCCAACCTGTCAGTCAATGCCACCTGCGGCGCGTTCGGACCTTTTCCAAACACTAAAGAGCCAGCACGCTCTCCCACCAGTCGTTCACACCATCCGTCGCGCTCGCGTAAGAATTGGCGAATGGGAAGGGCGTCAAAGAACTCATTGGCGACCAGCAGCAACGGTTGATCCGGCAGGTCAGCGATGCTGTCGATCCAGTCGGGTTGATACTCTTTCAGAGTATCCGCCTGTGCCTGCTTCAACACAGGTGACGCCTCGACCAGCACCATCTGCGCCGCATCGTGAAACCCGGGCACAACCCGCGTGGCGCGCATGATATCGGCCATCAAGGTGCCGCGGCCCGGTCCCAACTCGCACAGGGTGAATGGGGCGGGTTTTCCCTGATCTATCCAGCTTTGCGCCAGAGACAGCCCGATCAGTTCCCCGAACATCTGGCTGATTTCCGGCGCTGTAGTGAAATCCCCGGCAGCACCCAACGGATCGCGCGTTGTATAATAACCCAGTGTCGGATGAAGCAGACACTCGGCCATGTAATTGGCCACACTCATTGGCCCATCCTGCCGGATGCGGGCGATCAGATGATCGGTCAGGCTCATGTCGCCCGCCGCGCGCGAAGGGCAAACCACAGGCCAAGCGCGATCATCGGCAGCGACAGGATCTGCCCCATGGTCAGACCATACCCGCCCACTTGCCAGGCCAGTCCCAGCGGGTTGCCGGGCGACACGAACTGCGCATCAGGTTGCCGGAAGAATTCAACAATAAAGCGCGACGCGCCATATCCCGCCAGAAACAAACCCATGACAAAGCCCGGTTTCTGAAACGCCCCCCGACGATAGACCAGCCACAGCAACAGTGCGCCCAGCAGTACACCTTCCAGTGCCGCTTCATACAGCTGCGACGGGTGCCGGGCACACATGCCCGCAACCACGCCGGGGCAATCCTGCGCAGCAAAGCCGGGAAAGATGACGGCCCAGGGCATCTCACTTGGTCGGCCCCACAGCTCGGCATTGACGAAATTTGCCAGCCGCCCCAGCAACAAGCCGGGTGGAACAGTGTAGGCGACCAGATCGCCCAGCGACAGGGCAGGGATCTGATGGCGGCGAGCAAACAGATAGGATGCAAGGATCACACCCAGCAGGCCGCCATGAAACGCCATGCCACCCTGCCAGACTTTCAAAATCTCCAGCGGATGCGACAGGTAATAGCCGGGCTGATAAAACAACACGAAACCCAGACGTCCGCCCAGAATCACGCCCAGAATGATCCAGGTGACCAGATCTTCAAGCTGTTCCGGCTTTATCGGCGGGCCGTCCGCAGGCCACAGGGCAGGGCGACGCAGCGCCACAACTGCCAGCCGCCACGCAATCAGGATGCCCGCGATATAGGCCAGCGCATACCACCTTAACGCGAACTCCATCCCGAACAGCGAGATCGAGAACAATTCGGGGGACAGATCGGGGAAATTCAGAACAGCCTGCATGTGCGTCTCATTGCCCGGGGTTTGCAGGTCAAGTCAACCTTGAGCCTGCGGCATTCTTTGCCCATATAGAGATCAACCGCGATACCGGAGTAGAGATATGCAAACCCGCAACAAGATCCTGGACGACGTGTCCCAACTGATGACCAACGCCATGGGTGTGGCGCAGGGCGCGCGGGAAGAGGCCGAAAATGCGATGAAGTCGATGATCGACCGCTGGCTTGCCGACCGTGATTTCGTTACACGCGAAGAGTTCGACGCCGTGCGCGCGATGGCCCAGAAAGCGCGCGAAGAAAACGCCGCACTTGAGGCGCGCATCGCCGCGCTTGAGGCGAAACTGGACAAGTAACGCTCGGGCGTTTTTGGTTTCCGGAGATTTTTGGACAAACTATACCGTCGCGCAATCCAATCAGGATTGTGCGGTGTCGTGTATTCTGACGCCTTGCAGGATTAAATCAAGGTAAAGCTGACTCTGACGCCAATATTTTGATCGCCGTTGCCTTCTGTCCACAACTTATTGCTGTTATCCCCAACAAATAGGGTTGCCAGAACCTGTGCTACATCGCACCATATTTAGTACAGGCCTACGGGGGAAGCCCGGCTTGTAGAGCAGGCAACTAGCGCTGGGGCGCTGCCAGCCCCGAAACGCTAGAGATTAGTGAGGTGGCATTATGGCCCTTTCCGAGCAGTATCTCGAAGAAGACATTCATCCGATCGACATTGTTGAACATCTGGCCGAACATCACGACTGGGATTTTGATCGCATTGGGGACGATCAGATTGCCATGGCCGTCGAAGGTCAGTGGCGCACCTATTCGATCACTCTGGCCTGGTCCAACTATGACGAAACGCTTCGCATGGTGTGCTCGTTCGAAATGGAGCCTCCGGCCGAGCGAGAAATGCAGCTTTATGAGCTGCTCAACAAGATGAATGATCAATGCTGGGCTGGGGCCTTCACCTATTGGGCAAACCAGAAGCTGATGGTCTATCGCTATGGGCTGGTCCTTGCAGGGGGGCAAACAGCCAGCGCGGACCAGATCGACACGATGATTACTGCGGCCGTCATGAGCGCCGAGCGGTATTATCCGGCGATCCAGCTGGTCACCTGGGGCAATCGTGGACCAGAAGAAGCCATGCAAGTGGCCATTGCAGAGGCCTACGGCCGGGCGTAAAGCTTTGCCCCAAACCGACATGTAACGCGGGAGGGGCAAATGGACATGACGCGTGTGGCCGAACAGGGGCTTGTGCTTCTGGGGTGCGGAAAGATGGGATCCGCAATGCTGGCGGGATGGCTGGAACACGGCCTCCCGCCAGCATCCGTTTGGGTGATCGATCCGCACCCGTCCAACTGGCTGAAAGCCCAGGGCGTCAACATCAACACACCCTTGCCCGAAGCCCCCGCCGTGGTGTTGGTCGCGGTCAAACCGCAGATGATGGGTGAGGCTCTGCCTTCAATACAGGCGCTGGGCGGTGGAAACAGTCTTTTCATCTCGGTCGCAGCCGGCACTTCGTTGGCAACATTTGAAGGCGTTTTAGGTAAGGGCACACCGATTGTTCGAGCAATGCCCAACACGCCTGCCGCTATTCGTCAGGGCATTACTGCGCTGATCGGAAATGCCAACGCATCGGCCGATGATCTCGCGCTTGCCGAAAACCTGCTCTCAGCTATTGGGGAAACGGTTCGTCTTTCTGATGAAACGCAGATGGATGCGGTCACCGGGCTCAGCGGTTCCGGCCCTGCCTATGTGTTTCATCTTATCGAAACGCTTGCCAAAGCGGGCGAGGCACACGGCCTGCCGCATGAACTTGCAATGAAGCTGGCCAAGTCGACAGTGGCCGGGGCCGGAGCATTAGCAATGGCCGCAGACGAGGATCCGTCACAACTGCGGATCAATGTGACGTCTCCGAACGGCACGACCCAGGCCGCACTTGAGGTGCTTATGCATGAAGAGCGTGGCTTCCCCGATCTTTTGCACCGTGCCGTCAAGGCCGCAACCGACCGATCCAAGGAGCTGTCGCGTGAGTGAGATTTCTTTTGACGACTTTCTCAAGGTCGATATCCGCGTGGGCGAAGTGATCCGCGCCGAGCCCTATCCCGAGGCCCGCAAACCCGCGATCAAGATGTGGATCGACTTCGGTGAAGAAATAGGCAAGCGCAAGACCTCGGCCCAGATTACCGCGCATTACGATCCGTCCACACTGGTGGGCAAACAGGTCATGGCCGTGGTCAATTTTCCTCCGCGCCAAATCGGCAGGTTCATGTCCGAGGTTCTGGTGCTGGGCCTGCCCGACGAAAGCGGCGAGATCGTTCTGATCGGCCCCGATGGCAAAGTTCCAACCGGCGGGCGGATGCACTGATGAAACTGCTGATCTCCCGCCCGATGACACCAGCTGTCGAGGCCCGCGCCCGCGCCGAGTTTGACGTGGAGTTTCGCGCCAGCACTTTGCCCATGTCGCCGCAGGACATGCTGTCCGCTCTGGCAGAATTCGACGTGGTCATTCCGACGCTTGGGGATCAGTTCTCAGCTCAGATCTTTGCAGGCGCAGGCACGCCGCGGTGCAAACTGTTGGCCAATTTCGGCGTCGGCTACAATCATATTGACGTTCAGTCCGCGCGCGCAGCGGGCGTCGAGGTGACCAACACACCCGGCGCGGTTACTGATGCGACGGCTGATATCGCAATGACCCTGCTGTTGACCACGGCCCGCCGAGCGGGCGAAGGCGAGCGGCTGGTTCGTTCGGGTCAATGGCAAGGTTGGCACCCGACGCAGATGCTGGGGCATCATGTTACAGGCAAACGCGTCGGCATTGTGGGGATGGGCCGCATTGGACAGGCTATCGCGCGCCGGTGCCATTTCGGCTTTGGAATGCAGGTGGCCTATCAGTCCCGCAGTGCGAAAGATTTGGATTTCCCGGCAGAGTTCACACCCGAGCTGCAGGAGCTGGCGTCTTCGGTTGATTTCCTTGTGCTTGCGGTTCCCGGGGGCGCTGAAACGCGCCATCTGATCGATGCGCGGGTTCTTGAGGCAATGAACCCGTCGGCCATTCTGGTCAATATCGCACGAGGCGAGGTCGTGGACGAATCCGCCCTGATCACGGCGCTGCAAACAGGTCAGATTGCGGGGGCAGGGCTGGACGTCTACGAGTTCGAACCCAAAGTGCCCCAGACCCTTTGTGATATGGAAAACGTTACCTTGCTGCCCCATCTGGGAACAGCCACCGAAGAGGTGCGCAGCAATATGGGCCATATAGCGCTGGACAACGTCGCGGCCTTGGTGGCGGGCAGGGCACTGCCCAACCCGGTTTAGTCGCCCACCGCTTCGCGCCAATGTTTGCGGCAGAGCGAGACATAGGTCTCGTTCCCGCCAATCTGCACCTGGGCACCTTCGGTGATGGCTTTGCCGCTTTCGTCCTGGCGAATCACCATTGTTGCTTTTCGCCCGCATTTGCAGATGGTGCGCACCTCGCGCATTTCATCGGCAAGGGCCAGCAAGGCGGCTGATCCCGGGAACAGCTTGCCCTGAAAATCCACCCGCAACCCGTAGGCCAGAACGGGCACCTTCAGATCATCGACCGCACGCGCCAGCTGCCAGACCTGTTTTTCGGACAGAAACTGGGCTTCGTCTATGAACACGCAGGTGACAGAACCTTCGTTCAGGCGGTTGCGGATCATGGCGAATACATCGTCCGTTGGTTTGAACGTATCGGCCTGTTCCGAGATGCCAATGCGCGATGCAATCCGCCCGGCTCCCGCACGCCCGTCAACGGCGGCGGTCATCAGGTATGTCTGCATCCCACGCTCGCGATAGTTGTGCGAGGCTTGCAGCAACACGGTCGATTTTCCCGCGTTCATGGTCGAATAGTTGAAATACAGTTTTGCCATGAGGCGGGTCTAAAACGCTTGGGGAAAAGGAACAAGATATCAATCGTTTTGGTGGAGCGACGTCGCCGTTGCGTTTGCAGAGGCCGAGCTACGCTCTAGGGGATGGAACCCCCACATCTGCAACAGCGACGCCGTCGGCCAACATGTGGCCAAAACGGAGCAAGGCACAACAAATTCACCCTGCAATTACTCGTTACCGGCAAGAACTGCCGCCACTCACTCACAAAATCCCCCGCATATCTGAGGGATAGCCAATGTATGACATTTCAATTATGACTCGGTTATGGGAAATTTCCCCACGCTTTCCCCCGTCTGGACATCGGGCAGGCGTTTGCAGGTAACAAAGGTAATACAATGGCAGATATCGGGGCCTATCTGAAAAAACACACAGAAGCGCTGGTTAAAGATGTTGGAATCGAAGCCGCATGTGAAATTACAGGGAAATCCAAGGCAACTTTAGGACGATACTATTCCGACAATGCTGAACATGGGGACAGGTTTATGCCTGTGGATGCAGTTGCCCGCCTTGAAAACGCGGCGACTTACCCGCACGTGACGTCGGCTTTGGCGGATCTGAAAAACATCACGTTATCCTACAGCGACCGCAACACAACCACACCGCGCACCGGTGGTGTAAATTCGGACGTCATTGCGCTCAGTCAGCGGTTTGCGATGCTGATGACCGAATATCAGGCCGCCATCGAAGATGGAATTATCACAGTCAACGAAGCCAAACGGCTGCTGAAAGAAACCAGTTTGCTGCAACAGGTTCTGATTGAGATGAAGTTGCACCTGGAAGAAGAAAGCGTCAGCTAGGCCCGTTCCTGACCCTTTGCGCCCATGACCGGCCAAACTCCGCCTATGGCGATTGCCTGTTTTTATGCGCAGAAAGGCAGGAGCGCTGACTGAGGCTATTGCCTCAATTCAGTCACGTCTGCCCTGTAGGGGTCGTTGCGGGCAATATCGTCAAGGGCAGAGCGCCATGCAGAATTCGCAGGGACCATACAGTATGTTCGCAGACCGGTTTGTTCTGCGAGTTTTTGTATGCGCCTACGCCGCACTTCTTGCTCTGGTGGCCTTCAGCGGTCATCAGGAAGGGTCTGACGATGTGATGCGCTGGGTGGTCGTCCAGGACCTGTTGCAGGGGCAGGGCTGGTTCGACGGCTATCAACACCGGCTGGGGCCCGAAGGCGGCACACTGATGCATTGGTCCCGACTGATCGACGCCCCGATTGCTGCACTTTACGGAACACTCGGGTTGGTTTTGCCCCCAGATATCGCCCTTCAGGTGACGGCTTTTGCCTGGCCCTCAATACTGGCGGGTCTGACCTTGTGGGTCTTTGCAGTGACCGGAAGTGTACTGGGTGCGCGTGAAGGGGCAGTTTCGGCGCTGGTTGTCGGTGTGCTAGCGCTCCAACATTCCCGGAAGTTCGACTATTTTTCGTTTGATCACCACAACGCTCAGATTCTTCTGTTCGCAACGGCCCTGATGTTCTTTGCCCTGCGCAGGGACAAGCCATATGCCGGGTGGTTGCTGGGTGCCTGTCTGGCGCTTTCGGTATCTATTGGCACCGAATCGATATTGCAGATCGCGCTTATCGCAGTGTTTTTTGCCATTGACTGGATCATAAATGGCGAACTGACCCGGCGCCCGACCATGGCATTTGGTGCCGGACTGACCGCGACGCTTGTGCTGACCAGCCTCGCGACGACAGGACAAGAGGCTTTTCTGTTCCCAAGCTGTGACGCCCTGACACTCAGTGTAGCCTTACCGGCAAGTATCGCCGCGCTGGGTCTTTGCGCTGTGGCCTGGGTCGGGTCCGGTTGGTCGCTTCGGGTCCGCGTCGGCGGGTGCCTTGCGGTTGGTGTGGTGACACTGGCTTGCGCTTATGCCTTTGCCCCGCACTGCCTTAGCAACCCAATCGAAGCTTTGCCTCGGGACATGCGGGATTACTGGCTGAGCCAGGTGGCAGAAGCGCAGAAAATCAACGTTGTTTTGGAGTTGCACCGGGGCGAAGTTCTGGCCTTGCTCGCGATGGCAATCGTCACGATGGCAGCCGCCCTGATCTTTGCGGTCAGGTCACCCTTCAGACTGGACTACACTCTGTTTCTGGCGCTAATCGTAACCAGCCTGGTCGTTTTCCTCTATCAGTCTAGAATGATGACGTTTCTGGGCATTTCGCTGGTGGCCGTTCAGGCGCAGATCCTGCGTGTCCTGTACACCACTTATGCGAACAACAGACGTACGCTATCTGGGCTTGCGATGGTTGCTTTTATCCTCTGCATCTCGCCGAAAATCGGCACCAGCATCGAGGAACAGCTGGGACGTATTGCAGGGCCATCTCTGGCAGCGCCGGCCATATCAGCTGGAAAGGCGTCGGAACGCCCCGGTGCTTCCTGCCAAACGCAGGAGGCCTATGCCGATTTGCGTGATCTTCCCTCCGGACTGATATTGGTTGATTTCGATTATGCGGCCAATGCACTGCACTATACGGATCACTCTGTTCTGGCGGGGAATTATCATCGGAATCAGGCAGGGATTCTGGCGCAGATCGACTTGTTCCGTGCAGATGCGTCTCAGGTCGGACCACGTTTGGCCGAGCTGGGCGTGGATTACGTCCTGCTTTGCGCACCGGCGCCGCGGGCCGACTTCTGGTCCTGGGCATCACAGGGTCGCGGTTTGCAAGCACGATTGGCCGAGGGCGAGAAACCAGCATATCTCACTCGGATTCAGGGCGCCGCAGAGGCTCCCTTTCAGATCTTCAAGGTGACTGGCACTCAATAGAGGCCTCTGGGCCGATTGGCAGGGCGTGCGGCGGCAATCAGGCGTGGCGTTTCACGATCACCGACCCAACCGAATAACCGGCTCCAAAAGAACAGATCAGGCCCAGATCGCCTTCCTGCATGTCATCGGAGTATTTTGAAAAGGCAATGATCGACCCGGCGGATGAGGTGTTGGCGTAATCCTGCAGGATGTTCGGTTGCTCGCCCGCCGCAGGTTCGCGGCCCAGAACCTTCTTGCCGATGAAGTCGTTCATCGTCTTGTTGGCCTGATGCAGCCACAGGCGTTTCAGGTCGGTGTTGCCGACCCCTTCGGCATCCATATGGTCGCTGATGTGCCTGCTGACCATGGGCAGTACTTCCTTGAACACTTTCCGCCCATTCTGCATGAACTGCATGTCACGCCGGTCGATCAACCCGTCCGGGCGGGAGCGGCGCAGGAACCCGTTGTTGTTGCGGATGTTGTTGGAAAAAGTGGTGGCACAGCGCGTTGACAAGATCTCGAAATGCGGGCCTTGCGCGTCTTCGATCCGTTCGATCAGGGTCGCCGTCGCCACATCGCCAAAGATGAAGTGACAATCCCGGTCGCGCCACTCCAGATGGCCCGAGCAGATTTCAGGATTCACGACCAAGGCAGCGCGGACCGACCCAGAGCGCACCATATCCGCGGCGGCCTGAATGCCGAATGTGGCCGAGGAACAGGCGACGTTCATGTCAAAGCCGAACCCGTTGATCCCCAATTCCTGCTGAATTTCGATCGCAATCGCCGGGTATGCGCGTTCGTGGTTCGACGCCGCGCAGACCACCAGATCAACATCCGCCGCTGTGCGCCCCGCTTGCGCCAGCGCCTTCTTGCAGGCATCGACTGCCATCTCGGTCATGATGCCGGGCTCCTCGTCGCTGCGCTGGCGCAGCGACGGGTGCATCACGTCAGGGTCCAGCACACCAGCCTTGTCCATCACGTAACGGTTCTCGATCCCCGATGCCTTGATGATGAACTCTTCGGATGAATGCTGCATCGCTTCCATGCGCCCCGCGGCGATAGCTTCGGCATTCTCTGCGTTCTGTTTGTCCGCATAAGCGTTGAATGCTTCGACAAGCTCGGCATTGGTGATGACGTTCTGAGGCGTGAAGACACCGGTACCGGTGATGGCGGGGGTATACATGGCGGGCCCTGAATGTTTCGGATTTGCTCAAAATGCAGTCATGGTGTGATTTGATCAAGGTATGTTGACCCAAGGGAATGTAAGCGAAAGCGCAGTTTCATATCTTGAATAGTTCAGAAATTGAAATATATGCCCTCCCCAATGCGCGCGGAGATCCCCAATGCCCGATGATATCAGTACCAGACTTGGCCGCCTCAGCCCCGAGATTCAGGCGATCATGGGGGTGTATGCCCTGTACTGGAAACTGGAAGAGACATTTGACTGTATCGAAACCGACCTGAGTCACCCCGAATGCCACATGCTGATCAAGCTGGATCAGCCAAAGCGCATGGGGGTGCTGGCCGCGGACATGCTGAGTGTCCCCTCTACGATCACGGCCACAGCAGATTCCCTCGAAACAGCAGGTTATCTGACGCGCGAGCGTGACCCCGAAGACCGCCGTGCATGGTTGCTGGTGTTGACTGAGCAAGGCGAAGAGGCCCGCAACATGCTGGTGGCCGAAGCCGGAGACCTGTTTCACAGGGCCTCGGGTCTGAACGAAGAAGAAACTGCCGAATTCGCACGACTGGCGCGCAAAATCCGTGACAACGTTTTGAAAACGGGAATTCCCGAGGGACTGAATAAATGAAACTCCTGACCTCTGTCGGCCTTGCGCTGGCCGTTCTGGCAACCCCAATTGCCGCTCAAGAAACCCCGAAACCGGTGAAACTAGTGCAGGTGCGCGAAACGGCGCCCGGCTTCACCCGGCAGTTTTTCGGCCGTGTTGCCGCGCGCCAGACTGTCGACCTGGCTTTTCAAGTGGCAGGTCAGATCGTTGAGATGCCCATCAACGAGGGCTTCGTGATCCCCAAGGACGGCCTGATCGCGCGGCTGGATCAGGAGCCGTTTGAGCTGCGCCTGGACCGGGCGCAGTTGCAAAAGGAACAGGCTGACCGCACCGTCGCGCGCCTGTCGCGCCTGCGGGGTACAACGGCCAGTCAGGTGGCCGTGGATGACGCAGAAACCGAGGCGCAACTAGCAGCAATCGCTCTGCGCGACGCGGAATACGAGCTGGAACATGCAACGCTGACTGCACCATTTGACGCGCTGGTCTCCAGCCGCGCGGTCGAGGCTTTCACCACCGTCTCGGCAGGCGCTCCCATCGTCCGCATCCACGACATGTCCGAATTGCGCATCGAAGTGGATGTGCCCGAGATCTTGTTTCAGCGCTCTGGCCAGAATGACGACATTACGATCACCGCGAAATTTCCCGTCAGTGATGAGGTCTTTCCGCTTGAAATCCGTGAATTCGACGCTGAAACTTCCAGCGTCGGGCAGACCTTCCGCATTCAGTTCGGCCTGACCCCGCCCGAGGGGCTGCAAATCCTCCCAGGCTCGTCCGTCACCGTCAACGTTCAGGTTCGGGATGGGCACACAGGCATCGTCGTGCCAGCGACGGCCGTTGTCTCTGACGCAACTGGCGAACTGAGCGTTATGGTATTCTCTCCGGCTGGTGCGAATGAAGGCACCATCCGCCGCGTTCCGGTGACAATTGAACCCACGCAAACCGGCGACGTTCGGGTGCTGTCGGGCTTGTCCGACGGAGACGAGATTGTTGTTGCCGGCGGCGCTGTGCTGACAGACGGTCAGTCTGTGCGCCGGTTCACCGGCTTCGCGAACTGAGGTGCTGACGCATGAACATCGCTCGCGCCTCAATTGATCGGCCGCTTTACACATGGCTGATCATCCTCATTGCCCTGTTTGGGGGCATCTGGGGATTCATGTCGCTTGGTCGGTTGGAAGACCCGGCCTTTACGATCAAAAACGCGGTTATTGCCACGCAATACCCTGGTGCCACGGCGGAACAGGTGGCGCTGGAGGTGTCCGAGCCGCTTGAATCGGCTATTCAGCAAATGGGCGAGGTGGACGCTATCACCTCGGTCAACCAACCCGGACAATCACTGATCGAAGTTGAGATCAAGTCGACCTATGACGGTAACGAACTGCCTGCCATCTGGACTCGGCTGAGGGCCAAGGTGCGCGACGCCGCGCGAGGTTTACCGTCCGGGGTCAGCCAACCTTATGTGAATGACGGGTTTGGCGATGTGTTCGGACTGTTCTATGCCGTGACCGCCGAAGGGTTTTCCGACGCCGAAAAGCATGAACTGGCAACGTTCCTGCGGCGGGAATTGCTGACTGTTGACGGCGTCGCCGATGTCGAAGTTCAGGGCCTGCCGGATGAGGCGATCTTTGTGGAACCCGATCTGGCGATTTCGGTGAACCAAAACGTACCGCTGCAAGCGATCAACGAAGCCATCGCCAATGCGGATTCAGTGAATTCCTCGGGGTCTCTGCGTTCGGAAAACGACCGCACTACGATTCTGACGGCTGAAGGGTCCGACAGTGTATCGGCCATTGCGGGGCTGTCCGTCGGTTCGCAAGGGCAGGTGATCAACCTGTTCGACATGTCCGATGTCTACCGCGCGCGGCAGAACGATCCGGATATTATGATCCGTTATAACGGGACCGAAGCCTTCACCCTCGGCATTGCGGGTCTGGCCACGGAAAACATCGTCGAAGTTGGCAAGCGAGCGGATGCGAAGTTCGCGGAACTGAATACAGACATTCCCTTTGGTGTCGAAATCCTGCCTATCTACCAGCAACATGTGGTGGTCGAGCAGGCCTCGAACGACTTTCTTGTGAACCTTGCCATGTCGGTGGCCATCGTGGTCGCCGTGCTGGGTATCTTCATGGGTTGGCGTGCGGCTATTGTTGTGGGCTCGACCCTGTTGTTGACCGTGGTCGGCACGCTTCTGTTCATGTCGCTGTTTTCCATCGAGATGGAGCGGATTTCGCTTGGTGCCCTGATCATCGCCATGGGGATGCTGGTGGACAACGCCATCGTGGTGGCCGAAGGGATGCAGATTGCGATGCTGCGCGGCAGGCCCTCGCGCGAAGCGGCTGAAGATGTGGCGTCGAAAACCCAGATCCCTCTGCTGGGCGCAACCGTGATCGGCATCATGGCCTTTGCGGGGATCGGTCTCAGCCCGGATGCGACGGGTGAGTTTCTGTTCTCACTGTTTGCAGTGATCGGCATTTCGCTGTTGCTCAGCTGGATACTGGCCATCACGGTCACACCGTTGCTGGGTCACTACTTTTTCAAGCAGGGCAAGGAAGGTGAGATCGACGCTTACGGCGGTATCCTGTTCCGCATCTACGGCGCGATCCTGCGTTTTGCGCTGCGCTTCCGCTGGCTGGTTGTTGCCGGGCTCATCGGTGTGACGGTTGTCTGCTACGCCGGGTTCGGGCTGATGAAACAGCAGTTCTTCCCCAACTCGAACACGCCCCTTTTCTTTGTCCACTACAAGCTGCCGCAGGGCACACCGATTGCGCGCACTGCTCAGGATATGGCGGTGTTCGAAAACTGGCTGGCCGATCGCGATGATGTGGTGTCCGTCACAACCTTCGTGGGGCAGGGCGCAACCCGGTTCATGCTGACCTATTCGGCGGAAAAACCGAATCCGAGCTATGGTCACATGATCATCCGCACCGAAAGTCTGGATGACATACCGGCCCTGCAGGCGGATCTGGAAGCGTTCGGGTCCGTCCAGTTCCCCGAAGGTGAGTTCGGCACCAAACGTCTGGTCTTTGGCCCAGGCGGAGGTGACCCGATCCAGGCCCGGTTCTCAGGCAGCGATCCAGTTGTGCTGCGTCAGCTTGCCGACGAGGCCGTGCAGCGCATGGCTTCGGCTTCGCCCAACGCGCTGCTCGTCCACCACGACTGGCGCGAACAGGAACTGGCGGTTCAGCCGATCTATGCCACCGAACGGGCACAGACGGCAGGGGTTACGCGCGAGGATATTGCCGCCACACTGCAATTCTCGACCGATGGCCTCACAGGCGGGGTGCTGCGTGAGCGCGACCGACTGATCCCGATCATACTGCGCCGACCGGCGGACGGGGACTACTCAATCGTCGATCAGGTAGTGTATTCGGACCAGTCAGAGAAGTTTGTACCAATCGAACAGATGGTCGACGGATTCGAGTACAAATCGCTCAATACGCTGGTTCATCGTCGCGACCGTGTTCTGACCATCACGGTTGGTGCAGATATCCCACCCGACCTGACAGCGGCACAGATCCATGCCGAAGTGCGGGACGCCATCGAGGCGATCGAACTGCCACAGGGCTACAAGATGGAGTGGGGTGGCGAATTCGAGAACTCGCGCGATGCGCAGGAAAGTCTGGGCAAACAATTGCCGCTGAGCCTGCTGATCATGGTGCTGATCTCGGTCCTGTTGTTCAATGCGATCCGCCAGCCGATCATTATCTGGCTGCTGGTGCCGATGTCGGTGAACGGCGTGGTGATCGGCCTGCTGGGAACAGGGCTGCCCTTCACCTTTACAGCCCTTCTTGGTCTGCTCAGCCTGTCAGGCATGCTGATCAAGAACGGCATTGTTCTGGTGGAAGAGATCGACCTTGTCCGCGCCACAGGTAAACCTTTGCGCGAGTCCATCGTGGAAGCCTCGGTTTCCCGTTTGCGCCCTGTTATGCTGGCTGCGATTACGACCATTCTTGGCATGGCGCCGTTGCTGACCGATGCGTTCTTCGTCTCGATGGCGGTGACGATCATGGGAGGGTTGGCATTTGCAACCGTCCTGACAATGGTCGCCGCACCGGTGTTCTACCTGCTTTTCTTTAGGCGGGACGAGAAACGCGAGGCACAGGCCGCCTGAAAACAGGTTTTGCCCGGGTCTGGTTGAAAGGCTGGACCCGGTTCAGTCAGATCAATGGAACAAACGGCACATCACATGCAGCCAGAATGGTGAAGATTGTGAGAACCAGAAATGTGCGCATTGATTTGTACTCCTTATACCTGAAAACAGATGCGCGCCCGTTGATACAAGGTCAACGGGCGCGCATCTGTTTGTTCATCGATGAGCCATTTGTGGCTCAGGCCGGGCGGGTTACCCCTGTAGCGATTTCACCTCGACATCGCCTTCGGCCTGCGCCTTGATCGCCAGAGCAGCAGCGTGGCTGGCGGCGGCTGTGGTGAAATATGGGATCTTGTCGTACAGCGCGATCGAGCGAATGGCTTTGCTGTCCTCAACCGCCTGGGCGCCTTCGGTCGTATTCATCAGCAGTTGAACCTGACCGTCTTTCAGCATGTCGACCACGTCCGGTCGGCCCTCATAGACCTTGTTGACCACGTCACAGGGCACGCCTTGATCGGCCAGCCAGCCTTGCGTGCCTCGTGTCGCGACCAGTGTGAAACCCTGTTCGACCAGCACCTGCGCGGCCTCCAGCATCGCTTTGCCTTTATCCGCATCCTTGATCGAAATGAAGGCCCGGCCCGAGGTCGGCAGGACCATACCCGCGCCCATCTGTGCCTTGAGGAAGGCGCGCGGGAAATCGCGGTCCCAACCCATGACCTCGCCAGTCGAGCGCATTTCCGGGCCGAGGATCGTATCGACGCCAGGGAAACGCGCGAAGGGCAGAACGGCTTCTTTCACCGAGAACCACGGCATATCAGGGTCGGCCAGTGTCATCTGATCTGCAATCTTGGTATCGTCCACGGCCTTGTAGGGCGGGCGCTGCGGGAAGCTGACCAGCTTTTCACCTGCCATGACACGCGCGGCAATGGATGCAATCGCACTGTCGGTGGCCTTGGCCACAAACGGCACGGTGCGCGAGGCGCGCGGGTTTACTTCGATCAGGTAAATCTCATCATCCTTGATTGCAAACTGGACGTTCATCAGGCCGACAACGTTCAACGCTTTGGCCAGTTTGAACGCCTGATCCTTGATCTGTTGGATGATGTCTTTCGACAGCGAGTAAGGCGGCAGCGAACAGGCCGAGTCACCCGAATGCACGCCGGCCTCTTCGATATGCTGCATGATGCCCGCGACGTGAACGTCGGTGCCATCGCACAGCGCGTCCACGTCCAGTTCCACCGCGCCCGCCAGATAGCTGTCCAGCAGAACGGGGCTGTCGCCCGAGACCACAACCGCCTCGTTGATGTAGCGCCGCAGCTGATCCATATCGCGGACGATTTCCATCGCACGACCGCCCAGCACATAAGAGGGGCGGATCACCAGCGGGAAGCCAATCTCTTCGGCAATCTCCAGCGCCTGTTCGTCGGTCGAGGCGATGCCGTTTTTTGGCTGCTTCAGGCCCAGTTCATTCACCAGCGCCTGGAACCGCTCGCGGTCTTCGGCCAGATCGATGGCATCCGGCGTGGTGCCGAGGATTGGAATACCTTCCGCCTCCAGCGCGTTGGCCAGTTTCAGCGGGGTCTGGCCGCCGAACTGAACGATGACGCCGTGCAGCGTGCCGTTTTCCTGTTCCTTCGTCAGGATTTCCATCACGTGTTCAAAGGTCAGCGGCTCGAAATACAGACGGTCCGAGGTGTCATAGTCGGTCGAAACGGTCTCGGGGTTGCAGTTGACCATGATGGTCTCATACCCCGCCTCGGTCAGCGCGAAACAGGCGTGACAGCAGCAGTAGTCGAACTCGATCCCCTGACCGATCCGGTTCGGACCGCCGCCCAGAATGACGACCTTCTTGCGATCGGACGGTCGCGCTTCGCATTCGACTTCGCCCATCATCGGGGCTTCGTAGGTCGAATACATGTAGGGCGTCTGCGCTTCGAACTCGGCGGCACAGGTGTCGATGCGTTTGAACACCGCTGAGACGCCCAGATTGCGACGCGCCCGGCGGACGTTATCTTCCTCACGGCCGGTCAGGTTGCCCAGACGCGCGTCAGTGAAGCCCAACATTTTCAGCTTGCGGATACCGTCCTCGGTGACAGGCAGGCCGTCTTTGCGCACCTGACGCTCGGCCTCGATGATCTCGCGAATGCGGGCCAGGAACCACGGGTCGAACTTGGTAACGCCGAAAATCTCGTCATCGGTCAGGCCGTGACGCATGGCCTGCGCGATTGTGCGAAGACGGTCGGGCGTCTGTTGGCTGATCGCCTTGATCACGGCGGCCTTGTCGTCGGCCTCGTCCCAGACGCCCACGTTCAGGCCGGGGATTTCGACCTCATCAAAGCCGGTCAGACCCGATTCCATTGACGCCAGAGCTTTCTGCATCGATTCGTGGATCGTGCGACCGATGGACATGGCCTCACCCACCGACTTCATGGCGGTGGTCAGGTAGGGTTCAGAGCCGGGGAATTTCTCAAACGCGAATTTCGGGATCTTTGTGACGACATAGTCGATGGTCGGCTCGAACGAGGCGGGCGTGACCTTGGTGATGTCGTTGTCCAACTCGTCCAGCGTATAACCAACGGCCAGCTTGGCCGCGATCTTGGCTATCGGGAAACCGGTCGCCTTGGACGCCAGCGCGGACGACCGCGACACGCGCGGGTTCATCTCGATCACGACCATACGGCCATCATCGGGGTTGATCGCCCATTGCACGTTCGATCCGCCGGTCTCAACGCCGATCTCGCGCAGAACGGCAATCGAGCCGTTGCGCATGATCTGGTATTCTTTGTCCGTCAGCGTCAGGGCAGGGGCCACAGTGATCGAGTCACCGGTATGCACGCCCATCGGATCGACGTTTTCGATCGAACAGACGATGATGGCGTTGTCGGCGGTGTCGCGCACCACCTCCATCTCGTATTCTTTCCAGCCCAGCAGGCTTTCATCGACGAGGATTTGGTTCACCGGCGAGGCATCCATGCCCGAGCGGCAAAAATGGATATAATCCTCACGGTTATAGGCCACGCCTCCGCCGGTGCCGCCCAGTGTAAAGGCAGGGCGGATGATGGCAGGCAGGCCGATTTCTTCCAGCTCATCCAGTGCCATCTGCACGCCGGCATCCAGATCGGTGGAACCGTCTTCGCGCTTGGGCGCGGTTACGATGGTTGCTTTTGGGTTTTCCAGACCCAGCCGATCCATCGCCTCGCGGAACAGGGCGCGGTCTTCGGCCATTTCGATGGCGTCGCGCTTGGCGCCGATCATCTCGACACCGAACTTCTCGAGCACGCCCATCTCTTCCAGCGCCAGCGAGGTGTTCAGGCCGGTCTGTCCGCCCATCGTGGGCAACAGGGCGTCGGGGCGTTCTTTCTCGATGATCTTGGCGACAACTTCCGGCGTGATCGGCTCGATATAAGTTGCGTCAGCCAATCCGGGGTCGGTCATGATCGTCGCAGGGTTCGAGTTCACCAGAATGACCCGGTAGCCTTCCTCGCGAAGCGCTTTGCAGGCCTGAGCACCGGAATAGTCGAATTCACAGGCCTGACCGATAACAATGGGGCCCGCCCCGATGATCATGATCGACTGGATGTCGGTTCTTCTCGGCATGGCCTTGTTCCTTCGATTGTCCGCGAGTCAGGGCACCGCCCAAGCGCCCAAATTGTCCTGCGTTATAGGGACCGCGCGAAAAGGTTCAAGAGGTATCGGAAACGGGGACGAAATTGCCGCTTTCCCCTCTTTCACTTGGCGGAGTATTCTCTATATGGCCCCTCACGGCAATTGAGGATGCAAGTGCGTATTCGTTTCGATCAGGGACCGGCCGGGCGAGGAACCCGGTTTCAGCGTCCGTCTCAGATTATCCGCGCGGATCTGGCGGAAGAGGTGCCCCAGGCTCTGGCGGCACTGGATGAGGCGCGCGCGGATGGTGCCTGGCTGGCAGGATATGCCAGTTACGAACTGGGCTATGTTCTTGAGCCCCGGCTAAATGGCCTTTTGCCTGAAAAACGTCGTCTGCCTTTGCTGTGCTTTGGGGTATATGGCGCACCGGATCGGGTCGCTTTGCCGTCGCCTTCGGGCGAAGTAGGCACGTTCCGGCCTCGTTGGGACGAGGCGCGTTACACCCAAGCCTTTCAAACCGTGCATGATGCCATCGGCGCTGGAGATATTTATCAGGCCAACCTGACCTTTCCGATTGATCTGAGCGTCTTGGGCGATAGCGAAACGCTATATGCCGCGCTGGTAGCAGGGCAGCCGGTGGGCCATGGTGCGCTGGTGCAGCAGGATGGGTTGCCCGATCTCCTTAGCCGCTCGCCGGAGTTGTTTTTCCGCACGGACGAGGATGGGAAGATCGAAACTCGCCCGATGAAGGGCACGCAACCGCGCAGTGAAGACCCGGATGAGGATGCGCGACGTCGCGCCTTTCTGACCACCGACGAAAAGAACCGGGCCGAGAATCTGATGATCGTTGATCTTTTGCGCAACGACATCAGCCGCGTCGCGTTGCCCGGATCGGTTCATGTGCCCGAGCTGTTCCGTGTTGAAACCTATGCAACTGTTCATCAGATGGTCTCGCTGGTCCGCGCGCAGCTGCATAAATGCGCCGGTCTGGGCGAGATTCTGACTGCGCTGTTTCCCTGCGGGTCGATCACTGGCGCACCAAAGATCCGTGCAATGGAGATTCTGGCCGAGCTAGAGCCATGGGCGCGCGACATCTATTGCGGCACCATTGGCTGGGCCGCGCCTGATGGGCGGTCCGAGTTCAACGTGGCCATCCGCACCTTGATGCTTGAAGACGATCGCGCCACTCTGAACGTAGGCGGTGGAGTCGTATGGGACAGCACCGCCCCGTCAGAATATGAGGAGGCGCTATGGAAAGCCCGCTTCGCCCATCAGCTGAGCCTGATTTCCGCCTGATCGAAACACTGGCCTTCCGGCCTGAGCAAGGGTTTGTCCGACAGGATCGCCATCTTGCGCGTATGGCCCGCACGGCAGCGGCCCTTGGGGTTTCCTTCACTAAAGACGATGCGACCGCAGCACTAAACCCGGCGGTCGGCGATACCCCATTGCGTTGCCGCCTGACGTTGGACGCGTCTGGCGTGTTCGAATTGACAACCGGTCTGCTGGCAGACAATCCACCTATCTGGCGCGTAGCCCTGTCCGATCGGTATCTGGCTTCAAATGATCTTTGGTTGCGTTACAAGACAACCCACCGTGCTCTCTATGATTCCGCACGTGCTGCATTGCCGGAGGGAATTGATGAATGGTTGTTCATGAATGAACTTGACGAGCTTTGTGAAGGCACCATCACAAACCTGTTTTTGGAAATGCCTGATGGCCGGGTTCTGACACCCGCGCTGTCCAGTGGGCTGTTACCGGGGATTTTGCGTGAAGAGCTGCTGGGTAATGGAACAGTTGCAGAAGCTGTACTGACCTTGACCGACCTGAAAAATGCGCAAACTATTTACATGGGCAATTCGTTACGCGGACTGATCCGGGTGGAGCTGATAGACACGTGACCAAAGACTGCGCGATGATCGGTCCGCCGGTTGCACTGCCGCGGCTACGGCTGGAATTCGGCTTGTTCTTTATCGGCCTGCCGTTGGTGATCGCTGTTCTCTTTCCAGCGAACTGGATGTTTCCGGCGTTGTTTGCCCTGACGGGGGTGGGTGTCGTCCTTTTGCACAGGACGCCCGGATTTCAATGGGCCGAGCTGCGTTACGACTGGGCCAACTGGTCTTTGCGCGAGGTGGCGCTTTTCACCGCCATCATGGCCGTGTTTTGCGTGGGATTGATACAGATCACGCGCCCGGATGCCGCGTTCTTCCTGCTCAAACACCACCCCGAGATGCTGGCCTTCATCTGGGTCGGCTATCCGCTGCTGTCAGCCCTGCCGCAAGAATTGCTATTTCGCCCCCTGTTCTTCCGCCGCTATCACGCGATCTTGCCCGAAGGGCGCACGGCCTATCTGCTGAACGCCGCCATATTCTCATTCGCTCACCTGATGTACTGGAGCTGGATCGTCGCCCTGATGACATTCGCGGGCGGGTTGTTGTTCACATGGGCCTACCGGCAGCGTGGCTCGTTCTTTTACGCGGTGCTGTTACACGCGATTGCGGGCAATATCATCTTTGCTGTGGGGCTTGGTGTCTATTTCTACTCAGGCAATGTGCAAAGGCCGTTTTGACGGGGCGACCCGCCTTGACTTTCCGAGCCTGACAGGGTGTATCGGCGCGACGAATTCTGCGCCCGAAGGGATATGATCCATGCACGCCTATCGCAGCCACACCTGCGCCGCCTTGACCGCCACCAATGTTGGCGAAACTGTTCGCCTGTCCGGTTGGGTGCATCGGGTCCGAGATCACGGTGGCGTACTGTTCATCGACCTGCGCGACCATTTTGGTGTGACACAGGTATTGTGTGACGGCGACAGCGCAGCTTTTGCCGAGCTGGAAAAGGTGCGTTCCGAATGGTGCATCCGCATCGATGGTACGGTCAAAGCGCGTGACCCGGAACTAGTGAACGCAAAGCTACCCACCGGCGAGATCGAGGTTTACGTGCGTGAACTGGAAGTTCTGGGTGCCGCCGATGAACTGCCGTTGATGGTGTTCGGCGATCAGGAATATCCCGAGGAAACCCGCCTGCGCTATCGCTATCTGGACCTGCGCCGCGAGGCGATGCAGCAGAACATGACCCTGCGCTCGGACGTTGTCGCATCCATGCGCAAACGGATGTGGGATCAGGGCTTCCGCGAATATCAGACACCGATCATCACCGCATCCTCGCCGGAAGGCGCACGCGACTTCCTCGTGCCGTCGCGCCTGCATCCGGGCAAGTTCTACGCTCTGCCGCAGGCACCGCAGCTGTTCAAACAGCTGATCATGGTGTCGGGCTTTGACAAATATTTCCAGATCGCGCCATGCTTCCGCGACGAAGACCCGCGTGCCGACCGCTCGCCCACCGATTTCTACCAGCTTGACCTCGAGATGTCGTTTGTCGAGCAGCAGGACGTATTCGACACCATCCAGCCCGTTCTGACCGGCGTGTTCGAAGAGTTCGGCGGTGGCCGCAAGGTCGATCAGGAGTGGCCGCAGATTTCCTACAAGGACTCGGCTTTGTGGTTCGGCACCGACAAGCCCGACCTGCGGAACCCTATTAAAATGCAAGTGGTCTCCGACCACTTCCGCGGGTCTGGCTTTGCGATTTTCGCAAAGCTGTTGGAGCAGGAAGGCACCGAAATCCGCGCTATCCCAGCGCCAACTGGTGGCAGCCGGAAATTCTGTGACCGGATGAACGTCTTTGCCCAAAAAGAAGGTCTGCCTGGCATGGGCTATATCTTCTGGCGCGATCAGGGCCAGGGGATGGAAGCCGCAGGTCCGTTGGCCAAGAACATCGGCCCAGAGCGCACCGAGGCTATCCGTCAGCAACTGGGTTTGGGTGTCGGTGATGCGGCGTTTTTCCTGGGTGGTAAGCCAAAAGCTTTTGAAAAGGTCGCTGGGAAAGCGCGTGACGTGATCGGCGAGGAGTTGAAGCTGACCGAAAAAGATCGCTTTGCCTTTGCCTGGATCGTGGATTTCCCGATCTACGAGCAGGATGAAGAAACCGGCGCGATCGATTTCGAACATAACCCGTTCTCGATGCCGCAGGGCGGTATGGAGGCGCTGCAGGGCAACCCTCTGGACGTACGTGGGTATCAGTATGATCTGGCTTGCAATGGCTACGAACTGGTTTCAGGCGCGATCCGGAACCACAAGCCGGAAATCATGCTGAAAGCCTTTGAACTGGCAGGTTACGGCGAGGATGAAGTGAAATCCCGCTTTGGCGCACTGTTCAACGCGTTCCACTACGGCGCGCCGCCACACGGTGGATGCGCGGCTGGTATCGACCGGATCGTGATGTTGCTGGCGGATGAGGCTAATATCCGCGAAGTCATGATGTTCCCGATGAATCAGCGCGCCGAAGACCTGATGATGGATGCACCTTCAGATCCGACCTCGGATCAGTTGATGGAGCTGGGGCTTCGCATTATCCCGCAAGACTAAACACTAACCGCCCGCAGCTAGCGGGCGGTTTCTTTTGGGCCCTATACGTTGCGCTCGTCAGTCCAGCGGGTTTTCCAGATTGTCCCGATTGACCCGAATGGAGTGCGCAGCATGCCGTGTCTGGCGGTAAACCCAAATGCATAAGAGGGTCGCAGTGATGAAGTAGGCTGTGACCATTTCAAATTGCCTCTCGCTGTTCCAGACGGTTCTGCACCATCCCGGCAACCTGCGCCGCCTGCGCCGTGATCGGTGCCCCGTTTGCGCGTGACAATGCCAGCTTTCGCGCGGCTTCTGCCAAGGGTCTGTCATCTGCTTCGCGCGCGACGCCTTGCAGGAACTGTGCGGCGTAATCCAATGTGCGATGATCGTTTGGACCTGCGAGCACATCGGCGATATGGGCCATGTCGTCCTGATAGGCCATTGGGTCTGGATGGATGATTTCATCCCGCACCGCGTGCAGACCACTGGGCCGCCGATCCTCCGGCAGACGTTCCAGAAGGGATTTCTGAAAATAAGACATTGATTTTAAAGGCTTGGATAAAAAACCATCCGCTCCGGCCACAAGAGCCATGTCTTCGTTGGTATCATCGCCGGACAAGCCCATGATGACGCTGATACGGGGCGTAGTCTCCGCCAGTTCAGCGATCAGGTCGGCGCCGGATCCGTCCGGCAGGCCCATATCGACCAGAATGACCGAAGGCCGATAGATCTGCAGGTGTCGTCGGGCCGATTTCAGACAATCCGCGCGGCGAATACGCGCGCCGCTGTGCAGGCACATCAGGCGGATGGCGTCGCAGGCGTATCGGCTGTCTTCGACAACCAGAATGGTCTGACCCAGCAAAGGGCGCGTCGCGGTGGGCGCGGCGGTGGGGGTGGCAAGTAGACCCGAATCGTCCATGGCAGCTCTCCTATCCAGCAGATGCTTCACGCTAGGAAGTTCTGGCTAACACGACGTTAACGCGCGTTTTGGCGCACTTGTCCTTTCATGGAACAGCCCCCATAACCCGTGCAACGCAGGACAGAGGAGTGAACTATGATTGGACGTTTGAACCACGTTGCCATCGCCGTGCCGGATCTTGAGGCGGCTTCCGAGCAATACCGCAATGCACTGGGTGCCAAAGTTGGCGCACCACAGGATGAGCCGGATCACGGGGTCACAGTTGTGTTCATTGAACTGCCCAACACCAAGATCGAGCTGCTGTACCCGCTGGGTGATGACAGCCCGATCAATGGTTTTCTGGAAAAGAACCCGGCCGGCGGTATCCACCACGTGTGTTACGAAGTCGAAGACATTATCGCGGCCCGCGACCATCTGAAGGAAACCGGTGCTCGCGTTCTGGGGTCGGGTGAGCCCAAGATAGGTGCACATGGTAAGCCGGTTCTGTTCCTGCATCCCAAGGATTTCAACGGCTGCCTGGTCGAGCTGGAGCAGGTATAATCCCCCAACTTCGGAGGGCCTGATATGACCATTACTGCCGCATTGGTACTGTTCGCCGTCATCTGGTTCATGACGCTGCTGGTGGTGTTGCCCATTCGCATAAAAACTCAGGGTGATCTGGGCGACATCGTGCCCGGCACCCATGCGGGCGCGCCGGAAGTGCATCACATGAAAAGAAAGATGTGGATCACCACCGGCATATCAGTCGTTCTTTGGGCGATCATTGCCGGGATCATCCTTTCGGGTGTGATCTCGGTGCGGGATTTCGACTGGCTGAACCAGTTGGAGCCAAGATAAACTCTGTCAGGCCTTTTGGCCTGACAAAGCGTGATAGATATGGGTGAATGTGGCGGCCCCAATGATTGGGATCACCAGGTTTACCAGTGGCACCGTCAATGGAATGGCCATCAACGTGCCCGCTACCCAGATCGTTGTCGAATGCCTGGCCCGCAGCTTACGTGCGCCGTCGCGCCCGATCCTTCGCATCGCAGCAAGAGTGAAGTACTCCCGCCCCAGCAAGAATCCGTTCATGGCCCAGAATATGAAGGGCGCAAGCGGGGTGAAAATTGCATAGAGGATCAGCGCCAGCAGGTTTGCTCCAATCAGTACTCCAAGGAAACTGAGACTGTCCAGAAGCGCCTCTGAGACAGGGATGCGCCGAGAGGGAGGCAATGCCGGAAAATGCTTGTCCTCAACCGCCTGTGCAACCTCATCCAGAAAGATCGAGGTGATGGCCGAAGCGACCGGCACCATCAGAAAAACAGGCAGGATCAGGACGAGCACGATACCGGAATAATTCAGAACGTCATTCAGCCAAGGCACGGCACCGACGAACGGCAGAGAGATTTCACTGCCCGACAGCCAGTTAATCAACCAGATCGCACCTGCGCAGGCGAAAGCCAGCAGGAGGATGGTCAACCCCACACCGCGCAGCAAAACGGCGCGGAACTTGGGGTCTCCAATTTGGCCAAGTGCGCTGAAAAAGGCGTTCAGGATAATCATTCCGTGACCCATTCCGTCAGAGCGGCCGCATCGGGTCGCGGGCGTTCCGGCGGTGCTGTTCCCTCGGTGGCGATGTGAATCAACCCGGCCACACGTTCGTTTTCTGCAAGTCCAAATGCGTCGACGCAGAAGTCACGATCATGCGTTTGCCAGCCTGACAGCCAATTTGCGCCCCAGCCCGCCGCCAGCGCGGCGTTCAGCAGCGCCAGACAGACCGCGCCAGCTGAATAGGTTTGTTCGATCGCCGGAACCTTCTCGGACGGTTTTTGGACCTCGATGATCGCAACCGCCAGATGTCCCATATCGAATTGGCTGCGCGCTTTGACAATGTCTTCCGGACTTTTACCCAGCTTTTGCCCGCAGGCCTCAGTCAAGGTCGCGAGACGCGGCATAGCGCCCTTTTCCAGAACAATAAATCGCCATGGCTCCAGTTTTCCGTGATCCGGGCTGCGAGCGGCAGCGATCAACAAAGGCAGCAACTCTTCCTGTGTCGGAGCCGGTGCAACCAGTGTTTTGGCAGGCCGGGATCGGCGCGACTGTAAAAACTCCAGGGCGGCTGGGTTTTTCAGGGACATATGTTAACTTCCTTTACATCACGACTCTGTATCTTGGTCGGCGGTCAGCCCGTTTCAAGGGTGCGCCGGCGGATTGCATGGATCAATTTCATTCCAACGTCCTTCATGCAAGACTATTGAGAGAAGGGGATGACTATGGCGAAACCCAAACTGCGCGATTTACCGGATCTCAGCGCGTTGGCGCAGGTCGGGGCCATGTTCAAACTGAAGGTCACGCCTCAGGCGGCCCGTGATCGTGTGATCGTTGAAGAAGATCAGATCAGGGTTTTCGTTACGGTCCTGCCCGAAAACGGCAAAGCCAATAGCGCTGTTCAGTTGATCCTTGCAAAATGCCTCGGTGTTGCACCTTCAACCCTGACACTGAAGCAGGGGCAATCCGCGCGGATCAAGGTGTTTGTCTATGATCCCTGAGGTCCGGTTTCGCGAATCTGATAAACGCCCTCGGGCAGGTCCAGCGCAGCCGCCAGATCGCGCACCTGTTCCGGTGACAATGTGATCCGTTGAATCTGATCGGTACGCGGGTCCAATTGCTCAAGGGTAACGCATTCAGCGAAATTGTTGATCACAACGTCTTCCTGCAAAGGCTTTTCACCTTCGTCCACAAGCGTAATGACCGTCGAGTCGAATTCATGCTCAATCGAAAACATATGACCAGAGTGCAAGCCGTCGCCGCGCAATGCAACCTGTTCGTTGCGTTGCTAGGTGTGGCCCCTTAGGGAAGGTGGCACTATTTTGAATTTCGGGGCATTCAGTCTGAAGGATGTAAAATGCGCAGATGGTTAATCTTACTGCTGTTCCCGCCGATTGTAGCGTGCGGAGAGGGAGCTCTGCGTGTGTTGCCCGCCGAGGATTGGCAAGGGGAAGAGCCGGGGGCCGACGCCATGGCGCAGGCCTTTCGTGAAGTCAGCCAGGCCATCGGAGCGGAAGCCCGCAACCAGTGCCTGAAACAGACGGTCGGGCAGAACTGCGACTTTCGAATTTTTGTCGATCTGAACCCGCGTGCGCCTGCAAATGCATTTCAGACGCTTGATGATAAACAGCAACCGGTGATTATTTTTACCCGCTCGATGATTGGTTCAACACAAAACGCCGATGAGTTGGCCTTTGTCATGGGGCATGAAGCAGCCCACCACGTGCTGGGGCATATCGCGCGGCAGAGTGAAATCGCTAGCGCTAGTGCAGCAGAATTTGGCAGGGTAGAACAGTTGCGTGGAGGCGACGCAGCCGCCATAGAAGAGGCGCAAAAGGTAGGTGCAGCAACGGGCGTTCAGGCCTATGTGAAAGACTTTGAACTGGAGGCGGACCAGTTGGGAACCATCATCACGTACAACGCGGGCTACAACCCTCTGGTCGGGGCAAAGTTCTTTGATCGTATCCCGGACCCTGGTGACCGTTTTTTGGGAACTCACCCACCAAACGCGCAGCGCGTTCAGATCGTGCTTGAAACCTCCAGGCAACTGGGTCTGGCCCAATGACCGAACTTGCACGTCTGGGCGTCATCCTGTCGGATCGCGGGTCGAAATATGCGGTGTCCGGGGCGTGTGTCACCTCGCGGACTGAAATCGATGCGGTGCTGGACGATCTGAAATCGGACAAGAGCTACGCCAAAGCCACCCATAACACCTGGGCCGCGATTTTGCCGACGGGTGCCTTGAAAGCTGATGACGGGGAAAGCGGCGCGGGCATGGTGATCCTGCGGATGATCGAACGTGCCGGGTTGGAAAATCATGTGATCATTGTCACCCGGTGGTACGGCGGCAAGAAACTGGGCGGGGATCGCTTTCGCAGGGTTCAGGACGCCACCCGAGCCTATCTGGACCACATCGGCGTCCAATCTTGACCTGAGTCAATGTTTGATCCCGCGGATTCGCTACCCTTTTGACAAAGCGCGAAAGGGAAAGGAAACAGCATGCCCACCCAAGAGACCCTGCGGCTGCATGCCGGACTGGTGGACGATATGGCCAGAATGCTGGACATTGACCTTGAGGAAGCCGCCATTGATGGTTCCGTTTCCGTGGATCAGATTTCTGACGCTGTTTTGCGCTGTACTGGCTGTCCGAACCCGGATCATTGCATGAATCTCCTGAACAATGCGGTATCTGCACGGCGTACGCCCGAATACTGCCGAAACCAGGATTTGCTTCACAATCTCATGCCTTAACATACAGGTTTGCCATGCCACATCTGGGCGAAATCATGACCCATCTGCGTCTTGTACTACGTATGGGTCAGGCTACCGGAACCGATTTGGCCGCGGCCTATCGGGATGGTCATCTGAATCAAGAAGAATGGGCGGAAATCGTTCAGCAATGTCGTGGCTGTGCTTGGGCCAAAGACTGTCCTGAATGGCTCGAACGGCGCGAGCAGGTTGAAATGGCCCCGTGTACGTGCCCGAATCGAAAGTACTTCGCAGCTCTCAAATCCCAGCAGGTGGAGCACGCTTGATGCCTCAGATCGCGTTGGGGGAAATCGAAAGGCACTTCTGGCTGACACGCTCTGTTTCGCGCTGTATGGGCGTTTCAATGACCGAGGCGATGGCCGAAGGGCGTCTGTCGCCGGAACAATACGCTGAGCTTGTCACGCGGTGTCGCGCTGCGGGTTGTGACGTGCAATGCGAACACTGGCTGGCCCGGCAGCAAGGCCCGGTGACCACTGCTCCGGATTTTTGCGCGAATGCAGATACTTTGAACGGATTGAAAGCCTGATCAAAGCCCGCTGTGCGTTCCGTCGCACAATGGCGATTTCGAGCTGTGTTTACATCCGCAAAAGAAAACCTTTTTCGTTGTATCTGCGGTGTATTTCACAGGTTCAAATTCGGTTCCTTTATGCGACCCGTCGCAAAACGGCTGGCGGCTGGATTTTCCACAGGCGCACCAGAAATAGGTTTTCCCTTCGACTACCTCGACCGGAAAGGGTGATTTCTGAGCAATGATGGGTGCGTCTGACATGTGGCTTCTCCGTCTTTGGCTGATATCGCTGCAACACTTTAGGGCGCTATAACCAAAAGGATAGCAATATGGCCGCACAGATCATCGCAACGAGCCTGAATTGGCATGGATTCGCTGTGTCTCACAAAGACGTGATTGATTCAGTTGCCAGATTGTTGTTCAGCCCGTATTCTGAACCCGGCCCCGAAAAGCTGGGCAATATCAGAAAAGTAATAAAGGATTGACGGACATGAAACTGAAACTCGCTGCCGTTGGCGCATTTGCTCTGATCCTGACTGCCTGTGCGCAGCAGGAAGAACCGACACCTGTTTACGTTCAGCCCAGCTATGACAAAGCCGGCACACCAAGCTGCCCGGGTGGCTATGAGCTGGCCACAACCGAAGCAGGCCAGACTGTCTGCAACCCGGTTACTCAATAAGCTTTTCGCAGGCGGTCCGGATGCGGACCGCCTGCACCATTTGAGGGATAAAAGCCGCCATCCATGGCGGTTATTTTATGCCTGCTGCATTCGAACCATCGGGTTGATGATCGGTTTTTCTGTTACCCCACGCCTTAGTGCCTCTTGAAGCCGTAGGAATGCTTGAATTTGAACGACTTGAGATTGTGTCGTTTGACCGATCGGTAGGGGATATGCCCGATCACACGCTGTTTGGGGGTGTAGTATCGATAAACCGGAGCCGGCTTTTTAATATACACCCTGGGGTGCTTACCATGTGACTTGGCTTTCGGCGCCACATAATACCTTTTGATCTTATGGTTGCCGTTTTTATGAAAGCTGAAGTGTTTGCCGCCAACCGCAACGAACCCAGCCGAACCGACCTGCGTGGGCTGGGCGTAAACGGGGGTGGCAACGAAATGCGCAGCCATCAGGAAAACCACGCCGTTCAGGCCAAGCTTTAAGATACGAGACATGAAAACCTCCGTGTTTGGCTTTCAGTCTAAGATCGGGTCTGGCCGCGTGTTCTGCCAATAAACTCGCTTCACGCTTTGCCCATGTGACGTGTGTCGGAGGCTTTGTCAGACCTTAGACGGGCTTGCCCCACAGATCATATTCTCCGGCCTCGTCCACTTCGACTGTGACGATGTCACCGGGCTTGAGGTTTTCGAACCCTTCATCAATGAACAGGTTGCCGTCAATCTCGGGCGCGTCTGCTTTGGTGCGGCAAGTGGCGGCCTCGTCGTCCACGTCATCCACGATCACCTGAAGCGTCTGTCCGACCTTCGCCTGCAACTTGGCTTCTGAGATGGCCTGTGCCTTTTCCATGAAGCGATCCCAGCGCTCTTGCTTGACTTCGACCGGAACGTGGTCCGGCAGGTCGTTCGAGCGTGCGCCATCCACGTTTTCGTATTGGAAACAACCGACGCGATCCAGTTGCGCCTCGTCCATCCAATCCAGCAAGGTCTGGAATTCGGCTTCGGTCTCGCCCGGGTAGCCAACGATAAAGGTCGATCGCAGGGTGATATCCGGGCAGATGTCGCGCCAAGCCCGGATTTCGTCCAGCGTTTTGGCGGCCGCGGCCGGACGGGCCATTCGTTTCAGAACGTCTGAATGGGCGTGTTGGAACGGAATATCCAGATAAGGCAGGACGTTGCATCCGGCATCTGCCATCAGTGGAATCAGTTCCCTTACATGTGGATAGGGATACACGTAGTGCAACCGCACCCAGGCATCGAGCTGCCCCAGTTCACGCGCCAGATCGGTGATATGGCTGCGCACTTCGCGGTCTTTCCAGGGGTTCACATCGTATTTCCGGTCCAGCCCATAGGCCGAGGTGTCCTGCGAAATCACAAGCAGCTCGCGCACGCCATTGTCGACCAGCTTTTCCGCCTCGCGCAGAACCGCATGGGCTGGGCGGCTGGCCAGCTTTCCGCGCATGTCGGGGATAATGCAGAACTTGCATTTGTGGTTACAGCCCTCGGAGATTTTCAGATAGCTGTAGTGGCGGGGTGTTAGCTGGACGCTGCTGGCGGGCAACAGATCGACAAACGGATCAGGATCAGGCGGAACAGCGGCGTGTACCGCATCCAGAACCTGTTCGTATTGGTGCGGGCCGGTGACAGCCATAATGCGGGGATGGTGCTCGCGGATGTATTCCGGCTCGGCCCCCAGACAGCCGGTCACGATGACCTTGCCGTTTTCCACCAGCGCCTCTCCGATCGCGTCCAGCGATTCCGCCTTGGCGCTGTCAAGGAACCCGCAGGTGTTCACAATGACGGCATCGGCCCCGGAATAATCGGGTGAAATGCCGTATCCTTCTGCCCGCAATCGGGTCAGAATACGCTCACTGTCGACCAACGCCTTCGGGCAGCCCAGCGACACCATACCGATGGTCGGCTGGTTCGATAGGGGCGTCTCGGTGATCCGGGCGGCAGGCGCCAGGTCGGGGCGGAGGTTTGGCGGGTTTGTCGTCATGCGCGGCATATAGTGGGGAAAGCTTCCCCTTGCAAATGTGACGTGTGATTTGAATGATCACGGCAAAGATAAGCCAAAAGGCGGAGAGCGGAATATGAAATGGCTGATGCGCATCCTGTTTATTGTTGTGGCGGTGGTCGGGCTGATTATTGGCGCGCTGCTGCTGATGCCGGGGGATAAGCTGGCCGCGATCCTGGCCGAGCAGGTGAAGGCGCAGACTGGGCGTGATCTGACACTTACCGGCGATGTGCGCATATCGTTCTGGCCGGTGCTGGGGATGGAATCCGGGCCGGTGCGTTTCGGGAACGCCAGCTGGGCCGGACCAGAGCCTATGTTGAGTGCTGATAGTCTTGCCGTGGGGGTGGATGCGGCGGCGCTGTTGAAGGGTGATCTGCAGATAAAACGGGTTTTTGCGGAAAACCCGGTGCTGCGTTTGGAACGTTCCCAAGATCGAGGAAATTGGGAGTTGAGCGCATCGGCGGCCCCCGCGGCCACAGTGTCATCCGAAGGGGCAGTGCCTGCGGATGCGTCGGCGACCGTTACTTTGGAAGAGTTGCAATTGACAAACGCGCGGCTGATCTATTTGGAAGACGGTGTTTCTCAGATGGATTTTTCTGATGTAACCTTGTCAGCAAGCTGGCCTCGCGTCACAGCACCTATGGTGATGGAAGCCGCCATGCCGGTACCCGGCGGTTCGGTTCGCGTTGACCTGAAAATCCCGGATCTGCCTGCCTTCGCCTCCGGGTCCGTAACTGGTCTGGAGCTGGCGTTAACGGCACCGGGTGGAGAGATCGGCTTTGACGGGCGCGTCAATCTTAATGGTGAAATGGATGGAACAACCAAGGTTGTGACGCGGGACACAGAAGCGATGCTTGCCGCCTTTGGTCAGGCCGGCACGGCTGTCCCGCCCGGACTGGGCAAAACTGCCGATATTGCCGCGCATATGACTTATACTCAGGACGGACGAATTTCGTTGCGAGATATGACAGCGCGGCTGGATGACAACCGGTTTGAAGGTGAGGTGGATATCACAATCTCTGATCCGCCGAGGGTTGTGGCCCGTTTGGATGCCGGTGATCTGGATTTGTCGAGGATTTCCGATACAGGTACGGCTCCAGTCGGAACGTCTCAGACCAACGCGCCTGCACCGGAAGGATGGTCGCAAGACCCTATCGACGCGTCCGCTCTGGCGCTGGCAGACGGCAAGATCCGCCTGACAGCAAGCTCAATCGCCGTGCCCGGAATGACATTCGGCAAAAGCGACCTGACCCTGTCGCTGGACCGGTCACGGGCTGTTCTGGAAATGCATCCAGCCACCTTGTTTTCCGGCCAGTTGAACGGGCAAGTGGTCGCTAACAACCGTAACGGCCTGTCCGTGGGCGGCAATGTGAAGGCCAGTGGGATCGACCTGAAGCAGGCACTGACAACAATGGCCGGGGTCGAGCGCCTGTCGGGAACTGCTGCCGGAGCGTTTGAATTTCTCGGCGTTGGTCAGTCCGAAGATCAGATCATGCGGTCCCTCAGCGGCAATGGAAGTCTGGATGTCGGGGCCGGCGTGATTTCCGGTTTCGACCTGGATCGGCTGATGGGTCAGGGCACCGGGTCAGGTGGGACAACCGTGTTCAACAGCCTTACGGCCAGTTTCACCATCGAACAGGGCGTTTTGACGAACAACGATCTGCTCATGTCGCTGAAGAACTTCCGTGCAGACGGTGCCGGAACTGTGAATCTGGGCGCTCGCAATATCGATTACCTTTTCACGCCTGTCGCGTTGCGGGCCAACTCCGGACAGGGGATCTCGGTGCCTGTTCGCATCGTTGGTCCTTGGAGTGGCCCGTCAATCAAGCCGGACCTGACCAAAGTCATTGAGGCGGCTGCGGATGTGAAGGTCAAGGAATTGGAAGACGATGCCAAACAGAAAGTCTTTGAAAAGGTCGGGGACGAATTGGATACGACGATCACCGACAGTGATCAGATCGAAGATGCGATCAAGAACAAGCTTGAAGATGAGGCGAAGAAAGGTCTGCTCAAACTGTTTGGCGGCGATTGAGCAACTAGCGTGCTTGGGGCATCAGGGTATGCCCCAAGCGGTTATCCTCAGATCGTTTGGTCGTAATCGCCAACACCGGGTTCAGTTCGGATGACGGCATCGATATCGGCGAAGATGGCGCGCATTTCAGCCTCGCTTTCGCTGCTTTCACAGACGACCACAAGATTGGGGGTATTGGACGATGCCCGAACCAGACCCCAGCTGCCGTTGTCCAGTATGACGCGTGCGCCGTTCACAGTGACCACCTCTTTGATTGCGCGGCCCGCAATGCTCTCGCCGGCATTGCCCTTTTCAACCAGCTTTTCGACCAGTCGCTGCAGGATGTCGTATTTCTCGGTGTCGGCTGCATAGGGCGACATCGTGGGCGTGGACCATGTCCTGGGCAGAGCCTTGCGTAGGTCCGACATGCTCTGATCCGGATTGCGGTCCATCAGCTTGCAGATCTCCACCGCGACACGCATGCCGCAGTCATACCCGCGCCCGACCGGTTCGGCCAAAAAGTAGTGACCTGACTTTTCGAAACCAGCCAGTGCCCCAATTTCTTTGACCCGCCGCTTCATGTGGCTGTGGCCGGTTTTCCAGTAATCCGCCTTAACGCCCAAGGCCTGCAATTCGGGATCGCTGGCGAACAGACCGGTGGATTTCACATCTGCCACAAAGGTCGATCCGGGGTACAGCTTGGCCAGATCACGGGCCATGATCACGCCAACCTTGTCAGCAAAAATCTCTTCACCCTCATCATCGACAACGCCGCAGCGGTCGCCGTCCCCGTCAAACCCCAGCGCCATATCAGCGCCGCTGGCTTTCACCGCGGCGGCCATGTCGTGCAGCATTTCCATGGCTTCGGGATTCGGATTGTAGTTGGGGAAGGTATAGTCCAGCCGGTTATGGCTTGGCACGACCTCGACCCCGATCCGTTCGAATATCTCGGGCGCGAAGGCCGAGGCGGTGCCATTCCCGGTTGCGCAAACCACTTTCAGCGGGCGGGACATTTTGAAGTCGCCGACCAGATCGTCGATATACGCTTCTTTCACGCCGTCAACGAACTCGTATGATCCACCCTCGTGTACAAGACCTTCGCCATTCAGCACGATGTCGCGCAATTCGGACATTTCATCCGGGCCGTGGGTCAGCGGGCGGTCAAAGCCCATTTTGACCCCGGTCCAACCGTTCGGGTTGTGGCTGGCGGTGACCATTGCCACGGCAGGCACGTCCAGATGAAACTGTGCGAAATAGGCCATGGGGCTGACTGCCGGGCCAATATCCCTAACCTGAATACCAGCCTGCATCAGGCCAAGGATCAGGGCATTCTTGATCGCCAGAGAATAATCGCGATAGTCGTTGCCGACTGCGATCACGGGTTCAATCCCGCGCTTGCGCATTTGAGTACCCAGCCCAAGTCCCAGCGCAGTCATTCCGGGTAGGTTGATCTCTTCAGGGTATTTCCAGCGGGCGTCATATTCGCGGAACCCGGTGGGCTTGATCATTGCGTCGCGCAGAAAGCTCCAGGTGTTGGGCGTCACCTCGGGGAGGGGTTTGGTCATAACAAGTCTCAATCGTTAGATTTGAATAGGGTTTGCTTTAGCCAGCGCATCAAAGCGCATCAATGTGTCAACAAGTTGAGGCATCTGGTCGAGGTAGATCATATTGGGTCCGTCGCAGGGCGCGTTGTCCGGATCCTGATGGGTTTCCATGAATACCGCAGCGGCACCTACAGCAACCGCAGCACGAGCCATGACCGGAGCGAATTCCCGCTGGCCACCGGAAGATCCGCCCTGGCCACCGGGCTGTTGCACGGAATGGGTCGCGTCCATCACCACCGGGTAACCTGTCTGGGCCATTTGCGGCAGGGACCGCATATCGGCCACTAGCGTATTATACCCAAACGAGGTGCCTCGTTCAGTCAGCAGGATATTCTGATTTCCCGTACTTTCGATCTTGGAAACGATATTGGGCATCTCCCACGGAGCAAGAAACTGGCCCTTTTTCACATTGATGACGGCACCGGTTTTGCCCGCAGCCAACAGCATATCCGTCTGACGGCACAAGAACGCTGGGATTTGCAACACATCGACCGCCTCGGCGGCGATGGCGCACTGCGCCTCGGAATGAACATCGGTCAGAACCGGGATACCCATCGTCTTGCGGATGCTGTCCAGAACCTGCAGCCCCGCATCAAGACCCATGCCGCGCTTGCCCGACAAAGAGGTTCGGTTCGCTTTGTCATAAGACGCCTTGAAGACATATTGCGCCCCGGCTGCGTCACAGGCTTCTTTCATCTTGCCCGCAATCATTTGCGCGTGGTCGGTGGTTTCAAGCTGACAAGGGCCTGCAATGATGGTGAGCGGAAGGTCGTTGCCGACTGTCAGGTCGGAGATTTTTACATGTTTCATGAGTCTTATGAGGATACCTGTTCACGAAGGACCGACGCGGTAAGCGAGATCATGAGGTAGATACCAGCAAACAACAGGAATGCCAAAATCGTATTTTCGAACTTGCGCGGATAACTGGGCTCCTGACTGGGAATAGGATTCACCGAGACGGTCAGATAGCGCACCTGCCGGTTGGCTTCGGACCGGGTCGATTCCATTTGCTGCATTGCTGTTTGCAGCATCATATCCCGCGCCGCCAGATCCGCTTGTGCGATCTGGATGCGCACGCTCAGCCGCGCCAGCGAATTTTCGCCGGCAGAGGCATCCTGCATCTCGGCATTCAGTTCCTCCAGCACCTTTTCCAGACGGGCGATATCCGCCTTGACGCCATCGACCTTTGCTTTGTTCGGGCGCAGGTTGTCTTGCAGGGCGGCAAGTTCAAGCTCTTTGTCCTGCACCAGTATTTCGATTTCGTTGATGCGGCCGCGCAAGCTGGCGATGACGTTTTCAGGGTCCAGAACCGCCCCTTGAAGCTGAAGCTCAATCAACTCTTCCTGAGCCTGTCGCCGCGCTTCCTGCGCCGCTTCAAAGCTTTGCAGTGCGTCGCGCATCTGGTCTTCGCGCTTCTTGCCGGACAAGGCGTTCACCCTGTCTTCAGAATACGAGATTAAACGTTCGGAAAATTCGGTGGATGTTTGCGCATCTGGTGCGGCAACTTCCATCCGAATGACCCCTTCGGTTGGGTCATAACCGATGGTGATCATGCGTTTGAATAGTTTATAGGCGTCTTCCAGCGTGGCATCGGGGGCCAGCCTTTGGATCGGGTCGATCCATTCCTGCTTGAAGACATCAGAAAACCCGGAGTCCTGATCCAGCAACAGCAAAGCCTCTTTCGATTCCAGAAAGGACTGGACCGAGATCGAGTCCTGAGTGGTCGCAAACTGCGTACCGGCGAGCAGACCGCCGATATTGCCCGGTCCGCCGTCCGCTTGAAGGATCAAGAATTCGGAGTCGCTGGCATACATCGGGGTGGCGATGCGGTAGAAATAAAACCCGACAACGAAGGTTGGCAGGAACACAAAAGCTGCCAATCGGGCAAACAAGCCAAACAATTTGCGCCTGCGGCGGCGGGCGATGTCTTTTTGGATCTGGCCGATTTCAAGATTGCGCCGTTCGGACGGGCTGAGCTCGGGCCCGGGCAGGTTTGTTTTCCCTGCACCCATAGCCTGCGGCAGCTGAACGTTTATCTTGTCCTTCGGTTTGTCACTGTGTTCCGATGGTTTTGCGGCGGCAAGGTCCAGAAGATTGGTCCGCTGGAAGGGGTCGACACCCTTTTTGCGCAGCAACCGCACCGCGTCATAGTCCGATGTGGCGGCCAGACCGTGTTTCTGCGCCAGACGTCGTGCGATACGCAATTGGCGCCCGGTCAGACCTTCGCGCTTGATGTCGTCCAGTTGCGTCCCGGGCTGTGCCTCGCCAGCGGCGGAAGGGCCCTGCGTCGCGTTGCGAATGCGCGAGATCGCGTCCGATCGCGCCTCGGCCGAATCTTCCGTCTGACGTTTGCGGCGCCAGTTGTATTTTCTAACCTTGGGTTTCGTAGTCATAGAGCTGCTTTGCCTCTTCCAAGGAGTCAAACATATACAATTGCCCGTCCAGAAGAACGGCGGCCTGCTGGGCGAATTTCTCTAACACGGATGGGCTGTGCGATACGATCACCAATGTCGTTGTGCGCAACCTTTCCTTCAGGATCGACCCTGCCTTTTCATTGAATTCGACGTCTGTTGACGCAGGCATTCCTTCGTCGATGAGATACATGTCGAAATCCAGCGCCAGCATCAAAGAAAAGGTGAAACGCGATTTCATCCCAGAGGAATAGGTGGCCAGGGGCTGGTCGAAGTATTCGCCCAAACCGCAAAGCCACTTGCAATAGGCCTCGATATAGTCCGGGTCCATGCCGTAGATCTTGGCGATGTAGCGCGCGTTTTCGAGCGCCGATAGTTTCCCCGCCACGCCGCCGGTAAATCCCATGGGAAACGATACGCGACATTCACGGCGGATCACGCCTTCGTCAGGTTTTTCCAGACCGGCCATCATGTTGATCAGTGTGGTTTTTCCGGTTCCGTTCGGAGCCAGAACACCCAGCGAGGTACCCAATTCGACCCGAAAAGAGACCCGATCCAGAATCACCTTGCGGCGTGTTCCGGTCCAGAAGGATTTGCTGACGTTGTCGAACTCTAGCATTCGCGGTCTGCTGCTCGTTTTAGTCGTGTTGTCGCACTTGCGGGCGGCCACAAAGGGTTATTTTTACCGACCCATGTTGGCTACATTATGTCGAATTATGAAACAAATGATCAATGCGTCCCGGAATTGCTTGTGAATGTCCGACTGGATGTCGCTGAGAATTCTACTCTCTTGGTGCTGCGTCGGGTCATTACTATCTGTTTGACCAACCAACAATAGTCCGGATGGACAGGAGCCTTCGCGATCAGATGAGTAGTTTACGTCAGGAAATCCGCGCGTGCCGCTTGTGCGCCGACAGGTTCGCGCAAACAGAAACCGCGCACGAGCCGCGCCCGGTGGTCTGGTTTCGGGCCAAATCACCCATCCTGATCGCGGGACAGGCTCCGGGCGCCCGTGTGCACGAGTCGGGGCGGCCTTTTACCGACCCGTCCGGCGACAGGCTGCGGCACTGGCTGGGGATTGATGAAACGATTTTTTATGATCGTGACAGGGTTTCGATTGTACCGATGGCGTTCTGTTTTCCAGGGTATGATGCGCGCAATGCGGATCTTCCTCCGCCCGCGATATGTCGCAAGACCTGGCATGATCGCGTGATGCAGGATCTGGGGCAGGTGCCACTGACTGTGCTGGTCGGAGGTCATGCACACAAATTTCATCTTGGCTCACGCGGGTCGGTGACCGACACCGTTTGCAACTGGCAGGACCATGCGCCGCGGGTCTTTGCCTTGCCTCATCCGTCCTGGCGCAATACGGCATGGTTGAAGAAAAACCCGTGGTTCGAAGCTGAACTGCTGCCGGTCTTGCGTGCGCGGGTTCAAGAGGTGCTGAATGACTGAAACCACGGCGTTGGACACGGCGCATGCCGCAATGCAGGCGGACCCGCAAAATGATGCCGCCCGGCTGCGTTTCTTTGAACGGCTCGCGGACAGCGAGCTGTTTCTGATGCTGACCGAAGAAGCGCGGGACGAGAACATCTCGCCCGAATTGTTCAATGTGGCCGACGGGCGCTTCGTGCTGGTTTTCGACCGCGAGGACCGGCTGGCGCAGTTTGCCGGACGGCCTGTGCCTTATGTGGCGCTTTCGGGTCGTGTGCTTTCAGGGATGCTATCGGGGCAGGGTATTGGGCTGGGTCTGAATCTGGAAACCGCACCGTCATCGATGTTGGTCCCGGCAGAAGCCCTGGAATGGTTGGCTGAAACGTTGCGCCACAGCCCGCAAGTGGTTGAGGAAGAGATTGCCGAGTTCTTGCCGCCCGCTGGTCTGCCGGACAACTTGCTGACTGCGCTGGATGCGAAGCTGGCAACTGCTGGCGGATTTGCCAGTGCCGCTTATCTGGTAGCCACCAAATCCAAAGCAGGTGCGCAGAGCCATCTGTTGGGATTTGTCGATGTAGTCGAGGGGGCTGAGCCCGCTTTGGCCAAGGCCGCGTCCGAGGCGCTGACCTTTTCCGGGATCGAGGCAGGCGCGATGGATGTCGGGTTTTTCACCGCAAGCGAGGCTGCGGCCGCGCTGTTGGCCAAGGTGGGTCTTCGATTTGACCTGCCCGAGCCTCAAATTGCCGAGACGATCCGTGAAGCCCCCGGCAGCAACCCGGACAACCCACCCATTCTGAAATAACCATCCAAACGCAAACACGCGGCGCCAATTGCGCCGCGTGTTGTTGCACTTGGGATGTGTTTATTCCGCTGCCGCTTCCAATTTGTCCTGCGTGCGGGTTTCAAAATCACTGGCGTCGTGGCGCTCGTGCAGTTGCGTGTGCGGCTCTCCAAAGGCGCGGTTGACCATGCGGCCACGCTGTACCGCAGGGCGCGCGTCAACCGCTTTGGCCCAGCGCATGACGTTTTTGTAGGATTCAACGTCAAGGAATTCGGCGGCACTGTAGAGGCGACCCAAAACCAGTTGACCATACCATGGCCAGATCGCCATATCGGCGATGGAATAATCTTCACCCGCGATGAAGGTCTTATTCGCCAGTTCGCGGTCTAAAACGTCCAGCTGGCGTTTGGTCTCCATCGCGAAACGGTTGATCGGGTATTCCCATTTTTCTGGCGCGTATGCATAGAAATGGCCGAAGCCACCTCCCAGATAAGGCGCGCTGCCCATCTGCCAGAAGACCCAGTTCATGACCTCGGTCCGTTCCGGCCCGGACGCGGGCAGAAACTCTCCGAACTTTTCAGCAAGATGGAACAGGATCGAGGCGCTTTCAAAGACGCGAACGGGTTCTTCACCTGATCGATCCCAAAGCGCGGGGATTTTCGAGTTCGGGTTGGCACCCACAAAACCTGACCCAAACTGATCACCTTCGCCGATATTGATCAGCCAGGCGTTGTATTCGGCACCTTCATGTCCCAGCGCCAATAGCTCTTCCAACATAACGGTGACTTTCACACCATTGGGAGTAGCCAGTGAATACAGCTGAAGTGGATGCCGCCCGGCCGGCAGGTCCTTGTCATGGGTGGCACCGGCAATCGGCCGGTTGATGTTGGCGAATTGTCCGCCACTTTCACTGTCCCATGTCCAGACCGTTGGAGGGGTGTACGAGGATTGGTCGCTCATCTCTTGCCTTTCTTGCCTACGTCGTTGCCGTGCCCACGGCTGCATTACAGCTAATGTTGCAGTCTGCAGAGTCCAACCCAGTTTATCCGGCCAAATCTGTAATAATCCACGATCAGCCCCTCACATTTTCTCGTGCGGGGTCACAGCGGCGTTAGGAGGGCTACGATCAGCAAGGGAATCACATATTGTCTTCCCAGACTTGCCAATACGGCGTCACCGATACAGTTGACACGAAAAGGATAGACTACATGAAACGCTTTGCATTGACCCTTGTTGCGGCCATGGCCCTGGCCGTTCCGGCATTTGCCGGCCCGCAATATGTGGACGGCACCGGCTTTGCCGTATCGGGCTATGATGTCGTTGCTTATCGCGGCCTGGATCAGGCGGCAGTTGGCCAGGCGCAGCCGGAAGGTGTGCGTGGTAATGCTGACATCACGGCGGAATACAATGGTGCAACCTGGGCTTTTGCGACCGAGGAAAACCGTACCAAATTCCTGGAAAACCCAGCATATTACGCACCGCAATATGATGGGCACTGCGCGTACGGCGTGTCGCGCGGCGGCAAGGTTCCGGCAAACCCGAACCTGTGGCGGATCGTGGATGACAAGCTGTATCTCAACATTACCGACGTGGTTGTTGGATTTTTTGAGGAAGACATCCCGGGCAACATCAATCTTGCCGAAGGAAACTGGCCGGGTATCGAGCCGAGCGATGCCTCGACCAACGTGATCCCGAAATTCACTTCAGAAGGCCCGGTCAAAAACTGATCCGGCGCCAAAAGACCTAAGCCCGGCTGGTTCAGTCGGGCTTAGGTCATTACCTTGCAAGCCAGAATTGATCCCGAATGTCCTGATCAGCATCAAACCTGATCCGTACACTCTTGGCTCCCGGAAACTTACGTTCGCAGATTGTATCGGGAATAACCACTTCCCCGGCGCCGGTATCTTTGGATTGAAAGCTCAGGATTTCAGCCTCGGTGCGGCGCGCGCTGGACAGGACGGTCGTTGGCAAGGCCACGCGATTTGCTCCGTGATGCACGGGCGTGGTTACAAAATAGGTCAGATGCCGCCCGTAACAACCGACCGCATCGGGAACGTGGTCTGAAACATATGCATCAGATACTTCCTGAACATTCCCTTCGTTGTGCATATGCGGCAACGCCTGGTCGGGATTCAGCATTGCCTTGCAGGCGGCAATATCTTCCTGCGGGAGTTCGATGATGCGCTTTTTCAATCTTGGGCGGCGCGGCTGCGGGGGGCCGGAACTGGCACCACCTTTTGTTGCCAACCCTTCTTTGCGCAGAAAATCATAGGCCGCCTTGGCGCGCGAAAACCCGGAACTGTCCCCATCTTTGTGATCGGGATGCGAATGGAAGGCGATTTGCCTCCAGGCTTCCCTGATTTCATGGGAACCGGCGCAGGGCGTCAATCCAAGATCCGCCAACGCATCTGTGCGTGCCCGCACTTTATCGACAGGTTCCATACTCAAAACACTCTTTACAAACTACACTCTTCCAGTGTTGCCGCAGTCATAGTTTTGTCAAATTTCGAGGATGATTTGAGGGGCTGGTGACAACAATCACGATGGTAAGATTCAATTGTCTCGTAAAGGCGCCATTTTGCGAGCGCAAATGTGAAACAGTTCACACCCGCCGAAAAGAAATTCGCCCGGGTGTATACCTAACCCGAGCGAATCGTTGGGGATTTTGGGCCTCAGGCGACGTTTTCCAGCTCGACCTGTGGTGTGATGCCAAGTGCAAAGCAGACATCGCGCGTCAGTTCCGGGCGGTTCAAGGTATAGAAATGCAGCTTGTCCACGCCACCGTCTATCAGGTCCGAACACAGCTCGGTGCAGATTGCCGTAGCAAGCAGATCCTCACGTTCGTCGCGCACGGCCTTTTCAAAGGCCTGTTCGACCCACACGGGAATATGCGTGCCACAGCGTTTGGCGAAATTGCGGGCACCCGCCCAATTCTCGATCGGCAGGATGCCCGGCACGATCGGTTTGTCGATGCCGGCCTTGGCACATGCGTCACGGAACCTGAAAAAGGTTTCGGCCTCGAAGAAGAACTGCGTCAGCGCCTCATCTGCGCCCGCGTCCAGCTTGGCTTTCAGCCAGTCTACGTCGGCTGCCATGTTTGCAGCCTCGGGGTGGGTGTCGGGATAGGCACCGACGCGGATGCTGAACATTTCGGTTTCGGCCAGCGATTCGATCAGTTCCACAGAACTGGCGAACCCGTCGGGGTGCGGCACGAATTTGTCCTGACCTTTCGGCGGGTCACCGCGCAGGGCCACGATGTCCTGCACACCGGCCCGTGCAAACGTGTCGGCGATTTCCAGCGTTTCCTGACGCGAAGCATCAACGCAGGTCAGATGTGCAGCCACGTTCAGGCCCGACGATTTATGCAAGGTTGAAACCGCGTCGCGCGTCAGTTCACGTGTCGTGCCGCCAGCGCCATAGGTGACGGACACGAAGCGAGGGTCCAATGGGGCCAATGTCTGAACCGTGTCCCAAAGACGGAAAGAGGCTTCCAGAGTTTTGGGCGGAAAGAACTCGAATGAAATTTCAGGTTTCGACATTGCAGCCTCGCTGGATCAACTGTGCCCCTTGTGCCATGACGGGCAATGTGAAACAAACTCATATTACTCAACAACAACATGAATGCTGTTTGAAATGCACATTGAATTCCGGCACCTGCGTACCATCAAGGCGATCCATGAATGCGGTGGGCTGGCCCGTGCTGCGGACCAGTTGAACATTACCCAGTCTGCTTTGAGTCATCAAATCAAAGGGTTAGAGGATCAGGCCGGAGTTGAGCTGTTTTTGCGCCGTTCAAAACCCATGAAGCTGTCAGCCGCCGGGTTGCGCCTGCTTCGGCTGGCGGAACAGATTCTGCCACAGGTTGAAGCTGCTCAGAACGAGTTTTCATCTCTGCGGGATGGGCGCACCGGGCGGATGCATATTGCTATTGAATGCCACGCTTGTTTCGAATGGCTGTTTCCGGTGCTTGAATCCTTCAGAAAATCCTGGGGCGACGTGGACGTCGATATCCGCCCAGGTCTGGCCTTCGACGCCCTTCCGGCATTGCAGAAGGAAGAGGTCGATCTGGTGGTCTCGTCCGACCCCGAAAACCTTCCGGGCGTCGAGTTTGTTGAGCTGTTCGACTACAATGCCGTTTTTGTGGCAGCGTCGGCCCATCCATTGGCCAAGAAGGGCTTTATCGAGGCCGAGGATTTTCGCGGCCAAACCCTGATCACCTATCCGGTGGAACGCACGCGTCTGGATGTGTTCAGCCAGTTGCTGATCCCTGCACGGGTTGAACCCGCAACGATCCGACAGGTGGAACTGACTGCCGTCATCCTGCTGCTGGTGGCGTCAAACCGTGGGATTTCGGTCCTGCCGGATTGGGTCGTGCGCGAGGTCAAATACAACTCGGACTACGTCACCCGACCGTTGACGAAAGAAGGCATCACACGGCGCCTGTACGCAGCGGTCCGGTCGGAAGATCTGGAGAAACCCTATGTGCAGGAACTGGTGAAGCTGGCCCGGGAAGAGGCGCGTAAGCTGCAATCCCAGTAACGGCGTTTCCTGCGGGTCTGATATGCGCATCATTCCTCTTGGCAAGGGCGCATTGCGGCAGTATACGCGCGGTTTGACCGGACAGGAGCCTTTTGACAATGGTTGGCAGTGCAAATCTCAACATCATGATCAAGGCCGCGCGCAAGGCGGGGCGTTCTTTGGTCAAAGATTTCCGTGAAGTCGAGAATTTGCAGGTGTCGATGAAAGGCGCCGGTGACTTTGTCTCGAAGGCCGATATCGCCGCCGAAGCCATTCTGAAGGAAGAACTGCTGGGCGCGCGTCCGACTTATGGCTGGCTGGCCGAAGAGGGCGGCTCCATTGATGGAGAAGACCCGACCCGCCGCTGGATCGTCGATCCGCTGGACGGCACAACCAACTTTCTGCACGGCCTGCCGCATTGGGCGATTTCCATCGCGCTGGAGCATAAAGGCAAGATCGTTGCAGGCGTGATCTATGATGCCGCCAAGGACGAGATGTTCTTTGCCGAAAAAGGCGAAGGTTCATGGATGAACGATACCCGCATTCGCGTGTCGGGCCGCCACCGCATGATTGAATCGGTCTTCGCGACCGGCCTGCCCTTTGGCGGTCGTTCGGATCTGCCGGCGACCTTGCAGGATCTGGCGCGTCTGATGCCCGCCTGCGCCGGTGTGCGCCGCTGGGGCGCTGCGGCGCTGGACATGGCGTATGTGGCCGCTGGCCGGTATGAAGGCTTCTGGGAACGCCGCCTGAACGCTTGGGATCTGGCTGCCGGTATCATCATCGTGAAAGAAGCAGGTGGCTTCGTGCAGGCACTGAACCCCGAGGGCAGTGTGCTGGAAGATGGTGAAGTGATCTGTTCGAACGAACCAATCTTTGATCAGTTCGCCAAAGTGATCCGGGGCTGAACGCCCCTTTGCCCGACACTATCGACGCGGAACACGCGGGATGCGTGACTGCGAAAGCTTGTACTTGGCTTCCGGGTGAGGCGGGTGCCCTTGGGTGCGATCCCAGAACTGCACTCCTCCACGCTTCAGCCAAAGCGGTATGCAGAGGATCAGGCCCACAGCAAACCCACCCGTATGGGCCCAATAGGCGATGCCGCCTTCGTCCGGATTGCTGGTGACGCTGCCAAAAAACTGTATCGCCAGCCAGACGCCCAGCATGATGAAGGCAGGAATGGTGAAGACCCTGAAATAGACAATCAGGATCAGCAAGATATCCACCCGTGCTTTCGGGAACAGTAGCAGATAGCCACCCATCACGCCTGCAATAGCCCCCGAGGCTCCAACGGTGGGGACCTGAGAGTCCGGGCCGGTGATGATGTGGATCAGGCCCGCGCCGACCCCGGCCGCCAGATAGAACAGCAAGAACGGCAAGTGGCCCATTTCGTCTTCCAGATTGTCGCCGAAGATCCACAGGAACAGCATGTTCCCGGCCAGATGCATCCATCCTCCGTGCAGGAACATGGACGTCACAAGGGTCTCCAGCCCGAACCCGTCGCTGACACGCGCAGGGATGATGGCGTAGTCGAAAAACAGCCTGCCGATCCGCGGTCCGTCATCCATGATCCCCACATAGCTGAGGAAGATCAGGATATTGGCCGCCAGCAGAGCGTAGACAACATAAGGGGTGCGCCCCGAGGGGTTATGGTCGCGGATCGGAAACATGGTGTGACGCTGGGCTTTTGTGCGCCCAGCGTCAAGGCAAGCTTATGCCGCACCTCCCAACAACGCAGCGTTTCCGCCCGCAGCAGTCGTGTCGACGCAGATATGGCGTTCGCCCAGAACACGGGCGCGGTCGGGTTTGCCGGGGATCAGCGGCAGAATCGGACCGTCGCGGCGGGCCAGATGCTGCTCGATCTGCCGGGCGGTTTCGTCGTCTCCCCACCACAACACGCCCGAGATGCCGGTCAGGTTTTCCAACCGGTGCAGATCAAGCATCCCCGTTGCCTGAATGGCGGTACCACCCAGCGCGTGTACGGCCTCGGCCTGCGCGCGCGCTGCAGTCTCTCCGGGCCCCATGCACAGCAAGGGCGGGCGCGGGTATTCGCTCAGACGGTTCGATTCACCTGTCGGACCGGGCAGAGATTGGGTTTTGACAGGTGCAGGTTGTCCTTGCGCAGCAGGCAGATCAGCCACGGCGCTCCATGTGTCCACCGAGTTTTGACGGTCTGGCGCGCAGAACCGGGCCATATAGTTCGGTCCACCAGCCTTGGGGCCGGTGCCAGACAGACCTTCGCCACCGAAGGGTTGCGAACCGACGATGGCGCCGATCTGGTTGCGGTTCACGTAGATGTTGCCCGCGTGGATAGCCTCGGTCACATGTTGCACCCGGTCGTCGATCCGTGTGTGCAAGCCGAAAGTCAGCCCGTATCCGGTGGCGTTGATATCGGCGATAATCTTGTCGATCTCTTGCGACTTGAACCGTGCCACATGCAACACGGGGCCAAAAATCTCGCGCTCCAGCGCGGCGATGCCAGGAATCTCGATCAGAGTTGGGGCAACAAAGGTGCCTTCGGGTGGAAGCGGAAGCTCTTTCAGAACCCGCTTTTCACCGCGCGCCTTGGCCACGTGGTCGGCGATGCTCTGCCGGGCCTGTTCGTCGATAACCGGGCCGCAATCGGTCGAGATCAGCCATGGATCTGCAACGCTCAACGCTTCCATTGCCCCCTTGAGCATGGTCAGAACGTCATCGGCGATATCCTCTTGCAGATACAGGCATCGCAGTGCGGAACAGCGCTGGCCTGCCGACTGGAAGGCGCTTTCAATGATGGATTGCACGGCTTGTTCAGGCAAGGCGGTGCTGTCGACGATCATTGCATTCAGGCCGCCGGTTTCCGCGATCAGCGGCGTGCCGGGACGCATGGACCCGGCCATCGCTCTCCGGATTTTGAGCGCAGTGGCTGTCGACCCGGTGAAGGCAACGCCCGACACGCGCGGATCCGACGTCAGCGCCGCGCCTACGACCGGCCCACCCGGCAGCAATTGCAGCACATCGCGTGGCACGCCTGCCTCATGCAGCAATTGAATGGCGCGATGCGCAATCAGGGGTGTCTGCGGTGCAGGGGCGGCCAGAACTGCGTTTCCTGTGGCCAGCGCTGCCGAAATCTGACCGGTGAAAATCGCCAGCGGGAAGTTCCACGGGCTGATACAGGTGAAAATCCCGGCAGGCTTGGCCGCAGGGATGTTAGCCGCGTAGTAACGCAGGAAATCTACCGCCTCACGCAGTTCCGCCACTGCATCGGGCACTGACTTTCCTGCCTCGCGTGACAACAGCGCAAACAACTCGCCATAATGCGTTTCATAAAGATCGGCAGCGGTGTTCAGAGCACGCGCGCGCTCAGCAGCTGGGGCGTCCCAAGGGTTGGCCGAAGCCAGAGCCATCTCCACATCCTCTGCGCTTGCCGCGGCCACCGCGCCCGGCTTGTCCTGAGGGTGCGCTGGGTTGAACACTGGCACGTCGGCTTCTGGCTTGGCGTCGCTGGCCAGCAAAGGTTGCGCGTACCAGTGGTGGGCGCGGAACTGATCCCGTGCCGCATCGATCTGATCCAGGGTCGGTGTGTGGTGCAGGTCAAAGCCTTTGGAGTTGGGTCTTTCGGGCTGGAATAGTTCGGGGCCGGTCGGCAATGCAGGCGGCGGCGTCTGCACCGCGACAAACGGATCGGCGGCAACCTCTTCCGGTGGCACATCCTCGTCCACGATCTGGTTGACGAAGGACGAGTTTGCGCCGTTTTCCAGCAAACGCCGCACCAGATAGGCCAGCAAGTCGCGATGTGCCCCGACCGGTGCGTAGATGCGGCAACGGGTGTTCTGCTTGTCCATCACGATCTGATGCAGGGTCTCGCCCATGCCGTGCAAGCGTTGGAATTCGTAGGGCTGATCTCCGGCCATGTGCAGGATGGCGCTGACTGTATGGGCGTTATGGGTGGCGAATTGCGGATAGATCCGGTCTGTCATGCCCAGCAATTTGCGGGCGTTGGCGATATAGGACACGTCGGTTGCGGCCTTGTGGGTGAAGACCGGAAAGCCATCCACGCCTTCAACCTGCGCGCGTTTGATTTCGGTGTCCCAATAGGCGCCCTTGACCAACCGCACCATCAGCTTGCGGTCGTGACGTTCAGCCATGCTATACAGCGTATCCAGGACCAGACCAGCGCGTGGGCCATAAGCCTGAACCACAATCCCGAACCCGTGCCATCCCGCGAGCGCCGGATCGGACATCACCGCCTCGATCACTTGCAGCGACAGCGACAGACGATCTGCTTCTTCGGCATCGACGTTCAGGCCCATGCCAGCGGCTTTGGCCAACAGGGCCAGCGCACGCAATCGCGGAACCAGTTCGTCCATGACACGCTGTTCCTGCGCCAGTTCATAGCGGGGATGCAGGGCGGACAGTTTTACCGAGATACCGGGGTTGGCGCGAATATCGTCATGGGTGCAAGCCTCGGCAATGGACGAAATGGCGCGCGAGTATGACAGGTGATAGCGCGCGGCATCCGCCTCGGTCCGGGCGGCTTCACCCAGCATGTCATAGGAATAGGCATAACCCTTCTCCTCCATCCCGCGCGCGCGTTCCATGGCGGAGTGAATGGTTTCCCCCAGAACAAATTGCCTACCCATCTCTTTCATCGCGCGCGCGACAGCAGTGCGGATTACCGGCTCACCCAGCCGTTTGATCGCGCCACGCAATGCTCCGACCGGAGATGTTTTGCCTTCGTCCAGCACCTTGCCGGTCAACATCAGCGCCCATGTGGACGCATTCACCAGCGATGACGAGGATTGCCCTAGATGCTTGCCCCAATCGGACGGCGCGATCTTGTCCTCGATCAACGCGTCGATAGTGTCGGCATCCGGCACGCGCAACAACGCCTCGGCCAGACACATCAGGGCGACGCCTTCGTCGGTGGACAGGCCATATTCAGCCAGAAAAACCTCCATCAGGCCCGGCGAAGTGCTGGACCGGATGTCGCGCACAAGCTGCGCGGCCGCAGCGCTAATGGCGCTTCGATCTGCTTCCGTCAGGCTTGCCTGAGAAATCAGGGTATCGAGAACAACCGACTGATCGGCATAGGTTGGGGTGTCGATGAGTGTGCGCAGGCTGTGTGACATGGGTCCTCCGGTCTTTGTGGTAATATAAGGTGGAAAAAACAGGACAACGGACCGAATTTCATGTAATTGAAGTCGAGTGTTCTGAAATTGTGGCTAATAGCAGTGTAAATGAGCTTTCCCGATCTGGACCGGTTCGACCGGTCGATTCTGAGAATTCTGGCCGAGGACGGTCGTATCTCGGTCGCTGACCTTGCGCGCGAGATCGGACTGTCGAAATCACCGACACAAGCGCGGCTCAAAAGGCTTGAGGCGAGTGGAGTGATCCAGGGATATCGGGCGATGTTGGACCCGATCCGGCTGGGCCTGGATCACGTTGCTTTCGTCGAGGTGCGATTGACCGATACCCGCGAAAAGGCACTGGCCGAGTTCAACGCGGCAGTTCGCAAAACCGCTGAGGTCGAGCAAGCGCATATGATCGCATCCAATTTCGACTACCTTTTGAAGGTGCGCACGGCCACGATGTCGGAATATCGCCGTGTCCTGGCCGAGAAAATCTCGTCCCTGCCGCATGTCGCCAATACCTCGACTTTTGTGGCGATGGAGGCAGTGAAGGAAACCGGTATGCTGGGTGGATTTGAACATCAGGCTTGACCCGGCGGGTTTACAGCCCACCCTTGTTTCATGATGCGAACACTTGCTGCCACTTTTCTCCTGATCGCCTTTTCGTACCCGGTCACCGCCGAGACATGCCCAACGGCACCGGATCATACTGAAGGGGTGGATGCGCTTATCAGGCAGGTCCAGAAGGCAGAATCGCAAAGTGACGCGCGTGTTATCTCTCAGCAATTGTGGGAACTCTGGACAGACGCGCCGGATGCCCGGTCGCAGATCCTGCTGGATCGGGGAATGGCGCGACGAGAGGCGTGGGATTTGTTGGGCGCATTGGACGACTTCAACCAGTTGGTCGATTATTGTCCGAACTACGCCGAAGGCTACAACCAGCGGGCATTTGTGAATTACCTCAGGCAGGATTTCGATGCTGCGTTGCAGGACTTGAATGTCACGATTGAAATGTCGCCAACCCATATCGGAGCACTCAGCGGACGCGCATTGTCCTTACTGGGTTTGAAACGTCTTGAAGACGCGCGCGTGGCCCTGTCTGAAGCGCTTGAACTCAATCCCTGGCTGTCTGAGCGGGCCTTGTTGGAGCCCGGTGGTCTTCTGGACCCGCCCGGAGAGGATATCTGACCTCACGCCCTTATTGTCAGCCCGACATGACGCCCACGGCCAATGTTCCATTTCATGCTGCTGCGTTGCGCTATTGCGGTCCACGGCCTGAAGGACAAGCAGGCCGCCAAGCTTTCAGCGTGAAAGAATCCGGCGCTTTTCGGCCATGGCTTCGCGTCGCCGCTGCTCAATCCCAAGTTTGAAGGACTCCTCGACAAAGTCGATGTGATCGGTTGCGGCTTTTTCGGCCCGCTCCTCATCGCCTTCGATCACCGCGCGGCCCAGTTCAATGTGTTGTTGCAACAGCTTTTCGCCGGTCCCGTCAATTGTGCGCAGAAAGTCGCGATTGTAGAACACGCCTTTGCGAGTGAGTTCGTAGATCGACGCCATCATGTGTATAAGGGTCGCGTTCTGGCTGGCATCGACAATCGCCGAATGCAGCGCAAAATCCGCTTCTTGCGATGCTTTGGCGTCCTGCTCCTGCCACGCACGCTCGTTTTCGTCGAGGATTTCTGAAATCCTCTCTTTGTCCGCCTTGGTTGCCCGGCGCGCGGCAAGGCGGGCCGCAAACCCTTCCTGCTCGCGGCGATATTCCAGATAGTCGAAGAAAGCAGGTTCATGGCGTTCATACAGTGCAAGAAGTGCTGGCATCATGGCTTGCCCGGTCAGGGCTGCTACGAATGTGCCTTCTCCATGCTGTGTAGTGACCAGACCGCGTTCTTCCAGAACCTGAAGAGCCTCGCGCAGCTTTGGGCGCGATACGCGCAGCATCTCGGCCAGGTCGCGTTCCGAGGGTAGTTTCCTGCCCTGTTTTAGAATGCCCGAGGCGATCAGATCTTCGACTTGTGCAACCACTGCTTCAGCCAGCGATTCGTGTCCAACGGGTTCAAAAATCGCCGTGCTGCTCATGAGATGCTGCCCTATGTGAAGCCGAAAACCTGAAATAACTGGTAAATAAACATAACCATATCCGTGTAAAATTCAAGCATCAGGGTGCTCTGCCTTTGGGAAGGGTACGTATCTGTTTGTGAATAGTTTTTAAGCAAAATGACTTCTTTAAAGGCATCCACCTCTGGTTTTCAGAGGCATGGTTGAGGCCAAAATTCATATTCTCAATTTTCCGCAGTGGTAAATAAAGTTGTTGACTGGTTTTATATGGTAAAGTTAGTTTACCACCGGATAGGCGCTGGAAGAGCCTGCGCCGCTGATCGGAGAAAACCCGACCAACCCTGGAGGAGATTTCATGAAAAAGACCCTGACGAGCCTTGCCGTGGCCGCCAGCCTGCTGGCCGCACCCGCGGTTGCGGCGGACAAATTGCTGCTGAAAACACCGATTGCCTTTTCGACCGAACTGCCGGGCCTGGGCTCGCCGATCCCGCGCGTGGCTGACCAGCTGGAGCTGATGTCGGGTGGCACGCTGAAGATGAAAGTGTATGAGCCGGGCAAACTGGTTCCGCCGTTCGAAATTCTGGATGCTGTGTCCACCGGCAAGATCAACTCGGGCTACACCACTGCCGGTTACTGGGCAGGTAAAATCCCGGCCGCGCCGCTGTTCTCGGCTGTGCCGTTCGGCCCTGAGGCGGGCGAATACATGGCTTGGTTGTATTATGGCAACGGCATGACCCTGTATCAGGAGATGTATGATCAGGCAGGTTTCAACGTCAAAGTTCTGCCTTGCGCCATCATAGCTCCGGAAACCTCGGGCTGGTTCGCGTCAGAGATCAACTCACCCGAAGATCTGAACGGCCTGAAGATGCGTTTCTTCGGCTTGGGCGGTAAAGTGATGCAGAAACTGGGCGTGGCGACCTCGCTGCTGCCGGGTGGTGAGATATTCCCGGCGCTGGAGAAAGGCGCGATCGACGCGACCGAATTCTCGATGCCCGCCATCGACGCGCGTCTGGGTTTCCACAAGCTGGTCAAGTTCAACTACTTCCCTGGCTGGCACCAACAGGCGACCGTGTTCGAATTGCTGATCAACAAAGATGTCTGGAACGATACCAGCGATCAGCACAAGGCGATCATCGAAAACGCCTGCAAAGCTTCGATGGCAGACAGCTTTGCCGAAGGTGAGGCCATTCAGCACGCGGCTCTGATCGACAATGTTGAGAACAACGGCGTTTCGATCAAGCAGTGGTCGCCCGAGATGCTGGATACATTCCGCGCGACCTGGGAAGAGGTTGCTGCAGAAGAAGCCGCCAATGACGCCTTCTTCGCGCAGGTTCTGGCCGACATGAACGAGTTCCGCGACGGCTATAGCCTTTGGAAGACAAACGCCTTCCTCCCACGTCAGTAAACTCTCCCTCACTGACGTCGCCGGGGCGGCCCGATCCGCCGCTCCGGTTCATTCTTTCTGATCTTCGGACTTTCTAACCTTTCACTGCCCGCATTCCGGGCTGCTGAGCGAGGAATGACCATGACCACCCAAAACAACCTCAACGATCCGGTCGAAGCCTATGAAGGCATCCTGGAACACCCCGAAACCGACCGCCAGAAAATCGCTGTTGCAATCGACACAGGGGTCAAGGCGGTGGGTCATGTGGTCATGTGGGCCAATGTCCTGCTGATGGGCGCGATCTTCGCTCAGGTCTCGCTGCGTTACCTGTTCAGCCAGAACTACCCGAAACTGGACGAGGTTCAGTGGCACTTCTACGGCATCGTCACGATGATCGGTATTTCGTACGCCTTGATCACCGACAGTCATGTCCGTGTTGACGTCCTGCATATGCAGCTGTCACGCCGCGCGCAGCGGATCATCGAGGTGATCGGTATCCTGACCCTGCTGACCCCGTTCATCTATCTGATGATCGATCAGGGCTACGACTATTTCTACGAAAGCTCCCGCGTTAACGAACGCTCGGACAGCCCCACTGGCCTGCCTGCGCGCTGGGCCTTCAAGGCGGTAATCCCGATCAGCTTTGTTTTGCTGGCGCTGGCCGCATTGGCAAGGTTGATCCACGACGGGCACGCGTTGATGTACGGGCCTGCATCCGAGCGTGAAGGTGCACCACTGCGCCGCATCCTGCTGGTGCTGGCCGTGTTTGCGGCGGTTTGCGCCGGGCTGACCTTCCTTGTCGAGACGACCGAGGAAAAGCTGGTCATCGCGATGTTCCTGACCTTCATCGCGCTTTTGTTCACCGGCTATCCGGTGGCATGGGTTCTGGCGGGTGTAGGTGTCGCCTATTGTGGTCTGGCCTACCTGTTCGACAATGACCTGATGCTGTGGACAGGGCTTGAGAGCACCTTTACCGGTCTCGACTATCTGACGTTGGGCGCAGTTGTGAACCGGGTCTACGCGACCATGTCCAACGCTGTTCTGGTTGCTCTACCCATGTTCATCTTCATGGGCCTGATGCTGGACGAATCCGGCGTGGCCGAACGTCTGATGTCTTCAATGCAGCGTCTGTTCGGTACGGTGCGCGGAGGTCTGGCGATTACGGTGACGCTGATCGGTATCATTCTGGCGGCCTCTACCGGGATCATCGGTGCATCCGTTGTTCTGCTGGGCGTACTTTCGTTGCCGTCGATGATGCAGCAGAAATATCAGCCGACGCTGGCGGCAGGCGTAGTCTCAGCCTCCGGTACGCTGGGTATCCTGATCCCGCCGTCGATCATGCTGGTGATTATGGCTGACCAGATGGCCTTGTCTGTGGGCGACCTGTTCATGGCGGCGGTCTTCCCGGGCGTTATCATTGGTGGCCTGTACCTGACCTATATCTTCATCCTCGCACTGGTGAAACGCGATGCGGCTCCTGTGCCGGAAGGTGCAAAAGCCCCCGACTGGGCTGCCGTCAAGGACGTGCTGATCGCCGTAATTCCGACGCTGATACTGATCCTTGCCGTACTGGGCTCGATCTTTGCAGGTTTGACCACGCCGACCGAAGCTTCGGGCATCGGTGCGCTGGGCGCGACGCTGCTGGCGCTGGGCTATCGCAAGCTGACCTTTGCAAAGCTGTGGAACGTGCTTGTTTCGACCTTCAACACCACCGCTTATATCTTTGCGATCTTCCTAGGCGCGACCGTGTTCTCCTACGTCTTGCGCGAACTGGGTGGGGATGAGCTGATCGAACATGTGGTGCAATCCACCGGGTTTGGAGCGAACGGAACCATCCTCTTCATCCTGTTCATCGTCTTCCTGCTGGGCTTCGTGCTTGACTGGATCGAGATCACGCTGATCGTGCTGCCCCTGATGCGTCCCATCGTGAACGGTCTTGGCATCGACATCCCCGGCTTCGGCGTTCTGGATGAGCCGGCACTGGTGTGGTTCGTCATTCTGGTCGCGGTGACGCTGCAAACCAGCTTTCTGACGCCGCCCGTAGGATTCGCGTTGTTCTACCTCAAAGGCGTTTGCCCGCCAGAAATTAAACTGACGCATATCTACAAGGGCATCATTCCCTTTGTCCTGCTGCAATTGACCGGATTGGCGCTAGTGTTCCTGTGGCCGACCCTTGCCACCTGGCTGCCCTCGGTCGCCTACTAAGGAGCCCCCAGTCATGCGCCTGAGCCAATGTCATAACTTCCACGACTTCCGGCGGCTGGCCAAGCAGCGGCTACCGGGGCCCATCTTCAACTACATCGACGGTGGCGCGGATGATGAGGTGACGTATCGGGAAAACACCAACGCATTTGATCGCTGTGACCTGCTTCCGTCAGTTCTGCGTGGGGTGAAGGATGTGGATATGTCCGTCACTGTCATGGGGCAAAAGCTGGATATGCCGGTCTATTGCTCGCCTACCGCGTTGCAGCGCCTGTTCCACCATCAAGGCGAGCGTGCGGTTGCGGCGGCGGCGGAGAAGTACGGTACCATGTTCGGAGTTTCCTCTTTGGGCACTGTTTCGCTGGAGGAGCTACGCGAGAAACATAAAAACCCGCAGGTCTACCAGTTCTACTTCCACAAGGATCGCGAGCTGAACGCCGCCATGATGCAGCGCGCCAAAGAGGCTGGTGTCGAAGTTATGATGCTGACTGTCGACAGCATCACCGGGGGCAATCGTGAACGCGACCTGCGCACGGGGTTCTCGATCCCGTTCCGTCTGACGCTCGGCGGTATGATCCAGTTCGCGATCAAGCCGATGTGGGGCATCAACTATGTCACCCACGAGAAGTTCCGCCTGCCGCAACTTGAAGAGCACGTGGATATGGGCGGTGGCGCCAGCTCGATCGGGGGCTATTTTACCGAAATGCTGGACCCGTCGATGACTTGGGATGACGTCGCACAAATGGTCCGGGACTGGGATGGTCAATTCTGTCTGAAAGGCATCATGACCGTCGAGGATGCCAAACGCGCCGCCGAAATCGGTTGTACCGGCATCATTCTTTCGAACCATGGTGGCCGTCAACTGGATGGCTCGCGCACGCCTTTCGACCAACTGGCCGATATTGTAGATGCCGTTGGGGACAAGCTGGACGTGATGATGGACAGCGGTATTCAGCGCGGAACCCATGTGCTCAAGGCGCTTTCGATCGGGGCCAAAGCTGTGGGCGTCGGGCGACACTACCTGTATCCCCTGGCGGCTGCGGGACAGGCGGGTGTCGAACGGGCTCTTGGTCTGATGCGGGCCGAAATCGAGCGCGACATGAAATTGATGGGCGTCACCAGTGTTGACCAACTCAGTCGTGAGAATATTCGTTTCCGTAACGCCTAACCCGAATTGGGGCCGATATGACCAATGACGCGTTGATCAAGCACTTCCGTGCCATCGTCGGTACGCGTCACGTGCTGACAGGCGAACGCGCGACAGAGCGGTTTCGGCGTGGTTTCCGCTCGGGCGAGGGTGTGGCGCTTTGCGTCATTCAGCCGGGGACTCTGCTGGAGCAATGGAAGATCCTGCAAGCCTGCGTTGCAGACGACAAGATCGTCATCATGCAGGCGGCCAATACTGGTCTGACCGAAGGGTCCACTCCGTCGGGCACCTATGACCGGGACGTAGTTCTGATCAACACGCGCCGAATGGATACTCTGGTTCTGTTGAACAATGGCGAGCAGATCGTCAGCTTTCCAGGTGCTACGCTTTTCGCGCTGGAGAAACTGCTGGCCCCGTTGGGACGTGAGCCGCATTCGGTGATCGGTTCGTCCTGCATCGGTGCGTCGATTGTGGGCGGGGTGTGCAACAATTCCGGCGGATCTCTGGTCGAACGCGGCCCGGTTTACACAGAACTTTCCGTCTATGCTCGGATTTCCGAACAGGGTGACCTGGAATTGGTCAACCATCTCGGCATCGATCTGGGCAATTCGCCTGAGGAGATTCTTGCCAATCTCGATGCAGGTAAATTCGAACGCAATCCTGGGACAACAAACAAACGTGCATCGGCAAATGACTATGCGCAGATCGTACGGGATGTGAATGCGGAAACGCCTGCGCGCTTCAATGCCGACAAGGCCAAGCTTTTCGAATCCGCGGGCTCGGCGGGGAAACTGGCCGTTTTCGCCGTACGCCTTGATACCTTCCCTAAGAACAAGGTCGAGAAGGTGTTCTATGTGGGGACCAACAACCCCAACGATCTGGCGGATCTGCGACGCCATATTCTATCAGAGTTCAAATCGCTGCCCGTCTCAGCCGAATACATGCAGCGTGAGGTGTTCGACATAACCGCGCGGTACGGCAAGGACACGGTTGTGATGATCGACAAAATGGGCACGGATCGCCTGCCGATTTTCTTTGCATTGAAGGGCGCCGTGGATGCCCGCTTGCGTCGCATCCCGTTCCTGCGCAACTTCACGGATCGCTTCATGCAGGCAGCGATAGCTCTGTGGCCGCGCATCCTGCCCAAACGAATGACGGATTTCCGTGACAAATATGAACACCACCTGATCCTGAAAATGAAGGATGACGGTGTATCCGAGACCGCCGAGTGGTTACCGCTGTTCCTGAAAGACCGCGATGGCGGATTTTTCGAATGCGACGCGCGGGAGGCCAAGATCGCGGGCCTTCATCGCTTCGCGGCGGCTGGCGCGGCTGTGCGCTATATGGCGATCCATTCAAACGAGGTAGAGGACATCATCGCTCTGGATGTCGCGTTACGCCGCAACGACCATGATTGGCTGGAAAAGCTGCCGTCTGAAATTGAAGACCAGCTGGTTCACAAACTTTATTACGGGCACTTCATGTGCCACGTGATGCATCAGGATTACATTGTGAAAAAGGGCGCTGACCCAAAAGCACTGAAGGCGGCAATGTTGAAACTGTTTGACGAACGCGGCGCGGAATACCCTGCTGAGCACAACGTGGGGCACCTTTATTCGGCCAAGCCCGATCTGGCGGCGCATTACAAATGCTGCGATCCGACCAACTCGTTCAATCCGGGGATCGGGAAAATGTCCAAAGCGAAGAATTACCAATAACCAACTTTTCCGACACGGTTTGACGTCGGGGACATCGTCCGACGGATGCACTGGATCACGCCAAAATGGGTGTCAGGGCAGAATTTTCTGATCCCACAGGCACGGCCATGCTCAAAATGGCTTTCGCCGATAAAGCTGCCACGCCCGAATGAGTTTCATTTATCTGATGCAACGAGGATTCGGGCAGCGCGAGCAGGGTCATCGGAATCAGCATCAAGTTTTGCGCCGAAGTCAGAAATTCACCCGCGATTTGCGCCTAAACTGTGATTTTGAACGTCACGAAAGGGCATATGTCAGGCCTTCCGACACTTCATCCGACAGGTTGGTGTGGTCAAATGACAGAGCACATTTCAGCACACATAATTGCAGTTCTGTGTGATTTCCCGATATTTTTCCTAGGGTTATCCTTCACCTGTACTCGGCTAACAGCTCTTACGCCCGAAACTGCAGACCAGAAGGACGTCGTGAATGCGATAAATAGCGGATGACGTGAGCCCGAAAAACGGCATATTCCCCTTATTTTTCGCGATTTTTAGAGAACTACGGGAAACCCCCAATTTCGCGCCTGGAAAATCGGGGGTAAACATTACCTACCGTACTTACCACACAAACATACACGGTATTTACTTTCCCCGATGAGGGGCTGGTCACACCCCCTCGGCCGGCCCCTCTTAACTTATTGGGGTGAACGCAAACGCGGATTGCTATTTGAACTGATACGCGATGATCTTCCCCAGCGGCGTTAACTCTTGATCAATTTGGCTACGAGGGCGGGCAAATCTTGCGATGCGCCATAGGCTTCGGTGTGCGGAATTTCTGCCACAGGCGTTTTCCGGTATCCTTCGGTAAACAGCAAAAACGGGATCTTTGCACGGGCCGCCGTTTCCGCGTCCACTTCACTGTCGCCGACGAACAGACGTGGGCCAGAAGCCTGCAGCGCATCGAAGCTTGCGAACAGGTGGTTGGGGTCAGGTTTTCGCGTCGGAAGGCTATCGCCACCAAGCACGGCGCCGAAATAACGGGACAGATTCAGCGCCTCAAGTATATGCCGGGCGGGCGCTTCTGGTTTGTTGGTGCAGACACCCAGAACGCACCCCATCTGTTGCAAGGCACCCAGCGCCTCGGGGATACCGGGGTAGGGAACGGTCGTTTTGCTTGCAGCGCCATTGTAATGCTTCAGGGTCAGCTGCGTCAGTTCTGCATGGCGATCCAACGGCAGCCCGCAGTGGCGGATCATACGCTCGACCAGTTTCGGTAAGCCGTTGCCAACGAATCCTTTGATGACATCACGCGGCAAGGGATCGTGCCCGACATCATCCAGTGTGCGGTTGGCCGCCGCTGCCAGATCACCAAGGCTGTCCACCAGCGTTCCGTCCAGATCAAATACAACTGCTGCGGTCATATATTACGCGCCTTTCATCGTCTGGCCCAAGACCTAACGCGCCTTGTACGGGGGTGCAATCGCGTGTGTTGAAACGACACTTGACAATCCTTACTAAAATAATCAGATTAAGACGCAGGAACGGAAAGCCAGCCCTTTCGGGGTCAGCCAAATCACATGAAACGCGATAGATATGGCACCATGCCGAAATGCACTGGAGATGTCCCGATGAACGTACAGAACCCGACCCCAACCCAAGGTTACGCTGTCTCGATGCTTCCCGCGCATAAGGCCGAGGAACTGACCAAAGGCGGTAACCTGGCTCATATCGAATTGGGCGACCAGCTCTATACGCTGCGCATTACCCGCGCAGGAAAACTGATCCTGACGAAATGAGCGCCCCTTCTATGCGCGGCGGTGCAGCGGTTGGCCGTCTTGCCGATCTCGAGCCCGTAGAAGCGGGTGCTGTGATGTACTTGCGGATGTGGAGCGAAGGTGAAGGTGGTCGTGCCGACGCCGCCAGCGATTTCCACATTGCGCTGGGCTCGGATTCCGGGCGTGCCGCAATGCTGACACTGGACCGCTTGTGCTCACTTTGCGCCACGTATGGCCGTCGCCCTCTGATCCGGCATGGCCTTGGATGTGCCTGCCTTGGCGCGGATGAGAACTGCTTTGCCCAGATGATTGCGGCAGCCTCCGAAGGGGCGCGTGAAGATGCGATGATGATGGCGTCCTTGATCGTGCGTCCGGATTTTGCGCCTGCTCTGGCGTCTTTGTCAGAAGAGCTGGGCTTGACGCTCCGGCGTATGACAGCGGGATTCAAGATGCCGACCACCGGCCACCAGACCCCCTCGGCCGTCCTCCACTGACCAAATGTGCAGAACGGCTAAACCCCGGCGATACGCCGGGGTTTTTTCGTTCAGCAACACCCGCATCCTTCGTGGTGATGGTCATGATCGCAAACCGGGGCAGGGCTGAAGTCGCCGACCTCTGACAGCACATCCCGCAAGACCCACAGGATCATGTCCACGTCCTCGGCCTCGATGGTGAGGGGCGGGCGGATCTTCAGAATATTATCCTTGGGCCCTTCGCTGCCGATCAGAATGCGATGATCGCGCATCCGGTTTTTGACATAGCTGCAAATCTCGGTGCCTTCGGACCCATCCGGGTTGATCAGTTCAACACCCAGAAACAGACCCATACCCCGCACATCGCCGACACAGCCAAAGTCACCTTCGATCCGGCGTAGCCCGGTCATCAGACGCTCACCCATCTGGCGGGCATTGTCCTGCAGACCTTCGTCATCAACGATATCCAGCACCTCTTTGCCGATCCGACAGGACAGGGTCGAGCCGCCAAAGGTCGAAAAGAACTCGATCCCGTTGTTGAAGCTGTCGGCAATTTCTTTGGTTGTCACCAGCACGCCCAGAGGGTGCCCGTTGCCGATTGGCTTGCCCATCACCACGATATCGGGAAGCGCGCCCTGGTGTTCGAAGCCAAAGTAATATTCACCCAGGCGACCCAAACCTGTCTGAACTTCATCGGCTATACAGACACCACCAGCGGCACGGATTTTCTCATATACCGCAGGTAGATAGCCCTTGGGCGGAATGATCTGCCCACCGACAGAAGGGAAGGTTTCCGCGATGAACCCGGCCACGCCTTGCCCTCGGTCCTTCAGGGCTGCGATTGCCGGGTCCACAAGATCGGCAAATCTCTGTGCTCGATCCGCATCGTCGCGTTTGAACGAACCGCGGTAATCATCGGCAACCTCAACCAACTCAACCCAGTCGGCCTTACCGATGCCACCAGGTTTGTTGAACTTGTAGGCCGAAATCGCCACAGCCGCGTTCGTGTTCCCGTGATAGCCATGATCCGGCGTCACGATCCCTTTCGCCCCGGCATGGGCGCGGGCCAGACGCAGAGCCAGTTCGTTGGCCTCTGTTCCTGAATTGACGAAGAAACAGACCTCAAAGTGATCCGGCAGCTTGGACAGGATCTTGTCGGCAAACGCCGTCTGAGCCGGATGCAGATAGCGGGTGTTCGAGTTCATCCGCCTCAGCTGATCGGCTGCAACAGCCTGAATGCGCGGATGGGCATGTCCGACATGAGGGACGTTGTTATAGGCGTCTAGGTAAGGGCGGCCCCATTCGTCGAACAGGTGATGCTTCCAGCCTCGTACCAGCATGACCGGATCGTCATAGGTCAGCGACAGGTTGCCGCCAAAATGATCGCGGCGCCCCTGCAGGATCGCCTGCTTGTCAGTGGGTTGATAGAACACTTTGTCATCCGGCAGGTTCAGCAATGCGGCCGGGTTCGGACAGACCGCGTGCCACAACTCCATCTCATCCGGATCGCCGACGCCGGGCCAGTCAGCCTCCATGCCATCGGTGGTCAGTGCCAGCTGGAAATGCACATGCGGGGCCCAGCCGCCGTTCTGGCTGGCATCACCCAACCGGGCAAACGCGGCCCCCTGTGCCACCGGATCGCCGGGTTTCAGCCGGTTACAGCATTCCGGGTCCAGATGACCATAGAGTGTATAGAACGAATCGCCTTCGGGCGTTTCGTGATGCAGGATGATCACCCCGCCGTAATCGAGGTGCTGATCGCGGTTCTCGACCACTTCAACCCGTCCACTCATCGGTGCGCTCAGCACCGTCCCGGCGGGTGCAAACACATCCACGGCCAAATGCACCGTCCGCCGGTCCGAGGCTTTCCATGGCCCCTTGCGGAACCCTGGCTCTGCATAGATCAGACGAGGCTCGTTGTAATAGCCCAGCCACAAGTCATTACCGTATTCCTCGCCCACCCGTGCGGCCTCGACCAAAGGCATGTGAAACGGGTTCTGGGGCCAGACGCAGTTTTCAACCGACAGTGAACCCATGGGCACATTGCTCAGATCCTGACCGAACATGTCGGCAAAATGACCCCGATGATCCTGCAGATAAGTATGGATACGTTCGGCCCCATCGACCACCGGCAATCCGCAAGCCGTCCGCAACCGCGCCGGCATCAGCCCGCCATTGACCGAAGTATTCTCGAGGAACCGCCAAGCAGGCGCCTGAGAGATGGTCACATAGGGATCATCCGGGTTCTCGGCCGCCATCAGGGTCGAGTTGACGACGGATACCGCCAATCGCATCCGCAGCAACGGCCAGATTAGGTCAACCTCACGCGCGCTTAGCCAGTTTGTCGCGTGATAGCCCTTTACCAGCGCAGCCAGTGCCCGTTCCGGCTTGGGATGGTCCAACACGATATACGCCCCGGCAATCGCCAGATCGCAGACACGCGGAGCGGCGCACATGTCGCCCAGATCAATCAGGCCCGAAATCCGCCGCCGCTCGCTCAATTCACCTTCGACCAGAATGTTGTAGTCGTTGGCGTCATTATGGATGGCCTGTTTCGGCAGAGCCGCAAGGGTGCCTGAGAATTCGGCAAATCCCTCACAGATTTCCGTCAGCATTGCCCGCCGAGAAGGGTCCGAAATCGCGTCCAGCTTGTCCGCGATCCAGCCCGCCTGCATCAGGTCCCATTTGAAACCGGCCCGATGCAACCCTTCATGCTCAAACCCTTCCAGGGCCCGATCGGTTGCCCCCAGTACACGCCCCAGTTTCAGGATCAGGTCTTCGGGTTTCGGCGCGGCCTTCGCGTAACACTGCCCCGGCAGGCACTCCAACAACCAAACCAGCCTGCGCTGCCCCTCAGGATCAACGATCTCGGGCAGCAGTGCGCCATTCAAATCGGGGAACACCTTTGGAAACGGCAACCCCGGCGCTTCCGAGGCGATATGCGCCAGCGTTTGAATTTGCAGATCGACCAGACCCGCATCGCAGCCCGCCCGCATGACTTTCAGAACATAATCCTGACCATTGGTGGCCTGGACCAGAAAGTTCAGGTCATATTCACCATCCAGCCGCGTCAATCGGGCATCCAGCCCCCAATGCTGACGCAGAACATCTGCCCAGAACTTCACCAATTCGCTCATATCGTTCTCCGTCCCGGCCCACCCGGGATCCTCTTCAACGGGCCAAGAGGGGGCAGACAGCCCCCTGACTGCTTAGTCCAAGGCACGCAGCCGTTTGAACAACGAGGACGTATCCCACCGACCGCCACCCAGTTTCTGCACATCCTTGTAAAACTGGTCGACCAGCGCCGTCACAGGCAATGATGCACCGTTGACATTGGCTTCGTCCATACAGATGCCCAGATCCTTGCGCATCCAATCCACGGCAAACCCGTGGTCAAAATGATCGTCCAGCATCGTCTCGTGACGGTTCACCATCTGCCAGCTTCCGGCCGCGCCCTGGCTGATCACCTCAACAACGGACCGCCCGTCCAACCCTGCTTTCTCGGCAAAGTGCAGTGCTTCGCTGAGGGCCTGAACCAAACCGGCAATGGCGATCTGGTTGCACATCTTGGTCAACTGGCCCGCTCCGCTGTCACCGATGCGGCGGCAAATCTTGGAATAGACTTCCATCAGCGGTTCGGCCGCATCATACGCGGCCTGATCCCCGCCGCACATGATGGACAGAACCCCGTTTTCGGCCCCGGCCTGACCGCCCGAAATCGGAGCGTCCACAAAGGCGATCCCCTGTGTGGCACCGGCCTCACAAAGCTCGCGTGTGACGTCTGCCGAAACCGTTGTGTGATCGACGAAAATGGCCCCGTCGGACATGCCCTGAAACGCTCCGTCTGCACCTGTGCAGATCATGCGCAGATCATTGTCATTGCCCACACAAGCCATGACAAATTCCGCACCGTCTACCGCATCTTTGGGTGTAGTCGCCATGGCCCCGCCATGCTGCGCTACCCAGCCTTCAGCCTTGGCGGTCGTACGGTTGTAGACAGTGACGTCATGACCTGCGGCCTGCAGATGTCCGGCCATGGGATAGCCCATGACGCCAAGGCCAAGGAACGCGACTTTTGCCATTTTTGTGATCCTCTCCGCTGTTCAGTCCGCTTCAGCGACGCGGGCCTGACCGAAATCTCTGGCGAAGACAAAGCAAAGCTGCGCCCAAAGGGCAACCCCGGTTCAGGTTTTCCCGCCCAGATCCCGCAGGATGGGGCAATCGGGCCGGTCATCTCCGGCGCAGGCGTCGACCAGATGGCTGAGCGTGTCGCGCATGGCATTCAGGTCCGCGATTTTAGCTTCGATTTGAGCAAGGTGATCCCGCGCGACCTGTTTCACATCCGCGCTTGCACGGGTTTCATCCTCGTAGAGGGCGAGCAGGGTCCGGCAATCTTCGATGGTGAACCCAAGCGCCCGGGCGCGACCCAGAAAGTTCAGCTTGTGCACGTCCTGATCGCGAAACCGGCGATAGCCGTTGTCGTCGCGCAGTGGTTTGATCAGGTTAATTTCCTCATAATACCGGATCGTCTTGGCGGGCAGGCCGGTGCGGGCAGAGACATCTCCGATATTCATGCGTGCGCCTCCTTATTGGCCAGGGCCGCGGTTTCCGGCACGCTGGCGCGAACGCGACGCAGGCGCAGCGCGTTCGAGACGACAAAGACACTGGACAACGCCATCGCGCCTGCCGCCAGCGCCGGGGACAGCAGGTGGCCGCCAAACGGGTACAGGGCGCCAGCGGCGACGGGGATCAAAAGTACGTTATAGCCAAACGCCCATCCCAGATTCTGGCGGATGTTCCGCATTGTCCGACGGCTGATTTCGGTCGCATTCGCAACCCCGCGCAGATCACCGGACATCAGGACAACGTCGGCCGTCTCAATGGCCACATCCGTGCCGGTGCCGATGGCGATGCCGATATCCGCAGAGGCCAGCGCGGGCGCGTCGTTTATGCCGTCGCCGACAAAAGCCAGCGTTCCGAACTGATCGCGCAAGGCCGTGATCGCATCTACCTTGCCATCGGGCAGCACCTCGGCGGTAACGTGATCGATCCCCAGTCGGTCGGCCAATGCCTGAGCCGTGCGCGCGTTGTCGCCGGTGATCATGGCTACGGTCAGCCCCATCTGGTGCAGCCGTTCCAGCGCCTCTACGGTGCCGGGCTTGATCGGATCAGACACAGACAACGTCGCCGCGGCCTGCCCATCAAGGGCGACGAACAAGGGGGTTGCTCCTTCGGCGGCACGTGCTTCTGCCTCGACCGCCAAACTTCCAAGATCGATCCTCCGTTGCTGCATCAGCCGACGCGACCCGATCAACACGTCCCGGCCTTCAACCTGTCCTTGCAGCCCAAGCCCGGTAAGCGACCGAACATCTGAAGCCTCTGGCAGTGTTGCGGGTCCCGCTCGGGTTATGGCGGATGCAATCGGGTGCTCTGACCGAGCTTCCAAGGCAGCGGCGAGCCGCACAATCTCATCCTTGTCAAACCCGTTCGCTGTCGTCACGCTGTCCAGTTCCGGACGACCGAGGGTCAGTGTCCCGGTCTTGTCCATGGCGATGACGCGCGCCTGCTGGAGCTGCTGCAAGGCATCGCCTTTACGGAACAAAACCCCCAACTCCGCTGCACGCCCGGTGCCCACCATGATTGAAGTCGGTGTGGCCAGACCCATGGCGCAGGGGCAAGCAATGATCAGCACGGAAACACCTGCGACCAATGCCAGAGGCAGGGCAGGGCTTGGGCCAAAGATCAGCCAGACCATGACGGTGATCACAGCAACGGCGATAACCGCAGGGACAAAGCGATAGGTGATCCGATCGACCAGGCCCTGAATGGGCAGCTTCGCCCCTTGTGCCTGCTGCACCATGCGGATGACCTGCGCCAGAACGGTGTCGCCTCCCACGCGCGTGGCGCGTGCACGTAAAGCGCCGGTTCCATTTACAGTGCCGCCGACAACTGACGCACCTGCCGACTTGCCGACCGGCACTGGCTCGCCCGTGATCATGCTTTCATCGACGTAGGAGGTGCCCTCAAGCACCTCGGCATCCACCGGCACGCGTTCGCCTGGGCGGATGTACAGGATATCTCCGACGGTGATTTCAGCAATTGGACGGTCCTGCATCTGGCCGTCGACTTTCACGCGTGCAGTCTTAGGCTGCAGGCCCACCAGTTTCCGGATCGCGGTCCCGGTTTTGCCTTTGGCGCGCGCTTCCATCAACCGGCCCAGAAGGATCAGAACCACAATCACGGCCGCAGCCTCAAAATAGACGTTCGCTGTTCCCTGCGGCAACGCGCCGGGGGCGAATGTCGCGGTGACTGAATACAGATATGCCGCGCCAGTCCCCAGCGCGACCAGTGCGTTCATATCCGGCGTGCCCTGCAGCAACGACGGGATGCCCTTGCGGTAAAACATACGGCCAGGCCCCAGTAGCAGGGCCGAGGTCAGGGCAAACTGAATAAGTTGGCTGGTCTGCGTGCCGAGGGTTGCGTGCACCCAGTGATGGAAGGCGGGGATCATGTGCCCGCCCATCTCAAGAATGAACACTGGCAGGGCGAGAATGGCGGCCAGTATTGTGGCACGGGTCAGCCTTTGAATTTCTCGATCCTCACGGCTTTCGGGTTCTGAGACGCCTTGAAGACGCGCCGGATATCCGAGTCCGGTCACTAACTGTGCCAGTGCCTCTGGCGTTGTTGCCCCTGCGGCGTAAGCCACCGTGGCAGTTTGGGTCGCCAGATTGACCTGCGCTTCAGTCACGCCATGGCTGGCCATAAGCGCGCGTTCGATCTTGGCCACGCAGGATGCGCAACTCATGCCTTCAATGCTCAGATCTGCCTGACTAGTCTCAGCCGGATAACCTGCCGCATCCAGCGCCGCGGTTAGGGCAGAAACCGGCCCGTCAAAAGCCACCTGCGCCGACTTGGTCGCAAAGTTGACCGAGGCCGCATCAACCCCGGGCACATCACGCAGCGCCGCCTCAACGCGGCCCACGCAGGATGCACATCCCATGCCGGTGATTTTCAGTTCTGTCAGTGCCTCTTGCCCCATGCGACTCGTCCCGGAGGTTTCGTTGTCCTCCAAATGAGGGTTCCAGTGACGGGAAGGTCAAGGGCCTATGGTAATTTTCTATTGCCCCGACCCGCGCATATTGCGCTCCATTAAGCTTTGATACAGTCGCGGTGACAGGCGGTTGAGCCACCACGACAAGAGAGCTACGCGGCCAACCGGAATCATGGGCTGCGACTTGTCCAGTCCGCGCAGGATCGTTTCCGCAGCGGCCTCGGGGCTCATCTCATCCATCCCGTCATGTGCCGATCCGGGGCGCGCTGTGCCGTTTGCTTGCTCTTGCGCGCTGTCAGGGTTGGTCGCCACAAAGGACGGTGCTGCGATCTGGACCTGAACGCCATGAGGCGCTTCTTCGGAGCGAAGTGACTTAAAGAACCCCTCAAGCGCGTGTTTCGAAGCAGCATAGGCAGTGCGGTGATAGAGCGGCGCAAATCCGGCCACAGATGAGATGGCCAAATGTGTCCCCTTTGACGCTCTTACCGGCTGTAGAAACGCGCGGGCCATTTCTACGGCTGCAAAATAGTTGATGTCGAAGATCATTCGGTGACTGGCAGCGTCAGACTGATCAAACCCCCGAATTTGAGTTACCCCGGCGTTGTATAAAACCAGATCAATACTGTCGCAGGATGTGATCGCCCTTTGGCACGCGCTGGCAAGCTGTTCAGGGTTTGTCAGGTCACAGGCGATTGGAAGCTGGTTCGATCTGCAGGCCAGGCCCGACACATCAAGGTCTAGCAGCACAACCCGCCAGCCACGGTCTTGAAGGGCTTTGCTCAGGGCCTGTCCCAAACCGCCCGCCCCGCCAGATATGACGGCCGTCTTCATAGCCCGGTCTGCTTTTGCCAGAATGCGAAAACCTCAGCACTGGTTTTTTCGGGGATGTACCCGAACTCGGACTTCAATGCAGAATTATCTAAAACCGGTCGATATTGAAGGAACCGCACCTGTTCCGGTCCGTAACGCGACAGACCGAGCGGACGTGCCACGGCCAAAGCTGCTTTCAGCGCCCAGGCGGGCAGGCGCAGAACCGGTTTTCCCATAGCGCGGGCCAGATCGGTCACTCCCATCGCGCCGTCTCCGGCGACGTTGTAGATACCGGGTGGACCGTCGGTTGCTGCACGCTGCAGAATGCGGGCCAGATCGCGTGTCCAGATAAAGACAAAAGGGCTTTCGCTGCCGTTAACGGCCAACAGGCGGGATTTGTGAAACAGGGCCGTGATCTGGTTTTCGGTTCCAGCCCCCAGAACCGTGCCCACGCGCAGAACAACCTGCTCAAGATCAGGGGTGCCACCACGAGCTTCGGCCAGTATCTCCTCAACCTGCCTTTTGTGGTCGGAATAGGGGAACTCGGGATTGCCACGCAGCGGATCATCCTCGCGTAAGGGCACAGGATTATCGGCATGATACCCATAAGCGGAACCGGAGGATGTGACCACCAATCGGCGCACCCCGTTGGCGATAGCCGCGTCCATCACCTTGCGCGTGCCATCAACGTCAACCGCATAAGCCGCCGCGCGTCCCATCTTTGGCGGCGGCGTCACGATAGAGGCCAGATGCACGATCACATCCGGTTTTACCTTGGCGATAACACGCGCAGGGGCATCGGTTGTAACGTCCATGGGCAGAAAATGGGTGTTTTCCGGCAGGTTGCCCGGGCGCTTGAGGTCGGTGGCAAAAACCTCATGACCCTGAAGTTCAGGCAACAGCGCTTGCCCGACCATGCCGGCGGCGCCTGTGATCAGGATACGGCTCATCGTGCCGCCTCGGTTCGGGCCATCATCGACGCCAGAGCGATCCCTGAAATCGCGTGCCAGATGCCCCAGAACGCGGCAACCACGGCCATGCCTCCCAGCCCGTGGAAGAATGCAAAGATCAAGACCAGCCCAAGGCCTGAATTCTGAATGCCGGTTTCAATGGTGATGGCACGCCGATCGAAGGGGGACAGCCGGGTCAGAGTGGCTACAACCCAGCCGCCCCCCAGCGCCAGGGCGTTGTGAAGGATCACAAGCCCGGCAACGGCCCCGGCGAAACTGAGGAAGAACCTCCAGTTGGCGGCCAGGGCAAGCAGGATGAAGGCTGCAAAAATTCCCATCGACAGGTATTGCAGCGGTGCGCGCAGACGGGCGGTCAGGGCGGGCCGCCGCTGGTTCAGCGTGATGCCCAGAACCAGTGGCAGGATCAGCATCAGACCGACGAGAATGGCGATTTGCACCGGATCGATCTGGGTCTGCTGCAGGATCGCGCGGGTGGGCGGGTATAGCCCGCCCCAAAGAGCGATATTGAAAGGCGTCATGAAGATGGCGCCGATGGTGGCGAATGCGGTCATCGACACCGACAGCGCCGCATTGCCGCCCGCGCGATGCGTGATGAAGTTCGAAATATTGCCGCCGGGACAAGCCGCCACAAGGATCAGCCCAAGTGCGATCGACGGGCGCGGGGCCGTTATCGACACCAAGGCAAATGTCAGCGCCGGCAAAACCACGAACTGCGACAGCAACCCGACAATCACGGGTTTTGGCGCGCGTCTCAGACGATCGAAATCCCGAGGCGCCAGATCAATCGCAATGGAAAACATCACAATCGCCAGTATCGCGTTCAACAGCGTCAGTGATGCCGGGCTGAAATTCAGCGTAACCTCGTCGATACCACTCATACGGCAGCTTTCCGTAGCCGGTCGATCCAGCCGGTGACGGCCTTTCTGTAGGTGGCCTTGTCCACGTAATAAGCCATGCGGGGTAGGTCGATATAGTTCATGCCTCCGGTGGCGCGCACATAGTCTTTTTGTTTTTCGGTTTTCAGATCGGCTGCCGCCGGGCAGCCTTTTTGAAGACCCTTGATGTAGCGCGCCACCATCTCGGCCTGCTCATGCCTGCCCTGCCAGCCCAGGCCCGTGGCCTCGACCATGCCCAGCACAAACAGATCGTCACGTTCGGGATGTATGGTGTTTAGGTAAAGATGCGGGGCATCGCCCTGCCAATTCAGAAGATCCCTGTCGATGAACGGATAGTGCAGCTTGTATCCGGTCGCGGCGAGGATCATGTCATAGTCTTCGCAGGAGCCGTCCTTGAAGTGAACGGTGTGGCCTTCCAGTCGGTCGATATCGGGGCGAATGCGCAGATCGCCATGGCCCGCGTGATACAGAACCAGCGAATTCACCACCGGATGGCTTTCGTAAAGCTGATAATCGGGCTTGGGAAAGCCGTATTTCTGCGGGTCACCGACAAACCAGCTCAGGATTAGGCCGTCCATCTTGCGCTTCAGCCACATGGGCAAGCGGATCTTGCCACCCATCGTATCAGCAGGTTTGCCAAAAACGTACTTCGGGACGAAGTAATATCCACGGCGCATCGACAGATCGCAGCGTTTCGCATGATGGATTGCATCCACAGCGATATCGCAACCGGAATTGCCCGCGCCTACGACCAACACACGCTTGCCGTCGAACTGGCTGGGGTAACGATACTGCGAGGCATGGATCACCTCGCCGTCAAACGAGCCGGGAAAGCTGGGCATATTCGGTTCTGACAAAGTGCCGTTTGCAATCAGAACGCCTGCGAACTCGGCCTGGTGGTGACCGTCTGCATCCCGCCAACAGACACGCCAACCGTCACCGGGTTTACCCAGTGGCGTGATCTCGGTGACCTCAGCGTTGAACCTGTACCTCTCACGCAGCCCGAAATGATCGGCGAACGCACGGAAATAGTCGCACATCGCCCGGTGCGAGGGGTACTCGGCCACTGCCTCATCCATCGGGAAATCTTCGAACTCGGTCATACGCTTGGACGAGATCAAATGCGCTGTCTCGTACATGGTTGATCTGGGCGCATCGATGTCCCACAGACCGCCCACGTCCGAATGTAGCTCGAACCCCTGAAATGCGATGCCCTGCTCCTTCAGCACCTTGGCTGCGGCCAACCCCATCGGCCCCGCCCCGATCAGGGCGAATGCGTCGCGTGTCTCTGTCATGAACCCTCCCAAAGTTCGTGGAGCTTAACTTGAACGAACGACCAAAATAAGGCAAGATGAAATTCATGAGTCTGAAAAACATAGAAAAACCAAGGCAAAGGGCGCCGTCCAAGCGATCGCTTGAGACCAAGGCGCGGATCATGGATGCGGCTGAAACCGTCTTTGCCGAACGTGGATTCGAAGGTGCGTCAATCCGGGATATCGCAGCACGTGCAGAGGTTCAGATTGGGCTTGTGCATCATCACGGGGGTGGCAAGGAAGAGCTGTTCTATCGCACCGTCGCGCGCCGCGCGGAGAAGTTGGCGCAGCTTCGGACCGACGCCTTGAAAAAGGCTAAGATGGCTGGTCCGCTCGGGCTGCACAGCATTTTGGATAGCTTTATCCGCCCTTATGTGGAACTTGCTGAAACAGGCGGCCCGGGATGGATGGCTTACGGGCGGTTGGTGGCCCATGTGTCGGTCGATCCCCGATGGCGCGAGATCGCCGCTGAGTGTTTCGACCCTACCGCCCAACTATTCATCGACGAGATCGCCGCGCTTTACCCGGATGTCGATCCGGCCGTAATGGCTAGTGGTCAGGTCTATTCTGTCTCGGCTATGTTGGCCCACCTCAACAGTGGCTGGCGGGTCAGGGCGCTTTCGCAGGGCGGTGATTTGTCCGATGTAGAACATCTGGTGGATTTCTGCTGTGCCGGTATCGAAGCAATGATTAAATCTGGTCGTGAATGAACTCTTGTGAGGCCCAGGATGGCGTGGTTTGTCGGCGAGTTGGCAACCTGTGTCAAAATCGTGTTTCCACATGACGGCTAATGATCACTGGTGTGGCGATTGTTTCTATTTCCGCTCCAAATTAAGCCGTGCTGGCCTTGAATGAGGTGAAAACGTGGCGTCAATGTGGCGCTCATTGTGGAGATAAGTTTAAATCACTTTGCTCTCCTTAGGAGTGTGGTTCGTAATTGGTGATTCTGTTTTAAAGGTGGGGACATGGTTCTTAAAGGAAACGTAGCTGCAATAGCTGTTGTAGCAGTGATGGCAGGCAGCGGCGCTTCGGCGCTTACTATTTCAAGCATTTCGCCGTCTTGGCAAAACGTAAGTCCAACAAGTGGTGTTTCTGAAAGCGCCTCGGGTTCGACAATTTCACTTCGTTGGGGAAGTGGCAGCACCTCGAGCGGGTATGACTTTACGCCGACGGGAACACCAATTTCAGGCCTGTTGCCTGGTTCGGCTTTTTCACTCGGACAGTTCACACACCTGAACTATCCGATCACTGGAACCACGCTGAGTTCCGTTGACCTGATGGTTGACATCCTCATCGGCGGGGGTCCTCTTGTGTCGTCGTCATTTGGCATTGCACATAATGAGACCTTAAACAGCCAGAGCAATTGCCCCACGAATTCAACGCCTTGCGACGATATCGTTACCATTTCCAACAATCTTGGTTCCCAAACCTTCAGCTTTGGTGGCCAGAACTACGTGTTTTCAGTCCTTGGCTTTTCTCAGGACGGTGGCAGCACCATTTCCAACGGCTTCATGACGACAGAAAACATGCAAAACAACGCAACGCTTTACGGGCAATACACGATTGCTCCTGTACCGTTGCCGGCCGCTGGCTGGCTGCTTCTCGGGGGCATCACCGGCATGTTTGCGGTAGGTCGCCGGAAAAAGCGTAGCATGGCCTGACCTGGTTTTTCATGCTCTCACCTCTCGAAGCGGTGAGAGCATTCTGGGAAGCGCGCCACTCTGTAAAAACCCGTTATATTCGTTCTTGCAGAGCATACGCCCTATGGATCCAAATTGACGTGAAAACCCTGAGACGATTGGCAAAGTAGTCTCAAGCTTGGCCCTGATTGAACTCGGTGCATATTCTCACCTGTATGAGGGGGCAAATCCCATCTATCCCCGAGCCAAACTCTTGACGCGATCGCCAATTAAGACGCGACGTTAGAATTAGATCAGTTGATCCCATAGGAAAAATTGGAGTGCCGCAGAGAGCCTATCGGAAAGCCACACGGTCATCACTCCTGCCGTAAATGTTCAAACAGAGTCTTGTTGAACACGGATGGCGGCTATGTTCGTACGGCGTTGGGCGAGACGAAAAATCCGAACAAAATGACCAACAGGATCATGGCGGCCCCGGCAAGACAGGCCGCTGAGAGGTGAAAGACTCAGCGAGCCGTTGTGACATCCCCTGTTTTGAATACTGCAGTGTCTGAAGGGTCAGCCGGACTTTGCCAGCTCTTGCTTCAGCCTTTCGTTTTCCGCCTGCAACAGTGCCAGCTGCTGCCCCAGCTTGTTCAGATGCGGGCGCAATTCAGCCTCGGTGAAGCGCGGCGTGATGTGGCGCGGGCAGTTCCAGTCCAGCGCTTCGATACGAATGATCACAGCCCGTTCCGCCGGAGCCTCGGAATCTTCAGGGTAAAGGCTGGCTGCTGCTGTTTCGCCTTCTGTGAATTCGACCCGTCCCAGGATCTTGAGGCGGCGTTGGTTGGCATAATCCATCAGGATCATCGCAATGCGGTCGTTGCCGTCCAGATTCCCGCGCGAGATATACTGTTTGTTGCCCGAAAAATCCGCATAGCCGATGGTCTGCGGGCCCAGCACCTTCAGAAACCCGACCGGGCCTCCGCGATACTGCACGTAGGGCCAGCCGGTTTCGGACACAGTAGATTGATAGAAACCGTCCCGAGCCTGTATGAACTCTTTCTCGGGTTCACCAATCAGATGGCCTTGCTGCGGGCCGCCTTCGATAAACTTGGCATAAGTTTTGGCCGATCCCATCCGCTCTTGATGGGCGCGGACAGCAGATGTGAATGTCAGTTCGGAAAAGGCACGAGGCATGGTTTGTCCTTTCAAAGACCCAGGTCTGAAAGCCCGGGATGGTCCTCGGGGCGTTCACCCAAGGGCCAATGGAACAGACGGTCACTTTCGGAAATGGGCAGATCGTTTAGCGAAGCATGGCGATTTGACATGCGCCCGTCTTCGGCAAATTCCCAGTTCTCATTGCCGTAAGACCGGAACCACTGACCGCTGTCGTCATGCCATTCATAGGCATAGCGCACGGCGATGCGGTTTTCGGTAAATGCCCAAAGCTCTTTGATCAGACGATAGTCCAGTTCCTTACGCCATTTGCGGGTCAGAAACGCGTGGATGTCGGCATGTCCGGATAAGAATTCGGCCCGGTTCCGCCATTGACTGTCGTCGGTATAAGCGGGCGTTACGCGATCGGGATCACGGCTGTTCCAACCATTTTCGGCCATGCGCACTTTTTGAGTCGCGGTTTCGAGCGTGAAAGGGGGCAGAGGGGGGCGAGACATTGTGTAGTAGGCTTTCAGGTAAGTGAGGCGGCAAGAAGGGCCATGGACAGAAGGAACGGAACGTACTGCGGTGGGAAAATGCTGGCGCGACGTTTCATCAGTCAAATCCTCTGGTGTACAGATCGGTAAACTTTTGCATTGAAAGTGTACCGACCTGTTAACTTTTGCAAGGGTGAATATTAAAAATGTCAGTGTGAGACTGGTTTGAATTTTAAAATAACGTAAAAACAATGAGTTGAGTGGTGGTCATTGTACTTCGAGCTTCGGGATAATATGTACAGAACGGTACACCATGGAGCCGAATCATGCGCCCAAACAAACGGGATGAGTTGGTCAGCAAGGCCCTGAAGGTCTTTTATCGCGATGGGTTTCACGCGACCGGCATGGACAAGCTGGTGGTGGAAACGGGCGTGTCCAAAACGTCGATGTATAAGCATTTCCGCACCAAGGAAGACCTGATTGTGGCCGCGTTGCGCTTGCGGGATGAGAACTTCCGCAACTGGTTTTTTCAGCGCATTGGCGCCATTGCTAAAACACCAGCCGAGCAAATCATCGCCAGTTTTGACGTTCTGAAAGAGTGGTTCGAGGAAGACGGATTCCGGGGCTGCATGTTCATCAAGGCCGGGGCCGAATATCAGGACGTAGACCACCCGATCCATGTGCAGGCCGCTGAACATAAACAGCATCTGCTGGAACATTTTACGTCCGTGGCCAAGCAGGCCGGTGTACGCGATCCTCAGAAACTCGCCAATCAGATCGTGTTGTTGCAAGAGGGCGCAATCGTATCTGCCGTTCTGCTCAAGAATTGCGACCCGGCGGAAGATGCCAAGGATGCGGCCAAACACCTGCTGGCCACGGCACTGACCTAAACCTGCTCAAACGGACAGGTTCTTCAGACACTTGCGGGCAAAGAACGTTGCGTTGTTCAACTGCGGGACGCGGCGTCACGAGCATTGGCGTGAATCGAACAGAACGCTAGCCTTTCAGGAAAGACTGATTGGAGAGCGTAAATGTCACTATTCACTTCGACTGCGGCGTGGGTCACTGATGAACATCGCATGTTTGCGGATATGGCTGGCCGGTTCATGGATGACGAAATGTCGCCCAATATTGAAACCTGGGTCGAAAACGGCGTTGTGGATCGCGATTTCTGGCGTAAGGCGGGTGAAACGGGCCTGATGGCAGGTGCGATCCCCGAGGAATATGGCGGTGTCGGTGGCGGTATGGGCTTTGATGCGATCACCGCCTATGAGCAGGGAGCACGTGGAGACGCCGGTTGGGGTTATGGCATTCAGTCGATCGTGACCCATTACCTCACCGCCTATGGCAGCGAAGACCAGAAGCTGAAATGGCTACCGAAACTGGCCTCGGGCGAAATGGTGGGCGCGCTGGCGATGACCGAACCCAGCACCGGCTCGGACGTTCAGGCGGTGCGGACCATGGCCGAGAAAGACGGAAACTCCTACCGGCTGAATGGTTCGAAAATCTTCATCACCAATGGACAGACCGCGGAACTGATCATTGTGGCCGCCAAGACGGACAAGGCCGCAGGTGCGCGCGGCGTCTCATTGATCGTGGTGGAAACCGATGGGGCAGAAGGCTTCCGCCGGGCACGGAACCTCAAGAAGCTGGGGATGAAGGGCAACGACACGGCCGAGCTGTTCTTCGAAGATGTCAAAGTGCCGATGACCAACCTTTTGGGGGCCGAGGAAGGGCAGGGATTCTATCAGTTGATGAAGCAACTGCCCTGGGAACGGTTGAATATCGCGATCATGGCGCTGGGCGCGATTGATTTCGCCATCGCCGAAACAGTGAAATACGTACAGGAACGCAAGGCCTTTGGGCAGCGGGTGATGGACTTCCAAAACACCCGGTTCAAGCTGGCCGAATGCAAGACCAAGGCCGAGGTTTTGCGTAGCTTCATCAACGACTGTATTGGCAAGCTGGAAGCGGGAGAGCTGGACGCGGCCACCGCCTCGATGGCGAAATATTGGGGCTCGGAGGTGCAGAACGAAATCATGCACGAGTGCCTGCAGCTGTTCGGCGGCTATGGTTTCATGATGGAATACCCGATTGCGCGTCTTTATGCGGATGCGCGGGTGCAGATGATCTATGGTGGCACCAACGAGGTCATGAAAGAGGTGATCGCGCGGTCGCTCGACGTTTGACGGCATCCGCGCGGCCCCCGTCCGTCGTCATCATTCCTGGCGAAATGCCTACTCGGGTTGGGCCCGGCAGGCCCGGGGCTTTGCCCACGCCGGTGGGGTCTTTTTCGTCGCATACCTGTCGCCATGCGCGCGCTTGCAAAGAAAGTGCAACGGTATGATGATCCGCCGAAAAGACTCAGAGGCCCGACGTGAACGATCCCGAACATGCCCTGTGGCGCGCCACTTGCACCGAAGCTGTCACCGCATCGCCTCTGACCGCTGATACAACCGTTGACCTAGCCGTCATCGGCGGCGGATATACAGGTTGTTCGGCGGCTTTGACGGCAGCCCGCGCCGGTGCCTCGGTCTGCCTGCTGGAAGCGCAGGAGATCGGGTTTGGTGGATCAGGACGCAATGTAGGTCTGGTGAATGCCGGGTTATGGCTGCCACCGGACGACATCCGCGCGCATATCGGTGCGGATGCCGGAGACCGCCTGATCGATTTGCTGGCTGAGGCCCCGTCAGATGTTTTTTCCCTAATCGAAGAATACGGCATCGCCTGTGAGCCGGTGCGCAACGGAACCCTTCATTGTGCGCACTCTGCTTCGGGGTTGAAAGACCTGCAGAAGCGTCACGCGCAACTGAGTGGGGCCAGAGCACCGGTCGAGTTGCTGTCAGGGGACCAAGCCCGTGAACGGACCGGTAGCGACGCTTTTTACGGTGCCTTGTTCGATCCGCGTGCCGGAACCATACAGCCTCTGGCCTATGCGGTGGGTTTGGCACGCGCGGCAGCACAGGCCGGGGCGCAGGTACATGCGCAAAGTCCTGTACAGACGATGCGATATCAGGATGACCTTTGGATTCTGTCCACGCCGGGCGGCACAGTTCGGGCTAAATCAGTTATTCAGGCGACTAATGCCTATCACCTTGCGTTACCGGATACCGCGCCTGCCTATGTTCCGGTCTATTACTTTCAATACGCTACAACTCCTCTGTCCCACAATCTGCGCGCCAGCATCCTGCCGCAGACAGAGGGGTGCTGGGATACCGGTCTGATCATGACCTCTTTCCGACTGGATCAGGCGGGGCGGATGATCATCGGTGGCATGGGCGACTTGGGGAATGTGGGCCGGAGTGCCCATTCCGGATGGGTCCGGCGTAAGCTGACGGAGCTTTATCCGCAGCTCGCCGATCAGCCTTTTGAACAAGGATGGCACGGGCGGATAGCCATGACATCGGATCATATTCCCAAGATTACGAAGATTGGCCCCAACGCTCTGGCTGCGCACGGGTATTCCGGCCGTGGCATCGGCCCTGGCACTGTGTTCGGTCGCATGATGGCCGAAAGCCTTCTGGCGGATGACCTCTCACTTTTACCGGTTCCCGCCGTCGCTGAGCATCGCGAAAGCTGGACGCGCGTGCGCCGCGCCTTTTTCGAATCCGGCGCGGCGCTGACACATCTGATAAAGGCGCGGTTCTGAGGTCAGACAGACCGGGTGATGCCACCATCCACCCGGATGTTCTGCCCGGTGATGTAGCCGCCCCCTTCGGAGGCCAGCAAAGCGACGACCGAGGCGATCTCGTCATAGCTGCGCCCATAGCGCCCCATTGGGATGCGGCTGCGAAACTCTTCCTTCTCGGGTAAGCTGTCGATGAAGCCCGGCAGGACGTTGTTCATGCGGATATTTTCGGCGGCATATTTGTCTGAATACAGTTTGGCGAAGGCCGCCAATCCGGCCCGAAACACGCCTGAGGTTGGAAAAACCGGATCAGGTTCGAATGCCGCAAAGGTTGAGATATTGATGATCGACCCACCACCCTGGGCCTGCATGATCGGGGTCACCAGCCGTGTCGGACGGACCGCGTTAAGGAAATAGACATCCATGCCAGCGTGCCAATCCTCATCCGCCAACTCAAGGATTGGAGCGCGGGGGCCGTGACCAGCGGAATTGACCAGTACGTCAATACGCCCCCAATGGGCCATCGCGGCATCGACAAGCTTTTGCAAATCCTCGGTGGACTGGTTCGAGCCAGTCACACCGACGCCGCCCAGCTCATGCGCCAACGCTTCGCCTTTGCCTGAGGCCGACAGAACGCCAACCTTGAACCCGTCCGCCGCCAGCCTTCGTGCTGAATCCGCACCCATGCCGCTGCCGCCGGCTGTGATAAGCGCTACTTTGTCCATCTGACATCTCCGTTTTCAATTGATCCCAAGATGGCGATTAGGGCCCGGTTTGACCAATCAGTTCTGCTGGCTCTATGCTGTAGGAAATCTACAGGATCATGCCATGGCTGCCCTTCCACCCCTGAACGCTTTGCGGGCTTTCGAAGCCTCGGCGCGACATTTGAATTTTCGACTGGCTGCCGAAGAATTGGGCGTGACGCAAGGCGCTGTCGCACAGCAGGTGCGAGGTCTTGAGGCACGATTGGAAGAGGTTTTGTTCGACCGCCTGCCACGTGGATTGAGGCTGACTGAAGCCGGGCGCCGGTTTCACGCGCCTTTACGCCGAGCCTTCAGGCTGATCGAAGAGGCCGTTGAAGACTTGTCTCCGGACCGTCGGATCACCTTGTCGGTTACGCCCAGTTTCGCCTCGAAATGGCTGGTGCCGCGATTGTCGGATTTCACTGATCTGCATCCCGACATCTCGGTCCAGGTGGATGCACGCGAACGTCTGGCAGATTTCAAATCGGATGGGGTGGATCTGGCGGTCAGGCAGGGTCGGGCGCCTTTTGGGTCTGAACTGGATGCAGTGCCATTGTTTTCGACCGAATTCATCCCGGTTTGCAGCCCCGCTATCGCCGGACAAGTAGGAGAACCCGCTGACCTGCTGGGGCAAGTGCTGCTGAATGATACCCACGGGCTGTGGCCCTTGTTTCTTGAGCGGGTGGGTGTAAGCGGTAAGCCCCGGATGATGAGCTTTAGTCAGACCAGCCTGGCTATTGATGCGGCACTCTCGGGGCAGGGAGTCGCTCTGGCCAATGCGCCTCTGGTCGCGCCTGAGGTCGCCTCGGGCCGTCTTGTCCAACCGCTAGAGGATGTCTTGATTGAAGATTTGGGCTTCTATGTTGTCGTGCCCCGCAAGCCGCGCCAGCCGCAACTGGTCGAGATCATGCGCAACTGGCTGCTGTCTCAGGTCTGAAGGGAGGCTGCGATAGCCTCGATCCGGGCGCGCAACCAACGGTGGGCGGGATCATTTGCCGACCGCTGATGCCAGACCATGTAGATGGAGACGGGCGCGCACTCGAAAGGCAGCGGTGCGCAATCCAACGCAGCTAACGGACCCTGTTTCATAAGCGCTGTATCGGTCGAAATCAGGTCGCTGCCCTGCACAAAGGCGGGGATCGCGTTGAAATGCGGTAAAGCGACAACCGCTGGCCTGATCTGGCTTTGATCAACACCGCGCATCACCGCGCGGGCGTTGCGGCCATCGGCAAAGCGCACCTCGACATGCGCGCTGTCGCAATAGTCCTGCCAACTGTCCGGCGGTCTGCGTTGCGTGGCGTCATAGAACATCATCAGAGGGCTGGTCATTAGGCGTTTCTGAAAGATATCCGGTCCGTCCGGCGGCAGCGGAGTCAGCATCAGCTGGCATCTGTCACTGCGCAACAGATCGGGGTCGGGAACGCCTGAGGGGATGAATTCCAACCGCAGACCTGCGCCTTCAGCGCGGGTTTCGCGCAGGAGTTGCGGAAAGATCAGCTCACGCGGCATGTCATTGGTGGCAATGCGGATCTCAATCTGTTCAGACAGCGGGTCGAACGGTCGCCCTTCCGTCAGCGCCCGCATTCCGTCCAGCACCTTTTGCGCAGGATCCTTCAGGGACAGGGCGCGTTCAGTTGGGGTCAGGCCCTGACCGGAACGGACAAACAATGGGTCGCCCAGCACCTGCCGGAGCTTGGACAGAGTATGGCTGATGGCCGATTGCGTGACGCCCAACCGGTCTGCAGCTTTCGAGACCGAGCTTTCCTCAAGTATGGTCAGAAACGTGCGCAGAACCTTGCCGTCAAGATCAGTAAAATCGAATTTGCTCATACCATTTATGATTAAGCATGAATGGTTTTGCTGTCCATCGCGGGTTAGGGGTTGAGTCGAAACAGGAGGCACATAATGGGAATCCGCTTTTTTTCGGATAAAAACCGGCCCGTTCACATGGGTCGCTTCCCGCTCGAGCGTCTGGCCCGACAAGATGACATGCCTGATCTGTCGCTTGTGCCTTCAATGGCTGACCTGAGCTTCCACCGACCGGAACAACCCGACAGCATCGTCAACGCGATGGGCGAGTTTCAGGCGATGATGGATGCGATCCGCGACGGGCTGGTGAACCCGATTGCGTCAGAGATCCCCTCAGACCCGCTGGATCGTGCCAACCACCTGAAAGCGTTTGGATATTTCAACGATGCGTCGATGATGGGCTGCGGACCTTTGCCATCGGACGCTTTGCTGGATGAACCGCGCCGCAACCCCGATATCGATCGGCTTGCGCATGCGTTGCGTACCCGCCAGACTAAAACGCTGGCCTCCGGGATTGATGTCATCATGGCCGACCTGAAAGACAGCATGGAGGCAGCACCCAAGCCAATTGACAGCCATCGTCACAGCATCGTTTTTCTTTACGAATATAACCGTGATCCTGATCCCTCCGAGCCCGGTGCAGATTGGATCATCGACGCGCAGGAGCATCGCGCCTGCCTGCTGGCGACCGAGAACGCTGTGGTCATAGCCAACTATATCCGCCTGTTGGGTTTTGATGCGCGGGCGCATAGCATGATGTCGTCCGAGGTGGATTTGGGCAAGCTGGCGGTGGCCGCAGGGCTGGCCTCGGTTGAGGACGGTGAGATCGTGGTGCCGTGGCTGGGAACACGCTTTGGTCTGGCCGCCGTGACGACCGAGATGCCCATTGCGCATGACCAACCGCTTCAGCCCATGGCGCAGCAGCCGTGGTTTCGGACGCAGGGGCCGGCATGGTGGTTGGGAACGGGCTTTGCCAAGAACGCTCTCAACCGCGATCCTTATGCCAAGCGGCACTATGTGGACGGGGCACATCCTTTCGAGAAACTCAACCGGGTTGAGACCCCGACCACTTACATCGACGAAGAGAATGTCGCCCGCGTTCCCAAACGCGCCGACATGTTTGCACGCGCACAGTTCGGTGACATGGGCAAATCGCTGCAGGACGCCGCAAAGGGCGGTTACTACGTGCGCAAGGCTGCGCCCAGCTTTGCCCAACGGCGCGCCTTGGGGGCCTTCGTGCTGTTGCAGGATGGCGAAAGCGCGGACGTACCGAAGCCAACCGATGCTGAACGGAATGCGGCGAATATCAAGGCGGCGACCTATTTTCTGGGCGTCGATGCGGTGGGCCTCAGCCGTTGCCCGGATTGGGCGTGGTACTCCCACGATGCGACGGGCGAAGAAATCGTGCCGCCCCATGATCAGGCCATAAGCATGATCATCGATCAGGGCTATGAAACGATGGAAGGCGCCAGTGGCGATGACTGGATCAGTGTTGCCCAATCCATGCGCGCCTATTTGCGGTTTTCACTGCTGGGTGGGGTGATTGCGCAGCAAATCCGCAACCTCGGCTACAAGGCCAAGGCGCATACGGTGATGGATGGCGAGGTACTGCAACCTCCGCTGTTGTTGCTGTCCGGTCTGGGCGAGGTCAGCCGGATCGGCGAGGTGATCCTGAACCCATATCTGGGGCCGCGCCTGAAATCCGGAGCGGTGACCACCGATATGCCGATGGATCATGACAAGCCGATTGATTTTGGTCTGCAGAGCTTTTGCGAAAGCTGCAACAAATGTGCCCGCGAATGTCCATCCGGGGCAATTACAGCCGGGCCAAAACTGATGTTCAATGGCTATGAGATCTGGAAGTCCGACAGCCAGAAATGTGCGACCTATCGTGTAACCACTCCGGGCGGTGCAATGTGCGGGCGGTGCATGAAGACCTGTCCATGGAACCTTGAGGGCCTCTTCAAGGAACGCCCGTTCCGCTGGGCCGCGATGAACATCCCGTCGGCGGCACCCGCACTGGCCAAATTGGACGATGCGGTTGGCAATGGCGGCCTTAACGACATCAAGAAGTGGTGGTGGGATATCGAGCTTCAGCCAGACGGCGCTTATCGCCCCGCATCCCAACCGCTGAACCGGCGCGATCTGCAAAAGGATCTGGACCTGAAGTACGAGGATCAGACTCTCGCCGTCTATCCCGCTTATCTGGCTCCGCACCCATGGCCCTATCCCTTTGCAATGGACCGAGAGGCCGGGATCGCCGCTTACGAGGCTTTGGTCACCGCAGATGACTACAAGACCCGTAAGGCAGCGGGCGACATGTCGGTCATCCACCGCTATCAGATCGCCGGTGACGCGCCGGTGATGCGGGTCGCCGTGACCAAGGTCGACAAGATGACGACCGATGTAACGAAATATGAATTCTCACCGCTGGACGGTGCGCCCCTGCCGGGATGGACAGCGGGCGCACATCTGGACGTATTGGTCGCACCGGAGTTCCTGCGGCAATATTCCATGTCCGGAGATCCGTCGGATCGTGCAACCTATCAGATCGGAGTGCTGCGCGAGGATGATGGGCGCGGCGGGTCGGCCCTGCTGCATCGTATCTTCAATGAGGGCCGAAAGGTTTTCATCTCGAAACCGATCAACCACTTTGATCTGGATGAGACGGCAACCAAAACCTTCCTGATGGGCGGCGGCATCGGCATCACCCCGATGATCGCCTTTGCCCACCGCCTGCACGCATTGGGCCGGGAGTTCGAGCTGCACTATTCGGCCAGCACACGGGGCGGGGCGGGGTATCTGGAGGATTTGGCCGCAATGTCCTGGGCAGACCGCGTTCATTACCATTTCTCAGATGAAGGAACCCGCGCCGATCTGGATACGATCTTGTCCGGCTATCAGAACGGATGGCATGTCTATACCTGCGGGCCGGATCGCTACATGGATGGTGTGATGCACGCGGCAGAGCAGCAAGGCTTTCCCGAAGAGGCGCGGCATCTGGAATATTTTTCGGTTCCCGAAACGCCCGAATACGAAAACCATCCGTTTACCCTGAAGCTCGCGCGCTCGGGCAATACGCTGCCCGTGCCCGCAGACAAGGACGCAGCGCAGGTTCTGAACGAAGCCGGTTTTCACGTGGATGTGAAATGCGCTGACGGAATCTGCGGCGTATGCAAATGCGGCGTTCTTTCGGGTGAGGTCGAGCACCGGGATTTCGTTTTGTCCATGAAACAGCGTGAAGGAGCCATGATCTTGTGCCAAAGCCGTGCCGCGGAACCGGGCGGAGTGATTGAAGTCAATCTCTGAACCCAGCCTAAAAGCGACATTTGCAAGATGAATTTTGGTCGCTCGGCCCATGGACGCCGGGCGAGGGGTGAATTAACGTCGCCGCGAACCCAGATATTCCTGACCAACAGGTACGAGGTAACTTCATGGATTATCACAGCCCCGCCAGCTTTGCCGAGGCCTCGGCTCTGGCCGCGAATGCGACGGGTACAACACGATTTCTGGCGGGCGGTACGGATGTACTGGTGCAGCTGCGCTCGGAACTGGTGACGCCCGATACGCTTATAGACATCAAGAAAATCAAGGGCGTAAACGACATCGCCGGCAATGCGGATGGCAGTTGGACGCTGGGCGTGGCCACAACCGGAGCAGAGATGAGCGAGCACCCCGAGTTGGGCAAGGATTGGCCCGGCGTGGTCGAGGCGATGGACCTGATCGGATCAACTCAGGTGCAGGGACGGGCAACGCTGACCGGCAACTTGTGCAATGGTTCACCGGCGGCTGATTCCGTGCCCGCTATGGTTGCCGCTGGTGTGACTGTTACGGTCACCGGACCGAATGGCACGCGTGAAGTCGCGGTCGAAGATATTCCGACAGGTCCTGGCAAGACATCGCTGACGAAAGGAGAGGTGGTCTCCGCCGTCAACATCCCCGCCCGCGGTGAGAACGCAGGCGACGCTTATCTGCGCTTCATTCCCCGCACTGAAATGGACATTGCCGTGGTCGGCGTCGGCGTTAACCTGCGTCTGGAGGGTGACACGATCACCGAAGCCCGTGTGTCGCTAGGCGCCGTCGCCCCTACCGTTCTGCTGGTTGAAGGCTGTGCCAAGGCGATCATCGGCAGCACTTTGGACGATGCAGCATTGGACGCGTTGGCAGCGGCTGCGTCAGCCGCTTGCAACCCGATTGATGATAAACGCGGCACGATCGAATTTCGAACCGAAGTCGCTGGCGTACTGGCCAAACGCGCCGCGAAAATCGCCTATGCCCGTGCCAAGGGAGAAAACGCATGAGCAAGCTCCATGTTTCAACCACCGTAAACGGGGACGCGGTCGAATACCTGTGTGACCCGCGTGAAACCCTGCTGGACTGTCTGCGCGACAAGCTGAACCTGACCGGCTCGAAAGAGGGCTGTGGTACCGGTGACTGCGGCGCGTGCTCGGTCACTGTCGATGGTCGCCTGGTCTGCTCGTGCCTGATGCTGGGGGTCGAGGCCGAGGGCAAGCAGATCGAAACCGTCGAAGGCATCGCAGACGGAGACGTTCTGCACCCATTGCAGAAGAAGATGATCGAATATGCCGCGCTTCAGTGCGGTATCTGTACGCCGGGCATACTGGTGGCGGCCAAGTCGCTGCTGGAGAAGAACCCGAACCCGACCGAGGAAGAGACCCGGTATTGGCTGGCTGGCAATCTCTGCCGCTGCACCGGGTATGACAAGATCATTCGCGCCGTGATGGATACGGCGGCTGAACTGCGGGAGGCGTCATAATGGCTCTGGACGATCGTAAATCAGACTTCACTTTCGTTGGCACCCGTCCCGACCGTCCCGATGGTCTGGACAAGGTGACAGGTCGCGCCAAGTTCGGTGCGGATATCTCGGCCCCCGGTATGTTGCATGGTGCGGTTCTGCGGTCCCCTCATGCCCACGCGCGGATCGTGAAGATCGATGCCTCGAAAGCCGAGGCGCACAAAGACGTCAAAGCCGTCGTAACGCGTGCCGACTTTGCCGATGTGCCCTTCAAGCCGGGGCTCGAGGGCGAATTTTATAGCGTTCTCGAAAACGTCATGGCTGGCGAGAAAGCCCTCTATGACGGTCACGCGGTTGCTGCAGTTGCGGCGACCTCTGCTCTGGCCGCACGTGACGCGCTTAAGCTGATCGTGGTTGAATACGAAGTGCTGCCGCACGTCACCGATGTGGACAAGGCGATGGCCACGGATGCGCCTGTGATCCGTGAAGGGGCGGCAGACTATTCTGTGCCCGAAGGAATGCATCCAAACGTCGTGCGCTATCACGAAAGTGGCCACGGCGATGTCGAGGCCGGCTTTGCCGAAGCCGATCTGGTCATTGAAGACAGCTTTGTGACCGAGGCGACCCACCAGGGCTACATCGAACCGCACGCCTGTCTGGGTATGCTGGGTAACGATGGTAAGGGCGAGTTGTGGTGCACGACCCAAGGTCACTGGATCGCGCAAAAGACCTGTGCGGCGCTGCTGGGAATCGAAACCTCTCAGCTGCGCGTCACGGCGTCTGAAATCGGCGGCGGTTTTGGCGGCAAGACCACGGTGTTCATCGAACCCGTCGCGCTGGCGCTCAGCCGCAAGGCCAACCGTCCGGTCAAGATCGTGATGACCAGGTCCGAGGTTTTCCGTGCCACCGGGCCGACCTCTTCGGCGTCAATGGACGTGAAGATCGGCATGAAGAAAGACGGCACGATCACGGCGGCGCAGGGTGTCTTCCGCCTGCAAGGCGGGGCCTTCCCGGGTGCGCCGGGCGACATGACCGCCATGTGCGCCTTTGCCCCTTACAACCTGACCAACGTCAAGCAGATCGGTTACGACGTAATGTCGAATCGTCCGAAACAGGCCGCCTACCGCGCGCCGGGCGCGCCTATGGGGGCCTTCGCCGTTGAGTCGGTCATTGATGAACTCTGCAACAAACTGGGCCTCGATCCGGTCGATGTACGTCTGAAAAACGCCGCGCATGAGGGCACCAAGGCCAGCTATGGCCCGACTTATGAACGCATCGGTCTGGTCGAAACGCTTGAAGCTGCCAAGGCGCATCCACACTATGCGGCCCCCCTGAAACCGGGGCAGGGGCGCGGGATTTCCTGTGGCTTCTGGTTCAACCACGGCGGCGAGACTTCGGTGTCTCTGGCGTTGTCCGAGGACGGTTCGGCGCAGTTGATGGTCGGGACACCCGACATTGGCGGGTCGCGCGCGTCCATGGCGCTGATGGCAGCCGAGGTTCTGGGCATCGCCTATGAGAACATCCGTGTGACCGTCGCCGACACAGCGACACTTGGTTACAACGACGTGAGCCACGGTTCGCGTGTGACCTACGCGTCGGGCCTCGCCACGATCAAGGCCGCAAAACACGCGGTCGAGAAACTGTGCGAACGCGCGGCGGCCAAGTGGGGAATCCCGGTCGATGCGGTGAAATGGGAAGACGGCTGCGCGGTGCCCTCGGGCCCCAATGCGGGCGATTTCGATCCGATTCCTCTGGCGGATATCACGGCGGATATGGGATCAACCGGAGGCCCGATCTCGGGCCATTTCGAAGCGACCCCGGAAGGCGCGGGGGTATCTTTTGGCACCCATATCGTCGACGCCGAGGTTGATCCTGAGACCGGCAAGACCAGCGTGACCCGCTATACGGTCATTCAGGATGCCGGCAAGGCGATCCACCCGACCTATGTGGAAGGCCAGTTCCAAGGCGGTGCCGCGCAGGGCATCGGCTGGGCCCTGAATGAGGAATATATCTATGGCCAGGATGGCCGGTTGCAAAACTCGATCTTCCTTGACTATCGCATTCCGGTCGCCAGCGACTTGCCGATGATCGACACAGTGATCGTCGAAGTTCCCAACCCCGGCCACCCGTTTGGGGTGCGCGGCGTGGGCGAGACGGGCATCGTGCCGCCACTGGCCGCCATTGCCAACGCGGTTTCCAATGCGGCGGGTGTTCGGTTGAAACAACTGCCGATGTCTCCACCGCGCATTCTGGCGGCGCTCAAGGACAATGGTTGAGGTCCACCTCTGGTCCGGTCTCCGGTCACTGACCGGAGGCCAGCAGGTGGTTAAGGTCGAGGCCAAGACCACCGGAGAGCTTCTGCGGGCTTTGATTCAGGCCCACCCGCAATTGCAGGCCCCCATTGATGCGGGGGTTTCAATCGCGATTGACGGGCGCGTTATTGCCACCGGGCTCACGGAACCGATTCCCGAAGGCAGTGAGATCTATCTGATGCAACGTCTCCGGGGCGGTTAGGCGTCAGGCGACCACGGCTCGCGCCCGACCATACGGTCAGCTTCTGCCGTGATGTCGTTCATATGCTGCTCAAGGCTCAGGCGTAGGGCCTCGATTTCCTCTTCGCTTGCCTTGCGCGGAACCGCTTCGGTCCACTCTCGGCACAGAAACACCCCTTCGTTGCGCCAGGGGCGGGGCATCAGAAGGCGATCCCAGGTTCCCGCTTCGCGACCGTGTTTCGCTGAAAAGGTGATGCCAAACACACGCTTACCCGAGGTGCGCGCCCACACCAACGGAACCGTCGACAGAATCCGTTCTGGCCCACGCGGGCCATCTGCCGCGATACCAATGGAAATCCCCTGTTTCATCATGCCCAGAACTTGACGTGACAAGGCGACGTGGCGTGTCTTGCTGGCCATGGCTATCGTGTCCATGCCAAACAGCTTTTGTACCCGGCCCACCATACTGCCAGCCCGGGCAGAGGAAGTGATCGAACAGATCCGCCCCTTGTCCAGCGGGAAGAAGTAAGGCGACTGCGCCAGCCGTTGGTGCCAGAGCACAACGATGACCGGCTCGCCCCGTTCGGCCAACTGGTCCAGTTCTTCGTACCCGATACGCTGCCAGCGCGTGTTTCGATTGACCAATCGGATGTAACTGGCGATCCGGCGTGCCACCCAGTTCAGCACGGCTTCGCTGTCTGCGATCTTCTTGCGGAGGTTCACACGGGGTTCCTTTTGCTGACCGGACCTTGTCTTAGCGCACTGCGCATTTTGCGCAACTTGTTTGTCGGATCAGATAGTGGCGTGGATTCTGAAAAAGCCTCTTGAGTCCACCGCGCGGCTGGCATATCTGAGGGCTCACTAAAGGGGTATAGCTCAGTTGGTAGAGCGACGGTCTCCAAAACCGTAGGTCGCGGGTTCGAACCCTGCTGCCCCTGCCAGTAAAATCCAAAGCAAGAATTCAGATGCACGTTCGGCGTTTGTTGCTGAAACGAAGGCAGTTCGGGTGTTTCAGGCTCGTGCGCGCTTCGATCTGCGAGAGAATGCGGCAAATCCACCGACTGCCCCTAGCAGTAACCAAGCCGTAGCTGGTAACGGAACTGGCGCAACCAATGACAGCGAGGTCACAGTTCCCCTGATCTGCGCGCCGTTTGTGGTACCAGAGGTCTGCTGGTCTCCATAGATGTAGAAAAAATTGGATGTATAGTCCGCCAAATTCAAAGAGGTCGGAAGCGCAAGCCCGGACAAAACACTAGCTGTAGAATCCCGGAACTGGATATTGAAGCCAGTAAAAGTCTGGCTGCCACTAGGACCTACAATGGCTCTCGGCTGAAATTCGACGAAGTGATCGGTAGGGTAAATGCTCGTTTGGACGCCCCCGACTGAAGTATTGTAGCCTGGTGTGTTCTGGTCGATGGAAAACGCCCCTGAGGGAAGAGCCGCGCTGAGTTTGACACCATCGTATCGGGCGAAAAACGACCCGCCACCAGTAGAAATAGCATTGGGGTCATAGACAATCTGGCCTGTAATTGTGTCGCCAATAGAAAGCCCCGAAAAATCAATTGGCCCCGAACCGTTGCCGATCGTCGGCATTGAATCGATTCTGGCTGTAAAAGTATAGGTCAACGCATTTGCAGTTGAGGCGGAGATCACTAAAAGAACAGCAGTCGCAAGTCTCTTCAGGACTTCAAAACTCATACCATTTCCCCTCAATTAACATATGCATAATAGCAATTTTGTGGCCAATCAGCAACATATGCATTGTCGAGCTACCTAGAGTTGTTCTGTATTGCAGCCTAAAGCTATCGAATGATGAGTGCGCATTGCCGGGCCAGTGAATATCCCGGCATATCTCGAATACTTGCCGACGACATTTATGCTGCTGCCTGAACGACATCTCGCTGGTGGAAATTTGATCCGATCTGACAGAAACCAGATCTCGTGTTGAAGCGTACTTCTCGGGGCAATTGCCGATTATGTTTGGTTTCTTGCGCTGGTTCTGATCGATATCTTCTCGGTTATCCCTTCACGCTGGTTGTGCCGCGCACTTATCCAGCAAGCGGAATGAACCAGTGCGGCGCCCGCCTTCTATCAAAGCCTACCCGTACAGGCGGACCGTCACAGACAGGCGCTGGGCGACTGGTCAGTCAGGTCAGTAGCGCCAGATCTCCGATATTTGTCTTGTGTCGGGTCGGCATCGTTTTTGCCGGGTGCCCGTCGATCGTCAGGGCGAGATCCTCATAAAACCCGTCGCTGTCGAACCACCAGCGATGCGATTTCATCATCTTGCGCTGTCCCTTTGGCACGTCCTGCTTGTATTGGTCGTCACAATAAATGTCCCAATGACCTTTCGAGGTCAGCTTGGGCATCCCAACACGGCCAGCGCGCTGCCGCCCGCCATGCACAACCCCACCGGCCAGGGCCAGGACCTTGTCTTTGCGGCTGTAGTAGTTGGTGAACCGCTTGCAGCGCTTTTTCAGAACCAGATCGCCCCATGCGCCTTTTTCCAGCCATTCTGCATCGATATCACCTGACGCAAACATGACCTGATCCGCAGACCAGATCTTGTTTCCCGGTCCTGCCGAATCCCCGAAATCCGAGAAAGCGCGCAATACGGCCAATGCCCCCATGGAATGTGCGATGATGTGGACCTTGGGGCGTGGGGCCATCCCCAACAACGGTAAAATCCCATCCCCCACCAGATGCGGAGCCACGGCCTTGGCATCCGACCGGTCCGAGTCATAGGTGTGGATTGATCCGTCGCTGGGCCAGTCGAACGCAACGACAGCCCCCTGATACCCCTTGGTCCGGAGGTTGCTTTCGATTTTTCCCAGCCGGTCCAGCATATCTTTCTGGCTGGTGTTGAACCCGTGGACATAAATCAGGACGGCCGAATCTCCGCCTTCCTGACGCACGAGATTCAGCCATTTCGCCTGCTTGACGATGCTGCCCTTGCGAATTTTGCCACCCGGACTTTGGTGGGTAATGTGAACATATCTTGTCTTTGCAGCCGGCTTTAAGGTGAACTTCTTCTTCTGCGCGTTATAGGTGCGGCGGGAAAAAAACAGTGCCATTTCATAAACTCCATTCTAATCAATCTGTAAAATGTGCCATGAACCGCTGTTTTCACAAAGAGCTATCTCCTAACCTTTCCGGTGCCAAATCGGGGTTGCGCGGTGAAAACCGGTATGTGCGAAGGTTGCGCACAGAGGTAGGCTGTCGTCCAATGCCTGTTTCCTCTGTCGGCTTAATGCCCTAGTGTCCGCTGCAAACGAACACACGCAAGAGGCCCCATGTCGCGTTTTGATGGATATTTCCTGCGGCAATTGCTGATTCTGTTTGGCTTTTTCACCCTGGTGTTGGTCGGTGTGTTCTGGATCACCCGGTCCGTCAGCCTGTTTGACAGGGTCATCAGCGGCGGTCAGTCGGCGATGGTGTTTCTGGAATTCACGGCGCTGACCCTACCGACCCTGATCCGGACGGTCATGCCCATGGCGGTGTTTGCTGCTGCCGTCTATGCCACCAACCGCCTGAGCCGCGAAAGTGAGCTGACTGTTATGCTGGCCACCGGGTCCAGCCCCTGGCGGCTGGCCCGGGCGGTTATGCTGTTTGGTGTGATTACCGGGTTGATGATGGCGATCATCAGCGTGTTTTTGCGCCCCGCCTCGGTTGAACAGCTGGAGTTTCGGCAGGCCGAGGTTGCAGGAGATGTCACTGCCCAGCTTCTGAACGAAGGAGAGTTTCTGCACCCTGCCGAAGGCGTCACGGTTTACATAGGCAGTATCGATCTGGACGGCACGCTCCATGAGGTGTTCGTTTCGGACCGTCGCGATCCTGAAAACGCGGTCAGTTATTCCAGCGTAACGGCTTATCTGGTCAATAACGACAGCGGCATCCACCTTGTGATGGTTGACGGAGTCGCCCTGCGTCTGAACCAAGAAGGCAATGTGCTGTCCTCGACCCTGTTCCAGGACGCCTCCTATGACATCTCGGAACTGACGAATACAAGCCCGATGGCCCGTCGTAGCCTTGAAGCTATCCCAACAGCCGATCTGATCCGCAACCGCGACGCGATTTCCGCTGCGGAAGGGTTCAGCCAAGGAAGACTGATCGAAGAATTACACCAGCGGTTCTCGTGGATCGCGATTTGTGTAGCAGTAGCCTTGGCCGGGTATTCGACCCTGATGCTGGGCAGCTTTTCCCGGTTTGGATTGTGGCCGCAGATTCTGGGCGCGTTCACCATTCTTGTGCTGCTGGAAGGGGTTCGCGGGTTCGTTTCTCCGGTGGTGATTGATGACCCGGCGCTTTGGATACTCCTTTACCTTCCCGCAATCATGGGCGTGCTGATCTCGGGCTTCTTCTTACTTGTAGCCGGCCGACCGCTTTTGCGAAAAAGGGTGCGCGAGCCGCAAACCATGCCGACACCGGCTTGATGTCTAGCTACGAAGATCCACCAGACAGTTGCGAATGTCGTCAAATTCCTCGCGGTCACCGCGAGCCACCAGATACATCGGCAGCGGCAGTCTGACACTGTCCTCAACCCGCACAAGGGCACCCGAGGCCAGATGTTCGGAAATGACGTAATCGGGGAAATAGCCGTTTCCGCCCCTTTGCAGGACATATCGCAGCGCCATCATGCAATTGCCAAGAAACACGGTCTGGCCCGACGCCCGTCGCGCAGCTGATCTTACATGATCCTGATAGATCTCGCCCAGTTCAAGATTGACGAAGACCAAATCATCGTCTGTGCCAACAGCTGCCGGCGTTCGCACCAGAGACAACAGCTCCGGTTCCAATTCATGCCACGTGACACGCCGGTCGGATGGCTTTTCATGTGTGATCGCGGCGTCAAGTACATGGGTTGCCACAGCCTCGACCATGTTCAGGTCATGATCGTAGTTCAGTGTGAGCAGCAGCTTGCCACAGCGCTGTTCAAAGCGCACAGCGAGATCAACCAGCAGCGGGTCCCAGATGCTGAGTTGGCCGCCCAATCGCAGCGCCGGGCGATTTTGTGCCTGTACTGGCAAATCGCGCGAAGCAAACTCCCAAAGGGACAACATCTGTTCTGCATAAGGTTTGAACTGCCTGCCAAATTCGGTCAGCGCCGTCCCTCCTGCACCGCGGGTAAACAGCGCTTTGCCGGTTTCCTCTTCGATCAGGCGAATACGTGCGCTGACTGCGGTCTGCGTGACATTCAACTTACGAGCGGCGGCATGAAAGCCACCGGCTTCGGCCACACACAGAAAAGTTTCCAGAGCTTTGGTTTGCATATCGAAAGTATTTTTTGATCACAGTGATGAAATCAATTCATTTTTTTGAAGGGTAGTATCGTAGTAACCTAAAGGGCAGGAAACATGCCAAAGGATCAGTCATGCTGGACAAAAGCCACAAACCCACCTGGACCAGTTTTGAGAACGCCACCAAGGAAGATTTCCTGGCGGTCATGGATTACGAAGACGCCTATAACGCGGCCTTGCCGGATCGTATCCTAGACGCCATCCGTTCCCTGGACGAAGAGTGGACGCCGTATCCGGTCAACCGGTATCAGCACAGTCTGCAGGCCGCGACTCGTGCCTACAATGATGGGGCGGACGAAGAGATTGTGATAGCGGCCCTTGTACATGACACCGGCGACATCCTGTCGCCCTATAACCATGGCGAGCTGTCAGCCGCGATGATGAAACCTTATGTCAGCGAGAAAACCTATTGGATTCTCAAGCACCACTGTGTGTTTCAGGGGTACTATTACAATCATTTCCTGGGCGGTGACCGCAATGCGCGAGACAAGTATCGCGATAGCCCCTATTGGGAAGATTGCCGCTATTTCTGCCACGAGTATGATCAGTGCGCTTTTGATCCGAATTACCCGACCAAACCGCTGGAATTCTTTGAACCGATGCTGCGCCGGATCCTGAACAAGGGCGAAGGCCATATGGAACTGAACGAAACCGCCGATGACGGCAAAACCGACTAACTGCCAGATCAGGCGGGCCAGTTCGGCCCGCCTGCCTGTTCAGCAACTTGCCATCAGGCGATAGACGATCTGCGCCGCCGTGAAATCCCAGGCGGCGTTTCCGTTGGGCGCCAGTTCGACCACATCGAAGCCAACGCATGTGCGCCCCTTCAGTGCGTGTTCCACCAGACGAAGCGCCTGATAATAGCCCAACCCCCCCGGAACAGGCGTACCAGTGGCGGGCATCTGCGCCGGGTCCAGACCGTCGACATCAAAGCTGACATAGACGAGTTCCGGGAAATCCCCGGGCAGATCGACCGAGTGGATATGACCTGTCACCAGCTCCTCGGCATCGACATGGAAGACATGGTTTTTCAGACGGCTTTTTGCTTCTTCGGTGGAAAAGGCGCGCACACCGAATTGGGCCAGCCGGATACCTTCCTCGGCCAGTAGATGCATGACTGAGGCATGAGAGTGTTTTTCGCCCTGATACGCGTTGCGCAGGTCGGCATGGGCGTCGATCTGCACGATCCCGATTGGCTGACCCAGAGCGCGTGCCACACCCATAACGGCGCCGTAGCTGAGTGAATGCTCGCCCCCCAGTGTCACCGGTATCTTACCTGCACGAACGGCCGCCTCGGTACGTTGGGCAAGGCGTTCCATGATTTCGGGTAGGGCCGCATCGCAATCCAGCGGCTCTTCGGTAAAAATGCCTTCGACGCAGGGTTCGGCGTGGCCGGTAATGCGCTCCAGCTCATTGCTGGCCTCGATGATGGCCTCGGGGCCTTTTGCGGTGCCCGAGCCATAGGACACGGTGCGTTCCAGCGGCACCGGGATCACGCGGAACCGGGCGTCTTCGCTGCGCTCTGACGCGGTGAGTTCACTGTTGAGGAAAATGCTCATGAGAGTCGGTCCTTAAAGTCGTCGTAGCCGAACTGCTTGATGATTTTCAGCTCATCCGTTTCGCTGTTCCACAGGGCGATGGTCGGCAGAGGGACGCCGTTGAAGGTGTTGGTCTTGACCATCGAATAATGCGCCTGATCGAGGAAGGCAAAGCGCCGGCCGATCTCAAGCGGTTTGTCCCATGTGTAATCGCCGATCACGTCGCCCGCCAGACAGGAGGGACCGCCCAGACGGTAGGTATGGCCCGCGCCCGCCTCATCCATCAAGGCCGGACGATAGGGTGCCTCAATCACGTCAGGCATGTGGCACGTAGCTGAGATATCGGTAATCGCGAGGTTCATACTATTCGTCGGTAAATCGAGGATTTCACCCACCAGAATGCCCGCATCCAGCGCAACGGCCTCACCGGGTTCGAGATAGAGGTCGATGTCGTACGTTTCGCGGATTGTTTTGATGAAAGCTACCAGCCCCTCGCGGTCATAGTCGTCGCGTGTGATGTGGTGGCCGCCGCCGAAGTTCAGCCATTTGAGTTGGCCGATATAGGGGGTAAGTTTGGGTTCCACTGCGGCCCATGTGCGTTGCAGCGGCTCGAACCCCTGTTCGCAGAGCGTGTGCATGTGCAGGCCGTCTACTCCGTGCAATGTGTCATCGGTCAACTGACTGACCGGAGTGCCCAGACGCGAGCAGGGGGCGCAGGGGTCGTATTTGGGAATCTCGCCCTCGGAATGTTCCGGGTTGATGCGCAGTCCGACCTGAACGCCTGCGGCCTGGGCTTTGTCGAGGAAGCGATCCTTTTGCGCGGGGGAGTTGAAGATGATGTGGTCGGACAGCGACAGGATATCGTCGATATCGGCGTCCTTGTATCCGGCGCAGAAGGTTGCGACCTCACCGCCATATTCCTCGCGGCCCAGCCGGGCCTCAAAGATGCCGCTGGCGCAGGTGCCGCCGAGATACTGGCGCACCAGCGGGGCGAGTGAGAACATCGAGAAGGCTTTCAGAGCACTCAGCACATGTGCGCCCGAGCGGGTGCCGATATCGGCGAGGATGCTCAGGTTCCGTTCGACGGCTTTTTCGTCGACTACAAAGCACGGCGTGGGAACGCGGCTGAGATCGAAGTTGCGGAAGGCTCCGGCGTCGCCGGCCTGCGTTGTCATCATGTCGGACATAACCGGCGTCTCCGTTGTGTGGAGAGGCCGGGGGCTCTGCCCCCGGACCCCCGGGATATTTTTAGCCAGATGAAGCTAAAGCGGATCAGAAGTCGACCGGGCCGTCGAGTTCGTGAACCTGCCAAGGCAGTCCGTGTTCGTTCAGCATGTCCATGAAATTGTCCGGGTCGAGCTGCTCCATGTTCCACACGCCCGGCTCGGTCCAGTTGCCTTTCAGCACTTGTGCCGCGCCAATCATGGCAGGGACGCCGGTGGTGTAGCTGACGGCCTGGCTGCCGACCTCGGCATAGCATTCCTCGTGGTCGCAGATGTTGTAGATGTAATAGGTCTTCTCGCCCGAGCCATCCTTGGCCTGACCCGTGGCGATGTCGCCGATGCAGGCCTTGCCTTTGGTTTCCGCACCCAGATCGCCGGGATCGGGCAGCAGGGTTTTCAGGAACTGGATCGGGATGATTTCCTTACCGTCATGCATCACCGGGTCGATCCGGGTCATGCCGACATTTTCCAGCACTTTGGCATGGGTGATGTAGGCGTCACCGAAGGTCATCCAGAAGCGGGCGCGGTCGATCTCGGGGAAATGGGTCGAGAGCGACTCCAGTTCCTCGTGATACATAAGGTACATGTTCTTGGGGCCGATGGCGGGGAAGTCGAACTCGACCTTGTGGGTCATCGCCGGGCTGTGTTTCCACTCACCGTTTTCCCAGTGGCGTACTTCGGCCAGCACTTCGCGCAGGTTGATCTCAGGGTTGAAGTTGGTGGCGAACTCCTGATCGTTGCTGCCGCCATTGGCGTCCAGCACGTCGATCTGGCGGATCGTGTCCAGCTTGTGTTTCTTGAGCCATTTCGCGAAGACGCTGGTCACACCCGGATCAAAGCCCGAGCCGAGGATGGCGGTCAGACCAGCCTCTTTGAAGCGTTCCTGATAGGCCCATTGCCAATGGTATTCGAACTTGGCCTCGTCCTCGGGCTCATAGTTCGCGGTGTCGAGATAGTGGATGCCCGCCTCAAGGCAGGCGTCCATCAGCACCAGATCCTGATAGGGCAGGGCGAGGTTTACCAGAATCTCAGCACCGGTTTCCTTGATCAGTTTTACCGTGTCTTCGACCCTGTAGGCGTCCAACTCGGCGGTTTTGATGTCAACACCGACGCGATCCTTAACGGCTGCGGCAATGGCGTCGCATTTCGACTTGGTGCGGCTGGCCAGCGTAATTTCGGTAAAGATGTCCGAATTCATCGCCATCTTGTGCACGGCGGCGTGGGATACGCCGCCTGCGCCGACAACCAGTGTTTTGCCAGTAAATGAACCCATGGGGGTGATCTCCTCTCACAGGGGGTTATTCGTAATAGGTGTAGCCATTGATCGAGTCGCGATAGGCGCTCATCAGGGTTTTGCGGTCTTTGGCTTTCAGAGTACCGGTCGAGATCGCCTCGTCCACCATTTTGCGGAAGGCGGCAACACAATCCTGCGGGTCGAACTCGACATAGGACAGGACCTGACTGATCGTGTCGCCCTCTTGTTCATGTAGCAAATCGAAGCCACCATCGGCGCGCAGGTCGATGGTGACAACATTTGTGTCGCCGAATAGGTTATGCAGATCGCCCAGAGTTTCCTGATAAGCGCCGACGAAGAAGACGCCCATATAGTATTCATCTTCCTCCGGCAGGGAATGCACCGGCAAGCTGGGCGAGACGCCATCAGCCAGAATGAACTGGTCGATCTTGCCGTCGCTGTCGCAAGTGATGTCGGACAGGACCGCGCGGCGGTCCGGGGGCTGGTTCAGGCCCTGCAACGGCACGATCGGGTGCAGCTGGTCTATAGCCCAGACGTCGGGCAAGGATTGAAACAGCGAGAAGTTGCAGTGGTAGATATCGGCCACTTTCTCAAGCTGGTCGTCTACGTCCGTTTCCAGATCATCGCTGGCTGCCATTGCCTTGAGCCGGGCCATCAGGGACAGGTAAATGCGCTCGGCCCGCGCCATCTGCCGCAGGTCGACATAGCCGCGGCGGAACAACGCGCGCAGTTCGTTGCGGTAAAACGTGGCGTCGTTCCAGCATTCTTGCAGGCGGTCTTTGCTGAGATAGCTATGCACGGCAGCAAGGTCTGAAACCAGGTGGTGATCGTCTGGCTCCACCTCGGGGCCGTTGGGTGCGTCATACAATGTGCTTTCCAACACGTTGAACACCAGCATCGACGATGTCGCCACCACTGCGCGACCGCTTTCGGTGACCAACGTGGGGTGGTCGATCTCGGCCTCATCCATCGCGTAGGCCACGGTTTCCACGACATTGGCGCAGTATTCTTCGACCGTGTAGTTGATCGAGTTCTCTGCCGCCTTTTTCTCGCCTGTGTAATCCACACCCATGCCGCCGCCGAGGTCCAGATGGGTCAGCGGCACGCCCTCGCGCATCAGCTCGGTGTAATACCGGCACGCCTCGCCCACGGCGCGGCGCACGTCGTTGACGTCCTGCACTTGCGATCCAAGATGCGAGTGCTGCAGCTTCAGGCAATGCAGCAAACCGGCTGCTTTCAGCTTGTCCACCGTGGCGACCAATTGGTCGGTGTTCATGCCAAAGGCCGAGCGGTCACCCGAGCTTTCTTCCCACTTGCCGCTGATCTGGTTCGTCAGCTTGACGCGGACACCGATCAGGGGTTCGATGCCCAACTCTTTATAGACATCGATCACCGTGTCGGCTTCTTTCGGGCTTTCCAGCACGATCACCGTGTTGAAGCCGATCTTGCGGGACAGGATGGCCAACTGGATAAACTCGGCATCCTTGACGCCGTTGCACACGATCAGGGCTTCGCTGGCCAGACGATGCGCCAGCGCGATCACCAGTTCGGGTTTGGACCCGGCCTCGAGCCCATAATTGTACTTCTTGCCGAATTCGACGATCCGGTCGACGACCTGTGCCTGCTGGTTCACTTTGATCGGGAACACACCTCGATAGCTGCCCTTGAAACCCACGCGGGCGATAGCATCGCGGAAACTTTGGTTCAGATGCGCGATTTCGTGTTCCAGATAGGAAGCGACGCGCAGAACCATCGGGGCTTTGATGCCGCGGTCGTCCAGATCGCTGAGAATGCCTGGCAGGCTGATTGCAGCGGCTTCGAGCGCTAAAGGATTGCGCAGACCGATCTCGCCCCGCTCCGTCACCTCAATGAGGCCTTTGCCCCATTTCTCAACCCCGTAGATGGAATGCGGTGCGTCGGGCGTCTGTTTCAATCAAGTCGGTCCTTAACGTAGGGGTGCCAGTTTCGCGCCCGCCAATACGGCAGCTGTTCGATTCTTCCAAGTGTAAACTATGTGACAGCGAAAACCGAGTTTTACGCAGGGCGGCGGATTGGGATCAGGTGATTGTCCCATTGACACTTTGCGCGGGTCTGGATCACAGGGTTGGCAGTGGTCAACGCTCCGAACACTCCGGTTCCTGTGGTGAAAACCAAACCGTCTGCGCCGGAACCAAGCCCGCAGACGTCCTGCAACTCAAACGCATCCTTAAACGCGCTGCTGGCAATGTCGAACCGATGCAGCGCGTTGCCACGTGGGCAGGTGATGGCAATGGTTGCACCGTCCGCCGAGAACGCAATGCTGCCCGCATAGCCCTGCAGTGTGCTCTGATCCTGCTCAGGTGCTGACAATAGACGCGGGTTTTCCCCCCGGCGGTGAAGGCCCAAAAGGGGCGGGTGCTCGGCTTTGCTGCCCTGCCACTGCATCGCGAAGCCCACCAACCCGTCCGGATGTACCGCCAGATGGCGGATCGAGTTCTTATGGAGCCTGTGCGACAGTGACATCTGCTCCTGCACCGCGCCGGACAGGGTGAGATACGTCAGATTGGGCTCCATCGTCGGCAGGTTCAGCTTTGTACGCCCGGTCTCGGGATGGGTTTCGATCCCGCCATTGGCAATCACAAGCGTTTTCCCGTCCGGCATCAGACGCATATCATGGGGACCCACTCCTCCGGACGGGAATTCGCCCAGCCGGGCAAAGGTCTCGGCGTCCCAGACACCAATGATACCTTCTCCGGCTTCGTAATCGTTTTCAGTGGCAAAGAAATACTTGCCATCTGCTGAGAAAACGCCATGGCCAAAGAAATGGCGACCTTTCGGAGCCTCCAGTTGTGCAATCGGTGAACCCGTCCCGCAATCAATCACGACGGCAAAGGTGCCCGGACGGCGCGCAAAGGCGACAGCCTGTGCTTTGAACGGATGTGCCGCCGCCGCATGCCCACGCGCGGGAAGGGGCACAGAAAAGAGGATCGTTCCCTGTGCATCCAGTCCGGCCAGTCGGTACGAGCCATCCGGAAACAGCCCTGCCGCCAGAAAATCAGGCGCCCCGACCGAAGCCCAGCTGCGGATCGGGGAGAGGGTGGTTGCGGCCAGACCGGCCAGAAATTGACGGCGCGATGTCATGGTTTAGTCCCCGTCCAGCGAATTGAAGCCCGCGCTGATGCCCAATGTCGGACCAAGTTCTGTTGAAGCAATGGCGCGAATATCGTGGATGGACTGTTGCAGGGCCTCAATGCGGAACCGGGCTTGTGGGTCTGCAACTCCGGCCAGCGCTGGGTCGTCAATGGATTGGGCATTCTCGATGGCGCGCGCAAAGGCGGCATCCAGGTCGGCGGCAGTTTCAGGATGATCAAAGGACAATCGCGCCGCGAGGTCACGCAGGGCTACCAACGACAATTCCACATGACGCAAAGACCGCTCTGACCGTCGCGCTTCAGCCCGGTTCGGACGCGGGCGGTCGAACGTGCCCAATGGCCGGCCCAGTCGTGTGTCGGCTGTGAACTCAAGGCCCGTGGACAAAGCCTTGAACAATTCCTGCATCGCTTCGTCCTGTGTCCGGTAGCGGCTGTCCTCTCCAGGGCGGGTCAGGTTCGGGGCATAGCTTTGCCAGTCCTCGGCCATCGCCCGGGCGTTGGCATCAATATCCGACGTGATCGCCTTGATCAGCGCGCAGCGGTATTCCGCATTGCCCGGTTCGGCAAAAACGGGATCGTACAACATTCTTTCGAGCGCAAAGAACCCTCGCCCCGCTATGGATGTCTCGGCATAGGCCTCCGGGCTTTGCACAGCGTCATCCTCGATCGCGATGTGCTGCGAAAGTGCCTTGGAGGTGAACCCTTTCGTATCGGGCCAGAATGCCATGGCAAAGGCGCGGTCCTCGACCTCGGTCGGACCGAACCGTAGGTGGCTGGCCGAAACCCAGCTGTCGAAGGCAGCATCATAAGCCGCGCGCAGCGCTGGCGAGGTCGGTTCGCAATCCACCAGCGATGCACTGACCAGAGCACCGGTCGTTTCCGGCAGATTGCCGAACCGGGGCAGGATATGCGTCTCAGTTACGTCCATCAGGATCGGGGCGCGATCCTGAGCCTGCGCGGCAAACGGCAATATCAAAGCTGCAACAAGGGTGAGAATACGCATGGGTCAGAGGCTCTCCAGAAATTGGATCAGGGCGTCTCGGTCGGCTTTTGGCATCGACACAACTGTATCACGCGCGGCCTGAGCTTCACCTCCATGCCACAGGATCGCCTCAAGCAGGTTTCGTGCCCGACCATCGTGCAGAAACTGAGTGTGGCCCGAGACACGTTCCGTCAGACCAACGCCCCACAGCGGCGGTGTGCGCCATTCCCGGCCCGTCGCGCGGGCCTCGGGGCGATGATCAGCCAGACCCTCGCCCATGTCATGCAGCAGCAGGTCGGTATAGGGCCAGATCAGCTGAAAACTGTGCTCGGGGCGATCTTCCATACGGTGAGTGACATAGGCCGGAGTGTGGCACGATGCGCAGCCGGTCGTGTGAAACACCTCTTTCCCGCGCAGCACGTCGGGATCGTCCACGTCGCGACGGCCGGGTACACCCAGATTGCGGCTGTAAAAGTCAACCAGATCCATGCCCTGCTGATCGATCTCAAATTCGCGCACGTCATTGTCGCCATGCGGGGCTTCAACGCAGTTCACCTGCAAATCCGTGCAGTCCCCCTGTGGCGCCGGGTAGAGCGGGCTGGAAATCCCGATGTCCCCCGCGAAGGCGGCGGCTGATTGCTCCATGATCGTCGGCATACCCGCCTTGTACCCAAACCGGCCCATCATCGACGCGCCATATTCAAGAGACCAGACGATGTTCGGGCGGCCCGAGATGCCGTCCCCATCCACATCATCCGGGTCCGCCCTGGCCAGCAGATCTTCGACCGGGATCGCTTCCAACAGGCCAAGCCCGATCATCTGAGGCGCGACCCGCGGGCTCAGCATCGCATCCGGGTGCAGTGGGCCATATCCCAGTTCATCCGCCCGGTATGTCGGGCGCCGCAGCGATGCGGCCTCTCCGTCAGATAGCTCAATCGGGATTTCTTCGTACGAGATATCCAGCCGGTACTCTGCCGGATGCCCCGCCAGCGCAAAATCCTGCATCTGCCCGCCATAGTTGGGTTCGGGCAGGGTGGCGATGTAATCTTCTATCTCGGCATAGCCATCTTCCGGTGTGCCGGGGATGGAAACCCGCAGGAACATCGAAACCGAGTTGTCATCGGGGCCGTTTGGTGTGTGCCCGCGCCCATCCTTGACGTGACAGCGCTGGCAGGACCGCGCGTTATAAAGCGGTCCCAGTCCGTCAGAGGCCAACGTGGATGCTGGCGACGAGACCCAGATTTTCTTGAATAGCCCGTTTCCGACCCTGAAATCCAGTTCCTGCTCGAAGCTCAGATTGCCTGAGGGTTGCGAAAACGCGTCCGCATCGTTGCGAACCCGGACCGTCGCAGCCCCGGCAGACAAGTCTTCAAACGGCTGCGGCACGCTGTAGTCCTGCGGCGGCGCAGTGACAGCAGCAATGCGGGCGCGTTCATCATCGGTGCGGGGGGTGATATTCAGATGCAGATCCTGCAGCTCGGCTGACAGGGAAGGGGTGGCCGCAAGGGCGACCACCGACAGAGTAAGAAGGCTACTCGCCTTCGTCCATTTTCGATGCGTTGAGTTGCGCATAATTGGCTTCGCCGATCCTTTCGTACAGGTCGAGCTGCGTTTCGAGGAAGTCGATATGCCCCTCTTCATCGGACATCAACTGCTCGAACAGCGACATAGAGACATAGTCGCCGGCGTCTCGACAATATTCGCGCGCTTCCTTGTAAAGAGCCCTTGCGTCGACTTCAGCGGCCAGGTCGCATTCCAGCGTTTCCTTGGGCGTCTGTCCGATCCGCAGCGGGTCCAGTTTCTGAAGGTTGGGGTGGCCTTCCAAAAAGATGATCCGTTCGATCAGCTTGTCCGCGTGCCCCATCTCTTCGATGCTTTCCTCGCGGCTTTTCTGGGCCATATGGCCAAGTCCCCAGTCTTCCTGCAATCGGTAGTGCAGCCAGTACTGGCTGACAGCCGTCAGTTCATGCCGCAGAGATTTGTTTAGATATTCGATGACCTTTGGATCGCCCTTCATCTGTTTTCTCCTGTGATGCTCCGGCGCGTAAGGCGCGGAGCTGCATCGGTACTTCCAGATTACTGCTTGCCCTCATTGTGTCTAGGAAAAGCGGCATGCACCCGCCGCAATCCGCCGACTTCCCGAGCGCATGGTAGATTTTACCGGGGGTGATGATGGTCTGCGAATCCGCCGTGCGCATCCAGTCGATGGCCGCGCGGATATCGTGATCGGATATGTTGGTGCAGTGGCAGACAATCATTGATGCTGACTCATTTTCTGCGCCTCGGCGGGCAACCAGGAGGGTTTGAATGGGCCGGGGGATGTACCTTCCGGCCCGCTCGGTGGTTACTGGAATACCGCGCTGGGGTCATCCAGGCTGTCCGATCCTTCGAATTCGATCCCGTCCAGCTCCAGCGCAGTTACGATGCGTTCGATGGTCTTGGTCTGATCGACCAACCCGTTTACGCCGCCCATGATCAGGGCTTCGCCGCCTTCGTTGCCGCGTTCCAGCATCTGGTCATAGGCAAAGCCCGCCTCGGCAGTCGATTTGATCTTGCCCAGTGCCTGCATTGTGGCCGCCAGTTTCGCTTTCATCTCTAAATCCAGCGCCGGATCGGCTGCGATGACCAGATCGGCCAGAGATGCGCCCGAAACAGGGGTGCCATCAATGCGGGTATAGCTGCCCAGATAAACGTTCTGGATACCCAGACCATCATAGTAATGGCTGTTGTGGGTGTTGTCCGAGAAGCAATCATGCTCTTCCTCGGGATCATTCAGCATCAGACCCAGACGCATCCGTTCACCGGCCTGTTCGCCATATGACAGCGAGCCCATGCCGGTCAGGATCGCGCTGACACCTGCTGCTTCGTTCTCCATCAAGGTTGCGCGGGCCGCACCGCCTTCTTTCCACTGATCCGCCATCCAGGCCAGATCGCTGATCAGCAGTTCGGTTGCGGCGCTCAGATACTGGGCACGACGGTCGCAGTGTCCGCCGGTGCAGTCTTCGCCCTGCGCATAGTCGGTGGCTGGTCGGTTGCCTGCACCGGTGCCATGGCCATTCATGTCCTGGCCCCACAGCAGGAACTCGATAGCGTGATAGCCGGTTGCAACGTTGGCCTCGATACCGTCGGCTTCGTGCAACGTCTCGCTCAGCAGTTCAGGGGTGATTTCGCCAGCATCAATGGTCTCACCCGACAATTGGAAGCTCGGGTTGGCGATAACGTTCAGCACGGCGAACTCGTTCTCGTCGGTCGCGCCGCCATAGGCCGGGTCAACATAGTCGATCAAACCTTCGTCCAATGGCCAGGCGTTCACCTTGCCTTCCCAATCATCAACGATGGCATTGCCGAAGCGATAAACTTCAGTTTGCTGATAGGGGACGCGCGCAGCAACCCACGCCGCGCGTGCCGCATTCAGCGTAGCGTCCGACGGATCGGCGATCAGCGCGTTGACCGCATCCTGCAGGGACCTGGCTGCAATCAGGCTGTCATCAAACTTGGCTTCGGCAATATTGGCATAGGTGTTCAGTACATCTGCTTTGGCCGGGGCATCACCTGAGATCGCGGCGGTTGCCGCGCAGAACGTCAGGGCGCTGGCAGTGATAAATAGCTTGGTCATAGGAGTCGGTGCTTTCCTGTCAGAACTGTCAGATCACGCGGGAATACCCCGCAGGTTTCGCGAGGAATTAACTGAGTGAATTAGTCAGCAATGTCAACCTGAGTTTTATTGTCGGAAATAAGTTGGAGGTGTAAAACCTCATGACCCTCCCCATTTCTGGCGGGGTCCGACCCAAGGGTTAACGTTGCGTGGCGGGTGATTCGCGTTAAAATCGGTGTTGTGATTCTGTTAAAGGCGGTTGTTGGTTAATGAAGTGCTATGTTCTGGCCTTGTCCCTCTTTCCTGCGGTACTTGCTGCCCAAGCAACGCAAATCACATCTTCCCATCAACACGGGTCTGGCCAATTGGATATCGTGTTCACGGACACGGAATTTTCGCTGTCACTCAGGGTTCCAAGCATGGACATAATCGGGTTCGAAACCCCGGTTGCGAATGATGACGAGCGTACGAGTGTCGCCATCGCGATATCCGAGCTATCCAAGCCTCTGGAACTGTTTGTCGTTCCACCTGAGGCCGTGTGCTTTACCGCTGCTGCACATGTGATCCTGACGCATGAGATTTCGGCGCATCAGGACAAGGCGGGCGAAGGGGCCACCTCATCCGCGGATGGCGAACACTCGGAATTTCAGGCAGATTACGTTATTCAATGTCAGGATATGGACGCGTTAAACACGATCGAGTTCGCATATTTCGGGAGGTTCAGCGGTACAAAGAAGCTGAACCTTCGTGTTGGTTCGGACGAGGCGTCCAGCACCCACGAAATCACCCGCGCCAAGCCCAGTCTGGATTTGGCGCAAATCCGATAGATGCTTGTTTTTGCAGGCCAATCCACGCGTCAACTTTCAAGGCGTAACTAAGGAACTTAGGTGGCGAAGCCCTTGTCTGGACGACGGTCCACAAAAAAATTCTTTGAAAACACAATCTCGCTGACACTGGTACTGGCTGGGCCGATTACAATCGTTGACCATCTGTATCCGCTCACGTCCACTCCTACGTGCGAGACAACCCAGAATTTTGGCGATTTTGGCATGCCATAATACCTTGCCAGCTTGAATCGGGTGATGGTTTGGCTTGGATTAGGCCATTGGTTAACACGCGGTTTTCTGGGTGGGATTTTGGTAGCGGAGGAGGGACTTGAACCCCCGACACGCGGATTATGATTCCGCTGCTCTAACCAACTGAGCTACTCCGCCTTGAGTGAGAGGCGATTTAAGCGAGGGGCCGGGGAGGGTCAAGAGGGAAATCATCCAACCCGAAGAATTCTTTCACACGCGCTCAGATGGCATGTCCTGCAAGGGCGCCTGAGGGGATGTCGTAGCTTCCGCCATCCTGTGAATGAAGGCGGCGCAGGTTTCGGGTTCTGTGATCGGAATCATATGACCGAATTCGCCCAGTTCTTCATAGCTCAGTCCAAAATCAGTCATTGTCGGCCCATGCAGCAACGGGGACAGTATTGCGTCCTGACGGCCATACAAAATGCCTCCGGGTACGGTCAGGTCCGGATAGCGTGCGACCTGTGCGTTTATGCTCGCGTCGACACCGGCAATGTCCTGAGACGCTGTAATAAAGGCGGAAGGCCGCAGGCCAAGCGCACCGCCTGCCCGATCCAGAAAGTCATCAGGCGGGGTTTCTGGGGCAAACGCTGCGCCCAGCGTGTGCGGCGCGGTTTTCGACGCCAGAGGTACGGCAAGCGTGTTGCCGATCAGACTGCGCAACCATTCGGTCCGGATCTCGAGCGGTTTGAAGATCGCCGGGGTTTCCGGCAATTTGTGCGTCAGCGGTGCCAGCAGCGCCAGACCGGCGACCCGGGCGGGATGGTCTAGCGCCATTGCCAGTGATACTGCGCCCCCCAGCGAGTGCCCGACCAACACGGCCCGATCCACGCCTTTGGTATCCAGAAACTCGGCGATCATGCCAGCCTGATGCGGCAATTGCGCCAACTCGGCGGCATCGCGTGTTGAATACCCGCATCCCGGACGGTCCAGTGCGATAACGTGGTAGTCTTCGGCCAGAAGATCTACCAGCGCATAGGTGAAATGCTGCAATTGCCCGGCCAGACCGTGGATCATGACAATGGTCTGCGCCTCGGGGTTGCCCTTTTCCACGTAGTGGATGCTGCCGCCGCGAACGGGTGTGATCTGACCCAGTTGCGGCACGGTCTCAAGCCCCTGGCGCATTATTTTCCGGGTCCACAGGTTCATGACAATCAGGAAGGCGACAAGGACGGCGATCACGATCAGAACGGTTGTCATTCAATTCTCTCCATTGCCATGGGCGGCGGGCCTGTACTGCTCCAGCCCTGATTGTGCCATGCGTTTCTGGAACTCGGCAACAGTGCCGGGCCAAAGGGTCGTGTTCCGCCCTTCCGCATCTATGTACCACGATGTGCAGCCCCCTTCCTGCCATACGCTGTCTGCGTGGCGGTTCTGCATTTCCTGCGTGAACGCCGCCTGTTTGATTGCGTCCGGAGTGATCGCAGACAGACCTTTGCGCTGCATCTCGCTCAGAACCCGGCCGATATGTCCGACCTGAGCCTCGATCATCAGCACGACCGAGTTATGCCCCAGCCCGGTATGCGGACCCAAAAGGAGGAAGAAATTGGGAAAGCCCGCAATCGCGGTGCCCAGATGCGCGCACATGCCGTCCGACCAGGCAGAGCGCAGCGTCAACCCATCAGAACCGGTAATGTCCAACCGCTCGACCACATCGGTGACGTGAAATCCCGTGCCCCAGATCAGGGCATCCGCCTGAATTTCGGTGCCATCTGCTGCGGTGATTGTGTCAGCGTCAATTCGGGTGACACCGTGTGGTACGACGCTGACATTGTCGCGGGCCAGGGTCGGGTACCAATCATTCGAGCTTAGGATGCGTTTGCAGCCGATCCGGTAGCCGGGGGTCAGAATCTGACGTTCTTCCGGATCGGTAATGGCACGCTCCAGTGCCTTCCGCCACATTCCTAAGGCAAAATTCACCGCGCGTTCCTCACCGCGAAACACACGGTGACGAAATTCGAAGATCATGAAAACCAGCTTTCGCCGAATGCGAGGCAAAATGGAAAAGCGGGCATACAGATTGCGCACCCAGGACGCAATCGGACCGTCCGGGCGCGGCATGACGTAAGGCGCGCTGCGCTGAAAGATCGTGACATGACCTGCAACCTTGGCGATCTCGGGTACAAACTGCACGGCCGAAGCCCCGGTACCTACGACAGCCACGATTTTCCCAGTCAGATCGACATCATGATCCCATTCGGCAGAATGGAAACAAGGGCCGGAAAAACTGTCTGCGCCGGGGATATCTGGAACGCTGGGATGATGCAGCGCACCAATGGCAGAGACCAGAAACCGTGCCGACCAGAGCTGGCCATCCATGGTTTCAACCTGCCAGTGGGTGCCATCCCATCTGGCCGATTTCAGTTCCTGCCCAAAGTGACACAGATCATACAGACCTTCCTGACGCGCGACATTTTGCAGATAAGCCTGAATTTCGGCGCCACCGGCATACGCACGGCTCCAATGCGGATTAAGGTGGGTTGCCATGGAATAGAGATGCGACGGCACATCACAAGCGACACCGGGATAGGTGTTTTCCCGCCACGTCCCTCCGATATCATCGGCTTTTTCCAGAATCGTGATATCGTTGACGCCGCGTTTGCGCGCCTCAAGCGCCATCGTCAGGCCTGAAAACCCGGCGCCGACGATCAGCATTTCTGTCTTGTGGTGCATGTATGCGCGTCTCCTGATACAACCATACGTTTACCTGTTGCAGATGTATGCTCTGGCTTGGCTGTGAACTAAGTCACACAGAGAAACATGACCGGACGTCTTTTCACGCAGAATGGCAGGAAAAATGCACTGGCGTAAACCGTGTCGCTTCCTGCAAGCACATATCGCAATCAGAGAGGTGGTTGCGCTGCGAATCCGTCAGTTTGAATCAAAATTGGAGGATAACCCTTTGACTATTCGCACTGCCGCGCGTTCCGGCGGACGCTCTGCCCGCCGCGCCAAACGTACCGCTCCGAACTTTGCCATGCTGCCGGGTCTGACCCGAGGTATTCCGGTTTGCGAAGTCATGGACGGAAGCCAGGTCGAACGCATTGACGGCGCGGCAATGGACATTCTGGAAAATGTTGGCGTCCAGTTCCGAGACCCCATCGCGCTGGAAGACTGGAAGAAAGCCGGAGCCAAGGTTGACGGAGAGCTGGTCTATCTGGATCGCCACATGGTGCGCGAACTGATCTCAACTATCCCGGCTCAGTTTACTTATCACGCGCGCGATCCACAAAAGAACCTTGCACTGGGCGGCAAACACTCGATCTTTGTGCCGATGACCGGCGCGCCCTTCCTGCGCGATCTGGACGATGTGCGCCGGAACCCGACGCTTGATGATCTGGCGATGTTCCACAAGCTGTCGCACATGATGCCCGCGCTGCACAGTTCGGCCCACCATATCGTCGAGCCCTACGATCACCCGATCAGCCAGCGGCACCTGCGCATCACCTATTCGTCGATGAAATACTCGGACAAGACCTTCATGGGCATGACCACCTCGCCCAAGAACGCCGAGGACGTGATGGATATGTGCGATATCCTGTTCGGTGAAGGTTTCATCGATGAGCATCCCGTCACCACCGGCAACTGCAACGGCAACAGCCCGCTGGTCTGGGACGAAACCATGCTGGGGGCGATGCGCGCCTTCTGCCGCCGCAATCAGCCGGTTCTGTGCTCACCTTTCGTTCTGGGTGGCGCGAACACGCCTGCATCGGTGCCCGCGACCGTGGCGCAGCTGACTGCCGAGGCGCTTTCGGCGCTGGCCTATACGCAGGTGATCCGCAAGGGGTGCCCGGCGATCTGGGGCCATTACCTGTCGACCGTGTCGATGAAATCCGGGGCACCCATGGCGGGCACGCCCGAGATCAGCCTGATGAACTTCATGATCGGTCAGATGGCGCGGTATTACGACGTGCCATGGCGTACCTCGAACACGCTGGGCGGGGCCAAGACCTTTGATGCGCAGGCAGGCTACGAATCTGCCACGACGCTCAGCGCGGTGATCCACGCCGGGGCCAACTATATCTGGCATTCGGCAGGCTGGAACGAAGCGGGCATGCACTGCTCGGTCGCCAAGTTCGTCGTAGACGCGGAACAATGCGCGATGGCTTACCGCATGGCTGAAGGGCCGAAATGGCATGATTTCGATCAGGCTTTGGCCGCGGTTCCGGATGTAGGCCCTGGCGGCCATTATCTGGGCCATCCGCATACGCAGGACAATTTCCAGACCGCGTTCTTCATGCCGGAATTGTTCGACAACAACTCAATCGAGCAATGGGTGGCGGAAGGTGAAGTTGAAATTACCGAACGCGCGCTGAAACACGCCAAGAAGCTGTTGGCCGAATATGAAGAGCCGAAGCTGGACGAAGCCAGGAACGAAGCGCTTCTGGATTATATCGCCCGCCGCGAGAGGGAAATACCGGCAGCAGATGAGTTGAACCAGACATACTGATATACACTCCCCGTACTGGCCCACCCGTATCCCGGGTGGGTCCTTTTTTCGTTCAGGACAGATAAAACAAGATGAAGATCGCCGAACTGCACATCTACAGCCACGACCTGCCAGTCAAAAATGGGCCCTACACTATGGCCAATGCGGAGGTTTGGGCGCTGGATACTACGCTGGTCAAAGTCGTGGCGGACAACGGTCTGGTTGGCTGGGGTGAGACTTGCCCGGTTGGCCCGACCTATGCCGAGGCGCACGCGACAGGTGCCCGCGCCGCTCTTGTCGAAATGGCCCCCGGCCTGATCGGGGTTGAAGCGCTGCCCCTGATCCTGCATCGCCGGATGGATGGGCTGTTGAACGGTCATGGTTATGCCAAGGCCGCCATCGACATTGCGGTGCACGACCTGCTTGGTAAACATTTGGGCGTTCCGGTTTCCGATTTACTGGGCGGAGCGGTTTCGGGCAAGGTGCCGTCCTATTATGCCACAGGCGTCGGTGCACCCGACGACATCGCGAAACTGGCTGCCGAGAAAATGGCCGAAGGCTACCCGCGTCTGCAAATCAAGGTCGGAGGCCGCCCGGTCGAGATCGACATCGAAACCATTCGAAAGGTTTGGGACGTGGTCAAGGGATCGGGTATGCGCCTGGCCGTCGACGGCAACCGGGGCTGGACTACACGAGACGCCCTGCGGGTCAGCCGCGAATGCCCCGAAATCCCCTTCATCATGGAACAGCCCTGCAACACAATCGAAGATCTCAGGAAGATCCGGCCTCAGGTCACGCATGGCATCTATATGGATGAAAACAGCACCAGCCTGAACACCGTGATCTCGGCTGCGGGCACCGGTCTGGTCGACGGGTTCGGCATGAAGGTCACCCGCATCGGCGGCCTGCATCCGATGCGCGCCTTCCGCGACATCTGCGAGGCGCGCAACCTGCCCCATACCTGCGATGACAGCTGGGGCGGGGACATCATCGCCGCTGCATGCACCCATATCGGTGCAACCGTTCGGCCCGACCTGCTGGAAGGCGTCTGGCTGGCTGCGCCATATATCGAAGGCAACTACGATCCCGAAAACGGCATCCGGGTCGAGGCCGGGCATATCGCGCTGCCAACCGGGCCGGGGCTGGGCGTGGTTCCTGATGAAGGCCTATTCCGCGCGCCCGTTGCGTCTTTCTGATTGTGGATGATCTCATGAATTTGAATGGAAAATCGGCTCTGGTAACTGGTGCAGCCGGTGGCATCGGGGCATCAATCGTTCAACGCTTGCGTGAAGCCGGGGCGCGGGTCGCCGTCGCAGACCGGCAGGTCGATGGCATTGAGGCTGAGGCGTATCTGCCCGGCGATTTACTTGATCCCATCTATTCTGATCGCTTACCTCAGACCGCGGCATCGGCGCTGGGCGGGCTCGACATCGTGATCAATAATGCCGGTGTCATCACGCGCGGATCTGTCACGGATACGTCTGATGCGGATTGGTCTTTGTCATTGGGCGTCAACGTCGAAGCCCCGTTTCGCATCTGCCGGGCCGCAATTCCGATTATGGCCGAAGCAGGGGGCGGGGCCATCGTCAACACTGCATCCTGTTGGGGTCTGCGCCCTGGCCTAAATCACGCAGTCTACTGCATGACCAAAGCGGCCATCGCGTCCCTGACCCAATGCATGGGCATGGATCACGCCCATCAGGGCATCCGCATCAACGCCGTTTGTCCGAACGAGGTGAATACCCCGATGCTGCGCTCGGGTTTTGAAAAGCGGGGCTTTGACCCGGATACAGCCGTGGCCGAACTGGGTCAGACCGTACCGCTGGGGCGGATTGCCGAGCCGGAAGACATCGCCGACGTCATCATGTTCCTTGTTTCGGACGCGTCGCGATATGTTTGCGGCACGCTGGTTGAAGTCAACGGAGGGAAACCCGTTTCATGAAACGGTTCGATGGAAAGGTAGCGCTGGTCACCGGCGGGCGCAGCGGCATCGGTCAGGCCATCGCCCGCCGGTTGCAGGACGAAGGCGCACATGTCTTTACCGCGCAACGTGGTGAAGACAGCGTATTTCATGGAATTACCGTGGATTTCACCGATCCCAACAGCCCCCCGCAGGTGGTCAGCGAAGTGATCGCGAAATCCGGGCGTCTGGACGTGTTGGTCAACAACGCCGGCATGATGCAGGAAGCCTCGGTCGAGGAGATGAGCCTTGAGGATTGGCACCGCAATCTGACAGTCAACCTGACCGCCCCATTCCTGATGATCAAGGCCGCGCTGCCGCATCTGCGTCAGACCAAGGGCAACATCGTCAATACCGGATCTATCGAAGGGTTGGGCAGCAACCCAGGTCATGCAGCTTATTGCGCGTCCAAGGCAGGGTTGCATGGCCTGACCCGCGCAGTTGCTGTGGATCACGGGGGTGAAGGTATTCGCTGCAATGCTGTTGCGCCGGGATGGATCGATACCGAACTGAACGAGGATTTCATCGAATCCATGCCCGACCCCGCTGCATTCCGTCGCGGCATTGCCAAAATCCACCCTGCCGCGCGTACGGGGCGGCCCGAAGAGGTTGCCGCCCTCGTGGCGTTTCTGGCGTCGGAGGATGCGTGCTTTATCACCGGGCAGGTCTATACGGTGGACGGTGGACGTATGGCCAAACTCAGCTTGCCCTGACGCCCACGCGTCATTCCTTGCCGGATCGCCATTCTTTCCAGATCAGGTAGCTGTTCGCCCCAAGCGAGGCGAACGGCTCGGGCGGCAAGCGCGGAAGGTCTGGTTGTGCCAAAAAATGATCGGCAATCTCTGATCCGCCCTGCATTACCAATTCTGCGATGCCCATGCCTTGCAGAGTACCTCGGGCAATGCCCAGGCCATTCTGACAGCAGGCCGAGAACACACCGTCCTCAAGCTCACCAAAAGCAGCGGATCCATTTCGGCTGAGGCAAAGCATCCCCGCCCAGCGGTGCTCTATCTTCACGTCTGGCAGATGCGGGAAGCGTTCCCGGTACTTGCGGTCATGCACCCAGCCTGCATTGCGCAGCCGCATCGGGCTGGTTTCGATCGTCGGGTGAAAGCTGGACCCGGTACGGATCAGAATGCGATCGCCATAGCTTCCGGAAATGCGCCGGACCGATGTGCCCATCGGGTCCGCCGGGGTCACAGACCAGCGCGATTGCCCGCCCAATGTCTTGATCTGTGCCTCGGTCAGTGGGGCCGAGATCGAGGCGTAAAGGCAGATATGCATCAATTGTCGTTGGTAGAACCCAAAGCTTTCGAGATGGCCGTTGTTGGCCAGAATGATCCGTCCGGTACTGACCTTGGCCTTGGCAGTTTCGACCATCCAGCCTGATCCCTGCTTTTCAAAGCTGGTGACTGGCGAGTTTTCGAATACGTTGATTTGGCCAGCCAGTTGACCCGACAACGCCCGCACATAAGCCGCAGGCTGCACCATCACCGTCCCCGGCGCATAAAGACCCGAGGTGTAATGTGGGCTGCCCGTGATCTCTTGCATCTGCTGCTGGTCATAGAGCGTATGTGGCTCGCCCAATTTGGTCAGATGCTCGGCAAACTTGTGATTGTGCTTATCACCCGCTTTTGTAGCAGCCGCGTTGTACTTGCCGCAGGGGTCGAACATTTCTTGCGGCAGCTCGCAGTCGGCGGCCACCTGGGTTGCAAAAGCGATGGCCTTGCGGTTCAGGGCAATGGCAGCACGATCTGCCTCCAACGCGTCGCCCGCGTAGTTGTCCGAAGCCAGATCATGCGGCAGGTCGATCATGAACCCGGAATTCCGCCCGGCCGAGCCATCGGCAAATCGGCCCGCTTCCAGCAGAACAATTTTCAGCGACGGGTCCAGTTGATGCAGCCGCCGCGCCGTGCTGAGCCCGGCGAACCCGCCACCGACAATGGTGATGTCGGCGGTCAGGTCCTTTTCAAGCACCGGCAGAGGCGTTTGGGGCGGCAGGATGGCATTCCATCCCGCCGGGCCCGTCTGCCGGGGCAGTCTTTTGGCCTCGAACCGTGTCAATCGACGGCCTCGTCCGCGTCATCGGCAAGATCGATCCAGATGGTTTTCAACTGGGTGTACTGGTCATGCGCGTGAACCGAGTTGTCGCGTCCGCCAAAGCCTGATTGCTTGTAGCCACCAAATGGCGTAGTGATGTCACCCTCACCAAAACTGTTGACCGTCACGGTGCCCGCCCGAATGGCCCGCGCACCCCGAATGGCGCGTTTGGCGTTGGCCGTAAAGATCGAGGCGCAGAGGCCATAGTCGGTGTCATTGGCGATCTTGATGGCTTCGTCAAAGCCCGACACTTCGATCACCGACAGGACCGGGCCGAAGATTTCCTCGCGCGCCAAGGTCGAGTCGTTGCCGGGCACTTCGACCACAGTGGCCTCGACAAAGCCTTTGTCCGCCTTGCCGCCGATCACCACGTTCTCGGCCTGATCCAGATAGCCACAGACCTTGGTGTAGTGCCCTTCGCTGACCAACGCGCCCATGCGGGTTTCCGGGTCCAGCGGGTCGCCGATGTTCCATTCCTTGGCGTGATGCGCGATGCGTTCCAGCAGTTCCACCTTCACTTTCTTGTGCACGATCAGGCGGGATGAGGCCGAGCAATTCTCGCCCATGTTCCAGAAAGCGCCGTTCACCACATGCGCGGCCACGCGGTCAATATTTTCGGCGTCGTCCATCACGATGGCCGGGTTCTTGCCACCCATCTCAAGCACCACCTCTTTTGCGTTGCTTTCGGCGGAATAGGTCAGGAACCGCTTGCCGGTGACGGTCGAGCCTGTGAAGGACACCATGTCGATATCCATATGTCGCCCGATGGGTTCGCCGACCTCTGCGCCGCCACCGGGGACGATGTTCAGAACACCGCGCGGCAGACCGGCCTCCATCGCCAGTTCGGCCATGCGAAGTGCGGTCAGCGTGGTTTCAGCCGCCGGTTTCACCACCACCGAACAGCCTGCCGCCAGAGCCGGACCGATCTTCCAGGCCAGCATCAGCAGTGGGAAGTTCCACGGCAGCACCAACCCGACAACGCCAATCGGCTCGCGCACCACCATGGCGATGTGATCGTCACTGGCGGGCGAGACCTGATCATAGATCTTGTCGATCGCTTCAGCGTGCCATTTCAGGCAGTGGATGGTCTCGGGCACGTCCACGGTTTCGCAGTCGTAGATGGTCTTACCGCTGTCGATACTCTCCATCACCGCCAGTTCGCGCGCGTTACGGGTCATCAGTTTGCACAGCCGGATCAGCACATCCTTGCGTTCGGACGGGTGCAGTCTCGACCAGCGGCCATCGTCAAACGCCTCACGCGCCTTTTCGACGGCAAAATCCACATCCGCTGCGCCGCAGGCCGCGATATCGGCCAGCTTGTCGCCTGTGGCCGGGTTCACAGTCTCAAAGGTTTCACCCGAGATCGCTGGGCGGAAAGCGCCATCAATGAAGGCTCCGGTTGGCAGGGTCAGGCCTGCGGCGATGGATTTGTATTCGTCCTGTGTCAGCAGTTCCATGCCTTAGCCCTCCGCCACGATGTCAGCGATTGTTTTCTTCAACACGCGCGTCACCTGTTCCAGCGCGCGTTTGTCGTCCTTGTTGAGACCCTTCAGCGGAGGCCGCATCGCGCCCGCATCAATCCCGTTCATGGTCACGCCATGCTTGATCGTCTGGATGAACTTTCCGCCCTGTTCCAACACCCGCATCAGCGGCATCATCGCCGACATGATCCGGCGACCTTTGGCAAAGTTCCCTTCGATCACGCAGGCCTGATACAGCGCCACGTGTTCCGCAGGCAGGAAGTTCGATCCGCCGCAGACCCAGAAGGGAGCGCCCCAGGCGAAGAACTCCAGCGCCTGATCATCCATGCCGCAGCCCAGCTGGATATGTGGATAGTCCCGCGCCAGCAGGTGCACCCGGTTGATATCGCCCGAGCTTTCCTTGATGCCGCAGAAATTCCGGCTGCGGCCCACACGGTCCAAAAATTCTTCACCCATCATCGTGCCGGTGCGGTGCGGGTAGTTGTACAGCATTACCGGCAGATCGGCGGCCTTGTCGATGGCCAGCGCGTTCAACGCGTTTTCGCGGTCGGTTGGCACTGAATATGGCGGACTGGCCAGCAGGATTGCATCTGCGCCGATCTCACGCGCTCCGGTCGCCAGCGCAATAGAATCCGGCGTCAGCATCGCGCCTGTGCCAACCACTAATGGCAACCGGCCCTTCAACTGCTCATGCGTGAATCTGGCTAGTTTCAGCCGTTCTTCGACGGTCTGGGCATAGTTCTCGCCGGTCGAGCCACCCGAGATCAGGCCATGCACGCCATTCTCGATCAGGTATTCGATCACGTCGGACAAAGCGTCCCAATTCACGCTGCCATCGTCGTGATAGGGCGTGACCACAGGGGTATAGATCCCCTCAAATTTGAAAATCGGGTTCATTCCGTCCTCATGCAGGTTTCGAAAGGGGCGGGACGCCCATCGGGACATCCAGCGCGTCAGGCATTACGAACATTTCAATTTGATCGCGTGACAGGTTCCAGTGGTCCTCGGCTAGCTTGGCTGCCTCAGCCTCATCGCGCGCCTCGATGGCTGCGATGATCGCGTCATGCTGCTGGCTGGCCAGCGACAGGTTTTCCGACATTTCACCGGTTTGCGGACGGTAGAATGTCATGCCGATCCGTGCGTGATCGATCAGCAGCCGGTTGAACGAAGGCAGAAGGTAAACATTGCCGGACATCTCGCCGGTCACGTCATGAAAGCGGTTGTTTGCCAAGGCACGGTCCTCGCCGGACCCGGATCGCAGTGCAGCTTTGAACGCCTGCTGCGCCTCTTTCAAGTTATCGATCTGCGCGTTCGTTGCGTTCATTGCTGCCAGACGCAGGATCGCGCCATACACCATGGGCGCGGCGAGAAAGAAATCGCGCAGAGTGGTGTAGGACATTTCCGACACGCGGGCGCTGCGGTTTGTTCGCAGGTCCAGGTAACCTTCGCCAGCCAGTTGACGAAACACCTCGCGCAGCGGCGTGCGCGACAGGCCGAATTCATCCGACAGATGCGCCTCATCCAGATCGGTACCCGGGCGCAAGCGCAGCGTCAGGATAGACACTTTCAGATACTCTCTTAACGCGCTTTTGCGTGACTTGGCTTCGTCTTTCATACTTTGGCCTCATCATTTCTTTCGGTGGCCGCGTTCGAATCGTGTGCGGTCACAGTTTAGTATTCTAAGAAAATACAACTTGTATACATAAAAAATTCGTGCAGCATAAGCGCCTGCGAAATAGACTCACTTTTGGGGCATCGTCCCAGCTTGGAAACGGTACTGCTCATGCCCCAGATGCGGCACATCTCATTCATCCTGATCGAGGAGTTCTCGCACCTCGCCTTTTCCTGTGCGGTCGAACCGTTGCGGATCGCCAACCTTGTGAGCGGCGAAGAGCTGTACAGCTGGTCCTTTGTGTCCGAACACGGCGAACAGGCTGTGTGCTCCAACGGATCCATTACACTTGTGCATTCCGGGCTGGACGGCTTGACCAAAAGCGATCAGCTTTTTGTTCTGTCGGGCATTCACATGCGCGACCACGTCACCCGACCCCTGCTTGCTACCCTGCGCCGCGAACGTGCGCGTGGCACGCCAATCGGAGCCCTGTGCTCTGGGGCGTGGGTGTTGGCCAAGGCCGGTTTTCTCGACGGGATGGAGGCGGCGATTCACTGGGAATATCACGACGCGTTCATGGAAGCCTTTCCCCAGGTCAATCTGGTGCGCAGCGTATTTGTGGCTGATGAAAAGCACATTACCGCATCTGGCGGTACCGCGACGGCGGATCTGATGCTGCACCTGATCGAACGCGACCACGGCGAGGAACTGGCCATCGATGTGGCCGATCAGATGGTCTATAACGCCGTGCGCAATGCCACGGCAAAACAGCGCGTTTCCCTGCAATCACGCAATGGAATGCGCAATGCGCACCTCGCCAAGGCGATTACCATTATGCAGGACAGTATCGAAACCCCGATTTCCCCCTCCTTCATCGCAGAAGAGCTTGGTATTTCAACACGACAGCTTGAGCGGTTGTTCGGAAAATATCTGAACACGTCGCCGAAGAAGTACTTCATGGAAATGCGGCTGGAGCGCGCTCAGAAACTGTTGCTGCAGACCGAAGCGTCCGTCACCGAAGTCGCCGTGGCCTGTGGTTTTGAAAACCCGGGCCATTTTTCACGCGTCTATCGGTCAAGCTTTGGTGTCACCCCGCACGCGCAGCGCAACAAGATAGACTGACATTGCCTGATGGTGGACTTGCCGAGCCCGATACGGCAGGGGATGCCGTTCGCTATCGACCCAAAGCAGGCCTGAACGGTCATCCCCCTAACCCTGCCGAGATACCCCCTCATTAAAACCGGACTAGTCAACAGATCGGCAGGATGATGTACCAATAGATATGGATATTGGCATAAGTTTTACGAGAACTTGTCATACATGAGTTTCTTGTGCCCTTATTCGTTAATCTTTGCCTCAATTCGAGACGTCTGTTTTTGCGAGAAAAATGGTAACGACCAAAAAACATCAACGGCCAAAGACTCGACCACCGGCCGTTTGGATCACGTTTGGTTTCTGCAATGTATGGAATGGTGCGCCTAGAGAGAGAAAGTTTGAACTCTCTCTTTGAGGTTCTAGAGGAATGGGAAGCCCATCTCGCATCTTTGGATCGTAACGATCTGAGGTGCGATGATGACGAAATCGCGCCATGAATTTAACGCCAGTGCTAAGGCTGCAAAGAAGCGGGAAGCGCCGTTTTCACTGCGCCTGACCTTTGAAGAACGCGCCCAGTTGGAGGAAGCCGCCAATGGTTTGCCTCTGGGAGCTTACATCAAGGCTGTCCTGTTTGGCGGTGATCTGACCAAAGTGCGCCGCCGCAATACCAACCCCGTTGCCGATCACGAGGCTCTGGGGCGCATTCTGGCATCTTTGGGCGCTTCCCGCCTATCCAGCAATCTCAATCAGCTTGCACGCGCCGTTAATACTGGCACCCTGCCTGTTCATCCTGAAATCGAAGCCGAACTGAAAGACGCCTGTGCCGCTATTGCAGCGATGCGGGGCGAATTATTGCGCGCGTTGGGATCGGAGAGTGGCCCATGATCCTGATAGGCAACATACGCGGCTCGGGCAAAGAATTGGCACGGCATTTGATGAATGCCCGCGACAATGAACATGTTGAATTGCATGATCTGCGCGGATTTGTGGCTGATGATCTGCATGGCGCGATGCAGGAAAGTGAGGCCGTGACACGCGGAACGCGCTGCACGAAACCGTTCTTTTCCCTGAGCCTCAACCCACCGGAAAATGAAGATGTCCCGATTGAGGCCTTTGAATCTGCGATTGGCCAGATCGAAGTCCGGCTTGGCCTGGAGAACCAACCCCGTGCCATTGTCTTCCATGAAAAGGAAGGTCGCAGACATGCGCATTGTGTCTGGTCGCGCATTGATGGCGAGCGGATGAAAGCGATAGAATTGCCGTACTACAAGAACCGCCTGAATGATGTCTCGCGGGAACTGTATCTGGAACATGGCTGGCCGTTGCCGGAGGGCTTTCGTGATAAGCAAAACCGCGACCCTCTGCGCTTTACCTTGGAAGAGTGGCAGCAGGCAAAACGCACGAAGCAAGCCCCTAAGATAACGAAATCTCTGATCCGCGAATGCTGGAACGGTTCTGATAACGCTCAGTCTTTTGAGGCGGCGCTACAAGACAAAGGGTTTTGGCTTGCCCGCGGGGATCGGCGTGGTTTTGTCGCCGTGGACTGGCGGGGTGAGGTCTATTCGCTCAGCAGGATGACAGGCGTAAAGACCAAAGACCTGAAATCCCGCCTTGGTGATCCAAAGGAGTTGCTCTCCACGGATGAGGCCAAAGCCCATATTGGCGCGCGTCTGACACCCAAGCTGCAAGCCTGGGCGAAGGACGAAGAGCAAAAAGCCCTTAAGGCAAATCTCGCGGCGCAGTTCCAGCGGGAACAGATGGTACAACGCCATCGTAAATTGCGCAGTGATCTCAAGCGCCAGCAGGAAGAGCGCTGGCTTCGAGAAGAAAAGGTACGGGCTGAGCAGACGCCCAGAGGTATTCGCGGCTTGTGGGGCTGGGTAACGGGCAAAAACCGGAAAATCCGCCACCAAAACGAAGCTGAAATTGCCCGCGCAAAAACCCGTGACCGGAATGAAAAGCAGGATGTGATCCGTAAACAACTAGCCGAACGCCGGGTGTTGCAGCGTCAGATCAAGCTCGCCCGAGAAAAGCAGCAGCAAAGATTACAGGAACTGAATCGGGATGTTGCGCAAGCGATGAAACTTGGCCGTGTGCCTGAGACTGCTCAGCAAAAGACCAAAAAACGCGACCGCCAACACGACACTACCAGCCGGGATCGGGGCAATGATTTTAACCCTAACCAGTGAAAGGAGAAAGCCATGAGACACACACTCATGCTAAATCTGGACGACCACCACGCACGACAACTTGACGAGCTAAGCCGCCATTTCAAACTGGCTGCTGAGGATACGCTGCGTCTTGCCATTCGGCTGGCTCATGCCAACCGCAGCAAACCCGATGTACTGGTGCCGGAATACAAGCCGCGTCAGAGGCATAACTGCCCGGATGACAACACGCCTTGTTGATGCCCTCACTCGTGGAAACGGTTACGAAGAGGCGATTTTCGACATTGGCTTAGTGCTTGGGTCATTTTTCGACGCCTGTGATTGAATTTCGACATCAGCCATGGTACATTGATTTTCCGCTTTCCTCTCGTTGGTGCGGTATTTTTCGACTTAAGTGAAAGATTTTCGACAATGCAGATTGTAGCAGCCAGACCAGATTTTTTTCAAAATGAGCCCGTGCCCGATGACGTTACATTGGCAGGCTGGGCAGCGCTCGTACATCATCTGGGGATCGCTGCGCCTGTCCGTAAACTATCATGCATTTCAGGTAAGCATGTCCGTGGGAACAAGCGGGTCGAGGTGCATTGGGACGTATTTGACAAACGCTATCTGCCTGACGCCACGCTGGAGGGGCATCTGAATTTTGCGCTTCGGCATGAAGATATCGACTTGCTGGTGTTGAAGCGCGTTTTCGATGCTGTTCCTGCGCAGGCCATTGAGGATATCGTTGCAGCCACACCAACGGGCGCGAATGCACGCCGTATATGGTTTTTCTACGAAATTTTGACGGGGAAGACGCTTGAACTGGAAGATGCACCTAAGGTCACAGCCGTCGATGCTCTGGACCCCAAACTGTATTTCACTGGAAAGGTTCGTTTTTCGCAGCGCCACCGTGTCCGGGATAATATGCTGGGTACAGGGGAGCTTTGCCCGATAATTAGGCGCACCGAAAAGCTACAAAAGCTGGTGGACTCCAACTTGGCGCAACAAGCGCAGGATATCATCGGAAAGACCGGAGCGCAGGTCATCGCAAGGGCAGCGAGTTTCATGTTGCTGGCCGATAGCCGGGCGAGTTTCGAAATTGAAGGAGAGCGCCCGCCAATCAATCGGCTTGAGCGTTGGGCGCGCGCCATTTTGGAAGCGGGAAAACGGCCTCTTAACCAGACCGAGATTTACCGACTGCATGGTATTCTCATTGGCAACGATGATCGCTTTACTCCGGTAGGCTACCGCGAAGACGGTGTATTTCTGGGTGAACGGGATCATCACAATGAACCCATGCCGGAGTTCATTGGCGCGCGCGCTCAGGACGTGCCGGAGTTGATGACAGCGCTTAACAACTGCAACAACAGGCTTCGGATATCAGATGCTGACGATGTTGATCCGGTGTTGCAGGCCGCCTGCATCGCTTTCGGCTTCGTTTACATTCACCCGCTTGCTGACGGGAATGGGCGTCTGCATCGTTGCCTTATTCATCATGTGCTGGCTGAGCGCGGTTATACCCCGGCGGGCATGGTCTTCCCCGTATCGACAGTGATGCTCGACCGGATTGATGATTACCGGGATGTCCTGCAAAGTCACTCATCACCACTCATGGATTTTATTGAGTGGCATGCCTTGCCAAATGGCAATGTCGAAGTCACCAACGAAACAGCAGATTTATACCGTTTCTTTGATTGCACGGCAGAAGCGGAATTTCTGTATGAGTGCGTGTTGCGCACCATAGAAAAAGACCTGCCGGGCGAAATCGATTACCTCAAACGTCATGATGAGGCGATGCGCAATATCATGAATGCGGTCGAGATGCCGGATCGCATAGCCGAAAACCTGATCATGTTCATTCGGCAAAATGGCGGCGCTTTGCCTCGCAAACGGCGTAACCGCGATCCATTCGACAAACTGACTGATGCAGAAATCACCCTCATTGAAGAAATCGTAGAAGATGCCTTCGATGAGGGAGAATAATCAGTCTGACGATAACCAAATTGGCTAGTAGCCAGCTCTTAAATCGTCAGATCGTCTATTGATTTTCCGGCCTCCAGCGCCTCTTTCACCCATGCGGGTTTGCGGCCACGCCCGGTCCATGTCTGGGATGGATTGTCAGGGTTGGCGTATTTCGGGGCAGCTTTGCTGGCTGTTTTCTTGCCCTTGCCGCTATGCAGCGCAATCACGTCTTCAAAGGCCACTCCCAATTTATCGGCTACAGCGCGCATTTCTTTCAGCGCCGTTTGCAGCGTTTCTTTTTCCACTTCCACAGCACGTTTTTCGATTTTCGCCGCCAGTTCTTTCAATTCAGCAGCGTTCAGGCCGCTAATGTCTATCGACATTTCATTCCCCTTATCTTTGTCCTGACGCGACAAAGCAGAAAACAGTTTTCAGAGCAAGCTTTCTCCATTCCATCGCCGATTTGATGCATCAAACCGCGTGAGTTTCGCACCTTCCAGCTTTCAATCAAGTTCAACCGCCCACTATCAGCGCCTTCATGAGCCGGGGATGATGCGGGTGACGGGCCGAAAGGCCCTGAAGGTCGGGGCCTCCTTGATCCAAAGGAGGATAACATGAAACTCACCACACGATTTGAAGCGGCAAAACTCAGCGATGATCAACTGCGTAGCCTGCTTCGGGAAACCTTCAATGCATTGGCTGCATCGGATGCCGATAGCGCGGAACGCCGCAATGCCCTGGCAACGCAGGAAACCGTGCAGGCTGAATTGGCGGTGCGGAAGCCAAGTTTCTAACTCAGTGCGTTTGGGAAATTGGCCTGTCGCTTCTTCTCAGCAGTCGCTTCGGTGTGCTTCGGTATAGTCGTCGATTAGTTTGATCTGCTCTTTTATTCCCGGAAGCATACTAGATTTCCAATTGGTGATCATTGTTGCGCGCAAAGTATGATTGGCAAACGTGCCCGCTGCCAATTCCACATGTTCATTTGCGTCATCGAGCCGTGATATCAAGGTAGGCAAAACAACTTTTATGCAAGACAAGCGTTTGGAATCGGAAGTAACAAGTGCTTTTTGTGTTTTTGCTGTTTCCGCAAGAGCGGCTTGTTGTTCATTGGCTACTTCGAGTTTTTTCTTCGCAGCCTGCAAATCCGCTTCTAGTTGTACCACTTGGTTTTGAAGTTTTATGCTATCTTCCGATTTTTCTTCAGCAGCGTCCGAATTAGTTTCCGGGAACCAAACAGCCGATGCGGCACCTAATGTGTAAATACCTGCTCCGATTCCAACCACAAAAAGCCAGTCTTTGATCTTAAGCAGTCGGAACAACTGCGGAAGTGTCAATCTCTCAAGTTCCACAGCTACCTCCGTGGCAATTTTCTGTTTAGCTCCAAACTTGACTACGCTTCGCTCTCGAGTCCACTTTTTTAACGGACGATAGAGCGCCCGCCGTATGGCGGGCGCGATTTTTTTGTCAGAACAATGACAGTTGCGCCCCGTTCCAGCCTGTGCGCCTTGCCTCATGATCCAGCCATGCTGTTACAAAGGATACCACGCCCCCATGCGCTTCAACCGTGCCAACCGGAATGAAATGCGATTTATAGCCCGTTTCGGTGACTGGTAGCGGCACGCGGAGGTTGGTGCGCAATTCGATATGATCCACCATGCCAAATTCCTCCGGCGTGAACGAGATTTCAATATCGATATTGCGCCATGTGATATTGTGAGTTTCCATGCCTATTTCCCCCTTTGATGGGGATCTGCCGCTTACGCGGCAATCCCTGCTGTCTCGGTTGGATTTGAAGCGTTGGAATGGGCTTGTGCGTCCTTGCTGCGATTGTAGCGTTCCACACCAGCAAGGCGGGCTTTGGCTAAACGGCAATATTTTTCCTCAAGTTCAATGCCCAGATAGTGCCGCCCCGCCAGTGCTGCCGATACACAAGTGCTGCCCGACCCTGCGAACGGGTCACATATTAAATCTCCTGGCTTTGAAAATGTGCGCATCAACGGCGTGAGAATATTGACACTCTTTTCTGTCGGGTGCGCTCGGTTGCCGCTGTAGGTCCATTCCTGAACATCAGCCAAGGGTGTGTTGGGACGTTTCGGAAACCCTTTTGCCAACACATAGGCCGATTCATGGTGATAAGCCGTTTGTCCCTTGTTGGACGCATAGGGTTTTGTCCAGACGATGTGACCCGCCACATGAAATCCTGCCGCACTCCATGCGCTTGTAAACTGATCCAGCGCCGTCCAGCCGCAAAAACAAATGCACAGGCTATCAGGTTTCAGAATGCGGAAAATCTCACCAAACGCAGGCAACACCCCGTCTGAATTCGTATCATTGGCAACTTTGCGCCCCGTGCGATCCTTGTAATTCACCAGATAAGGCGGATCGGTAATCACCAGATCAACACATTCACCTTCCAATTTTTTGAGTTCGTTTATCGCATCACCGCAAATAATTTGATCTTTAAACATAGCATCCTCGCTTTCTTGAGATTGAAGGCAGAGACGAACAATCAGCCCCGCGCTTGAACCTCTGCCCAGCGGCGAGCATCCAGATTAAAATGCGCAAGGAGGTAACGACGCGCGTATTGGATGTGAGTTCGTACGCGATGCGCCCCAAAGACCAAATCTGACAACACGGGAGCCGGATTTATCCGGGGAATGGAGCGGGCCGGAGGATTTGGTCTATTGGGTCAGGTGCATCGCATCGATTTAAGCTGGAAGAACAGGTTCCAAGCATGCCAGGGCATGCGGAAACGAAATTGGCGGCATGCCTGCCGCCACAACTCTTCTGCGCAAGGGATGGAAACCGTACTGGCCGAGACTACAGGCTCGGTTCACGGCCCAAAATGTCAATGTAGGATTTTCCTTACAACTCACCTTCAGTGTGGCAACTCAAACGGTAGTAAGGCTTACCTACAACTGCTTGCGGCTGATTGCTGAACAGCGTAGCGTCTGCACCATTCCCAAGCTTTGAACTTGGTGTGGCAATATTTTGGAAGACTGATTTGGCGAGATCAATAGTACCTAAGGTGAAGACCCAACCCTTCAACACTCAATTTTCTCTGGGTTTAGTTCAGAGGTTCACCAAGGCACGTCGAAACGAAATACGGGGGGCCTTGGCTCAATTTCAAAAGACCGGATTAGACAACGAGATTTTGGAGAAAATTCGCAACAACGCCACAGTAGCAGATATGAGCCTAGCGGCAGAAATGCTCGAGGGGCCCAGAGGTCTGCGCGGGCGAAAAATACACGGCCTTTCCCAGAAAGATCTTTGGACAAGCTACACTTTGCCAGATAAATCTCTGGAGCTTGAGCTATCTTTCGCATGCGGGATTTTGAACAGCTGGAGCTCAGATACACTCGATGCTATCGAGACTATTCGACTACTTTCTTTGGTTGCGGTCGTTGATCATGAAGACGCTGCGACCGCGATAAAAGCAGCTGCACTACGTTGGGGGGCCTCAAACTACATTTGTTTTAAGCTGGCTTTTGTCAAAGCCAACGGTGATCCAAAAGAGCCGCAAAGCGTCGTATTGGACGAGATTGATGCTGTTCTGGGTCATGCAGATCATCCGGCCCTACAATACAGCGCTCTGGAAAATTTGATACCGGACATCTCACTATTCTCAGTCGCCCGTAGACATACAAATTCTATGAGGTCAAAAGTTGGTCAGAATTTCCGCAGGAGTCACTACCTAAACAACTTAGTTTCCACGCCGTTTTCCGCGAGCGATGCTGCTGCATTTATCCATAGGGCTGCGGAAACAAGTCTCTTGGATACGGTTCATGGGCTTTGGGTGTTGTTGAATTTGAAACATCGATTTCCTAGCCTAGAAGAAACTGTCAAGTCAGTATTGCAGGACGAATTGTTCCGTACACTTACAGAAGCACAAAAGGATATTGGACAACTCGATGTGCCAGATATCGTAAAAAACGCATCGGATTTGGACAACCGGATGCTCGAAAAATCGCTTGTCCTATATAGAAAAAGTGCAGCATTTCTTGAGTTTCCACGTCTCTGTGAATATCGAAATGACATAGACTGTGTGGTAGGCTTACGTCTGGTCTCGTCGCTCTTACCCAAGATAACAGAGTGGCCGTCAGAAAACTTCAGTAGCATCGATGTTCTGCGCAGAACTGACGAGCATTTTGACTTTGCGCTTCATAACAAGCCCGACGTGAAGTTAGATAACTTTTACCGAACCTTTTTGTTTCTTAGATTTATCCAAAATCCAGTTGAATTATCATTTTTGGATGAAGCGGATTTTAAATATATCTTTAATAACACATCTGATTTGGATGCGTTACTGCAAGAGCATGAGCTTCAGACAATGCATCTAAATGCTTCAGACGAAACAAGAGCGTTGGTTTCTGTTCTTGCTCTCGCGCTGTATCGTGGGCGCTCCTCGGACGCCGATGTTGACTTCGCTTACAGGGACAAACTAGAAAGACTTATTCAAGAAGACTATAATGGAAGCATTCAAGATTTCATTGAATCCTTAATAGTCAGTAGTCCACAAGTTGCGCACTATTTAGTTCTTTCATTAAATGATACAACTCTACAAAAGATGTACAGACTAATAAAGTCTCCATTAGAGGCAAGCCTTGTACGGCGAGATATTTTACTATCGATTGGTGCAGCGCTTAACAGAATCGAGTTTATCATCGAAGCTGAAGCAATAGAAACCCGTAATCAAGTCGCAAAATTGAAGAGGTATTTTGAAACTAGCAGAATGTATGTGGATTCGGTGGCTATGAAAGATTGGTTGGAGGCTAATCCATCTGCATACGTAAGAGAATATAAAGAACTATTGCCAAAGCTAGTTTCCACTTCTGCGACAATCGAAACGCCAGTTGGTAACGATGCCGGGGAAAGTACAAAAATATCTATTAAAGTTTACACCAACACTGCCGCCCAATTGGTACGTCAAATTGCAAGCGAAGCCTTTAAGGAATTCTGCACGAATACGGAATTCGGAATTGAGTCCTATTTGGGTCGTAGAATTAGACATAATACATTGAACGGTGTTATGAGTGACCCAATAGATGGTATTTTGAACAACCCCATGCACGGGCCAGTCACGATAAAAACAAAATTTGGCGCTGCATTGGATGAGTGGCTGAAGTTTTATAAAAACTACATTGAACGAATTAGACGAGAGTTTCTCCAGTTTCGGGATTCTAGTAAGCCAAATGCGTTATTCGATCCTGTTTTGGATCAAACAGACCCATCCACACGGCGCAATATAAATAGCCTTTCGGAGACGTTAAAAGTCACGGGCTCCGATCTGATGCATGATTTGGTCATAACCTTTTGTTGGCAGCAGATTGCCCCTCAGTTGGACTATGCTTCTCGCCAGTTCAAAGTTAAGATGGCCGGAGAGATAAAAGCTGCGTTGGAGAGCGCTACGTTCGGATTTAGGGGGCCACAAGAGCAGAGAGTTCTCGCTGAGCTTCATGAAGCCATAGACTCAGTTTTCACAACGGTTGCCAACTGGTTTCGATTGCCTGAGACAGGCTTTGTGCCAGCTACGATAGAGTCCTTAAGCAACATTATTGATATTGAGTTTGGTAGAGAAGAAAACCCTACCAAAGTCACAGGAAATGCAACGGACACTCGGTACTACGGTATTAGCGTTCACCGACTTTACGACTGCTTAGCGGTGTTAATGCAAAACGCCTTTAAACATGGTGATTTTCATACACCTGTGTCTGTTAATGCAAATTTTGTGGCTTTGGCTAATACCAACCTGCATCGAGTGCAGGTTTCCGTGCTTTCATCAGTTAGCCCGAATGATATCGAAAACTGTCTTGAAAGAATAAAACTGGCCCTTGCAACCACTGAAACAGGTCAAGATATGGTGACGGAAGGGTATACCGGATTGAAGAAGCTAAAATACATCACGAAACTAAACGAGGGTTCTCACACGGTCGAATATACAAATGTAGGCAACGAGATTGAGTTACGTTTTACATTAAAGGTTGAAGTAGATAGCGGGCGAGATGACGACTAAGCGTATACTCTTGGTGGAGGATGAAGCTCACAAGCGAGAAGAGCTGTCTGGCTATTTGAATGAATTTATTCGTTGTGAAAAAACGATTGATGTTGTTGATAGCGTGAGACAGGCAATTCTGACGGTTGAAGAAAATGATTACGACCTGATTTTACTGGACATGGCGCTTCCGACATTCACCGTGCAAGATGATGTTCTTGATGGTGGACTCGATCAGGCCCTTGGGGGCGTGGAAATATTGCGTGTGTTAAAAACATTAAACAAAAAGATGGGAATAATAATCGTTACACAATATCCTGACATTTCCCTTGGAGGAAAAAGGGTGAAGCTAAGAGCTGCGGTATCAGTGTTAAGTAGAAGGTACAACCAAACCATTCTGGGCGCGGTTTTGTACAAATATAAATCCTCGGGAAACCGACATAAAATCAAGAAAATCTTGGACACATTATGGTAAAAATACTCATCTGCGACGATGACCAAAGAAAAACTAATGAGATAGTTGATTTTCTTGAGTCACTGGAGCATTCGAACCTCGATATCTTGATAGCTGACACCATGGCTGATTTCACTAGCAAGTTCGATGAAAATGTCGATATTTGTGTCATTGATGTTCGTATCCCAGCTTACGACGGAGCGGATGCCGATAAAAATGGTCTTGGTGTTCTCCAGCACATTGATCGAACGTCAACCGGCAGAGTGAAGCTTTTGGCTATCAGCGCATATCCTGATGAGTTTGAGGACATACGGCCAAAGTTTGAACGACAGGGTTGCGTCTTGGCCAATTTTGAAGATCGTGACGTGTGGAAAAGCGCGCTGCGCATCTTGCTCTTGCAATCGTCTTCAAAAACAAAGTTTGATTTCCTGATATTCACAGCGCTGCCCAAGGAACGCTCACCCTACCTAGCTTTTCCAGAACTTGAGGGAAAATCTGTTTTAAGTGATGGGCTTACACGCTACGATATTAAAGTCGGTGATAAGCAAGGTTCGGTTATTGAAATGCCGCGTATGGGACTTGTCGATGCATCTATTGTTGCGGCAAAGTGTATTGACAGATTTTCGCCAAAGCTCGTCAGTATGTCAGGTATTTGTGGCGGTTTTAAGGGTCGGGCCAAGCTAGGGCAGCTGCTGATTGCAGAGTCCACTTACGAATACCAGACGGGTAAGTGGTCAACGGATGGGTTTGAAGCAGAACCTTATCAACACGCAATGTCCGAGAATTTGAGAGCAATTGTTCGACACTTAATTGATGACGATAATATTGCGTTCGATCTTGAAGATGGTTGGCGAAAAAAGAGACCACACGAGACAAGTAATCCGAAGCTTTCTGTTTTTACTAGTGGATCTGCAGTGATAGCAGATGCCCAGTATATGTCTCAGGTGGCAAGTTATCATCGAAAAGTTTCAGGTCTCGATATGGAAGTGTTTGGGTTACATCGTGCCGCTCACCTGGCTAGTAATAGACCCGACGTTTTGTGTGCAAAAGTTGTTGTGGATTTGGCAGATGAAAATAAGGGTGACGAGCTTCAACCTTACGGGTGCTTCGTTTCAAGCCGATTCCTGTTAAAGGCAATTGCGCGTTATTTTGAATAAATCTGGCTGCGGGACGATAAGCTTTTAGGAGTGATCCATCTTCGATAAGATGGCGGCATCCAAACCGCGCAGGGTTGGTCAGGATTTCACAAGGGCAGGGACGCCCTTTGATCAATGGGATGGTTCCAAGGTAAGGGCAGCTATGAAGTGCTCCCTTCCTGGTCCCGCTGAAGTGTCTCCATGAAATGGTCATGGGGGTATCGGGGGTAGCTGGAACGCTTCCCTGATTGGCGATCAAACGAGCATCCGTTTGTGCATGGTTTGGTGTTGGTGGAGAGGCACGTCTCCAAATCCGACGACTGATTGAACGGGGATGCGTTCTTCTGGCTCTGAGATGGGTTAATTCCCTGATCCGAGCCAGCCGCCGGAGGGATGCAACGGGAACGCGCAGCGAGTTCCCTTGCCAAGATGGTGGTAGTACCACCAACATCTTGCCTTTCGCGTTATCGACCCAGCCAGCAAGAATCTCGCCTTCTGCGCAATTGGACTGGATCGCGCTCCTCTTTTCTTCGGCTAACAGCAATCGGGTATATGCTGCGCAAGTCTAGGTTAACAAAGAATTAACATCCGTTTGGTAATATAACTGCATGGGTAAGGAAAAGGACACGAGCCAGAACAACTCCGATCTTATGCTGTATCTGCGAGCCGCATTGGCGCGCGCTGGTGATGCCATTAATCCGGCCAGTGAGACACCAAAGAACGACGCAGAGCTATTGGAGGACTTTAAAGCTGCATTACACGAGCATCTGGCTAAGATGGATGATCCGCAGGCAACGCTCGCTGTCACACATTATTTTCAAACACGGCCTGACAACATCAATATGGTCGTCAATTCCCTCAAAAACGGAAGCCCCATTGAAAGCGTAGTCGAAAATGTCGTGAGCATGGCTGAAACCACGTTGGAAGTTGAAAACAGGCAGGATCGGCGATGGGCTCAGGAACAAGCGTATGAAGCAGCCCGCGATTTAGGACTTGAAGAAAGACAGGCCAGATATATCGGCCTTGATGCGGCACGTGCCGGACAAACCCTTCGTAGTGGTGCTTTGGAAACCGGATTGGAAGATAGCCCTCAGGACGCCGAAAGCCTTGGCGTCGTTGTCGCGGCAAAGCGCTATATGGGTGTTGGTCTTCACGAAGAGGTCACAGCATATGAAGTTTATGATGCCATCGTCATGAGTGAAGATGCGTCCGAAGGCATGGTGAAAGAACTGGATGTGATCCGTGCCCTGCAAGCGGTTCAATCCGGGGAGACACCCGTATTTGAGAATGACGTGCACGAAATGGCGGTTCGTCTTCGTCAAGCCATTGATGATGGCATGGACCCCGATACAGAAATCGCGGCGGCGATGGATTTACCAGATACCGCACTTCATAGCCCACTCTCACCGGATCAAGTGGAGAGTATCCGTGAAAAATTGGCGGAGCTTGACGCGCACCGTGAAGACAAGGCCGGGTACAATACCACGGCAGGTTTTGGCGCGGGTCCGGCGCCATAAGCCCTATGGTGTACAATGTGCGATGAAACCTGCATCATGCATAACATGATCTGCGCGAGGTTGACCTTTCGCAAAAACAAGTACAGCCACGCCGCGATCTACATGTTCCAAGCACCCTAGCACGCAGTCTTCATTGAGCCATGGGCGTTTACAATATCCCGATGCCTGGCTGGCCTCCCAGATTACAGCCTCGCCGTCGTCATGAAACACATTCGTAATCTCTAGATAGGCAGGCTCGGGGTCTACTTCGCAAGAATCCAGAATTCGTGCCGCAGCGCCCATTTCAGTTTCAGTATCGAAGCTTAGGAGCGGCCGATAAAGAATTGAGCCGTCTTTTCGAACCTCTCCGCTTTCAGACCGATCATGGGTCGCGCGATCATAAACAAACCGCTCCCCCGCTGAGGCATGATCAATTCGAAAGTAGACCACGCCGCGCTGGACTAAGCCCGACGTGATTTTTGCACAGCTTTGCCTAGTAACGTCGACGACATAGATACCTTCCATCTGCGCATTCATCAAACTGCGCATAAAAACACGCATGTCGCCCGTTGTCGGCGGAGATGTTTCTTGGGCAGGCAAATCCTGAGCAACCAGCAAAAGGAAAACGATAGTCAAAAAGCGCATGATCGTATGATCCTCAAAATATGCACGCATCTTGCCCGCTGATGGGCCAGAGTGTCTACAGCGACAGCGGTCTGCCGTCTTCCATTGGACCGCATGAGACTCTCGACTGTTTACGTATCTTGATGCAGCCGCTAACCTTCGAGCATATTTTTTGTTGTTTGGTTATGTGAGGGTTTTAAGTATGCGGTTTGGCATTTTCCTCCTCGTTGCCTCAATTTCCACTGGTTTTATTGCTTCCAACAGCTTTGCTCAAAGCTGGGAGGAAGTTGAAGTCGCTGGACTGGAAAAACCGACAATTGCATTTCAGCTTGGTGGACGCGACATATTGCGCCTGTCCTGCCAAAATGGCGCACTTCGTGTGTCACTGATAGATCGTTGGGCTACGCCGCGTAGAAATTCTGACGGGTTTGAAGTCAAGCAGATCTTGCTTGAAGTCGGAGGCGTGCCATCGCCTCCTGCCGATCTAAACACCGACATAGAAGGCATGGGGTTCGCAGATTTCACCGATGCTGGGCAATTTTTCCAGAGTGTAAGATCAGCAAAGACGAGCGGCGGATGGCTCTGGATTAAGGAAGCTGGCGGGCATTGGGGCGCAGGGCCAATCAGCCTCCACGATGGCTTGTCTGATCACTTGGCTGCGCTTGAAAATACATGCGGATCAACGGTGACAGCGGAACAATCGCCCGGAGTCTCATCGGAAGTTCCCGGTTCAGAGCGATCATTTGAACAGAGGCATTTGGCGGAAGCCGAGAAGCACATCGTGAAGCTTGACTGTCAGAACCCAGAAAATACACCGTTTTGCACTAACCCAGAACTATCTCCTCTGCTTGAAGAGTTACCAGAAGCGGCGGCAGCTGCTATCGCGCGCATGTCCGATGATCTGGAAATGACCCCTAATTTCTATGGCTACAATTCGGAAACGATCAAGCAGTATTCGGCATGTGGAGCGGATATTCCCTGTCTTGCAGATGTCATGAAAGAGCGTATCGGCGTATGGGATTCCTTGTTTACACCGTTCACATCTGAAGAACTTTTGGCCTTGCCTGCGCCCGGTCCCGGTTACGATTGTGCGACCGCAATCCATCCTGCTCAGAAAGCCATATGCGCTTCTGAGGAACTTTCGCAGCGGCATCGGGAGATGTTGAACCTGATAGACGGCCTCATTCAAAAAACTGAGGGAACCGCCATTGCCGAACGAACCAAACAACAAATTGACAGAAGAAACTTTGCTGGATCGAAATTCCGTACCTATCACGTGAGTCAGGGTATTCGCCCACTGATCCAAGTGTACGACAGTCACTTAGATAGTTTGCGAGGAGATTTTGCCCGCCGTGTCGAAGCCGAGTTGCAACGATTGCATGAGAAGGAAGAACATACACGACTGGCTGAGGAACAACAGCTCCGAGAGGAACAGGAACGACTTGCTGAACAACAAGCCGCAGCCGCAGAAGAGATCCGTATAGCCGATCAAAACACTGCTTGGGAAGCTGAGCAGGAAATCCGTAGGGCTGCGCAGCGTCGTCAACATATGACGGACCAACCACCCAGAACTATCGATGTGAGTGACCAGATAGTCGAAAGTGAAATAGTTTTGCTGTTACCCCCGGCGAACCCCAACACGTTTTCGGGGGCTTCCGGGTTCTTTGAAGAAGATTACAAAACCAAGCTTTTCAATCGCCAAGGTAAGGAAGCGGTACGCCGCCTCAAAGGAAAAGACGTAACCCGCGCGTTGCATAGCGACACCGCTATTGATCCTATTTTAGCACTGTTTGATCCAACGAAATTCAATAGCCAGCAATCCAGAAACGTGTGGATGTCAGAGCTCTACAATCATTGGAGAAGCGGTGATTCAGAGTTGTTTGATCTTGAACTTGACCAAGCCCTTTCCGCTGTTGGTGCGGTTCTCGAATGCACTTATGATCGGTATTTCCATCCAGACATACCCGGCAATAATTCCAACTCCTGGACCACACCAAAGCTATTGTTCTGGGGGGTGGATGTCCCTGAATCACTATCCTCCAGTGCGCTCAAGCAACGGGAAACAACGAATGCCATTCCACATCCTCTGCTGATGGTTGGTCCCAAAGTAGCAAATTGTCCGGCGACACTTGGAAAGGGCATTGAGCTTATTGCAGGGCAGCTTGGTGAAATGCTGGACCCTGCGCTACGGCCTGCTGCTTTGAGCGGCGCAAAGCCGGAAGGGCCAGTCACATCCATGACCGATCCGCGTCAGCAACTCATCCGTGATCTTCTTGGGATGAGTGTCATAGAAACAGCCAGTAACTCTGAAGGCGTACTTGCCGGATACAGAAATCTTGAAATCGACCACATCGCGCCGGATGGCCCGGCATTCGCAGCAGGTTTCCGATCTGGTGATTACTTGTGGCATCTAGGTTGGAATGAATCCACAACCGTTGCGCAACTTGCCGCCGAGCTTGAAAAACGCGAATTCGAAACAGCCATCATTCTAACGCGGATTTATGGTGACGGGATTGATGATGCGGATGCGAGGCTCATCATTTTTGATACAGAGCCGGAAACAGAATTTGGGTATATTCCACGAATTGATGGCACCAAAGAGAAATCCAAACACGGCTTATTCAAATTTGCCGAGGATGAGTATTCAGTTGGCATGTGGTTGCCCAACGGTCAGTGGTGTGCTGAACAAGTCGTCGGCGAGCTTCAATATCCCATTGATCTGTCGCACCAGGGCACGTTTCCGGTTTCAACAGGCGTGCTCCAAGCGCTTGAAACAATGCGCCAAAGCTGTCCCCAACTACGAACCGTACGTTTTGTGTTTCGATCTACGCTAGTTGATGGGCCGATTGAAACCTGGGTTTTCGATATCAGCGGTACCCAGCCGAAACACAGGCGAGAAGGTCTGGACGGCCTACCGCATGCCGATAGTATCAGCAAAGCTCGGAGGATCGCGCAGGAACACGCACCGCTCTGCGATAAACTCACTGCACATCCCGCAGACAGGATGCGCCGCTACGGTTTACAAGGTAGTGAGTTTATCCTTCCTCAAGATTTGGAGCGTGCGATTGACGCCTGCATTAGCGAACTCGAATTGCGCCCGAATGATCCCGTTCTTAGTTTTCAGTTGGCGCGCGCTTTGTATGAAGCTGGACTGGTTGAGGAGGCATTCGGGTACTTTGAGTTTGCGGCGGCGCAAAACCATGCTGGTGCAGCGGATTACCTTGGGCAAATGTACCTGTCTGGAGAAGGTATTGCTCAGGATTACGAGCTATCCGATGCATATTTTGCTCAGGCGGAGGCCGCAGGGTTTAATCCGTTCGCCGAAGATACGGACAAGCCGTTTGATGCCAGCGGAACTGCTTTGCCGATTGAACTAACGTCGGTTTACAAAATGAGCGCGCGCATTAATCCCGATTATCTCGATCAGGGCAGAGCGGTTGATTATGAACGCGGAATCCCGGAGTTTCTATATTTCATGCTGGAAAGCTTCGCCGAATTCTGCTCCGATCCGCGAACCTTGAGCCAATTAAGAACAAGGTTGTCAGAAAATCCAGATGATCCGGCGCTGCGCCACGCCGTACATATTTATGGTACACATCTTCCAACACTTCTGCCGACCCTGAAATCAAAAGTGGGGACGCAGAAAACACTGTTGGATTGGGGGTCTGCTTACGATAGCGCATCGACGCTTGAAGGGCGCTATCCTTGCGAAAGTAAGGAACTGCGACAGTTTGTGATGAATTCGGCGGATTTGATTATGCGTTAATTTTTTTGTAGGAACCATATTCAATCGCATCATGGACACCAATCAGACCGAACATTTTAAGAGCATCAGGAAGAGAAATTTCCCTATCTGCGGATGAGCGTTTTGTTCTATAAAGAGATTTTTGATCAACATCCGTAAAAAGAACTTCTTTAAACTGGCCAATAAAAAACTGTAGCATCTCATTTTGAGGGTCTATTTCTTGCAAATATTGTGAGTGCTGATCTGGATGAAGCATTGATTCATAGTCGTTCAATAGAGAAATGGTTTGCCGCCCTTCATTGCTTGATTTCTCAAGCGTCTGCAAAGCTTCACTCCCTTCATCAAATGCTCGGCTGATCAAGCTAATCAATTCAATATTTAGTATCTTTCTCGAAATGATTTTGCCTCCACTGTATAGCCCAATGACTCCCAAGCTTTTATTGCTGATCGATAGGTGGACTTTCCAACATTTCCGTTGCCATCACCAAATCTCCCGGAGCCGGAGTTAATTACTACGGTTTTGGAGTCTTTGAACCAAACCTCCCCTCCAATTGCAGCTTTGCTGCTGAGATTAGTGTGTTTGTAAGTAGTTTGATTACTTAACTCCTTAACTATATTAACGCCCCTGTTATCAATAGTCCAAATGTATTTTGAGTCACGATCTCCGTAAGTTCCTAATTTTACGTTGGAAAATTTAGTATCCGTAGCTGTCAACAGCCCTTCGGAACGGCCTATTTGTCTAGATTCACTCGGTTTTGGTTTGATCGCAGGGTCACGCAACGGTCCTATTTTTTTAAGATCGAATTTCTGCGTGTCATTCGCTGGTTTTGCGAGCTTACCTGAAACATCATTCGCTTTTTGATTGCCGGGCTTGGGAAGGGCAGCCAGTTTCGACCGAATTGCTGTAGTCTGTTGCCGCGTCAGGATCGCTGTCCTTGCTTCGGTTTCCTGACGCTTACGCGTTGCGTCACTCTGTTGTTGCTGAGTGCGACGGGCCTGTTGCTGGGCGCGCGCCGCTTGCTGCGTGGCACGCTCCGCCCTCTGTTGGTCCCGTTGTGCGCGTAAGAGTTCTCTTTGTTTCAGTAGTTGTTCGCGCTGTGCACGCTGCTGCTGGCTTTGTATGCGTTGACGTTCGCGTTCCAGTCTCTGTTGTTCGCGTTGAATCCGGGCCTGTTCCTGCTGACGGATGCGAGCCTGTGCGGCGTTTCGTTGCGCCTGCAATGCCTGCTGGTTCGCTCGCTGGCTTTGCAACATACGTTGCTGTTGAATGAACGTCTGGTTTTGTGCCGCAACGTAGTCTGGCGGACATATCGCCAGAATAACGAACAGTGAGAAAAAGAACGTAAGGATTCGACTACACGGGAACATCGGGCTATCCACCGAATGAAACTAATCAATGCGCGGAGAATAGCATAAATCTTGCAGATTACGGAGTCGTGTGGATTGTCGCCGTTAAGTGACTAGTAAACTAAACGAAAAACTTTGAGCGTGGTACGTCGTTTCAGGTATTCGCACGCACGACTACAAGTTTGGTAATGCTCTTTGCAGATCATCTTCCCTCATTCAGCCACTGTTCTGTCGTCCAGACTTCAATAGAACGTAAAAATTCCGCGCGGATATTTGGTTTTCGGATGGCGGCGTAGGCCGTTATCAGCCGGAATAGTTCCTCCGGTGTTACGTCATAAGATGATTGGATCATTTTTCTTTCCTTTCGTTGGTTTTGAGTTTGGATATTCCAGTCCCTCCCTGTGTATTGCCCGTTGCAGAGTGATGCGGGAGACGCCCAGAAGATGTGCTACATAGCGGCAGGGGTAGCCGTGCTGCGTGATATCCTCATGGGCAAGACGCGCTGTTTCCGCATTGATGAGGGGTGGCCTGCCGAGGCGCTTTCCGTTTGCCCTTGCAGCAGCGAGACCTTCGCGCGTGCGCCTTGCCAGAATACGCCGTTCGAACCGCGCATAGGCTGCAACCATGGTGTAGAAGAGTTCCCCTTCCTCCGTGGCGGCATTGATGTGCATTTGCGCGATACGAAGCTGGACGCCGCGCTTTTCAAGCAAGTCCGCCGTGACAAGGGCATCAATGGTCGAACGAAATGCCCGGTCCAAATCCCAGATCAGAAACGTATCACCGGGCCTAAGGCTGGCTATGGTGTGTTCAAAGACTGGGCGGCGGCGTGCGCCCGCAGACAGTCGTTCCACATGAAATTCATCGCATAGATCGCGCAGCCCATAGGCTTGACGGTCAATAGATTGTTCCTTGGTTGACACGCGCAAATAAGCGACTGTGCGGGGCTGGTGCATGCAAGCCTGCTCAGAAAGGAACCTTTCTGAACAGTTGATTACCTGTGCTGCATTCGCGGTTTTATTCAAACCAGATTGTCCGAAATCACTGATTTCACCGTATACGCTCAATGTGCCTCCCGTTAAAGTGTGCCTGATCAAAAACCTTCGTTTATGATCAATGCATTAAAGGTATCCGGCAAAGCATTTCTGGTGACTTGTCTGATGAGTCCACAACTTTCTTTGGCGAATGAATTCACCAGTGCCGATGTGCTGGAATGGGAAGAAAGCGCGCAAGTGAGCTTCTTTCAGACATCTATCTCGATGGCACGTATCGTCGCCGTGCAGACTGGTCAGCACGGAGACATTGTACGTTGTCTTAACCATTGGTATCGCGCGCGTGTTCAGGGCGAGCGTCATGAGTACATCCGCGCCAAGCTAGAGGATTTCCCCGGATATCACCCGCAGGGAATTATTATGGCTGTGCTGGAAGAAGCGTGCGGAGATTTTGCACGCTGATGGCGCAAGAAGAAAAGCCGAAGAATCCTATCGGCTATATCAAGCCGGATGAATGACCTCTGCTTTTGACGCTGACATCCTCAAAGTTCTGGCACATCTGGAACTGTTTCTGAAAACACAGGCTGTTCTGAGTCTGGTGCGACGGATGGAGGGATAATTTCCAGTTCCTCAGCTTGTTCTCTTATGTCAGCTTCTTTCTCATCAGCACGTATCTGGAAATCCGCTATTTCGTCCTTCGATGGCGGGTTTTCTTCGTCTTCCATGCGCAGTTGCATGTCACCGATATCAGCCTGACCACTACGGATGTCGTTTTCCAGTTCGGTCAATTCGTTCAGGCGTTCTTGCTGCGCCAGTCTCTCGGCTTCATTTTGTGCAGTGCGCAGGCGCTCCTCGGCTTCTTCTTTGGCGCGCAACACGGTTTCCAGCATGGTGTCCAAGCGTGTTTGTACGTCACGCAGATGTTTTTCTGTCTCCCGGTAAAGCTGGGCATATTCCGGGTCATTCAACATCATGACCTGAAGCGCCGTCATGACGGAGCTATTGCGGGCATCGCGCTTCTGCGTTCCCACTCTGGTTTCCCGTGCATCAGCATTCAGAAAGCGGGAAATGCGCCCGACATCTCGCCCGGCCAACTCATTTTGGAGGTCGTCAAAGTCCTGCGCGTGTTTTGCAAAACGCGCTGCTAACTTGGATGCTCTGTCTTCTCCATCTTCCATCATATTGGATATTATAGGTAATTTTGGTTAAGAAGGTATTAACCTGCTTTAGAAGCTTACTTTGCAACCTCTTGCTACAAATAGATTTTTTACCTCTGATATGGCGGGAGCGTCATGTTGGACGCAGAACGTACCTGCTACTATCGGTTCAGTTGACGGTGCTATCGTTTGGCTGCATTTTGTAGCCCACACAGCACATCAGGACAGACATGCCTAACTCTAAACCAAACAAGATGTCACCAGTTTCAAAAGCTACAGATCAGGCATCATATCTTGGTCTGTCAGACAAAGACTATGACGGGGCTGCAAGGCTCGTCAAAATTGAAGAGCTTCTCAAGGCATTGGAACTGAACCCAGAAGAAGCCTCCAAGTTCATGAGAACCTCAGTCCGCAGCACGCAGAAAGCGATCAAGCTGTATGCGTCGAGTGATATCAATTTGGACAGCATTGATATGGAGTATTTCTCCGTTGGTGTTTTGCAGAAATTAGAGGTGTTCTGTCTGCTCAAAACCGATGCGCGAGCGAAGATTTTCAGTGTTTTGCTTGAAACTGAAAAAGATCGTGTGGAGAATATAATTAACGAGTTAACCAATTCTTATTTTGTTCAAGTCAATAATGAACATGTGGTTAAAGAAGAAGACAATATTCGGTACGAAGGTGACAAACTGAAATGGCAGCATCTTCGAGCAAGTGGTCAGGACACGCCGCGTTGGTCGGAAGAGAAACGCTCGAATGCGCGGTTTCAGATGCGCATCAGCGAGCAGCTTCGTTCGCGCATGGATGAAGCTGCAAAGGACCAAGGGCTTGATCGGTCGGCCTGGTTTGCGAAAGAGGCGCAGGTATTCTTGAACTTGTTTCCGGGGCAAGCTGCGGATGACTACCCTGATTACCGGACCAAAGGTGTGGTAAACCTTAGAATTCCAAACGATCTCGACAAACAGATCGAAGATATCTCTGAGGCGCTTGGCATCAAGAAAGCTGACTGGGCAAGGCGTTTGATTTTCCACGCCTTGGCGCACCGAGCTTCCGATTTGACACCTCGTTTCACGCTTTAGAAAGAGTTTTTTCCTTTCCGCCCCTTGACCTGCCTACGTGGGCTACAAATATGCATCACTACGATACAGCGAGAAACCGCGCAAGGGAGCGGGAACCATGTTTGGTAACTATCATAAGAACAGTGCGGCACCGGGTGCACGCGGTCCTGGCCACGATCTTAAAGGCGGATTTTCAACGACGGTGGCGTTCATGCTTGCACTGATCTTCGCGCCGATTGTGAGCAGCCACACCCTGCCGTTCGTCCTCGAGATCGCGCGCAAGTCTTACGCCGAAGAAATCGTGGCAATCTTTGAAGTCGTATGGATGATCTGCTGTTTTCCATTCGTCTTTTTTGCTGCGCGCGAAGGTGTTGCCTACGCACTCACAGCAGCAGGCGTCTATCTCGCCTATCGCCTCATCTAACCCAACCAGAAAAGGAGATACGATTTGGCACATCTATCGGACACTCAGGAAATCCCCGGACGCAAGACAATCCGCAACACCATGATCGTGATTGGAGTTTTGTCAGCCTTGCTGGCCTACGGGTTTGTCCAAAACGGCAACGGCAAGGGCTTCCTGATATGTGCAGGCCTTGCCGCCGCATCGATCTTCATCGCCACCAAAATCAAAACCGAACGCAAACTTGTCGTCAAAGGCGGCGTTTACCGCTGATCCGAAGGGCGGCCCCGGTCGGGGCCGTTTTCTCCCCTGCCACGATTCAAGGAAACGCAATGAACCACTATCATGATAATCCACATGGTTCAGCACGCTATGCCGATCCGCTGGAGATACGCCGCGCGTTCCGCAAAAAAGGTGGTTTGCCGATTGGCTTTTATCGTGGCCGTCAGCTGACGCATTCCGGTCAGGCGGGTGCTTTGCTGATTGGCGGTGCGGGCTGCGGGAAGTTTACCACCATGTTGTCCCACATCATGAGCGCAGAGAGACGTAAAGGTGAGCCACCGCGTTATCTGATCCTTGATCCGAAAGGCGAGGTGGCAGCGGTGATGGGGCCGGGCCTCGCCCATCAAAACGCCCATGTTTATTACATCAACCCCTATGGTCTGCACGGCCTGCCAAGCCATTCACTTTCGCTGCTCAGCCATCTGAAACCCAGTTCTAACACCCTCGTTGCCGATGCTCGCCAAACGTCGCGCACCTTGCTGCCGGAAAGTGGCGGCGGTGATGCGCGGTTCTTTGAACAGAAAGCCCAGAACTGGGTTGACCCGCTGCTGCGGGGGTTGGTTCACACCGATGGCAGCGTTTCTCCGCAAAGCCTCTTCGAACTGGCCGGCATGATACGCGCCGCGCCGGAAGCCTGGGCCGAGATGGCCGACGCTATGGCCGCGCGCGGCGAACCCGACCTTAACGTGACTTATTTGGAAATGGTCGAAATGGCGGAGAACAGCCGCAAGACTTATGATTCCGTGCTGAGCGAGATCGCCAATGCGCTCGCTTTTTTGAGCGACCCGAAATTGCAGAATGGCTTCGTCAGCGATGCGGGTGCGGATTTCACACTGGATGTGTTGACCGAAGATAGCGACCGCGCGGTTTTTGTCTTTGTGATGATGCCTGCCGAATTGATTGCACAGAGTGCGCCAATCATCCGCCAGTGCTTTTCGACCATACGCGCTTTGAAACAGCGCAAGCCGCAGGCCCCCACGATCAATCTGGTGATTGATGAGGCGGCGCAGCTTGGCCGCTTTTCAGAGATTGCAGAGTTTTATGCCATTGGCCGGGGCTTTGGTCTCAGCCCGCTTTGTGTCTATCAAGACATTGGTCAGATCAAACGCAATCTGGGTGAAACGGGTGCGATGACGCTTTCGGCCAGTGCGGATGTCGAGATTTACCTCGGCGGCGGCATATCGGATTTGAAGACAGCGGAACATCTCAGCCGCAAGCTGGGCCAGCAGACTATAGCACTGGATGATGCGTTGACACAGGCCCGCGCGATGCGTGCCAAGCGTGAGATGTTGCATGGCGCTTTGTTTGACGGTCAGGACCCGCTCAAATCCGCCATGGCCCTGAAAGCCCTGCGGTATGAGGTGCAGCACACACGCAAACAGGCACGGCCTCTGATGACACCGGATGAGGTGCTGATGATGCCGCGCGACAAGGCGTTGGTACTGGCCTCCGGCTATGGGCTGCGCCCGTTTTTCGCCGACAAGGTGCCGTATTACACGCTGCGCCGATATGCAGGCCGCTATTTCCCCAACCCTTATTTTGACCGGGACATGGAAAAAGTGCGCGTCAGAACCTTCTGGGGCAATCGCACCCGCCGCGTGATCCGCGAGGTCATACCTGCGCGCTACCGTGACTTTCCACAATACCGAAGCGGCGAATGGTCCTTCATCGAAGGCTATCGTCCAGGCACCTGAAACCCACGCTCAGCCGAAAAGGAGAACGTCATGAGCGATTCACGAAAACAGCCCGTCGAAACCCTGCGCGATGGCAATCTGAAAGCCTCCATCTGGGAGAACAAACGCGATGAGAATGTGATGCACAGCGTGCAATTCCGCCGCACCTATCGGGATCAGGAAGGCGAGTTCCGCGACACGGACAGTTTTTCCGGCAACGACTTGCTGCGCCTGTCGCGGCTTGCAGGTCAGTCCTATGACGCGCTGACACGGCTTCGTGCGGAACGCCGGAAGGATGCTCCGTCCCGCGATAATTGCGAGCGTGATCAGGATCGAAGCCGATGAAAAGCATCCGGGATCAGTTTAAGGCGATTGCCGCCCGGTTCGCGCAGATGCGCCGCGATGGGAAGGCTGCTCCGCAGGAACTGTACGAGAAACGGATCAAAACCCGCGAGATGCTGGACTGGATGGAACGGCGCAGCCCCGATGCACCCGCACAGGAATACACGCCGGGTGATGCCGCGTCCCGGGAACAGGCCGAGCGGGAAAATCTAAGACTGGCCAGACGTATGCGCTGGCGGTTTCATCACCGATCCCAAAAGGGACGTGAAGATTTTCGCACCGCCCATGATTTCAGGCAGCGAGCGGGCGATCCCGAACGCGGCAGATAAAGGAGAAGGCAGGATGAAATTTGATGAGAACAAACCCCTATCGAACATCTCCGTATCTTTGCCGCCATTTTCGGCCTTGCAACTCTCTGCTCTGGCGCAGCACTCCGGTCGTTCCCTTGAGGAAGCCGCCGTGGCCGCCATTCACATGGCCTTTCTTCAGCATCTTGAGGAGCGGCGCGTGTGGGCGATGCAGGTCCTGAACCTGTATCTGGGCGAGCCTGAACTTGATGATGACCTGCCGTTTTAGTCAGTTCCAGCCAAGGGCCGATGGTGGTTTTTCCGCGCACAGCAAGACCGTAACGCCTCACGAAATTTGCACGATGTAACCCATGGATGATATTATAAAAATAGATACCAATCTGCGGATGTATTCCGCACAGGAATTGATTTGGTTTGCCACCCCATTCTGGTGGCGGAGCATCTGGCACAGAGCCGTGCGCTCCGAAAATTCACAACACCTAAGAACACCAACGCAGTGGGCTATCGCGCCCGCCGCCGCAAACGAGATTTGCGAAAGGAACAACCATGTACGGTACAGGCAAAGATTTTGATCTGAGCAGAAAATTCAACGACGCAGAAAGCTCGCGCCCCACGAAGTCGGTTGAATTCGACCTCACAGCATATGTCGACATGCTGTCGGAGGTGGACGGCGGCTATGAAGAAAAACTGCAAATCCTCCAAGAACTGGCAAAGATTGCAATCGGCTTTGTGGATATGGGCTTCGAGGTCCAGTTTCCTCAAGAAAACTGTGGAAAAAAGGACGAACCGGGAGGTGCAGACTCTGCCCAGGAGTCCACGAATATTGTAAACTCGGACCATACCAGCAAAGGAGGATTTACGCATGAATGCTGAGCAGAATATGGCCGCCAGCGCTGAGGCGGGCGCTGTGCAATCGGCCTTGATTTACTGCCGTGTCAGTTCCGCCAAACAGCGCATTGATGGCGGTGGTCTGGAAAGTCAGGAACAACGCTGTCGCGCCTTTGCTGCCGAGAAGGGTTTGCATGTCGAAGCCGTTTTTCCCGATGACGTATCCGGTGGCGGCGATTTTATGCAACGCCCCGGCATGCGGGCGATGCTGGCCTATCTCGATGCGCAGCCCGACCGGAGCTACACCGTCATTTTCGACGACCTCAAACGTTTCGCTCGTGATACGGAATTTCATCTGAAACTGCGCCGGGAATTTGCCGAGCGTGGCGCGCGCATTGAATGCTTGAATTTCAAAATTGAAGATACGCCCGAAGGCAAATTTATTGAAACCATCATAGCCGCTCAGGGGCAGCTTGAACGCGAACAGAACCGCCGTCAGGTTGTCCAGAAAATGAAGGCGCGTGTGGAGAACGGATTTTGGGTTTTCCGCGCACCTGTCGGCTACAGATACACTGCCGCTAAAGGCGGTGGTGGGAAGGTGCTTGTTCCTGATGAAAAACTCGCACCTGTCGTGCGTGAAGCGCTGAATGGCTACGCCATTGGCAGGTTTGCCTCACAGGCTGAAGTTCAGCGGTTTCTGGAAAAAGACCCGTTCTTCCCAAAAGACCTAAAAGACGGCAGGTTGCGCCCGATGACGGTCAACCGCCTTTTGAAAAAGCCTGTTTATGCCGGGTATGTCGAAGCGCCGAAATGGAGCGTTTCCTTGCGCAAAGGCCAGCATGAAGGTTTGATCAGCTTTGAAACCTTTCAGCGTATTCAGGATAACCTGCAAAACAAGAAACGCGCACCCAAACGCAAAGACCTTAGTGAGGACTTTCCCCTACGTGGTTTCGTCCTGTGTGGCGATTGCGGCAACGCAATGACAGCGGCGTGGTCGACCGGATGTCGAAACCGCTACGCCTATTATCGTTGCATGACACGCGGCTGTCCGTCGAAGGATGACTCCATTCCGCGCGCAGAGTTGGAGGATGGTTTTGCGGAAGTTTTGAAATCTCTGGTCCCAACGAAACAGCTATTCGATGTGGCGCGGGCAATGATCAAGGATGCGTGGAACGTGCGGCTGGCAAAGGCGCAAGAACAGAAGGTCGAGTGGGCACGACAAATCAAACAGGTCGAGAAGCAGATCGAAGAGTTTCTGGATCGGGTAGTCGAGGCGAGTTCTCGCAGTGCAGTTAAGGCCTATGAGTCGCGTATCGAAAAACTGGAACGGCAGAAGATTGTTCTAGCGGAAAAAGCCGAAAAAACAGTGCCGCCAAAGGGGCAGCTGGAGAATTGTATGGAACTCGCTATGCGGTTCCTGTCAAACCCCTATGAAATATACGAAAAAGGTAGTTTGGCGGTACGCAGATCAGTGCTTCGGCTAGCCTTTGCTGAGCCAATTCGGTACAGCCGTGAGGAAGGGTATGGAACTATCAATTCTGCCTTTCCTTTCAGGGTGTTAAAGGAAATCACAGATTCGAAAAGCGAGATGGTGCTGCTGGAGAGAATTGAACTCTCGACCTCTCCCTTACCAAGGGAGTGCTCTACCTCTGAGCTACAGCAGCGCTGTGGGCGGGTGATTAGACTCAAACGAAACGCGGCGCAAGGGTGTCTGGACGGTTTTTTTCGCCTCCTGTAGAGAAAGATCATGACGGATAAAAATTCACCCAAAAAACAAGGCAAATCCGGGGATGCGCGCGAAGAGCGGCTGAAGGCGGCGCTGAAGGCCAATATGGCGCGGCGCAAGGCGCAGGCCAAGGCGCGGGCGGTCTCCGGAGACAATGCCGACAAGGACGAGGGATAAGAGCAGATGGATTCGATTCTGGTGACGGGCAACGGCCCGCTGAATGGTCAGATACCGATTGCGGGGGCCAAGAATGCGTGCCTGACGCTGATGCCCGCGACCTTGCTGAGCGAAGAACCGCTGACGCTGACCAACGCGCCACGCCTCAGCGACATCAAGACCATGACGGCTTTGCTGCAATCGCTGGGGGCCGAAGTGTCGTCGCTGCAGGATGGTCAGGTGATCGCGATGTCGAGCCACAACCTGACCAGCCAGACGGCGGATTATGACATTGTCCGCAAGATGCGCGCTTCGAACCTGGTGCTGGGTCCGTTGCTGGCGCGGTTCGGGCAAGCGGTTGTGTCGTTGCCCGGTGGTTGCGCGATCGGCGCGCGTCCAATGGATCTGCATGTGGAAGGGCTGGAAGCGCTGGGCGCCGAGATCGAGCTGAAAGACGGCTATCTGCACGCAAAGGCTCCGGGCGGTCTGAAGGGTGCCGTGCATGAGATGCGCTTTGCTTCTGTGGGTGCCACCGAGAACATTGTCATGGCTGCAACACTGGCCAAGGGCACTACGGTTCTGAAGAACGCCGCGCGCGAGCCTGAGATTGTCGACTTGGTCGAGTGCCTGCGCAAGATGGGTGCACAGATTTCGGGCGAGGGGACCCCGACCATCGAAATTCAGGGCGTCGACCGGCTGCACGGGGCCACACATCAGGTTGTCACAGACCGGATCGAGTTGGGCACTTATATGCTGGCCCCCGCGATTTGCGGCGGCGAGGTTGAACTGCTGGGTGGGCGCATGTCGCTGGTCGACTCCTTCGCCGCCAAACTCGACGCGGCGGGTGTCAGTGTCACTGAAACCCAAAACGGATTGAAAGTGGCCCGTAAGAATGGTCGGGTGCAGGCAGTGGATGTGGTGACGGAGCCTTTCCCGGGCTTTCCGACCGACCTGCAGGCGCAGATGATGGCGCTGATGTGTACTGCTGAAGGAACTTCAGTGCTGGAAGAGCGTATTTTCGAAAACCGTTTCATGCACGCCCCGGAACTGGTGCGCATGGGCGCGGATATCGAAGTGCATGGCGGCACGGCCACCGTCACGGGCGTTGAAAACCTGAAAGGCGCGCCGGTGATGGCGACGGATCTGCGGGCTTCGGTTTCACTTATCCTTGCCGGATTGGCGGCAGAGGGTGAAACGACGGTAAGCCGGGTCTATCATCTGGATCGCGGATATGAGCATGTGGTGCGCAAGCTGGAAGGTGTGGGCGCAAAAATTGAACGGATCAAGGGCGAATGACTGACGCAAGTTTTGAAGACGGGCGCGAAGCCCCGCTGAATCTGGGAGCCGAGGATGCAGATGACCTGCAGGTGATCTCGACTCTCGCGCAGGACGCGGTCTTTCCGGTAACCGAAATGAAATGGCAACCGTCTCAGCGCCGCTTCGGCTTGTTATTGAACCGCTTTCGTTGGGAAGACAAAGACGCCGCTACCCGCCGAGACCGTCCGTTTGAACGGGTGCAGTCGGTTCTGGTGTTTGACTCGGTTCTGTCTGTGGCCAGCCAAGGCATTGATCGTAGCGACAAGGACATGGTCATGTCGCTTCTGTCTGTCGATTTTGAAGCAGGTGAAGATGGTGCCGGACATGTTGTGCTGACGCTGGCGGGTGATGGCGCGATCCGCCTGAAGGTTGAGGCGTTGGATGTCACGCTCAAAGACGTTACACGTCCTTATCTGGCACCTTCCGGGCACGCTCCAATCCACCCTGAATAGATGCAAAACAAGCGCGGCATTTCTCAGGCGTTTTCCAAATCGCCCGCAGGTGTCGTGCTGCGGCCCGCAACTGTGTTCGACGTGTTTGACCTTAGCCGCGTACTGATCCGGTCGATCACGCAGCTTTGCGTGGCTGATCACAACAACGATCCCGACCACCTGCAACAGTGGACCGCAAATAAGGACCCTGCCACCATTCGGGGGTGGATCAAGCCCGGCGCGCAGATCTGGCTGGCCGCTCGCGAAGGGCAGGTGGCTGCTGCCGGGGGCCTGTTCGAGACCGGGAAAGTAACCCTGTTATATGTCGACCCGGATCACACAGGTTTCGGTGTCGGGGCCGCACTGCTCAGTCGGCTGGAAGAGCAACTGGCCGCGTGCGGCTGTTCCGAGGCGCGTCTGGATGCCACCCAAACCGCGCGCGAGTTTTATTTGAAACAAGGGTGGCAACCTGCGGGCCCGCCGGGTGACTGGAACGGTATCCCGCAACACCCCATGCGCAAATCGCTGCACCCCGGGGACTGAGGGTTGAGGCCGCGCCCGGCGGGCGATATGTCCCGTTGCGCAACGCCCGGAGTGCCAGATCATGCCCGTTTTCCTCGACACCAACTCGTCCGATTTTGAATCCGCCTTTCAAACCCTGCTGTCGGCCAAGCGCGAGGACAGCCCGGATGTGGACGCGGTCGTCGCGCAGATCATCGACGATGTCCGTAACCGGGGCGATGCGGCAGTCATCGAATTGACCGCGAAATTTGACCGGTTGGAACTGACGCCTGAGACGCTGGCCTTCAGTGTGCATGAAATCGAGGACGCGGTGGCGCAGGTCTCGACCGAAGATCGTGCAGCGCTGGAACTGGCCGCAGCCCGCATCCGGGCCTATCACGAAAAACAGCTGCCCTCTGATCACAACTGGACAGATGAGGCAGGGGCAACCTTGGGTTGGCGCTGGTCTGCGGTCACTGCCGCGGGGCTTTATGTGCCGGGCGGACTGGCCTCTTACCCGTCATCGGTTCTGATGAACGCTATCCCGGCCAAAGTGGCGGGCGTGGAAAGGCTGGCCATCGCCGTGCCCACGCCGGATGGACAGGTGAACCCGCTGGTGCTGCTGGCGGCGCACTTGTCGGGCGTCGACGAAATCTATCGCATTGGCGGCGCACAGGCCGTGGCCGCGCTGGCCTATGGTACCGACTCCATCGCACCAGTGGACAAGATCACCGGCCCGGGAAACGCCTTTGTTGCAGCGGCCAAGCGGCGCGTCTTTGGCAAGGTCGGCATCGACATGATCGCGGGTCCCTCGGAGATTCTGGTCATCGCCGACAAGGACAACGACCCCGACTGGATCGCACTGGACCTGCTCAGCCAGGCCGAACACGACGAAAGCGCGCAATCTATTCTGATCACCGATGATGCCGCTTTTGGTCAGAACGTGGCAAAGGCGGTCGAAAAACGTCTGGAAACCCTGCAACGCCGCGCCATCGCCGGGGCCAGCTGGCGCGACTTCGGCGCCATCATCGCCGTCCGCGATCTGGAGGAGGCGGCAATGCTGTCCAACCGCATCGCCCCGGAACATCTTGAGCTGTGCGTCGCCGACCCGGTGGCGCTGAGCAAAAAAACCATCCACGCCGGAGCGATCTTTCTGGGCCAGTACACGCCTGAAGCCATCGGCGACTATGTCGGCGGCCCGAACCACGTATTGCCGACGGCACGGTCTGCGCGGTTCTCGTCGGGGCTCAGCGTGATGGATTTCCTCAAACGCACCACGCTCAGTCAGATGACCCCCGAAGCGTTGCGCGCCATCGGCCCTGCCGCTGAACAACTGGCGCAATCGGAAAGCCTTGAGGCGCATGGCCTGTCGGTCACCGCGCGTCTGAACCGCCTGAATGGCTGAAATGACGCAAAGACCGGACGCATATGGCGCTTCTCTGCGTTGCCGACTGAATTTCGTTGTTATAGGTCTGTGCTGACACAAGGATTGTAGCCGTAAAGATGACCCGCATTTCGCATATCGAACTGGATGACCGAAACCTGCCACCGCCGACGCCCGAGATTGAGCAGGAGCGCAAGGTCGCCATCTATGATCTGCTGGAAGAAAACAGCTTTTCGCTGCCCGTCCGGGATGACCGTGTCATACCAGACGGGCCTTACCATGTGCAGCTGTCGATCCGCGACAAACGCCTGGTCTTTGACATAGCGACGGAAGAGGCCGAAAAAGCCGCCGAATTTCACCTGTCGCTTGGGCCGTTCCGGCAGGTGGTCAAGGATTATTTCCAGATCTGCGAAAGCTATTTCGACGCGGTGAAATCGCTGCCGCCCAGCCAGATCGAAACCATCGACATGGCCCGCCGCGGTATCCACAACGAAGGCAGCCGGGTGCTGCAGGAAAGGCTCGAAGGGAAGGCTGACATCGACACCGACACCGCCCGCCGCCTCTTCACGCTGATCTGCGTGTTGCATTTTGGGGGCTGACGCGTGAAGCCCCTGCCGCAGTCGGTCCTGTTTTGTTGCGACCACAACTCGGTGCGCTCGCCCATGGCCGAAGGCCTGATGAAGAAGTTTTATGGCACTGGCACCTATGTTCAGTCTGCGGGAGTGCACAACGATCTGGAAATTGACGGCTTCAGCATTGCTGCCTGCCATGAGGTCGATGTTGAGCTGTCGCGCCATCGGTCCCGGTCATTCGACGAGATGGAACAATGGGGCGATGACCTCAGCTCATTCGATCTGATCGTGGCGCTGTCTCCCGCGAGCCAGCGAAAAGCGTTGGAACTGACCCGGTTTTTTCACCTTGATGTCGATTATTGGCCAATAATGGACCCTACCGGGATGGGCGAGACCCGCGAACAAAAGCTACATCACTACCGACAGACCCGCGATCAGATCATCAAGCATCTGAAGGACCGCTGGGGCGAACCTACGGAGTGACCATGAACCAGACCGTCAAAACCTATTTCCAAGCCTTCAACGCGGGTGACGTTGACGGCATGCTGGCCTGCCTGTCTGATGACGTGGCCCATCACGTGAACGAAGGTCAGATCCGCACTGGCAAGGACAAGTTCGCGGCGTTCTGCGCCCATATGAACCGCTGCTATAAAGAGAACCTGACCGACATCGTCGTGTTCGAATCCGAAGGCGGCACCCGCGCCGCTGCCGAGTTTATTGTCAACGGGACTTATCTGAAAACTGACGAAGGCCTGCCTGACGCGCATGGCCAGACCTATCGCCTGCCCGCCGGGTCGTTCTTCGATCTGAAAGACGGCAAGATTACCCGCGTCACCACCTTCTACAATCTTGCCGATTGGACCAAGCAGGTCTCGAATGGGTAAGATCACCGGGGTCCGCCCCCTGACCGGAGCGGCACTCGAGGCCGCTCTGGATGATGTCGCCCGCCTGCGGATCAAGGTGTTTCATGCCTGGCCGTATCTCTATGACGGCGACCTCGAATATGAGCGGAAGTACCTGCAATCCTACCGCGACAGCGACAAAGCCATTGTTGTAGGCGCATTCGACAAAGATCGCCTGATCGGCGCGTCGACCGGCGCCCCCCTGAGCGACCACGCAGAAGATTTCGCGGCGGCCTTCGAGGGCACAGGCCTTGATCTGAACGACATTTTTTATTGCGCGGAATCCGTGCTGCTGTCGGAGTATCGGGGGCAGGGCGTCGGCCACAGGTTCTTCGACGAACGCGAGGCCCATGCCCGCACGCTGGGTTTCTCCAAATGTGCCTTCTGCAGCGTGCAACGCCCCGACGATCACCCGATGCGCCCTACTGACTATCGCCCGCTGGACACCTTCTGGCGCGCCCGTGGCTACGAGCCTTTGCCCGGCGCCATCGCACAGTTTTCGTGGAAGGATATCGGCGAAGAGGGCGAGTCGAAAAAGCCGCTTCAGTTCTGGATCAGAGACCTCTGAGCGCCAAGCGCAGAAAAAATGTCCGAATTGTGGTATTGTTGGGCTTTCCGTGGGGGAAGTGCAATGAAACGCTATGTTATCGAACGCGATCTTCCGGGTGTTGGTTCCATGTCCGGTGAAGAACTGTGCGGCGCATCCGCGAAGTCAAATGAAGCGCTGGAGCAGATACCCGGCGTGCAGTGGGAACATTCCTACGTGGCTGGCGACAAGACCTTCTGCATCTATCTGGCTGAAAGCGAAGACGCGATCCACAAACACGCGGAACTCAGCGGTTTCCCGGCCAACACGGTTACCGAAGTGACCACGATCATCGATCCGACAACCGCTGGCTAAATGGGGCTGTACTCTGGCCGGTGTCCCCGACTAAGGTCGCGCGAATTTGACCGCACGGGGACGCTGCCATGAAAGTCGCAACCGCCGCTTATGACCTGGCCTGGCTCGACAGTTGGGCACAATACGAAGACAAGCTTGAGGCGTGGGTTTCCGAGGCCGCAGGGCAGGGGGCCGAGTTGCTGGTCTTTCCTGAATACGGCGCGATGGAACTCTCGACTCTGGACGGGGCCGATGTGGCGGGCGATCTGGAACGGTCGATCCACGCCGTATCCGACCGGATGGACGATGTACAAAACCTGCACAACCGCCTCGCCAGGACGTACAAAACCTACATTCTGGGCGCATCCGCTCCGGTCGTGGATGGTGGAAGCCGTCCGGTAAACCGCGCCGCCTTCTACGCGCCGGACGGAACCTGCGACCATCAGGACAAACAGATCATGACCCGGTTCGAACGCGAGGATTGGGACATCGCCCCGGGGGGTCCGCTCAAGCTGTTCGACACCGCGCTGGGCAAGATCGGTGTGTTGATTTGTTATGACAGCGAGTTTCCGTTGCTGGGCCGCGCGCTGAGTGAGGCAGACCTGATCCTTGTCCCTTCCTGTACTGAGGCGCTCTCGGGTTACTGGCGCGTGCGGATTGGTGCAATGTCAAGAGCTTTGGAAAATCAATGCGTTACCGTCATGGCCTCGCTGGTTGGAAACAACGAGTGGTCCGAGGCGGTGGATATGAATACCGGAACTGGCGGTGTGTTTGGTCCTCCCGATAAGGGGTTCCCGGCCACCGGCGTGCTGGCCGAAGGCAGTTTGAACCAACCCCGCTGGACCTACGCGGATGTCGACCTGTCAGCCATCGCCGAGGTCCGTGCCGACGGTCACGTGCTGAACCGAACCCATTGGGAAGAGCAGGCTGCCCGAGTCGAATCGGTCACAATATCCGCCCTTTAGGCGATTCCGCCCTTGAAATAAGCCCAAAATGGGCTCATTTAAGCGCACATCCCCGCAGATTCTGCGGGTGCAACGTAACGATGGAGACAACATGGCCAAGGAAGATACGCTCGAATTTCCCGGTGTCGTGAAGGAACTCCTGCCTAATGCGACGTTTCGGGTCGAGCTGGAAAACGGCCATGAGATCATCGCACATACGGCAGGCAAGATGCGCAAGAACCGCATCCGCGTTCTGGCCGGCGACAAGGTTCAGGTCGAGATGACCCCTTATGATCTGACCAAAGGTCGGATCAACTACCGCTTCAAGTAACGCCTGCCGCAATGGCGTTTATCTTAGGATCGGGCAGCCCAAGACGGCTGGACCTGCTGGCTCAGCTTGGCGTGCAGCCCGATGCCATCCGCCCGCCTGACATTGATGAAACACCTCTGAAAGGCGAGCTGCCCGTCCCGTATTGCAGCCGCATCGCGCGTCAAAAAGTTCAGGCCGTTCAGTCGGATAGCGACGACGTCACCCTGTGCGCAGATACAACCGTGGCTTTGGGGCGCCGCATCTTGGGCAAACCTGAGAATGCAGGTCAGGCGGCGGAGTTCCTGCACGCCTTATCCGGTCGCCGCCACCGCGTGATTACTTCGGTCGCCGTCAGGCGCGGGGATCGAGTGCTACAACGGGATGTGGTCTCGCAGGTCAAGGTAAAACGTTTGTCAGATGTCGAAATCAACGCCTATCTGGCGACCGACGACTGGCAAGGCAAGGCAGGCGCTTACGCCATTCAGGGTCCCGCAGGTGCTTTCATTCCCTGGATTTCAGGATCGTTCACAGGCATCGTAGGCCTGCCCCTGTCCGAGACCGCTGCATTGCTGCAAGGTATCGGTTATCCACTGTATCGCGAGGCATCATGAAGGGTCGCACCATCGTTCTGGACCACATCCAAGGTCGCGAGGCCGCCGCTCTGATGGTCGATGGCAAGCTGGATGACTTTCTGATTGCCCCTGACGCACCCGCGCCCGGTACAATCTATCGCGCCCGCGCTGACCGCCCGGTCAAAGGGCAGGGTGGAATGTTCCTCTCCACGCCTGACGGTCCTGCCTTCCTGCGACAAGTCAAGGGCCTGGCGCCTGGCGCTCTGCTTTTGGTGCAGGTCAGCGGATTTGCTGAACCCGGCAAAGCCATCCCGGTAAGCAATCGGGTCCTTTTTAAAAGCCGCTATGCCATTGTCACGCCCGACGCTCCGGGCCTGAACATTTCTCGCAGCATCAAGGACGAGGACATACGCGACCATTTGCTTGAAATCGCCCATGAGCACATGGGTGACTGCGCTTATGGCTTGATCCTCCGCTCTTGCTGTGCGGACGCGGATGCTGAAGACATCTCGGAAGATATCTCAGCCATGTTGGCGCAGGCCGAGCAGGTGATGAATGATGAAGGGTCCGAGCCTGAACTGCTCAGTGAAGGTGATAGCCCCCATATCCTTGCTTGGCGCGACTGGACCGACCCGGCTGAAGTGGTGACCCAGGCTGGCGGTTTCGAAACCCATGGTGTTCTGGATGCACTGGACGTGGTGCGTGGCGTATCCGAGCCTTTGCCGGGCGGAGGGCATCTCTATATCGAACCCACTCGCGCTTTGGTTGCCGTGGATGTGAATACCGGGACAGACACTTCACTGGCGGCGGGCACCAAAGCTAATTTTGCCTGCGCCAAGGTTCTGCCCCGTGCATTGCGCGTACGCGGGTTGGCGGGACAGATTACGCTGGATCTGGCTCCCATGCCCAAGAAAGATCGCCGCGGGTTTGAATCGGCGTTGCGTGCCGCGTTCAGGTCAGATCCGGACGAGACGATTCTTGCAGGCTGGACCCCGCTGGGCCATTTCGAGTTGCAGCGAAAACGTGGTCGCGTTCCTGTGACGGAGATCCTGAAATGAGCTGCCCGATTTGCGGAGAGGAGACCACGCAGAGATTCCGTCCGTTCTGTTCAAAGCGATGCGCCGATATTGATTTGGCTAAGTGGTTGAATGGCTCTTATTCGGTTCCGTCGCAGCGCGAAGAGGACCTTGAAGCCGAGGTTGACACGCAGGACCTTACGCCAAACCGACCGCATTGAAAAAATGTGAAAAAGCCTCTGGACACTGCCGGTAGCAAGTCATAGAAGGCCCCCACCCAACGACGAATGTCGTTCCCGTGCCCGGGTAGCTCAGGGGTAGAGCAGTGGATTGAAAATCCTCGTGTCGGTGGTTCGATTCCGCCCCCGGGCACCACTTCCTTTGATATTAATGAATTTTTTTGTCACGGAGGGGGCAGTTGAGGGGGCGAATCAACTTCAGTAGCCACGCGCCGCGTTGACGTATGTCGCCTAGCGGACAGTCCGAACACGCTACATGGTGTCTCCATGATTTGTTGATTAACCTAGTGTTCGGATACTGAAAAAATACGAAGCATATTGTGTGCAACATTAACAGCTTCGTGGTTTGCACAACGAGATTGATACAATGAGTGAAAGAATTCCTGCACCGATTATCGGCGTTCTTGGCGAGATTTTCAGCCAGTACTACACGCACTCTGACATTGACCGGCTGTTTGCTTATGCGGATGCACCGGGCGATCCACCCGACGCCAACAAAGTTAAAAAGACAGTTGAATGGTTGCGCTTAACCAACAAGCAAGCGTCTGTGCCATTAGGCGTGCTTGGTAGCCTTTTGGAAGATATTCTTGAGCGCGAAACATGGGATGCCGCTAACGCAGCCTCATGGGAATCCGAGCCCGAGTGGTCTGTCGATCTACGAGGTTACAAGGATCGTATCAACGCTGCATTGGGCAAGTCAGGGCTGGCTTATTCCAACGGTGGATATATTGGCACCGCATCTGCTACGCCCACCACTTCATTGCGTGAAATGATCGAGCGTGGCGGGTTGTCAGCCGTCGAATTGGAAATGGGGCGGGCATTAAAGCAGGTCGAGGGTGACCCCAACGCCGCTGCGCATTACGCGGGGAACGTGTTGGAGGCTGCGCTAAAGGCGTACCTCACCCAAAAGGATATTGCGTTCAACGATCAAAGTGACACGCTCAATACACTATGGGCACTTACTCGGGATGCCTTAGGCATCAATCCAAAGGACCTTGAAGCGAAGGATCTCAAGAAAATTGCGTCCGGTCTCAACAGTATCGTTGATGGCACAATGTACATGCGCAACAAAAAGAGCGGTGCCCACGGACGGACAGAAGAACAGATGAGGGCGTCAGCCCTTCGCCCGCGGCATGCGCGATTGGCCATCCATTCGGCGCACACATTGGCTGCTTATGTTTTGGAATGCTTGAGCGGCAAGTCGTGAGTGCATGATATAAGCGATTGAATTCCTCCAAACTATCTCGCAAGTTGATACCCAAGATCGAGTGGCAAGATAACAGAGCACACCTAAACTCATGCAAGAAGAACAGAATACGTCTCAGAGAGAGCAATGCTCTATCGTGGGGCACTCACAGGTCGCGAATATTTTGCGCCGCATGAATGAGGAAATGCGTACCAACAAACGTTTCAATGGGTACATCGACCAGTTACAGTTTCTAATTTCAAACAGAGAAAATTCTGACCTAAAAGGGCTTGGCGAAAAACTGCGAGCAGTTGGGAGGAGTGACGAACTGCAAAACGCGGAACGCGACCTGCTTTGGTTCGAAATGATGCTCGACAAGCTTACACATTACCAGTCGGCTCAAAGACTGTTTTTTTATTTCTTGTCACGTATTTTGAATGTGTTTGAAACTAAAATAATGCCAGACACATTAAACCTAACACGTGAAGAGGTCGAACGGATTATCGAGGATGAGATTGTGAAGCCGACGCTAGCCGAAATGGACGAGGTCGGAGGTCACGACCATCTGCTGATCACCCCAAGTGAAGTTCGCGGTATGATAAATTGGCTGGCCGAGCGTTGCCATATCCGGTGGCAGTCATGCTGAGTCTTTCTTATTCAGCGTGCTATGATCCCTACAATACAATCTTTCGCATGCTGGCCATTTTGAAGCGCAGTTCGCAGCAGGTTATGAATACAGAAGTTTTGCGAATTGCTGATTTCTTCCTCTGTTTTCCTACAAGGCTATCCGAAGTTAGACCGCCCAATTCCGTAAAAGGAATGAGAAAGCGGAATAATGCCGTTATCAGAGAGATCGCTGGTGATGAGTACGAAATTTTACCGTCTTCGCAAGTCCTGTACGAACGAATGGATGTTATTCAAGAAACGGCGTTGAGTGCGATGATTTCGAGCGGACTGATTGGCGTGGAACGACGCGCTGGAACAAGAATAGTTAGCCTCCAACAAGAGAATGTTTCAGATGCACTAAATGCAGCAATAGAGAAATTTACAAGAAAAAATGCAGGGTTATTGGATTTAATTTCCCGAGATTTCCCAGCGATTCAAATGAGCGGACCCGACGGCTTGAAGGCTCGTACGGGACTGGGAGAGTTTGTTTATGACACAATTTAACCCCAACTTGAGAGTGAACAAGCTAAGAGTGATCCATAAAGGTGGAGTTGCATTCGAAGAAGCATTTCACTCGGGCTTAAACATTCTGCGGGGGCAAAACAGCTCCGGCAAATCCACGATCATGGATTTTTTGTTCTACGGTTTAGGCGGAGACCTGCTGGAAACCCAGTGGCGAGAGACAGCAGCAAATTGTGACTCCGTTATGATCGAGGCCTCGGTCAACGGGAATGTACTAACGCTCTGGCGGGATGTTGAGACCAGCTCGCAACGGCCAATGAAGCTATTCTATGGAAGTATTGATGAAGCTTCTGCGAATGTCGCCGAAGGGTGGGAAACATACCCTTTTCGTCGCAGCAGCAAAGAAAGCTTTTCGCAGGTTCTATTCAGGTTTTTGGGGTTGCCTCAAGTTGAGTACGGAGAGTCGAATGCTCGATTGACGGTCAATCAGGTTTTACGCCTGTTGTATTCTGACCAGATGAGCCCAGTCGAAAAAATATTCAGACCGCAGCGCCACGACTTAGCCATAACAAGGCAAGCTGTAGGCGATTTGCTTTGTGGCGCATACAGCGACGCCTACTATAAAGCCCGTCTGCGCAAAAAAGATGCCGCCGAAGAGCTTCGGGAGTTGTCCTCTAAGATTAGGTTTTTGACTAGAACGCACGGTCGAGACGGCAAGCCACTGACGGAAGAATGGGTGGCTACCGAGAAAAACCAGCTCGACAAGGAAATCGCTGAAATTGAAGCAAATATAGAAACCTTGGAGGCAAGGGTATTTAATTCCGATTTTGACGATAGGCTGACGCTGAATGTCCAAAAAACCGCCTATGACCGCGTGGTGGTATTGCAGGAGAGAATATCCGAAATCGAAGAAGCTCTGATGAAAGAGAGTTTGGCAACCGCGGATACCAACGAGTATATCCACTCGCTAAAAAGAAAGCTTGAAGAACTACACCAATCCCGAACTGTTGTGGATGAGATTGGGGGGTTGACGTTCAATTTCTGTCCGGCGTGTCTAGCTCCCATTCAAGAAAACGAGGTGCAAGGAGCATGTTCCTTGTGTAAGAGCGCGCACGATGATGAAGAAGCTCAAAAGCGGGTCCTAAAGCTGATTAACGAATACGCCAGACAAATTGACCGCGCTGAACAAGTACAACGTCAGAGGGCAGACGAGATTACGCGCCTAAGTGCAAAACTCAAAGAAGTCACGGCGCAATGGGAGCAAGCAACACATAGTCATTCGGTTGTTTTGCGAAACCCGACATCCGAAATGAGAGCAAGTCTTCGAGAACTGAACCAAAAGGCAGGTTATGCCTATCGTGAACGTGAAGAACTCGCGCGAACAACGGCTGTGATCAGCGAAATCGCAGAACTACGGATGCAGAGGGACGAACTGCAAGCCGAAATTGAACATTTGGATAATACGATTGAGGCTGGGAAGCGGGCTCAAGAGAGTCGTCTGGCTCAAGCAAAATCCGCCATTGAAGACTGCGCATTGGACTTCCTCAAACGCGATTTAGCTCGACAGTCTACGTTTGAACGAGCGGACCACGTGACCTTCGAGTTCGATGCAGACAGGCTTGCTGTAAATGACGAATCCTATTTCTCCGCAAGTTCAATGGTATACCTTAGAAATAGTTTCTTTGCTTCCTTCTTGTTTGCCGCCGCAAACGATCCTGAATTCCTTCACCCTCGGTTCCTTATGATGGACACCGTCGAAGACAAAGGGTTGGAGCCTGAGCGTAGTAAGAACTTCCAAAGGCTACTTTGGGAAAAGTCGCAATCAGCCGCTTCTGAACATCAGATTATAATTGCAACTTCGATGATCGACGAAGAGCTTGATGTCCCGGAAATAACGGTTGGCGAAGCCTACACTCATGATCGACGAACATTGATGCTTTCTTGAGGCAAAGGATGAGTGAACAGGCCGATGGAGCACAAAAGCATAAACCAGACACTTGGATGGTCAGGGTCTTCAACTGGCGGTTAATTCGCGGATTTGGAAAGTCTCCACTGGCAACGTTTTCTATAGCAATGCCGTTCGTGGGCTATGTAATTTTGTACCACTCTGAGATAGCGCGCTATCTGGGCGACATGGGTGGTCTTCTGACGGTTCAAGAGGGTTTGGTCACTCGAGACACGTCATTGGCAGCAGATGAAGATCGCCGTGGAATGAGTTTTTTTACGAAGCTTAATTTGTTCTATTTGGGCTCGTGTTTAGTGGGTGTCGGAACAATTGTTTTCCGCCTAATAGCTCCGGCAACAATAAAGGAATTTGGGTCAACCAGTCAGTTTGTCGAAAGTGAATTGGGGCGAGCTACTGCTCGAAAACTGCGAACGATGGTTGTTGCGATCAAGGCTCGACGCCCAACGGTGGCCGCACCTCTTTTGACGATAGCGCCTTGGCTGGACCGTTCAAAAATGAAGTTAAAACAAGCGTCCAATGAATTGCGCGCCTTGAAGGATGATCAGCTTCAAATTGATGTCCTTAGCAGCTTCTATAATGTGGAAGATAGATACTCGCAACGTTGGGCAGTGTACCTGACGGCTTTGTTATACGGCGCTGGGTTTGTGCTGATCTCAATTCCCGGATTGAGCTTTACTTACAGAGTCTTAAAGGTGGTCGCGGTTCAAGTTATTGACAGCGTTGCCGGATGAAACGCTGAGATACTTGGTTTCTTGCGCCGGGTCCAATTTTTTTGCAGCGAAAGCCTCGGTGTGAATAGGCGGAGCTCAAGTCCCTTCGTAGACATGAGAGACACGATGTGCACAATTCTGTTGATCAAGGCGTTGGTGGTAAACTTTTCAACAACTTTTCGCTTTGACGCAGAGTCGTGGGTCTAGCGTGGTACCTATAGGCCCGCTATTGCGGGTTGGTCGTCGTAGGGCGAGTGACTAATAATATAGTGTGGTTAGCTTTTGGATCAGATGCTGTCTTGTGTCAGCGGGCATCCTTACTCCACGGAATCATTCCCTTCGCGATGATCCCGCAAAATGCGAAAGACTGATGCACGGCCTATCTCGAGTTGTTTGGCGATCTCATCCGGTTTGAAACCACGCTTTTTGAGCTTAAGAACTTCCGGCGTCTTGGCGCGGGCAGTCGGTTTCCGGCCCTTGTATTTCCCATCGCGCTTTGCTTTCGCAATTCCATAGGCTCTACGTTCTGCTAATCGATCACGCTCAAACTGAGCCACAGCACCCATCATACGTACTAGGAGCATTTGCGTTGGGTCCTTAGGGTCCAAAGGGTTCGCAGAGAGGTCGGGCAAGAGCCAAATGACATTCGGATTTTCAGGCTTTGTTACAGCCGCGTCAGCGGCAGCTAAGTCGCGAAAGGCCCGATCCATCTTGGCAGCGCAGATGCACACACGATTGTTTTCCGTTGCTTGCGTGTTTGCCTCCTTCAGCATCCGCGCAAACTCGGGGCGGTCTCCGCGCGTACTTGCCTCTTCATAAAAGAAGCGCGTCACACCTAAGCCTTTTAAGGTTGCAATTTGATCCTCCCAGCCTGCTGCCTGTGTGCTTCGATCAACCGAAACACGTACATAACCCCAAATTTTCATGACCAAACACCCTTCAGTCCCTTATGCTTCTAAATTAATTGATACAGTATCAATAGGATGATTCGATAGTATATTTGATACTTTTTCTGGAGCTGTTTCGAGGTATTTTTAGGGACGTGCCTATTGATACTGAAGCACATTGAGCTTTGGGTAGTTTTCGCTACGTTGGCAGCTCAAATGAGAATACGAAGGAAATCGTTGATGAGTGAGGCGACATTGGCTGATGCGAACCAAATGGCCCGTGCCTTCTTAGAGGAGTTCGCTCAACATTACTGGAAACCGTTTCACGAGAAGTTGAATTCAAACCCAGAATTGAAGGACAAAGTTCCCTCATTTCTACACTTTCACGATAACTTGGTAATTTACTTTGGACGCACGCACATTGCCGTTGAATATCTCGGCTCAGAAATCGAAGACGAGCCGAGCGAAGAGTACCAAATTAACCTGACCGCGTTCGATTTTTCTCTGAAGGAGACTAACCTCCTTGAGCAGATAGTTGGATTCAACCTTGGGTCGACTATGGAACTTACCTTCCCGTTGCCGGCATATTCCGACGACTTGGTTCTTGCCACACATGCCGGTTGGGAGAAGTTGGATGAACTGAATTGGAACCATTCTGCGCAAGAAGCCGTTTTTGGGTTCAACTGGAATTTACCCCAACCGCCCGCCGGGCAATTCTGCCGTCTGGTAAACGCCAAGTTCTTTGATGCCAACGAAAACGGACTAATCACACGACGCATCCAGTGGATAGACTTTTTCCCGATTGAGTTCGTGGAAGGAGATGGAGAAACCGATCAAATAGGTATCCCCACTCATTTCTGGGGTGAACTTGCCGAAAACGATGCGGAGGCATACCTCTCTCTGCCGAGCGACTACAAGTATCAAAAACTGCCCTTAATTAATGATTTCGTGGAGCTTTGGGGTAACAAAAAAACCACTGAACCACAAATAACACAATTCCTCGCGGAGGACCGGCATAAGTTTATACTCACCATGAGGTTCGGAGCTCAGAACGTTGAGGCAGAGGCACTATGCAAATGGCAAAGTGAGGTTCGAAAGGACATTAAGCCTGACTTCTTTGTCATCAATACCAATGGCTACGCAGACATTGTGGAGTTCAAATTGCCAGACATTGGGAAATCTATGGTGGTTGGGCGAGAAAATCGGGAAACATTTGGTGCTTGGCTACAGAGCTATATCGCACAAACTCGCGTTTATTCGGAGTTTTTTGATGATCCGAACAACCGCAGTTGGTTCGAAGAGCAATATGGATTCAAAGTCTATAAACCGCGCCGTTTCCTTGTGGTTGGTCGGCGGGCAGATTTCGAACCTGAACAATGGCGATCTATTGCGGCGGACTACCGGGATATCGAATTGCTGAACTTTGATGACCTCGTTGATGGTGTGAAAGTGCAGTTTTACATGTGAACTCGGACCTTCATCTCACGAAGAAAGCGTTCTGTTACGGTGTGAAAGGGTTGGTCTGAGGGCAGTTTTGGTTTGAAATCGTGTTCGATGAAGGCCCGCTAACGCGGGCTTTTGTCAATTTTTTACTTTCTCGGTCTGTTGGAGCGTCAGCGTCTCCAAACACAGTTCATAGCGGCTAGAGAATACCTTTGGTTTCACGGCCACAGAGGCGTCCCTCGATACTTTATTTGCATTTGTTGCAGGGACCCAAAGGGGGGTACGCCCCGGGGCTGTAATCCCCTGCAGTAGCTGCCTGCGGGCCGGATTGCAACTAATTGAATTAAGTTTGCAAGTATCGATCTTGGTTATGTAATTTAAAAAAACTTATTAATAACAAAAACTTAAGATTATTTCGCTAACTTCCCTTCCCGCTTGAAGCGTATGCAACTTATGTAAACCTGACTTAACTACCGAAACTTGCTGACCCGATGGGTCAAAATTCTTGACGTAGGTTTCAATGGCCTCTATGCAGATTGTCAATCGCGGATAGACCGCGCCCTTTTCGCCTGTGCAGGAGCTGCACAGATTTCGGCCTATGAGGTCGAAACAGAAGTCTTCGTGACGGGACAGATCACGAAGCAAAACTACAAACCGAGGTGGTTGCGCCTCTCTTCACCGGGCCTGCGCCTCAATGTGCAGGTTCATCGCGGGTTATCGGGTCGGGCTCGAAGGAGACTGCGTCCGAGCGCCTAAGTATCTGTCCAATGCCATCATGGCGGAAAGTGAGACAAATATGAACGCTCCGATTGGAAGCGAATTTGAAGTTTTTGCGGACTGGGACGACATCCCGGCCCCTGAAGACATTTACGAAGTTGATTGTCCTGAACGGCCGGAGCCTCCGATCTGGATGTATGATAGGATTGAACAGGGAAATGTAGTGCGCTTCACCCGCCCTAAGCTGATGTCTCTTGGTGATGCTGTCGTCATTGGCGACCTTTCAGCGCCTGAGTGTGAAGCACTTTTGAGTAGTGAGACGGTTATCGGTAAGTCAAACCGTGCACCGCGCGTGAGCGCGGAGAAGTGGGAATTTGTGCAGGGTCCGCTGAGCGAGCTCGTGGAATTCCTTTCAAACCACCCTGTGGACAACAATAAGGAGGGGAGCGCGGCATTCTTTGCGGAATGCGAACGCACCGGGAAGACTTATTTCCATACGAGATACGGCGCTCAGGAGAAGATTGAGTACGTCTATAAGCTCAAGGATCGGGTTCAGCGCATTCATTCCGTGGCAATCGATGTTGATGGTGGTCACCTTGTAGAACATACCGTTGAACGCCTACGCCGCCTCGGCCTGTTTGCCATCATCTACACCACCCACTCCCATGACCGGAAGAAGACTGCTAAGGGTGATCGGTTCCGGATCATCGTACCTTTGGTTCGGGCGTTCGATTACGCGGACTTTGTTGATCAGAAGACGGCAGAACGGATCTGGAAGAGTCTCTATGTTGGTTTCTGCGAGTCGATTGGAGTGACGAAGTTCGATGCTGCTGGGATGAGGCCGACTCAGCTCATGTACCTTCCGCGCCGAAGCCATGATGGTGCTGAATTCAAGCACTACATTCTTGCCGGTCGTGGGTTGCGGATTGAAGATATGCCGAAGGGAGATATTTCAAAGTACACTCGCAGCGGCGCGCGGCGCAGGGGCTTCGGTGGCGGGAACCGACAGGATACCGATGAACCGGCATTCTTGAGTGATGGTTTTGATCTTCGGGCTTGGCATTCTGATTTCGGGGGAGAATTTTGCCTCGAGTCTTTTCTCGAGTATGTAGGCTGCGATGTCCTTGGCGATGCTGGTGAGGGGTTCAACATCCGCTGCCCCAACGAGGCGTCACATAGCAATGCGGGGGAAGAAGACTACGGAACGTGGGCGTGTGAAGGTGAGGACGGGTTCGTCATCTTCTGCCACCATGACCATTGTAGCGGCGTCCATACTTGGGATTTCTTGCGGATGCTGGAAGATCAGTGTGTACTTCCGGATAGCTGTGAAACTCTATCCGACTTACTCTGCTCGGAATTTCTGTACCCTGACGGTGTAGCGGAGATCGTGCATAAGGCTGACTATGTAGATGCGACTATCAAGCTGGAAGCTCTGAGGTCGCCGAGGGCCGTTGAAGTGGCCTTTTCCAAGGTACATGCCCGGTCTGGGGATGATACTTTTGCAGCGCTCTATGCGGGTGTTGAGAAGGGTGGGTCTCGCCCGGCCGCAAAGCAGAAGCTAAAGGAGCTTCTGTCGGGTTTAGATCGCTTCGTTGCAAATGACATCAAGCGGTTGGAAAAGTCCGGACGTGAAATGTTGCAGGTTGAACGCAAGGAGGCTGACGTTGCCCGAAAGACCGAGCGGACCAAGGATATGCTGGATGCGCTCGAACGGGACCATCTGGCGCACCCGTCTATGGATATTGCAGATCCGCTTGGAGACGATCTGGACAGCGCGTTTGCGACGCTCTCTAAGCGTTTCGCCGTGTGTGATGTTGATGGCAAGTTCCGCGTGGTCCGTAAGCCTGACTTGAACACTCTGAAGGGGGAAATGACTTCCAGTACGATTATCGTAAGCACGAAGGAAGATTTCATCAGCTTTCATATGAACCGTGGGATTCAGGTGGGTGATGAAATCGTGAATCCGGCCAAGGAATTCCTCGAGAACGCACCTCGTAAGTCTGGCATCGTGTTCGCGCCGCCCCCGCTCGTCGCCGGGGATAACGAGTACAACATGTTTTCCGGTTTCCAGCTTCCGGCGCGGGAAGGGGACTGGCCTACGCTCAAGGATTTTATCTACCGCATAGTTTGTCGAGAGGATGAAGAGAAGTATCGTTTTGTGATCCTTTGGATGGCGCACATGGTTCAGAAGCCGGGAGAAAAGCCGGGAACTGCAGTTGTCTGCCGGGGGGCCGGAGGGTGTGGTAAGTCCACTTTCGGCGAAATCTTGATGCGGCTTGTGTCCCCCTACGCAAAGCTTCTCGACAAGGAAGAGCATGTGATTGGGCGTTTCGCTGGAGAGCATCTCAGCAAGTGTATTGTTGCTGTTGTTACCGAAGCCGTTTTCGGTGCATCGCCTAAGGTAGGTTCGGTCTTGAAGTCGCTTGTGTCGTCTCCGACCATTCAGGCCGAAGCGAAGGGGATGCCGGTTGTCACGCTACCTTCCTATTTGCGTTGCTATTTTGATAGTAACAGCGAGGTCGTTGTCCCCATTGAAGGGAATGGTTCTGAGCGACGCTACTTTGTGATGGAAATCTCGGAGGATCACAGGGGCGACAAGGAGTATTTCCGGAAGCTTTATGCAGCCATCAATGGTCCAGAGATGCAGGCCTTGCGCGCGTTCCTTGAAAACCTTGATCCTTCTGACGTTGGTTATGAATGGGAAGATGTGCGGACGGCTCCCAACACCGCGGAACGCGAACGGATGGAGCTCCATAGTATGCGGGGCGCACTCTTAGAACTTCGCGAGGTAATTCAGGACGGTAAGGTGGTTCTGGGATTCGGCGAAAGCGAGCAGGAAATTGAATTCGAGGACGACAAGTCATTCCGGATTCCTCGCAAGGAATTTCGTGTTCACATCGGTTCTGCCGGTGATCCGCGTAGGTTGGCTGATCGTGACATTCCCGCAATGATGAAGCAGCTTTTTAAGGTGGATGAAATCAGGGGAGTGCCGTTGATCAAGGAGGCCCGCGGACGGGTTGGTCGGGCGGAGAACGATTGGTATTACGAAATCGCTCCTTGCAACTGGCTTCGGGAACTTCTTGAAGCTGACGGCGTATAATAAGGGTGTGGCGGGGTGACGCCCCCGCTAACCTCACAACCTCATTAAATATAAATATATCTAGGTAAACCCCAATACACACACCAGCGGGCGTGTGTGACTTTCTCTTTCGGGGGAGTGCTCTGGACGCCATCCCACGCAGCATCTAACCGCTGGGCGCAAGGTCATTCTGGAATGGTGGTTCCCTCCGTTTGTATCCCATCCGACGCTCAACGAATGCAATGTCGCCTTCTCTGCGCACATTAACCAACGCTGATCTGACCCAGATGCGCTTACCGCACGAAAGAACGCGCTCATGCGCCCGTCTAAGGTGCGGGACAGGGCTCGCATGTGTTCCTTGAAGGGCGCTTCTGTTTCCTACGTGTTGCAGGGCCGTAAAGTAGTCTGCAACTCCAACATCATAGTGAGCTGGTACTGGCCGCTTGCCCTGCCTTTTCCTCTTTGTGTTGGTGATGCTGGGGGGGCGTTTTAGGTCAACGTTGCACCCACGTGTATTTAGCACCGCAATTGCCAAGGGATAAAGCGATGTCATCGCCTGCTCTTCATTGGTCGTCGGATTCTGATTGGATAGCGCCATGTTAATTTTTGTGCCGTCGGATGTGTGATCGAACCGGAGATGACCAATAAGGTGTCGTCGCTTTTGCTTCAGAAGATATTGCTTAACCAAAACCGAATTTTCCATTTGAGGAAGAACGACTTCCAGAAAGTTCAACGGAGTGGTCGCCCCGTCCTGCTGAAACGTGGATAGTTCAGCAACGAATGCCCAAGGGTGCAATTCGAAAGGTTGCCCCACATGTTCCTTGAGCCCTTCGACCACTTCTACGGTGCGACCATGAAGCCGTTCACCATTTTCGAACCTGCCTAGTGCGAAAATTCGCCCTTCATCAACGATACCCCGCGGAATGACCTGCTGTTCCGATAGGTCATACAAGTGCTCAAATGTACGCTGTAGCTTCATACTAAGTTACCTACTTGCAAAGTCATTTGTGTTTGTTGATCTTCAGGTTTTGTTTTTGGGCAGTCCGCATCGCGTTTTCTTCGTCAACCTCCTCAGAACTTGGGCGAAGCCATTCTTCAACTTCTCGACGTGTTCTTGAAGTTCCATCCTTACCGGCGGTTTCTACAGGGTAATCAAGTGACTGCTGTTGTTCATGTCGACGACGTGCGGCTTCACGTCGGCTGCGTTCCAAACTGGTTACGAAATCCGCCCATCTCTGCATGATTTCCAGACGCTCTGGAAGAAGTTTTGACCTCAGATAGGCGGCATCTTCCGGGCTTTCGACCACGTGTTGAATACACCGCTTCCGCATGTCCTTGTCGCAGATTTGATTGTCGCCGCACCATGTACCAAAAGTGGCACGAAAACCGTGCGCCACCGCAAGCCGACCATCGTTTGCCCGCCAATCATGAGTTTTTAGCCATTTCCCCCATGTGTTTTCCGAAATAACACCACGCTTCCACGCGGTCTCTGACGGAAACACAAAGCCAGCTTCCGACTTGAATCGGGCCCTCGCAACCCGCAGAATTTCTACTGACTGCCTTGCTAATGGTGCAGAAAAGCCGATGTCTGTTTTCATACGTTCGGGGGGAATATCCCAAATCTTTTCTTTCCAATCGATTTCCGCCCAGACCATTTTGGTAACGTTCGCGGTGCGAGGAAGGTTGAGGAGATAGAACTTAAAGCCAAGGTTGGTGACGGAATTGTCGAGCGCTATCCAGAGCTTTGGCATTTGGTCCCACGGCAACGAAGGGTGATGTTTGTTTTTTCGCTTTACGTGGGGCAACAAGGCCTGAGTGCTCTTGGTGATGTCCGAAACGTCGGGCAGTACTTCTGGATTTCGGGCCTTAGCATTAGTTAAAATCTGGTCCATCCTATTTAGTGTCTTCCGGCCCGTGTCGGTCTGCCAGATTGGCTTCAATACTGTGACCAAGTCGTTCAGTGTAATCTGAATAACAGGTTTGTCGCCTAGGCTTGGCAACACATGTTGGTTGATCGGGCTCATCCATCTTCCGGCGCTGCCTCCATCTTTCAACCCCTGTCTTTTCAATTCAAAAAAGGTGTTGGTAGCTTCCCGAAAGGTCTCTGGCCGTAACACCTTGTTGCGCTCTCCGCGTGGATCAATGCCTTGCGCAACCATTTTGCGACAGCGCTGGGCTTCTATGCGGGCTTCAGCAAGGGAAATAGTGGGGTAAGAACCTAGGCCCATTTTTGGTCTTGCCGTGTCACCGGGAGGTGAGGACCAACGGAATTTCCAACTTTTTGTACCGGAATCTTTAACGTCGAGATACAGGCCACCCCCGTCGCCATGTTCTCCCTTTTTCGCGGTTCGGCACCGCGCATCTGATAGCAAATTAGTAGGCATGAATGCCTTGTATCAGGCAATTTTGGAGGGGGCAATTGAGGGGGCAAGTGGAACTTGCAAGGAGAGGGATACGCGAGAGTGGGATGAAATAACTATTTGAAAATAAACAGATTTGACTCAATTGAGCGTTTTGTGTAATGGCGAAGAGTGGTTCCGCCCCCGGGCACCACTTCCTCAGGTAAACCCTTGGTTTCACTCCAGCTTTTAACAGCAGGTTGGAGCCGTAGACCATGTCAGAGACCATTTCACCCAAGTACACCTTCGTGAAAGAGGGTGTTTTTTACTTCAGTCGCCGCATCCCCAAGGAGCTTTGCCGCTACTACTCGTCTTGAGTGCCTGAAACCGTGCATGACCTCCCCCGAGAGAAGATCCAAGTCGCGCTCTCGGATGGGACAGTTCGCAATATCAAATACATCGCGGCCACCACCTACTGGAGTCCCGAGGGCAAACCGATCTCTGCGGCGGAGTTCCTGAAGAGGCTTTTTGGTGATCTTTCTGGAATTGTTGCGGATGAAGACCAACTGCGGACGGTGTGGAGCGACCCTGACAACCGCGAACACTTTCTCGGACAACTGTCTGACCGAGGATATGATAAGGACAGGCTCGATGACATTCGGCGGTTAGTCGATGCTCCTGAGAGCGATCTGTTTGATGTACTGAGTTACATCCTTTTCACAAACGCCCCCAAGACTCGATACGATAGGGCAGACCGTCTGAGAGAAGGGTCGATGGACGTCTATGATGCTGAGACCAAAAACTTGCTGTTGGGTATCCTCAAGGCTTACGAGGACGATGGTGAAAGCGAGTTGGCCACGAAGAAGTTGGGTCAGTTTCTGGTTGCGCGATATGGCAGCATCGGTGAAGGTAAGGAGAAACTAGGAGGCCTAGCAGCTGTCTCTCAGGCATTCCGCGAGATGCAACGTGGTCTCTACTCAGACTGACCCTGTCGCACCCACTGTATTTCCCGGCAAAAAAATCTCTGCGCCTTTCACGGGTCGTGGCCTTAGTCTACTCCCCCTCCCGGGGTGACCACCTAGCCAATTCTAAGGTAAACACAGAGGGGGCGCTGAGAGACTTGCAGAGACTCGCACAGCCGCCTATCGGCAGTCGATGTGGGTACGCCCCCGGGAACCGCATTGATCCTCAGGGAGTCGCTGAGGGACTCTCACAGCAGCCGTAGACCATTCCGTAGACCATATGGTGCCTGTTGACAGCGACACAGTCCGTCGCATACCCCTTGTTTTGCTGGAGAGACCGGCTGAAGAAGTGCCTGTAACGGGAACAGAACACCGCCCCCGGGCACCATTTAACTACTTGATTTTTCTGGATATTTATTTTTGACTTTTTCAAGGTTTGACGGATTTTTTGAAGGGTTTGACAATTTTCGATCTGTGTTCGTTCTCCTTTTCACATACGGCCATGTATAGCTGGACGCGACCTTTGGGACATAGGGACGAGACAATCGGGACACATCGGACGGACTATAGCGCGGCGGCAGCTTCCGGACAATTTGGCACGATTTCCCGGACAACTCGACATGCCCCTTGGGAAGCTGGCCGCCAAGCCGACATTCACTTCGATTGCAGCGTTAAGCGTCCCTAAAAGCAGCAATGCACAGAGAGTTGCAATTGCAGGTGGGACCAGCCAGTCGTGGGAGCAAAGCCATGATAGATGAAGCGCGGGAACCTTAGCTGTCAGGGGTGTACCAAATCGGCGAAGTGTAGGCGCGATCCTGAAGCTGCATAACCGTACCTACAGGCATTTCGACATCAAAGAACTTTGCGTCGTATGCTGTCCATCGGGGGGTCGGTATTTCAAGCACGCGCACGTAGTAGAACGCCATTTGCGCGGGATCGAACTCGGGGTCGATCCAGTGAGCTGAGAGCACTGCCCGCCCAATCGAGTTGGTGTATGATGCATCCGCAATGTCTACGGTATTGCCGACATCAGAAATGCACGCACCGTCCGTAATCTCCCGGTCGGAACAGGCGATATCCCAAATTTTCTCCTGGGTCTGACCATCGGCGTCGACCCATCCTTTGACGATCTGTATACGGTCGAGGTTCGCGCCGTCAGGGTCCCGCACCGCGCGCACCATAAAGCTTGGAGCGGCGCCATTTGCGGCATTTGTGAGGTCTCCTCCCATTGGCACCCCCCGAGCGTATCCCTCGCGTGCGAAATCGGGTCTGACGACTTCGTCAGCCTCAAAATCCCAACCGCCGAACACGCGCACCCGGATCCGCGTTCCGGTTGTCGCAAAGGTCTCCTTGCGCGCCATTGCGTCCCAAATCGCCTCGCGTGTGTTTTCTCGGGCCCAGACCGCTGCCAGCCCGGATGCACCTATATCTGTCATCATGATCGACAGGGCTGGATCAGGCGCCTCGACCAGAGCATGTTTGAACCGATCGGCTGAAGGCTCGGCGATATGGGCTTTGCTGAAGTTATTTTCCTCGCGGCTTGTCGGCAGGGCTCCATGCGCGTCGGTGCTGCCAATCATACCGAACTTGAACGGGTTCGCGCCAAGCTCAGCCTCTACCACCAGGCCATTCTTGAGCGCTTCGCGTGCGTATTCGAAAGGCAGCATCTCGGGGTCTTGGCCTCCTTGCCGCTCAAATTGCCCGCATCGATTGTCTCGAAGTCGGCAAAGGCATCGTCTGGGGAAAGGAAGGGATGCGCTTCACCGTCGCCCTTCATCTGCGTCACTTCGACCAGAGGTTCATACTGCTGCCGCATCTGCACATATTCCGGGGTCAGCGGACCACCCGAATAGGTTTCCAGCTTGAACATATAGCCGTTGGACAGGTTGCCGTTATGCGGAATGGCCAATACACGTCCGCCGGTTTTTTCCTCGTAGCCCGCCATATAGGCCCAGAGATCCTCGGCATCGACCGAGTCATACTGTGAGAATGGCAGCACTTGGTTTGTCCGGTCTTCACCGTCTCGGAAAATGACGACACGGTGCATGTTGTTGCCGCCGGGATGTGATGTCCACTCAAATCCGTGCAACGTCGTGAACGTGCCGGGCTGATAATACTCGTCAGCAAGTTCTGTCGCCATAGCCCATGCCGACTCCGCCATTCTTGGCTCGTCGATTAAGTCGGTGCTCTCGTCGCGCAGCCACTCCAGAAAGGCATTGTACCCATCGCCAGATTTCACCATATCGTGCCACCTTTTGCCGGTCTCATTGGCGAGCACGAGGGGATCAGATCGCTGAATGAAATCGGACAGGCCAAGGTTCTCGGCATGATCCGCAACCACGACGAAGTCGAGCGGACGGATGAGCTTTACGTCCCAGCCAGAATGACTGGTCACCCGTTCCCCGCGCGCAGCCCGATACGCAATATCCGGGCCAAGGGTTGCCCCACCCAAGCCGGAGTCGGCTGACCAGGACGAGTGCAAGTGCGTATCACCAAAGAAGACCTGGTTCGGAAAGTAATCATCCACATAGGGGGAGTATTCTTTTTGCGGGCCGGTGTATGTGCTTCTTTCAATTAGAAGGTCCTGCGCAAAGGCTGGAACTGCCAGGACCGCGGCAATAGCAGTGGCAGTGGCAAGGCGGGTCATGTCAGTGTCTCCGAAGGCTATTCAATATTGCGCTGTGTAACTTAGGCGGTGGCTCTAGCGCTCTCCCCTCCTTGGGGTCCGAGATGATCAAACTCTTCTTTCGTTTCGCAGAAGCCGACCCCTTGGGGCACGCAGCAATGCAAGCACTCAGAAATGTCCGATCCTTTCATGCTCCAGGGTCGCGCGCGGGAAACTGCCGCTGCTTTTCAATAGAATATCAACCTAACGACCCCGGGACTGTCAACTGGGTAGATCTGTCTTAAGAAACAGCGAAAGGATGCTTTAGGCTCTCAATGCTGGCTACTGCGGTCAATTCGAAGGTCCGGTTTTTAGTTGGCGGGCCCGCAAATTCCGACCCGCCATCCCTCTATGGTATTTAGAACTTACCGTTCCCGTGCACCATCTCCGCAGGGGTGGGCGAAACCACATCCCAATGTTCGACGATCTTTCCGTCCTCGACGCGCCATAGGTCGAAGAAAGCCCAGGGTTTCTCGCTGACTGTGGCATCTGAAGCGACAAAGACAAAGTTGCCTTCTGCCACCACGATCTGCGGTTCGAACTTGGTTATGACGTTGCCCTGTTCGGCCCAGGCTTTGCTGCCCTCCATCAGACCATCAATTCCATCGGCAAGCATTGGATTGTGCTGCATGTAGACCTCAGAATACTCGAGGGCTTTCTCTGGTGCGGCACCGCCCAAGACGTCGCGCACAAATCCAAGTACCAACGCCTTGTTCTCTTCTGTTTTATCGAGATCGGTGATCTCGGTCGCTCCATCGGTCATGCCGCGACCAGACACCGTCGTTTCAGGAACTGGCTGCAAATTGTCCCAATGCTCGGCAACTTTGCCGTCCTCCACCCGGAATATGTCGAACGCGGCAAGGGTCGGCGCGCCAAAGGCGTCTGCGTTATCAAAAGTGCTGTGAAGAACTACCAAATCGCCTTCGGTAATTACCCTATGCGTGGTTGCGGTCATTCCGGATTGCTCGACCAAAGGTATCAAGCCAACCAAACCCTCAGCCCCGGTCGGGACCTGTGGGTTGTGCTGGATGTAATCCGATGTAACGAGTTGCCGCGCAGCTTCCGGGTCGTGATCGGCAAAGGCAGCGGTAAAGAGTGCGATTACAAGTTCTTTAGGAGACATGGCTTTATCCTCTGATTCGTATCCTTCCGATACGTGGTAGCAAAACAATACCACATTGCAATTACGTACTTTAAACTGACTTGGTATGCTCAACGCTACTGCCATATAGATCAGGGTGTTGTGCAAAAGCCGATCCATGGTTATGGTGCCTCTTAGTTTCGAAACAATACCAGAGACTGATATGCTACCAATCGGTGTTGCTAACAAAGCAGAAGCCTCCAACTGCTCTATTCGATCCGTGCTATCAAATGTGACCGGCAAATGGCGGATGATCATCATCCTCGCGCTGGAGGATGAGCCAAAACGCTTTGGCGACCTCAAACGCTGCATCGGAGACGTCACACAAAGTGTGCTTACCGAAAACCTGCGTGGATTGCAGCGCGATGGTTACTTGACCCGCACCGTCGATGCCGGGCCGCCAGTGGCGGTTTCCTATGAATTGACGCCGTTGGGTCGAAGCTTACTTGAGATGCTGAAGCCGCTCGTCTTCTGGTCGCATGAACAGATGGATGAGGTCAGGCAATTTCGCATGCAGTTCGACCGTGAGCACTCGAACTGACCTCAAAGCGAACCTAAGACTGCGAACTTCGAAAGGCGGTATTTTTCGCACACCGAGAACCTAGAAACTCAGTTGGGAGTGACCGGTTTCGGCAGTGATCAGCCACTGATGCGAAAGGCTGCGAACGACTACTCCAAACCCACAGTAAGTATTGTTACAGCGTTCAATAAAGTCTGCTTTCTCCAACCTGCTTTATCGCTGCAAAAATTCTGCTTACAGCGCCTACGCTTATTGTCCATTCTAGATCAGAGGATCCTTCGGGTCTGGCAACTTGTCCGCATTCTGCACAGCCCATTCGTGCATTTCATACAGCAGGGGGATCAGGCTTTGGCCCAGTGGCGTAAGGCTGTATTCGACGTGGGGCGGTATAGTTTGGAGATCTTTGCGAGAGACAAACCCCGTCACCTGCAATTCGGTGAGTTGGCGCGTCAATGTGCGATGTGTGATGCGCCCGAGGTTGCGTTGAAGCTGGTTGAACCGGCAGTTTCCCTGCGCAAGCCAATAGATGATCAACAGCTTCCACCGACCAGAGATAGCCGAGATCAGCGCCTCGATTTGACAGTGTTCCTCTAGCTCGTCATGTTTCAAGGCAGTATCCTAAATGACCGTACTTGTTCGTATGATTGTGCAAAACTAACTAGCGATCAGAACACAGTGCCGCAATGGGGGACCCGATGGCCAAGAAGAAAATCGTGATTGTTGGAGGGGGCTATGTCGGGTTTGAAGTCGCTCAGAAGTTGGATGCTCATGCGGAGGTCACTCTGATCGAACAACGCGAAGCCTTTGTGCAGCCACCCGCGGCGATCCGTGCGCTGGTTGAGCCTTCCTTACTGGGCCAGATCATCCTGCCATACGACAATCTGCTAAAATCAGGAAAGGTCGTGCGGGGCCGCGCCGCGTCAGTCTCCCAGTCAGAGGTCACTTTGGACTCCGGGGCCGTCTTTCCGGCGGACATAATCGTTATCGCCACCGGATCATCCTATGCTGCACCATTCAAACCGTCGGGCGACAGCATTTCTGATTTTCGTCAAGCCAGTACGGATGGCAGCGCGCAGCTGGCCAAGGCGAACTCAGTTGCAATTGTGGGAGCGGGCGCAGTCGGGACTGAACTTGCGGGCGAGATCGCCTCGGCACAGCCTGGCAAGTCCATTACCTTGATTTCGTCGGACGATACTTTGTTTCCAATGTATCCCACCAAGTTGGGCGCGCAACTCAAACGCAAACTGGAAAGACTTGGCGTGACCGTCATTCTCGGCCAACGCGCGCAGGACTTGCGCCATTTGGATCAGCCGTACAAGGGGGCTGTGAGTTTGATCGACGGACGAGTGATCGAGGCTGATCTTGTATTTCCGGTGATCGGATCGAAACCCCAATCGTCGTTGGTGCAAGGCCTTCCAGGGGTGCAAGTGGGTTCTGCGGGTCGGGTCAAGACCGACAAGTGGCTGCGCCCATCAGACTATCCTAACGTCTTCGTCGCCGGTGACATAGCCGACGTTGGCGACGGAATGACAATCGTGGCGACGACCCGACAGAATCCATGGCTCATCAAGACGCTTAAGAAAGTGTTGGATGGTGCACCCGTTGAGAGTCAGAAACCCTACTCGCCATGGAAAAGAGCACCCATTCTGGTGCCACTCGGCCCAGTCATCGGCAATAGCTGGCTCTTCGCAACAGTTGGCGACTGGATCACCCGTAAGATGAAAGGCAAAGACCTTTTCATTCCCAAATATCGCAAGGCCTTTGGCTTTGCCGACGCTGAAAAATAGTTCTGCGTCTCGGGAACGATTTGTCAGCGCTCTTTTCAGGAACGCCTGCGCTCCAAAACGTTGAACTTTGACTGCATGTGTATGAGCCCGATATGGGCGGCCAGTCAGTTAGGAAATCTGATATGACAACTACTAACCAGACCAAGAACTATGTGGAAGCAATCAAGGCAATGTCTGGCCTTGAGTTCCTAAAGCTCTCCATGGAACGAGACTTTCCGCAGCCCGATATGGCCAGCACCATGAATTTCCGACTGTCGGCTGTCGACGACGGAGTGGCTGTCTTGGACTGCACTCCTGGTGGACGTCATTTGAATCATTTAGGTGCGGTACACGGAGGCTGAGCAATGACCGTCCTCGACGCGGCTCTTGGTGTGGCGGCTCAAAGCAAGCTGCCAGCTGGCAGAGCTTTTACAACGCTGGAGACCAAAGTTAACATGGTGCGTGCTATTCGCCCCAACCTTGAGGCCTTGCGCTGTGAAGCGCACGCCATACACGTGGGGGGCGAACCGGCACTGCCGAAGCTCGATTGTTGGGTGAGGATGGGACGCTGTATGCACACGGAACCTCTACGTGTTTGATTTTGGCGATCTGATTAAAACGATCATCCTTAGATCTACACCCGACATTAGCCTCCCAAGGCCTCGCCTTGGGAGGTAGGTTGGTCATCTCGTTAAGAAAGCACATTGAACGTCCGGTTTGGGTTTTGAACTGCCGAAGCGCCCGCAGCGAGCAGCTCATACGGCGAAGACCGTTTAGGGCTCGCAGCCGACATATGGTCATTTCACTCAGACTATTGACGGGCACCTAGAGGTCAGCCATCCCCGGTCCGCCACGCGGAAATTGCAGGGTTGTCGGCCTCGGCCCGAGTTGTGTTGAGCGCCAGCTGGCTGTCCGTGCCGGTGTCGGCAATGCCAGGGCTGGTATGGTTAAGACCGCGCAGGGCAGCGATGTTTTCGACCACCACAGGGGCACAGGCCAATGTCTCGGCGATGGACCTTTGGAACTGCTGGGTTTTGAGCTGATGTCGCGCGCCAAAATAGAACGACACGACCACACCCATTAGCCACCAGAGCGGCTCCGGAACCAGCGCCAGCCCCTGCATCCGGGCAGCAAACCAAACGGGATCGGTCATCGCAGCAGCGAACAGGACAACGACCGACAGCGCCATCAAGGGGCGCGGGATGCGGTTGATGGCATCGACAAAACTGTCGAACCGCGTTGTTTTGGCGCTGGCAAATTCGGCGGTAAACTGTGCCATAGCCTCTTTGTCGTACTCGAAAGACCGTTGGCCAGCAGCTTCGGCATTTTCCCGAAACACCTCGGCGGTGTCCCGAACGACATTGCGCCCGCCGCCAAACAGCAAGCCAAAGATATTGCCCATCAGGCCCATCGTGCGACCCTCCGTTGGAATTGTTCATCACTCAGGTGAAATCGGGGCGAGATGAATTCTTCGGCCCGGTTTATCCACCCGCCCTTTTTGCCCTTCCGGGTGCGGGCGTATTTGCGGGATGCAGGGCGTCGATCTGCCAGGCGAAAGTAATAGTCGCGTCGCGCGATCCCATAAGCATCAACCAGCAGCTCACCCGCATCCCGATAGACAGCTTCGGCGGCTTCGGCGGTTTTGGGGCCAATGATACCATCAATGGTAAGAGCGAACGCAAACTTGCTCAATACGCGCTGCAGGATCCGCACCGCATTCGAACCGGCGTTTACATACATGTCGAAGACAGATGCCTGCAGCGGCTCCGGAAGCAGGTGGATACGCGGTCTGGTGAAATAGTGGCTGGTGAAAACCTGCACGGCCAGAGGTCGGCTGACGCGGAGAACATCGTTAACATCGATGTTGCCGTCCCGATCCAGATCAAGCCCGAGGCGGCGTATGGTGTGGATGGTCACGCCATATTTGGTCGCACCACCCGGATCGTCGGGATCGTTCACAAAGCCACCCTCTCGGGCAACGATCTCTTCGGCAATTTGTTTTACGGATTTCAAAGGGAATTGCTCCTGCATGATGCAGGAGCAAAATGGAGGAGTTCAGAGGGTATTTCCCTCTAAACCTACTTTAGGTCAAAAAGGGGGAGTTGGTCGGGATGAACCTTGTTTGCGATCTTCGGCGCACCCGCAGCTTTGCGGATCTGGAACACGTAGGTCTGGCTGATGCCCAACCTTGCGGCGATTTCCGAAGTCGTCAAGCCGTCATCGACCAGAGCCTCAACTTCAGCGAAGCGGTCTTCCGGCTTGGTGCGGGTCGCCAACAGAGACGGCACATAGATAATCTGACCGGCAAACTCCGCAATCAGTGCCTCGGCATCATCTTTCTCAAGCGGTGCCAATGGACCTTTTTCGGTGTACTGCTTCGGTACGTAAAAGCGTGTGCCACCTAGCTGCCGCATCAGAGCATGCGCAACTTGCTTTCCGCATTTCTCGGCGACCTCGCCCATGATTCCACGCCACTGGGTCATTTGCCCTCCGGCCAGTTCAATGGGCGCATGTTGCGGCGACCGGAAATCACGGTGGTGACCACACCGCCCTGCATGCGGTAGTCGGTACCGTTAACCACCGCACGCTTTGCACCGCTGTTTAACGCTTCTCGCGTCTCTCTGTGGATCTGACGGCGCACCGCTTCGATATCGACCATCGCCACGCGCTCCAGCCAACGGAGCACGGCGTGATCGGTCACCGGGAGGTTTCGTTTATTGGCGGTGTAAGGGCGCTGGTAACCTGTTTAGGTTGTCGCGGCACGCTCCAAACTGCTTGGTGCGATGCAAAACCAAACTGGTGCATTTTGTTGCAGCTAAGCTAAAAACGATGCAGTGATGAGCAGATTTTGTTGCTTCCAGATACACGGAAACAAGAACAAACATTGCGGAATTCTGCTGCGAATATCTGACATCGCCACTCACTGGAGGAGACTTCGGAGTCGGACCGAGCGCATATGTGTGGGTAGTCCGGGCAACACAAACAACCACCCGGACCTGACATGCCCTGGCCCACTAATATCTCGACTTATCGCAATTTTGAGACAACCTCTTACGTTTAGGCTGCTGAGCGCCTGCAAACGGTCACTTCGTATTCACGATCGGCGGATTGTCACATCTGCCCAAACAATAATCCCGACCTGCTTCTGCGTCGTTCGGCAATTTAGGGGGAGGATAGACGGGAAACATCATATCGACGCAAGCACGGTCGCTTTCATCAAAGTACCAACTTATGCGGTTATCAACAATATCATCGTCGCCCGGTCTGTACTTCTTGAAAGTCGCCTTTCCGAAAAGGGATGTTGTATTCGCTTCCCAATACCTCACCACCTTTATGTTGGTTCCATGCGCAAAGAGCTTGTACTTAAAATCTTCCGCTACAGCAGCACTTACCCGCAAGCCTGTTTTTTCAAAGGCATCGTGGAAGACGTTACCGGCGTCATAACCTCCTGGGTAGGGACCTCCGTCCGATGTTCTTTTTTCATCGACACCCACTTTCACGGCTTCGACATGGAAATACTGGAAGCGAACTCTTGCGCCGTCTTTTGGTCTGGGAATGTTGGTTATCATCACAACACACAGACGCAACGTCCTTTTAATGTCATCATATTCGTAGCCTGCCAAATTTTTGTCGTGCAGGCATTCTCTTAGGATTTTCCCTCTGACCTTCGTGTTTCGTTTGCCAAAAATATTACCCCGACTGAACGCCGTTCTATAAAACTCCCAGGTCGTGATCCCCGACACTGATCCGAACAAAGAACGAATAGTACTGGCTTGTATGTCTCTGGAGCAGAGCTCTGGTGGGATACCTGGTTCGCAGGGCGGTCGTGGCAATTCACTCAGAACTTCATTGAACTGGTCAGAAGTCAGGTCTCTGACTTCCTTCATTTCCTTTTCGATCAAATCTTTTTCGTTAGAGTCCGTTCGGGCAACGGAAACCTCTGTGACCAGTCTGTTCTCTGGCACATCGGCTGCACGAAACTGCATTCCGGTGTCTGGATCTATAGCCACTGAAGAGCAAGCCGACAGTGCGAGCATTCCAAGAACAGCAAAACAGGAATTGGCAAGTAATCTGCGCATTCTGACCCCCAAGGAAATTTTGAAATAATCGCCTTCATAACACAAAATTGTTGAAAATTTTAGAGTTTTCCCAAAACCGCTCAGCTGAGAAAGGAGATTTACTGCGTCATTTGTGGGATTTCTCAGTTGTGTCGAAGGCAGTGCGCACCCAAAGAGTCGTGTGGATCGGATCTTGCCCCAAACTCGAGATTGATCCACAACATCCACTGTAAGTAAAATAAAGGAAGGTGGCGCATCGATCTTTTCGATAATTCTTGCAAAAGCAATGAAAGCGCCAAACACGACCTGCTCACTTTCAAAGGCGTCGTGGCAATCCAGTCTTTTTGAATAAACCCAGAATACTATTCACGCTAGTCGTGGACCCAAAACCCAAAAGATTGAAATCGCGCATCATCCCACCAAACTTTAGAAGACGGTTTTGCCGTAAAATTAGTTGATCCGGCCTGACTCTGAACAGGTCGTGTAATATTGCCTGACTTTTTCCCGGCAACTATGCCGTTATGTTCCGGGACAACTGCAACGATATGGCCCGACCGCGACAGGTTAGCTCTCTTTGCGACGATTATCGCAACCTTTCCCTGATTTGCGGATGATTGAAGATCCGACGGTTTGAAAACCCTGTTCCAACCAAAGGTTTTTCCATAGTCGATGAACCAATCATGAAGCATATTGGCATTCATCTCTCGTACGGTTTTGGCGTACTTAACGGTGACGTGTTGGCCCTGTTCTATTGCCATAAGAGCTTTGGCTGTCCACCAAACACGCGGTAAATAAACACCGCACCGGCATGCGTAATCATATGCGTAGATATTGCAAAATGTTTTTCCGCCCGTCGCAATGTAGCGTTTGTGTGATGAATTGTCGGGCTCAAGATAGTTGATTATTTCCACTATCTCGGAAGCAGAGTTGCTGGCTCGAAAAGGCATACCTACTTCATCTAACGGAAACGCCCGGCCACCATCCATCAATCTGGATTTCCCGTTTTTTTTCATATGTGCTTCCGGAAAGTCCCCGGAAAGCACAGGTGAAACATCTTCAACGTGACCTGATTTCAGGAAACTGGAATGCACATATCCCTGAACGACATCTCCGTTCAAGTCGGCATCGATCTTCCACCAAACCGAATTCGAGGGGTGTTCGGAAATTTTGGTGACATTGGTTTCAGCAGGAAGAACTGCCAGAATAGTAGCGGGCTTAACACCAGTCCTCAAATTAAGTTGTGAAGCCTTGTCGGGATCAACATGAAATTGCATGGAACAAACCTATTTAAAATTATCAATATAAAACTCACATTACCAGAAATCGACGTTTTTGGGGAGGTTTATTAAATGAGAGCGTAATGCTGGAGTATCAATAACAATCCCGTTTCAACCGGCACGCTCACTACTTTGACCATGCAAGACATTGAAAGGGATTACAGTTTTCATCCAATGGCCCCGACATTAACGACCTTAACCTGAACAGCCAGATATTTGCCCCACCCCGGCTTAGAAACGACGCGGGGGTGGAAAAACCTCCTAAGTCTCAAGGTTACCTTTGCCCACAACAACGATGCCTACAGTTCCGGGCATTTTGGTTAGACAGGGGCCGAGGTGAACGCCGCCTTCCAAGATTTCAACAAATTGAAGAAGCAATCAAATGTAGGCGGTGGAATCAACAAGACGCAGCGCATCTGCAATGTTCCCGAACAGCAAAAACGCAACAGGGAGCATGTCGAAAGTGCTCTGCCAGATCAATCACCAGTCCGGGATGTTGACCAGCCTGCGCGCAGGATCAAATTGGCCGTTCAGGTGACAAGCGCACGTTGTTCTTCCAGCCCCATTGAAATCAGAAGATGACTCTCATTTTGTCTTGTTCGGAAGCTGGCCTTGTCCTGTAACTCACCCCATCCAGCTTGAATCAGGCTTTGTGCGACAGCCCCGCCTAGCGTTGTGCCGGGGCCGGTGACGATAAACAGGTCTGGCGCAAATTCTCGCGCGGCCTGCGTGATTGCGTGAGTGAAATCATAGGTCTCGGTCACCTGATGGCCCAGAGTGTATTGCCACAGTGCATTCAGGTCACATGCTCCGGGCCACCAGACCTGGCCGCGACCGTCGATCACGGGCAGGTCCGGTTGCCGGAAAAGACCAGCGCTCAGTTGCTTGCGGCCTTGCGCCGCCACCGGAGCCTGGAGATGCGAATGGAACCCGGCATGGTTTGCCAATCGCATGGGGAACCGTTCCTGAACCACCGGTACGGCCTTTTCGAACGCGGTCAAACCGGCGTCGTCGCCCGCAAGCACCAACATGCCGCCCAGATCAATCGACAAGGTCAGCGTTGCTTCTGTACCGTTGATGTCATCCACCAAAGAAAGCAGTTCTGCTTTACGGGCCTGATCGGGGTTCCAGTCGGTATCCATGAAAGGGTAGACCAGTTGGCCGCCGATCATGTTCTCCTGCATCAAGGTGCCCATAGTATTGACCACCTCGAACCCTCCTTCGGCCGATAGCGCAGCGGCGCAGGCCAGCGCTGAATACCAACCCATCGAATTCCCTGTCACTGCAACCACTTCGATTTTGCCAGGATCAATGGCACGGAAATCACCCAGAGTAGCGGCATAGATCAGGGATGATGCATTGTCGCCTCGGGTGTGCTTGGCGATGGAATATCGCGCGGCGCCGTCCAGTTCGCTGAGGGTGGCTTGCCCCTGCGCGCGCCGCATTTCATCAAAGCGCGCCAGAAGGGTCTTGTCAGAGAATTGCCGACCCAGAACACCCAGCTCGGGTTTATTATAGGTACCCCGACCGGGGCAGATGACAACGGCAGTTTGCTTGGCGGAACTCATTTGCCGGTCTCCATCAGGGATCGTGCCGCTGTCTCGATGCTGTCTTTCGATGGCATGGTTGCGGCATAAGCCGGACCGGTGGCGATAAAGCTGTCTTCAGCGGTTATGCGGGCCAGCGGCACGTCGGTGGTTTCATGGAAATGCGCCATGAGAGCTTCGGCCACGCCGCCATGATGACGGGTCTCGTCAACAATCAGGATGCGTCTGGCTCCGGCCACGGCCTGCGTCAGAGCTTCTTTGGGCAAAGGGGACAACCAGCGCATATCAACGATCCGGGTTTTGATCCCGTCGGCCTGCAGTGTCTGGCGTGCCTGATGGCTGAGGTAGACGCCGTTTCCAAAGGTGACAATGGCCAGATCGTCACCGTCACCCTCCACACCAACTTCGCCGAAGCCGATCTTTTCAGAGGGGGCGGGATAGATTTGCATCCAGCCGCCGTCCCCGGCCTCGTGCAAGTCCCGCATCGGGTAGAGAGCAATGGGTTCGAGGAACACCACAAGTCGTTGCTCTTCACGCGCGAGACGCACGCATTCACGCAACATTCGTGCGGCGTCTGCTCCGTTCGACGGGCAGGCCAGGATAAGGCCCGGAATGTCGCGCAGAACGGCGACTGAGTTGTCGTTGTGGAAATGCCCACCAAACCCCTTTTGATACCCCAGCCCGGCAATGCGTACGACCATCGGGTTAGTGTATTGACCATTCGAGAAAAAGGGCAGGGTAGCGGCCTCGCCACGCAGTTGATCCTCGGCATTGTGAAGGTACGCCAGAAACTGGATTTCAGGCATTGGCGTGAACCCGTTCTGGGCCATGCCGATAGCCAGACCCAGGATAGACTGTTCATCCAGCAAGGTGTCGATCATCCTGTCGGGGCCAAATCGTGTTTGCAGCTTTTGCGTCACGCCGTAAACGCCGCCTTTGCGCCCGACATCTTCGCCCATCATGACGATCTCGCTGTGTTCCAGCATCAGATCGGTCAGCGCCCAGTTGATCAGCCGCGACATGATCTGGGGTTCAGCATGTGCCTTTAGGTCGCCGCCGAACACTTCGGCCCGACGTTCGGGGCTTGGACCATTGGTCGGTGCACAGGGGCGTGCAGGTGGAATCAGGCTGGCCATCACGTCTTTGGCATGCTGCAGGCGTGGGCGTGTGACGGCCTGATTGGCCACGCGGGCGACCCGAGCGCAGGTATCGTTATAGACGGTCAACGCCGTTTCAGGGCTCATCGCGCCAAACTGGTCTAGCAAACGTACGGTATGCAGCAGTGGGTCGTTTGCCTCTTCGGCCTCGACCTCGGTCTTTGGCAGATAGGTGGTTGGCATATCGGCCCCGGCGTGACCATAGAGGCGCACAGTCCGAATATGTAGGAAGGCGGGTTTTTTTCGGCTGCGCACATACTCGGCCGCCTGTTGCGCGACGCGATAGGTGTCAAACATATCCAAGCCGTCGCACGAGAAATACTTCAGGCCCGGCCGGTTAGCGAAGGTGGCCGCGATCCAGCCTTTCGGCGTTTTGGTCGAGATACCGATCCCGTTGTCTTCGCAGCAGAACAGAAGGGGCAGAGGGACAGACTGGAATGACGTCCACTGCGCCGTGTTGAAAGCGCCCTGTGCGGTGGAATGGTTGGCCGAGGCATCCCCGAAGGAACAATAGACGATGGCATCCTCGGGCATGTCTGCATGTTCAGGACGATGGCGCCTTGCGGCGGCGACGGCATAAGCTGCGCCAACCGCCTTCGGCAGATGGCTGGCGATGGTTGAAGTCTGCGGCGGAATACACAGCGCTTTCGATCCCAGAACCTTGTGACGCCCGCCACTGATCGGGTCTTCGGAAGATGAGGCGAAGGACAGCAGAATGTCCCATGTCGGGCTTTGACCCGGAACCTGATCGGAGCGGGCAATCTGGAACGCCGCATCGCGGTAGTGCAGAAAGGCCGGATCGGTCGGGCGCAGGGCCGCGGCAACAGCCGCCATGCCCTCATGCCCGGATGACCCGATCGTGTAGAACCCCTGTCCCGCTTTCTGCATGGTGCGGCTTTGCCGATCCAGCGCCCGGCTCAGACATTGCGACCGGTAAAGTGCCACGGCTTTGTGTCCGGTCAGCGGTCCGGCCGGTGCAGAACCTTCGGGGAAGTCCCGCGCCGCAACCCGGCGCAGGAAATTGTCATGCACGATTGCGGCGCGATCCATGTCAGCTGTCCTCAGGCGAAGGCTTGCAACCCTGTTTGTGCGCGGCCCAGGATGAGGGCGTGCACATCATGGGTGCCTTCATAGGTGTTGACGGTTTCAAGGTTCACCATGTGGCGGATCACGTGGAACTCCTGACTGATCCCGTTGCCACCATGCATGTCGCGGGCATGACGGGCGATCTCGAGCGCCTTGCCGCAATTGTTGCGTTTTATCAGGCTGACCATCTCGGGCGCGGCGCGGGCTTCGTCCATCAGACGACCCACACGCAACGCGGCTTGCAGGCCCAACGTGATTTCGGTTTGCATGTTGGCAAGCTTCAACTGGAACAGCTGTGTCTGCGCCAGCGGACGACCGAACTGTTTGCGATCCAGCCCATATTGCCGCGCGGCGTGCCAACAGGCTTCGGCTGCACCCATCGACCCCCAGGCAATGCCATAACGGGCACGATTCAGGCAACCAAACGGGCCTTTCAAACCTTCGACATTGGGCAGCAGGGCGTCTTCTCCGACCTCGACATTGCTCATCACGATCTCACCGGTGATCGAGGCACGCAGGGACAGTTTACCTTCGATTTTGGGAGCGGACAGGCCAGCTGTTCCCTTATCCAGAACAAAGCCCTTGATCTTGCCACCATGCGCCTCAGACTTGGCCCAAACGACGAACACGTCCGCAATCGGGGCGTTTGAGATCCACATCTTGGATCCGTTCAGCACATAACCGCCCTCGGTTTTTTTAGCGACTGTCTTCATCGCTCCGGGGTCAGAACCGGCATCGGGTTCAGTCAACCCAAAGCAGCCGATGTATTCGCCGCTTGCCAGTTTCGGCAGGTATTTCGTGCGCTGGTCTTCGGTGCCGTATGCGTAAATCGGATACATGACCAGACTGGATTGCACCGACATCATCGAGCGATAGCCGCTGTCCACTCGCTCGACCTCGCGTGCGACCAGACCATAGGTCACATAGCTGGACCCAATACCGCCATATTCCTCGGGGATGGTGGTCCCCAGCAGGCCCATTTCGCCCATCTCGCGAAAGATGGCCGGATCGGTTTCTTCATTGGCAAACGCGGCGGTCACCCGAGTCAGCAGCTTATCCTGCGCATAGGCATGTGCTGCATCACGAACCATGCGTTCGTCTTCAGCCAATTGGTCTTCCAACAAAAACGGATCGTCCCAGGTGAATGGGCCGAGATGCGGGGCGGATTGAGGTTTCATGCAAGTTTCCTTTCCACAGCGGATTTCAAACGCGCAAGGCCCGCTGCAATTGTATCTTCGGCATAAGCGAATGACAGGCGGAGGTGGCCCGGCATCCCAAAGGCACGGCCAGGAACCAGAGCAACACCGGCATCTTCCAGCAACCACGTGCAGAATTCCGCGTCACTGTCAAATGGCCCGCCTTGTTCGTTCAGCAGGTCCGCACAGGACGGAAAAGCATAAAATGCCCCGTCCGGCGCGGCACAGCGCAAACCCGGCACAGCGTTCAACCCGTCTACGACCAGATCGCGACGCGCCGCAAAGAGGGCGCGACGCTCTTCCAGCAAATCAGGGTCGCAGGTGATCGCCGCCAACGATGCCCATTGCGAGATCGAGCATGCCCCAGATGTGACCTGTCCTTGTACTGCGACCATGGCTTTGATCAGATCGGTCGGTCCGATCCCCCAACCAATGCGCCATCCCGTCATTGACCAGGCCTTGGCCACACCGTTGACGATCAGCATGCGACTGGTCAGTGCCGGGGCGGCCTCGGCCACCGAAGTGAAAGGCACATAACTGAGATGGCGATAAATCTCATCCGCCAGAACCCAGACCTGAGTGTGACGCACCAGTACGTCAGCCAGCCCGGCAATTTCAGCCTTTGAGTAAATCGCGCCCGACGGGTTCGATGGCGTATTCAGCATCAGCCAGCGCGTGCGCGGTGTGATGGCCGCCTTTAATTGTTCAGGCAGCAGTTTGAAGCCCTGCTCCATTGGACAGGGCAGAACAACCGGTACCCCACCTGCCATGCGGACAATATCGGAATAGCTGGTCCAATAAGGAGCAGGCATGATGACTTCGTCGCCGGGGTTCAGGCTAGCCAGCATGGCATTTGCGATCACCTGTTTCGCGCCTGTTGAAACGATGACCTGGGCCATCTCGGCACCCGCTTGTCGGGCGATTTCCGTGCGCAGTGCGGGCACGCCGGCAGTGGGCGGGTATTTGGTTTTGCCCTCCAGTGCCGCTGCATGAGCAGCTTCGACCACATGCGGTGGCGTCGGCAAATCCGGTTCGCCAGTTGACAATGCCAGAATATCGCGCCCTTCGGCGCGCAGGCGGGCGGCGGCCTCAGAGATCTGGACGATTTCCGACAATTCGATACCGTTCAACCGGTCAGCGCGCTGGAACACCATGAAACTTCCCCTGCAAACCTGTTCGGTTTTAGCTGCAAAATTACTTGATAAAAATACGCCATTAAGTATCTTTTTGGTGACTAAAACTCATGAATGATATGCCCCGGATCAACTCTCTGCCATCTCTTGCGCTTATGCGAAGTTTCGAAGCTGCCGCGCGCCATGAAAGCTATACAATGGCGGCTGAGGAGCTCGGCGTGACCCAAAGCGCGATCAGCCGTCAGGTCCGAGAGCTTGAGGCCGCGATTGGCGTCACACTGTTTCGGCGAGTCGGGCGCGCGGTGCGCCTGTCAAAAGCAGGGCGGGCATTGCGAGACGAACTGGCAGGTGATCTTGAACGTCTCAGCGGCACGATCAATCGTGCAATTGCTGCTGGAGATGGTGCGTCGCTGTTGACCTTGGCTGTTTTGCCCACCTTTGCAACGCGGTGGTTGGTGCCGCGTCTGCCGGATTTCAAAACGCGTCATCCGGCGATTCAACTGGACTTGCACTCTTACACTACTCCTTTCAGCCTCGAGGAACGGCGAATGGATCTGGCTGTCCATTTCGGACAGGAAGATTGGCCGGGCGCGCAGCTGCGCAGGTTGTTCCCCGAGCATCTGGTGGTCACGGCAGCACCCGATATGCTGAAGCATCACCAGTTGGACACCAGCGCGCAAACCTTTGACCTGCCACTATTGCATCTAACCTCGCGCCCCGAGTTGTGGTCTACGTATCATTCCCAGCTGGGGCTTGATCCGGCAGCAGTTTTTCCCGGGATGCGGTTCGACCAGTTCTCAATGTTGATCGAAGCTGCCGTAGCTGGCCTGGGTGTCGCTATTCTGCCTTCTTATTTGATTGAAGAGGAGCTGTCGTCCGGCGTTCTGACTGAAATTGGCCAGATCAATAACACTTCGAACAGCGCCTATTACATCGCGACGCCAGCCGGTCAGAAGAATGCAGCCGTGCAGGTGTTCCTGGATTGGGTCGTCAGACAGGTCAAAATGGGCAGGTAACCAAATCCCTCTAAACAGGCTATCAGAGTCACAACACCCGAATGTCCGGCATAGCTCGAATCTTAGCCACATCCTGCTCGTATAGATCGGTAAACGCGTCAACTATGTCCACGTTCCATCCGGGAAGGTCGAGTTCCTCTTCTATCTGTTCAGGGCGGGCATGTTCGTCCAGAACACGTGCCAGTTCTTCACACCGGCTGTTCTTATCGATGGCGTCACCCTGTCTTGCGATGTCCAGAACAAGCCGCTGTCCAGCTTCGGTCAGAAGTGACGACAAGAAAGCAAACTCATCGTGAATCGGGGCTTCGTCGGGTAGCCCCGCCAGTGCACGGACGATATTTCCCCAAATCAAAGGCGAATGTTCATTCTGCCACAGTGTGAGGCGGACCTGAGGCGTAAGATCCCTCAGATCTTCGATCATACTCAGCCAACTGAGGCAGCTAATATCGGTACTGGTCAGAATCTCCTGTCGATGGTCTTCGTGGATGGACATCAGGATTTTCGGAATAAAAACCCCAGGGTTCACAAGGCCTACGAACACTTCGACCTCTGCGCCTTCAAGAATTGCTTCGGTATAGGCTGTTCTTTTTCCCGCGAACGGATAGATTTGACCATGCTGCAAGGCAGTACGCCTGGGACCGAAGAACTTGTCGCTTGACAGAATTACGCGGTCCAGATTCGGAGCGTCCGACCAAAGCACATCCAGTTTCCCCCGCGCTTCCGCAATAGGGGAGTCCCGGGAAAAAGCGTCAGACATCTCTTTGACGAATTGACGAGACCGGCGAGGCCCCAAAGCAGCGGCGCGGTAGTCTGCCAAAACCCGTTTGTTTGCAAGAAGCGAAGACAGAATTTGCCCTTCATCGGTAAAGGCAGCGCCGGCATGGATAACAACCTGCATCTTGTTTCCTTTACCTCAGGCATTTCCGCATAGTCGCGCCCGCTGAATAAGAAAAATTCGCAACGGATTGACCGTGATGTTTTTTGCACATTCTCAAGAAATCGGGCAATCCCCAAGTTCGGGTAAAAATGAGGCTTGCAGTCTCCTGCCAGAGGAAGTAATCGACAGCCAGTGCCCCTATAGCTCAGCTGGTAGAGCAACTGATTTGTAATCAGTAGGTCCGCGGTTCGAGTCCGTGTGGGGGCACCACTTAAACACCAGTCAAACACCGGCAAAATAAGATGTTTCCTCAATTACTTGAGGTGCATTCTTAATCTTCGGTTGGGTTTGATTATGGTTAGAACGTATCATGAACATTGTAACGAAACGGTCATTACAAGGACATGGTATGCCGCAGATTAAGTTCACGGATTCGACGCTAAAGTCGCTGTCCACAACCAAGACAACATGGTTCTCAGATCCCTCCTGCAAGGGGTTGCGCCTCTGTGTGACCAAGAGCGGGGTCAAAACTTGGTACGTAACCAAGTGGGATTCTGGCGCGCAAAAAACGCGGTCGGTCAAGCTGGCGCAGTGGGCAAGCAAAGGTGCGCATTGCGCTTGGGCAAAGAAGCAGATGGGCGCGACGCTGCTCGACATCCACGAGGGCAATGTGCTGACTCGCGATGAGCGCGAAACTCAGAAGGCGGCTCTTGGCATCCCGACGTTTGCCGAGGCTCTGGAACAGTACATCGAACACCGTACAAGCGAGCGGGCGTCGGGCAAAGCACCGATGGTCGAGAAAACCGCCAAGGATTATCGCAATACATTCAAGCTGCGTTTCGCGCGCTGGGCAGATGTCCATGTGGACGAGCTGCCGATCCTCGAAATCAATCAGTACCTGAATGCTCTTCAACTGACGCGCCCGCATGGCGCGCGGACAGCATCTGTACTGGCCGGGGCAGTGGTTCGTTTCGTCAATCGCCTGTGCGCCTTGGCGCTGCCGATTCCATCGCTGCTGGACAACACCACGATCAAGAGCCGCGTCGAGACGGGCAAACTCGACCTGTCCGTGCCTTGGTCGGATCGCTGGGCTGAGATTGAGCAGATACCGAATGAGCATATCCGTCTTTGGTGGATGCTGACTTGGTACACGGGATTTCGCCAAGAGACGTTTCGCGCCCTCACATGGGATCAGGTCAATTTGGACAAGGGGGCAATTACGTTCCGGCGCAGCAAGCATACCTATGACCGCATGATCGCCGTGTCAGATGACGCGGTGCGGATGCTCAAGCGCTTGCGCAAAATCCGGTATGACGATTGCGACTGGGTGTTTCCGTCTCGGCGGATTATTGGGGACAAGCGCAAACACCTGGGCCAGATGGACGGGCTCGAACTGACCAATCCCGGCGACCTGCGGCATTTCTGGATGACGGCGGCGCGCGAGGTTTGCCCGCGCCATGTACACCGCTGGCTCGCCCAACAGACGCTGACAGACAACGACCTGCGTATGCTTGGGCATTATGGCGAACCAAGCTTTGACGAGCAGAAGCGAGGTGCTGACGCCATTGCGGCGGCGATCAAAAAGCAGCTTCAGGATACACCTTGCAATGTTGTTGAAATTGGTCGGAAGCACGCCTAAGTTGAATTCACTTGCCTCCATGCTTGGGGTGTAATGACCTGACCAAGCTATGAGGCCGTTCGCGCGAAACGACGTGCATTGCGCACGATCAGGGAGCAGGATGCGGAGCGGTCATGTGGGCTTCATCAAATGTATGGAGTTACTATGACCCTCGACGAGATCGGTCAGCAATTGTCTGACCTACGCGTGGATATGATCCGCGCAAACCCACCCCAAGTAATGAATCCAGAAGAAGCGGCGACGTTTCTTGGTGTCACAACGGAAACGCTGTTCCGCTGGCGCAAAGACGCCTTTGGTCCGCCTTATTCGCAACCGACAAGCCGGGTAGTTCGCTATCTGCGTGATGATGTGGTCGCATGGATGCGGGAGCAGGGCTGATGATCACCAAGATCGAACTGCACGAAGATGGTGAGGGCTGTGATGTTCACACGGAAGATGGCTTTGTCGTTTCGATGAGAGTCGCTGCTGCTCGGGCCAAAACCCGGTTCGAGCGCGCATATACGCAACAGACGAACCGAGTTTGGACCTATCGCGGTGATCACAAGGCGCTGATCGAACCTCTGTTGCGCAATGCAGAGACACGGTGTCCTGTGACAGGTCAATGGCGCGCGACCCGCAACTGGGCTCTCGACTACTGTCGCCAGAACCATCTGGATCGCGGGCTAGATGACTCGAAGTTCCTTTCGGGCGCGGCATTGTTCGAGCATGGCCAGTATATCGTGCAACGCAAATCGCTGCTCGTAAACGCGCGGGAGCATGGTTTCTGTGGGCATGACCAACGCTTTAGCAATGACCTAAAAGCAGCAGGTTTGAGGCCCCGGACACCTACAACGATTGCCAACACGTCAGTAAGGCCTTGGGTGCTTGATCTGTCGGAGGATGAGTTCGCATGATTACGCGCGACTGGGTTCTTGAATACTGCCACCAGAACCATCGTCTACGTTCACGTGGACTAAAGGACGCACCGTTCCATCACGGAGCGGCGTTGTTCGACGGTGAGCGGTACTTCGTTAAGTGGGCACCGTTGAAAGCTGGCGCCAGAGCGTCTGGTTGGTCAGGATCGGCGACCGAGTTCGCAAAGGCATTGCGCGCTGTCGGCATGGAGTCGAGACAGAACACGACCGTGGCAAAAAGACAGTGTCGCCCGTGGGTGCTGGAACTGACGGAACAGGAGAAACAGGCGGTCGCGTGTGAACCGTGTGGTTAGAAAACTGCGTTACGCGTGCGCGCACACATCGCGTACGCGCGTGTACTGCTCGTTTTCGGGAGCGATGCACTGTGTTTTCTGTGGTTTCTGCGGTTTTGGGTGGTATCACCTTGGTTTTAGGTGGTTTTTCGAAACGACAGGACCACCAAAGTTTGACCACAGGCAAAAGTGCGTGCGGTCCCACGTCCAGAGTGCTTTGTAGCAGTGATCAGTAAGGCGTTTTTGTTTGACGCCTCGCGCGCGCGTACGCGTGGATAAGACCAAATTCTGGGACTATCGCGCCCATACCTGAATGGGCGCATCTCTGCACATATGTCCCTGACTCCCGGCGGATATCCGTCATCTGCGCACAAATGCCCATAGTTAAGTGATCAGTCATCAGTTGATCTGACCACTCAACAAATTGAACTTAAAGCACAATTCTGTCCGCAATCCTTGTGACAATCCTTGTAACAGCCAAAATCCACGGTTCGGCTACGGATATCCATCGCGACTACCCCTTTTCTCTGAGCGATCCCGACCCGCCCCCGCGAAGCCAGAAGATCACAATTTCCACGTTTACCCTGCGCCCACCAAACCCAAGCCACGCCTCTGGCCCATAAACCCATCGTCTCACTCGCTCTGCTCGGCGCTAACGCCCATAGAGCGCGTTTTCCCCACCATCATGCCCAACGACCTACAAACCTGCCTCTCTGACGCGCTCTGCGTGTCCCTCAATCTTCCCGAGTTGTACCTAAACTTCCGGTCGCGCGCTCAATTCTGAGTTGCAATAACAAATTGCGAGTGTTTCGCGCCGGGTGGGTGCTCGCTGACCAGAAGCCGCTTCCTGTCCTTGTTGGCTTCGCCTTTCAGACCCACCCGGCATCACTTCACCGGGGAGCCCCCAATGAGAGAATTTCAGATCGTTGAAAGCCCGGAGGGCTGCCGACTTGTAGGGATCGACATCCATACAGCCACACATTTGCCATTACCGATCACTCCAGCCGATGCCAAAGCTCTGATCTTGGCCGCGTTCAAATCGGAGGATGACAAACCACGCGCCGAATTCCACGGCGTCTTGGCCGACAAAACCGCGAACGGAGTTCGTGTTCATCGCGTCGCCAAAGACAGTTGGTTCGAAATTCCGTGGACGGTCATCGCGCGTGATTTGACATGACCAAAATCTATCACCGCTCATACCACGACCGCCGGACCGAATATGACAAAATCCGCGATGTGATCGAAGGCGAAGATCGCCTGAAAAAGCAGGGCGAGATTTATCTGCCCAGACCCGAAGGGATGACCCAATCGCAGTTCACGCGTTATCTCACCGGCGGTTCCTTCTACGCCGTTGCAGAGCGCACACTGCGTGGCCTCGTTGGCGCGGCAACGCGCAACGCCCCGGTGATCGAATTGCCAACCCGGCTCGAACCGATGCGGGATACCGCGACGTTCGAAGGCAATTCGATCACCACCTTAATTGACGACACACTGCGCGAGGTGATGTCCATTGGACGCCGCGCTCTGGTCCTCGACTATCCGCAAGAAGGGGCGGCACCTGCATCCGCTCCTTTCATCTCGACCTTCGATGCGGAGTCAATTTTGGATTGGCGCAATGAACTGGTCGAAGGTCGGCAGAAGCTGACGTATCTGCGTCTGCATGAGGATGATGCCGAACTTGAAGACAGCGGCGTCGAACAACACCTCGTCCTGACCCTCGATCCTGTCTACACGGTACGGCGTTACCATGTGACCCGTTCGAAAACCGATGCGTCCACCCACGAGGTCGAAATTCACGAGCCGATTACGCCGGTGGTGAACGGAAAGCATCTGGACCATATCCCGGCTGTTGTCATCTCGCCCTACAACCTGAAAGTCGATGTGGAAAAGCCGCCATTCCTCGACCTCGTTAACGTCAACCTGGCTCACTGGCGCGTGTCGGCTGACTACTATTGGTCGCTGTTCCTGACGTCCCAGCCGACGCCTTGGATTGCTGGTTCGATCAACGAGGCAAACAAGCCGCAGCAAATCGGTAGCGGTGCGTTCTGGGTTCTGCCTCAAGGCGCGACCGCAGGGATGGGAAGGCTGGGTCCAGTTCAGCAAGCCGCGCCCGATAGTCACCGGTGAAATCGACGCAAAAGACTCTTGTACTTCTCGCTACAGCTTGCCGAACTACGTCGAGAGCCAGTTCAGTTTTCCCTGTTGCTAGGGCTTCGTTTGTAGGGTGGGTGTGTTCAGCCTCGTGCGTTGGCAAACGCCTGCATCGCGGCTTCAACTTCATCTTTTATCCAATAGGATCGGCTGCCGATCTTAATGGGCTTAGGAAACTTTCCCTTTTTTATGAGCCTATAAATCGTCGGCCCGCTAAACGGGTACGACTCGGTGAGTTGGCTTAGCTGGGAGATAAACTACTACAATAATGACTTAGACGACGAGTCAGAAGATCCTGCCAACCTAGACGAAACTAAGCGGTTTATGACGTTGTTACTATCGACGGAATACTGAGAGAACATCTAGCCAGTCGGGTCACTCCGACTGGCTTTTTTCTTTTATTTTGGCCAGTGTTTCAGCACCGGGTACGAGGCGTGCGTACCAGTATTCATAGGCGTTACACTCAATTTCTTCTTTTAAGTTGTTTGAGTTTTTCACTTGGTACAAGAAGCCGACAAGCAGATATGCTGGAATTCTGTGCCGTCGCGCGTACACAAGCTGTTTTGCCATCCGGTTTCTTACCGAGAGTAGCATTTCACCATGACTTGGGGGAAACATGCGCACCAATATCCAGTGAAAAATATTCTCTTCAAGTGACGGAACATCGCTTCGGCGCGTCGGCTCGGAGGGAAACAGGCTCCTAACTGCTTCGATTTGGTCCATATCAAGTAGTAAGTTCCCTATTCGGTAAACGTTTTTTCGAAGGAATTCGTTGGCTGAGTCATTTGCCGTTTTTTTTGGCTTTTTCTTTTTTTGATCACCGTTGGACTTGTCTGGCTCACCTCCAGACTGGCCCCGCTCAGCTTCAAATCGTGTGCGCCACTCCTCGCGTACAAGGGAGCATGAGTCTTCAACGCTCCTTCTGCCGAGCTCTGCGTCGCTGTTCTTATCAATCGACCGTAGCTCTTTTAGTTTTCTAGGAAACTTATCTTTCGGCAAATCGTCCATCTTTTCCAACCTAGAACCGCTGCGTTTGGCGTGTCCATACAGAAAGTAGCAAAAGTTTGCTATTTCAATACCGCACGGTATCAAGGAGTTCCCAAATGAACACACAAAAATCGACTAAGATTGAGATTGTCGTTTCCCCAACCTCTAGAATTTCCCCAACCTCTAGAATTTCACCAACTTTCCTTAAGAAGAAGCAGACTGCAGATCTCTTGAGCGTAAGCGTACAGTGGCTCAGAAAATGTCGAGCACGGGGTATTGTCGCTGAGTGCAGAGATCGAGGCTTAATCGACCCCATCCGAGCACAGTTCACAATGCATACTTGTGCTCGGCCGTTTCGTTACTCAGTGGCGACTTGGCGGACAAAATCATCGCCATGCCGATCAGTGGACCTAGTATGAACTGGATCGAACAGATTATGCGGAACCACCCGCTAATCTTATGACCATTGGTCTTCAATTGTTTTCCACTGCGGAGCATTGATTGGCCAAAATAGAAGCAAACCATCATGGCGACCACGCCGATTAATAACTTCATTTCGTATCCTGTGTTTGCGGGGGGTTAGAAGGTTCGTGCCAAGTAAAGACCGGCAAGTTTTGAGGTCTATTGAAGGACCAGCGCTGCGCACACTTGCGAAAAATCAGGGTAGATAGGATCAGACACGCGTTTTTGCCCGGTCTTCACACCGAATTCGATCATCTCATCCATACATGGAGCGATGCGCTCCGCGATCATCTGCAACTGTCCAGTTTGGATCAGGCGCTGTACTTGGGCGTCGGAGGGAATCAAGGCCGTGTAGTAGTTTGCGGCAGATGCGACTTTGATTTGGTAAGTTGCATGTCGCCAATCGGCGATCTGTGCATCAAACGATAGGTAGTTCGCCAGCCAATTTGGCAAGCCAATATTCTCCTCTGGCTCATCTGCTTCACCATAAATGAGACCTTGCGCAGAACCAGAAATGATGAAGTTGAGGAAATGTTGGGCGTCGGTTTCCGTCTCTACCGAAACCTCCGTTCCAACCTCGTTCAACATAAACAACGCGGCCAATAGAGCCCGCTGAGTTCCAGCACCCCAGAGGCCGTCAATCTGCTGTAAGTACAAGTTCTGCTGTTGAAGTTCAAATTGCGCCGCTTCACGCGAGGCATGGTCGAGCTCACGGAACACGGTTTCAAGGTTGTGTCGCTCGGTCGCTGTCTGTGCAAAAGCGACGCTGCCGAAAGCAAGCAGCAGGAATGTAAGTATAATTCTCGGCAAGTTAGTTAATCTTATTCCAAAATGGGATTATTCTAACTTGGGATTATCAGGTCGCCAATGATTGATCATTACGGCACCTGCAATTGAAATCCCTCAGAACAAGAGAACACCAAATTTTGATAGCTGGCCTTAAAGAAGCCAGACTCCAAGCGGGTTTGACGCAAGCTGCACTTGCGGAACGTTTGGGCACGGTTCAATCGTTCGTTGCTAAGTGCGAAACTGGTGAAAGGCGGATGGATGTCGTTGAATTTGCAAAGTGGGCGGAGGCGACAACAGGCGTTGAGGCTTTCAGCCAAATACTAGCCGAGATGGTTAAGCCATAAGATTTTGCGAGTGACTTGATTTTGTTGTTTTTGGTGTGTGTTTCTTCGTCAATGGGGCATCTGTTCATCTAGCTTGACATAGTATCGACTGCCATAGCCCGTCGCTGACGCGCTCTGCACGGCGAGCACGGCATCTCCACAGGCGCGAAGCTATGTATACTTCGTGCATCTTGGGCAGACCTACATGTTCATGGAGGGGCGTCGGCGGACTGCGTATAATCTCTGATTTTAGAATTGGCGGCTGCTTTGTTGGCCGCTCATCTCGCCGGACAGATACCATTGTTAGCCCCGTAATCATGACGCTGGAATCACAAACCTAGCAGGATGTGCTATACTCTAGTTTGAATGTTTTATTTTTTTAGAATTTTTCTGAGGTTTCTATGAAAACGACGCTTTCGAAATTGGCCACCAAGAGTCTAGCAATCAGCTTTCTAACTATTGTCGTGGGCACTCAAGCCCACAGTCACAGCTTAACAACCAGTGGATCACAGGATGACGGGACTGCTAATGAAGAACCTCCGCTAGACGAGTTTGATGATGTCCTTCAAGGGATAATCAATGGCGCAAAGGTTTGGAACACAGATCACCCAGTTGAAGTCTGCTTTATGGACGGTGAAACCGGTACTCATTCCTATGTACTAGAGACGATATCGGATTGGGAACAAGCCGCGCGTGGGCTGGAAATAGATGGGCTTTTGGATGGAAAGCCCAGAATCTGCGCCAGTCAACTCACAGATATTAGAATATCTTTTCAATCGCATGGAAACTGGTCCTATGTAGGAACGGATGCATCAAACGTTCTCGGGAAACGGCCTACTCTGAACATAGGGGCATTAAGGGGCGCTCTCACGAACCGTAAACGGAAGGAAGCGAGAGGAACTGTGCTTCATGAGTTTGGCCATGCGCTAGGTATGCACCATGAACATCAGCACCCAGATTCAGACTGTGAAGCTCAACTAAACTGGCAAGTTGTTTACGAAAAACTCGGAAGCCCCCCGAATTCGTGGAGCGAAAAGAAAGTCGACAGGAATATTCGCCCGGTAACAAAACGCCGTTACGAATACACTCCATACGACAGGGAGTCCGTTATGCATTATGAGTTGCCTGCGCTCTTCTTCATTCAGGGAAAGGATGCAAGCTGTTATGTCGAAAGAGGAAACCAACTATCCGACGGCGATAAGGCTCTGATTTCAGCCAAATACCCAGAAAAGCCCTCTGATCAAGTAGATTACCTGCAAAACCTGACGGCCTTATCTCAGAAAATAGTGAACACTCTCGAGGCTGAGCAAGGTAAATTGTTTGCTGATGCCTTTAATGAAGCTCTTCCTCAGAGTTTTACAAATGAATTCGGTGGTATCACTTACGAAGGAGATTTTAGCATCGACATTCAAACAGGAGATGTCGTGGGTGGCGCTGTCGTCGGCCAAAGTTCGGGAAATATCACAATAAATAACAACGGAAATTCAGCTAGTAAGTGATTGGAGCGGAATCTATGAGGAATATAAATCAAATATTTACCATCTTGATTTCAAATATATTTTTCGCCGCTGTTTCACTACCTTCCCCTCTTTCTGCTCAAGATCTTGGAATTATAACGGGGGACGTAATTGAAGGAGTTGTTGTTGGGAATCAAACTGGAGGAACAATTATAGTTGGGAGCGGTAATTCCCAATATAAAGTCTTGGATGGGAATAGGGTAAAGATTCTTGCTCCAGGTGAAGAGAAAATTCGCCATTATTGCCAGCCAATGAGTGATGTCGCAACAAGAAGTCAATTCTTAGATATAAAGGCCTCAGGTGCTCAGTTTACGAAAGAACAATTGAGAAAAGAAGCCCGCGGTATGATGCATTTCGTTGACGAAAAAATATTTCGTGGCCGGCCGTTTATCACGCCGGGTGGTCTAGGGTACTTGGGAGGCTTGCACTTAGACGGGAAAGGAAATGTTTATAAAGTTCAGGCAGATGGGGCGTACCAGCCGACAAAAGACCTCACCGACAGTGTCAGAGAAGCAAATCGAAGAGAGTTTAAGAGATCGGGCATTCCAAACAACTACTTGAGTTTTATTGACTATGAAGTTCCAGATGTGACACCAGTGGAAATAGGTCCAGTCGTAACTAGCTATGAAGGCGTGGCGTTATACGTAAATCTCGACGGAAGATTTGAAGCGGCATTGAAACTAGTTATTGTTGCTAAAGAGGGATCTGTTAAGCTTACCGGCGCTGTAGCGTACTTTCAGGAGTTATTCGAGTGCGTCTCTTTCTAGTTTTTGTGTTTATGGACTGGTATTGACTTATTTGATAGTTCAGGGGTGAAGTGTTCAGCGGCCTTAGAGTAGAAGCCGAAAAATTTAGAATTACTTCACGCTAGTAGTATTGCGGTGTCTTTTCCTTTATCGATAGAGCATCTGCCTATTAAGCTTGACACAGTAGGCATTTAGAGCTGCCTCACCGCCTATCTGCTTGATGCCATAAGAGTAATTTGAATTGTAGTATGTTGGCTGCGTGTAATAGACGCCAGTTTGTGTCGGTGCGTGCGAATTTCTGGCGGCGTACAATGCCATTGCAAGTGAGACGGGTTTGGGGCCAAACGGTGCCAGGGTCAGACCATGTTGACCGGCTTCCCCGATACCAGAGATGGCTTGATAAACTTCTGGAACGTTGATGCCATCGACCCGTTTTATGGATAAGCGGTTTGAGTCTGCGTTCGGAAAAATACCCCGAATGAAACGCCAATTTCTAACAACACGATCTGCTTGCGCAGGGAAAAGGCATTTGATTTCTTTTATCGATCCCACCTTCAGGCACTTATCGAGAGAAAGCTTAACCAATACTGTTCCGCTCTGTCGGTAGAGCGTCCAAATGTGCAGATCCGTCGTATGAGGACCAAGTGGGGGAGCTGCACAGCCGTTTCGAGGCGGATTCTTGTCAATCTTGAGTTGGCAAAGAAGCCCGCAGCTTGTTTTGAGTATATTCTGGCTCATCAGATGGTGCATCTTCGGGTCAGACGTCACAACGACCAGTTTAAATCACTTTTGGAAGGCGTTATGCCTGATTGGAGGCAGCGTCGGGACTTATTGAATTCCTTGCCTCTAGCGTATGACGAATGGGATTACTAAAAGTGAGTTTTTTGCTGAAAGACTGAGTTTTCGTGCGCCATATTGGTCGTGAATTCTGCCAGCTCGCCCGTTCTCGACAGGTCCGAAGTATTTCGCTGTCAACTAGTCGCGGCCACCAGCACGCTATGCTATCGGCTTGAGGTGTCGAACTCTTGTTCCTCATTTACAAATCCTGGAGGTGAACGGTTGTCAGGTTGCAGACCAGGTTTTTGAGGTTCGACTTCTGATTTGAGCGATTTGCGCAACATCGCTGAAAGCTTCATCATTAAATTTGGGTCAGCAATATCAGGGGGGGCGTCAATGTTTGAACCAGTCAGGTTGTTGTTGAGGTTGCACGCAAGCTTTCGCGCCAATGGCTTCAGATCGGCAGCTGCAATAACCAGCTCAGCCTCCTCTACCTTTAACTCTTGGCGATCACCGACAGGATTCGCAGAAGCATGGGCCGAGCCTCTGGACGAGCTAAAGGCCGAGTTTGCGAAGCTGGCCACAGTCCAGATACAGCGGCTTAAAGGTTTGTGTTTGCAGGATGCGGACAACAAATCCTCCCCACAACAATGGCACAGGCATAGGTCTGTTGACCCGTGTCAAGTGGACTATCCCGCCTTGCAAGCATAACCACCCGATCAAGGGTTACATGTCTTAAGGCACTGGCCCGTTTCTGACCCATCGATGCATATGTTCCGATTGTCTGAAGACGCAGTCTGGAGGCATAGCGTGGGGAATTTTCATGCTGCAAACAAACGTTTTTATTGGACCTTTTCGTCGTCATGCCTTTGCCGAGGTTTTGGCGGCAAGTCTAAATACCGATGCATCCATCTCGGCTGTTCTGGTTGAGAATGAGGCAGACGTCGCGCCGCTGCTCGACAGTGAAACGCCGGTAGTTATACTTTTGGAGCAGCGCGATGGAGATGACTGGCGGCAGTTTTCGCCGTCATCCGAGTTGGTTTCGGTCATCCTTATCGCCGAAGAAGGGCGCGGCGATGTTCAGATCTCATTGAAGAGTGTCGGGATACGCCGATTGCGGACAGCGATCCGTTTGCTGACGGAAACGCCACATCCCAAAATCATCTCGCTGGAAAATGATGTGCTCTTCGCTGCTGATCCAATCCGCAATGGCGGTCATGCAGCGCTTGCAGACATTGTTGCCTGGCTGGACGCGGCCTTTGCCCTGGCGCTGGAGCGTTACGCTTCGGCTCGGGGTCAGTCCGATGACGCGGCTTGGATGCAGGATCTGGCCTATCTGCGCCGGCATTTCAGCCGCGGTTCAATGATCACCGATGAGATTGAGCGTGAGAGGTTTGCAACCGTTGCCGGCTCTCCAAGTTTACAACAATGGCTGACGACGCCACTTGGCCTGACGCCGGAAGATTTGAGGTTGCTCTGCCTTGTGGCCGCCCCCGATCTGGATCAGCGCTATTGTCAGGCTATCGGCCTGCTACAAAACAATTACGCCGAACCCCGGCCAAGCGCGACGACGCTGGCCCACTTTTTCTCAGATGAACATATCGGGGCGGATATCGACGCCGTTCTGTACGGGCCTCGAAGTTTTGCCCGGTTGCGGTTGATCCGAACCGAAACCGATCAGGCGCAACCTGGCTATCGGGTTCCGCTTGAAATTCTGGAACTGCTTCATGGCATCCGCCGTCGTATGGGTGTCGACTGGTGGCTGCAGACCTTGGCACTGGATGCAGAAGCTGGCCTTCGGGCCGATCTTTCACGTGTATTCGCGGCGCAGGTGCCACCCCTTGTCATTGTCACTTCGGATGAGGGGAACGAGGCTGACGAAATGGCTGCAGCGTTGGTGGCGCTGGACATCCCGGTGCTGCGCGTCGATTGCGCAAAAGCCGGCGCAGGTGCCGCGGCGCGTATGGCCGATTGGGTTCTGGCCGCGCGCATTCGCAACGCGGCCCTTGTGATGGATGGCCTCAGCAACCTGCCGGAGCCGGATCAAACCGCCATTCTGTCATCCGAAATTGGTGAGCTTGCGCGGGGCCAGATTGTGATCGGTTCATCAACGCTGGGATTACATGCGCAAACCCGTGGCTCAGTTCACATGGTGGTGCCAAAACCCGGAAACAAACTGGTCGGGGCGCGATGGAAGTCGGCGATGGACGCGCAGGGCATGGAAATATCGGATGCCGAGGCGCAGGATTTGGGCGCGGTCCTGCGGCTGTCACCATCCGAGATCTCGGCAGTAGGGCACATGGTTGCGGGGGCCACACGGTTGGACCCCGCGATGTCGCCGGCGGATGTGCTGAAGAGCACGGCGCGCGTTGTCGCGGCAAGTCACGCGCCTGAAACCGTGCGCCGCCCCCCCTGCATTTTTGATTGGAAAGACATCGTGTTGCCGAAGTCGATCAAGCAGGTCCTGAAGTCCATTCCGGATCATGTACGATATAGTCCGAAGGTTCTGGACACCTGGGATTTCGCCTCACGCTTGCCCTATGGACGCGGTGTTGGGGCCTTGTTCAGTGGGCCAAGCGGTACCGGCAAAACCATGTGTGCGCAGGTCATCGCCAAAAGTCTGGGCGTCGAGCTGATGCAGGTCGAGCTGTCCCGTTGCGTGTCGAAATTCATCGGCGAGACCGAGAAGAACATTGACAGGTGCTTTGCTGCCGCCGAAGCCTCGTCCGCCGTACTCCTGTTCGACGAGGCGGATGCGCTATTTGGCAAACGTACCGAAATCAAAGACGCACATGATCGCTATGCGAATGTCGAGGTGGCCTATCTGCTGCAACGGATCGAGGCGTTCGAGGGGTTGGTCATTCTGACGACAAACCTGAAAACCAATATCGATCCGGCATTCCTGCGGCGTTTGCGGTTTGTGGTCGACTTCCCGATGCCTGGGGCCGCCGACCGCTCGCGCATCTGGGAACTGGCGATCCCGCGCGATGCAAGATGCGCGCCGGGTCTGGATACGGCCTTTCTGGCGAACCGGCTGCCGCTGTCTGGCGGCTCAATCCAATCCATCGCCGTAAACGCCGCTTTCGCTGCAGTGGCGGCCGAGGCCGATGAAATTGGCATGCCGCATATTATGTCAGCGACCCGGGCCGAACTGATCAAGAATGGCCTGTTTACGGCCGAGCGTGAACTTCCCGATCCAACTTTGGCCCTGCCAAAGGCGGTGACCCGATGAGTGTGGATGCCATAGGACTTGTCACTCAGGCCCTGCACGGTCTGATCCGGGCGCGGCTGGCCGGAACGCCGGTCGACAGCCCGGTTTTTATTGGCTCGCCTGAAATGCGTCCCGCCGGAAGTCCGGCGCTGATCTCGCTGTTCCTGTTCCACCTGGAGCCAAACAGTGAGATGCGGAATGTCGAGCGATCGCGCGAAGCGCCGGGGGCGGCTGATCTGCTGCCGCAAGACGCGCTGCCGGTCGATCTGCGCTATATGATCAGCTTTTTCCGGCCTGAAGCTGCGCCGGATACAGAAGACCTGCTGCGCCTTGGCAATGTCATTGCGGCGCTGCATGAAACTCCGACCATCGGCGAGGCGATGGTGCCCGGCCAATCCGTCCGGATCACGCCCGAGCCTTACCCGATGGAGGAAATTAGCCGCGTCTGGAGCCTGTTTCAAAATCGAAGCTATGTCACCTCGATGGTCTATCTGGCCAGTCCGGTCTTTATCGAAGCCCGCGATGCGGTGCGCGGTGAACCCGTCGTCAGCCGCCGTCTGGACAGCGGGCACTCGGCGGATACGCCGGATGTCTTCGGGGACAGGGACGAACTGCTGCGCGAGGTCCGGCCATGACACACAGCTTCAACATCATCTTGGATCCTGACCGGGCAGACCCGGGCCGCGCCTTTCTGGCCAGCATAGTGATCACCCCGGTGGACGCATTCGATGGCCGTGTCGTGGCGGGTTCGGTTAAGGCAAGGATCGCGCGTCTGGGCAAGACGGCAACGCGTTCGCTGTCGGGTCATCTGGTGTTCGAGCGGCTGGAAGAGGGCGAGGATTATACCGTCAGCCTCGATCCAACGGATGCCGGGTACTTCGCGCCAGCGGACCGCGACATTCCCGTGCCACAGGTCCGCGCCGTGCCCGGCGGCGATCCGGCGGGCGACACGCGGGTGGTCGAACTAACGCGGATGCCTGAATTCGTGCGCGACGGCGAAGCGATGATCCTGCGGGGGGGCGTGCAGGACGCGGGAGGCGAGGGTGCTGACGCCGTTGTGTTGAACGCTGAAGTACGCCTGTTCCAGAATCCCAACGATCCCGATCCGCCGCAGCCCAGCGACCAATTGAACCCGCCGCTGCTTTTCAGCACCAGAACCAACGCCAAAGGCAATTTCGCCATGCGCATGCGCGCGCCCCGTGTCAGCCTCGCCAATGCGCCGCGTCTGCCTGTCACCTGTTCGGTCATCCTGCGGATAGGTGCAGACGAGGTCTGGTCAGGCGAAATCAAAGACCTTTCAACCAGGGTCATACCGGACCCGATCCCATTGCCATGACGCACCCGTCCTGGGGCGGAGAGGAGGATATTATGAGCGAACCAACGACTGACACGGACACCGGTGCACAGACTCCGACACCTCTTCCGGCGGGCGACAATACCCCACCACCCATTCCACTGAAAGAACAGCTTACGACTCTCGAAATCAAAAGTCAGAAGCAGGCCGTCGAACAAATCGATGCCACATTGGCCGAAATCAAGAAAGTTCTGGATGATCAGGCCGCTGCACTTGACGAATATACGCCTGAAATCATTGCCGAACTGACCGAGGCTCAAGACTCGTTGGCCCACAAGTTCGGGCATCTCAAAACTTTGCTGGAAGGCGAGCTGGGCGACGCCAAAGACTGGGTGAACCAGAAGATTAACGAAAGCAATACCGCCCTGACCAATGCGCGGGCGGCGCTGAGCACTCAGTTGAACACGCCGCTGTATCGGGCGACCAAGGCATTGTCAGATGCCGAGAAAGCCCGCGATGAAGCCGCCGAGATCCTTGCCAAATGGCGCAAGCCAATCGCCGGGATTAAAGCGCGCCACAAGGCGGCAAGCGATCTTGTGAAAGAAATCACGGCTCTGGCTACGCCCGAAGCCCACAAGCACGGCGAAGCTTATTGGAAGCTTGGATTGGACGGTACAAACCCGGTGGAAGGTCAGCCTTATTTGAAGGCGCTGATAGACGGACCTCCAAAAGTCGTTTCAGCCGCTGACCTGCCCGAAAAAATCCGCATGGCCTGGGATGTCTTTCAGGCCAAACGCATCGCTGCCGAGGAGGCGGCACAGGCGCTCGGCACCGCTCAAGAGACGTTGAAGACTGCCGAAAGCGCCGTTGCAGATCACGAAAAGAACCAGATCCCGAATATCGCAGAGACCCTCGGTGCCTGGGAAGATCACAAGGCGTCATGAACCGTCGGCCAAAAAAGGAGATGACCTATGCCTGAATATCTCGCACCCGGAGTTTTTATCGAAGAGATCGAGCGTGGACCGAAGCCCATCGAGGGTGTCGCAACCTCGACAGCCGCCTTTCTGGGTGAAGCCGAACGGGGGCCGATGCGACCGCGTTTCGTCACCAGCTATGGCGAATATCTGCGTCTGTACGGCGATGTCTTCGCCCCTGACAAGTACCTGCCTTTCGGCGTGAAGGCGTTCTTCGATAACGGCGGGCGGCGCTGTTACATCGCCCGTGTCGCGGGCCCTAATGCCGTCCCCGCCGCGCTGGATACCAACGGTTACACGATCACAGCAAACGGGCCCGGTACCGCTGGCAACCGCATCTTCGCGCGAATCTCGGCCTCGACCACCGAAGTGCTGAACGACGCGGGTGATGCTTTGGTGCCTTTGGGCTTCCGCCTGCAGATTGCGTACTGGAGCCGTGGCGAACCCGCCGATCTGTTCGACCCCTTCGCCGAAGGCGGAGATGATCACCTGCCGCGCCCGGCCTTGATCGAAGATTACGACGATCTGACCACCGATCCCGAAAGCCCGTCATATTGGCAAAAGACCATTTCGGACACGACCTCGGCCCTGATTGAACTGGCGGTGGATGACGATGCGGCCAATCTGCCGGGAGCGGATGATGTCTTTTCGGGTTTCCTTGCCGATGGCGAAGATGGTGACGCGATTACATCGGTTCAGTTCGAGGGCCGTTTGAACGACGCGGGGGACCCGATTGATGACCCCATGCAATTGCGGGGTTTGGCAGCGCTGAACCTTGATAACTTCCGTGATGTGGCGATTGTACATGCACCGGGCATCGGCAATGACGATGATATTCCAAAAGCAATACAAGCCGCCATCGTTCAACATTGCGAACGCAATAGATTCCGCATTGCGGTACTCGATGCGGCGCGGAACGTCAGCGCCGTTGGCGGGGACGAGCTTCAACCGCGCAACGCCTTGGACAGCCAATACGCGGCCTTCTACTACCCTTGGTACTACACGCCGCATCCGCGTACAGGCGTCAAAACTCTGGTACCACCGGGCGCTGCGGCCTGCGGAATCTACGCACTGACCGACAATACACGCGGGGTTTGGAAGGCCCCGGCCAACGTGCCGGTCGCCGGGGCAATTGATCTTGAGTTTGACGTCAACACCGCACGGCAAGAAGCGCTGAACCCGCGTGGCGTCAACTGCATCCGCCGCTTCCCAGGCCGCGGTATCCGCATGTGGGGCGCGCGCACGCTGTCCAGCGATCCCTTGTGGAAATACGTCTCGGTCCGGCGGTTGTTCATCTTCCTCGAAGCCTCGATCTACAACTCGACCCAATGGGTTGTCTTCGAGCCCAATGATCAGCGTCTCTGGGCCCGTGTCCAGCAGACGATCACACTGTTCCTGCGCACCCAGTGGCGTGAGGGTGCGCTGTTCGGCGCCAAAGAGGAAGAGGCGTTCACCGTCTCGGTCGGCCCCGGCACGATGACCACCGACGATATCCTGAACGGACGTCTGATCGTCGAAATCGGCATCGCGCCTGTGCGCCCTGCCGAGTTCGTGATCTTCCGCGTCTACCAGCAAACCCGCGAAGCCAAAAGCTGACACAACCCTGACGGAGGAGTGACATGGCCAGACAAGACCCGTTGCGCAATATGCGCTATCGCCTCGAGATCGACGGGATCGATCAGGCAGGCTTTGCCGAGGTCGCCATCGGTGATCTTTCCAACGAACCCATCGAATATCGCGAAGGGGACGAGATCACGACTGTCCGCAAACTGAATGGGCTGACCAAATACGCCAACATCACCCTGAAATGGGGAATTACCGACTCGCTGGATTTGGCCGATTGGCATCAGCTTGTCGTCGATGATGCGACCCCACTGGATGATGCGCGGCGAAACGTGGTGATCCGCATTCAGAATGAAGCGGGCGAAGACAAGGCGGCTTACGAAGTGACGAAAGCCTGGCCCTGCAAATACGACCCTACAGACCTGAACGGCAAAGGCAACGAGGTGGCAATCGACACGCTCGAGCTTTGCAACGAAGGCATCAAACGCATCCAGTAGGAAAGGTCTGAGACATGACGATCCAAACCGAAATCGAGTTCACATTGCCGCGCGGCTATGTGGACGCCGATGGCAACCTGCACCGGGAAGGGCGCATGCGGCTGGCAACGGCGGCCGATGAAATCCTGCCGCTGAAAGACCCCCGCGTGAAGCAAAACCCGGCCTATCTGGCGATCATCGTGCTGTCCCGCGTTATCACCAAGCTGGGCGCAGTGCAGGACGCCAACACCAAGGTGATCGAAGGGCTGTTCGCCGCCGATCTGAATTACCTGCAAGCCCTTTACGAACGTTTCAACGCAGATGGCGACGCTGAAGAGATGGCCCCCCAACGCCAGGAAGGTTTCGGTCTGGTGGGGGAAGCCTGACGCTTTATCCCGTCGGAGAGCTCTACGAGGAGATGGCGTTCATTGCGTATCATTTTCATTGGTCGGGCACAGAGCTCATGGCGCTCGACCACGCCGAAAGGCGGACCTGGGTTGCCGAGATCTCGCAGATCAACCGGCGGCTTGATGGACCTTCTGGCGCACGCGCGCTCGAGGCTTTGTAAAACGGAGGAGGTGACTAATGACTGACCCGCTGCGTGGTTTCCGGTTCCGGATTGAAGCTCAAGGGCTTGATCGCGGTGGCGTCATGTCCGTCGGCGGGCTTGAGCGGACAACCGAGACCGAGCCTTACCGTGAAGGCGGCGTCAACGATTATGACATCCAGCTGATCACCAAAAGCACGCAAGCCACGTTGGTTCTGAAGCGCGGACTTTTGGATGCCTGGTTCTGGGATTGGCACGAGGACGTCGTGTCCGGGTCGATTGAACGCCGGACCGTCTCGATCATCCTGATGGATGAGATGGGCGGAGAGGCGTGGCGCTGGATTTGTGCCGACGCACTGCCTACGAAATGGACCGGTCCCGAGCTGGATGCCGGCGCCAATGCAGTTGCGATGGAAAGCGTCGAGCTGGTCCATCACGGGTTGTCGAAGCAATGATTGGCGCTCGGACACTCATGACCCCATGGCGGTCCGCAGCCCGACAAACTTTTGGTTTGGTGAATGTCGGTTGGCCCCGCCATCGCCTGGGCCGCCGTACGGTATCCACCGGTGTGCGGGCCACCGGGCCGGAGCGCGTGTTTCGTAATCCAGCGCAGACTCCGGTGACGATCCACGCGTCATCAAATTCGATCATAAATATCGCTGAAACCCAGATGACACTGGCGCCTCGGTTCGAACTGCTTTGGCAGAACTTCATCAAAACGGTGTCCGCAATCGCGGCGCAGCAAGGCCGCGCCGCTAGCGAACAGGCGCAAATAAGGCGCGTAAACAGCCCGGCGACCAGGGTAAACGAAAGCCTTGTCGCCCGCACCGAACGCATCTTCCTGTCCCGCTTGGTGCCCGCTGCAATGCCCCAGTCAAACCGAGCTTCACGATCCGCACTGCAAGACCCGAAAGGCACCAAGTCAGGTGTCTATGTGCGGGGCACCCGCCCGGCAGCGGCGGTTGATCTGCCGACGCCAATGGCTGGATTGAACGGCGCATCCGTTGACGCACCTCAACAGCCGGAGCTTCGGCAACCCTTCCGTTGTGGCCATTTGCGCTGCGCTACCGCCCGCTTGCAGGCTCGGGCCAAAAACACGCCACACCGCGCGGCTCCGCGTTGCGTCACGACCGTTGCCTTGCGGGTGTATCGGCTGCAATCGGGTCAAAACGGCTTCAAACCCGACGAAGTCAGCGCGGACCATGGTGCAAACCGTCAACATACCTCGTCTAAAGTCACTGCCCGCGTCCTCGCCGACCGCCCCAGCGGGCATGACGCACATCCGAAAACCTCTACCGATCTGCCGCGCACCCCAACCGAGCGTCGGTTTCGCGCCGCGCCGAAATCAGCACCCGCTGTGCCGCCCGTCGCGCCACCAACACCCACAGCGGTGCTGCCGGAAAACAATCCAAACATCGATGTCTCCAAGCTTGAGCGCGTTATGTGGCAACGCTTCGAAAAGCGCCTGCGGATCGAGCAGGAACGGCGGGGAAGGACCTGAACCATGACCCAGCAACTTGTAAAAGCCAAAGTCAAAATCCTTGAAGGACGCAATAAGGATGCCGAGATCGAAGTGCATTTTAACCCAACCGAATATGCACTTGAATACGGTGCCAGCTTTCAGGAAACACCCGTCCCCGGGCTTTCGAACCCGATCCTGCAATTCGTGAACGGTGCCGCCGAGGTTCTGAGCATGGACCTCTTATTCGATACCTATACCGACAGGGGGGGCAGCGACGTGTCAATCGACACCGGAGCCTTCACCCAAATGGTTGCCATAGACGGCGACACCCATGCACCGCCGCGTGTCGAATTCAGTTGGGGGGCTTTCACCTTCCGTGCCGTGGTCGAGAAGATATCGCAACGCTTTACGATGTTTCTGGGCGACGGAACGCCGGTGCGGGCCACACTCAGTGTCACCTTCAAGCAATACCGAACCATTTCCGAACAGTTGGAAGAACCGCGCCGCAACTCGGCCGACAAGACCAAGCACCGCGTGTTGGGCAAGGTCGATGGTTTCCGCCCGACGCCCGTCAGCCTCTGGGCCCTATCGGCGGAAGAATTGGGCGATCCGCAATTCTGGCGTCAGATCGCGCGACACAATCGGGTCGAAGACCCGCGCACCCTTTCTCCAGGCGACGTAATGATCGTGCCGCCGCTGGAAGGCTTCGCAACAAGGGAGAGCCTCAGTGGACGTCGAAACACTTGAGCAAAAGCACGGCGACTATTTCGCGCCGGCATTTGTCGTCAAGATTGGCGGCGAAGATCTGGTGCGCGACATGCATCTGACGGTCGCTTCGGTGTCTGTGGATCTCAAGGAAAAGACGGCCGGGCGGTTCTCGATCACGGTCACCAACGCCTTTTCATGGGAAGACCGCGAGTTCGTGGCCGGTGCACGTGATGAACGAATTGAGCTTTTGGACCTGTTCAAGTTCGGCACCGAGGTCGAAGTGAATCTGGGCTATGGCGAACCCGCCCGGCTGGACCGCGTGCTGGAAGGTACGATCACCGAGTTGTCGACGGATTTTGGCTCGGGCGGGGCGCCGCAGCTAGAGGTTTCGGGCTATGACAAGCTGTTTGCTCTCGGGATCGGGAAGGTCACTGATTACCTCGAAAACGAACCAGACAGCGCTTATGTGTTGAAGATAGCCAGGCGTCACGGGCTGACGCCGGACATTACCGATACCACGCCCGCCAAACCCCGTATCGAACAGAATGAAGAAACCGATCTGGCGTTTTTGGAAAAACTGGCGGGCCGGAACGACAATTTCACCTTCTACATCTCGGGCGACACGCTTTATTTCGGCCCGCGCCATCAGGACGAAGACGCCGAGATTGCTTTGCCCTGGGGCGGCGGGCTGACCACGTTCTCGCCCGAGGTGAATCTGGGCAATCAGATCGCGGCGGTCGAGGTGGTCGGCACCTCGGAAGAGGGCGAACAGATCGTGGGTCGCGCCGAGCAGGGCGGAGAAACGGGCCGCGACCCAGGCGACCAAAGCGGGCCCGAACGTCTGGCCGAAGCGCTGAGCAGCGCGCCTGTTCTGCGGGTGCGCGCGGGAATTCACACGCAGGACGAAGCCGACGCCAAGGCCGCGGCCATCCTGCGCGAACGCGCCCAAAAGTTCCTGACCGGAAGCGCTGAGTGCATTGGCCTGCCCGAGTTGAGGCCCGACATGAACGTCGCGTTTGAAGGTCTGGGGCAAGGGTTTTCAAAGACTTACTGGATTAGCGCCGTGGTGCATTCGATCTCGGGTTCAGGATTCACCACCTCTCTCACCGTCGAGGAGCCATCGATATGAGTATGATGCAAATGATGGGCGGTGCGACCGCCGAGGCAGACAGGGCATCCGACGGTTTCCTGCGCGGCCTAGCCTTCGGTATCGTCACCGACAACGAAGACCCCGAGGGATTGGGCCGCATCCGCGTGCGACTGGAACTGCACACAGACGACCAGCAAAGCTTCTGGGCCCGGATTGCCACGCCGATGGCCGGAAATGAAATGGGTCTCTATTTCTTGCCCGAGGTCGATGACGAAGTGTTGGTTGGCTTTATCAGCCAGGATCCTGCGCACCCTGTTGTGCTGGGGGCCGTTTGGAACGGTAAAATGCCTCCGCCCGAGACAAACAATGGCCAAAATGACCGTCGGTTGATCCGCACGCGCGCCGGGCACGAGCTGCGATTCGACGACGGTGACGCCAATGAGATCGAACTGAAACTGGCGGCGGGTCCGCGGATTTATCTGACTGAAAACACGGCGATTCTCGAGGATGGCGGTGGCAACAAGGTCGCCATTGAATCCGGTGAAATCATGATTGAGGCACAGCAGAAAATCAAACTGTCCGCCCCGCAGGTCGAAATCGATGCCTCGGGCACAGCCGAGTTCAAGGCGGGCGGCACCTGCAAAGTCAAAGGCGCTATGGTGGAGATCAACTGATGGGACAACCAGCTGCACGTATGAATGACGCGACCAGCCACGGCAAACCGCTCAGCCCGGGTCCGGGGGCGGTCACGGTCCGCATCGGCGGCCAGGCGGCCTGGCGCGCGGCGGTCGATTTTCACGCCTGTCCTTTGTCGAACGGCCCGCAACCACATGTGGGAGGCGTCGTCGCCAAGGGATCTACGACCGTTCGGATCGAAGGCGCATTCGCCGCGCGGCAGGGTGATCAGATCGTGGAAGCCGGACCGCCCAATGCCATCGCGATGGGTTGCATGACAGTGAGGATCGGATGATGAATCGGCTCGATATCACCGATTTCCCGGCCTTTTTGGGGCGAGGGTTACGCTTCGGACGTGGTGACACCCGTCGCGGGATCACATTCGACCCCCGCTGGGGCCAGGTCGAGATGTCGGAAGGTGGAGAGGACATCAAGGAAGCGATCTTCATCATCCTGTCCACGCGCCGCGGCAGCCGCGTGATGCGGCCAGATTTTGGGTGCGGGATCAATGAGTTGCCATTCCAGCCCATCTCGTCGCAGTTGACCGCCGAAATCCAGCAATCGGTTAAAGAAGCGCTTCGCCGGTTCGAAGCACGGATTGAGGTGGATGCGGTCAAGGTCGGCACCGACGCCAGTCTGAACGGTGAGCTGAGCGTCGATATCGACTACCGGGTGCGGACGACCAATCAGCGCGGCAATCTTGTCTATCCATTCTACTTTCAGGAGGGGACATGACACGGCGACCCTCCTATCCCCCCGTTGATCCCCGGCGCACCCGGGCCTTGCGTCAGACTTTGTTGCGGGATGTGGCGTCGATGGCATCGTTCTGGCGCGGGGCACAAGAAGACACCGGCGCCGACCGGGCGTTGATCGAAGCCGCCGCGCGGTTGCAGGAAGAAGCGACGAAGCGGTTGGACAAGACGCCCGAACGCGATGCGCTGGCCTTCCTCGACATGTTCGATATCGCCCCGCCGCAACCGGTGGCCGCCGAGGGGCTGACCGCGTTCGCACTGAAAGAAGATCGCACCCGTCCAGTCGATGTACCTGCCAGAACCGGGATCGAGATCAAGACGGAAGACGATAAGGCTCCATTTGAAACCATGGTTCCGTTGCGCGCGCAGCCTGGCCGGATTTCCCTGCTGGCCAGTGTCGATCCGGGTTCGGACAGGATCGAGATTGCACCGGCTTCGGTGACTGCGCTGGAACCTGATCTTTCGCGGCGTCCCGAATACCGGCTGCTGACCGGCGCGCCCGCAGAAAGCAAGGTGGTCGCCATTGAACCCATCGTCGGGCTCGCTCCGGGCGACTTGTTGCGGGTCGATTTCACCGAAACCGATGGCCGCGCGCCGGGGTTTCACGAGATATCCGAGCTTGCCGAGGATGGCCGCGTTACCCTTACCGAGCCGATTGGCGGGGCGGGGCTGGTCCCAAGTGCCATAAAAAGTCTGTCGCGCCAGACGGCATTCGATGCCTTCGCGATGCCAAACCGGCAGGAACACGGGTTCTATCTGGGCGATGGCGACGCGTTGAACGTCAAGGAACCCGCCGAGTTCACGCTAGCCTTTGACCCGCCGGAGGTCGCTGCCGATCTGATCGCGGGCGGCGCACGGTTCGAGCTTTTCGGCACAGCGGAATCGATGTCGCCACCCGAAGACACGCCCCGCTGGCACGAGTTGGTTCCGCTGGCCGCGCCCGGCGACGATCTGGTGCTATACAAAGCCTGGACTGGGCCGGTCGACGAGGTTGAGTTGGGCGTGCTCAAGTCCCGTTTCATCCGTATTGTTGCTCCCGGTGGCATCTTTGCGGATGCAGGTGCCCTGATGGCCGGCCCAAGCGAATTACGCGAAGTTAAAATCGGGGTAAAAACCGACCCACCTGAAGAGGCCGGTGGTGACACCATCAGCCAGGTCGCTCATAATGGGCAGCCTTTGTCTGTTGCGGACGCCTTCCTGCCGTTCGGGGCCGAACCCCTGCGGTTTGACGTCTTTTCGCTGGCCGCTCCCGAGGCGTTCACCAAGCCCAACGCCGAAGCCGTGCTGGACTTTGAACTGGCCGATGCGACCATGCTGGCGCTGACACAAGCGGTGCGCGCCGATGGCGACCGGCATGTTTACGGCGTGTCCCGCAACGGTCGCCTTCAGGTCATGGACCTGACCGAGGTGCCGGTGTTCCGCGAAATTGAGGGACCGGCGGAAGATACAGGTGCCGGTGGCCTAGACCCGACAGCCGGGATCATGTCGCAAGGGGCATTTGTTCAGTCCGTCGGGATTTCCAGCGACTATGTGCTTGCCAGAACGCTTACGGGAACGTGGCAATTTACCCGCATCAGATTCAGCCGGAACGTGCCTGATCAATCCGACACCAGAATCTCTCAGGTCGGCGAGTGGGCTCCGCTGCCAGCTCTCCCAGCGAATGCTCTGGCGGTTGATCCTGATAATGTGCCCGAGCAGCCTGCCATTGCGCTTTCGGCGACATTAAACGGCTTCATCTACGAAACCGAGGTTTACGCCGCCACCAGCGTGGGCCTCTACAAAACCGAAATCGATGGCGCCGGAAATGTCGCCGAAGGCTGGACGCAGATCGACCTTGCCCCGGATATTACCGGGTTTGAACCCCCGCTTTCGCCGATCCTGACCCGGATCGAAGACACGCAATTCCTGGCAAACGATCTTGTGGCCGGATTCGACCGCCTGGGCTTTCTGATCGTCGATACAAATCAGCTCCTCTGGCTGGTACAGCCGAATGAGGCGCTTGCCGCCGACCGGATGGTCAATCTGGGGGTCTCTGTCGCCTCGACCGCGCGTCCGGCAGGGATGTTCCATGATAGCGGTAGCCAACTTGTGGTTGCGGCGGTCGATGGGGATACGCTGACCCACCAGAGTTTCAGCTATCCGGCACTTGTCCCCGGGCTCAGCACCAGTCTGACCAGTCTTCCGAACCAATGCTCTGTCAGCTTTCTACCGGACATGACCCCGAACCATCCGCCGCACGTTATTGCCTATGCACCTTCCACAGGTTCGGGCGAAATTGTGGAATGGTCACCTGATACCGCCCCCGCGTCGCAGGCGCGCATGGCTGTGTCCGCAGGCATATCGCTTGAGGCGGGCCAGGCCGCTGTGGCGCTGATGGCAGTCTTCCCGCGTCGTGAAGGAGATGCCGACTATGATGAGGCCCGCGCCCGCGTGGTCATTGCTGGCGAAGATCGCACGGTCTACATGCTCGAATTGAACACGGCGGTCGAAATAGATCTCTACAGCAGTTGGGTCGCCGTTGAACAGGATCCGGCAGCGCCTCCTGATTTGCCCGAGATTGCGGTTTTGCAGGTTGACACCACGCCCGAGGCCGCTGTCCTTACCAATCTGGATACGGTGGGGGAACGGCAAGGCGGCTCTGATGTTGTCAGGCTTCCCGCGACCACCGACATAGGATTTGGTGCGATTGCCTATCGTATCGAAGACATCAGCGAAGAACGTGCGGGGGACCTCGATTTGGTCAGCCGCGAACTGTCCGATCCGGGCGGTGCCAACCTGAACCTCGATCCGGGCGATCTGATAATTGTCAGTTTCGGAGCCGTGAGCCCTGAATTCAGGATCTTTCAGGTTGATAATGTTCTCATGCCCGATGCCGTGGTCTTACGGGCTCCTGACAATCCACTGCCCGGCATGCCTCCGGTCGTCATCGACACGCTGATCCTTGGCGGCACGACACCCGTAGGCTGGCGCCGCGCTCAGGAAAGAGGCCGCGTCCTGCCCGGCGAGGCTGCGGAACATCGAAACACCCTCGTCGAATTTGCCGATTCCGTTCCCGCTTTTGCCGGACCGTTTCACAGGCCGGACGTGCTGGCTGAGACCGAGGCTTTGGACAACACGCCCGACGCGGTGCCACGCGCGATCCTGCTGGACTGGACAGGGCAGCCGCCTTCCGGCGCGCGCATGAAAACTGCGGCCGCTGAAACTGAATTCCAAGCACTCACCGCCACACCCATTGCCCAAGGGTATTCCGGCCCGCAATTGTCGTGGGAGTATTACAATGGCGAAGGCTGGAAACAGCTGACCGAGGGGCTTGGGGACACCACCCAGAACCTTGCTCGCAACGGTTCCGTCCGGTTCACTGTGCCCCGCGATCTGTCACTGGTCGAAATAGGTGGACAGGAAGATTACTGGATACGTGCCCGGTTGATCGGCGGAGACTACGGGCGGCCCAAATACATCGTCGAAACCAACGGTAACGAACAGACGATCACGGTTGATACCAGCCACATGCGCCCGCCCGAGGTGGTGCGGCTGGTCGCCTCATTCACGCTTGGCCCCGATCACTTGCCCGACCATCTGATTGCCCGCAACAACCTGCAAGACATTGACGTCACCGGCGCCAATGGCCTGGCGGGGGCGACCATCACCATGTTCCGCGGTGCCGATGCGCTGCCGTTGACACCGGCCCCAACGATTGACCGACCCGTGCCCGGACCGGCCATTATCGTCGGGTTTTCCCAACCGCTGGCGACCGGCACAGTCTCGCTTTTGCTGGACGTCGAAGATCAGGAGCCGGGGGGTACTCTGGAGGTTGATATTCTGGGCCCCGAAGCGGTTTGGAGCCCGGCTCCGCTGACCGGCGAGGATGCGACGATGGGGCTGACCCGCCCGGGCCTTATCAGTTTTCAGATCGCCACGCCGCCCGCACAGTTTCAGCTTTTGGGCCAGCCACTGCACTGGGTGCGTCTGACAACACCGGACGCGGGATTTGTTCCCAAAATCAACGGTCTCTACCTGAATGGCGTGTCGGTGATACAGGCGACGACCGTCGAACAGGAACTTGTTGGTGCCTCATCGGGCGAGCCAAATCAGGAATTCCAATTGCGTTCGACCCCGGTCCTGACCGGATCGCTGGAATTGCGCGTCCGCGAAAGGCTGGGCGAAGAAGAAGTTGTCGCCTTGCGCGCTGCACAGGGCGACGGCCCGGATCCGGTGCTGGACGCCGTGCCGAAATTGCCGGGTCAGTGGGTGCTCTGGCGTCTGGTCGACAGTTTGGCCGGGCAAGGCGGGGATCGTGTTTTCCGGGTGGATGCCGAAGGCCGGGTGCGCTTTGGCAATGGTCGCGACGGTCGGCTTCTGCCCGCCGGACGCGACAACCTGCGGGCCTTCCGCTATCGCGCCGGTGGACAACGCATCGTGACCTCGGCCTTCGCCGCCGCTGCGGCCACCGCAACAGTGGAAGCGCTTGACCTGATCCTGGCCCCCATCGCGATTTCGGGCGGGCGTGATTTGCCTGAAGTGCCCGAGCTGATTTCGCGCATGCCCGATGTGCTGCGCCGCACGACCACCGCCCTGACACTTTCAGATATCGAAGCCGCCGCGCGCGACGCGGATAATGAAATCGCGCAAGTCCGGGCTTTCGCGCCGTCGGCTATGCGCGACCGGGTTCTGGTTGCTGTTCTGGCGCGAGGCGATAGCCGTCTGACAACCTACAGCCGCGCCGCCCGCGATAACCTGGCCCGTGTGCTGACCCGGTCCATGTCGGATGCCTGGGGGTCTGAGTGCCTCAATGTCGTCTCGGTGGATTTTGTTGAGCTTCAGGTAGACGTCACCCTGGTCGCCAATCCCGGCAGGCAAACCGAACTGGAGGCCGAAGCCGGAAAGCGCCTGGGTCGTTTCCTTGACCCCGCGCGTGGCGGGCCAGACGGTGAGGGCTGGCCCCCAGGACGTCCGCTGTGGCCCACTGATATTCGCCGAGCGCTGATGATGCTGGACGCTTTGGACCGCATCGACAGCACCAGGATCACCGCCAAAGACGGGCGCGACCCAGCGCGGATTGGCTCCGCCGAGGTGATCGCGGCAGCCGCTCAGAGCGACATCCGTGTGCAGGTGCAGGAGGCCGCGCAATGACATTCGTACCCGAGCTTGACGACATTGACTTCGACCGGTTGGTTGCCGAAGGCCGGGGTGTCATTCCACGCTATGCGCCGGACTGGACGGATCATAATCTGCACGATCCAGGGATCACGATCATCGATTTGATTGCCTATCTTGTGGATCGCCAGATTTACCGCATCGGCTTTGTCGGCGACAGCCTGATTGGTGCTTTTACCCGGCTGATGGGCGTGACCCCGGAAGGACCGAGCCCCGCCCGTGTGCTGATCTGGCCAGCGGCTGGGGGTCCTGGCATCCTTGATCTGGAACCGGGCACGGTGATCGAGACACCTGATGCCGACGGGGCCGCATGGACGCTGGACGCGCATATCCGAACCGTTGCCGCTCAGATCGCCGATTTTGCAACGGTCAGCGGCGACGGCGACCACAAGCTGCTGGGTCCCGGTCTGGCCGAGGGTCGCGATCCCTTGCCGATGTTGCCCGTCTCGGGTGGTGGCCCGCGAAGCCTTGAGTTTATGCTGACGCAAGAAATCCAGCCCCTGGAAAATGACGGTTTCATCTCGCTGGGGATACTGATGCGGGCCCCGGCGCCCAAAGGCGCGGATTGGGGCCCTTGCGAGGTCGATCAATGGGACGAGGGCGGATACTGGCGGCCGCTTGAGACGCGTGACCTGACCGGTGGTCTGGCCCGTGACGGTGCCGTTCTCTTTCGGATACGCGATACCGGCGCCGCCAGCCGCTTTCGCATTCGACTGGATGCCGGGTTCCGCCCGGCCACCGTAACCCTGACGCGGGTTGGGCTGAACGTCCTGCCCGCGACCGAAGGGCATGTGGTGCCTGCTACGGTCCTGACGGAAGGCACCGGATTGCCTGACCAGTCCGTCCCTCTGAAGACCGATGATCTGGTCGAGGATGGCCATCTGATCCCACCACTGGACGGCCTGATCTACCCACTGACAATCCGCGTAACCGATGGCGGGGCTGAGGTGGAATGGACCCGCGTCACCGATTTTGATGCCTCTGGTCCCGACGACACACATGTGCGGATCACGGGCGATGAAGTGATTTTTGGCAATGGCCTGAATGGAATGATCCCACCGCCCGGTGCCCAAATCAGCCACGATGATCTACGGCGCACCGCAGGTGCGGCAGGCGCGGTCGCCAGCGGATTGGACTGGCGCATTGCAGGTCTAACTTATGGTCGGAATCTGACACCCAGTTCAGCCGGACGCGACGGCGATACCTTGGCCGATCTTGTGGCCCGCGCCCGCGCGGTCGCGAAGGGGCGGGATGGCCATCTCCGTTCGGACCAGCTGGAGGATGAACTGAAGGCCGCAGCACTCGGTCTGCAACGCGTCGACGTCACACCGCGCCGCCGCCCGGCTCGCGAAGATGCGGAGATGCGAGGCAGCCGCACCATTTTGGTTCTGCCCACGCGTGATGCAACGCTTGAACCGGTTCCCGCCGACCCGGCCATCCTGACCCGGATAGACCGGGATATTGCCCCCGGCCGCTTGCTGGGCGAACGTTTGCACGTCTCGCCGCCCATGTACCGGAATGTGGACATTGCTGTGACGCTTGTAGTCGAAGCCGATGCCGATGTGGAAGGGGTTGAAGCCGCTGCCAGATCACTTTTGCACGCGCGGCTGTGGGACCTGCCGCGCGAACCGCATCAACCGGTCGAGCCCTGGCCCGCCGGGCGCCCTGTCACCGTAGGCGAAATCGAAACGCTGGTCGCAAAGCTGCCCGAGGTCATCCGCGTCACCGACTGCCGTATCGCTGTCGCAGGGTCGCCGTTGACCCGCGACCCGATCCCGCTGGGTGATCGCGAAATTGCGCTTGGCCGCAATATCGATGTGAGCCTCCACCGCAACAGCGAGGGCACGCCATGACCCATCCCCGTGATCGCGTCTACCGTTTCCGCAAGCTGACCCATTGGGGCCGGGGCTATGCTGAAAACCTGACCTTCGGCAGCGGCGAGGACGAAGCACTGGCAACCCGCACGGCCCTTCGGGCGCATCGCCTCGGTCCGCTTCCGGGTGGCGAACGCATAGTGGCTCTGACGGTCGACCCGGGCGGAAGGGCCGTGGTTCTTGGCAGCGACGGCGGACTTTGGGCATTGCACGGCGCTGGTTTTGTCCGGCTGACGGCAATCGACGCGCCGCTGGTTCAGGCCGTGCAACGGGTGGTGCTGGGGCAGCGCTTCGGCTGGATCGCAACGGGCGGAGATATCGTCCGCTTTGACATGCGCACCGGGGATCGCATGGGCTCTTTCGCAGCGCCCGGCTGGCAGGTTGCCGACGCTGTGCCTGATCTCTGCGACGGCGTGATCGTCATCGAAGAGCGGGAGACTACCACGCGCCTGCGCCGGATCCGGCCCGAGGGCGAAACCATGGACACCGGCCTCCGGTTGGAAAACACCCATGTGATCGCTGCCGCCCGGCTGCACGATAGGGCCGCCATCCACCTTGTCGCGCAGGCCTTCGGTGCCTGGCGTATCCATCGCATCGATCCCGGCGACTGGAGTGTGCGGACCAGCACCTACGCCACCGATCCCCGGCGCACGCCCGGTCGCGCCGTCACAATGGACGGCACCGGGCGTTTAGTCTTCGCCGCAGGGGACCGCGCCGTCTTCACCGCCGCCGAAGGGCTGCTAGAGCCACGCATTGATATCGACGGGCCCAACAGCATGGGTTCCATTGTCGACCTGCTGGCCTTCGACGGGGCGCTATTGGCGGCGTCCGAGGCGGCCCTTTACCGCGTCCTGGAAACCGCCGAAGCGGCCGAGGCGCTGTCGGCGCGCTACCTGACGCCTGTTCTGCGTTCGCCCCTTGGTGACCGGCAGGGATGGCAACGCGCTGATATATTTGCAGACCTTCCCGAAGGCGCGCAGGCCACCATTCGCAGTCGCGGTTTCACCCGCAGCCTTGACGCTTTGCATTACCAATCGCTCCTGCACAGCGATCCCACCGATCCCTTCATAAGAAACGGGTGGAGCGATGAGACGGCCAGTATCCATAACGGCACCGGTGCGCCCGGACCGCTGCGCCATTTCCTGGGCGATGTCCGGGACGAATATCTGGCCTTGAACATCCATATCTCGCTGCCAGCCTGCGCGCCCGCGATCCTTATCAAGGGGCTGGATGTGCTCTATCCCGACCGGTCACTGATCGAGAGCCTGCCGGATATCTATGCCACCGGCGGTGCAGGCGAGGTGAAGACGCGCCGGATGCTGGCCCCTTTCCAGGCGCTGGCCGACGAAATCGACGATCTGATCGGCGATGCGGTCCGCCGGGTCGATCCCGCCACTGCCGATGATCTTTGGGCCGGGTTCCTGCTGTCGTGGCTGGGTCATGGCAGCTTCTCGGGCCTGCCCGCCGATCTACGCCGCGCCCTGTTGACCGCGCTGCCCGAAATTCTGCCGCGCCGGGGAACGTTGGACGGCCTGACGCGGGTGATGACAGCATTGGCTCCGCGCGGTTTTCGCATCCAAGATAAATCGCAGGGCCCGGACATCTGGGTGCTGCCCCGCGCCGACGACCCGATTGGCGCGCGGCTTGGCCGAGACACGGCCACAATCGGACACCGCCCGCAACCCTGGGGGCTGGGCGGCCGTTTCAGGCTGGGCGATGCACTTCTTGGCGGCACCTGTTTCGATCCGGCAGCGGCGCAATCCTGCGGTGCTGACGTCGCGATCCACGTCTATGGCGGTGACGACGCACAAGCCGAGATCGGGCCCTTCACCGACCGGATCATCCGCGCTTTCGTTCCCGCGAATACACGTACGCAATTCGTCTTTGGGGCGACACCGCCCCCTGAAACGCTGGATACCGATCCCGGCGACACAATCCTCCTCACCCTCGACGCAGGCAGCGATCCGCAGCTTGGCGTCTGGACCCTGCCCACGAGCGGCCCCGGGGCCGAACGCGAGGCCCGAACCGTAGACGACGCAGTGCTCGATGGATCGCTGATCCTCGAATGATGCGCATTCCTGAAGGAGACACCGATGGCCAATGACAAAACCCACGCACACTGCTGGTCCAGCCTGCCGGTTTATCGCCCGAAGACAGGCCTGACCGCTGAACAACTCAACGCGTCACAGGATGATGCGCAGGTTCGCACCCGAATACTAAATCTTGGGATGAACGGCGTCGGCATCGCGCATGGCTACGAGCTCAAGACCGACGACGCGGGCCTGCTGGTGGTCAAGGACGGGGCGATCTATATCGGCTGCGGTCTGGGCTTCGATAAATATGGCCGCATGCTCTATTGGAAGGGCGGTTGGGTCTGTCTTGACGATTTCCTTGGCTGCAAACCCGAAAAACCGGGATCTTACTGCCTGTCCGTACATTACGCCGAACGTTCGGGCCACGGGCGGGCCTATGATCCGTGTCACGAAGGCACTGAATGGATTTCGACCTGCGTTGGCTTCACACTTGAATGCGAATGCTGCGACGACCAACCTTGCATGCCCGACATCGAGCCCGAAGACTGTATCGAACGGTGGGAGTACATCTGCCAACGAAACGGCTTTGTTCCGCCCGAGGAAATTGAGAAGGATCTTGATCTGGCCGAAGCCTGCCAGGACCCGCCACAGCTGGAACTGAACCATTGCGGCAAAGTCGGCTACGATCCCAAAGCCGGGTTGCCGCTGGCCTGTGTCGAGCTTTGCGAGGTAGACGACAAAGACTGCCACCCGCCCGTGGAATTCTGTTGCGACGGCGAAGTGACTAGCTGCCGAAAGCGCAAGGTCGCCTACCGCAACCAGCTTCTGTACGAATTGCTCAGCCGTCGCGACGTTCCGCTTTCCAAGGTGAATTACTACGCCTGGAGCGATTATGAAGTCTCGGAATGGAGTGACGACGATCGCATGCCTTTCGAGGATTTCGCTAAACGGTCCGTCGCCTGTCATCGCAAAGGTTTCGACCCGAAGGACGCCTTCACCATATGCTTCTCGCGGCCGCTTCTGCGCCGTACGCTGCACCCGATGAGCGTGATTATGGACATCTACATCCAGCAGGAGCGCCCTTATTACTGGGTGGACCACCGGGTGCCCGTAAAGATCATGCATCTCGACAAAAATAAATGCGTGATCCCCGAAGATGATGATGAGGAATGCGCTTGGGGAGTGGTGATCTGCCCGGATAAACTGTGGATCGCCCACGAAATCGCCGACCCGGCCTCGTCAATTCTGGATTGCTCGAACCGGGGCTACCTGGCGCGTGTCGAGTTCATGCTGCACTGCAACCTGATTCAGGACAAATGCTGTCGCATGCCGGATGCCCGTCCGGGCTGGGTCGACAAAAAAGACCCCTGCGGCGACCGGGCCGGTCAGGCCATGCCCGGCGGCACATGGCGCAGTGCGGTTCGTCTGTCGAAGCAGCGGAAAGATTACCGCGCGGATTGTGACGACGCTTATGAACGGTACGACCCGCCCAAAGGCGAGTCCTACCCGGATGACAGCAAGCCCGAACCCTACGCCGACAAGACCCCCGACCCCGGTAAGGTGGATGAAAAGGATCCGCAAAAATATGGCCGGTCCCAAGATGGGCGCCGCGGCCCTGACTCCGATCTGATCGATCCGGACCTGATCCTTGGCTGATCCAGTTGGATCACGGCCCAAAACGAATGGAAGGAACCTTGAGATGAACAAACATACATCCTCACCGGCCCCGACCTGGCCCATGTCCTCGGAAGCGGTCAACTTCAAAAACGGAATGATCGTGACCGCCGAAGATCTGAAGGCCGCGATGCTGTATTCGGTCCAACTGATGCAGGCGACCAACCGTGCTGTCTATGGCTGCGGAGTGATCTGCGGGTTCGAAATTCGACCCGACCCCGGCCTGTGCGGGAAAACCGAAGAGATCGAAATCTGTGTTGATGGCACCGACCAGAAATTGCCGCTGCACCGCAGTTTCCGGGTCGAAGTGGGCAAGGGAACCGCAATGGATTGCTCGGGTCTGCCGATTGAACTGTGCAAGCCAATGCTTGTCGATCTTTCGCCCGATACATGCGGTTGCGACCCGAAGGTCGGTGGTTGCGTTTGCATCATGATCCGGCGTTTTCAGGCACCGGAAGCGCCGCGTGGCGATTGCTGCGGCACGGCAGACGGGCCGCTGGAATGCTCGCGCCTGCAGGACCACGTGGAAATCAAGGGCTTTCCCTCGGATCAACTGCCCGATCATTATTGCGGGCGTGATCTCGAGATCGATGACACGACCTGCGCCTGTGTGCCCAAGCGCAGGGACCCGGACTGCGAAACCCCGCCCGATTCAACACATTCGCCCCTCCGGGAAACACCGGATGAGCCCGACAAATGCACTTGTCTGAAAGAATGCGGAGAGTGCTGCTGCTGTGGCGACGGCTGGGTGCTGTTGGCCTGCGTGCACGTCACCAGTCACGGTATCGTCCGGTGGCAGGAGGACGACGACAAGAACTGGTACGAAAACGATCACGTGCGCAAGCGCAAATACATCAAGCCCATAGAATGCATCTGCCCGCCCGGCCCTTGCGAAGAGAAAGTAACGACCGTCGAATCCGAACCTGATCGGGTCTACGATTACAAGGAGGCCGATGACGACACCCAGAAACTGATCCAGGTCATGGCTATGCAGGACGCCGATATCAATGCCCGATTGGGCGAAATCGTCGACGTCGCCGGGCACCAGAAATTCTTCCGGGCGATGGGCATCCGCAGCTTGCCGCATCTGGAATACGTTCTGGAAACCCATGGCTCCGAGTTGCGCGAGTTGAAACCGGTGTTCACTTCGGCCAATGCCGGGAAGCTCGAATACTACCTCGCGCGGACCCGCGAAAAGATCAAGGAGGACCGGCTGACCGAGCGCTAAGCCGCGCTTTGATAGCCCATTTCTGAAAGCGCATCCATGGCTCGCACGACCACCACGCGCCGATCTTCAGCGCCTCCGCGGCGGTCCAATGCTATGCGAAACAGGCAACCGCTCCGCCGGACGCCGGGGCAGGGGCCGGGTGGTTTAACACCGGCAAACGCCTCGGCTGTTCCGGCTTCCGCAACGCCGGGGATGATGTCCTTGCCTAACGCGGTCACGCCTGTGTCCCGTCCAGCGTCTACCCCTGCCGCCAAGCCGACACCGCTGCCCCGCGCGCCCGAAGCCGAACCTCCCGCCGCCGAGGTCGCGAATGCCCCCGCACCGGCGTCGGCTACCGAGGCGGAGGAAGTGCCAGTCTCAGCCGAAACCGAAGCCGCGACCGGGGCAGGCCCCGAAGCTGTCTCCCCCGGTGCCGAAGACGTGGTGGCAGGCGCGGCCTCGGAGGCGCCGGAACTGGCCCCGCCTGATCCCGCCGAAGCCGGGTCTGCCGAGACTGCCGACCAATCCGAACCCGCGCAGGGCGAGGCCGCCAGCGCAGATGCCACCTCAGAAGAACCCGAGGTTGTCGCAGGTCCCAGCCCCGAAGAGGCCGTGGCCCCTGCCGCTGCCGCCATGGGGCGGCGCGCCTCGGCGGCGTCCACACACCAACCCCCTGGGGCGGCAACGGACAACGCTATTCAATCCTCAAACGTGCCCTCCGTCGGTCAGGCGCGCGAAGCGGAACGCGCGGGCATCACCGCAACCGATGACACGGAAACTGGTGAAATCAACGTGTCCGAGTTCCGTAAGGAGCTGAAAGACGCCCTGGCCGCAGCTGTCCCGCCTCCGCGGAGCGAAAGCCAGGCAGAGCGTCAGGTCGAACGCGGGGCGGTCGACGCCGCCGCGCCCTTGCAAACGGCACTTTCCGATCAAACCACAACCGCCGCCGGTGACCTGCCCGCCACAGCCGCGGCCGAGCCCGATCCCGCCCAGATCGCCCCGGTTGAGCCCGTCCCGCTTGAACCAGAAGCTGTCGGCGAAGCGCCCGCGCCCGTCTCAGCTGGCCCGGTTGTGCCGCCGCCCACACCTGCTGCCGCGCTGGACACTTCGGCAAATGAAGAGCGCGTTGATGCCCTGGCGGCGGAAAACAATATCACGCAGGAGCAATTGCAGCGAGGTAATGATCCGCAATTCGACGCCGCCCTCGGCGCACGGTCAGAGGCACAAGCCCACGACGCAGCGGCCCCCGCCACCTACCGCGAAGGCGAAGCGGCCGCGCGTGGCGCCACGCGGGCACGCGCCGCCAATCGGATCGGCACGGGTCTGACCGATATCCAGGTAACGCGGACCGAACAGTTCAGCAACGTTGCTCAAACTCAAGCCGATACCTCGAAGATCACTGCCGAACGCAAGGCCGAAATCACCCGCGAGATCGAAGCCATCGGTCTGGCCACGCGCCAAGATGTGACGGATATCCTAACTAAAATGCAGGAGGGTGCGGCAACCAAGTTCAACAAGGCCATCGCCGACGCGCAAAAACGCTTCAACGAGATCATGGATGACGCGGTGGGCGGCGGCTGGTTCTCGGCAATCTTCGGTAACTGGTTTGACAATTCCGACGAATACAATGCCGCGCTGATCGATGCGACCGCCGATTATGACGCCATCGTTGACGAGGGCATTGGCGTGGTCGCCACCTTCGTCGTGCAGGAGCTGCAGCGTGCGAAGGATCGTGTCGCCAAAGGCCGCCAAGAGATCGACACCTATATCAACGAAACGCTGACCGACGATGAACGGCAGTTTGGCGAAGATGCCTCGACCTCGATCACCGCTGATTTCGATACGCTGGAGGGCGAGATTGAAAGCAGCCGCGGTGCGGTGGTGAGTGCGATGGTCGACATCTATCGCGTGGCTCTTGAGGAGCGTGAAAAGTCAGCTGCCGAGTTCCGCGAGCGCTCGAAATCGGTCTGGCAGCGGGTCTATGACGCTACGGTTGGTCTGGTCCAGAAAGTCCTGGAATTCAAGAACATGCTGCTGGGTATCCTGAGCCGCGCCGTGGCCGTGGTCGAAGCGATCATTCAGGATCCCATTGGCTTCCTGTCCAACTTGATCGCGGGGATTGGTGCGGGCCTGCAGCGCTTTGTCGACAACATTGCCGAGAACCTGAAGCAGGCGCTGATGGGCTGGCTCTTTGGCGCGCTCGAGGGCGCGGGCCTGAAACTGCCCGACAAGTTCGATCTTATGGGGTTCCTTGACATTGTTCTGCAGGTCCTTGGGTTGACGAAGGAAAACGTGCGCGCGCGGGCGGTGAAAATCCTCGGCGAAGAGACCGTGGCCAAGATCGAGATGGCGGTCGATTTCCTGAAAACGCTCTTTACCGAAGGACCGGCTGCAATCTGGGAAATGCTGCTCGAACAGTTGGGCAACATCAAGGACGCCATCATCGAAGAGATCAAATCTTGGGTCATCACCAAGATCGTGATTGCCGGAATTAAATGGATCGTCGGGCTTCTGAACCCAGCCAGCGCCTTCGTGAAGGCCTGCATGATGATCTATGACATCGTGATGTTCTTTATACAGCGGGGCCAGCAGATCATTTCGGCAGTCAATGCCATCGTGAACGCGCTTGGCACGATCGTGGCAGGCAACATCTCGGCTATGGCCCAAGCGGTCGAAGGAGCGTTGAACCGCATCCTGCCCGTCGTCATAGGCTTCCTTGCCTCGCTTCTGGGCTTGGGCGGCATCTCGGACCAAATCCGCAAAATCATTGAAGCCATCCAGGCCCCCGTCAACAAGGCCATCGATTGGGTGATCAACCTTGGCCTCGGCATCGCCCGCAAGATCGGCGGTTTGTTTGGGGGTGGTAAGAAGGAGACTTCGTCGAACGATCCTTCCGAACAATATGCCGACGATCCTGAGAAAGCCATTAAAATCAAGAAAGGTACGGAAGCGATTGACGATGCCGAGCGGCACCAGATGAAAGAAGGCGAAGGAACGCGGGAAGAAGCTGAGGCCATCGCCATCAAGGTGAAACGCGAGCACCCCGTATTCAAGACGCTTGTCGTCGTAGATGGCGGCGACACCTGGGATTATGAGTTCACTGCCAGTTCTGCTCAGAAGAAGAAAGGCGAGAAAAAAGAGGAAAGCGATGGCACCCCGCCAAACTATGAAGCGGCAAGGCGCTTCGTCGGCACCCCCGTCGCAAACTTCAATCCGCCCGGTGATCTACCTGGCTACTCCAAGCGTTTCAATAAGGACAAACCGTACATTCGACGGGACAACGTGGCGGATGGTCTTCAGCAACTCGGTGTCGATGCGGACGGCAAGATTGTGCTTGGCAAGGGAATCAGCCCTGCGGCAGCTCTTAGAAGTGAGGCTGAGATGCAAGCCGAACTTGGCGAAGCACAACCGGGGAAAGAGCGGCATCACTTGATCCCGCTCGCTGTCGCGGCATCGCATGCTCTTACCAAAGAAGCAATGAATCGCGGGGACCCAAAATTCCGTCCAAATAGCGGACTTATTTATCTACCGAGAGATGAGGAGTCTGCCAAGCTGATGCCCAATCTCCCAGTACACAGAGGTTCGCACCCAAAGTGGAGTTCTTATGTAGAAACACAGCTCGATACCAAGGAGCTTGGCTTAACCCGCAGAGGCACAATCGCACTTAGTGCGGTCGATGCTCGCCAGCTTACTCCTCCTATAGTATCTGTTCAGAATGACCTCCGCCGTGAGATTGTGAATTGGGACCGTATGGAATGACGTCAAAGACCCGCGAAGCGATGATTTTGGACCGAGATTACTCATTGCTCGGGGATGAGCTTCATGTTGCAAGCTTGGTGGAATATCCAGATTGGGTAGGTGCGATCGGGTTCGCCAAAACCCAGCCTTTAAAGGCCCCGAAGCCCGTGTACTTCGCTGGCGACATAGAAAGAATTCGGAAAATCGATTTCCCTGAAAACGACGTCCGTTGGCCGATAATGTCGACACGGATGCTGCAAATACTAAAGGGCATTGACGAATTCGAGCACCAAGAAATTCCAATTGTCTTTCTTGATAATCGCCTGCCGCTTAGCAAAATACTGAAAGGTGACGAAAAACCTGACGCTCAGTATACGCTTGAGGGATTTTCTGCTGTTCAACTGCTTACGCAGATCGATGCTTTTGACTGGGAGAAATCGAAGTATGAGGTGAGCGAGTACGATCCAACGCTGGTAGATCGGCTGGACTATTTGAAACTGACAAATGTATCTGGTGGTTTCCCACCGCTGTTTCGGCTTTTTGCATTTCCGGTCCTTGACTTTGTATCTTCTGATGCAGCGGATGCGCTTCAAGACGCCGGCATCGTCGGTACAGCGTTCGAACCCATCGGAGATTACCCTCCGCGCCCTCGATAGAACGAGCAATACACGCCCTTCAAAACGACATTCGAGGTGAAGTCATCTGAAAAAGTGCTCGGTGCAACAAAAGGTGTGAATTTCTTTAACTGGGATTTCACGACAGCTGTCGTTTTCTATGCGTTGCCTGAACCGTGTTATAATCTTCATAGTTGTTTTGATTCGCTGGCCATGTTGGCCAAATTTTTTCTCCCTCAGGGTGGTGCGATGCGTTGCCTTGTCTATTCAGTTAACGGACTCTTCGGGCAGTGCCTGGCTTCTAGCCTTGCGGCCCATGCGCGGGTTGAAGCTGCTGACTATTGTTCTGAACTTGACCAAGTGTTTTCGGCGTCGGCAAGGCTGGACGCATCCAGCACTCTTGTCGATCTTGCATATCCGGAAGGTCGTTTGGCGGTGCAACAATTGGCACGTGGCCTGAACAACCGTCACCTTGTTGGGCTGTCCATCGATGAAACCGCCACAGGAGACGTGCTGGACTGTGCCCGGATCGGTTGTACGGCAGTCGTACCGCGCGACGCCTCTCTTGAAGAACTGGTTTGCATTGTGCGGGCGGCGGAACGGGGCGAGGCATTGGTGCACCCGCGCGTGGCCGCCGGGTTGATGCGCGCCCTCTCGGCCCGCCCGGAACCGGCGCAGGACGCGGATACTGTGGCCTGCCTCACCCGGCGCGAGCGCGAGGTCTGTGCGCTGATCTGCGACGGCATGACCAACAAGGAAATCGCGCTTGAAGTAAACCGAAGCGTCGGTACTGTAAAAAACCACGTGCGCTCTATCCTGGGGAAGTTCAACCTTTCGCGGCGTACGGCGGTATTTCAGCATGTTCACCGGAGCGAACTGATGGGACACACGCACCCAACACCCGGGTCATCGAACTCCGGCTAGTACGGGACAGTCACCCTTCGGCTTTGATGACCGAATGGCTAAGGAGGGGTTGGGAAGTATCCACGCAACGCCGGTCTAGGGCCGTTATGTTAAGTCGTGTGGTTACGGCGCAGGCTTCTTCGCGTTTGCTGATAACACGTGTTTGCCTACCGCTTATGTGTGCACAGAAATCTGAGGTAGCATTCGACCGATAACCAGCCCGAAGCGGCCGCTCCACTGCCACTGCGTAGGGAGAAAGCAGAATTTCCGCCACTGAACAAAGTCGGTAGAGCAGGTCGCCAAGCAGACCTTCGCCGCGTTTGCAGCACCAAGCCTTAATAGCGGCAGCATTGCGCAGAAAGCAGATTTTGCAAAGTTTGGCGGCGTTCACCTTCCCGACACCTATCTCCTTACCAAATGCCACGGCACCACTTCCCCCAAGAGGCTCTTGGACAAGATTGTCGCAACAATCTAGGAGCAAGCGGGCAAGCTAAGAGCCTACTTGATGGGATTTGCACGGCTGGTTTTGTGAAGGTTCTCAGGGCTATGACGGCAGCGACGACTTCTGATTCCAAAAGCGCCAATGGCCGCCTTGCTATCTAAAACTGTGATTTCGTGATATCCTGATACCGCCTTTGGGGGGCTGTTATGGGCGATTTCTTTTGGATTGGAACAGCAATTGGCGCGGCGACAGGGCTACTCAATATGTTGTTCATTTTGCGTTCTCGCCTCAGTCAGACCGGGTTAAATCAAGCCAAGACAATTTGGCAAGGCCTATGGACATGGGCGCTTTGGACTGTGTTCGGTGCCTATGTTCTGGCGCTATGGCTTCTGGGTGTCGTTCTCTTGGGCTTATCGCGAATTTTGCGACAGGGAACTGAGGTATGATAGTAGGGGAAGTAAAAACCGCCGCTGTCATTGGTGCGGGGGTTTCCGGGCTTGCTACTGCAAAATGCCTGACAAGGGTTGGCATACACTGCACTGTTTTTGATCGAAACCCGTACCTAGGCGGCGTCTGGGCTGATGGCTACCACGATTTTGGCGTTCAGGTGCAAAAGGACCTGTACGAGTTCCCGGATTTTCCGCTTTCCGAAGAAGCGTCTCATTTCACTCCGGGGCCGGTCTTTCGGGAGTATCTGGAGGATTATTGCGATCATTTCGGAATTCGAGAGTGCCTACGGTTAGGCACCCGCGTCACCATGATTGAGCGCAAAGGTGACCGGTGGTCACTTGAGGTTGAGGGTTCCGAAAGTTCTGAAAGTATTGAGGCTGGTCTCGTTGTCGTTGCAGCCGGGCTCTATTCAGAGACACCAAATGTCCCGAACATTCCCAAACGTGAAGATTTTGGAGGAGAAGTCCTTCACGCGAGCGAAATTAAAGACATATCGCAACTCAAAGGCCGTCGTGTCGCTGTAATCGGCTACGGAAAAAGTGCGACAGACATAGCGGGTTCGGCTGTGGATACTGCTGATAAGATTCACCTCGTTTTCCGAACAGCACACTGGCCTGTTCCACGCAAATTGCTGGGCGTTCTTCCGTTCAAATGGGGAATGCTGACGCGCCTTGTTGCAGCCCTGATCCCTCCGTATGTCAAACCCAGCCCAATCGTGCGTGCAATCCACTCAATAGGATATCCGTTGCCCTGGCTGTTCTGGCGTGTCGTAGAACTGCTGCTCAGCACCCAGCAACGATTGCGAACACAAATCGCACGTGGTGAGACCCTGATGCCAGAGACGCCTGTCGAATTCGACGCATTTACGGAAGTGACCATGGTTCCACGTCCGGGTCTGATCGACTTTATCCGATCAGGTGAGATTTCTGCACATCGAACAGGTGTGAGTGCATTCTCTTCCAACGGGATCGACCTTGCAGATGGGGATTCTCTTGAGGTCGATTGCGTGGTCTTCGGCACCGGCTGGAAGACCGGCTACCCATATCTACCGAAGTCGATCCTTAACTCATTGGATGATGGGCCGGATGGGTTCTATTTATACCGCCATGTCCTGCACCCCTCGGTGCCAAACCTTGCATTCGTGGGGCGGGCGTCCTCCTTCATGAGTGTGACGACCTACGCGCTTCAGGCCAAATGGCTTGCGGAAGTAGTTGCAGGTCGCGTGCTCCTACCGGATGCTGCGGCCATGCAAAGCGAAATCGATGCGCTCAAGTCCTGGAAACAATCCTGGATGCCAGAAGGGCCAGCACGTTCCGCTACACTTCTGCTTCACATGTGCCACTATCACGATGAACTCCTACTCGACATGAGTGCGGACCCGCTTCGCAAGCGCGGTATCCTGGCGCCAATTTCTGAACTGATTGTGCCTTATCGTGCCGCCGACTTCCGAGACGTGGTCTGAGCGATTTATACGCGAAGCCCCTAGTATCTCTTTGACACTCCTTCACAATGGATACGCGGGAGGATTTTTGTTTGGAGCGACACCTGGCAGCCATACTTGCGGCTGATATTGTTGGCTATAGCGCGCTTGTCAGTGCTGACGAGGAAGCCACTTTGCACGCGTACAAGGGCCACTTTAGAGCGCTGGAACCGCACGTCGGCTTGAATGGCGGACGGCTATTCAAGAAAACCGGTGACGGATTTCTTGCCGAGTTTCCCTCGGTGGTTGACGCAATAACGTGTGCGGAAACGATGCAGCGTCAGATGGTTGAGCGGAACGCGGCACGCGGGCAAAGCCCGGAAATGCAATTCCGTATGGGAATTCATGCGAGTGATGTTTTTGATGACGACGGTGACGTTCTTGGTGACGGCGTCAATATTGCAGCCCGGCTGGAAGGTCTGGCCCCTCCCGGAGGTATCATCGTATCAGGGCGGGTTTACGAAGAGGTTATAGGTAAAGTCGATGTTTCGTTCACCGAACTGGGGCCGCAGTACCTGAAGAATATTGCGCGCCCTGTGACGGCCTACTCAGTACAGACCTCATTCGTAACTGCACGCCCAGCGGCTCAGTCTCGTCCTGACAAACCTTCCGTGGCCGTATTGGCGTTTGAAAATCTTTCGTCTGACGCAGAACAGGACTATTTCGCAGAAGGTATTACCGAAGACATTATTACCAGCTTATCCAGAGTGCCCTGGATATTCGTGGTCGCCCGAAACTCTTCTTTTTCTTACAAAGGACTTTCGGTTGATGTGCGCCGCATCGGTCGCGAGCTTGGTGTCCGCTACGTGCTGGAGGGTTCTGTTCGCGGAGCTGGTGATCGGTTGCGTGTGACTGGGCAGCTGATTGATGCGGAAACCACGGCGCATGTCTGGGCGGATCGATACGATGGCAAGCTCGACGATATTTTTGATCTCCAAGATCAGGTGACCGAGGCCGTCGTAGCTTCAATTGCACCGGGCATAAGGCAGGCTGAGATAGATCGTTCTGCCCACAAGCGCCCGGATACGCTAGGAGCATATGATCACTTCCTGCGAGCGCAGGCAGCGATCTACAGGTTCAATTTCACTGAGGCAGACGACCAACTGTCAAAAGCTCTCTCGCTCTCAAGTGAGTACCCGTTAGCCAGCGCCCTTCGAGGCTGGATCAGAACTTTGCTTTGGAATTCGGACACGCGCCCAAGCAACAACCGATTTGACTACGCAGTTCAGCTGGCACGTGAGACACTGGATGCATCGCACATTGACTTGGAAGCTCAGGCCTATGCCGGTTACGTACTGGCGTTTCTCTCGGAAGACACGGCCTACGGCTTGTCACTGGTGGACCAAGTCGTCGAGACAAGCCCAAACTGCGTGTCAGCCTGGGGTTCCAGCTGTTTGTTGCACGGCCTGATGGGCGAAGCGCAAACGGCACAAGCTCACGCCAGGGAAGCTCTCCGACTCAATCCAAATGACCCGCTGAATTACCGGGTCTATATGGGAATTAGCCTATCGCAAATTGCAGAAGAGAACTGGCGCGGTCTCAAAGAAACCGCTCAAAAAATGCGTGCATTTCATAACACAGTGACTGTATTCCGCCTGAACGAGCTTGTCGCGGAGATGGCCCTGGGCAATGTGGGTCGAGCTAAAGAACTCGCGCGTATACACATGTCGCGGGAACCCGATTTTAGCGTTTCAATGTTTCGGGAAATGCGCGCTCGTATCTCAATTGCAAAGCCGGAGATCTATGGCGCCTATTACACGATGCTGGCAGCCGCAGGCATTCCTGATTAGCGCCAGCAATTGTTGATCAGCTGCCGGTAATCAAATGTAAGCAGCCTGTGCCCTGCTGCTCGATGAGAATCCGGGCCAGTTCCGCCCGAAGGGCTTCGGTCAGCAGGGCCTTTGCATCGGCGGGGGCCAGGGTAGTTGTTTTCAGCATGTCCACGATTTCGATCTCCTTTTGCTCGTAGACCGCGAGGAGCCTTGCGGCGCGCATCACGGCGTCGCGCGGGAGATCGGTTCGCAACGAAAAACAGAGAAATGGGTTTGTTTGTAAGTTTGTTAGGGTCTTCGGTAGGCGTTTGCGGAAATAGAAAAACCGGCCCCTTCGCATAAGGTAGGGACCGGCGCAGTGTTTGGGTTTTCGACGGGACGAGTCGACACGCTTGCGGGCATAGCTCGCAATGGCATGTGTTACACTCTGTGTCACAGTTTCTGAGGACTGTGACACACGGCATGTCAGGGGCAGGTTTCGCCTTTTGATTTCATTGGATTTTGGAAGATTATGGCTGGGGTGGTAGGATTTTTTGTCAACATATTGAAAATTAACAAAATAAAGGAAATAGGGTCAATGGGTAGTGTTCGGAAATTGGTTTGTGTCCAATATTGTGCCTCACTTTTCTGCTTTTGACTTTTTGGACGTTAGCGAGTTCGCCGGTCATACGATTTGCGCGGGATCGGGCGGGAAACAGACCTTCGCCGCAATCGAAAACACTCGAAACGTTGTTTCCGAAGCAGCCATTCAGACCAAGACCAACCACTTAGATTTTCTGTGTTGTCCAAACTCTTCATTCATACCGAGGTTCAAAAGAATGCAAACAGTCTCAATTGCTGACCGCAAATGCCCCTCGGCGCGTTTCAGCCGGGCGATGAGCGCCGGGTGGCTTGCGTGTATTTGTGGTTTTGCCATATAAGTCGAGATAACCCCCGGGAGGGGATACAACAAGTCCGCAGAGGCACCTGTGAGCGTGAGGGCAGTTCAGCGATATACGCAAAACGCGATGGCAGCTTTGGTCTGCCTGTCTTTGATCGTGTGGTCGCTTCAGCCAAACTCGGGCCATGCTCCGACGGTAATCGAAACCGTGCAGGAGCATTTGCAGATAATTGCGGAACACGGGCATACCCACGGCTTTGAAGAAGATTTGTTGTGGGCTATGCACGGACACAGTCATGATGGCGCTGATCATGACCATAGCCAGATGGTTATACCGGAATCGGGCGATGCGCTGTCACTGGCCTCGCTCCCGGATGACTGGGCCTTCGACAGTGTGCCGGGCGGCCCTTTCAGGAACAACAGTATAGAGCGACCTCCGCGCGTGTGACGTCGCCCCAATCGGGGTTTTCGACATCACATAACAACGGAGATCATCCATGAATCTTATCCTTCGAGGTCTGGACAGGCGCGCGACGCTTTTTCTGGCCCTCATCATAACCAATCTGGCGTTGAGCACGTCTCAGGTGCTGGCTCATAACGTTACCGAAGGCGATGCAGGCTACATCCAGGAAATCTGGGGCGTGAACATCATCCCTTTCATGTATCTTGGGGCCAAGCACATGGTTACAGGGTACGATCACATCCTGTTCCTGCTTGGCGTCGTGTTCTTTCTCTATCGGGCCAAGGACGTTGGCATCTATGTCAGCCTCTTTGCGATCGGTCACTCGACGACAATGTTGTTGGGAGTGTGGTTCGGCTGGGGCGTAAACGCGTACATTGTCGACGCGATTATCGGCCTTTCGGTCGTCTACAAGGCGCTCGATAATCTTGGCGCGTTCCAACGCTGGCTGGGATTCCAGCCAAATACCAAAGCCGCAACGCTGATTTTTGGTCTGTTTCACGGCATGGGCCTCGCGACCAAAATCCTCGACTACGATATCGCGCCAGAAGGGCTTCTTGCCAATCTGTTGGCGTTCAATGTGGGTGTGGAACTTGGCCAGCTCACGGCCCTTGCGATCATACTTATCGTCATGGGGTTCTGGCGCAAAAGCCCGAACTTCTTCCAACAAGCTTACAGCGTAAACGTCATCATGATGACCCTCGGGTTCATCCTGATGGGGTATCAGATCACCGGCTATTTTGTCGCCGCGTAAAGGAGTTCAATCATGTTCAACACAGAAAGACCAAGTCTTGAGGAACTGCCAAGCTCGGCACAACTTATCCGCTCGACCGTCATTGCAGGCGCGTCCGCCGCTGTAATTCTTGTCACGGTGGTTCTGCCGGCCGAATACGGGATCGACCTGACCGGAATGGGCCGTGTGCTCGGGCTGCAAGAGATGGGTGAAATCAAAACGCAACTTGCAGACGAGGCCGAAGCCGACCGGCAACTTGAAAACCAGGATCAGTCGAGCTTGCTGAACGACATTCTTGGCCTTTTTGTCGGGTCGGCGTATGCGCAAGAAGCCGAGGTCTGGCAGGATGAAACCAGCTTTACTCTCACACCTGGAGAGTCGGCTGAGTGGAAGCTGGTCATGGAGGAAGGTGCGACGGCTGAGTATCGTATGGTTGTGACAGGCGGTCGGGTGAACTTCGACCTGCATGGCCACGGCGGCGGACAGTCGATCACCTATGAAAAGGGGCGCGGATCGACCGGTGCTGAAGGTACCATTGAAGCGGCCTTTGCCGGTGAGCATGGCTGGTTCTGGCGCAACCGCGACTCCGGCGATGTATCCGTGATAGTACAGCTCCGCGGCGACTACAGCGAGATTGTCGATTAAACAAAGCAAGCCGCCGCGCAGGTTTTCTGCGCGACGGCCGCTTTTTGGCTGTTCTTCCCTTTGAATTCAGCTCGTTCCATCGGGAAAGGCCTTGTGACTATTGGGTAAACTCCCATCGGGATCATTGCTGACAGACCTGTTTGTTGTCCGGAATATGGGTAGATTCACGGGCCCATTTGAAGAGAGCCTGAATGTGTTGAGAGCGCCGGATTCCCCTGTTGTTCTAAATTAAAATAAAAAGTGTAGACATAATGAAAATTAGCATAATAATAAAAGATAGTATTGGACGCGTTTGCCCGTCGTCCATAGGCTGTCCATGTGAAAGGTAAATACTTCACCTCCAAGCCGCCTGTAGATGGGAGTTAAATTGGTCGCACGGTTAGAACGCTTAGGGGCAAGATCATGCTTCGGTATGCGGGTTGTCTTAGACAAAGCTCGTACAGTGTTTCTTGGGCTGCTACTGATTTGCCTGACCGTTTCCTTTTCGTCCGGGTTCCATGTGCATACGGACCCATCCACTGTTCGGCAATCTGAGGCAGTTGAAAAAACCGCTCCAAAACCGACCGGATTGGGAGCGCAATTCGCATCTCGCCACGCGGCTCATCTTCCGGGCACGGAAACGTCTGACGAGGGAAAAAACACCCTACCAAAACCATCTGCTAAACACAGTTCGACACACGTGCATGATGTACCGTTTGTTTTTCCGTCGTTTGCGGTGGCAATTGTAGGTGAGTTCCAGTCCATGGATGGCTTGTCATCCCAGAGCTCGCAGGTTTTTGAGCTCTCCGCAGATATCTTCCATCCTCCAAAACTTGGGTGATTGAGCACGGATAGTTCCGTGCATTGCGTCGGCCCGGCGTTCCGTCGTGCTGGTTATCGCGTGCTCGCCCGACGGGTTCGCTACGCGCAATCAATAATCACATCTGAAGCTGGGCGCCTCGACGCCAGCTTTCTGAACCAACAGTTTGGAGACTCAAAATGTTCACCCTTACTCGTCGTGCCGCGCTTTTGAGCGCCGCGAGCGCCGCTACCCTTTCAGTGCTTCCTAACCTGACGCTCGCTGACGGTCACAAAGTGCTGAAAATCGCCATCGCGCAGGAGGCCGGAGATCTGGACCTGCTGACCAATGTTTCGGCGCTCAGTACGTATAGCCTCGTATTCGACACGCTTGTGCACTACGGCCCCAATGGTGTCTTGCAGCCCAGCCTCGCAACAGAATGGGCTGAATCTGATGATGGAAAGACCCTGACTTTCAAACTCCGCGAGGGCGTCAAATTCAGCGACGGTACCGACTTCGACGCCGAGGTCGCGAAATGGAACCTGGAACGTTGGATGGGTAAAGACGATTTCAGCTGGATCGGCGTGTCAGACGCGATGGAATCGATCGAAGTTGACGGCACGCATGGCCTGATCATTAACCTGAAACGCCCCGTACCAGTGGCGTTGTTAGAGCTAAGTATTGTCCGCCCGGTTCGCTTCCTATCGCCGAATGCAGCGGATGGTGACGCCAAACAAACAGCGCCAGTTGGTACTGGCCCCTGGATGGTGATCGAAAATGACAATGCTGGCACCAAGCTGGTTCCAAACCCGCATTACTGGGGGGATGCGCCCAAGTTTGAAGGTATTGACCTGAAAGTCGTTCCAGACGAGTTGTCGCGTTCGAATGGTCTGCGCTCGGGTGATCTGGACGTCATTGGTGGTGATTGGGTTTCACCGCTCTCGCCGCGCCGCGCACGTGCGATGGAAAAAGCGGGTGAAGCGACCGTCGTGGCCGAGCAGGGTACAACCGGTGTTTCGCTGACCTTCTCGCCAAAGTCTTCCAAACTGCAGGACGAACGTGTGCGCAAGGCAATCTCAGACTCGATTGACCGCAATGCCATTGTTGCTGTGCTGTACGAAGGGTTTGCAGATCCGATCAACAATGTGTTCCCCGGCGTGATCCCCGACAGTGGCGATCAAAATGAAATCCCGACACGCGACATCGATGCCGCCAAAGCCCTGCTGGCAGAGGCTGGGTGGGAGCAATCCGGCGGAGGATGGACCAAGGACGGTGAGACGCTCGAGCTTGAACTGATGGTGTCAGACGAGGCGCTGCCCGGTTCCCGCCGTTTGGCCGAAATGGTGCAGGGCATGATCTCGGAAAGTGGTATCAAGGTAACGGTCTCTTCGGTCGACAATGCCACAATCCACGAACGCCGCCCGGGTTTCGAATACGACCTGACCTTCATGGCAACCTATGGTGCGCCCTACGATCCACACGGCACATTGGCCAACCTGTTCCTGAGCAACGTCGACAGCGGACCTGATGGGAAGTTCTATGCACATCCCGACCTGGATCCTATTGTCACTAAAGCGTTGGAAACCGGCGGGGAAGACCGCGGTGCAGCGATGCAAGAGATCCACGCCTGGCTGCTCGAAAACGCGGCTGTAGCACCTCTGGTGGCACCTCAGCGCCTTTGGGCACATTCATCGCGGGTCAGCGGCTTTGCTCTGCCAGCCGCTGATTATGACATTCCACATGCTGGGATCAATCTGAACTGATCTGAGTGATGTCTTGGCCCGGGCAGAGGTGTCCGGGTCAGAGATGAAGGAAAACCGACATGTTGAAGCTGTTTGCCCGCCGCGCGGGATTGGCACTTTTAATGATACTGGCGGCCTCTGCGCTGACCTTTTCGATGATCTCCGCGGCCCCTGGAAACGTGGCCGCGCTGATCGCCGAACGCGTTGCCGGGCCCGCTGCCAGTGCTGAGCTCGTTGAACAAATCGAAGATGAACTTGGCCTGAATGACCCGCTGCCGCTGCGCTATGGCCGCTGGCAGGCCTCTGCTGCAACCGGCGATCTCGGAGACTCGCTCCGAACTGGCAAGCCGATTGCACAGGAGTTCACCGAACGGATGCCGGTAACCGGCCTGCTGATGTTTTGGGGTGGCATCATCACCCTGATCATGTCGCTGAGCATCGGGGTAGCAGGCGCCATCAGCAATGGCGGGATCGTCGATCGCGCGCTGCGTGCCTTTGCACTTTTGGCGGCCTCGAGTCCCAACTTTTTTGTAGGCGCAATGCTGGTCATAGTCTTCTCGGTGACTTTGGGCTGGCTGCCCGCCTTTGGCGGAGTCGGTGCAAGTTCGTGGCTGATGCCCTGCCTGACCATTGCCATGTTCCCTGGCGCCGTTCTCAGCCGTGTCGTGCGGGTAGGTTTGCAAGAAGTGATGTCGCGTCCCTTCGCAACAACTGGGTTTGCAAAAGGTTACGGTCGATCCGGGGTACTACTGCGGGAAGCTTTGCCCAATATCGCTGTGCCTTACCTTACTACTTTCGGTGCGCAGCTTGCTCTGATGATGATCGGTGCGATCCTGGTTGAAACAGTCTTTGCGCTGAAAGGCGTCGGTGCGTTTTTCATCGAAGCGATCCGGTTCCGCGATTTCATTTCGATGCAGTCGATCCTGCTGCTCTTCATCATCTTTTTCGTCTTCATCAATCTGATTGCAGATTTCATCTGCATGCTGATCGACCCGCGTATTCGGAGGCAGAAAAATGCATAACCTTCTATCATGGGTCCGCAAAAGTAAACCGACAAAGTGGCCCTGGCTGGTGCTGATGCCGGTCCTGTTCTTCGTTGCCGTTGCTGTATTCGGCCCCGCGCTGAGCCCCTACGATCCAACCAAACAAGACTACGGCGCGATCCTTCAGGGCCCGAGCGCCGCTCATTGGTTGGGCACCGATTATCTGGGTCGCGATATGCTCAGCCGGTTGATCCACGGGGCGCGGGTGTCTCTGGTGGCTATGTCCATGGTGCTGTCATTCGCGTTAGTGATCGGCGTCGTGATCGGATCGTTCGCTGGCTATGTCGGTGGAAAGGTCGAACTGGTGTTGATCAGTATCATCGACATCGTTCTTTCGCTCCCCAGCCTGATTATGGCGCTGGCGCTCATCGGTATTTTCGGACCCGGATATTGGTCGATGGTGGCGGCACTGACCTTGGCCTGGTGGGCGAACTATGCGCGGATGAGCCGCTCTGTTGTCGCGTCCGAATTGCACCAGCCCTACATCGAAGCCGCGCGTATGATGGGTGCAAGCCATCTACGTATCTTCTCGCGCCACATCCTTCCGCATGTGCTGGCGCTGGTGGTTGTTTATGCTTCGGCTGATGCCGGAGCATTGGTGCTGGCGATTGCCACGCTGTCCTTCTTGGGGCTGGGGGTAGAGCCTCCCACGCCGGAATGGGGGCAAATGCTGGTCGACGGGATGAGCTATCTTGAGGAGTATCCGCGCCTTGTCATCGCGCCCGGTCTGGCACTGACCTTGGTTGTGGTCAGCTTTAACCTTCTGGGTGAGCATTTTGCGCTGCAAAAGGTGCCGCGTGCACTGAACCCGCGTCGCCTGCGCAAGCTGCTTAGATTGCGCCGCAACGAAGAGACAGACATTCAAGCGCAGGAGGCCAAGACATGACAGCTCCCGTTTTTGAAATCGAGGATCTGGTGATTGATCTTTATACAGAGCAGGTCTCGGTCCGGGCCGTTGACACAGCCTCACTTGCAGTGATGCCGGGTGAGATACTGGCCATTGTCGGCGAAAGCGGGTCGGGCAAGACCGTACTGACATTGGGTCCGTTGGGTTTGCTGCCCGAGGGTGTGTCTGTAGATATTCGAGGCAAAGCCGTCTGCGGCGGGCAATCTCTGCTGGGACAGTCAGATCGAGCTCTGGCCGATCTGCGTGGTCGCAACTTTGGTGTCGTGTTTCAGGATCCGATCTCGGCCCTGAACCCGATGAAGAAGATCGGCCCGCAATTGATGCGGCAAGCAATGCGGTTGCAGGGCGTTAACAAGGCAAAGGCCTATGAAATCGCTTTGGGGCTGCTAAGACGCACCGGCATTCCAGACCCTGAAGATCGTTACAACCGTTATCCGCACGAGATGTCGGGTGGCATGTTGCAGCGCGCGATGATTGCGCTGGCTTTGGCAGGCAATCCCCGGGTGTTGATCGCGGACGAACCCACCACGGCGCTGGACGCCACTGTACAGGCGCAGATTCTGGAACTGATAAAGGACATCCAAAAGCAGGAGAATATTGCGGTAGTATTGATCACTCACGATATCGGCGTTGTCGCCTCGGTCGCAGATCGGGTGGCGGTGCTGTATGCCGGTCGTGTGGTTGAAAGTGGAACTGTGGTTCAGGTGCTGACCGCACCAGTACATCCCTATACGCAAGGTCTGCTGGCCTCGGTCCCGGACCTACGCGCCAGTGGGGGTGAAGTGTCTGAAGGCATCCCCGGCTCCCCCCCTGATCAGTCTAAGCTACGCACCGGGTGTCCATTCGATCTGCGTTGTTCGCGTGTATTGCCGGTTTGCGCAGTTAGTCGCCCCTCTCTGATGCCAGTGCTCGGCGACGAGACCCATATCACGGCTTGCCACGTGGCACAGGCAGAATTGGAAAGGGCCTGAGATGGACAATAAAATTGCAATCGAGGTGCGAGAACTCAAGGTTCATTTTCCGGGTAGTGGTCCGGACAGAATGGTCAGGGCGGTGGATGGAGTGGACCTGACCGTCGAACGCGGTGCCTTTCATGCGATCGTCGGTGAGTCCGGCTGTGGCAAGACCACGCTGGCGCGGGCGATGGTTGGGCTGCAACCTGCGACTTCCGGCGGTGTACGCATACTGGGTCAGGATTTGGAGACCGGATTAAGAGACCGCAAAGCGTTAGCCAGACAAATGCAGTTTGTGTTTCAGAACCCGCTGGGTGCGCTGAGCCGTCGTCAAACCGTGTATCAGTCGCTGGAGGAGCCGCTATCGATACATGGTATCGGCGGCAAGGAGAGGCGCGAACGTATCGCCCGGCTGATGGACTTGGTAGGATTGCCGGAAAGCGCTGGAGAACGCCTGCCAAGGTCCTTGTCCGGCGGTCAGAGACAACGTGTGGCCATTGCCCGTGCCTTAATGCTGGAGCCGGAGATTCTGATCTGTGATGAGCCTCTCTCGGCTTTGGATGTTTCGATTCAGGCGCAGATCGTGAAACTGTTCGTTTCCTTGCAGCAGGAGCTTGGGTTAACGGTGGTAATGATCTCTCATGATTTGGCCGTCGTCCGAGAGATGTGCAGCGATGTGACAGTGATGTATTTGGGAAAGGTGATGGAAATGGGCGCAACCGAAACCTTGTTCGGCAACGCTCAGCATCCTTATACGCAAGCACTTCTGTCCTCCGTTCCGTCACCCGACCCGCGCGTTGAGGCAGAGAGGCAGCGCATTGTGTTGCAAGGCGATCCGCCCAGTCCGATGGACCCGCCGTCCGGATGCCGCTTCCAGACCCGCTGTCGCAGGGCGCAGGATCGCTGCCGTCGTGATCGTCCCGCTCTGGAACAACTGGATACCAACCATGCTGTCGCATGCCATTTTCCGGGGCCAGCGGAGGAGCTTATGGAAACAGTTGACCTTTTAGGGCAACGCGAGTGAAAAACTGAGCCAATTGGAAAACTTGGCGTTAGATGGGCCGGGGTTTCTATAACTCCAGCCTATCAACGGTTGATCACTATCCAAGTGCACGAGAACAGAGCTTTTGTCACCCGTCTCGTGTTTATGCCGCATGTTCGGTTTGCCTATCACATCGAACAGCCGAAGATTCGTTGAGCAGACTTGGCCCCGACGTATCAATTCCTCCGGGCGCGAGTGGTGACACCGTTTCAGCCTGATACTCGCAGCGAGCGGAACGAGGTGTGGCAGCAAAGCGAGACTGGAGCGTTGCTATCTTACTTTTCGAGCGCCCATTCTCGGCCAGCGCAAATTTTTCAGCAGCGTGTAGCCCATACTTATATCGACTTGAAGCGCACATACCGAGAAATCGGAGACTTGGGTAGGCCACAGTAAAGGGAGCTATTCCGATGTGTTCTTCAAAGAGGCCATCAGATTGTGAAACTTTTCGCCCTGTACCGCGACGTGATCTCGAAGCGCATTTGCCGTTTCCTCGGGATTGCCATTGTCGAGCGCGCGCACAATGTCTTCATGCTCGGACATCGACTGTGCCATGCGACCCCGAAACCGAAGCTGTTGTCGCCGGAAGGGTTTGAGCCGTCTGTGCAGCTTGGACGCCTCTTGTTCCAGAAATGAATTGCCAGACTGGTTGTATATGATTCGATGGAAACGCTCGTTTTCCAGATAGTAAGAGTCAGGGTCACCGGCATCGACGGCCTCCTGACATCGCGCGTTGGCGTCAGTGAGGTCTTTCAAGGCTTGATCGGAAATACGCAAAGCGGCAAGCCGGCCGCAAACGGCTTCGAGCTCGGCCATGACCTCGAACATTTCCATCAGTTCCACAGGTCCGGGCTGTCGGACAAAAGCCCCCCGGCGCGGGATGAGGTCGACCAGCCCCGATAGGGCAAGCCTCTGAAATGCTTCTCGAAGTGGCGTTCTGGAGACACCGAATTGCTCGGCCAGCTTAACTTCGTCCAGACGGTCACCATCTGAAAATGTCCCGTCAAAGATCAGCTCTTCCAGATCCTGAGCAATGGTGTCGGCAAGTCTTTGGTCCATAGGTTTCTGTTTTACTCACGATCGAGTGAGAACTCAAGAAACCAAATCTTGTATACAAAAATGTTGACTTAAAAAACATAACCGCCCTATGCTCCTATTCATCCCCGGCAAGACCGGGTTTGAAAAAGGGAGGAGAAAATGAAAGCCATGTTCAAAACAGCCGTCGCTGCTTTGGCGCTTGCATCCGCAGGCACACTGGGGTCTGCAGAAGAGCTGCGCCTTTCGCATCAGTGGTCGAACAAGGATATCCGTCATCAGGTCGCCCAGATCGTGGCCGATGAGGTTGCCGCGGCCGACGTCGATCTGGAAATCAAGATTTTCGGCTCGAAATCGTTGTTCAAACCGCGCGAGCAGTACAAGCCGCTGAGCCGCGGTCAGCTGGACATGACAGTTCTGCCGCTCAGCTACGCGGGGGGCCAGCAGCCTGCTTACAACCTGACCCTGATGCCGGGTCTGGTGAAAAACCACGATCACGCTGCGCGTCTGGCCGACTCGCCCTTCATGGACGCGCTTGAGGCCAAGATGGCCGAAGATGATGTGATGGTTCTGGTCCACGGCTATCTGGCGGGTGGTTTTGCCGGTAAAGACAAGTGCATCACCAAACCCGAAGACGTCGCGGGCCTGCAAACCCGAGCGGCCGGTAAGTCTTTTGAGCAAATGCTGGCCGGAGCGGATGCTTCGATCGCGTCGATGGCGTCATCGGAAATCTACAATGCCATGCAGACTGGCGTTCTTCAGGCTGCCAATACCTCGTCCTCTTCCTTTGTCAGTTATCGCATCTACGAACAAGTCAGCTGCTATACCCCGGCGGGCGATGTGGCGCTGTGGTTCATGTATCAGCCGCTACTGATGAACAAATCCACTTTCGACGGGTTGAATGAAGATCAGCAGGCCGCACTGCTGGCCGCGTCTGAGAAGGCACAGGCCTACTATCTGGAAGAGGCCAAGAAACAGGATGCCAACTCAGCCAAGGTCTTTGAAGAGGCTGGCGTCGAAATCGCCGAAATGACACCAGAAGACTTCGAAGCCTGGCGCGCGCTTGCGATGGAAACATCCTACAAAGCCTTCGTGGAAGAGGTTCCTGACGGGCAGGACCTGCTGGACAAGGCTCTGGCGGTCGAGTGACCCACTTTGGTCGGGCGGTCATGCTGCCGCCCGGCACCTGATCTCAGTTCCGATCTTAAGACTTAATTGCATCTCAATCACAGGAGGCGCAAATGGCTGGCCATAGCTCCGCCGTTGCTTCCCATACCGGGAACAATCCCTTCCTTCGCTTTGTCGCTGCGCTTTCAACTCTGGCCGGATGGTGTTCCGCAGGCATGATCGTCGCCGCCGTCGCCATCACATGCCAGATGATCATCGTGCGCTTCGTGCTGAATCAATCGACCATCTGGCAGACCGAGGCGGTCATCTATCTGGTGATTGCCGCCACGCTGGTTGGTCTGCCCTATGTGCAGCGCCTGCGCGGGCATGTGAACGTAGACTTGATCCCGATCTCACTGGCCCCGCGCGCGCGGTTCTTCATGGCAATCCTGACTTCGGTCCTGTCCATCGCCATCGTCTCGGTCATGTTGTTCTACGGCTACGAGTATTGGCACTTCGCGTGGGAGCGTGGCTGGAAATCCGACACCGTATGGGGTGTGCGCCTGTGGATTCCCTACCTGTCAATTCCGGTCGGCTTTGGACTGCTACTGTTGCAACTAATCGCTGACCTCGTCGCCGTCTTGCTTGGCATCGATAAACCCTTCGGACTGGAGTAAAGCCGATGGATCCCCTTCTGCTCGGCGCTATTGTCGCCATCGCCACCATCCTTGTTCTGTTCTCAGGCGTATCGGTCGCCATCGGTCTACTGATCGTCTCGGCCGGGTTCCTGATTGTCTTCGACGGTCCTCGGTCGCTGGAGCTGATGCCGGAAATCCTGTTCGGAAAGCTCGATAACTTTGCTCTTCTGTCGATCCCGATGTTCATCATCATGGGCGCCTCAATCGCCTCTACAAGAGCAGGGGCGGACCTGTACGAAGCGCTTGAGCGCTGGCTAACGCGAGTTCCTGGCGGGCTGGTCGTATCAAACCTTGGCGCCTGCGCCCTGTTTGCCGCCATGTCAGGCTCATCGCCCGCAACCTGCGCAGCAATCGGAAAAATGGGCATCCCCGAGATGCGCAAGCGTGGTTACCCGGATGGCGTTGCCGCCGGTTCCATCGCCGCAGGTGGTACGTTGGGCATCCTGATCCCGCCCTCGGTCACCATGATCGTCTATGGTATCGCCACCGAGACCTCGATTGGCCGTTTGTTTCTTGCGGGCGTAATCCCCGGCCTGATGCTGGTTGGCTTGTTCATGGCCTGGTCGCTCTATTCCACCTGGAAATCCGGCGACGCCACCCGTCTGGGGTCCGGCAGTTACACCTGGGGTGAGCGGTTCGAGATCCTGCCGCGCGTGCTGCCCTTCCTCGGCATCATTTTGGGTGTGCTCTACGCCATGTATGGCGGCATCGCCACGCCGTCGGAAACCGCTGCCGTCGGAGCCTTGCTGTGCCTGCTAATCGCGATGATCATCTACAAGCTGTGGAATCCAAAGGACATCTGGGTCGTGCTGCGCGACAGCACCAAGGAAAGCGTGATGATCCTCTTTATCATCGCCGCTGCCGGGGTGTTCTCGTACATGCTCAGCTCACTGTTCATCACCCAGGCGATAGCCGAATGGATTGGTACGCTGGATGTGAATCGCTGGGTGCTGATGGGCGCGGTCAACGTGTTCCTGCTGATTGCCGGGTTTTTCTTGCCGCCCGTTGCGGTGATCCTGATGGCGGCACCCATCCTACTGCCGATCATCACTACCGCCGGATTTGACCCGATCTGGTTCGCGGTTGTGCTGACTATCAACATGGAGATCGGTCTGATCTCGCCCCCGGTTGGTCTGAACCTCTACGTGATCAACGGCATCGCGCCGGACATCTCGCTGAAAACCATCCTGACCGGCTCGCTGCCCTTCGTGGCCTGCATGGTGATCGCGATTGTCCTGCTATGCCTGTTCCCGGGCCTCGCGACATGGCTGCCTGATCTGGTGATGGGAGCAGCGGTATGACCCTGTTCGCCGATCTTCTCTCAACTGTGTTCGAGCGACGTTATCACCGCGCTGGTGCAGCGACCCTCGATGGTCGCCCGTTGACCGAACTGGCTGACGCGTTGGTAGGCTCAGCCGGGGAGACCTCCGGGCTGGCTCTGGCGGAAGAGATATTGACCCGTTTCGACAATATGGAGGATGACGAAAAGCTGGAATTCTTCCGGTATCTTGCGAACGCCATGAATATCGATCCCGAGGCGGTGCGGTTTTCGCTGGACGAGTACGAACGAAACCCATCCAAAACGACCTATCGCAGTTTTGCCTCCGCAGCAGAGCCTGCGCGGCAGGAGATGATCCGTCGCCTGAACCGAGTGCCGGGTGCCACAGGTGCGCTTGTTCAGATGCGCGCCGATCTGCTGCGATTAGGTGGTAAAGAGCCCGAGCTGGAAGCGATGGATCTGGACTTCCGCCACCTGTTCGCCAGTTGGTTCAACCGCGGCTTTCTGGTGCTGCGCCCAATCAACTGGGAGAGCCCGGCGCATATTCTGGAAAAGATCATCGCCTATGAAGCCGTTCATGCGATCGACAGCTGGGACGACCTGCGCCGCAGGCTGGAGCCTGCCGACCGGCGTTGCTTTGCCTTCTTCCACCCCTCGATGCCCGACGAGCCTCTGATCTTTGTCGAAGTTGCGCTGAATAGTGGGATACCCGGCTCGGTTCAGGCACTGCTGGCCGAGGACCGCGATCCTCTCCCCGAAGATCAGGCCGATACGGCGGTGTTCTACTCGATCTCGAACTGTCAGGCGGGGCTCGCCAGCATATCTTTCGGCAATTCGCTGATCAAGCAGGTGGCCTCGGATCTGGCGGCGGAACTGACTGGGCTGAAGACCTTTGTCACCCTGTCACCCATTCCGGGCCTGACCAATTGGTTGGCACAGGAAAGCATTGAATGGGACATCGAAGAACCCGATCAGATCAAGACGCTGGCAGCGCACTATCTGCTGAATGCCAAAGGCCGGGGCGATCTGCCCTTCGATCCGGTCGCGCGGTTCCATCTTGGTAATGGCGCGCTGGTGCATGCAGTTCATGCCGATGCCGATATCTCGGACAAGGGCCGGGCGCAGTCCGGCGGCACGATGGTGAACTACCTGTATGACCTCGGCCGTGTGTCCCAGAACCACGAGCTGTTCGCCAATACCCGCGAGGTCATCGCCTCGCCCGAGGTCAAATCGCTTGCCGCCTCAGCCTCTCTCACCACGACACAGGAAAGGTAACCCTTATGGCCAATCCTCTCTATGACGGTTTGTTCGGCGCTCATGCCGGTAAAGACACACCTTTTTTGCATTTGCTCGACGGTTCGGTGATCACGCATCAGGACTTCCTGAGCACCGCAGCGCAGATCGCTCATGTGGCTACTCAGCTTGGTCTGAAACCCGGCGACCGGGTTGCGGCGCAGATCGAGAAATCGCCCGAAGCGCTGGCGCTCTATGCGGCCTGCGCGCAGGCGGGTCTTGTGTTCCTGCCTCTTAATACAGCCTATACCGTCGATGAATTGACCTATTTCATTGAAAATAGCGGGGCCTCGCTGATCGTCTGCGACGCCAGAAGTGAGGAGAAACTTACACCTGTCGGTGCGCAACTGGGTGCGCAAGTCGAAATCCTGAACGCTGATGGCAGTGGTAGCCTGATGGATCAGGCAGCGGCCATGCCTGCCAGTTTTGAGACAGTTGACCGGGACGGTGATGATCTGGCCGCGTTCCTTTACACATCTGGAACGACGGGTCGGTCTAAGGGTGCGATGCTGACCCAGAACAACCTGTTGTCGAATGCACAAACGCTGGTCACGGAATGGCGTTTCACATCCGACGACGTGCTGCTACACGCGCTGCCGATCTTTCACACTCACGGATTGTTTGTGGCAACCAATGTCACACTGGCTGCGGGCAGCAGCATCGTATTCATGCCCAAGTTCGATCTGGATGAAATCATCGGGCGGATGCCACAGGCTACGACCATGATGGGCGTACCGACTTTCTATACCCGTCTGCTGGATGATGATCGGTTCACAAAGGAACTGGCCGAACATATGCGCCTGTTTGTTTCCGGTTCCGCGCCTCTGCTGGCGGAAACACATGTGCAGTTCGAGGAGCGTACCGGCCATCGTATCCTTGAACGTTATGGCATGACCGAGACCAACATGAACACCTCGAACCCCTATGATGGCGACCGCCGCGCGGGCACGGTGGGCTTTCCACTGCCGGGGGTTGAACTGAAAATCTGCGACTCTGATGGCAATGCCCTTCCGCAGGGCGAGATCGGAGAGATCGAGGTGCGCGGCCCCAACGTATTCAAGGGCTACTGGCAGATGCCCGAAAAAACCGCCGCCGAACTGCGTGAGAACGGGTTCTTTATCACCGGCGATCTGGGCCGGATCGACGAGGATGGTTATGTCCAAATCGTCGGCCGCAACAAGGATCTAATCATCTCGGGTGGCTACAATATCTACCCCAAGGAAATTGAGCTTGTGCTGGATGATCAGCCGGGAGTGCTGGAAAGTGCGGTGGTCGGTGTACCCCACCCGGACTTTGGTGAAACGGTTCTTGGTGTGATTGTCGCCGAACCGGGTGAGACCCCTAACCTTGAAGAGATGAAGATCGCGGTGTGCAACAGCCTTGCGCGATTCAAACATCCTCGCCAGTTGATCGTGCTGGATGAACTGCCTCGTAATACCATGGGCAAGGTCCAAAAGAACATCCTGCGTGACCAATACAAGGACCTGTTCGTGGTCGCGTAGGTAGACACTCCCCGGTCCGCCAGCCCTCTTCTCGACAATGCTGCGGGCCAAACTTCAACGGCCTGAAGGTACGATTGCTTTACCTTTAAGCCGTTGATTTTTAATTCTTCAGGAGCTTGAACTTAAATGTATCAGAATATCCTCGTTCCGATCTCGCTGGATGGAGACCGCGACACGGCGCGCTCTGTTGAAGTTGCGCGTGCGCTCAATTCCAACGATGGTCAAATCACCTTTTTGCATGTCGTCGAACATCTGCCTCTATACACGAATAACTTGCTTCCTGATGATCATTTGGAACGTGTCAAAGCCGTCGCTTCGAAAAAGTTGATGCCGTTGTTGAATGGTTTGACGAATGCCCGGATCGAGATCGCCGAAGGTCACGCAGGCCGCGGTATCATCGACTATGCGGCCTCACACGGTGTCGAATGCGTAGTAATCGCAAGCCATCAACCCGGCTTACAGGATTACTTGCTTGGATCTACTGCGGCACGTGTCGTCCGGCACGCGCACTGCGCCGTTCACGTGATCAGGTAACGTCTTAGATCTTGTCGTTGTTGTTTGCACTCACATTCGAATGTGGACCTGTCCGAACGCATTGGCTACTGCATTATCATACGGGAGGGCGGTTTCAGGTATGCTGCACTGCATCATGCCAATACACTGCCATTGTTGCCATTGGGCCGAGGTTTACGACCAGTCATCTGATCAATCGGTCGGAAGCTACGCTTGCTCCGTGGTCGGCTCTGTGGCCAAAGTCCTGGATGCAGCGTTTCGCTTGAACTGAAGCAAACGTTGCAAAGCTGACATAGACGGTGGTGAAAACGGCCTTAAACCAACCGTTTGAGACAAAACCAAGAACGGTCGCGTCGCATATTTTAGTGACGAATGTTGAAGTCAACCAGCGTGATCGTGCCCGAATGGCCGGTATCCAGGTCGGTGAACCATCTGTCTGCTCCGACGAGGAATTCGTGCTCAGACACACGGCCATCCCCGTCGATGTCACTGTTCGGCAAGCTCATGTCGTCTGCAACTGCTTGCATCTGCGCACGCTGGTCATATTCATAGTTGTTTACATCGTTCTGGCGTACCTCGTCGAACATCACGTACTCTTCGGCATCGAGGTATCCATCTTCATTTGCATCAAATGTGAAAAACACGTTTCCGCGCATCTCATGCTGTTCTTCGAGGGTGGCGATGCCGTCACCGTTCAGGTCCCAGTTTTGCATGAACTGGTCACCCGGGGTTGTTTGAGCGATGGCTGCCGATGCAAAGAGTGCGGTTGCGGCAAGAGCGGCAAAACGGGTCATATCTTTTCCTTTTTGGTGTGTTGAATTTGCGCAAGATTTGCCATGGGCGGGCCTGGGGTTAGTTCGGGCGGACCATGCGCTGCATGACGTTGTTCTTCAGCACCACACGGTGGAAGGGGACGGCCAGCACGTGTAAGGCAACAAGCGCCAGAAGCGCGACCTTCAGAACGTTGTGGGCCTGCGCGGCGCCGGTGGCATCACCAAACCACGCGACAAGGCCCGTTACTGACATCGCGGCCAGCAGGGCATAGAACACCCAATGAGCCACATGGCTCAGCGTCTTTAGCGGTGCAGGTTCATTTTCCGGAGGAGGCGGAGCGCCGCGCCGCAGCCGAAGGGCAAGGCGCCAAACGACAAGCGCGAGGATCAGTACGCCAGCAACCACATGGGCCAGGATCAAAGGATCGAAATCGTAATTGCGGCCTTCACGGATCGCTTTCCATGCCCCGGTAATCGCATCCTTGAAGAAGTATTGTCCAGCGACGAGCGCGGCGACACCCCAATGCAGGGCGATCTGTGTGGTTGAATAGCCCTTGGGCGCGGTTTGGTGAGCGGTCATTGATCAAGTCCCTTTGTTGATCTGGCCGGCCCAAATCAGACCAGCCAGGTTGTTTCATTGTTGCTCTGCGGCCGTCGTTGCAGGTGCATGCATCTTCTGCATCCGCGCCATCATCTGCGCCGGAAAAGCCATTTCATCCGCGTCGATCACACCATCGTTGTTGGCATCCAGCATCGCAAAGGGACGCTCGGCCATACCGCGCTTGGCTTCGGCAAAGAGTGCTGCGAACTCTTCGGCGGACAGTGCGCCGTTGCCATCAACATCATATTTGGCGTGAAGTGCGGTGATGCCTGCTTCCAGTTCGGCAGCTGAAACAGTGCCGTCGGCATCAGCGTCAAATGACTTGTAGACGGGGTTTGCAGCCATTGCCCGCATCGGTCCGAAACCGGCACCCGGTCCAGCAAATCCGCCGCGCATCATCATGCCCGGACCGCGATGACCGCCCATGAAACCGCCTTGCTGGTTTTGCATCGTCTCCATCATGCAACCAGGCCCCCAACCAGGACCGCCGGCGACGGCGGGAATAGTGACGGCACCAAACGCGGCGGCGGCTGCAACTGCACCAAGGGTCAGGATCGTCTTGCGTTTCATCTCTCTACCTCATCGGGTTGGTGTTTCGATGAAACCAAGATGAGGCAGTTCTGTCGCAGGGATGTGCCAGGATGGGGGGAGAATTGTATCAGTCTGTCGCAAAACCCGGTTTTGACATGGAACGCGACACGTATTCTTTCGCTCGAATGCGAAACCGGGGTATGAGAACGACATGACGGACCACACGCCCCACATCCTTGTTGTCGATGATCACCGCGAAATCCGGGATGCGGTCACGCGCTATCTCGAAAAGAATGGCCTGCGTGCGCAACCGGCCAAGAACGCATCAGAAATGGACGCGGCGCTGCAGGGAGGACGGTTCGACCTTGTCATCCTGGATGTCATGATGCCGGGCGAGGATGGGCTGTCGGCCGCGCGCAGACTGGCGAGCGCGGGCGGCCCGCCTGTCCTGATGTTGAGTGCTCTCGGAGAAGAGACTGACCGCATTGTCGGATTGGAAGTCGGTGCCGATGACTATCTGCCCAAACCTTTCAACCCCCGAGAATTGCTTGCGCGGGTCAAGGCGATCATGCGCCGGGTTGATCGTAAGGAGCCAATGGCCGGGACGCTTGGCGGGCGCAGGCTGAGCTTTGCCGGTTGGGTGTTGAATACGGACACACGCGACCTGGTTCACGAGGATGGACGACAAGCCTCTCTGACAACTGCGGAATTCAAACTGTTGACCGCCTTTCTGGAGCGGCCGCGCTTTGTGCTCTCTCGCGATCAGTTGCTGGATATTACCTCCGGCCGTACGGGGGATGTCTTCGACCGGACCATCGACAACCAAGTGAGCAGGTTGCGCCGCAAGATCGAAGAGGACCCCGCCCATCCGAAGATCATCGCCACCATTCGCGCAGGTGGTTATAGCTTCGCGACAAATGTCCGTGAGGTTCCGTGATGCGCTTTCGCAGCATCCGGGCGCAATTGGGCCTGCTGATCTTCGTGGCATTTGTCGCGGCGCAAGTTCTCGCCGCATGGCTATTTACGGATGAACGGGGTGCAGCAATCCGGGCGGCGCAACAACGCGAAACGGTTGAGCGCGCCGTAGGTCTTGCCGAGGCGCTCTCGGAGACCCCTGCCAAGACTCGGGATGCGATCCTTGCCGCGTCGAATTCGCCCAGCGTGCGTTTCGCCTATGGGTCCGAGCCGCTGGTGGACGACGACGAGTCCAACATCAATACGCTATCCCAACACCTGCCCGAAAACGCCCGCAGCGAAGTCTTCGCGGTGTCGCCTCATGGCGACCGACGTGCGGATCCACCCACCCCGGTTTCCTGGTTGCATCAGCGAATGCTGCGTGCCGGTATCGCGCCCAGTGAAATGCGCCTTTCTCTTCCTCTGGCCAATGGGGGATGGTTAAACGTCAGCGCGCGTTTCCAGCGTGCCGATCTGCAGCTGCCGCCCGTGGTCGTGGGGTCAGCCCTGCTGTCGCTACTGCTCATCCTGGGGGCGCTGTGGTTCGGGCTGCGCCGTATCACCGGCCCGCTGCGCCGGTTGGCTAAGGCCGCAGAAGGCTTGGGTTTGGATCGAGAGTCGCCCGAAATGCCGAAAGGAGGGCCGCTCGAAGTGCAGGCTTTGTCTGATGCTCTTACGCGGATGCATGACCGCCTGGCACGCCTTGTCTCGGACAGAACCAGAATGCTGGCCGCGCTTGGCCACGATTTGCGGTCACCGATTACGGCTCTGCGGTTGCGAGCCGAAATGGTTGATGATGTTGAAACGCGCATGCGGATGACTGCAACACTCGACGAAATGCAAGACATGGTCGAGGCAACGCTGGCCTATGCGCGCGGCGTGTCGACCGATCAGCCGACCGAGCCGGTCGATCTGAGCACCATGCTGCTCGAGATCGCCGACGATCTGTCGGAATGCGGTCCGTCTCTCGTGGTCGAGGCAGAGCCGGTCATTTTGCCGCTGCGCAACGTCGCCATGCGGCGGGCTTTCCGGAACCTCATGGGCAACGCACAGCGCTATGGCAATGGTGCGCGAATATCACTTTCTGTTGGTGACAGACAGGTTCAGGTCGATATCGATGACAATGGCCCTGGCATCCCTGACGCGGATCTGGAGCGGGTCTTCGACCCTTTTGTTCGGCTTGAGGATTCGCGTTCCCTTGAAACCGGAGGCACCGGGCTTGGATTACCAATTGCCCGTTCCATCCTGCGTGCCCACGGCGGCGACATTGTCCTTGTGAGCCGCGTCGAAGGGGGGCTCAAAACACGTGTGACGTTGCCGCGCCAGTCAGAATTGTGACCCCCAACGCGGATGGGCATCATCAATGACAAGCGCGTGGGAGTGACACCTACGTCCTTGCAGGTGCGGATGGTCCAGCGGCAGATTGTCATGCGTATGCTCCACGACTTCCGGGTCGCCTGCTGGCCAAAGCCAAAGCGCGGCAACGATCCCGACCGTTGCCAGCCCCGCCAGAACCACAAGCGCCGAACCTGCCCCGAGACTGGTCATGAGCCAGCCAGAAAGCGGGTAGGTTATCAACCAGCAGGCATGTGAGAGCGCGAATTGCGCGGCGAACACTGCAGGCCGATCCTCGGCATGGGCAGAGCAACGAAGCAGGCGTCCCGAAGGCGTCTGGACGGTGGAATACCCCAAGCCGATGATCAGCCAAACGACAAGAAGGAGCGGCCAGCTCAGTCCAACCGTCAGGGACGCAACTGCGATCCCCAAGAGCGCTCCGACCATGACCCAAGCCCCGGCCATCATGACCGGCCTGTCCGCAACGCGATCCAGCACGCGCGGCAGGAGGAGAGCAGCTGCCATGCTGCCGGCGCCGAAGGCAAACATTGTCCAAGCCAAAGCACTTTCGTCCAGTCCCAACTGCCCACGGACCAGAACCACCGAATTCACCAGCACCATCGCCCCTGCGCTCGACACCGCCAGGCTCAGCCCCAGCAATCCCCGCAACCGTGGTGTCGCAAGGTAGATCCGTACACCCCGCGTGGTTCGGTCATAGACACCGCGTGGTTCGGAAGCCTTGGGACTGGGCAGCAAGACCGAAACCACCAGAACCGCAGACGCCGCAAACCCCAAAGCGGTTCCAAGAAACAGGCTGTTATAACTCATCACTGCCAGCAGGAGCGCAGCGAGCGTCGGGCTGACGATGTTCTCCAGATCATAGGCCAGCCGCGATAGTGACAGCGCGCGCGTATAGCGGCTTTCTTCGGTCAAAACGTCCGGGATCGTGGCCTGAAACGTCGGCGTAAAGGCTGCCGAAGCCGACTGCAGAAGGAAGATGAGGATGTAGACCTGCCAGACCTCGGTGACGAATGGCAGGCACAACGCAACTGCTCCACGCACCAGGTCAAGCGCCACAAGCAGAACACGGCGGTTGACACGATCCGCGAACGCCCCCGCAATCGGCGCGATGCCGACATAGGCGACCATCTTGATCGTAAACACAGTTCCCAGAACCATCGCCGCGCCGTCGCCAGCCAGATCATAGGCAAGTAGACCCAGGGCAACTGTGGCGAGCCCGGTGCCCAACAGGGCAACGATCTGGGCCAGAAAAAGGTGGCGGTAGGTTCGGTCAGACAGAATGTCGAACATGGTTGCCCTCAGAGATAGCGGGAGATCGCTTTCATTTCTTCCCGGTCGTGGTCCCCATCCAGACAATGATCCATGTGGTCATGGATTAGGGCCTGCTTGGCATTGCGGATGGCGCTTTCGACGGCCTGCATTTGCTGCGCCACATCAAGGCAGGGACGCCCCTCTTCGATCATCGCGATGACCGAACGCAGATGCCCGTCGGCGCGTCTCAATCGGGATATTATCTTGGGATGGCTTGCATGGGTGTGTGGTTTTGTCATATGTCAGAGCTAACCTCCCAGGGAGGATGGCGCAAGACGCCGAATGCAAGGCAAGAGCAGAAAGGACCAGACGGACCCATGAGCAGTGTCGTGGCGATAAAGCGCGCGATGCGTCAGGTGCTTGTTGCCCTGTCGTGCCTTGCGCTACTCGTCTGGGCTGTTGCGCCGGGTTCATCGCATGTCCCGACCGTTTTTGATACCGTGCAGCATCACGCTGAGATGGTTTCAGAGCATGGCCATTCCCATGGTCTTGAAGAAGATTTGATGTGGGCCATGCATGGTCATAGCCATGATGTGGCAGACCACGATCATACTCAGGCTGTTCTTATGCCCATCCGTTACGTTCATGCTTTAGCTGAAGCACACGCCGTATGGCGCAGCCCGGCAAAGACAGATTGGTCGCATCCGTTGATTCTATTGGAAAGGCCGCCGCGTGCGTGAGGTTTGCCCGAACGGGCGCCCACACTCGTAATAACGGACAATCCAAGGAGAAACTTATGAAATCCGTTTTCGCGGATGGACCGTCGTGGCACGGAACGCGTGCCGCCGCCATCCTACCTGCGCTTGCAGCTCTGATGCTTTGGGCATCCGCTGCGGCAGCCCACAACGTCACCGAAGGGGATGCGGGTTATATTCAGGAAATCTGGGGGGTAAACATTATTCCCTTCATGTATCTCGGGGCCAAGCACATGGTCACGGGCTATGACCACATCCTGTTCCTGCTCGGTGTTGTCTTTTTCCTATATCGCGCGAAGGACGTTGGCATCTATGTCAGCCTCTTTGCGATTGGTCACTCCACAACCATGCTCGCTGGGGTCTGGTTCGGTTGGGGCGTCAACGCCTACATCGTTGACGCGATCATCGGCTTGTCGGTCGTTTACAAGGCGCTCGACAATCTTGGAGCCTACCAGCGTTGGTTTGGCTTCCAGCCGAACACCAAGGTTGCAACGCTGGTCTTCGGGTTCTTTCATGGCACCGGCCTTGCCACCAAAATCCTTGACTACAACATCGCGCCGGACGGGTTGTTGCCCAACCTGCTGGCGTTCAATGTCGGTGTGGAACTGGGGCAACTTATGGCGCTATCCATGATCCTAATCGTCATGGGGTTTTGGAGAAAATCCCCGAAATTCTTCGGTCAAGCCTACACGGTCAACGTCGTCATGATGTCCATAGGGTTCATCCTCATGGGCTACCAAATCACTGGCTATTTTGTGGCCGCATAAGGAAATAAACAAATGTTCAATGCAGAAAAACCCAGCCTCGAAGAACTGCCAAGCTCGGCGCAACTCCTGAAATCCACGATCATTGCCGCCGTGTCGGCCTTCGTGATCATGGTCACGATCGTGCTGCCGGCTGAATACGGAATCGACCCCACGCGCATCGGTCGCGTGCTCGGCCTTGCAGAGATGGGAGAGATTAAATCCCAACTCGCGGCAGAAGCTGAGGCCGACAAAGCAAAGGAAGCGGTGGGTGACGATCAGACAAGCCTGCTTAACGATGTCTTTGGTCTATTTGCCGGAGCGGCCCACGCGCAAACTGAGACCCCTGTGTGGACTGAGCAGTTCAGTGTCGTCCTGACCCCCGGCGAAGGAACCGAGGTCAAACTGACAATGGAGGAAGGCGCTGAAGTCGAGTTCCTGTGGGTTGCCGAAAACGGAGTTGTCAATTTCGACCTGCATGGCGACGCTCCCGGTGACAAGTTCATCAGCTATGAAAAGGGTCGCGGCCTACCTAAGGACGAGGATGTGCTGAAAGCGGCCTTTACAGGCAAGCACGGCTGGTTCTGGCGCAACAGGGACAGCCAGGATGTGACGGTCACGCTCTATGTTCGCGGTGACTACGGCGAAATGCTGCGGCCGTAAAATTGGCAACCGGTGGCCCTGCTGCAAATGTGCGGGGCCATCCAGCTTGCCTTCTCTGCTGGATTGCAAGGTGAAACAACTGGGTAGAGCTGGTACTGGCGAAATTCAAGAAACGGACAAAAAGATGAAAACCTTCCTTCAAAATCTCAGCGGTCCCAAGATCGTATTTGTGGCTGTAGTGCTTGCCTTGGTGCTTGTTGTATTGATGGCGATCTTCGCCGGCGGCGATCCCACAGGTGGACATGGCCATTCGCATGATTGATCCCGCAAAGTCTAACGCGACAGCTCTTGGAGATTTGGTGAAAGAACGTGTGTCGGTGTGTCGAAAGTCACTGACTATTCGCCGCCAGTGGCGGCATGGAAGCTGATCGCGACAATAAGCCAAGCCGCGCAATACCGGCTGATCGTGGAGGTGGGCCTCGCAAATTTTGACTTGCGCGGACACAGCTATGGTCAGTCAGTTACAAATGTATGGGCACACGAATTTACTGCGTCCGAGGCAATATCCCTACGGTTTTCGACGGTCAGCATGGCTTGTTCCGGCGCAATCGCGATAGTTCCGATGTCACCTTATCGATAGAAATTTGGGGTGGTTACGCAGAGTTCAAGGGTAGAAGTTGAAACTTAAGAGCTGATACTCAAATCAGAAGCAGCAGAGCAGCGAGTGGCTCGCGATCCGTCCATTGCTTTCTTACTACTGTCGAGAACCGCACAAAGTGGACCTTGCCACTCATCCTTCGAATGGAAGCTTTTTTGTGCACTCCAGACCTCCGATGTTAACCCTATCTTGCACTTGCAGCGAATGTCTCCTCTGACGGGCCGCGCCGCGGCGACAGTTGAGTCGGATGGACGGCAGCAATGGGCCGGGCGTGTAGCCTTAGATTGGAGGTACGGCACGTACGGTGACCGACTGTCTGGCCGCCACCCTTTCGCGATGTATCATATACAGCCCCGCACTGATGATGATGGCAATGCCAAGCAGGCTAAGCGTGTTCGGGAAGTCGTTGAAGACAAGATAGCCGAACAAGGTTGCGACCGGCAGCTCAAAATACTGCAGCGGTGCCAGCGTGACGGAAGGCGCAAAAGACAGCGCATACGTCATCATCATGTGGCTCACCGTCGCGAAAAAGCCAGCGCCCAAAAGCCACAACAACGCGATGTCTGTCGGCCAAACGGGATCAAACAAATCAGAGCCGGAACCTTGCGCAACAATTAGAGCTGGAATGCAAAACAGGCTGGCGATCAGGCCGGTGTGGAATTGCAGGGTCACTGGGTGCACCTGACGCGACAACTCCCGGGTCAAAAGAATGTAGAAAGCGAAGGCAACTGCCGTGCCAAGCGGAATAATGGCAACCGCGCCGAAAGCTGCGAAACTGGGCTGGATAACGAACAACACCCCGACAAACCCCACAAGCGCCGCGCCAACGCGACGCGGGCCGACGGCTTCACCAAGATAGAACTTGCCGACCAACAATACGATGAAAGGGGCAACGAACACGATTGCCAGCGCATCGGCAAGGGGCATCACCCGGATTGCGGCAATGAAGCAAAATGTTGCAAACACCAGCAGCAGTGAGCGGAAAACCAACACCATCAACTGACCTTTCGCCACGCGCAACGACAGTCCCATTATCCAGATGAAAGGCGCCATCAACGCGCATTGCACCACAAACCGAGCAGCCGTAATCTGCCCAACCGGCACACTGGTCGACGCGAGTTTCGCAGACACATCCAGCAAAGGAGCGGTTAGGCAAAACCCCAGCATCAGCGCTACGCCGACAAGGGTGCGATCCGGAGATTGAGGTATGGGTTCAGCAGAGGTCATCGTTTCATTTAGAGATGTCGCCAAATGCGTGTCTGTTCTCAATACGACGACAGGCAAAAGTCCTGCAATCCAAGAGTTCGAGTTGAATTGGATATAGCGCTCGCGGCGAATGTCTTCTCCGACGGGCCGCACAGCCGCATCAGGTGGCGTTGGCTGAAAGAAAGATAGAAAGAAAACCTGAGGCGAACCTCTTAATGAACATGTCTATCCAAATTCAAAAAAAGCATCGTATTTTTGCTGATCCAGCGCACACGCACTGGATCAGTAAGTGCACAGTAATGGCTACAGCCAGATCCTGACTGGTTGCTCGATGATTGGTCAGAGAAAAGCGCTGCCGTACACAATATCCCTTTCAGCGCCTTGAAGACGGCGGAACCCGCGGAAGATGTCGCACGCTGGCTGAAAGAAATTGTAGGCGACAACATCCTTGTCAGCGACGCTCCCGAGTTCGACCATCCTCGGGTGCAAGTGATTGGATGTGCCGTTGCATTTCTTTGTAGGAAATAGCTTTAGGTATTTCCGGACCGAGTTCTGAAGCCGATTTGAACTTTCTGTTCATCGCATCACGGTACTTTTTGAGTGTACGCAGGGTCACGCGCGGTACCAGGCGTTGGATAGTCAATCCACCAACGCGCTGCATTTTGGCTGGATAAGGGCCGTTATGTTAAATCGTGAAGTTACCGCCTAGATTTCCTACCGTTCGCTGATCACTCGTTATGTACTGGCCGCAGATGTGTACCCAGAAATCTGAGGTAGCATTCGGCAGATAACCGGCTGAAGCGGTCATTCCACGGCCACCACTTTGGGAGAAATCAGACGTTCTGTGCTGATCAAAGTTGGTGTAGTTGGCCACCAAGTGGACCTTCGCTGCTGTCGCAGTGCGAAGCGCTACTAACGGCAGCTTTTCGCAGTTTCTGGGCTTTGCTTAGTTCTGATCACGGTAATTGGCGCTAGAGAATGAAACTCTCAACGTGGGCATAGTAAATGTAGTTGTATGCCAAATCTCGTTGCGGGACAGCCTGTGGGACCATAGGGTGTGCGATGATTGTCAGATTCGTCTAAAGGTATATTTATGCCGGTTTTTTTGCATGCTATTGCTGTTCAATTCTATCGCGGCATTGGCCCCGAGATCCAATACATTCATCCATTCTCTACGATGAACTTTTTTGTTGGGGCGAACAACTCCGGTAAGTCAATTGTCCTCAACTTCATACACGAACGTCTGCCGTTTAGCGACGGGATCAAGCTTGGCGATCTAGAGGCGACATCTGCGGACGTATTTCGCGGAGAAAAAACGGGGCGATGCGCAGGCGCGGTTGGCGTTCCAGTCACCGACGTTGAAACGAAACAAGAAAGTCGTATCTTCAAAGCGCCTTTGGGGAGAACAAATCGACTTGAAACTCTCAATACGATTGCAGAGAAGCTAGGCCACAATGGTTTTATCTGGCTGCGAGCAGAGGGAACAGATCACAGTCCAGCTTTCCTGAACGAAGTCGACTTGGAAGTTGCCTCCCGCTGGGTACATAGCGAAAGCTGGAAGGAACTCTGGAGCGTTTTCACGAACCAATCCGGTGGCGGTTTGCAGCAGCACTGGGTTCCTGAAACTATTTCGATAATCCTAGGTAGCCTAAAGCAACAACTCCCAACGAGTATGTTAATTCCTGCGAAACGGCAGCTAGGACCCAAAGATGAAACCTTTGTCGACCTCTCGGGCAAGGGGCTGATAGATCATCTCGCAGAAATTCAGAACCCCGATCACCACGAGCGCGAACGTAAGAATGTATTCGACCAAATTAATGAGTTCGTCAGAGCAGTAACAGGAAAATCAGATGCTACATTGGAGGTCCCTAGTAACAGGCAGCACCTGCTTGTGCATATGGACAATAAAGTACTTCCCCTATCTTCGTTAGGCACCGGTATCCACGAAGTTATTCTAATTGCGGCGTTTTGCACGATCCACCAAAAGAAGATCATGTGCATTGAAGAACCTGAGATACATTTGCACCCTGTATTACAACGCAAGCTGATCAAGTACCTTCAAGAGAACACGACCAACCAATATTTTATTGCCACTCACTCGGCTGCATTTATTGATGTTCCTGGCGCATCGGTGTTTCGCGTGCATAACGACGGCAGCCAAACCTATATCAATGCAGCCGTACTCAAGTCCGAAAGGCGTCGTGTCGTGGATGAACTCGGCTACCGTGCATCCGATATTGTGCAGGCAAATGCCGTTGTGTGGGTGGAGGGTCCGTCAGACAGGATTTACATACGCCATTGGCTGAACGATGTGGCCCCGGAGTTAGAGGAGGGAATACACTACAGCATACTATTCTACGGCGGAGGTTTGATCAGCCACCTCAGTGCGGATGACGACGCTGTTGCGGAGTTTATCCGGTTGAGGGAATTGAACCGAAACCTCGCTATTGTGATTGACAGCGACAAGCATAACTCCCGTGCTCCGCTCAAGCGTGCTGCACAACGCCTCAAGGAAGAAATGATTGATGGCAACAGTATAGTATGGATCACGAAAGGCCGCGAGATCGAGAACTACTTAGAACCGAGTGTACTGCACGAAGCACTCAAAGCCTGCCATCCGACTATTTACAAGGAGCAGGCCGAGGTTGGCCAATACGATCATGCATTTTATTTCGTGAGGAAAAAACCTAAGACCCCTGAAGATAGGGTGTACAAGAAAGGCGACAAAGTTGGTGCAGCATTGTACGTGTGTGAACAACCAGCAAATCTCGACCTGCTCGACTTAAACGCTCGCATCAAAGAACTGGCCACTATGATACGCAGGGCGAACGACCTTCCCGAGAGTGAAAAACACAATTGACTACTGACAAAACTTTCCAGCAGTTTTGAAATTGCGGAGAACGCTTCTACCCGAAGACCGTTGAATGTCCGCTTTTGGCAAAAATGGTGAGCAAGAACAGAGCCCGCGGTCCACAGCGGCACGAAGCCTGATTGCTTGAATTGAGGAAAATGACCAACGGCAGCTCTGGGCTCTTACTTGCTGTCGGGACACATCGCAGAGAATGACGGCAGCGAGCCCAAAGTGCAAATTGCTGCACCGTGCATCAGTGTCGGCAGTGCACAGAAAGCTGACTTTTCAAACTTCGGCGGACGATCATAGCAAACGTTTGCCGAGACCTTTTGGAGCAACCGCTAATAGAGACTGGCTGGACACGCTATTGATCACAATTTGCTGTTCTGCCGAAATCTCGCGCCTGTTGCAGGTCGCTTTGATTGCAAAGTCAGGCGATGGTCACTGTCCAGAATTGGTTTTCGCTATACTGCAAAGCAGATCAACATGTTGATCCAACCAATCTTCGTTCAGTGCCTCGTGACGTATGAGCTTGCGGAAATAAGGTGCAGCCACTGCTAGTTCTATGAGCTGGTCAACCGGAACGTCGGCGGTGATCTCACCGCGGCCTATTGCGGCTGCAAATACTGCTTCAACACTTGCGAACCTGTCTTTCATGAATTCAGTGATCACCAACCGCGCTTCTGCATCGTTGGACGCAGCAGCGACCACCTGTGGCGCGATTTGGCCCCATGGTGTGTCATTCAAGGCTCCCATCAGTACACCGAGTAACCAGCGCAGGTCAGATCGCAGTGGGCCATCGGTTTTGGGCGGTATGTTCGGCGGTGTTGCGATGCGCCTGAACGCTGCATCACGCAGACTACGCGCGTCTGGCCAGTGCCGGTAAAGTGTGCTGCGCGAAATGGCCGTTGCCTTCGAAACAGCGCCATGTGTTACGTGCAGTACGCCCTCATCCATCAGTATCCTTTGTGCCGCATCAAGCGCCGTCTGTCGTGTGGCGATCAGCCTAGGATCTTCTTTCAATCACCCCTCCTATAGAACAATTTGTTGCATAGTAGAACACTTTGTTCTAAAAGTATGGCCAGCTAAAAACTAAAGCTCAATACTCAATTCCGCGAACACGTCTTGTCAAAATGGGAGCCTATCAATGTCCAAAGTTGCAGCAACCCCGCTGGCGGCACTCTTATCGATGGTCGCGACAACCGCATTGTCCGAGAGTGGCACTTACGAGCTGGATCCCGGACACAGCCAGGTATTGTTCAGTTACGACCACATCGGGTTCTCAGAAACATTTGGAATGTTCTCAGGTTTTAGCGGTGAGATAGAGTTCGACGAGGATGAGCCGTCTGCATCATCTGTTATAGTGTCCATGCCTGTAAGATCCATGATCACGGGCTGGGACGCCCGTCTGCAACACTTCATGTCCGATGACTTTTTTAGCGCGAGTGACGGTGACGTGGTCACATTCGCCTCAACCAGCATTGAAGTGACTGGGGACAATTCCGCGAATATTTCTGGCGACCTGACCATTAATGGCGTCACCAAACCTGTTGTTCTGGAAACAACGCTTAACAAGTCAGCGCCATACCCGTTTGGCCCAAAAGAGGGCACGCCGACCTTGGGGCTAGCTGCCACGGCGACTATCGTGCGGTCTGAATTCGGACTTGGGGCATTTGCGCCAGCGGTGAGCGACGAAATAGAGCTCTTGATCAATATCGAAGCGTTAAAGGCTGAATGATGTGTGCAAGGGCGCCGATACTGCGCTCAGCACTCAATCTTTTTGATTGGCAGATGGTCAACACGATGAATGTGCACCTGAGAACATTGGCGGTTGCTGTGACGATAGTGATATTGATGTGCTCAATGGCGTCCGCACAAGAGCGCTCCTTGCCGGAGCGCACCTCGCCCCGTCCCGAAACAACAAGCGGCGTACCGCACACTCAGATTGGCGTCGAAATTAATGCCGATTTGGCCCAGCTATTGCTGGAGCGAGTTGCGCAATTCCCAGGGGTCACACTTGGCCCAACACGCATATCATTACCTGGCGCGATTGGCTTTCAGCTTGATCCTGACATGTTATTGTCTCAACCGAACTCTATCGTCGGTGGGTTTGAGTTTGCGCATATGCATCCTGATGGCAGCTTGCACGCTTCGCTGCACCCCGCAATGGCCCGACGGGCAATTGAGGCTGGCTGGGCCGTCGCACACCCATGGGCCAATCAACGTCCCGGATGGGGTGGCTTTGTCATGATCTATACTCCGACCACACCAGAAGAGCTGGATGTCGTCATCGATCTGGTCGAAAGTTCGTACACCTTCATCACCGGCAACACCTTGGGTTAAGCCTGTTTTGCCCGAAAGTGTGCGGTGACGCCTGCTTCCTTTAAGAGTGCTGTTTCAGTCGCCTTGCTTTTAGCGGTCAAATTCTTTCTTACATTATCGCCGTGGCGAAGCGCTCGATACATTCAAGCCATTCGCATCAATGGTAGCTCCCGTCCCGCGCAGTTGAATCCGAGCAAAAATCAGAAGGCTCCGCGCACTTGAGAAAGAACTGAACCGGATTTCAAAAGGTTGTAGTGGAGATGGGGTGTCAGAGCACCGCTACGTGCTTGCTTCACTCGCCGATCATGAGCTGTGCCGCCACGAGCACTGAACTTTGGAAGCCGGGATTGCCTCTAACCGCAGCACGAACTGCCCTCTTGAATTGGCGGACATGGGACAGTTGCGTAGGAGCAAAAAACACAGCAATCGCCTTCTAGTGGCTTCAAGACTGCCTTGCATGATTTGCATTCATAAAACCACTGGCACGTGTCGGTTGGCATTCTTTCGGTTTCAATGTGTCCGCACTCAGGACAAGTCAAAGTGCTATCCAGCACCACAGTTTGTTTTGTCATTGTCTCACATCTGCATGAGTAGATAATCGTTGATTTGAGCCTCATTGAACACGATGACCCATGCCAGCGCGGTGATCGCTGAGCTTCCAACAAGCCACCATTTTAGATTTGCCATCGTCCCGTTTCGATGCGCTACGATCCATGAAACCGCGACCAGCGCTGTTGAGATGGCGAGAACATAGTAGCTTGCCGCCGCTATTCTTCCGAATACCGCCAACCAACTGCCACCCAAGCCTAACAACATCATGGCCATTGGAAGAACACAGCATGCCGCCACCCCCAGAGCGGAAACCGATCCCAAGTAGCTGAATGTCACATACTTCTTCATCTCTCGCTCCTTGGGTAGGCGATTTGATTGTGTTGAGGCACCGGCATTCAGAGCGTATAACTCCTGTAGTAACTACAGGATCAAGAGGGGACACTTCACATGATTGCGATAGGTGAGGCTTCCCGGCAATCCGGGGTCGGAGTAGAAACCATCCGTTATTACGAACGCGAAGGTATCGTACCAAGACCGGTACGAGCTCTGAATAATCGTCGCCTCTATTCAGCAAGCGATGTGGGAAGACTTCGATTTTTGAAGAAATGCCGCGATCTGGGGTTTCCTCTTTCAGACGCAAAGGCGCTTTTGGAGCTGTCAGAAGGAAGTGCAGAAGACTGCCGATCAGTGAAAAAACTGGCCGAGGCACACATTGCCAGCGTCCGTAGCAAGATTGATGAGCTCAGACGCCTAGAGCACGCCTTGAGTGAGCTTACGGCCAATTGTGATATCGGAAACGTTCAATGCCCGATGCTGCAAAGACTGAGAACGTTGGATGATATCTGACTCTGGCCACTGGGTAGAAGCTCAGGGTCTGAGATTTAGCCAGATCGCGTCAGACCAAGGTCTGTGGTGCGATAACAGATTGTAGTTCATAGTCGATTTCACGATGAGGGCGAAAGTAACTGACCTGACGATTGGCAATTGGTCGTTGTCGCGAGTCTTTCTTGCGGCCAGCATTTTCGTGATGGGTACTGCTACCGCAATCGTCGGGGTCTGGGTGTCAAATCGAATCCAGAACGCAGTCGTGCAAAACTCCGCCAACTCCGCTGCGCTATATATGGAAAGCGTAGTATCCCCGCTCAGCCAGGAATTGGCACATGGCGACCATCTTTCTGAGCAGGCAAGCCTGGCGCTGGACGAGATTTTTACGACCCAGCCAATGCGTGACCGCATCGTCTCCTACAAATTCTGGAAGCAAGGCGGTGTGATTGCACATGCCTCGGATACAGACATTATTGGAAACCGTTTCAATCCAACGGATGACTTAAAGCGGGCGTGGAACGGTGATATCTCCGGCTCTTTCGAAGAGCTTGACCATGCCGAGAGCGCCGCCGAGGCGGCATTGGGGATACCACTACTTGAAGTTTACAGCCCCATCCGCGAACTCTGGTCCGGCGAAATCATCGCCGTTGCGGAGTTCTACGAAAGAGCTGATCAGCTTGAGTTAGACTTAGCCAAGGCCAGGCGAACAAGTTGGTTGGTCGTCGGTTCCGCATTTCTGGCAAGTACTATTGTTCTGTATTCCATCGTCGCAATTGGTGACAAAACAATTCGACGACAGGGGGCTCTTCTTAAACAGCGCCTGACAGAAAGTGAGAAGATGGCCGAGCAGAATGCCCGGCTGCGCTCGCGTGTGGTCGAGGCGTCAGAAAGATATGCCACGCAAACAGATCGGTTCCTCAAGAAACTCGGTGCCGAGCTACATGACGGTCCTGCGCAGTACCTGTCGCTCGCGGCACTAAGACTGGAGGCGGCGTTTTCCAAAGAGTCCGAAAGGCCAAAAGAGGCAGAGGAAATTCAGCAGTCTTTGCAAAAATCTCTGGCTGAAATTCGTGCAATTTCGCGAGGGCTGTCCGCGCCAGATATCGACAGCCTGTCACTCGTCGATGTTGTGAAGAGAGCCGTAGAAGATCATGCCGAACACAGCCCGTTGCGACCAGATATCTCATTCCAAGGTAGCCAGGTCCCAGAGTTGTCATTGTCGGACAAGCTGTGCGTTTTTCGGTTCCTTCAGGAAACGCTTTCCAATGCCGCGAGATATGCTCCAGCTTCCAAGTGCACGGTTATCTCTGATGCGCAGAACGACCGCATAGTTGTAAAGGTCAAAGACGATGGACCTGGATTTGACAGGTCAGAAGAAACCGCATTGCGAGACGATGGTGGCCAAGGGCTTATGGGCTTGCGAGATCGGGTCGAGAGTATTGGTGGCAGGTTCGAAGTCGCATCGAGACCGGGCGAAGGCACCACCATTGCTATGACACTTTTTCCCAGAAAGTTAGGCACATCATGACTACATCTGTCGTAATAGCTGATGATCACCCAATATTCAGGGATGGTTTGCAACGCACGTTGGATGAAGCTGATGGTTTCGAAGTTTTGGCCGCTGGGTCCAACGCTGAAGAGGCAGTATCGCTGGTCGGCACGCATCAGCCGGACATAGCTATTCTTGACCTCTCTATGCCCGGTGGCGGGATAAGCGCGACACGTACAATTGCGGCAATGGCAAATCCGCCCGTCATTGCAATCTTGACGGTCTCAGAGAACAGCAGCGATGTCGCGGACGCCTTGGAGGCGGGCGCGATTGGGTACATTGTGAAGGGAGTAACCGCGAGCGAACTAACCGCTTCCTTACGCAGTATCGCCGCAGGTGAAGGGTTCGTTTCTCCGGGCTTGGCCTCGCGAGTATTACTGCAAATCAATGCTGACAGCGGCATGTCTATTAACAGCAGCATTCTCGATGACCTTACGCATCGTGAGGAAGAAATACTTAGACGTGTGGCCAAAGGACTAAGTAATCGTGAAATCGCTGACGAGTTAGACCTTCAGGAAAAGACCGTGAAGCACTACATGACGGCAATCCTGTCCAAGCTTCATGCGCGAAATCGGGTAGAGGCCGCGCTTATTGCACATGATGTTTGGAACAAGGGAGATTAACAGCGGTCTCTCTAACGACGATGGCAGCCCCTCTCAAATCAGAAGCCGCCAACGGATTATCGACTGGTGTTACTGTTCAGTTGGTAACCGACTGTAACCTACGGCGATCAGAGGCCGTTGCGTTTCTCTCGACAACAGTCCGGTTGTACGGGTCTTTCAACTCGTAGCGCCCAAACTCGATCTCCTCTTTCCAACCATTGGCATAGTTCACTTCGATGTTGTTGCCCTGGCGTTCGATTTTCGTGGGCCGACTTCCAGCAGTGCCGCCTTGCCCTGAAGAGCGCACGTTGTCGATTGAGATGCCATTTGCCAAAGACCGAAGCCTTGAGACGTCAGCACCGGTCGCGGGGCGCTCCTCAACAGTTCGGTTCTGAGCATTCTTTCTCTCATACCGCCCGTTTTCGATCTCCTCCTTGGTTCCGTCGGCGTAACGCACTTCAATGCCGTTAGCGTTTGTTTCGACCTTTGTTATCCCAGCCGAACCCGACGGCTTGCCCCCTGCTTGAGACCGATCCTTCTTTCCGCTGCCTTTGTTGGAGCGTTTGGAGTCATCATCATCATCATCATCATCGTCATCGTCGTCGCGACCACTTTTTTCTGATCCCGAATTGTCGTCACGATCATCATCTCGGTCGTCGTCGCGATCATCGTCTCTATCGTCATCACGATCATCGTCCCGGTCACCACCACGGCCGCTATTGCCCGACCCCGAGTTGTCGTCGCGGTCATCATCTCTGTCGTCGTCACGATCATCATCCCGATCATCGTCGCGACCATCCCCGTCTTTCCCCTTGCCGCTCTTGGCAAAGGCATAGGACGGTTCAAAATGTAGGCGACCATCGGCATCAAGCACTGGCACATAAGGCGTAGCCGCAATCAACGAAGCCAACGCCGCGGTACTAAGAAGTTGACCCAGCTTTCTTTGAATTTTCATTTTCGCCTCCATTTCTGAGCGCCACGCTTCGTGACGTTGGAGACAGGTTACTTCTGGTTCGGCTTTTCCACATCGGGCTTAGGTCTGACGAATTTCAAGCCGAACGTCTTAGTCAGATCAGTCAAACCAATAGAGTTTTTGCTGAGCCATGTGACCTGTTTAGTGGGAACTGACCCCGTCACCTTTCAACTCCTCATCAGGTTCGAGGTGAATGACAAAGACGGAACCCGGATACAAACGATCCAATTCTTCCTCGATGTCATTGCATATATCATGCGCCGCGCTGACTGGCATTGTGCCGTCCACAACAAGGTGAAACTCCACGAAGATGACATTTGCGGACCTGCGCCCTTTTAGGTCGTGGTATTCTAAGGCTGCGCCAAGGTTGGCTTCGATTGCTTTAGAAACGGTCTGCAAGTCATGCTCCGACAGTGTCACATCCATCAGACCATCGACGGAAGCCCGAATAACTTTCCATCCCTCCCACAAGATGTTCAGCGCAACAAGAATTGCCAGGATTGGGTCGAGGATCAACCAGCCGGTGACAAGCGCCAGTATCAGACCTGCGATGACACCAACTGAAGTCATGACATCTGTAAAAATGTGCCGGGAGCTTGCCTCCAATGCAGGCGAACCCTCGCGCCTGCCGATTTTGAGCAATAGGTAGGCCCATGCGCCATTCACACCAGTTGCAATGACATTGACGACGATTCCAAGAAGTGGCGCATCCTCAAGATGCGGGTTAGGGAGCGCCAGTACAGCTTCTCTGATGATCAGGAACGCTGCCAGCACAATCAGTACACCCTCGGCGACGGCGGAAAGATACTCAGCTTTTTTGTGACCAAACGGGTGGTTTTCGTCAGGAGGCTTGTTTGCAACGCGAACTGCGAAATACGCCAGCAGCGCCGCAACGACGTTCACGGTTGATTCCATTGCGTCTGACAACAACGCCACCGAGCCCGTCAGCCACCAGGCCAGCAGTTTCAGAGCCAGTACCGCAATGGAAATCGGAATGGACCAAAGAGCAAATTTTTGTGTCATTCGGTCACGAGCCTCAGTCAATCGTTACAAGAGATCCTAGGAACAGATGAGCTATCGTGCTTAACACGTAAGACAGGATTAGGATAAAGATGAACAGGGCCGTAGGGTCGGTCATGCTCGACCGGCTGTCGTGAATGGCGCTGGCACCACAGTGTCATACATCTGTTGCTCGGATGGACCCGATTGTTACATACGGCTAGCATCAGTGATCACACAGCACGAAGGGAGACACACATGTCGAAGTTCACCAAACGAAAAACTGCCCACGGGGTTGTTGCACTCCTAATCTGCTGTATCGCGGCGACCGCACAGGCGCAATCGGCAGGCGAGGAGATGTCGTTCTTCATCACAAGTGTGGGCAAGGGCGACGGTGCCAACTTAGGTGGCCTTGAAGGCGCCGATGCTCATTGCAATGCGCTTGCCTCCGCGACCGGTTCTTCCAAGACTTTCGCGGCCTATCTGAGCACCTCAATGTCCATTGATCGCAGTACCGACCCGATGACAATCACCAATGGCGTTTCTGCACGCGACCGGATCGGATCGGGTCCGTGGCATAATGCCGATGGAGAACTCATCGCCAACAATGTTGAGGACCTGCACAGCGACAGCGTGAATATTAACCTTCAGACCGCGCTCGACGAAAATGGTAACCCTGTCAATGGGCGTGGCAGTCAGCCGAACAAACATGACATTTTGACGGGCTCCGATTCCGCCGGACATTTCTCAACGGCAGGTGGCGATACGACATGCAGCAACTGGACTTCGAATAGTGAAGATGGGTCTGCGATTGTCGGACACCATGACCGTGTAGGTCTCAATGATGCCCGAAATATGTTGTCCTGGAACTCATCGCACGGTTCGCGCGGTTGCGGTGAGGAACATCTGCCACGTTCCGGCGGGGCAGGTTTGTTTTACTGCTTCGCAACTGACTAATCGGGCAACATTGGTACGCGTGTCGCCCGTATTGAACCTGATATTGCCAAGTCAGTTCTGGGGATTGCGCTGTGGACGCGGGCTTTGGGCGGAATCAGTCTAAATGCCGCTTCCTTGCGGGTTTACTAAATTGCAATGCTTGGCTGAGAAGGACCGCTTGGGGCGGACTGCGGCCCTTTGAAGCAAAAATGTGGATGGCCGCAAAGTCCCGCTTATCGGGATCTCCAAGATTTGGTTGGGAAGGTCCGCTTCGGGCTGGACATGACGAATGCCTCTGCAGCATCGCGGCAGCAGGGCAACGTCTGCTCGGGGCTTGAGCCAGACATTCAACTTGCTATGTTGAATGTCTGGTTACGGTTTTCGGTGACTATGAAGAAAGACTTTAGCGGACGGGCAGGGCCAGCCGCATCAACGCGTTCTTTCCGAGTTCCATATCGCGTAATCCAGTTGCCGAGAAGTCCAAGCGAAACTGCCCTCAGCCAGCTTGGTAATCGTATTCTGCAATACTGATCTGGCAAACTCCGGCGTGACTCGATCGGGTCTCATATTCGTCGCCTTTGCGATATAGCGTTGCACCATCCGGTCTGGTTTGATCAGATTGTCGTTGCCGGCGAGCATCCGAAAGTAGTCGAATGAAATCCCGCTTCCCTGACCCGGAATGCCGCGGACCTGCTTTTCGACCGTTGTTAGCCGGGTATCGGTCAAGTCCCCGAAATCTTCGATCCTGATTTTCTTCAACGCTGCAGCAAACTGACGAACCGCTTCCGCTTTCAGAATGCCCGAGCGGGTGGATGTGCGTTGCCTGTTGCCGAAGAGGGTGCCAGCCATCTGCTCCGGAGTCACGCCATCAAACAGCGCCAGAAACTCACTGATGGTGTGCTCGCCGGTTGAGCGAGGCGCATTCGGCGCCAACGACATCGTCCAGCCCTGGCGTTCGCAAAACCGGGCCACCGTGTTTGCGGTAGAGGTGTATGTGACGCCAATCGAAAACACCGCATCAATTACACATAGCGGCAGGGAGGCGTAGAAGAACTCCCCGGGCAGGGGCAACGGTTTCAGCCCGGTTTTGATGATGTAGTTCGCGACCAGATTTGCCTGGTCTTCAATTGTCACCCCAAGCTCGCCAACCGCTGTTTCTGAATTCAGCATATCAATTCCTTTGTCGTCGATCAGTGACATCGACAAATGCTTTCTGAAGGGTGGGAGTCAACACATAATGTCACTGATCGTCTGTAGACGGATCGGCGACATCCCGTGCCTTTGGGGGTCATGGATGTTCGTGACCGTCTCAGTGGAAACATGCGGCGTCTGCGCCGGTCGAAAGACTGGTCGCAGGAAGAGCTCGCGCATCAGTCCGGCATCCACAGAACCTACATCAGTGATCTCGAACGCGGGGCCAGAAATCCCACGATAGAAGTGGTGGACAAGATAGCTGTTGCGCTGGGTGTACCCTGCGGCGAGCTACTGGACTGAGCCGAAGCCGAATCACGTCAGGGTTGAGAGGCCGCGGTAGGGCCCCGAGTGAACCGTTTGCCCGGTGCGAAATCACGGCGAAACCGGCCTGAATGTCATTTTTTGTATAAGCCATTTATAATTCTGGCATCTCTACCAAAAAAAGTTCTTGAAATTCCCACCGAACTTTCCTTTCTGGTGTTCAGCAAGACGCATCCACCGGGTGATCTTGCCTGTCAACGGAAGCTGGCTGGTTTGCTGAACTTGCCGGATGTCGGGCTCAGACCCGGCAATTCCGTAAGCGCCTATGAGGCTGCTTACGCATCAACGGAGTTAAGCGGTGACTATCACCGCATGAAATTTCGAAGCCGCCGGATGGTCCGGAGGCAAATGGTGTGTGAGGAGTACTCTGATGCATGCTTCAAAACTGGAACTGCAGGTTCCGAAAATGCCGGTGACAAGCCGGTGGAAAACAGAGCAGGTTTCTCCAAAGAAACTTGTGGATTATGGTCGCGAATACATGCCGCTTCACAGCGGCGAGCAGATCAAGGTGATCGCTGATACGATCCGTAAATTTGGTTTTGCTCTGCCAGTTGTGACAGATGGCCGGGACTCCATTATCTGGGGACCTGGTCGTGTGAAGGCGGCAATAAGACTCAGGTATTCGACGATTCCGACTATCCCACTTCAGTGGATGACCGAGCAGGAAAGGCGCCTGCTGAGTATTGGCATGATCCGCTTTGCCCGTCTCGGAAACTGGTCGCCGGAGATCCTGGATCTTGATGTGCGTGGCCTGAGGGAAACGCAGCTGAACACCGAATTCAAGATCAATGGTGGCTTCTGTGACGCGCGTGGAAACATGTACTATCCGAAGCTGCGCTAAACAGCCTGACCTGAACAAGCGCATACTTTATTAGCTTGTTAACACGCAAAGCGAAGTGATCGGTGGGGGGCCTGCCGATCTTGTGCCGGGAGATTCCGGCCCTTCGCAGGGATCTGTTGATCCGGCCTCTTCCTGAAACAGCGCAGACCGGTTCCCCGAACGGGGATCTGATCTCTGTCAGGGCGAGCCGGCTGCGCGCATTTGAAAGGCCCCGAAATGGCTGACATTAAATCTCTGCCGGAGGAAACCCGGCTGAAGATCGCATATCGCAAAACGGATGATCTGATCCCCTATGCCGGCAATGCCCGCACGCACAGTGACAAGCAGATTGATCAGATCGCAGCGTCGATCCGACAGTTTGGCTTTACCAATCCTGTGTTGATCGACGAAAATGGCGGCATCATTGCCGGCCATGGTCGCGTTGCTGCCGCTAAACGTCTTGGCTCCACTGAGGTGCCGACAGTTGAATTGGCACATTTGTCGGACGCGGAACGTCGTGCCTATGTCATTGCTGACAACAGGCTGGCTGAACTGGCCGGTTGGGATCGCGACATCCTGAAAATCGAATTCCAGGCGCTGGAAGAGCTGGAGCTGGATTTTGACCTGGAAATCACAGGATTTGAAACGGCCGAACTGGATCTGCTGCTGGATGACGATGATGAAGAAACAGCGGACCCGGCTGATGAGGTGCCGGAACCTGCTGAAGAGCAGGCAATCACGAAGCCCGGTGATGTCTGGATCCTTGGCGCGCACAGACTGATCTGCGGCGATGCACGTGATCCCGAGACATATGCAAGCCTGATGGGCGATGATCGTGCGCGCGCTGTTTTTACCGATCCACCCTACAACGTCAAAATAGATGGCCATGTCTGTGGCTCGGGTGCCGTGAAACACCGTGAGTTTGCTATGGCTGCCGGTGAGATGGATGCCAGTGCCTTTACAGCCTTCCTGGAAGCGTCGCTCGGCGCCATGGCGGGTGTCAGCGTCGACGGTGCCATTCACTTTGTCTGCATGGACTGGCGCCACATGCCGGAGCTGCAGTCAGCCGGTTCCAAAACCTATTCAGAGCTGAAAAACCTGATTGTCTGGGCCAAGACCAATGGCGGCATGGGTACGTTTTACCGGTCGAGACATGAGCTGATCTATGTCTGGAAAGTCGGATCCGCGCCCCATCTCAATACTTTTGGCCTTGGTGAGAAAGGCAGATACCGGACGAATGTCTGGGACTATCCCGGAGTGAACAGCTTTGGTGGCAATCAGAAAGATCTGGAACTGCACCCGACAGTTAAGCCAGTGGCGCTGGTGGCGGATGCGATCAGAGATGTCACTCGACGTTGTGATATCGTGCTGGACGGCTTTGGCGGATCCGGTACGACCCTGATAGCTGCGGAGCGCTGTGGCCGCAGAGCCCGCCTGGTGGAGCTCGACCCGATCTATTGTGATGTTATCTGCCGCCGATTTATGGCACAGACAGGACAGCAAGCTGTTCTGGCCTCCACTGGTGAGACATTCGCCGAGACAGCCGTTCATCGCGCTGAAGAGGCTATGTCTCCTGCCATGGAGGCTGCAGAATGAGTGACCAGACCAAAACTCAGGTGGGCTATATGCGCCCGCCTGAACACAGCCGTTTCAAAAAGGGAAAATCCGGAAATCCAAAAGGCCGACCCAAAAAACAGGATGATATTCTGTCTCTGACGCAAAAGGTGCTGAAGCGCAAAGTCAGGCCGAAGGGTGCAGAGAAACAGATGCCCATCAGCGAAGCCCTGATCCGCAAACTGCGGGAACTGGCTCTGTCCGGTGACCGGCGTGCCATGGACCTGCAGCGGCGTATCCTGGAAGAAGCCGGTGCCGCGCAGGCTGCTGAGTTTGATCCGAAGGAGAAAAAGCAGCGGATCCTGAACGCGCTCCGGAAGATGGGTGTCAATGTCATCGACGATGGAGGTGGAAATGACTGACACTTACGACATCGGCTATGGCAAACCTCCAAAATCCAGCCAGTGGAAAAAAGGTCAGTCCGGCAATCCGAAAGGTCGGCCGAAGACCCGTTCCGATCTGGTGAAAGACGCTGCAGCGATCCTGTCGGAGCCTGTTGCAGCCCGCACACCGGATGGCCGGACTGTGTCGCTGGACGGATTTGAGGCTGCCTACCTGGCGCTCTGTAAGAAGGGGCTGAAAGGGCATGTGCCGTCCCTGATTAAAGCGATCAACATTATGCTGGAGGTGCAGCCGGAAATGGATGCCAGAGAAAACCAGGACAAACAGCGCCGCGAAGAGATACTTGCCAGGCTGGAAAAAATGGGTGTCGATGTCAGTGGCGCCAGGCGCGCATCTGCGGATACCAGCTGAAAAGTTGAGCCACTGATTTTGGCGTCCCGACACGACCCGGATCAGGGGCGGCGGTGTTATACCCGTCGCCCCTATCGTACATAGTCCCAGGTGTGTCGACCGACTATCAGCGATACCGGCCGGCCAGTCGCTCTATCGCGCGTATGCGGGTGTCAGCATGGTTCAGCAGGGCCTGAATGGACCGTATCAACTCGTCGGCCTCTTCCGCACCTATCTGCGGGTGCTGGCCCTTCAGGGCCAGCGAGGCCGCATCCTCCAGATTACCGGTCAGCCTAGCAAATACAAAACTGAGCTGTTCCCGGGTTGCGTCGTCCATGGCGGCAGTACGGCTTGCCGAGCCATGGAAGTCGAGCGATTTCTGCGCCGCCTTCTGGTGTATTGCAAAAACGCGCTGGGCACCCTGATGATATTGAGGTTCCAACCTGCGTTAACTTCAGATTCACTTCAATGTTTCCAGAATGTTCTTGCTTCGCGGGACTCTGGTCGCCATAGTGACAAAAAAATTCCCCGCAAACATCTGAAGCGCGGGAGCAGAGGGCGAGCAGAATGACCGAATTTGAATTGTTGTTGCAGAAAACCGGCCATTCGGTTTCTGAGGCCGCAGAAATCCTGGGTTATTCGGAAAGTCACATCTACCGCTGGAAACGCGGAGAGGAAACCCCGCGCGAGGGCGTAATGAACCTCCTGCGGATGGAGGCCGAAGCGCGCCAGCCGGATACTTCCGGCGCCGCATTTTCGTTCATTGACCTGTTTGCCGGTATTGGTGGCCTGAGAAAGGCGATGGAGAGCGCTGGCGGGCGCTGTGTGTTTACGTCGGAATGGGACAAATACGCCCAACAGACCTACGACGCGAACTTCGCAGATAACCGCCCCATCGCAGGCGACATCACTCAAATCGAGGCCGAAGAGATCCCGGAACATGACGTTCTGGTCGCCGGGTTTCCCTGCCAGCCGTTTTCGATTGCCGGCGTTTCGAAAAAGAACGCACTTGGCCGTGCACACGGATTTGATGACGAGACCCAGGGCACTCTATTCTTCGATGTGCTGCGGATCCTGAAACATCACCGTCCGGCAGCCTTCATGCTGGAAAACGTGAAAAACCTGCGCAGCCACGACAAGGGTCGAACCTTTGAGGTCATCATGCGGAAACTCCGTGATGAACTGGGTTATCATGTGCCTGAGCCTAGGGTCATTGATGCTGCCCATTTTGTACCTCAGCACCGGGAGCGGATTGTCATTGTCGGCTTCCGCGAAAACGTACCGTTCAGCTTTGATGATGTTCTATTGCCGCCCCATCGGGAGCGCCGGATGCGGGACATTCTGCATCCGGAAAACGGCATTGAAAACCCGGAAGGGCACTACACTCTGGGCAACGACGCGACCGTTAGCGACAAATACATTCTTACTGATAAGCTCTGGAAATACCTTCAGGACTATGCCGCGAAACACAAAGCCAAAGGCAACGGGTTTGGTTTTGGCCTGGTGGATGGCGACAGCATCGCCCGAACTCTGTCTGCACGGTACTACAAAGATGGATCCGAAATTCTTGTGAGCCGGGGTGAAGGCAATAATCCTCGCAGGCTCACACCGCGCGAATGTGCCCGCCTGATGGGATATCCGGAAGATTTTCGGATCCCGGTTTCTGACACCCAGGCCTATAAGCAGTTCGGGAACTCAGTCGCTGTGCCGGTATTTGCCGAAGTAGCACGGATTATGGAGCCGCATGTCCGCGCAATCCTGGAAGGGCAGGGGAAGGTACCTGTTCGCAAAGCTGGCTGACGTCCACGACCGCCAAACCCGCAGCCGCAACATGGCGGCAATCCGGGGTGCGGATACCAAACCGGAACTGATCATCCGGCGCGGGCTTCATGCCCGAGGATTCCGCTATCGCCTGCACGGCCGCAAACTGCCGGGTCGGCCGGATCTGGTACTGCCAAAATATCAGGCCGTAATATTTGTAAACGGGTGCTTTTGGCATGGTCATAAATGTCCACTCTTCAAATGGCCAAAAACGCGCGAAGAGTTCTGGCGGGACAAAATCGGCGGGAACGCGGAACGGGATCAGAGGAACCTAGCTGCACTAAAAGTATCAGGCTGGCGCGTCGGTATTGTGTGGGAATGCGCGCTGAAAGGGAAACGCCGCCTCCAGCCTGCATATGTCCTTGATCGCCTCAGCGAATGGCTCGAGGGGGATGCAGCGGATTGTTCGATCGAAGGTCAGGACTAGGAAACCACTGACACTCTCGCATAAAGTTCCCGCAGCGCCGCTTCCAGGCGTGATGTTCCGATCCGCCATTGGGGCCGGACTTTCGTACTCCCGTCCGCGTAGATTGTATGAGCTGGGTCATAGTAAACCAGACCAGATGCGATCGCGCGCAGCAGACGCCAGACATCGGTGCCTTCACACATAAACCATGGTGCGCCGAAGCAGTATTGATCGCCCCCACTATCAGGATCCTTCCGGAAACCGGCAGGCACATAGGCCGCCAATGCATGTTTCGTGTTCCATGAATTAGCAAGTTTTTCGAGAGACCAACCGCCAATCAGTCTCCCGGTGTCCGGATCAGAAACTCCAACAAAGATTTTATCCGGGTTGTCGTCGAACTCACCGCTCACAGGATCAAACCCTGAGACCCCGAGTAGGTATCCTGTCGAGTTGCTCCGTTTACCCGCGCGATGCACGCCAGTGAAGCGGTGAGAGCCGTCTCCCTTTTTTCCTTCCCAGCCGTAAGTCATCATGAAATCGCGAAAGGTAAGATCGCCTTCAGCGCCCATATCCGCTGTCGGTGTCATCAGGCTGATTTTGTCACCTCTGAAGGACTTGATTTCATGGCCATACGCATCGGGTTCTTTTAGCGCGTTGGTCTCGACGCCGAGCAGTGCCTCCAGCGTGTATCCGGCGCCCTGGTTTCCTTTGAACGGAACGATGGTACCACCCTTGTTTCTGATGGATGGGTGCCAGCCTGCCGTAACGATCCTGCGCAGTTCGCCGGTCAGCAGTTCCTGAGGTGTCGCTGTAGTGTCTCCGGTGACATTCAGAATACCAAGAACACCCGAAATCCCGGAAGGTGCGAGTTCGGGTAAATCTGCTACGACTGGATCATCGCGTTCTGTCAGAAGCAGTCCGAAAATTTCGCCAGCCCGATTGGCTCCGATGCCCAGAATCCGTTTTCCGAACTCGGCTTGCCTCGTCCTGCGGATTGCCGTTGGGGCCCATTTACACCCTTTAAGGAACCCCGATAGCCGGGCTTCCGGATATTGAAAATACTCGATCAGTTTCGTATTGGGTGCGTGATATCGACTACCATCTGCATCGAGCCAGAAAAAGTTGAGATGCGCCTCAGTGATCGGACGACCTGCGGAAGAGTTTCTCTTCTTAGTGCTGCTGCTTGGTTCGCGCAGGCGGATTTCGCGCACGGGGAAAGCGTTCACCAGCCCTTCAAGCTGGCTGGCAAGAACAATCTGATTTTTGTCGTTATCTTGTTTAGGAGCAAGAATCTTGACGTAAATCCGGTCAACACCTGCATCTCTGAAAAGGTTTCGAAACTGATCGATTGATGAAATGCCCATACGGGGAAACTAGCGCGATGGTTGTGTCGAGCACAATGGGTGGTAGCGGCCCTTACCTGCCGTCCAACGCAATATACAAATGCTGCGTTGCGGCCCGTCGAAGCTGCCGTTCGCTGCGCGAGCAAAACGAACCGCCAAACGAATTCACAGATCGCAGACTTTGCAGTTTTTCGCTGCGGCTTCGCCAATGTCGGTATCATTGCATTGCGGCATTTCCCCTCCTCTGTTGCCAACATACTGGCGCAGCTTCGCCGACGCGGGAGCACAAATCGTAGCGCGAACCTGCGATAACTGACCCTCACCGCGCCGGCTGTGAATTGGGAAATTGCGGAATAGCAGCTGCCAGCAGTGGCTCAGACAAAGACAGCTTTTGGGGCATGTATCAACGGTCTTAAAGGTTCTGGATTAGTTGTAGCTTTCTGCCTAGCCTGTCTTCAACCTTTGGAGGTAGGAATTTGGAACGCCGCCTCGCCGCGATACTTGCCGCCGACGTCGTTGGCTACAGCCGTCTCGTCCGCAATGATGAAGCCGGTACTTTAGAGATCGTCAAAACGCATCGCGAACGTCTATTCGAGCCAATTGTATCGGCGCGGAGCGGACGCATTGTGAAATTGATGGGTGACGGGTTGCTGATAGAATTCGCAAGCGCCGTCGAGGCCGTTCGATGTGCTGTCGAAATGCAGCATTATGTTGGGATCGAGAACATGAGCTTACCGGACAACGCTCAGGTTCGATACCGGATAGGGCTCAATGTCGGCGACATCGTGGTTGATCAGGACGACATTCAAGGAGACGGCGTCAACATCGCCTCTCGACTGGAAAGCCTGGCCGAACCGGACGGCATCTGCATGTCGCTCAGTGTCTTCGATCAAGTTAAGGACAAACTTGACTTCACCATTGAAGACATGGGAATGCATCAGGTCAAGAACATGACCGACCCGCTGCACGTGTTCAGGCTAGCGCTTGATGAAAAGGCCACGAACTTAGTATCGCCCATCGTGAGGAATTCAGCAAAGCCTTCACATCGTCGATTGGGAGTTGCCATCGGCGCCGTGCTCGCCCTGTTCTTTGGGATCTTGGCATGGTGGCAGCCTTGGAACCCGGATGCGATGTCTTCCGTCAACGACGACCAATATTTGCCTGTGACTGGTAAGCCGTCCATCGCGGTCATGGCTTTCGACAATCTGAACAACGATCCGAGCCAGGACTATCTGAGTGATGGCCTGAGTGAGAGCATCCTGACAGCGCTGTCTCGGTTCTCAGACTTTTTTGTCATCGCACGCAATTCGACTTTTTCATACAAGGACAAGCCCGCAGAGGTGCAGCAGATCGCGCAGGAACTCGGCGTGAGATACATCGTCGAAGGCAGTGTTCAGATCGCAGGGGAACGTTTGCGCGCAAACGCACAATTAATCGATGCCACTACCGGAAAGCATCTCTGGGCCGATCAATACGACCGCAATCTGCAAGACATATTCGACGTTCAAGATGAGATTACGCGAACTATCGCTTCGACGTTGAGTACTAGTATCGATCTCGCGGAGTATGACCGGTTGAAGCACCAACCCACTGACAGCCTCGGGGCCTATGAACTCTCCAGGCGTGCAGAGGAACACTCGCTTAGATTCAGCAAGATGGACAATATTCAAGCACAGCGACTGAGTGAGCAAGCGATTGCGCTCGATCCAAACTTCGCGGGCGCATATGCCGAACTTGCTTGGGCGCATTCCTTTGGGTACCGCTTTGGTTGGAGCGAGGATCTCTCACGCGAAGAGTCCCTCGATCTTGCCTTCAAAATGGCCAGAAAGGCGATTGACCTGGAACCCCTCAACTTTGCCGGCTACGCTGTTCTGGCTTATGCGACGATGTATAGCGGAGATCTTGACCGGGCTGTAACGCTATATGACAAGGCTATCTCTCTAAATCCGAATTCTGCGGGCACCCTCGTGAACTCAACTGACCCGCTGGTCTACAGCGGACGCGCCGATGAAGCCGTTGAACGGATGCTTTCGGCCATTCGCCTCAACCCGCATCATCCCGATTGGTATCTGTGGAATCTGGGATGGGCACAGTATTTTGCAGAGGATTACGCTGGCGCGCTTGCTTCGATTGAAAAGATGAACGAGGTCCCGGATCGTCTAAGACGCACGCTTGCGCCGATACTCTTGCGGTTGGGGCGAGAAGAGGAAGCAAAAACAATGATCGGCCAATTTTTGGAAGACAACCCTAACTACAGCATCGAAGAGGCAAGGAATGCGCCGTTCGAGAGTGACGATTACCTCAATCGATGGCTAGATGACTTACGCAGACTAGGGGTCCCGGAAACCAAGATTTGAATAGCTGAGTTGGAATAGCTGTCGCGACAAAGGCAGCGCAAGGCAGGCTGTGGTACCAACATACTACTCTAACTCAGAGCATCCGGCTTTCCGCGCGCTGCAATCGACTCAGATTTCCACAGTCGGGAATCTTCCGATCTTTGCAAAGGTTACTATGCAAGTGTTTCTGCCATTCATGCCTCTCGCAGCACCTTTCAATATGGCTCACTTGCTAACGTCGGAGCGATCGCGTCATCTTTTCGATGGCCCCAACTTGCTTAGGTGTGGATGGCCCATAACAGACACTCATCCGTTCAAATATCCGGTGTTTTGACTTCCTGTAAACGGACTTTCATCGATAGAGCAGCATTATCAGGCTGTTATCTTGCGAGATCAGACCCCATTTAGCTCCAGCCGGTGCAATCTACCGTCTACAACAAGTGAGCGGGCGTCCATCGAAACAGGCTTTTTTCATACTCAGTGACTGATTTCGAGAGCCACCGCATGAACAGCTTTGCCGCTGGTCGAACCGGGCCCGGCAACGTGACAAGGTAGTAGCCGATCTGCGGTATTGGGTCGTCGAACAGCGCCACGAGTTGTCCCGACTTCAACTCGTCAGAAACAAAAGCCGGTACCGTCGCCCCGATACCATCACCGCGACGGATGCCATCCAGCAGCATATTGCCCGGCACGCGCACAACTCTCCGGTCGGCGTCGGTCGGAATTCCGACTTTTTCTAACCACAGGTCAAACTCGACTGACCCATGTTCCTGAAGAATCGTGAAATCAAGTAATTCTGCAGGATTCGTCAGCACCCGGTTTCCGATTAGTTCGCGGGACGCGACGACCGTCAGACAGCCTGGCAGCAGCATCTGCGAGACAAGCCCTTGCCGGCGACCTGTTCCATATCGGATGGCCATATCAATTCCGCCCGGCTTGAGGTCGACAGCTTGGATCGTTGAATCGATCCTCAACTCGATATTGGGGAATTCGTCAATGAACGTCGACAGACGCGGCATAAGGAACGCGCTTGAAAACATCGGAGTCGCGCTAACCACCAACGGTCGAACCGCCTCTGCACTCGACACGTTCTCGGTCACGGAGGCCATTTCAGCGAAGGCTTCAAGCAGGCCAGCTGACAGGAATTCGCCTTGCGATGTCAGAGAAATGCCATGTCGGGTACGAGTGATAAGCCGAGTGTCGAGATGTTGTTCGAGCCCGCGGATTTGCTGGCTGACTGCGGAATGGGTCACGTTCAGTGCCTCTGCCGCCCGGGTCAGATTTCGAAACTCGGCAGCGGCGGCGAAGGCTCTGAGAGATGTCAAAGAGGGAAGTGTGCGCCAATCCATAAGTAAGATCATCTAACAATATAGAAAAATTTACAACTATGTGATCCCCCGATGCTGGCGCATGCTGGCGCAGTAATTCATTGGCGACCACCGGAGGCAAACATCATGAAAATTGCTGTTTTGGGACTGGGCAATATGGGCTCAGCGCTGGCGCATTGCTTGCTCAAGGCAGGCCACGAAGTCAGCGTTTGGAACCGCACATCGGAAAAGGCAGAGGTTTTTGCTGAGGCTGGAGCCACGATCTGCTCTTCACTGAATGATGCTATTGCGGCGTCTGATTTTGTCATCATCTGTATCAAGAGCCACAAGGAAACTGTTGAACTGGTCAACGGGCTGAGCGTCTCGCTAAAGGGCAAGACCATTTGTGACATGAGCACAGGCGATACCTCGGATGCCGATAGACTGGTCGCCATCCTTGAGGGACAGGGGGCTGGCTACATGCTGGGCATGATCAATGCCTACCCTTCCGGCATTGGTGGTGACGAAACCACAATCCTTACGGTGGGCAGTGCCGGAACCTGGGACCGCTATGGCAGTATCATCAGAGAATTGGGTGGAAAGTCCGCCCATGTTGGAGAGAAACCAACGGCACTTGCCGCGCTCTTTGCCGGCCTCTTCACGGTTCGACAGGGATTCATGTTCGGAATGATCTACGGTGCACTTGTCTGCCAAAAAGCGGGCATCCCGATGCAGGTTTATGCCGACCAACTCCCTGCCACGATCAAGCTGGTCAATGACTACTATGATCTCTTTGCCAGAACTGTTCCGTTTGAGGATTACGACAGTGCGGAAGCCTCACTGAAGGTTTACGCGATGGCGCAAGAGGATGCTCTTAAGACTTTCCAGTCTGTAGATGCTCCAGCCGAATTCATCCGGTTAATGCATGACCGAACGAGGGCAGCCTGGAATGAAGGTCATGGCGACAGGCAACTGACCTCACTTGTCCAGTATATGGCGGGTATTTGATGCAACAGGCTCAAACGGCCCTTTCCTGCCATTCACCAGCAGTTTTTCATGCTGCGGCGCGGCCCGTCGAACCTGCCGTTCGCTGCACGAGCAAAAACAGCAGCTAAATGAACTCACAGATCGCGGGACTTTGCAGCCAACCGCGTTTTATGCCAAAGGACCGCAGTCAGCCCAAACCGGACATTCACCAGCGAACTTTGCAATTTCCGCAACGCGCCAAAACCAGCCCTCGTGATTTGTCGGCCCTGTTGGTTTTTTCGATTAACGAAAGATCTGATTTCGCGTCTTGTAGAGCCCGATACCCATGAGGATGCAGAAGGTCCACGGCATGACAAACATTGGAGCGCCAGTTTCAATGGCAAACTTGGTCACACCATAGAGGTCATGTAAACCAACCCAAACAAGGGCAAAGAGCAAATACCACCACGCCCACTTTTGGCCTCTGCGCAGCGCAAATTTAGAAATTAGGACGACGGCCAAAGCAGCAGAAACAATATTCACGCTCGCCAGATCACCTAATAATACGACAAGAGGACCAGCCTCAGGGTTGACCGCAGCAAGCTGGCCAAAGCTGAAGTCTAATCTGTGTACTATAAATGACCACATTGAATCCGGGTGAGCAAAGTTCCATTTTGATGTGACATACATGAACAATCCCGCGGCCAGCGGCACCAGCCCTGCAAACATAGTCCATTGCCACCCCTTAACTTCTTCGTTCATTCTGATCCCCTTCATTCCCTTGTTTTGCCAAGCAAGTAACCATTGATTTGCTCCGACCGCCCACGAGTTTGCGGGCAGTCTGGCTGATAACCGACCTGTTCAATCTCGCTTCAGCCCGATATGGCGGCTCGCGAAGATATTCTGTTGGTCGCTTGCATTTTCTTCATGGCAGGAAGAGCAGCGATCACGCGGCATAAGCGAGGCGGTATCTGCATATTGTCTTTTATGCCCGAACTGAAAATAACCCAGATTTGCAGTCTCATCGGGAAAGCGCTCGGAATCCTTGATGATGTAGCTCAGGCCAATGAAATGGCTCTCGGAAACCGAACCGTCCTCGGCCGGTTCCGCGAGAGCCGTGAACTCCTTGACCATCTGAGCGCCTTCCGGCCAAACGCCTGTGGCCATATAGATCGCATAAGTGTGGGGTTCGACATAGGTATCCAGCGCTTCGGCTGTCTCTGCCGGTTTCAGGTCAATGATGTTAACGGCCCCCTTCGGTAGGATAAATGTGCCAACATTGACCCATTGCCTGTAATTGAGGGGGCGGTCGACAGATCCATCCGCGTTGTAGTGAATGGGTAATCTGGCGACGTCTTCAGCAAAGACTGTGCTCGTGCTTAGAATGGCTGCAAGGGTAACCACAGTGAGTTGTTTCATGAATTCATCTCCCGACTATCCTCCCCTGTTCAGCCGCCAAAAGTGCGAACTGCCGAGGGAAGTGGTTGTTTGATTAGAGCGACGTCACTCCACGCCGAGAATGTATGGGAATTCAGCCGAATAGCGGTTGGCATCGTTGGCGTTGTCGTCAATTGCTACGCCAGCCATCAATTCCAACACGGTATTCATCGCATCGTCACTCAGACTGCGCCCGTTCAGGCTTCCAACAGTATAGCTGGCCTCGGAACCCGGTTTGTAGGTCAGCACATCCGGCATCAGCGTGTCGGCAACCATATTGGCATAGGCCATCTCGTTGCCTTCCTGACCATTCGATACAGATACGGCCCAGAAGATGTTGTTTACGAGCGCTTTGCGACGAACAGCGACATCTTCATCCGGTCTGTGCTGCTCATGATCTTCCTGAACCGTGGGAGTGTCCGCAAAGAACACATAGGGAAACAGGACGTTTGCATGGCGTGAGACCTGCGCCCAATTTTCATTGTAGGGCACAGCGGAGGTGGTGAAGACCTTGATTTCATTGCTGAGCATCTCGTTGGGAATGTCCGCCACGATGAAGCTGGCAGTTGCTCCGACAAACAGGTCTCCGCTCTCCTTGTAGACATCAGGCGCAAATTGGCCACTGGCCTGAGCTGCGTTGAAGGCAGCAACACCGATGCCATTGCCAAAAAATGGATCCTGTCCCCGACCGGTCCAGATGCGGATACCGTTGCCCAACTCGATGGTTTCGCCAACATTGCCACTGCCGAGAGCATCACCGGCTTCGCCAATGTCAGCATTTGGATTATTGATATTGCCGATTGTCACCGTGTCTCCGTCAAAGGAGAACGTGAGGGTCATGCCCGTAGTGAACTCCCCGTCCTGAGAGATGTGCAGATTGTACAGACCTTCTTCGCCAAAGGTTGTTCCGGAGATCGGCCCCGCTTCACCCGGCGCGCTTGGGTTGGCAGATGAGATTATTGTTGTGTAGCCGTCCTTACTGGATTGAAAAACATAGGTGTCGTTGAGGTCATATGCAGGGTACTGCCCTTGCAATCCGGAAATAAAATGGCCGGATGCAAGCCCGGAACTTGTCATGCCTGAGACGGCCAGTGCAGCCGATAACCCTACAATGGTTAATTTGGATAGAAATGTCATTTCACAGTCCTTTCTTGGGTGTTGATTGAGCTTCGATGCCGAGAGGGAGTTCGCCGCTAAGTGTGTCGGCTCCGGCGTTTCGAACCGAACCGAACGTCCTCTGCCTCAAGCGCGGCTAGCAAACGGGGTGGATCAAGCCGGAAGTCGGCATAAACTACGGTATTGTCGGGATCGATCACCGTGAACCAGGGTGTTCCCGCGGTACGGTAATCTTCCATAAAGGTCGGGTAACGCTCATCATCCGCCGCCAGATCGTGCCCGAAGGGGATGTTTAGCCCGTATCGCTTTTGGTTCACGCTCAATTTGTCGAATGTATTGGTATCAAACCCTTCGAAAACAGTTTGTATGGCCGCAAAACCAATTTCTTGATCTCTCAATGCTTCGTGCAGCTCCAATAGCGTCGGGAAACCGCGCGTATGGCAACCAGGGCACCAATGCTGGAAGCAGAAGACGACTTTGTAGCCAGCGCCAAGGTCGGAAAGTCGCAAAGGCTCGGGATCAGAGTTGCCGTCGCCATCAATCCAGCTGGCAACGCGAAATTCCTTCGCCACGTCATGTAGTCGTCCAAATTGCATGGCCCCTCATCACGAAACGCGTGGCGTGTGCTGCACCAGGTAGAGCTTTGAGCAGGTGCGGCATCATCGCGTTGAAGTGACCTAATTATGAGCAGGACCGGAGGATTTTACCAATTCCTGACGGCTATATGTTCTATGCCCAGCCGGTCAGTGTTGAGCGCTGTAGAAATTTTGATGCATCTCGTGGTTTAACGACCTACGGCGCGCTCCAATCAAAGTCGCGGGCCATTTGGACGATCTGACGAACTTCTTTCAGAGTGCCTGATCCGGACACTGCAACAAGCGTGACCTGCCGGCGCAGGTCAAATCCGTGGATTGGCCGCAATGTTATACCAGCCACGATTTGCGAACGCTCTGCAAGCACACAAACGCCCAAACCGCTGGCAACAAGCTGCTGCACCCAATCTTCGCGTTCGGAGCGTACGCGAGGGACAAGCGAGACATCCCTATCCATCAGATGCTCGATGATCCGGGTGCGGAATTCACAGTGAAGCCGGTCGATATAGTTTTCTTGTGCGATCTGCTGAAGTGTTACCTCGTCGTCTTTCGCCAAGGCATGTGCCTCGGCCATCGCCAGCCTGATCGGTTCTTCAAACAGGGGTACAGACTCGATCTTGAAATTCTGGGCAGGAGTTTCGGGTAGGATCGCCAGATCGTATTTTCCAGAAAGAATTTCGGTTTCGCTTTCACCCGGAGGCATCGGTGTAATGTGCAACTCAACGTCCGGCAGCTGTGACAGCACGTACTCAAAGAACTGCGACATAACTAACGGGGTAATCGTCGTCATCACCCCGACGGATAGTACCCGCTTTCGTCCACTGATTGAATTGTCTGCCACTTCGCGAATGGCATTCAGCCTAGCCACGATCTGCATAAATTCTAGCTGCATCTCACGGCCAAGTGCGGTCAAACGGCTGTCTTTGCCATCGCGGTAGATGAGAAGCCCTCCCAGTTCATCTTCGAGCCGTTGAATAGCCTTGGTCAGGCTGGGTTGAGACACGCCACTAAGGCGCGCAGCCTCGGTGAAGTTCAAGGTATCCGCTAGGTGCACAAAGTACTTGATTTGGTTGAGATCCATTGGTGCCACCTTGATAGCTTTCGATTTGCGCATGAGCGCTCACGATTGCATCCAATTAGATTGAAACTCTTCACGCATGGCAACTGCCACGAAATTTAGGTCAAATTTCCTGCAATAAGATGAAACCGGACGTCAGCTTTGAAGCGTTGAAAAGCTGTCGTGGTATCGTGCAGCAAGTGTCGGTCTGGGCTCGAAGCTGCCCAATGCGTTTGCGTCGTTCGCCAATGAAACAGCAACCTGACAACGGCTATTCAAGCCACCAGTAAACTGAGGCGTCAGCGCTGTGCTGATGTCTGGGATTGGCGGGAGGATTGGAGAGCAAACTATGCCAAGAGTCCAACTTCCCGCTGTTACCCCGAAACGAAGAGCCTGGAACAAGGGCCGGATCATCGGCCAGAAACGACCACTGTTGCCGAAACAGGTCTGGGCGATCCGCGCGCGGCTCGAACTGGCGGGCAACCTGCGCGATCTTGCGCTGTTCAACGTGGCCATTGATAGCAAGCTTCGCGGATGCGATTTGGTGAAACTGGCCGTCACCGACCTAGTGAGGGACGATCGCGTTCGCGAACGCGTGTCCGTGATCCAGAGTAAAACCAAGCGGCCCGTTCAGTTCGAACTCTCTGAAAACACGCGGGATACCATTGCCGCATGGATCAAGTCACCGGAGATGCTCGGCTGCCGTTTCATGTTTCCCAGCAGGTTTCATGACCGCCCGCATATCTCAACGCGCCAATATGGCCGGCTTGTGAGGGGTTGGGTGGCCGCGATTGGGCTAGAACCCAGTGGATACGGCACCCATTCGCTGCGCCGGACCAAAGCAGCTGAGATTTACCGCAAAACCGGAAATCTCAGAGCGGTTCAACTTCTGCTCGGTCACACCAAGGTAGACAGCACAGTACGGTACCTTGGTGTCGAACTCGAAGATGCGCTGAGCATTGCCGAGCAAATCGACATCTGATCCACGTTGGCGGGCGGCTCTTGCCGTTCGCCAATCCTGAGCGGACCTGCGTTCGCGGCGCAGCGGCGGGGCGGATCGAGCCCAGAGTGCCGGATGCTGCGCAGACGTAATTGCCGGACAACCATTGAAACCCGACGTTAGCGATATTGAGGACGGCCCGGAGCTGCCGTCCATTGGACAACTTCGATGCTGCGTTGCGGTTCGTCAAACCTGCAGTTCGCTGCCAGCGCGAGACAGGGGGAAGGCCAGTCGAACAGTTCGCGGATTTTCCGGGCCTTCAGCCAAACGCCTTACACGCGCGCAAACGGTCCCAACTGTGCCTTACTAACAGGGTCAAGCGCCGTATCGGAGCTTGACCGAAGCGGCCAATAGTCCAACTCGGGCACACGGAGTCATGAGAGTGTGAGCACAAGATACTAAAATTTATGTGAAATTTGTTATCTGTCCCTAAAAAGTCAGTTCTGTTTCGCAAAGAAGTACTCAGACAGGCAATTTCGACTTGGATTCGTCTATCTGTTCAATGTCAATCTCGGCCAGCGAATAAATGACGCAATCCGCAGCCGTTAGTTCACTCTCGTGATCTTCATGAAGAAGACCCACGCAGTAGAAACCACCATTCTTTGCCGCTTCGACCCCGGAGGAGGAATCCTCGATCACGACACATTCATCCACTTTCAGCCCCAGCCCGCGGGCGGCGGTGAGGAATATATCAGGGTTGGGCTTCCCTTTTTCGACATCATCGCCCCCGATAACAACCGGAAAGGCATCCAACAAACCAGCTTTTTCAAGAACGGCTCGGACGTTGGCGCTGCTGGAAGCAGCCGCCAGACCGTATCCCTCCGACTGGCATTGTCTTACGAGGCGCACAGCGGCATCGAAGACCCGAAATTCGCCTTGCTCGATCATTTCAACATAATAGTCATTTTTTTTGTCTGCGGCGGTTCTGACTTCATTCTCCGAATGCCGGGTCATGACCGCTCGCGCCCCATCATAACGAGGGCGCCCATCGACAAGCCTCCGGTATTCCGCCCTTCCAAACTCATACCCGTATTCTTCGAACATGCGTTTCCAAGCAGCAAAATGCGCCGGTACGGTGTCGACCAAAACACCATCGAGGTCAAAGATCAGTCCTTTGATCGGCATGCTGAATCTCCTGGTTCGAGCCTGTGCAAGAAACACGTAGCATGTAAGGAATTTTCTTCAATCGGCTGGCATGTGAATGTTTATCTGGCATAATTATTCACCCCGTCAGGATCCTGCTAACGAACAATAGTGAACAAATGATCGACGTTAAAAAACTTCCATTTGAAGAACGCGCCCAGTGCGCTGCCTATATGCGCGCGACGCACAACATGTCACAGGTAGAGATCGGAGCCATTCTTGGAGGCCTCTCTCAACCGCACGTATCGCGGTTGCTGAAACACGCTGAACGCCAAAACTACCTGGTAATCGAACAACGCTTCGTCAAAGAACAATTCTCAGACGAGTGGATTGTCCAGATGGATGAATTGCTGGCACCTACTGGACTTAATTCTGATCTGAAACGATATTGCAGCAAGAACAACCTCAGACCGCCTCGGCTTGGGGTGTTTGAAAGCGGCCCGGGGAACACCGAGGCTGCGCTGTCACAGCGCCGTACCAGGTTTGGACGAACCGCATCCGGACGATTGATAGAACTGATCGAGAAATCGAACGTCATCGGCGTTGCGTGGGGTCGAACAATCAAGTCTCTGGCAGACGGGATTGCAGCCTCAAGGCAACCCATAGATAAATCGCAAAAGACTGAGTTTGCAGCAGTTTGCGCAGAATTGATGTCACTGGCTCAGCACGGATACTCTGCCAGCCGGCTTGCCGGAACGTTTGATGAGCTATTTAACGACCAGCCAGAGGATAGCCCTCAGCTAACGGGTTTCCCGGCATACATACCCCGTCACTACGATGAAACCATGCGCCGTTCCATTTGGCAGTACATCTCTGACACCCCGGGATTTCACCGCGTGTTTTCGGGTCCAGACGCATTGATTGGCAAAATGGATATGCTGATTTCCAGCGTTGGATCTTCAAGCACTCCGGTTCTGGGCAGCTTTGAAGAACTGGTTCAGGCAGGCGGGTTAAGGGCTGACGATCTTCGGCAATTAGTTGTCGGGGACCTTGGCGGCATTTTGATCCCGAGAACCGAAATTTCACAGGCCAAGATGGACCTGATTGACGAGCTGAACGGGCTGTGGACCGGAATCAAAACAGAGCATGTCAAGGCCATCGCAGATCGGGCGTTTGACGATCCCAACCAAAGTGGGGTTGTGGTCGTCGCGATTCAGAAGGAACGAGGTGATACGATATTCGAATTGATCACCCGAGGGCTTGTCAACGAATTGCTCATTGATCACGCAGCGGCGGAACAACTGCACATGCGCATTGCCGAGGTCCTTGCAGACTGACTGCGAGACCTCGGCGCACCTAGACCATTCCTGAGAGAATTGCCCTGGTCGTCAAGCTGGCTGCGGTGCGAAGACCACTTCCTCTCCTGCAATCAAAGTAACAGGATGACCCATTACCTCGATGTTTTCTTTCATGCCGGACGGAGCAATGAGTTTAAACCGGCACTCTTCATGAGAAATCGCAACTTCGACATCATTCCCCTGCCACTTCAGATTGAATCGGATATCGGACCATGTCTCAGGCAGCCAGGGTTTGAACGTCATCTTGCCGTGCTTGACCCGGAACCCGCCAAATCCACACACAAGCGACTGCCACGTGCCACCTGCCGATGCGATATGCATCCCGTCCTGTGTATTTCCCTGATTGTTGACCAGATCAACAAAGGCAGAACGTTCGAAATAGCGATGAGCCGAGGAAATGTCGCCGACTTCGATCCCCATGATCGAATGAATGGCCGGGCTGAGCGATGATTTATGCATCGTGCGCTTTTCGTAAAACGCATAGTTCGCCTTTTTGATTTCGTCTGAAAACTCGTCAGGCAAAAGATAATTCAACATGATCACGTCAGGTTGCTTGAGCAACATCGAGCCATTCAGTGAAAAGTGATCATGCCCCTCGGGGTAGACCGGCATACGGTTTTTGTCCCATTCGGTGATGGGAATGTCCTTGAGCTGGAAATACCCTTCAAATTGCTCAATCAGATTGCGGGACGGGTCAAAGGGAACATAGATTTTTTCGGCCGTTTCCAACCAATTATCCACTTCCTTTTCTGTTAAGTCTAACCGAATCCGCAATTCGTCATGAACCGCTGACGAAGCCATGCTGAACTCTTTGAAAACACGCACCGATTGCTCCAGATGCCATTTCGCCATTCGGTTGGTGAACGTATTGTTGTCGACATGTTCGTGAAACTCGTCCGGCCCGATAACGTTTGTCAGCTCGTACCGGTCCTTGTCTTTGTTCCATTCCAGCCGACTGATCCAGAACCGACTGGTTTGATACAAAACCTCGGCACCGAAATCGCGAAGGAAATCTCTGTCTCCGGTCGCCGCAACATAACTGAGGATGCCATATGCCACGCACGCAGTGACGTGAATCTCTTCTTCTCCGGTCCAGATACGGTTCGCACCGTCCGCTGTCCATTTTGGCGTTGTCTCCACCCCGGTATCAGCGGATTCCCATGCGTACTGTGCGCCCTTAAGCCCATTCATTCGGGCGTTCTCAAGTGCGCCGTTCAACGTGTTGTAACGGTATTTCAGAAGGGCTTTGGCCGTCTCCGGCTGCGTGAAAATGTAGAATGGCAGCAGGAATATCTCGGTATCCCAGAATACGTGACCCTTGTACCCCTCGCCAGACATGGATTTGGCGCCGATATTTGCGCGCGGGTCGTTTTCGTTGGCTGCTATAAGCAAGTGATAGATGTTGAAGCGCATCGCCCGCGTTGCTTCAGGATCACCCGTCACCACACAATCACAGGAATCCCATTTTTTGCGCCAGGCTGCGGCACTTTCGCTTAGACATGCGGAGAACCCTTTGGCATGCGCGGTCTCAAGGGAGGCTTCGCACTTGGCCGCCAATTCTGCGCCGTTCAGATCTCGCGATGTATAAATCGACACCAGCTTTTCGAAAGTCAGACTTTGCCCGTTGAGCGCCTCGACAGAAACGGTTTGCGAAACCTGCTCATAATCAAGGTTTGCGCCTTTGAACTCGCTGAAGGAAGGACAATCCAAGGCAGACGCCATGCCAATCGAAATGCCAGTGTCCAGAGTCAGAGCTTCGATATAAGACGCATCGCTGCTTGCATGTGACTGAGTGACCTTCAGGTGTCGGCTTTTGGCCCATTTTTCCCACTTTACCTCGGGATGGAAATCCGGGTTTCCCTGATAAGCTGGCAATCGATCCAGATTGTATCGATGGGCATCAAGGGCGCTTTCGACAGTGATATTGGACGAGTGGTTTTCCATAGTGACGATCAGGCGAATGCCACAGATGTGCTGTTCGGCAAAACTGGCAAAGCGGATGCTGGTGATGCGAGTGCGACGACCTTTGCTATCTTCAAACACCGTATCTCGGTGGAGAATTCCGGTCTGCAGATCCAACACGCGCTTGTGTTCGACCACTTTACACGTTTGGACATCCAGAAATTCACCTTCGACACGAACCCTAAGTGGCAACCAGGTAGGCACATTGACCTGATCGATCACCGTCGAGTCATGGTGATCGTAAACACCGGCCAGATAGGTGCCAGACAGCTCTCCTTTGTGGCCCTCTTCCAGCGACCCACGTGTGCCCTGATAGCCGTTGCCGACCGTGAAAATGGTCTCCTTGAAGTTCGCTTCATCCAGATTGAATTGGGTTTCTTCGATCAGCCAGTCGCTACTGCTCAGCATTGTCTGCATGTCAGGGCTCCATTCGGGTGATATTTCGGATAATTCAGTCGCCGTAGGTTTCGGCAATCTGACGTTCGGTTTCTTCCAGCGATCCGTAGACATCCAGCTCGCTGCTCGAGCAGCGCTGCGCCCCTGCACAGTTTCCGAACTGGCAGGCTTTGACGAAATCACCAGTCTTGAGGTAGCCAAAAGCCAAGCCACCAGCAAAGCTGTCACCGCAACCCGTGGTGTCGACCACATCCTCGACAAGCACCCGCTTGACCAGATGTTCCCGCATCCGGCCGGTTGCATCCCTGTGGTAGACGGCGCAGCCGTGTTGATCCAGCGTGACGTAGAGCGCCTTGACGCCCAGATCCAGGCAGTGTTGGGCGAACTTGGGCAACTGGTCCATCGTGAGTTCGCTTATTTCCTGCAACTCGTCAGAGCCGTATTCCCCTTTGAACCAACTGCATTGAGCCTCTTCCAAATTCATCTTTAGTAGGTCGATATGCGGAAGCCAGCGATCTCTATCGATCCAGAATTTATGATACCGTTCGCCATGTGCTGAACAGCCACTGGTGGGACCATGCGCATCAAACACAACCAGACCATCGCTGTTGGCTTTGATGTATCGAATTGTTTCCAACGGAACCTCGAAATCCGTGATTGGAACGAAAACAAAGGCCTCGCAGTCCATCAGATCTTCGATGTCGTCGGGCAGGATCGGGTTCATAAAACCCGTTTGCTTTTCGTTGCGATGGTTCTGATCGACGTAGACCAGATCGATCACTGCGCCCTGATCGGCGTCGTCTGTAACATGGCTGACATCCAGATACGGAAACTCAGACAGCAAGTTGCGAACATTGTCGACGTCCGACCTGCGCACATGGCTGACAACGTTGATCCGCGAACCCGGACCGGCCAGCGAGGACATACAGACCGCTGTATAGACCGCGCAGCCAAATTTATTGAATTTCTCACCCTGATAGCTGGTGATATTGTCCCTTGGGATCGGGCCAAGGACTGCGACATTGATCTTGTCAGACATTTCGGTCCCTTGCTTTTATTCGCTGTTTTGTCGACGGGCGTATGCGTGATTATAGCAGCTTCAGTTCTGATAGATCTGTTCGCTGGTATAGAACCCGCCATCGATCACCGTGCTGTTGATCGTATCTTTTGACACTGCGAAAACAGGGGTGATAACCGTCGGGATTTCCGCGAAACCGTTGTCAATTAGCGTATGGTCTCCGATCAAATCACTAACTTCCGCATCCGGAGACTGCGCAATTTTCACGGCAATATCCGCCGCCTCATAGGCCAAAGGTTTGATTTGCTTCCAGATTTCCAGCGCCTGCACATCGTTTGCGACCATCTGGACATTCCGCAGATCAGCGTCTGAACCGGCAACAAAGACCTGATCCGCCGATGCCAGATCCTCATCCGACAATGCTGCCAGAACCCCGAAAGCAAGCCCGCTGTTATTGGCAATGAATGCATCGATGTCGTTGTCATATTCGACCAGAAGGTTTTCGGCAGTGTCTCTGGCCATATCCGGAGACCAGTCCACGTGGCTACGATCCGCAACAAGTTCGAGACCCGGATTATCGGCGATGACCTTCAACACACCACTGCTGAGCGCTTCGGCATTGGCATCACCAGGTTGACCGCGGATCAGGGCGACACGGCCTTTGACCTCACCGCGGGTGTCATTCAGCCACTCGACCATCGCTTCGGCCTGAAGCTGGCCAACAGCCCAACTGTCCTGCATGACCATGACGTCAAGCGGCCCGTCCTGCAGCATCGAGTCGTACCCGACCACTTTGACGCCTTGATCGTGGGCCAGATCAACAAGGGCACCAGCGGTTGCGGTGTTGACGGGTTGCAGGACCAGAACGTCCACCCCCGATTCCAGCATTTCCTCAACCTGCTGCAACTGACGCAATGGATCATTGCCGCTGCTGTCAAAGATCACATCTGCGCCTTGGGATTCCGCGCGTGCGATGAACAGGGATTTGTCAGTCTGGTATCTGGCTTCCTGCATGGTCTTGAGCAGGAACCCGATTGTAGCGTTGTCCTGCGCTGCCGCGATCATTGGCAGCGATGCGGATAGAAGGCCGGCCAAACCCAAAGCTCTGAGGCCGTCTGTGCGTAAGGTTGCTAAAATGGACTGGACCATCGCTTACCTCCCAACTGTCATTCAAGTTTTCGGGGATTTTGGCGTTGCCCCCGGTGCGTGGGACCGGGGGCAGGCCAGCAACATTATTTCTTCTGCATCACATCGAACCAGACGGCGAGGATGATGATCAGGCCCTTGATGATCAACTGATAGAACGTGACCACACCAAGCAGGCTCATGCCGTTGTTCAGGACCCCGATCAGCAGGGCACCGATGATGGTTCCACTCACCTTGCCAGAACCACCCGCCAGGCTGGTACCGCCGATAACGACCGCTGCAATCGCATCAAGCTCAAACATGGTTCCAAGGTTGGGTGAGGCACCGTTCAGACGCGAGGCCAGGATGATACCAGCCAGCGCCGACAGAACCGAAATGACCGTATAGACAATCATCTTGGTGCGGACGACGTTGATGCCGGACAGGCGAGCCGCATCCTCGTTTCCGCCAAGCGCATAGAGGCGGCGACCAAAGCGGGTGCTGTTCAGCGTATAGATCCCGGCAAACGCAATGACTGCAAAGATCGCAACAGGAACGGGGATCCCCTTGTAGCTGGTGAACACGTGGAAGGCCAAAGCAAACCCGCCGATCATTACTGCCCCGTTGACCAACAGTTCCTGCATATTCACTTCGACGCCGTGAGCTTTGCTTTGTTGAACGTCCCGGAAGATCGAATAAACAGCAAGCGCAGCACACACGATCAGCACGATACTGGACATCATCGGCGGGATATAAGCCCCACCAATCAATGGGAACACATTACTCGTTACCGGGACAGAACTGCCGTTGGTCAGGGTTAGTGCCAGACCGCGTGCGATGGTCAGCATTCCAAGGGTTATGATGAATGGGGGTATGTTGAACTTGGCTATCCAGAACCCGTTCCACAGACCTATTCCAACACCCACGATCAAAAGAGTTGCAGGTACCGCCAATATTGTCGGCACGCCCCATTGCATCATGAGCGTACAGACGACCGCTGATAACCCGACGACTGAGCCAACGGATAGGTCAATTCCCGCAATCAGAATGACCATGGTCATGCCTACGGCAATGATCCCGATGATGGTAACCTGACGGGATAGGTTGCTAAGGTTCCTCGCGGTGAAAAATGCATCGTCGGCAAAGCTGAGCCCGACGACAAGCACGATCAACGCAATTAGCGTCGCGTTGTCCTTTATGAAGTTTATCAGGTGGTTTTCCTTGGCGCCATTGACGCCAACACCTGCAACGTTGCTGTCAGCACTCATTTGCTTCCTCCCTTATGCGCTGCCGGTGGCATACGCCATGATTGCTTCTTTCTTCGCGTCGTCCCGTTCAAAGTTCGACACGATCTCGCCTTCGCACATCACCAGAATCCGGTCGCACATGCCCAAAACCTCGGGCAGTTCTGATGAAATCATGATGACGGTGACACCTTGTTGGACCAGTTCGTTCAGCAGCTTGTAAATCTCGACCTTGGCGCCGATATCGATCCCGCGGGTAGGTTCATCCAGGATGAACACATCCGGGCGCGAGTTCAGCCACTTACCCAGAATGACCTTCTGCTGGTTGCCGCCGCTCAGCGTACCGATGACCGTGTCAATCGACGGTGTTTTAACGCCCAACTGGTCGACATATTCCTTAACGATTTTGCGCTCCTGCTGGGTGTTGATAATGCCCAGAACCTTTGAACTGATCATCTCAAGCGAGGAAATCGTCGTGTTGAAGGAAATGGATTTGTCCAAAAACAGCCCCAAAGCCTTACGATCTTCGGTCAGCAGCGCGATGCCGGCATCAATGGCGTCCTTCGGCGATTTGATGTCCAGCTTTTGCCCGTTCAGCTTCACTTCACCGGTGGTCTGTTCTGGATAGGCACCGAATACACCGCCAACCAGCTCGGTCCGGCCCGCGCCCATTAGCCCGGAGATGCCCAATATCTCGCCTTTGCGGGCAACGAAGCTGGCGTTCTTGACCAGATAGCTGCCGGGCAGGTCGAGGTTTGTGACGGACAGATCGTTGACCTCCAAGGTCACCTCACCGGGCGTGAAATCGACCTTGGGGAACATATCCTTGATGTCGCGCCCGACCATTCGGGCGATGATCTGATCAAGCGTGATATCCGCGATCGGAGTGACGTCACCGATGGTCTGGCCATCGCGCAGAACTGCGATCCGGTCGGCAATCTGCTCGATCTCTTCCATCTTGTGCGAGATGTAGCACATACAGACCCCATCGGTTTTCAGCTTGCGGATGATACGGAAGAGATCCTTGACCTCTTTATCCGTCAGCGCCGATGTCGGTTCGTCTAACACCAGTATCTCTGCCTTGAGCGACAAAGCTTTGGCAATCTCAACCATCTGTTGTTTGCCCACAGTGATGTTCTGCACCAGATCGGTCGGGCGAATGTCATTGATGCCCAGTTCGGTCAGCAGCTTCTGGGTTTCGGCAAAGGTCTGGTTCCAGTTGATCCTGCCCTTGGCATCGGTGAACTGGCGATCCAGAAAGATGTTTTCGGCGACAGACAGGCCGGGGATTAGGTTGAGTTCCTGATAGATGATGCCAATGCCGGCCGCCTCGGCCTCTTTCGTATTCGCGAACCGGACTCTTTCGCCGCGCAGAAAGATATCGCCTTCGTAGGTCGGATACGGCCACACGCCGCTGAGCACTTTCATCAACGTGGATTTGCCCGCTCCGTTTTCTCCCATCAACGCCAGAAGCTCACCCGAGCGGGCTTCGAAATTGACATTGTTCAAGGCGCGAACTCCGGGAAAATCCTTGATGATACCCTGCATTTTCAGGACGACTTCAGACATGCTTTTTCCCATCACATTCAGAAAGGTGTTTCGGACATTCCCCACCCCGACCGGCAATCCTGCCGCAAGGGGTTTAAGGAAGGAGGGCACCATGAAGCCGCGCGCGGGGAGTACACGCATAGGGAGCCAGATGGCGAAACGCCCTCCTTCAGGAAAAGGTCCCGGGGATCAGTTCCCGTAGACTTCTTCTTTAGAGTAGAAACCGCCAGCGATGATCGTGTCATCGATGTTGTCCTGTGTCACAAGCGTGATCGGGGTCACGATTGTCGGCACATCGGCGAAACCGTTGTTGATAACCTTGTCCACTTTGACCAGATCTGCGGGCGCGGTGTTGGGATCGGCAGCCAAAGCGACCGCCACCTCTGCCGCAGTTTCTGCCAACGGATCAATCTGCTTCCAGATTTCAACGGCTTGCTTGCCTTGCGCAACATATTGGATATTGGCCAAGTCGGCATCAGATCCGGCTACAAACACTTTGTCTGATGACGCCAGCCCCTGTGCTTCCAATGCCGCGATAACACCACGGGCCATGCCGCTGTTGTTGGCGATAAAAGCGTCGATGCTGTTGCTGTTCGAGGTGAGCGTGTTCTCAGCAGTCGCCATGGCCTTTTCCGAGGACCAACCTTCATGCGCCTGATTTGTTACCAGTTCCAACCCCGGGTTCGCTTTGACAATCTCCAACACACCGCTGCTCATGGCAATCGCGTTGGAGTCGCCGGGTTGACCTTGAATCAGAGCGACCTTGCCGGACACCTCTCCGTTCTTCTCCTGCAGCCATTCGACCATGGCTTCGCCTTGCAGGCGGCCCACGGCCCAGCTGTCTTGCATCACCATCGCATCCAGCGGCCCGTCCACAAGCATCGAGTCATACCCGACAACGCGCACACCTTCGCTGTTTGCCATGCTGACCATGCTACCGGCAGTACCGGTATTCACCGGCTGCAACACGATGACATCTGCTCCCTTGGCGAGCATGTTTTCAAACTTTGCCAGCTGGGTCAGCTCGTCATTGTTCGCTGAATCAAAGATAACTTCGGCGCCCAGTTCCTCAGCTTTCGCAGTGAACGCGGCGCGGTCACGCTTGTAGCGCTCTTCCTGCATGGTTTTCAGCAGAAAGCCAATTTTGACATCGCCTGCATACGCTGTCCCGGCAGTTAGTGCGACAGCGGCGACAGAAAGCAAGGCGGCTCTACGGGTAATGGTCTGAAAAAGGGACATATTTCCTCCAGTGTATGTTCCTTGGCTGCCGGTCCAATTGGGTTGGCAACGCTAAATGCTTCGCAAATTGTGCTGGGTGCCGGCTAACCGGTAAGAACAAGCGTCAATCTCAAAGCGATAACGCTAACATAGCGGTGAAGATTGAGAGGAGAATTTGTATATTTAGAAAGCATAAATATTCACAATACCGTTGGGACTCCTGCGCCCAAAGGGATTTTACATATTTAACAACACCATAATAGGTTACCACTCACTATTCGAAAACAATGAAGTCTCTTGGACAGGCCGCGACAGAGTTGTGCCGCAATCGCGAAGCGGGTTGCAAAGCCGCGAAATCGGCAATCAAACATCCTGATGAGATAGCCAGGCGGACACCGTCTGGTGGTTTCTCTGTTTGCGTGCTCAAGCGGACCAATAGGTCAATTCATGCAGACGTCGTCGAATGACCGCTAAGCAAGACTGGGAATGGCTTTTCGCGAGACCAGCGAAGGTCCGGTTTATCCTTTTGCTGTTTTTCGCCGCCGGCGCGAAGGACAAAAAGCGGCCGTTCAGATCACGAACGCCAATGACGGTTTTGTCCCGCTCTCCGGACCTCCGATGCGTCACATGTGGACGGAAAAAACGCGGGACAAAGTCCGAATTCGCTGCGGTTGCTCGAACGACAACTGCTGGCGGATCGCGACGGCGACCCCCCGCAGGTCGGGCGGGAAAGGGACTTTCACTGCGATTGCAAACTTCTTTACTAGTCGTCGCCAAAGGTGACCAACGTACATCTATTACCGATGGGTAATAATTCCGGCTTTCAAAATGTGGATCTGGGTTCAGCATTCCTTGACCAAAAATCATTTTAGTCGCTCAAAAAAACTCTCAAACTCCGCGTCTGAGATTGTTGCGCATTCGCTTGGGCCTGGAAATTGCTCCTCTTCAACAGAGTCCCTGAACGCTGAAAGTGCAACTCGGCGGTGGTGTTTTATCTGTTCATACAGTGAATTGAGATCGCCAAAGGCACGTGCATGGCGCGGGCTTTCGGGTTGCTCTCCGCATATGTCATTTTGAAAAAGATAGATAATGTCTGCACTGGGGCCCGATCCGAGCGAGGATGTAATCAGAGATGTGCGGGCGGAAATCTCAGCCAATACTCGGTCACAGATAACTTCAGCCTCTACCGAAAAGGCTCCGGCATCTTCCATTGTGCGGAACGCATTCCAAAGCGCGAAAGCCTCGTCCGCAGTTTTACCAACGGCACGCAGGCCGCCCCGCCAAGTGGATTTGCGAGGAACCAGGCCAAGATGACACATCACAGGGATATCTTCGCGCGCCAAAAGTTCAACAATGTGCGGCCCTCTTGCCGTGTAGATGCTGTCGGCACCATCTTTCATGGCTGCAAACGCGGCGGTCAGCACGTCACTTTCGGTTGCAAAGTCCGGGAGACCGAGTGCAGCGGTGAAGAACAATTCAGGCGCGCCTTGACGCACGGTGGAGGTGTTGTGGGCATTGCCCATGATCAAGTCAATTCCGGCATCTTTCGCGGCTGCTGCCTCTTCGGTTGTATTCGCCGTTGTCTGAACCAGCTTGCGGATACCCTTCAGCGCACGAAGGTCGGAAGCGGTGTAGTTTCTAAGTGAGAACTTCGCGTCCCAGTCGTAGATCCGTTTCATGGTATCATCCGATATCGATAAAGACATCTCCGCCTTCGACCTTAACGGGGTAGGTTTTCAGATTCACACAGACCGGTGAGCGCTTTGCCTCGCCGGTGCGATAGTCGAATTGGCCGTTGTGCATGGGGCATTCGATCAGATGATCGATGACCAGACCGTCTTCCAGATGCACTTCTTCATGGGTGCACAGGCCGTCGGTGCAGTAAAATTCGTCCTCGGGGCTTCGGTAGATGGCAAAGGTACGATCGCCATTGTCGTAACGGATTAGATCTTCGGTTTCGATGTCATCGCAAGCGCAGGCGCGGGTCCAGTTCGTCATGGGCTTTCCTGTATTCCGGGGATTGGGTCACTCGACCGCTATGGCTGTTGGCCGAGTGTATTCTGGGCTGGGGTTAGCGTCCTTGGGCAGCAGCGGCTTGCGGTCGACAAAGTAGAACGGATCGCGCCGCTGGATCAGAATGGCCGGGAGCATTTCGCGAAATGCGGTCATTGTTCCCGCGTAAGCTGGTGGGCAATCGACTTTTATTTCTTCGTGCAGGGCCGGGAGATTGTAGAACGGCACCATGGGATACATGTGATGTTCCACATGGTAGTTCATGTTCGAATACACGAAGCGGAAGAACCAGTTCATGTAGACGGTTCGCGAGTTCAATCGGTGATCCGGGACGTCTTCTGCCAAACCGGCATGCTGCAGAGATGCCAGCAAGTGATGCAGCCACGAACCATAAAACGTCGGTCCGCCGATCAGCACAATGGGCAGCCATGATTGCAGCACCATTGCCAAAGCAAATGTCATCGCGAGGATTGCGAGGTGAACACGCGACGCCAAGAACGCCTTAGAACGGTCGGCTTCGATGAGGAAGGTTTTCTGATCTTTAGTCAAACGACCAGCCGACAACCAAAACATCTTCTTCAATTCATTCCAGCCAGATTGCAGATGCAGCATGTTCCATAGGATGTTGAGTGGATGCGGAGGCCGGGGAAACGCAATCTCGGGGTCCTTTCCGACAATCACCGTATCCGTGTGATGGCGTGTATGGCTCCACCGCCAAAGATAGGGGTTTTTCAGCGACATAAATGAGGCCAGCTGATAGGCTGCGGTGTTCAGCCATGGCGTTTTGAAAACAGTCCCATGGCAGCACTCGTGCCAACGGCTGTCGGCGCAGGATCCATAAAACACCCCGTAGAGGATGACAGTCGGCACTGCCCACCACGTACCCCAGGTCAGAACGACCAGAGCTCCGGTTACCAACACCAATCCCAGCCAGATCCCATAGTCGATCAGGGCCGGAGCATCGCGGCGCTTCATCAGTTCCTTCATCCGTTTCCGGGGGACTGGAGTAGAATACCACTGTTTAGGTGCAAAGCTTGGACCGCTGTCCCGGCCCGTCAGCGAATAATCCCGCCAGGGAAGGGTATTGTCCTTCGACACATCAGGTTCCTTTTCTACATAGCTGTTGCCGAGCAGAACCGAAGGGCGCCTGAATCGTCAAACCTGTCGTGATATTTTCTATCATTTCTCTCAGAATATTCTGTAAAATAGATGATACGTTTTATCATGGAGCGTGCTATGGCCCGTGTCACACTCAAAGACGTCGCAGAAAAGGCGGGGGTAGGCGTCGCAACAGTAGACCGCGTTCTGAATGCGCGCGCGCCGGTTACTGCGGCGACTTCTGCGCGGGTTCTTTCAGCGGCAGACGCGTTGGGGTATCGCTCGGCAGGGTTGTTACGGCGCCGAATTGAAGAGATGGCGCCAGCTAAACGGCTGGGGTTCATTCTTCAAAAAGAAAGCAAGTGGTTTTATCGCGAATTGGCAATCGAGTTGCAGCAAAAAGCAGAGCAGTTGCGCAGTATCCGGGCAAATGTTGTGATCCGGTATGTAGAAAGCCTGTCGCCGTCCGAGCTTGCAACTGCGATTGACGAATTGCGCGGCAAGGTAGACGCTATAGGCTTGGTTGCGATTGACCATCCGGAGGTCAATCGTGCGATCGCCAGTGCCGATGTCCCTGTCATTGCATTGCTCTCGCCGCTGTCTTCGCCTCGCGTTACTGCCTATGTCGGGATCGACAGTCGAAAAGCGGGGCGGACGGCAGGTTGGGCGATGGCGCGTCTTGATCGAACTGAAGGCGCGGTTGGTATCCTTATCGGGTCGCACAGGTATCTTGGACACGAAGCGCTTGAGACCGGGTTCAGAAGCTACATGCGCGAATTTGCACCGCAGAAACCTCTTCGGGACTCTGTGGTGTATCTGGATGACGCCGCAGTCGCATATGAAGCGACAGCAGAATTGCTGCGGGCCAACAAAGACCTCTCCGGCATCTATCATTGCGGAGGCGGGGTGACCGGAGCCTTGAAAGCGCTGCGCGAGGCAGGGCAATCGCGGGAAGTTGTCTACATCTGCCATGAACGGACACCGGTTACCGAAGCCGCGCTTGCCGATGGCAGCATCGATTTGGTGATTAACAACCCGCTGGATCAGGTTGCAGATCGCGTGACTCAGATGATGTCTCGGTGTCTGACCGGAAAACCAATTCAGGAACAGGTTGGAGTTATTCCGTTTGATCTCTGCACATCTGAAAACCTGTGAGCATCAGCCGAAGGTGGCGCCGTTGATGTTTTCACGGGTAATGACTTCAACTGGAACGACCTCAGCCTGATGGGGCCGGTTTTCCAGTGTCGCGATCAGGGTCTGAACGGCTTGTTCAGCGATCCGTTGCATATTCTGATGAATGACAAGATCCATTGATCCGTCCAGCAGGTAGTTTCTCGTCTTCGGCGTAAGGTTGTGGCCGATCAGCATGATTTCTCCCGTCAAATCGCGATCAGCCAGAGCCGCAACAATGCCTTCGTTGCCGCCGCCAACGTTATAAATGCCCAGCAGCCCAGGATGTTCGTCCAGCATCTGGCCCACCACCACGCGATTTTCCTGCACATCATCGTGGCCGATATAAGTGCCCACAACGCGGAGGTGACTGAAATCCCTTCGCAAGGCCGACCGAAACCCCATCTCGCGATCCGAATGGTTGCGATACAGTTGCTCGCCGGAAATCACACCGACAGTTCCGGATTGCCGAAGCATCCGACCCATAAAATAGGCCGCTGTTCGTCCTGCGGCCATGTTGTCCGTCCCGACAAATTGGCCCAGAACTGGGCTGATCAGATCGGAGACGACAGGTATGCAGGGAATATTCAAACCGTGCAGCTCTTCGACAGCGTCGCGCACCCGCGGATCATCCAAAGCCTGAAAACCCACTGCATCAATTCCCTGCCCGGCGCAGGCTCTCAGTTTTCGCGCCAACACAGATGGTTCCAGTTTCGTGGAAAACACACACTCGACAGTGGCGCGGCCATTGGTAAAAACATTCTGGAAACAGTCGCCCAGAAATTCTGTCGATGGCCCGGCTTCCTCTGGCAGAAATATCTTCAGCCGCCAGGGTCGCGCAGGCTGGTCCAATTGAGCGCCGGATTCGATCGCGTTCTTGGCCTGCAAAACCCGCTGGCGGGTCTCAGGCTTTACGTTTGATCTGTTGTTCAAAACCCGGTCAACCGTAGCAGTGCCGACCCCCGCAATCCTCGCAATCTCGGAGACGCGTGCCTTCTTTGGGATTATTACAGCTTCATCACTCATAGGCCCCTGCTAACATCATTTCCGATCAAAATCATCCTCAAATTAACTTCACATAACATCAAAAAACATCATTACCGTCATCTGATGCAGTTTTTCTTGCCACCGAATTGTGAGGGGGCTTATCCCAACGTCATGCAACGGGATCGAGTCCCGTTCAGGGAGGATAACATGACCTACACAGCTAAATTACTGGCCGGGGTTGCCGGCCTAATAATGACGGCCAGTACAACACTGGCGGCGGACTTCACCTTTAAATATGGCAATGAGCAGCCGGAAACATCAATCCGTTCGCAGTCCATGGACTGGTTCAAGACCGAACTTGAAAAACGTACGGACGGTCGCATCGAAGTCGAGAATTTCTTTGGTGCCGCGCTTGGTAACGAGCGTGAAATGATGGATCAGGTGACGGCCGGTCTGCTGCAAGGCACGCGTGGCGGTTTCTTTGCCGACGCGTCCGGGGCATTCAACCTGTACCAGTTGCCGTTCCTCGTCGCGAATTGGGATGAGATGGAATGTCTGGTCGGTTCGGACTTCACCAAGGGAGTGCAGGCTCGTGCAGAGGAAAACGGGTACCACATCCCTGCCACCGGTATCAGCCAAGGGTTCCGGGCATATACCAACAACGTTCAGCCAATAACCTCGGTTGGCGATCTGCAAGGTCTGCGCATTCGCGAACCGCAATCTGATCTGATGATCGCCACGGGCACGGCCATCGGGTCTGTTCCGGTCGCCATGCCGTTTTCAGAGGCATATCAGGCATTCAAACAGGGCGTGATCGACGGTCAGCACAACCCGCCGCAAAATATCTGGGACTTTAACATTCATGAAGTCCAGAAGTATCTGACACTGTCGAACCACATGACCGGCCCCGATCCTTTGATCGTCAACAAGGCATGGTATGACGGTTTGCCCGAAGATCTTCAGGCCACCTTTGACGAGGTTGCGGTCGAAGCGATGGCGATGTCGGACAAGCTGTATCGCGATGCTGAAACGAACATCGTCGGCGAACTCGGCAAGCACATGGAGATCAACGAACTGACGCCCGAAGCCCTGGCGGGTTTCCAGGAAGCTGTTGCGCCGGTCTATCAACAAATGATCGACGCAGGTCATTTCACGATGGATGATATCGACGCAGCCCGTGCGGCAGCGGCGTCCTGCGGCTGATCTGAAACGGCAATTCCGGGCGCTCTTACCCTGCGCCCGGATTCCCTTCTTAACGGAACCGGTTTATGGATACGCTCTCTTCAATTGACCGTGTACTGACGCGCGTTATCGAAGCGTTGATGGTCGTGCTGTTTGGGGTGTTTCTGGTGATTGTCGTCACCAAAGTCCTGATGCGCCCCTTTGACATGGCGATCTACGGCGTCGACGAACAGGTCAAGATCGCGTTTCTTTGCACCTCGGCCTTGGGCGGTGCCGTCGCGATTACGAAGCGCGAGCATATCGCAATCACATTCTTCATCGACATGATGCCCTACTACGTCAAAATGGCCTTATACGTGGCAGGGCTTGTCCTTGTCGGAGTGATGAACGCGGCATTGGTCTGGCTGTCCATCGATTGGATCGCAGGGCCAGGCAAAAACATGTGGCAACCCTTCGGGATGCCTCAGGCTTATGTGTTCATCATTGTTCCGATCTCCTGTTCGATTGCCGTGTTTTATTGCTTTGTTCGTGTGGTTCTGACTCTGGGCGGTCGGGATTCCATCGATGTTCTCTGGATGCCGGAGGACTGACATGTTGATCCTGTTTGCCACGCTTGGAATATTGTTGGTCTGCGGAGTTCCAATTGCCTATTCTCTGGGGCTGGCGTCACTGGCGTATTTCCTGATCGAGGCTCCTGCGGCGACCGGGTTCGTTGTTCAGCGTTTCTTCTCCGGCATCAATAATTATCCGCTGGTTTCACTGCCCTTCTTCATCCTGATGGGCTTGGTGATGAATTCCGGAGGCATCACGCGGCGGCTGCTGGACTTGTCCATGTTCTTCGTCGGTCGGTTGAAAGGTGGGCTGGGATTGGTCAACGTCGTGGGCTCGATGATCTTTGGCGGCATCTCGGGTTCTTCCGCCTCGGATACTGCTTCAATCGGGTCTGTGCTGATTCCTGAGATGGAGAAACGAGGATACCCCAAGAGTTTCGCAGCGGGGATCACGGTTGCCTCGTCCACTATGGGCATGATCATCCCGCCGTCTGTTCCCATGATTATCTACGCCGTCGCTGCCGAAGAGAGCATCGGTCGCCTGTTTCTGGGCGGGATCATTCCCGGTATCATGGTTGGTTTACTTCAACTGATCGTCGTGTGGTTGCTGGCCAAGAGGAACGATTACCCGACCGAAGACGTACCGTTCACATTGGCCGAAGCCGGGCGGCAGGCCAGACGTTCTGCCGCCGTAGCACTGATGCCGATCTTGATCGTAGGTTCCGTCGTCTTCGGCTTTGTTACCCCGACCGAAACAGCCGGAGCTGCTGTAGTGTATGGCCTGATCATCGGATTGTTCATTGTCGGCTTTGGTGTTCTGAAAGATCTCCCGGGGGCCATGCGCCACGCAATCATCATGTCCGCTAAGATCATGATGATCATCGCATTCAGTCAGGTGTTCATCACTGTTCTGGCGCTGGAACGTGTACCCAATCAACTGGCCGATTTCGTTTCGGGACTCGGACTTGGCCCGGTCGCCTTCATGGTTCTGACAGCCATTTTGATCCTGATGGCGGGTACGTTCATCGACGTTAGCCCCGCCATTCTTTTGCTGACACCGGTTCTATTGCCGGTCGCTGAAAAGCTGGGCGTGTCTGGCGTGCATTTTGGTGTGGTGATGGTTTCGGGTCTGGCGGTTGGTGCGTGCACGCCACCGGTGGGGAATTGCCTGAACGTCTGCGCTGCAATCTGCCGGATGCCGATCGGAAAGATTTTCGTCGGGGCCGCGCCGTTCCTGCTGGCAAATGTGGTGGTGCTGATTTTGATCGCGATCTTCCCGCAACTGGTCATGTGGATACCGGACGCGGTCATGGGGCCGTAACGACACGGAATTGGGCAGCGGGGTGTCTTCCGGACCTGCCCGGCCTTGGTCAGCCAATGCCTGAAATCCCCGCACACATCGACGCCTCGGAAATTGGGGCGCCAAACCTCAACTCCGGCCGGGCCGGACGACACATTAGGAAGACAATTATGCAACGTGCAGGTGTCATTGGATTAGGGGATATGGGCAGCGGGTTGGCGAGGAACCTGATCAAAAACGGGTTCGAAACCACCGGGTTTGATCTGAGTGAAGCGCGCCTGAAGGCGCTGGCTGAAATGGGCGGAACGCCTGCAGCAAGTGTGGTAGATGTAGGGGCCAACGCGGATGCGGTCTATGTCATGGTTATGAACGGCGATCAGGCTAAGGCTGTCATTCTTGGTGAAAACGGTCTGGTCCGTCACATGGCGCAAGGCGGGGCGGTCATTCTGACAGCCACGATCAAACCGCGTGAGGCCCGCGAGATTGGCGAGGCCATGGTCGGTTCGGGCATCCACCTGATCGACAGCCCCGTCTCTGGCGGATTTCCAGGCGCTCAGGGCGGCACTCTTACCATGATGGCCGCGGCCCCCGATGCCATACTGGACGAATTCCAACCAGTGATGGAGGCGGTCTCGGCCACCATTCACCGCGTAGGGGACGGGCCCGGCCAAGGTCAGACCGTAAAAGCATGTCTGCAGACTCTGATCGGTTCAATCTTTTCGGCAACATTTGAGGCGTCGGTTCTTGCCGCCAAGGCGGGCGTGAAGGGCGAAAACCTGTTCAAGGTCTTTTCGACCTCTGGCGCGGGATGCGGATGCACTAACACGGCGTTGGAGAACATCATCGACCGTAAATTCGAAAACACCGGCTCGGGCATCGGCACCATGCACAAGGACCTGACCATCTCACTGGATCTGGCCGAAGAGCTAGGCGTTCCGATGCATACTGCTTCATCTGCCATGCAGATTTTCCATGCTGGCAAAACCAAATTCCCCGATGGCGACAACTGGGCCTGCACCCGTGTGATCGAAGACATTGTCGGCGCTGAGTTGCATCGCTGAGAAAGGACAAGAACATGAAACTTGGCGTTATCTGTGATGGCATCAGTCGGGACCTGAAACACGCGGTCGATGTGATGGATGAGTTTGATCTCGAATATGCGGAACTACAATTCGTCGGCGATACCGAGGTTGGCGATCACTCGGCGGATGAGATCCGGGAAATTGATACGCTGCTGCGTGACCGCGGCAAGCCTGTATCCTGTCTGTCGCGCCACATCTTCGCGGGAATGAGCGGAGCGAACAAACCAGGGGACGACCTGCACAGCAAGCATTTGGATTCTCTGAAGCGCGTGATCGACATGGCGCATGTGGTCGGTAGCCCATTGGTTCGCATTATGACGCCCAAGAAAGAGCAAATCCTTTGGGGGTACGGAGGTGCCGAAAAGTGGAACGTCGCCAAGGGTGCATGGGACGCGATGCTGCCCCTGATTGCACCGGCGATTGACGTTGCCAAGGACGGCGGAGTGACTTTGGTCGTCGAAACGGGCAACGGGACCATGGTGAATTCGAATTACACCGCCCGTAAGCTGATCGATGATCTGGATGCCAAAGACACGTTAAAGGTACTTTGGGACCCGGCCAACAATTGCTGGTGTCACGAACAAGCGTTTCCTGCTGGGTATGACGAAGTAAAAGATGGTTATCTCGGGCACATCCACATCAAGGACGTTCAAGTCGACACGCCCCGCGCGACATTGACGGTCAAACAAATGGGCGAAGGCCAACTGGCCGATCAGTTTCAGCCGATGGCGGATGCTCTGAAAGCCGACGCCTATGATGGGGTGATATCATTCGAAAGTGTCTACCACCCCGGTAACGGAAATTTCGAAGACGGTTTCCGCCGCTGTATTGATCGCTTCAAAGAGCATTTTGGTTGAACCTCCGGCGAGACCGCTACGGCCAATCGATGTTCCTCCCAATACATCGTTCGGCCGAAACACAGACCCGTCGTCAGGCGGGTCTGTTTTGGGTTTCAGGTGAAAACTGAATGATGGTCAAAAGATCTAATTCTGCGGGACGATTGAGGATATTTCGCATCAATTGCCGCAAAAAAATTCCCTTTCGGCAATCGTGCCGCAGTACATCAATGGCAGCTTAGGCGGACGGCACCGTAGCGTGGAGATAGTCTGGTCAACGTCCGCAAGGGGTGATCCTTGCGCAGACCCATGGCAGCAATCAGAGCTTCGAAGTCACTCGTGCGCGCGCAGCATTTGTCAAAATGGAGCTCGAAGCGGCCATCGGTGCAGGTCCAGCATCCTACTGATCGGTCGATCCAGCTGGACCGAGGCCGGCCCGAAGTGGACCTCCATTGTACCAGAACTATGCCGCGGTGCGGTCGTAGAAGCGGACGGACATTCGTCGAAACAACAAGCTTAGATCGGCAGCTGAAATTACGCGCGACACCAAGAAGTTCTAATAGAGAGGCCGTTGTGGCTGGATTTTCCGCGTATTGTGGCGCTTTCCAAACTCGTCCAGAACCAATTCGAGCGTTGCTACGAAAGTTATGAAATTGAAGCTCAAGCCCTTGTCTCGTTTCTCATGCAGGTAGCGCCACTCAACAAATGCATTGGCGTGGTGCTCAAGGACATCTTTGATGTTGTATTCCATCCACCCGCTCCAAGGATGAATTGGAGCAACTTTGTCTTTGAATGCGGCATTCAGCCTATCCTTGCTTGAGACGGGTAAAGCGTCGAAGAGTTTTGCGAGATCGTGTGTCCTGATTGGATCATGACGATCATGGTCCCAAACAAACCAAGCTTTAAGCGCGAATTCCATTGCCAGCGCCAAAAGCATAGGCTCAACGCCGATATGACAGCGCTCGTTTGAAGCATCACTTGGCTGGGAGCTGTCCTCCATCGACAAAACCTGTTTCAGAATTGAACGCGCATACTGCTCGAGCTTCACCCCGGTGGATAATCCAGCAAACACTCTCTTGGTGGAGTTATCTGACAACTTTATGGATTCCGTTTGTCACTGCCCTACCGCCTTTGAAGGCCTCACTTAAACCAGACATCATTCGGCTTCGATCAACTTAAGAAATTCCGACTCACCAAGGATCTTGATTTCATGCCCTTCACTCTGCAGATCTTCCGCGCGACGGTGCTTGCTGCTTTTGTCGTGACCCGCCAAAGTCGATAGATCTTGGTCTCCAACAACCAAAAGCGTTATTTTCTTCGAAACACTTGTCTTTACAGTTATCCCTGCTCCAGCAGCTATTGTCGCCGCTTCCACACGAGACATACTCAACTGCCCTGTAAAGCAAGCAACATGCCCGTAGAGAGCGCCGCCTTGATTGCCAGCAATCGCCACCGAAGTTTGGTAATTCTGATTTCTAGACTTCGCGAGTTCGAAGAAATCCGAACCAGTTGCAGCTTCTGCCGCCAGAACGACTTCAGCCGCCGCACGTGCATCTTCTTCTGCATCATGGTGTTCAAAGCTTAAGCCAAGGTAAGTCTTTAAATTAGCCAACCCATGGCCACCATTACCTTTCAGTTCTGGCCAAGCTCTTCTAGCGATTTTGACGCTATCGACCCAGTTGGCCCTCAATTCTGGAACACCGTGAAATTTGCTGGCCGCATTAAACGCCTGTTTGTCGAAATTGCTGTGTTGCACCAGAAGATGCCGCTCAAGGAACGGGCGCAAAGACTGAATAACTGCCTTGAAATTGGGGGCCCCTGCTACTGAAGATTCATCAATCCCGTGTAGGTTGACATTCGAACGTTCGAAATCTTGTTCAGGGTCGATCAGTAATCCAACCGTCTCAACATCTCCGCTGGTGGACACCATCGCCAACCCTACTTGGCATATGCTGCTGTGTTGTCGATTCGCTGTTTCGACATCTACGGCCACAAACCGGAATGTGCGGTCAGTAAATGTCTCTAAGTCAGGTGAGATGTCCGCCTTCGAAGTTCTTGGGGCCGGTATGTAAATTCTAGTTTCAGCGGGCTGAGTTTGACTCGAAGAAGTACTCGGCTCTGATATGTAGAGCGCATATGTCTTTCCCTTCTTTTCCCTTGTGATCTCGCCAGCTTTTTCCAACCAAGAAACCAAGTTGCTCACATGACGGCCATCTTCTTCCCCGAGCTCGGCCTTTACCTTGTTTTGCAATACTCCTGGCTTGGACGAGACAAGCTTTCGAATGGCTACAAAAAGCTCATAAGACTTAAAGTGTCTCATCGCATCGAACCTGTAAGACTCAAGGTGGTCGAATTCGGTTACAAGATCACGAATTTTCTCAAGTCCCTCTAAATCCCCTGTTAAGGCCATCATCGTGCCACCTTGCTGCAATGCAGGGACGCGGAGCTGCAACCGTGCACCATCTCCTCTTGGGTCTTTCAACCAATCTCGAAGTGGTGCAATGCTCTTGTGGGCCGCTTCAGCAGCCTCTGCGTATTTTTTCTTTGAGATCGAATATTGCAAGCTTTCGAGCAGGGGAAAATAGTCACCGCCTGGCATCTCAGCAGACAATCTCTCCAATGTCTCTATGTTTTGCGGCTCCCATTCCTCAAGTTCTTCGGAGAATGGGGTAGACCGTTCTCCAACACTGCTCCCCCCTTGCCGTTTCGTGGCGACTTGGAAAGAGTCGCTCTTCAGAGTTTTCTGAGAATTAAATAGCTTTTTAAAGAATCCCAACATGCTGCCCCCTAGATGACATTCGACATCTGTCCTGTCGAAGCGTGCCTTTGCTCCGCCGGACCGAAATTAGTTGCGAACCTTTTGGTTTCGCCAAGTATCCAAAATTTCTGCGACATTTAACTCGACCGGTTCTTCGCTCCATAGCGCTGTAAAGGATGCATCGGCGCTATCCGGAGCAGGGTTAGGTGCATCCACTTTGATGCGCGTCGGCATCATCATTGAATCACCAATCAAGATGGCTTCACCACGCCTTAGCGAAGCGAACATTGACGTTATTCCTCGAACGGAATCAGGAAGCAGGTTGCGAACATACGACTGGTCGTCCGGATTCGAAATTCTCAAGCACAGAAAACTCCCGCACTGCGATAAAATCGTGGACGACATTTCCCTCGGTCGCTGACTAATGACTGTTAGACTTATTCCGTACTTTCGACCTTCTTTTGCGATCCTTTCGGCCGACTCTCGCGGGGCTTGGTTAGATCCTGAGTCGCTCAGATAGATGTGAGCTTCATCGGCGAAAATGGATATGGGAAAGCGCGAACCCTTGAGGCGGCTATGCCAATAGGAGAAGTCAAACAGACACCTGAGAGTTAAGGATATCAAGGAACCTCTGACATCAAAGGGTACAGGGCTCAGGTCAAGAACGACTATCTTTTTCCTATTTGAAATCTCCTCTCCCAAGAGTTTGCGAAATAGGTCATCCATTGAAGCACTGGAGTTATATGTCTGGGGTTTGAAGATCAGGTCATAGCGTCGGTCGTTTAGCCGAGATTCCAGCCTCATGAGAAGGCGGGTAAACTGCCCATGGAGTGGCCCCTTAACTTTTTTCGTACTGCCCTGAACCATTTCGACATCCAAACGCCGAAACTCATCAACGATGTCCATAAGGTCGAAATAGACCGGCGTATCGATAGTAATTTTTTCTAGACCGAGGGCAGCATTCTCGGGGTGGTTCTCCTTCGCAGATTGCAACAGCTCTTTAAATTTGGCGTTTTGGTTCGGGGCGCTGGACTCTGCTCGATCTATCATGAGCGAAAGAATTTCCTCTGCGTTCATCAACCAATAGGGCATCTCGATGTCGGCAGCAGAAATAACCTCGGCTCCATCCCCAAATGCTGAAGCATACTCTCCATGCAGATCAAGCAGGAGGACGGTCGATTGTGGGAATTGTGCAATCTTCTGGAGGACAGAGGCAACCGTCCAAGACTTTCCCCCACCTGTTTGCCCTAGTATCGCAGCATGACGGCCAAGGAATGCATCAAGGTTCAGTTTTGCTTCTTGCTCAGGAAGAAGGGACAACTTCCCCAAAGAAAAGTTCCCTTCGGCAAAGCTTGTGTAGATGTCATTTATTGTTGAAGGGAGCACGGCGAAAACGGGGGCGTTTACTGTTGGTAAGACATTGGTTCCCCTTTCAAAGTCTCCGTCTGAATCTATTGTTCCAATCGGAATCGTAACAAGCTGTCGCGAGACTTGGTCGATTACAAAGTCACCCGCAGTGATGGCTTCTTTGGCTTCTGTCACGCCAACATTTGCTTCTCGCATCCGTGTTTCTGTGACAAGACATAGCAAAGTGCCGTTTGGTAAAGACAGCTCAACAAAAGATCCGGGCTGCCCAATTAGGATGTTCACCGGACCATCTGGAGTGGAGACGTCAACCGCCATCTCTTCAGGCACGCCAACAGTGTTCTCTTCGTCAAATTCAATTAGTGATACGGCAATTGTATCGCCTTTAACCTCAATTACTTTTCCGATTTGGTGCTTCACCGCGTATCTCCTAAAACAGCTCGACAAACTTGCTGAACATCCAGGCTTCGCTTTCCTCTTCAGTCTCACGCCCGCCAATCACCTTTTTGTCTCGGCAAACATGAAGAACATTGGGGCGTGCACGTAGGTCACTCAGGTCTTCAGGCTCGACTTCACAGAAATTGCAGAGCGAGATGCCACCGGACGAAATGTGAGGCTTCACCAAGCTGTCGTTAATGTGGCTGTCCCCGAAGCTGAAGCCGGAAGCTATCAAGTGTTTACAGCGTCTCCCTAAAACTGAGTTAGAAATACGAAAGAGGCCGTCGTATGGTCCTGACAGAGTTTCAATTACCTTGCTTCGCCGCGGGAGCACCATACATCTTGCATCTTGTTCTACAATTGCGCTCGGAGCCGCCTCAAAAACGCGATCACCTTTGCGATACCAAGACACCGATCCATGAAGCTTGACTAGTCTTATGGTCAAACCGCTCTCGGGGGTGAACCTGGATCCAGAGGTTGTCCCAGATACGATCGAAAACTCCTGTTCTGAAAAGAACCTCTTTGTCGCGCCACAAAACCCATTTATCAGTTTCAAGCCAACTTCGGCGCAAGCCTCTTCAAGCAACAGATCGTAGTTTGTCGTGAGAAACCAAACATTGGTAGGTCGGTCAAAAGCCCGTCTTTTGAGCCTCTCCAATAAGGCAACTTGATTGGATATATCTGGATGAGTAACTCCCAGTATCGCATCTCGAACCAGTTCGCGGATCTTTTCTCTTAGAGACTGGAACTTCGGAAGCTGACTGTTTGTGTGATGCTCGATTACTATGTCTGAGATTTCTTCGATGTTTGGCAATCCTTTGCCGTCATCGTATGCGAGCCCTTTGGCCGCAAGAGCGTCGTCCAATGCGGACCTGTCGTCTGTTGACAGTGCTCTTACAACATCTTTCGTCAATCCAGAAACTAGTGGATAACCTGACTCAAATGACGTCCCTGCGCCTAATAGAAAACCCAAGTTGTCTATACTTGTTCCTGCTTTTGGAACGAATTCTTCAATATTCAAAATATCACTTCTCAGAAATGGTGACGACGTCCTCGCACAACCGACGGTAGCGTAATACACGATGGCTAACCAGACTCAAAATAGGTGCATGAATGGTGGAAGGATTTGTTAAACGTCAGCTATCATGCTGCACCGAAAAGGGGTGCCGAAGCGAAGGTCGGTTTCCTGCACGTTGGCTCGACGATTTCAACTGGTAGGCCCTCACTTTTAATTAGTCGAACAATTGGCAACCTGAAAGTCCGCTTCTAAACTGGTGCAAGGCGTTGTTAGCGTCCGCAGCGAAGGTCAGCTTCCCGCCCTTTTTACGGTAAACAACTGGACTTTGGGCTGTTCGGAAGCGGTACTGACGACGGTCAAGATTCGCCCGGGGCGCCCGGGCTCCACTCAGTAGAGGGCGCAGGATCCGTCTGTGTCTGCAAAGTGGAGATAACGATGACAATTGCATCCGGAACAAAAACCAAAACGTCACCTGTAAGATTGGCCCGAAGTGGCCCCACGCGTCAGCAACAGTTACAGAAACTGCTGTCCCGTAAGGCAGGTGCCACAATTGCGCAGATTCAAAAGGCCTTTGGCTGGCAACCGCATTCCGCACGCGCGGCGATTTCGATGATGCGCAAGGCGGGGCATATTGTTGAGCGATCTGGATCTGACAAAGGTACGGTCTATCGGATTGTAAAGGAGGCTTGAGCATTATGGATTCTAGCCCCACTATCCGCGACCTTACGAAAGTACTCGCTGACATCGAAAATCTGGACCGCTCTGGCTGCCTTGATCAGTGGCGGGAAGTGTTCGGTCGGCCGCCGCCGAAATACCTGTCCCCGCAGTTCATGAAACGGGTACTGATCTGGGAGCTGCAGAATCTGGAGCTGGGTGAGTTGTCTGTGAAAACGGAGCGTCGACTGCAGCAAATCGCGTTGGGAAAAACACCGCCACCTACTCTGAAACCAGGGTCACATCTGGTGCGGGAATGGAACGGGCGCACCTATCAGGTAGAAGTGGTTGATCGCGGGTTCGTCATGGACGGCAAGATGTGGCGCTCCCTGTCAGCCATCGCAAAGCACATCACCGGGGCACACTGGTCAGGCCCGCGCTTCTTCGGAGTTCAGTGATGCGACGCATCCGCTGCGCCATATACACCCGGAAAAGCTCGGAGGAGGGGCTGGAGCAGGATTTCAACTCACTCGATGCCCAGCGGGAAGCCTGTGAAGCCTACATCTCCAGTCAGAAGCATGAGGGCTGGGAGTTGCTGCCGGATTACTATGATGACGGTGGTATCTCGGGCGGTCATCTTGACCGCCCGGCGCTGCAGCGGCTGATGCAGGATGTTGATGAGAAACGCGTAGATCAGATTGTTGTATACAAGATCGACCGGCTGACGCGCTCGCTGGCAGACTTCGCGAAACTGGTCGAACGTCTCGACGCAGCCGACGCATCGTTTGTGTCCGTTACTCAGTCCTTCAATACGTCTACCAGCATGGGACGCCTGACCCTCAATGTGTTGCTCAGCTTCGCTCAGTTCGAACGGGAAGTTACCGCTGAACGTATCCGGGATAAAATTGCAGCCTCTAAACGCAAAGGCCTGTGGATGGGCGGGAATGTTCCGCTTGGATATCAAGCTGACGGCCGGACGCTGAAAATCGACGACAAAGAAGCTGAGACCATCAGGACGCTTTTTAATCTCTATCTGGAACATCAGAGTATTCTTGACGTGAAAGAGCAGGCGGAGGCACTGGAGCTCCGGTCTCGGAGACGGGAACGTCCTGGTGGACGCGAGACAGGCGGTAAGTTTTTTGACCGCGGACACATCCATCATTTGCTCAGCAATCCGATCTATGCTGGCGACATCCGGCATAAGGGGCAGGTCTTTAAGGGGCAGCACCCCGCCATCATCGACCCGGCAGTGTGGGAACGGGTGCAACAGCTACTTACAGATGGCGCAGCAAGGGAGCGCGGAGTTAGGCAGAAAGCGAAGCGATCAGTGCTGGCCGGAAAGCTCTTCGATGAGACCGGAGATCGGCTGACGCCCAGCCATAGCCGGAAGAACGGCAAACGTCTGCGTTACTACATCTCCGGGCGCCTGATAACTGACCGCAGTCAGAAGCATCCGGATGCGTGGCGGCTGCCTGCAGAACAGCTTGAGAGCCTCCTGGCCGAAGTGATCAGACAACATCTGAGCCGACCGAGCGCCGTGACATCAATGACACGGGATATGTCGGCGGCCGAAATTGCTTCAACGACGGAACTCCTCAGAGATTGCCAGTCCGTCAGGAAATGCCTCGGCCTGATTGCGCGGGCAGATCTGCGACAGGGGTCCTTGACCGCGCAGCTGGATCTTCAGGCACTCGCCCGAACGATGGAGTGCAGGGCGGATCAGGTCGATGCCAAAGAACTAACGATCGAAGCGCCATTCCGGATGCGCCGCAGGGGGGTGGAGCTGAAACTGCATCTTGGAGATGCACCGCGTGAGATCGATCAGACACTTGTTCGCAATGTCATCAAGGCGCGCCGATGGCTGGCGATGATCATTGATGGCAGAACGTTCTCAGAAATAGCGGAAGAAGAAGGCACCTCCAAACGCCGGGTGCAGGATGTGGTCGATCTCGCCATGCTGGCGCCTGATGTTCTGGAGGCCATCGCTACGGGCGAACAACCTGATGGCCTGACAACGGACTACCTGATCAAGTCCGGCTTCCCGGCTATCTGGTCAGATCAGCACAAGCAGTTCGCTGCGCTCTGATCTACAGACTCTCCCAAAGTCACCAAACTCGTACCGCCGGAATCGCGAAATGAGACTGGGGCCCGAAATCGACCATTGTTGCGCATAAACTCAGGTCTCAGCTGGAATAGCCGGATGATAACCTGCTGAAAACAAGCGGTAATAGGCGATCAAATATTCAGTGCGTGATTTTAGGGAAAATCATGGCTGGGGTGGTAGGATTCGAACCTACGATACACGGTACCAAAACATCAAATAGTCCAACGGGGAATCTACTCTAAAACACAACATATTGATTTTCAACGAAGTTATCTGATTCGTTTTGTCATTATTTGTGACATTGGACCAACTAGACGGTGAGATAGGCAAATTTGTAAGAGAATCTGGCACACCTACCCAAATTCGGGCATCTGCCCCAAGCGTCAGCGGTCAGGGCAGTATAAATGTCACGTCTCCGAGAACCTGCACTTCAAGTTAAACAGTTGGATTGTGGGCCGGTTTGCCACCTAACACAGCCAGTTCCGAAAATACGTGCATAAAGCCTTTGAGCTTGGTAGCCCCAATTCCACCACTGGGCACTAGGCTAACAACCAAAGTTCATTGAGATGGAAAAAGGGTGCTCTACGCAGAGAGCATCACCTCGTGCATTGTGCCTACATCGGACATGACAGAGTCATATTGCGAGTTTGAAAGTACCGAATACTCATCGGACAGCTCTATATGTTCCCAATTTTCAGGAAGGGACTCGTCTGCTGGCGCTTCAAACGAAATCGTCCCCAAAATGAGCTGCTGCTGAGGTAACATATTTTTGACTATGAACTTGAAGATCGCATCAATGTTCTTTGGATCCTGCTCCTGCTGGATCGGCGAGTCGATCACCAATGGGCATATCTTTGTAGAACCAAATTTTTTCATTGTGTGCAGCAAAGCGTAGTATTGTGCAAGGAGCGCCCTTGGTAGATCGCTTCCTAGTGCGTTGTTTTTTATTATTTTCTCTGGTGACGCATAGTCGCTTTCTTCCAAGACGAATACGTTCAGCTCATTTAAGAACTGTTTCATCCGGGACTGATAGTACTCAACGATCTTTTTCTTGTGCTCTGAGTCGAGCTTCATTTTTGCTTTCAGGGCGTCGATTGACTTCTGAATCTCGGCAATTTGATCGTCGTAGTCAGAAATTTCTGACTGCAGCGACGTTACAACTTCCTTGCTACCTTCCGCCATTACGATATCCCGCAGTGAGACAGTAGATTTTTTCCGTTCAAGAAGCTGGCTGACCCCATGCGCGCTCTGACAAACTTCCTTATAGGTCTTTTCAGCTTCTTTGAGCTTTAGGTCGATATCTTGTCGGTCCTTGAGGCGCTGATCCAAGATACTTTGGCAGTACGCGACGTCGTCGAGCAGCCCAAATCTCTGTTGAAGCGAGTTCTCAAATGTAGTGCCGCACGTTGGGCATCCTACTTCATCCGGTGTCTCCAAATCAGCAGCAAACCTATAGTCAGCGTCTAACTCAGATATCGAGCGCCGAAGTATTACAATATCTGTATCTACGCCATTTCGTTCATTTCTGAACTCTTTTACTAAGCTAAGCGCGTCTTGCTGTTTGGCTCGTACTAAATTGTACTCATCGACAAGCTGTTCCATTTCAATTCGAAAGTCTTCGGGATTAAGATCAACTTGCGCATTTGCCAGTCGCTTTTGAAAACTCTCTAAGGCAACGGATAGAGTACCGCGTTTCTTATTTAGATCGGTCTGATCATCGAGCTTCTCCATGCTCTGTTTGAGCGCGTCGTAATAGGCTTGGGGTCTTATGCCCAAGTGATACTCCAGCATTTGTTTCCGGTACGCGGTGAACTGCGTAAGCGCTAGGAATGAATTCCAGCTTTTGTTCCAACCTTCGTCTTGATCGACATAGAAGGGTAGGTAATAGAACGCTGGTCCTGCTCTGCCGAGTTTGCCATCGCTATTGCGCTCAAGTTCGATGTTGAACCCTAGCTTTTTGCAAATGAAATCAGCAATTCCCCCTTCCGACGAAATCCCAGTGTGCTTTGAAAGCAATTTGCGATTGTGGTCGAAAACTCCGAAGTGCTTTCCATCACGAAGTATTTTGTAAGATGTGCCGTCGATCTCAATTTCAGCGCAGTAGAACGCCTTGGCGCGTTTCCAACGGGTATTAGCCATTTGCGGTACATCTGCGCCGATAGTGTAATACAGGCTTTTTATTAAGGTGGACTTGCCGACGTCATTTACGCCGGTCAGGACGTTCACTCCGGGTGTCAGTTCCACTGTTCTTGCTGCTTTCTCGAGCTTTGATACTATCGAGAGCTTTTTGAACACCAAGCCTGTCATTGTGCTGACCTTTTCGAAGGTTTCTGATCAATTTGTGGTAGTTAGATTGCTTCATGGAATACGACCACTGCAAAGGCGGAGAAATAGCTTTCGTCCGAATATGGCGCGAGCCCGTTTGTAACAGTATCCTTGCTTTCCAGAGCAAGGCTCAGGAACTCCGACAAGCTGTCAGGATTCTCATCTGAGTAAATTGCTTCCAGACGTTCTCGCAGAGTTGCTGCCTCGACGTTACTTGGGTCAGTGAAATCCGATACTGCCTTGGGAATCTGCTTCCCCAGCATCATGAGTTCTTTGGTCTTCCAACCAGCGGCCAACAGTTCGGCATTCACCAGTTGCATGTCGGGGGCACGCGGCTTGTTGTTCGCCGCCATTTTTATACTTGTAGTCATGAACGAGCGATCGATGCATTTTCGCCCAATCAACTCTTCTATGTTGGTGACTTTATCTGATGCGAAGTTGTTCTTTCGATTAATCTCATCTTGAACACCTCGTGTCCAAGCGTGCGCGTTTACGCCGTTTGCTTCCCCCAGCTCCGCTTTCAGAAGCTCGGTGACTTCACCCAAGAGGAAGCTCCGCATAGCTTCAAGGCTGACTTCCGTATCAAGGAAGTGGATGTTTTCAAGCCGCGCTACGTCGAAGCTCGGAATTTCTTCCGTGAGTTTTTCAATAAGTTGAGTTTTGTACTTTTCCTCCAAGTCTTTGGCACAGAACTTCGTGTCACCAAACTTGAATGGAGCATTGGAGACTAGCACAACGTCTATGTTCTGCGGTGAACATATCCCATCGAAGTTGTTGTACATTTTTCCAATGATCGACGCCTTATCCTTGGTTGCCCGCGAGAGGAATGAACCCAGAGTCCTTCCTCCCTTTGCCTTGGACGTCTTTACCTGACAGAACTCTACGTGATCCGGATTTTCGCTTGGTTTTAGAAAGACGACGTCGTCGTGAAATTCGAAGGCTACAAGGTAATCCACGCCATCAAGATGATCACGTATCATTCTGCAGAAGGCCCAGCTCTTTTGATAGTCAAATCTGAGATTGGTATCAGACCCGGCGGTCTCGCGCTGTGGTTTCTGCAGGAGGTCTGCGAGTAATGGGGTTTTGGCCAATTTTTGAACCATCGTACTGCTAAATGCAGGACGACCGTAGGCCAATCTAAAGTTGAGAGCAATCCACTAGCTCGTAGTAAAGGTTGCGAGAGGGTGGTGTTTTTTGCCGCACTCCATTGGGCTTAACCGAACCTTCGTCCCCCCCCTCTCGCAATCGATTTCATGAAGTGTCGCCGCTCTTGTCTTGGCTTTCACTGTCGCCCAGTGACTGATCGGTTCCATCGGATTCTAACGTCCCGTCGGGTGGAATCGGTTTGCCATCGGTTGGTTCATCCTTTGGTGGTGGCATGAACGTCTCAGCTACCATATTGGCTATGGCCTGCATTTTCGTGTTCTCGTCACTGATTAGGTGGCCGTACTGTGACATTGTGAACGAGGCATTGTGGTGGCCAAGCAGTTTTTGAGCCTCCAAGTACTTTCCGCGAAGCATCAACTCGGATGCAAACATGTGCCGCAGTGTGTGGAGCCCGCGCTGCCTAACCCCTGCAATGCGCTGAACTCGGTACCAACCGTAGTTGTTGACTTGAGAATGATGCATTGGAAGCCCGGCTTTGGTGCAAAAGACAAAATCGTGGTCGTGGGTGGCAAGGTGATCAACTAGCCAATGTCGCGCCAGCGAACCGATAGGGACAGTGCGGTACGCGTTAGCGGATTTCATTTTCCCGACCCTGTCGCTGTCTGGTCTGCCGCGCCTGCTTTGATCGACCTTCCTGCGCAAAGTAATTGATGCGAAATCCTCAGAAATATCGCTCCGCTTGATGCCAAGCGCCTCGGAGATTCGAACTCCGGTTGACGCAATCAATGCAATTAGCGCGCTATACTTTATCCAACTGCGCCTAACCTGCTTATTGGGATGCTCACGAAGCTCAGCGAGTGTTTCGAAGATGATCCTAACTTCTGCCCGAGTATGTAATGAGCGCGACGCGGGTTCGCCCCTGCCGTCGTTCAATTGCACTGCCAATTTGTAGGCAGGGCTCTTGACGATCAGGTCCCTAGCCACGGCCCAGTTCAAGATCGACTTGGAAAGATCAAATGCATGCTTGGCAGTTTGTCGAGAGGTAAACTTCTCGGTTAGCTGTCCCATGAACATGCTCATCTTGTCTCTGGTTAGTTCGTTCAGAGGCACGTTCCCGATGTAAGGGAGTATGTGCTCGTCCAAGTAATGTTGGTAGCCCTTTAGCGTGGAGTATTCGAGCGGCATTTTTCCATCCCTGCCGCGCTTTGAAGCTTCCATATATTGTTCGGCGAGCTGAGAGAATTTCATTTCCCGCATGCCCGGTCCGACTTGAGAAGCGTTCATGGCATCGATTTCTCGTTTGCGTTGCTTTGCTTCAGCCAGAGACTTGAAAGTCTCCTCCTTATAATTTTCACTCCAATCACAGTACCAACGCACTCTGTACCGTCTGGAATCGCCAATGATTCTGTCACTTATACGAACGCTTTTGTTGCGCATGTCGTTGTCTCCCGATGTTTTTTGGGGGACGCAGCCGGCCGGAACCGCGACCATGCACTATCTGTGGGGGAGGTGTGGGGCAGAAATCAAGGTAAGTATAACTTACATCTTGAGCGCTTCTAAGTGTATGATTTTTATGAAGTTTTGTGGCTGGGGTGGTAGGATTCGAACCTACGATACACGGTACCAAAAACCGCTGCCTTACCACTTGGCTACACCCCAACGGTGAGCGGCTATCTACGATTGTTGTTGGCGGGGATCAAGAGCGTTTTGTCAAAAAAACTCAAGCCGAACAATTTTTTTTAACGACCGTCATTTGGTGCCGATTAACACGGCTCCGGTACGATTGCCGCCCTGCACCATTGCATGCGCGGATGCGCAGTCTTCCAGCGTAAAGACCTTTTGAACAGGGCAGGTCAAAGCGCCTTCAGCCAGGGCCCGATGAAGGGTCTTCACGGCATTGGCACGCTGAACCGGTGGAAGAAGGTAAATCAGAATCGTCTCAAGCGTCATGGCCTTGAACATCATTGATCCGAACGGAAAGACAGGCGCCATGTTTTGGGCAGACCCGTAAGCGTTGATGCGCCCGTTCTCGGCGATGACCGCCGCGTTTGTTTCTATGTTCCGGCCGAATTCGACGTCGACGATTCGACCGATTGGTTGGCCACCATTTGCATCGAGAATCTCGGTAGATAGATCCTTGCTGGCGTAATCGAGCACGACATCCGCCCCGGCTGCTATAACCCGGTCAAAGTTGCGCGGGCTGGCTGTCGCAATCACACGCGCCCCGGCCCATTTGGCAAGCTGAACGGCCAGAAAGCCAACGGTGCCCGCGCCACCGTGGATCAGAATCGTTTGCCCATCGGGGCTACCGCCTGAAAACACGGCGTGGCTGGCGGTAAGGCCAGGGATGCCCAGAACCGCGCCGGTCTGTAGCGATACTTTGTCCGGCAGAGCTATAGCCTGTGCCTCGGGAAGGGTGATGTGGCTGGCGGCGGTGCCAAAGGGACGTTGCCACTGCCCGTTCCAGACCCACACGCGTTGACCGATCCGCGATTCGGGTACTCCATCGCCAACAGTCGAGATAATACCGGCCCCGTCGCTGTGCGGGATGATCAGTGGGAACGGAGGTTCCGTCACGCCCGGTCTGGTCCCGGCTCGGGCTTTGACGTCAGAAGGGTTCACGCCGGAAAAGGACAGTTCAACCGTGACCTCACCCGGGCCCGGTGGGATGGGGGGAAGGTCCTGTATCCGCAGGACATCGGCTGGGTCTCCGAAGGTGGAATATGTAACTGCGCGCATGATCGCCTCCGTTTTGGTCGAGTTTCACAGCATATCGACAGGAAACTCAAACACCTTGTCGCGTGCTTCCTAATACGGTGGGACAGTCAGCCTTCCAACTATTCGCGAATTTCTGACGGATCGACACCCCATAGGTTCGATTTAAGTGTCCAACCGCGATATCCGCCAGCTGTGATCCGGCACCAGTCCAACGAACAGGTGCCTAGGCGCGCCACCACTCCGGTCTCAAAATGCGCATTCACAGGTGAGGTCGGATCAGGGCGGGAATAGACAGGCAGCATTTCGGATTCGATCAGAACCGTTCGGACGCCCGACAACAAAGCGTAGTGAACCCAGCCGCCCGCGCCGTCGCGGTCCTGAACCCTGCGCCAGTTGCCATATTCGGCAGTGATCTGCAGCGGCATTCCGCGCCGTTTGAACACCCAGTCGATTCGATGTGTCAAAGATGGACCGCGGCGTACGTTGCCTTCGGCCCCTTTCATCGAAACATAACGGGGCAGGGGAAGGTTGGTGACCGATCCGCGTTTTTCCTGGGCATGTGCAGCCCCTGCGCCGAACATGATCGAAAAAACGGATATTGCCGCCAGACAAAGGCGTTTTACCGGTCGAATACCACTCACTGACTGCCTGCTCTTATGCCTGTTGATCCGGTTTTGAAAAAAGGTCGACTCAATGCCAATGGGGTTCTTGTGCCCCGCCTTATCCTGCGCCACGATGCCATGGCGCGCGTCCGTTTGCAAAGTAGTGGGAGGGCCGAGGTGCCAAGAGAACGTTTGAGTGTTGTCGTTACGCGACGGTTGCCCGAAGCGGTCGAAACCCGGCTGAGCGAGTTGTTTGATGTGCGCCTGCGCGACGATGACACTCCGATGACGCGCGAAGAACTTGTGGCAGCTGTGCAGGATGCCGATGTGCTAGTGCCCACAGTGACCGATGCCATTGATGGCGGCCTGCTGGGGCAGGCGGGCGAAAAGTTGAAGCTCATTGCTAATTACGGAGCCGGTGTCGACAATATTGATGTGTCCACGGCGCGTCAGCGCGGTATTCTGGTGTCGAACACGCCGGGTGTGCTGACTGATGACACAGCCGATATGACAATGGCCCTGATTCTGGCCGTTACCCGACGCATTCCCGAAGGTTTGAGTGTGATGCAGCAGGGAGATTGGTCCGGCTGGGCGCCCACCGCATTTCTGGGAGGTCGTATCGGAGGTCGTCGTCTGGGTATTCTGGGTATGGGCCGGATCGGGCAGGCAGTGGCGCGACGTGCAAACGCGTTTGGAATGCAGGTTCACTATCACAACCGTCGCAGGCTGCGCCCCGAGACTGAGCAAGAACTGGAGGCAACCTATTGGGAAAGCCTGGATCAGATGGTTGCGCGGATGGATGTGATTTCGGTCAATTGCCCGTCAACGCCATCTACCTTCCATCTGATGAACGCACGTCGTCTGAAATTGATGAAACCCTCGGCAGTGATTGTAAATACGTCACGTGGAGAGGTTGTGGACGAAAATGCCCTGACCCGGATGATCCGCGCGGGTGAAATCGCGGGGGCAGGGCTGGACGTCTACGAACAGGGAACCGACGTGAATCCGCGCCTGCGGCAACTGCCCAACGTGGTTCTGTTGCCGCATATGGGATCGGCTACGCTGGAGGGGCGGGTCGAGATGGGCGAGAAAGTGATCATCAACATCAAGACTTTTGAAGACGGTCACCGCCCGCCGGATCAGGTAGTGCCAGCGATGCTGTAGCATACCGGAAAGGAGCTCGGATGGACGTATTTGAAGGAGGATGCCGCTGCGGAAATCTGCGCATCACGGCTTCTGGTCGTCCTCTCCGGGTCGGGATTTGTCATTGTCTGGACTGTCGCAAGCAACATGGTGCTTTGTTCTATACGGCGGCTATTTTCTTGGACGACAAAGTAGCAGTTTCCGGCGAAGCGCGTGGCTATGCGGACCGGTTCTTTTGCCCAACCTGCGGCTCACCGGTCTTTGCGCGCAGCGGAACTGAAATCGAAGTGCATCTTGGGTGTCTCGATGCGCGGGATCAATTGACGCCAACATATGAAAGCTGGGTCACTCGACGCGAGGCGTGGTTGCCGGAATTCTCCGGAATGACCTGCTATGAACGGGATCGCACGGCAGACGGTGCAAAGGCGTAATTCATGTGGCGGAACTCTGCCGTGCGTTCCTGACTAAACAGTGTGTCCTTGTGCAGAGGGTGTTCGGCGTACGATGTTGAAAATTAAGGATGTATTGGAGGATTTGATCAGATGAGACGTGTTTCAGTTCTGCTGTTTTCTGCTTTTTCTTTTGCCGCTCCGGTGTTCGCTCAGGAAGCGGCAGATGCCGTTGCGCCGGAAACTGCCACGGAGGGGCAGGTACAAGCCCTGACCGAAGAAGTCATTGCCGCGCTCGAGGCAAAGCTGGACGGCGTTCCGGTCACATCCGAGAACTGGATGGTGGCCGCCGCCAACCCGCTGGCCGTTGAAGCCGGAGCCAAAGTGCTGCGTGCAGGCGGGTCCGCTGCAGATGCAATGGTCGCCGTTCAGGTAGTGCTAGGACTGGTCGAGCCGCAGTCCTCGGGGCTGGGCGGCGGTGCGTTTTTGGTTTGGTACGACGCTGCGACCGAGCAGATGACAACGCTGGATGGGCGTGAAACCGCGCCACTGTCGGCTACACCGACCCTGTTTCAGGACGAAAACGGTGAGCCGCGAAAATTCTTCGATGCAGTAGTCGGTGGGTTGTCGGTGGGTACTCCGGGCACGCCCGCTTTGCTGGAAGAAGCGCATCGCCGTTGGGGTCGTTCGTCCTGGCCCGGATTGTTCGCCGATGGCATCCGCTTGGCGGATGAGGGCTTTCTGGTCTCGCCGCGCCTTGCCAGCTTGGTTGAAAACGATGCTGAGCGTTTGTCGCGCTTTCCCGAAACCGCCGCATATTTTCTGCCAGGTGGAGAACCCCTAAAGCAGGGACAGCGCCTGATGAACCCGGCTTATGCCGAAACTTTGCGCGCTCTGGCCAGTGACGGGGCGGCTGGATTTTACGGTGGCGAGATTGCTGCAGACATCGTGCGCACGGTTCGCAACGCTCCGGGTAATCCCGGAGTTCTGTCGGGCGTGGATCTGGCGCTCTATCAGGTGATCGAACGCGAGCCAGTTTGTGCGGCATACCGCGCCTATGAAGTCTGCGGCATGGGTCCCCCGTCGTCGGGTGCACTGACCGTGGGGCAGATTCTCGGGATGCTGAACAGCTATGATCTGGCAGCTATGGGCCCTGAGAGTGCTGAGGCTTGGAGGTTGATCGGGGACGCCTCGCGCCTCGCCTTTGCGGACCGGGGCCGGTACATGGCTGACAATGATTTTGTGCCCATGCCGACCAACGGCCTCGTCGATCCGGCCTACCTGTCACAGCGGGCGGCGCTTCTGGGCGTGGAAGGTGCTTTGGCAGAGGTCGGGCCGGGGCAACCGGAATTCGACCACGCGCTGAACTGGGCGGATGATATATCGCTGGAACTGCCCTCGACCTCGCATATTTCCATCGTGGATGGATACGGCAACGTCCTGTCCATGACGACGACAATCGAAAACGGTTTTGGTTCGCGCCTGATGACAAACGGGTTCCTTCTCAACAATGAGTTGACGGATTTCTCGTTTAAGACCCACAGTGACGGCGTACCGATTGCCAACCGGCTGGAGCCCGGTAAGCGTCCGCGCTCGTCTATGAGTCCGACTATCGTGATGCAGGACGGCGCGCCGGTTCTGGCGATCGGATCCCCGGGTGGCAGCCGGATCATTGGCTACGTGGCCAAGTCCATCATCGCATGGGCCGATTGGGGAATGGATGTGCAGCAATCGGTGTCACTTCCGCATCTGGTCAACCGTTTCGGAACGTATGATGTCGAGGTTGGTACCGCTGCAGAAGGGTTTACAGATGGGCTTGCTCAGCTCGGCTTTGAAGTCAATCCCCGCGACCTGACATCGGGTCTGCACGCAATCGAAATTGGCGACGGGCTGAGCGGTGGTGCCGACCCGCGCCGGGAAGGCATTGCGCTGGGCGAGTAAGCTCTCGGTATTTGTGGGGATTGCCCACTCTCAGCGGGCCTTTTAGTCATAGGCTGAAAGGCCCATGACGTGCGCGGGCAGGGGAGGATGACAATGGTGCAGGCAACCGCATTGCCAAGAAACGAAGCTGGTATCGAAACTGCGATCGGCGTTCTCAAGCAGCGCTTTGGCGACAGGTTGCAAACTGGCACTGCGATCCGTGAACAGCATGGCCACACAACGACATGGATCGAAAACCAAAGCCCGGACGCCGTGGTTTTCCCGCATACAACGCAGGAAGTTTCTGACATCGTCAAAACCTGTGCCGCGCACCGGGTGCCGGTAATCCCCTTCGGTACAGGAACCTCGCTGGAAGGGCATGTGAATGCGCCAGCAGGGGGCATTTCGGTCGATCTGATGCAAATGGACAAAGTGCTGGCGGTCCACGCCGAAGATCTGGATTGTGTGGTGCAGCCCGGAGTGACGCGCGAGGCGCTGAACACTCATTTGCGAGACCAGGGTCTGTTCTTTCCGATTGATCCAGGAGCCAATGCTTCGCTGGGTGGTATGGCCGCGACCCGAGCTTCGGGCACCAATGCGGTCCGGTATGGAACGATGAGGGACAATGTTCTCAGCCTTGAGGCGGTCATGCCGGACGGTCAGATCATTCGTACTGGTCACAGGGCCAAGAAATCATCGGCCGGGTATGATCTGGCACGCCTTTTGATTGGTGCGGAAGGTACGTTGGGGATTATCACCGAACTGACCCTGAGATTGCAGGGTATCCCCGAAGCGATCAGCTCAGCCAGATGTTCCTTTCCAACCGTCGATGCAGCGTGTCGCGCGGTGATGATGACCATTCAATACGGCATTCCGGTCGCCCGAATCGAGTTGCTGGATGAAATGTCGGTTCGGGCCGCCAATGCCTATTCTGGGCTGAGCTTGCCGGAAACGCCGCTGCTGTTGTTGGAATTTCATGGCTCAGAGAGCGGTGCCGTGGAACAGGCCGAAACCTTTGGTCAGATCGCTGAAGAGTTCGGCGGCACCGATTTTGTCGCGACCTCGACCACCGAAGAACGGAACAAGCTGTGGCAGGCGCGGCATGATATGTATTGGGCGTGCCTGCAACTGCGCCCCGGCGCACGTGGTATATCAACCGATGTCTGCGTGCCGATCTCGCGCCTGGCCGAATGCGTGACCGAGACTCAGCAGAAGGCAGCCGATCTTGGCTTGCTCGCTCCGATGGTGGGGCATGTGGGGGATGGGAACTTCCACTCGCTTCTGTTGATCGACATGGAGAATGCCGAAGAACTTGCCAAAGCCGAAGAGTTTGTCGGCTGGTTGAACGATCTGGCGATTTCAATGGAGGGAACCTGTACCGGTGAACACGGAATTGGTCAGGGTAAGAAACCTTACCTGATTAAAGAACTGGGAGCTGCCATGCAGTATATGGCTGCAATCAAGGCTGCTCTGGACCCTGAGAACATCATGAACCCCGGCAAGGTCTTGTCCGACCAATCATAATGATTTTCGCGTTTTGGCCCGTATCGTGCCCTCAAAACGTCCACATGTCTTGGTTTCACAGACCCGAATACGAACAGGTGGCCGACATGAGTGCAAAATATCTGGCAGGGTTTGCAGTGATCTGCGGGGTGGCAGTCGCGGGGCTGGACTATTCTCAGCAGGCCAAAGCATCAGAGAATGGGTTGGGCATCCAAGGCTATCTCTCTTCGGTATCCTCGCGTGCCGGGTTTTCTGCCAGCTGGTTCGAAGCCGAGGTCGAACCTTCACAACCTCAGGAACCTGCGGCGAAGACGCCTTCAAAGGACAGTCGTAAACTTGTCTGCACCACGGCCGGGAACAGCAAGCGCTGCCGCTCCAGCGGTTGAGATCAGGGGTTTGATGACTGATCCGCGACCCGCTTTCGATGTTCGGGTCGTTTTTTTCATATCACTGGTCGGATGAATGTCGCGCGGTCCCCCTTAAGTGCGCCATATGGTGTCAGCTGAATTCAAGGGGAGACGCCCGGTTATGAAAACCCAAGTCAAAGCATTGGTCGTTGGCGGTGGCGCCGTTGGGACCTCGATTGCCTATCATCTGGCCAAAGCTGGCTGGGATGATGTGATGTTGATCGAACGGGACGAGTTGACGTCCGGGTCCACCTGGCACGCGGCAGGTCTGCTGCCACTGTTCAACATGTCCTATGCGACAACTCACATCCACAAGTACTCGGTCGACTTCTACAAGACGCTGGAAGAAGAAACCGGACTGAATGCGGGTTTTGCCGTGGTCGGCAACCTGCGTATGGCACAGACGCAAGAGCGTATGGATGAGTACATGCTCTATGCCTCCACCGCCGAAACCTGCGATGTTGCCTATGAGTGGTTGACCCCTGACCAGATCAAGGAACGCTGGCCGCTGATCGAAACCTCGGACCTGAAGGGTGCGATTTATCACACCGAAGACGGCTACATTAACCCTGCGGACGTGACTCAGGCGATGGCCAAGGGTGCCCGACAGCGCGGCGTGGACATCGTGCGCAAGATGCAGGCCGACGCGTTCCACTGGAACGGTACTCATTGGGAAGTCACCTGCACCAAGATGGTGGAAAAAGGCGGTAATCTTGTTGAAAGCGATGAGAAGGTCGTGATCACAGCCGAGCACGTGGTGACCGCATCGGGCAACCACGCACAGCGCACCGCCAAGATGCTGGGTATCAAGATGCCTGCCATCCCGGTCGAGCACACTTTCATCGTCATGGATAAAGACCCCGAGTTGGTCAAATGGCGTGAAGCGGGCAACCCCGAACACCCCGTCGTGCGTGACGCTGACAACGAATCCTACGCACGTGAAGAGCGTGGCGGCTGGATTCTGGGTATCTACGAACATGGTGCGCCCGCACGCTTTGAACATGGTGTACCGGACAGCTTCCGCGCCGACCTGTTCCCGTTGGATCTCGACCGGATTGCAGATCAGTACATGGCGATGGCTGAGCGCGTACCGTCCTGCGCCGAATCCGGGCTGAAAGACGATTTCAACGGCCCGATCTGCTATACCCCCGATGGCAACCCGCTGGTTGGTCCTGCTCCGGGTCTGCGCAACATGTGGCTGGCCGAGGGCTTCAGCTTTGGCATCACCGCCGCAGGCGGCACCGGCTACTATCTGGCGCAGATGATGGTCGATGGCGAAGCCGAGATCGACATGGCCTCGCTGGACCCCAAGCGTTACTCGTCCAACTGGATGACGACCGAATTCGCGGCGCGCAAAAACGAAGAATGCTATGAGCACGTCTACATCCTGCACCACCCGGACGAAGAGCGCGCAGCCTGCCGTCCGCTGCGGACTGTTCCGGCCTATGACCGCCAGAAAGCACGTGGCGCACAGTTCGGCTGGGTGAACGGCTGGGAACGCCCCAACTATTTTGGTCCGGTCGATGCTCCGGAAAACTTCGATCATGACGCCCGTTCGTTCCGCCGTGGTGGCTGGTGGCAACATGCCGTCGAAGAGGCCAAGGCGATCCGCGAAGGCGTTGGCCTGATCGACGCGTCGGCCTTCACCAAGCATGTCGTCAAAGGCCCCGGTGCGACCCAGTTCCTGGATTGGTTCACCTGCAACAAGCTGCCCAAGGTTGGTCGTATCAACCTGACCTACGCGCTGACCTCGCACGGCACCACCCGCACCGAATACACCATCGTCCGCAATGGCGAGGACAACTACTACATCGTCTCTGCCGGTGCCTGGACCGAGTATGACGCCGACTACCTGCGCAAGGCGGCCGAGGACAAGATGGAGGAGTTCGGCTACATCGAAATCCAGGACGTGACCACCCAGTGGGGCGTCTTCGCCATCGCGGGACCCAAGTCGCGTGACGTTCTGAGAGAGGTCATCAAGGACGTTGATCCGGAAACCGCACTGTCCAACAAGCGTTTCCCGTGGCTTTCGGCCCGCCAGATCGAACTGGGCATGTGCCCGGTCAACGCGATCCGCGTGGCCTATACCGGTGAGCTTGGCTGGGAACTGCACCACCCGATCGAGATGCAGAACTACCTGTTCGACCTGCTGGAAAAAGCCGGTGAGAAGCATGGCATGAAGCTGGTCGGTGCCCGCGCCCAGAACTGGCTGCGTCAGGAGAAATCCTATCGCGCCTTCGGAACCGAACTGGGTCGTGACGCGACTCCGCTGGAAGCTGACCTGCCGCGCTTTGTCGACCTGTCCAAGGACTTCTATGGCAAGGCCAAGCTGGAAGAGACCGGTGTGCGCGTCAAATGCTGCACCCTGCTGATCGACGGACCGGACGATGCCGATCCGTGGGGCCGTGAAGCGCTGTACACACCGGAAGGTGAGCGTGTGGGTCGTCTGACCTCGGGCGGTTACTCGGTCGCGTTCGAGAAATCCATCGGCATGGGCTATGTGAAGCCCGAGCTGGCGGTCGAAGGCACTAAGCTGAAGGTCAAACTACAGGACAAACTGTGGGATGCGGTCGTGACCTGCGACAGCCCTTACGATCCGAAAAACGAAACCATCCGCAAGGACGGTTGACCGAAAAAAGGCCCCGGAAACTTCCGGGGCCTTTTTCTGTTGGTCACGCGGAGAGTTCGTCGAAGCATTCCAGTGCCTTGGCCGCATACATCATTGCTGGCCCGCCACCCATCTGAATGGCCATCGCCAATACGTCGGACACCTCATCTCGCGTCGCACCAGCTTTGACCAACGCTTCGGTGTGCAGGGTAATACAAGGTTCGCATCGCAAGGTGACCGACATTCCCAACGCAATGAATTCCTTTGTTTTGTAATCGAGTGTCCCGCCTTCCTTAACGGCCTTGCCAAGCGCTCCGAATGCGCGCGTCGCATCGGGGATGGAACCGTTGAGATTTCGCAAACTCTTTCGTGTCGCCGAGAGTTTTTCTTGCCAAGTCATTTCTGAGAGTCCTTCATCATATATTGTAAATGGAATATGAATCGGGATGCGGTTGCTTGACTTTGATCTCGATCAGACGACTGGGCGCTCGGCAATAAATGAAAGATTGTTGGCAGGCATTTCGACCGCTTCCAGCATGTGCAGACCGACGTCTTTGAACAAGTCGAGAATATCCGCGTCGTTTTTGTAGCCGATTTCCGGGTCTTGCAGGGTCAAAGCCTCATGAAACCGGATATCTCCGTCACTTGTGAGTAGCCCTGCACGTTTGAAAGGGCCGTATAAGATGAACCGCCCATTTGGTGACAAAGACTGAGCCACTTCCGAGATGATGGTTTTGGTTTCCTGCCAACTGATCAAGTGTATCAGGTTGATCAGGATGATCAGATTCTGCCCGGGAAAACGCCTGTTCCAGCCAGATTGTACCGCATTCAGTACTTCGGCCGGCGCGACATTCGGCAATTTGCTGGTATAGGCGTCGATACTCAAGCGCCGTTCAGAGTCGATTTCCGACGGATGCCAGCTCAGATTGGGCAGCACTTTTGCAAAGGCACTGACATGCTGACCTGTCCCGCTTGCGATTTCCAATGCCGACCCATTGGGCGGGGCCCATTCTTGCAGCAATGCACACAGGGCGTCCGCGTTACGCGACGCTGCCGGGGCCACCAGTTTTCCATCTTCACCCGCATTGGCGACGCTTGCAGACGAGGGGAGGTTGCGTTTGATCATCGCTTCAATCTGTCAGGAGTCAGCATGCCCACAATGTCAGATTCCAGTTCCGGGGTGTTTCCAACAACCAGATCGCACAACAATTGCGAGGCCGCTGGCGACGTTTGAAATCCGTAACCGCCCTGGCCAGCGCACCAGACAAACGAAGGGTCAAACGGGTCCCGTCCAATCACCAAAGTTCCGTCAGGGGCAAAACTTCGCAATCCCGCCCAGTTTGTTTCAACCCGTGTGACAGGTTCGATCATCAATTCTTCATATCGGGCCAGACCCTCGGCAAGGACCATATCGTCTGCATAGGCATCCTGAGGCGGGACAGGATCGGCCTCGGACGGCGACACCAGCAGTTTGCCTGCATCCGGTTTTGCGTACCATGTTTCACCCGCGCCGAGCATCATAGGCCAGACGGAAACGTCGTGTCCTCCGGGAGCAGGCAGACGCGCCATTGACCTGCGCCGGGGTATGATGCCGATGCCGGGCAGCCCTGCAAGTTGTGCTACCTCGTCCACCCAGGCTCCGGCGGCGTTGACCAGATTGCGGGCTTCGAAGACTTGATCGGCATTAACCACCCAATGCGCTTCTTTTCGAATGCCGGTGACTTTGCTTTTTGTTGAAACCGTCCCTCCATTTCGACGGATGGTCCGCGCGAAATCCTGAAGCAAGCGATCGGTGTCGATGTCAAAGGCGGCTTCGCTGACCGCGGCAAACCCGACCTTGTCCGGGTTCAGGATCGGAACACGCGATATAGCCTGTTCCATCGATATCCGCGCCATGTTCAGATCGGTGCAATCGGCTTCAAATACGCCTGACTGATCAATCGCGCCAACCAGCATCAAACCGCGCGCAGTCAGGTAGCCATCATTTTGCGTGTGCAGGAAAGCGGCCCCAGCCCTGTTCAGGGCCACGACCGAAGGTGGTCCATAGCTTTCCTCAAACAGAGCCGCTGACCGGCCAGATGCGTGATAGCCCAAGGCGTCTTCAGCCTCCAGAACTGTCACGGTTCCGTGTTGCGACAGGCGCGCACCCGCGCTCAGCCCGGCGATACCGCCTCCGATGACGAGGAAATCAATCATAATTCACGATCCGTTCGAAACAGACACGCCATACTTTCCTTGAATTTCATATTGGCCCCCAAGCCCTCATTCGTAATGCGTTTGGGTTTCCAGACTATAAGCAGCCTTGAATTTGTGCTTCAACCCGGTCAAAGAAGTATAAAATAAACAGGAGGGTAAGGTGACTGCAGCAGACCTTCATCCAATGGCCACAGGGCACATTCCCCGATACGTTGTAGCAGCGGACGGAAGCGATTACCTTTTTTCCGCCATGGTCGTCTTTTTCGTCGTTCTTGTGGTGCTGATCGGTGTTGGTTACCTGACGCTTCATTCGGTTCCGGAAAAAATGGCCCACGAAAACAATCATCCGCAATTTCAATTGGTGGGTATTCTGGCGCTGCTGGCATTGTTTACACACAATGGGCTTTTCTGGATTGCGGCAATACTGGTTGCAGGGTTCCAGTTTCCGGACTTCGCCACCCCGCTCAGAAATATTGCCGACGCCATTCGTTCTCTTGCTCAGTCACCTGTTCCGGAACCCGTGCCTGAAACAACAGCTCAGGCCTCGCCCGTTTCAGAAGTCAGCGAAGTGCGGGAGCCGAACGCATGATCGAGACCCTGCTTTGCGCCCTGATTACGGTGCTGCCCGACTACCTGTTTCGCCGGTTTGTTCAGGGCAAGCGTATCGGTCACGAGATCACCTTGTTCACCATGTGGTACGAACTGCGCTGGGGATTGACCACCTGTGCCATTCTGGCGCTGACCGTGATCACCACATTGTTCTATTTTCACCCGGCCAGTAAAACCGCAGCGTCCTATTTCCGGACGGTAACCATTCTGCCGCAATTGGGCGGGCGTGTTTCAGAGGTTTTCGTCAAGAACAACGAACTGGTAACTGCTGGTCAGCCGATTTTCCGGCTCGAGGATTTCAGCCAGACTGCGCAGGTTCAGGCGGCAAATGCGCAGATTGCACAGGTTCAGGCCTCGCTGAAAGTTGCGGAAACCGATTTGGCAGAGGCTGAGGCTGGAATTGCCGGTTCCAAGGCGGCCCTTGCACAGTCCCTGGAAGATCTTGAGCGAAACACGACTTTGCGCGACGAAGGTTCGAGCGCTGTAAGGCTGGCCGAGATCGAGAGGCTGGAAAACCTGGTTGCCGAGCGTGAGGCCCAGGTTGTTGCCGCTGAAGCCAAACGTGCAGCCGTTGAACAGCAGATCGAAGAGTTGATCCCCGCGCAACTGGCCAGTGCCATTGCGCAATTGGACGCCGCGCAGACCGAGTTGGACAAAACAGTGATCCTCGCTGGAGTAACCGGGCGGGTTGAACAGTTCAGCCTGCAGGTCGGTGATTATGTAAGCCCCTTGTTGCGCCCCGCTGGCATTCTTGTGCCATCGCATACCGGACATGATCGTTTTCAGGCTGCTTTCAATCAGCTGTCGGCGCAGGTGATTAAGCCGGGCATGATCGGTGAGTTGGGCTGCATGACCAAACCGTTCACTGTGATTCCCACGGTGGTGGTCGAGGTTCAAGACGTCATTCCTTCCGGCCAGATCCGCCCATCGGATGAATTGCGGGACGTGCAGACCAACAACAATCCCGGCTCGATTCTGGTTTATATGGAACCGCTATACAAAGGTATGGCGGATGACATTCCTGCGGGCAGTAACTGCCTGGCTAACGTCTACACAGACAACCATGAACGTCTGGAACACGAAGATCTGGGCTTTTGGGAGGCGGCCTTTTTGCATGTCGTCGACACGATCGGTGTGGTGCATGCCGCGGGTCTGCGCCTGCGTTTGATCCTGATGCCCGTGAACACTCTGGTTTTGACCGGGCATTGATCTGGTCTTGACAACCTGAACGCAAAGGGCCCGGCAAGTTTCGCCGGGCCATTTAGTTATTTAGAGCGCTGCTTTGAACAGCTGCGTAAGGTTCTCTTTGGTCAACTCAATTGGGTTTCCGCCGCATGACGGATCGGTGATGGCTCCCTCGACCAGTTCCGGAATTGCGGCCTCGGTAACGCCCAGATCGTTCAGTTTGCGCGGAATGGCAAAGCTGTCGTTGAAGTCCTGTACGAAGGCACGGAAACCGTCAAAGCCGCCGTCGATTCCCAGATAGTCCGCAGCTTGCTGGAACCGATCCGCAATGGCGGGGGTGTTGAACTCCAGTACGGCGGGCATGCAAACCGCATTGGTGGTGCCGTGATGGGTGTTGAACACCGCGCCGATTGGGTGGCTCATCGCGTGGATCGCGCCAAGGCCTTTCTGGAAGGCCGTCGCCCCCATGGCGGCCGCACTCATCATCTGGGCGCGGGCCTCGACATCGGAGCCGTCAGAGTAGGCTCGTGGCAGATAATCTTTCACCAAACGCATACCTTCTAGTGCGATGCCTTGGCTCATCGGGTGATAGTGCGGGCTCGAATAGGCTTCGACACAATGCGCAAAAGCGTCCAGACCTGTACCTGCCGTGATGAACTTTGGCATCCCAACCGTCAGTTCAGGATCGCAGATCACGACAGTTGGCAACACCTTGGGGTGGAAGATGATCTTCTTGGCGTGCGTCTCGGAATTGGTGATGACGCTGGCACGGCCCACTTCTGATCCAGTGCCGGCGGTCGTAGGCACTGCAATGATCGGTGCGATCACATCCGCGTCGGCCCGGGTCCACCAATCACCGATGTCCTCGAAATCCCACACCGGGCGTGACTGGCCTGCCATGAAAGCAACCATTTTGCCCAGATCCAGGCCCGACCCTCCGCCAAAGGCAATTACGCCATCGTGGCCGCCCGCGTTATAGGCAGCGACCCCTGCATCGAGATTTTTCTCATTCGGGTTTGGGTCTACATCGCCAAACAATCCCCGGCCCAGACCGGCAGCTTCCATGATATCCAACGTCGCTGTGGTGATCGGCAGGTCAGCCAGCCCCTTGTCCGTGACCAGCAGGGGTTTTTTCATCCCGGCGGCGGCACACGCTTCGGGCAGTTCCTTGATACGCCCGGCTCCAAATTTGATGGCGGTCGGATAGGACCAGTTTCCAACAAGTGACATGTCAGGTTTCCTTTGTGATTTGAGACCTGCCCGGGAGAGGGGGTAAGCCCGGGCAGGCCGTCGTCCTTAGCCCGTGACCTTCTTCAGGTGATAGGATTTGGGACGGGTTAGGTTTTGGTATCCAATGATTGAAAGGCCGCCGCCGCGCCCGGTATTCTTGCAGCCGGTCCAGCAAAGGCCGGGGTCAAGATAGTCGGCGCGGTTCATGAACACAGTGCCTGTTTCAATCTGGTCACCCACTTGCGCTGCACGATCTACGTCGCAGGTCCACAGGCTGGCGGTTAGGCCAAACTCGCTGTCATTCATCAGCTCAATTGCCTCTTCGTCCGAAGACACCTTCATGATGCCCACCACGGGTCCAAAGCTTTCATCCCGCATCACGCGCATGTCGTGCGTGACATTTGTCAGGATCTGCGGTGTCAGATACGCGCCACCATCATCTTCAGCGAAGGTGTCGATATGCGCGACCGCACCGGCTTCAACCGCCTCGGCGATCTGTGCCCTCACTTCGTCGGCAAAACGCACATTGGCCATTGGGCCAATCGTCGTCTCGGCGCCCAGCGGGTTGCCCAGTTTATACCCCTGCACGATCTCCACCGCCTTGGCGACGAAAGCGTCATAGAGGCTCTCATGCACATAGATCCGCTCGATCCCGCAGCAGCACTGGCCCGAATTAAACATCGCGCCATCAATCAACGTATCGACCGCAGCATCCAGATCGGCGTCATCCATGACATATCCCGGGTCTTTGCCGCCCAGCTCTGTGCCGACGCCGGTAAAGGTACCAGCCGCGGCACGTTCCATCGCCTGACCACCTCCGACCGATCCCGTAAAGTTCACGAAATCAAACGCGTTGCCCGCGATCAGGTCATTTGTCACGTCATGGCTCAGGAAGGCGTTCTGGAACACGTCCTCAGGCACACCCGCCGAATGGAACGCCTGCGCCATGCGTTCGCCCACCAGCAAGGTCTGCGTCGCGTGTTTCAGGATGACTGTGTTGCCCGCGATAAGCGCTGGTGCGACTGTGTTGATCGCCGTCATGTAGGGGTAGTTCCAGGGCGCTACCACAAACACCACCCCATGCGGGATGCGCTTGATATAGCGCTGGAACGTCTCATCTTCACCCACTGCGATATCAGCCAGAGACGCCTCGGCAATCTCAGCCATATGGCTGGCCCGTTCGTTGAACCCGCCAAACTCACCGCCATAGCGCACTGGGCGGCCCATCATATGGGCCAACTCGGGAACAATCTCATCATTCATCGCGCCCACGGCGGCCACACCCGCCATCACAAGATCAATTCGATCCTGCAAAGGTCGCGCTGCCCATTCCGCTTGCGCCGCCCGCGCCTTCGCAGCGCTCTCGAATGCCGCATCTCGCGACAGTACCTGACGTTCGGCATAAACCGATCCATCAATCGGTGAGATGCATTGCAACATCTGCCCCATGATCACTCCATCTTCACAAGAAACAGGATCCCTGCTTCATCTGGCCAAAAATATCCCGGGGGTCTGGGGGCAGAGCCCCCAGCACGACCCGAACTCAAGCCCGCTCGAACCCGCGGGCGATTTCCCAATCTGTCACCACGCGCTCGAACTCCTCGATCTCGACCTCCGCTGCGCGGGTATAGTGATCGACGACGTCATCGCCCATGGCCGCCCGCAACATCGCCGAGCCATGCAGGGCATCCCGTGCCGCACGCAGGTTGCCGGGGATCATGCCAGTCTCGCCCTGATAAACGTCGCCTTTGGTTGGCGGCTGAAGTTCAAGCCCTTCCTCGATCCCCGCAATCCCCGCAGCCAGCATTCCGGCCATTGCCAGATAGGGGTTCATGTCCGAACCTGGAATCCGGCACTCGACCCGCACGGCCTTGGTGCCGTCACCACACAGGCGGAACCCGGCGGTGCGGTTGTCCACCGACCAGATGATCCTTGTCGGCGCAAAGGTGCCCTTCATGAAGCGTTTGTAGCTGTTGATATAGGGCGCCATGAAACAGGTATAATCAGGGGCGTATTTCAGCAGACCGGCCATGTAGCTTTTCATCAGCGCTGACATGCCCAACTCGTCATCCGCGTCAAAGAACGCGGGCTTGCCATCTGCCCACAGTGACTGATGCACATGGGACGAGCTGCCCACCTTGTCGTGATGCCATTTCGGCAGGAAGGTTGCCGCATGCCCACGTTGCCAGGCGATCTCTTTCACAGCGTTCTTGGCGATAGAATGATACTCGGCTGTGTCCATTGCGGACGCGTACTTGATGTTCAGTTCTTCCTGCCCGGTCTCGGCCTCACCCTTCGAGTTCTCAACCGGTATCCCCGCATCCCACAAGTGGTTGCGGATCGGCCGCATCACATGCTCTTCCTTGGTGGTCTGCAGGATGTGATAGTCCTCGTTATAGCCCGAGATCGGCTCCAGATCGCGGAAACCTTCCTTGCGGATCTGGTCAAAGCTCTTCTCGAACAGGAAGAACTCAAGCTCAGTTGCGGTCATGGCGTCATAGCCCATGGCTTTCAACCGGTTGACCTGCTTCTTCAGGATCGAACGCGGCGCGTGCGGCACTTCCTCATGCGTGTGGTGATCCAGCACATCGCACATCACCATGACTGTGCCCTCAAGCCATGGCACCGGGCGCAACGTGTCCAGATCAGGTTTCATGACATAGTCACCATAGCCCCGTTCCCAACTGGTCGAGGCGTAGCCATCGGGAGTTGCCATCTCCAGATCGGTGGCCAGCAGGTAATTGCAGCAATGCGTTTCTTCCCAGGCGCCCGCCACGAAATGACCCGCGTGAAAGCGTTTGCCCATCAAACGGCCCTGCATGTCCACCATGCAGACCAATACCGTATCCACCGTACCTTCAGAGACTTGCGTCTTCAGATGTTCGAACGTGAGCATGTGCCACCTTTATCTTTGCCGAAATTTACCATCGGCTATTCGTCCTGATAGACCCGCCCCGGGAAAGGGGCAGGTCGAGTTTGCCATTCCTTAGCCGTAACGATAAGGCCGTCCGGCCTTGAGCATGTCGGCGTTGTACTGCTTGAAGATTTCAACAACCTTCGCTTTGGTCTCGGATTCAGCTGCGATCTCATCCCAGAACTCAACGGCGGCTGCCTCGACTGTTGCCCATTCTTCGTCAGGGATCGAAGTCAGCTGCATCTTGTCGCCATTGACGCGCAGGCTGGCCTCGCCACCCCAATACCACCACTGACGATAGTAGTGCGACTGATCGGTACACACGCGGAACAGGGTCTGCAAATCTTCGGGCAGCTCGTTCCAGCGATCCATGTTGGCAAAGAACGAACCGGCCCAGGCGCCCGAGATGTTGTTGGTCAGGAAGTAGTTGGTCACGTCTGCCCAGCCAACAGTGTAGTCCTCGGTGATGCCGGACCATGCGATGCCGTCCAACTCGCCGGTTTGAACCGCAACTTCGATGTCTTCCCAGGGCAGGGTGACGGGCACAACGCCGAACTGCGACAGGAAGCGGCCCGCGGTCGGGAAGGTGAAGACGCGCTTGCCCTGCAGATCCGCGAGGCTGTTGATCGGGTCTTTGGTGGCAAAATGGCAGGGATCCCACGCACCTGCCGAGATGTGCTTGACGCCAACCTTTGAGTATTCCTCGTCCCAGATTTCGTTCAGCCCGTACTGGTTGAACAGAACCGGCACATCCAGCGAATAGCGGGATGCGAATGGGAAATAGCCGCCGAAAACAGTGACCTCGGTGGGTGACGCCATCGAGTCATCATCCGACTGTACGGCATCAATCGTGCCGCGCTGCATCGCGCGGAATAGCTCGCCCGTCGGGACCAGCTGGTCAGCATAGAACAGCTCGATCTGCATCCTGTCGCCGGCAATTGTGTTGAACATCTTGATAGCCGGGTCGATCACGTGCTCGGCCAGTGCCGGGCCAGCGTAGGTCTGCATCCGCCATCTGATGGTCGATTGTGCCAGTGCAGGCGTCGCCAGCGCAGCAGCGGGGGCCGCTGCGGCACCTTTCAGAAATGTACGTCTGTTCGTCATTCTCTCTCTCCGTTGGTCAGTTTCAGTTATGCGGGGATTGCCCCGCGACGCCCCGGTTTGATCCGGGATCATTTGTTGTAAACGTATTCTGGCAGCCATAGCGCGATTTGCGGGAAGGTCATTATGATCGCAAGCGCCAGCGTCATCACCATGACGAAAGGCAGGATCGAGCCATAGATGTCGCGCAGCGAAATCTCTGGCGGCGCCATCGCGCGCATCAGGAACAGGTTATAGCCGAAGGGCGGTGTCATATAGGCGATCTGGGTCGTGATCGTATAGAGCACGCCGTACCAGATCAGATCGAACCCCATCGCGCCCACAAGCGGAACGTAAAGCGGCGCGACGATGACCAGCATGGCAGTGTCGTCCAGAAATGTGCCCATCAGGATAAAGCTGAGCTGCATGAAGATCAAAATGACCCAAGGATTCAAGCCCAGACGCTCGGTGAACAGGTTTTCGATTGCACGCACCGCGCCCAGCCCGTCGAATACGGCTCCGAATGCCAGCGCAGCGAGGATGATCCACATGAACATGCACGTGATGCCAAGGGTTGACCGTACTGAGGTCTCGAAAACCTCGCGTGTCATACGACCTTTGAGGATGGCGGCAGCGAACGCCGTCAAGGCGCCTATGGCCGAACTTTCGACCAGCGAGGTCCAGCCATTGACGAAGGGCACCATCATTGCGGCGAAAATACCCAAAGGCAGAAGGCCAGCACGCAACAGGCGCAGTTTCTCTGCCATTGGCACGTCTCGTTCCTCGGCTGAAAGAGCGGGCCCCAGTGCAGGGTTAATGCGGCAACGGATCACGATATACAGGATGAACATCGCGGCCATCATCAGCCCGGGAAGTAGCCCCGCAAGCCAGAGTTGCCCAACCGGCTGCCGCGCGATCATCGCATAAAGAACCAGCACGACGGACGGCGGTACGAGGATGCCCAGTGACGATCCGGCTTGTATCACCCCTGTCACCATCTTCTTGTCGTACCCGCGTTTCAACAGTTCAGGCAGCGCAATGGTCGCGCCAATGGCCATGCCTGCGACACTCAACCCGTTCATGGCCGAAATCAGTACCATGAGACCAATCGTGCCAATCGCGAGACCGCCGTTCAGGCCACCCATCCAAACGTGGAACATCTTGTACAGATCGTCTGCGATTTTGGACTCGGCCAGCACGTAACCCATGAAAATGAACATCGGCAGCGTCAGCAACGGGTACCATTTCATCAGTTTCATGGCGGCCGAAAAGCCAATGTCATAGCCACCGCGATCCCCCCACAGAAACAGCGCGGCCATGACGGCAACAAAGCCAATGGCTCCGAACACCCGCTGCCCGGTCAGCAGCATCAGCATCATGGTCGAAAACATCAGGATGGCGATCAATTCGTAAGACATCAGATCACCTCGCGCGGGATATCATCGCCCTTGAGGCGCAAAATATCTTTAAAGAGTTCCGAGATTGCCTGAAGCAACATCAGGAACAGTCCGATGACCATAATCACCTTGATCGGCCAGAGGTAAGGGCGCCACGCGGTTGGGCTGCGCTCACCATATTGCAGCGAATAGCTCAGCGAGTCGTAACCGCCATAGATCATCACACCCAGGTAGATGATCAGGAAAAAGACGGTGATCGCATCCGTCCAAGCCCGACGGCGGTCGGACCATTCGCCGTACAACAGGTCCATGCGGACGTTGGACCCCATCTGGATCGAGTAAGGGCCGCCCAGAATGTAATAGGCGACCATTGCGAACTGGGCCATTTCCAGTGTCCATAGCGACGGCAGAAAGAAGGTTTTCGAAATCGAGGACCAGAGCAGGATGCCCATCATGACAAAAATGCCGTACATGACAACGCGCCCGATCCAGCGGTTCGTGCGGTCAATGACCGCCACATATCCCCGCATGAAATTCATCCCGATACCTCTGCTCTCATGATTTCGCCTCTGCGTGCGATAATTCTTTGATGACCGATTGCAGGATCGGCGTCAGCAACCCTGCCATGCGGTTAACGCCTGTAGATGTGTCGATCAGATCGTTTCGTACTTCGATCATCACATTCGGAAGCCCACGTTTGATCGCATGCTCGCGCAGCGTGTGTGTGACGCCGTCCGTGGCCGAGTAGGGCTCGTTCAATGCAACGCGTAGCCCCGAGTCTTCTGAGTGCTGCAGCATGAGTTGCGCGGCGCGCTCGTCTTCGTCATGAAGAATGCCCAGCTCAACCGTTCGGGGTTGCCCCTTATAGACCGGCGTGAAACTGTGTATCGTTATAACAACTGGTGGTTCGGGTCGTGCATCCAGAGTTGTTGAAACCAGCTGTTTGAACGGCTCATAAACATCGCGAACCCGCTGGGCACGTTGAGCGTCGGTCAGGTTCATATTTCCTGGAACGGAAAATACTTCGCTGACCTGTGGCATGGCGTCTTCACGTTCGGGCGGGCGGTTGCAATCGTAAACCAGGCGACTGACCCGCGAATGAACCAGAGGCACATCCAAAGCGCCCATCAGTTCCATCGACAAATCCAGAGCGCCAATATCCCAGGCGGCATGAGAACATGCCGCGACTTCATCCAAACCCAAACCGTCGAGCACCGCGGGAATGAACCGGCTTGCATGTTCACATATCAAGACAGCGCGCGCGCGACTTTCCACATTCAGCGCGCGGGCGGCTGGAACTTCTGTCGGCTGTAGTAACAATGACTCGGTTTCGTGATGCATAGGTAGCATTTGTTACAGCAAGTTCTCACCTGTCAAGAAAATTTCTGTAGACAAAATTACAAACGAACATATTCTGTAACAAATTTAAGAAACGAGGGTGTAGATGGCCACCGTTGCCAAACTTGTCAAACAACGGATTCAGGATGAGCTGGACGATCTGACTCGCTCCGAGCGTCAGTTGGCTTCCATCCTGTTGCAGGATTATCCGATGGCCGGTTTGCAATCGATCACCAAGTTGGCTGCGGCGGCGCAGGTTTCGACCCCAACGGTTATTCGCATGGCACGCAAACTTGGGTTCGATGGGTTCCCGGACCTGCAAGACGCGCTGCGCGAAGAAGTAGCGGCTCAGATCAAAAAGCCGATCTCGAAACGGGATGCCTGGGTTGTAGACGACGAGGCCGAACATCCAACAACCCGTTTTGCGCAAGCAGTGTGGACAAATATGCGCCATACGCTGGAGCGCCTCGACAAGGATATGTTCAATACGGTGGCCCAGCTTCTGGCGGATACCGAACGACATCTTTATGTTGTCGGGGGGCGTATCACCCGGTCAAATGCGGATTATCTGTTCAATCACATGCAGATCATTCGGCCCAACGTGACAATGCTCGGCAACTCGGCGAATGTATGGCCGCAACACCTTCTGGATATGGACGAGTCCTCGGTTCTGGTGATCTTTGACATCCGCCGGTACGAGGCTCATCTGGAAAAACTGGCACAGGTTGCTTCAAACCGTGGCGTCACCGTTGTTTTGTTTACGGACCAATGGGGGTCACCGATTGGTAGAACGGCCAATTATACGTTCCACGCGCTGGTTGAGGCGCCATCCAGTTGGGATTCGACCATCGCTTTGCAGTTGATTTCAGAAACGCTGATCGCAGAAGTGCAGGAGGCGCGGTGGGAAGAAAGCAAGGAACGGATTGAAGAACTGGAGCGGTTTTTTTCCTCGACCAGGATTTTTCGCAATCAGGACTAAAGATCCGGCAGTGGGCAGAGCAATATCCGGAAAAAGGCAGCACTAATTTTGCCACTTCCCGCTTGACGCGCCCGGATGCATGACTTAACCAGCGCAAACCATTTGCGGGTATAGCTTAATGGTAAAGCCCCTGCCTTCCAAGCAGGCTATGTCGGTTCGATTCCGTCTACCCGCTCCAACTTCCCTTACATTTCTGCGTCAAATGGCCCTTCTGGGCTGCCGATTGTGATTGTGATGCTTGACCAAAACAGCCGGTACCTCCAAGAAAGCGGTCACTCAGCACCGTTCAGGACACAAAGGCCAGACATGGCAAGACAAACCGCCAACAAACCAGCACATGCCGCAGCCCCCGGCGCCACCGAAGAGCGCGCCCGCTCCAGGAAAATTGGGGTGCTGGCCTCGCTCTGGCCGTTTATGAAGCCCTACCGGCTCTTGATGATCGGAGCGACGTTGGCGTTGATTCTGACGGCGAGCATGACACTGACACTGCCTCTGGCGGTGCGGCGTGTTGTCGACAATTTCCGCATTCAGGACGGTGAACTCCTGGACTGGTATTTTCTGGCCGCGCTGGTCATTGCTGCTGTTCTGGCTGTGGGCACCGGCATCAGATATGCGCTGGTGACCCGGTTGGGCGAACGGGTGGTGGCCGATATCCGCAAGGCGGTGTTTGACCGGGTCATTGGTATGAGCCCGGAATTCTACGAACGCATCATGACCGGTGAAGTTCTGAGCCGTATCACCACCGACACGACGCTGATCCAGTCGGTTCTTGGCTCATCCGTGTCCATTGCCCTGCGAAACATGCTGTTGTTCATCGGTGGGTTGGTGCTGATGCTGCTGACGTCGGCCAAGCTGACGGGGCTTGTGCTGTTGCTGATCCCGGTGGTTGTTGTGCCGATCCTTGTTCTGGGTCGCCGCCTGCGCGTTATCAGTCGTGAAAACCAGGACTGGATCGCAGCCTCGTCCGGCAACGCGGGGGAGGCGTTGGGCGCAGTACAGACTGTTCAGGCCTTTTCTCACGAACAAGCAAGCCGGCAGCAATTCGGTGAGATGACCGAGACGTCTTATGTCGTATCGCTGCGCCGAATCCAGACCCGTGCGGTATTGACGGTTATTGTGATCTTTCTGGTCTTCTCGGGCATCGTGGGCGTCCTTTGGATGGGCGCGAACGACGTGCGAAACGGTGTGATGAGCGAAGGCGTTCTGATCCAGTTCGTGATCTATTCGATCATCATGGCAGGCTCGGTCGCGGCCCTGTCCGAAATCTGGAGCGAACTTCAGCGCGCAGCCGGCGCCACCGAACGTCTTGTTGAACTGCTGCATGCCGAAGACACTGTTACCGATCCGGTCAAACCTGCAGTGCTGCCCAAGGACATTCAGGGTGAAATCCGATTTGAAGACGTCAGCTTCCGCTATCCGGCACGCCCCGAGACGGTGGCGTTGGATCACTTGTCACTGGTGGTGAAACCCGGTGAAACTGTCGCATTTGTCGGGCCATCGGGTGCGGGAAAAACAACTGTGATACAACTGATCCAGCGGTTCTATGATCCAAACTCGGGCCGGGTGACGCTGGACGGTCTTGATCTGCGTGACATCGACCGGTCAGATTTCCGCACCCACATGGCGTTGGTGCCACAAGATCCGGTGATCTTTGCTGCGTCTGCCCGTGAAAACATCCGCTTTGGCCGTCTGGACGCGTCAGACGCGGAAGTTGAAGCTGCCGCACGTGCCGCTGCCGCGCATGACTTTATTGCGGCTTTGCCCGAAGGGTATGACAGCTTTGTCGGCGAACGTGGTGTAATGCTGTCCGGCGGGCAGAAACAGCGTATCGCCATCGCCCGCGCCATCCTGCGCGACGCGCCGGTTCTGCTATTGGACGAGGCGACATCGGCCCTTGACGCGGAAAGCGAACGCGCAGTGCAGGGCGCGGTGGACAAGATGCGTGCCGGGCGCACGACCCTGATTGTTGCGCACAGATTGGCAACCGTTAAGAAAGCCGACCGCATCGTTGTATTGGAAGAAGGCCGCATCGTAGCACAAGGCAGCCACGAGGATCTGGTGTCTCAGGACGGGCTGTATGCGCGCCTCGCACGATTGCAGTTCACCGATGGTGTCGCCGCGGAATAAGAGTGACGCTCCGGCATTTGCGAATTCGTCGTAGCGTCATTCTACATTTTACCCCCCTTGAAGGCTAAGGCCTCGCTTGCGCGAGGTTTGTTTTGCTTCCATCTTGGTTGTGAACAACAAGCCCGCGCAAAACGCGGGAGAGTATACGGGAGGAACCACATGGCCTTTGTGGGATTGGAAGACAAAACGCGCATGGAACAGGAAATGCCGTGGGAGGATCGGGATTTGCCTGTCACCTTCCATCAGCTCTTGTCGCGCACGGCGGGTAAGTTCCCTAACCACAATGCCATAAGTTTCCAGCTTTTTTCCGGCCCTAATGAAAAGGCCGAAACCCTGACCTGGTCAGAACTGCTGCGCCAGGTCAATCAGGCGGCGAACCTGTTCCGCTCGCTGGGTGTTGGTGAAAACGACGTGATCGCCTATGTGCTGCCCAACTGCAACGAGACCCTGGTCACTATGATGGGCGGTGCAGTCGCGGGGATCGTGAACCCGATCAACCCGCTGCTTGAACCGGAACAGATCGCAGCGATCCTGCGTGAGACCGGTGCCAAAGTCGTAGTTACACTGAAGTCCTTTCCGAAAACGGATGTTGCACAGAAGGTGGAAGAGGCCGTTCGCCACGCACCCAGGGTCAACACCATTCTGGAGGTTGATCTGAACCGGTATCTGACCCCACCCAAATCATGGCTGGTGCCGTTCCTGCGGCCCAAGATGGGTGACAAGGAAAAGCTGGCGCACGCGGATTACAAGAACTTCAATAAAGAACTGGCCAAGCAGCCGGCAACGCTGACCTTTGAAGACAGCAAAGAGGATCGTGTCGCCTGTTATTTCCATACTGGCGGCACCACGGGTATGCCAAAGGTGGCGCAGCACAAGTATTCCGGTCTTATCTATAACGGCTGGTTGGGCAACACGCTGCTGTTTGATGAAAACGACGTCATCATGTGCCCTCTGCCCATGTTCCATGTCTTTGCAGTGCATGTGATCGTGATGGCGGCTGTATCGTCGGGCGCGCATGTGATTTTCCCGACACCACAGGGATATCGCGGCGACGGGGTATTCGACAATTTCTGGAAGTTGATCGAGCGCTGGAAAGTAAGCTTCATCATTACAGTACCCACCGCGATCTCGGCTAAAATGCAGCGTCCGGTCGATGCCGATATCTCAAGCGTAAAAACGGCCTTCTCGGGCTCGGCCCCGTTGCCGGTGGAACTTTTCCGCCGCTTTGAAGAGGCAACGGGTGTCACCATTGTCGAAGGCTATGGCCTGACCGAGGCCACGTGCCTGGTCTCGTGCAATCCGGTTGATGGTGAAAAAAAGATCGGATCGATCGGTATTCCGTTCCCATATACGGACGTCAAAATCCTGCAGGACGGGCCGGATGGACCAACCGAATGCGGTACCGATCAAATCGGTGAGATCTGTATCTCGAACCCGGGTGTCTATGCGGGCAATACTTACACCGAGACCGACAAGAACGTTAACCTATATCACTTCGATAAATACCTGCGCACAGGCGATCTGGGGCGCTTCGACGAAGATGGTTACCTGTGGATCACCGGCCGCGCGAAAGATCTGATCATTCGTGGCGGTCACAACATTGATCCCGCCGAGATCGAAGAGGCTTTGCTGGGCCATGAGGCCGTTGCTTTTGCCGGCGCCATCGGACAGCCGGATGCGCATTCCGGTGAAGTTCCCTGCGCCTTTGTCGAACTGGTTGAGGGCGCTTCGGCCACCGAAAAAGAGCTGATGGATTATTGCAAAGTTCACGTGCATGAGCGTGCGGCGCAACCCAAGCATATGACCATTCTGGATGAACTGCCAAAAACCGCCGTTGGCAAGGTGTTCAAGCCGGATCTGCGGAAGCAGGCCATCACCCGCATCTACAACGACGCTCTTGAGGGCGCGGGTATCGCGGCGCGGGTCGTTTCGGTGATCGACGACAAGAAACGTGGCCTTGTCGCGCAGCTTGACGCGAACGGATCTTCGGAAGACGATGTCTCGAAAGTGCTGGGGGCGTACACCCGGCCGTGGGAATGGTCTGACTGAACCGGAGGGAAAATGGACTATGAACGCCTGATCGACGAAGAAACCTGGGCGTTCATACGTCGCACGGCCGAGAGCTATCCTGATGACGCGGTAGAATTGTCCATCGAGGATCAACGCCGGGTCTATGACAAAATGTGTCAGGACTTTCGCCAATCGCGCCCAACAGGCGTGGAAACACTGGACCGGACGGCCGATGGCGTTCCGGTTCGTATCTATTCTGCCGGGCAACCAACCCGAACTGTCGTCTATTTTCATGGCGGCGGTTTTGTCGTTGGTGGTCTCGACAGCCATGATGATGTCTGCGCCGAATTGTGCGCCCAGACCGGGTATCGAGTAGTCGCGGTTGATTACCGGCTGTGCCCGGAACATGTGCACCCCACGCAGTTCGAAGACTGTTGGACAGCTACGAGTTGGACAGCAAATGAATATGGTGACCCGCTGATCCTGACCGGTGACAGTGCCGGTGGGAACCTGGCTGCCGCTGTGTCCCACCACGCACGCGGGCGTTTGGACGGCATCCTTGGACAGGTATTGATCTATCCTGGGCTCGGCGGGGATCGCACGCAGGGGTCCTATCTTGAACATGCCCAAGCCCCTTTGCTGACGCTGGACGAAATAAAATTCTATGAATCTGTCCGATGCGCGGGTGATCAGCCCCAGGGCGATCCAACCTACGCGCCGCTGCAGGACAGCAACTTTTCGAACCTGCCCCCGACTGTGGTTGTGACGGCTGATTGCGACCCGCTGCGCGATGACGGGCAGGTCTATTGTGGGCGGGTCATCGCGGCGGGCGGGCAGGCCCACTGGATCAACGAATCCGGTCTGGTCCACGGCTATCTGCGCGCGAGAACCTCGGTGAAACGTGCTGCCGACAGTTTCGAACGCATCTCGGTTGCAATCGAAGCGCTGGGGCAGGGGATCTGGGCCTATGACTAGGCGGTGGCGCGGTCGCACTGACTGAAGACGGCGTTTGGCCGTCTTCAGCTGGTAAAAATGCAACCTTACTTAAGGAAAGGTTCAGCCTTCATTGTCTCTGCAACCGGTGCGCCCATGCGGCTGAGGATGGTTGGAGCCAACTGCAACTGGTGGATCACGGTCTCTGCATCCGGCCCGTCCGCATCACCGAAATAGTACAGCGCTGTTTCCTGTTGCAGCGGGCCGCGCCCGCCGTGGTGACCGCGCTCGTCCTGGCCGTGATCGGCAGTGACGATCACTTCATATCCCAGCTGGCGCCAGCGGGGAATGAAAGGGGCCAGCATTTCATCGGCAACGAAACAGGCATGATCCATTTCCTCACAATCGTGGAAGAAACGGTGACCCATGCTGTCCAGCGTGCAGGTGTGCAGGATGCCGTAATCCAGTCCGAATCTCAGGCACAGATTGGTCAGAGTGCCATACAGGTCGACATCGGACGGTGTCATCTGATTGTCTTTTCCGTAGCCGGTCATGCTGTGAAAACGGCCATGGTTGATTGTCTGGCTCTCGGGCTCATCATATTCGATGTCCCGGACGAAATCGAATGGATGACGGTTGAAGAACTGCGACCAGTAGCTGTGTGTCACCGCTCCGGTCACACCACCGGCCTCACGCACCTGGCTGAACACGTCCTTATGGCTCAGTCGGAAGACGTTTCCATTTCCGGTACAGCCATGCTCTTGCGGTGTCACACCTGTGTGGATCGACGCATAGCAACTGGCAGAAGTCGAAGGCAGCACCGCGCGCAGTTTCCAGACCCGCGCTTCACCGCTGTCGACCCAGCCTTCGAGATTGCCGAACAGGCGGCGAAAGTTGCGATAGGGGACGCCGTCCAGAATGATGAGGAGAAGCTTGCGGTCCATGTCGAGGCCCTTTGAGAGTCATTGCGTTCAGGCGACCCTATGAGATTCGCAATCGATGGGCTGCCACTTTGCGCCCCCAATAGCAAAATCCCGACACCTGTCATCAGACAAAGCGCCGGGATTTCAAAGCTTCATCGAATTGTCACGAACCGGATCAGTTCCCGGCGCTTTCCATTTTGCGATGAGCGACAACCTCTTCCAGCCAGCCCAGGTGCATTTCGGGCACCGAACTGAGCAGAAGGTCGGTATAATCGTCGAACGGCGGGCTCAGCACCTGGCTCTTCGAGCCGTAACGCGCCACGCGGCCCTGATACATCACCGCGATGCTGTCGCTGATCGCACGGACCGTCGCCAGATCGTGGGTGATGAACAGATAGGCCACATCCTCGATCTTCTGCAGATCCAGCAGCAGCTTGAGGATGCCGTCCGCAACCAAGGGGTCGAGCGCCGAGGTGACTTCGTCACAGATGATCATCTTGGGCTTCGCCGCCAGCGACCGGGCGATACAGACACGCTGTTTCTGGCCGCCAGACAATTCCGCCGGGTAGCGATCCATGAACTTCTCGCCCAGTTCGATCTCATCCAGCAGCTCAATGACCCGCTTGCGCTTTTCGGCGCCGCGCATGTTGAAATAGAACTCCAGAGGTCGGCCGATGATCGTGCCCACTGTCTGACGCGGGTTCATCGCCACGTCAGCCATTTGGTAGATCATCTGCAACTCGCGCAGGTCTTCGCGGGTGCGGCCCTTGAGGTCGGGCGAAAGCTTGCGCCCGGCAAAGGTGATCTCGCCGTCGCGCGGTGGCAGAAGGCCGGTGATCACGCGCGCCAGTGTGGACTTGCCCGAGCCGGACTCGCCCACAACCGCCAGAGTCTGCCCCGGATGAAGCTCAACATTGACATTGTGCAGAACGTCGAAATTCAACCCCTTGTAGCGCGCGGTGATACCGTCGACGCTGAGCACCGGTTCTGGTGTGGGTTGCTTTTCTTCGTGTTCGATCGACCGTACCGAAACCAGAGCCTTGGTATAGTCTTCCTGCGGGTTGTTGATGATCTGGTCGGTGTTGCCGTATTCGACCGTGTTCCCCATCCGCAGCACCATGATGTCATCGCTCACCTGCGCCACAACCGCCAGGTCGTGGGTGATATAGAGCGCGGCAACGCCGGTATCTGCGATGGCTTCCTTGATCGCCATCAGAACGTCGATCTGAGTCGTCACGTCCAGTGCGGTTGTGGGTTCGTCGAACACAACCAGATCTGGTTCGGGGCACAGCGCCAGCGCGGTCATACAACGTTGCAGCTGACCGCCCGAAACCTGGTGCGGATAGCGTTCACCGATGTTGTCCGGGTCGGGCAGACCCAGCTTGGCGAACAGCTCGCGCGCGCGGCCTTCGGCCTCTTTGCGGCTGAACTTCTTCTGTTCGACCGCGGCTTCGACCACCTGATCCATGATCTTCTTGGCCGGGTTGAAAGACGCCGCTGCTGACTGAGACACATAAGTGACCTCACCGCCGCGCAGTTTGCGTATGTCGCCGTGTGACGTTTTCAGAACGTCCCTGCCGTTGACCCAGACCTCACCGCCGGTGATCTTCACGCCGCCCCGCCCGTAAGCCATTGAGGCCAGACCGATGGTGGACTTGCCAGCACCGGATTCACCGATCAGGCCCAGCACCTTGCCGCGCTCGAGGTCAAAGCTGACCCCGTGCACGATTTCGATGTCATGGGGTTTTTCACCTGGCGGATAGACGGTCGCGCCGATCTTGAGGTCACGGACCTTGAGAATGGTATCACTCATCCCCGGCCTCCTTTCAGCGATGTGGTGCGGTTGAGGACCCAGTCAGCCACAAGATTGACCGAGATGGCAAGCGTCGCGATGGCCACGGCGGGGTAAAGGGCTGCCCCGATGCCGTAAACGATGCCGTCCTTGTTTTCTTTCACGATGCCGCCCCAGTCTGCCAGCGGCGGCTGCACGCCCAGACCCAGGAAAGACAGGGTCGAGACAAACAGAACCATGAAGATAAACCGCAGACCCAGTTCGGCCACCAGTGGTGACAATGCGTTAGGCAGGATTTCCCGGAAGATGACCCAGACCTGGCCTTCACCGCGCAGACGTGCGGCCTCGACATAGTCCATCACGGCGATATCCACCGCAACGGCACGCGCCAGACGATAGACGCGGGTGGCGTCCAGCAGGCCCATGACGACAATCAGAACGGGAATGGTGACCGGTACCATGGCCAGAACCACCAGCGCAGTGATCAGCGACGGGATCGACATGATCAGGTCAACGGTACGTGACATGACCTGATCAGCCCAGCCGCCCAGAACAGCGGCCAAAAAGCCCAGGATCGAACCGGTCACGAAGCTGAGGATTGTCGCGGCAGTTGCGATGAAGATCGTCGTGCGTCCGCCGTAGATCATGCGGCTCAGCAGGTCGCGTCCGATATTGTCGGTGCCCAGCCAAAACTCGGGGCTGGATGGTTCCCAAACATCGCCGACGACCTCGGCCATCCCATAAGGCGCCAACAGAGGCGCAAAGACGGCGACGATGAAATACAGGGCCGTGAAGGCCAATCCGATCATTGCAGAGATAGGAATGTTCTTCATTTCGGATGCCTCAGCCTTGGGTTGGCCAAAATGGCAACGATATCTGCGATCATGTTTAGTCCGATGTAGATGGCAGCGAAGATGACGCCGCATGCCAGAACAACCGGCACGTCACGCTTGGTTACGTGGTCCACAAGGTACTGTCCCATTCCAGGATAGACGAACACCACTTCGACCACGACGACGCCGACGACCAGATAGGCCAGGTTCAGCATAACCACGTTAACGATGGGCGCGATTGCGTTGGGCAACGCGTGGCGGTAGATGATCTTGAAATTGCTCAGGCCCTTGAGTTCTGCAGTTTCGACATAAGCCGATTGCATGACGTTCAGGATTGCAGCGCGGGTCATCCGCATCATATGCGCCAGAACAACCATTGTCAGAACGATGACAGGCAAAGCAATGGCATTCAGCTTTTGCCCGAAGGACATACTGTCATTGATCATGGCCAGCGGAGAGAACATTCCCAGTTTGACCGCAATGAAATAGACCAGAACGTAACCGATCAGAAACTCGGGGATCGAGATCGTGGTCAGCGTCACAGCCGAAATCAGCTTGTCCGGCCAGCGGTTGCGGTAGCGCACGGCCAGCAGGCCAAGAAAGATGGCAAGTGGAACTGACACGATTGCAGCCCAGAATGCCAGGAAAAGAGTGTTACCCAGACGGCTTCCGACGGATTCAGCAATATCCAGCTTGTTGGTCAGGGATTGTCCCAGATCACCTTGAACAATACCACCGAGCCACTCGAAATAGCGGGTCAGGGCGGGGCGGTTCAGACCCATTTCTTCGCGCAGGTTTGCCAGCGCCTCAGGGGTTGCAGATTGGCCAAGGACAGCTTGCGCTGCGTCCCCGGGGAGGGCTTCGGTGAGGCCGAAAATCAGAGCCGATGCACCGAAGAGAAGCAGGAGTCCCAGCGCTAAGCGCTGGAACACCAGTTTGATGATAGGATGCATGATCCGTAGCCCGTATCAGACGAACCACATTTTGCGGGATATGTTGCCGTTCATCATCTCTTGGGTCGGATCGCTTTCCCAGCCGTCCAGCTGATTGCTGATACCTTCGACAAAGTCGTTGAACATCGGGCAAATCAGGCCACCCTCATCACGGACCATGCGGCCCATCTGGCTATAGATGCCCTTGCGCTTTTCCGCGTCCAGTTCAGCGCGTGCCGAGAACAGCAAGTCGTCAAAGGCTTGTACTTTGAAGCGCGTGTCGTTCCAGTCCGCCGTCGACAGATACGCGGTCGAGTACATCTGGTCCTGAACCGGGCGACCTCCCCAGTACGAGGCACAGAAGGGCTGCACGTTCCAAACCTCGGACCAGTAGCCGTCATTCGGCTCACGCTTGATCTCAAGCGGAATCCCAGCCTGAGAAGCTGATTGTTGGAACAGGGCAGCGGCATCCACGGCACCCGGGAACGCCCCGTCTGCTACGCGCAAGATGATTGGCGAGCCGTCATGGCCGGACTTCTTGTAGTGCTCAGCAGCTTTTTCAATGCTGAATTCACGCTGTTCGATGGTTTCGTCGAACAGCGGATAGGCTGCATTGATCGGCATGTCGTTTCCGATGGAGCCATAGCCGCGCAACACTTTGTCCACCAAATCTGCACGATTGATGGCATATTTCAGGGCTGTTCGCAGTTCATTGTTGTCGAACGGTGCGGTATCGCAGTGCATGATGAAGACGTAGTGGCCACGACCAGCGGTCGAATGCACGGTCAGGTTAGGTGCACGCCCCAGCAGGTCCGCAACCTTAGGTTCAACCCGGTTGATGGCGTGAACCTGACCGGATTGCAGCGCTGCGGTTCGTGCGGTTGCGTCGTTGATAACTACGACTTCAACGCTGTCAAAGTTGCCAAAATCAGAGTTCCAGTGGTTCTCGTTTTTTGTGAACAGGTGACGCACACCGGGCTCGTCTACTTCGACTTTATATGGTCCGGTTCCGATACCTGCCCCCGGATCATCCATGCCGCCATCGGGCTGAATGATCAGGTGGTAGTCGGCCATCAGATACGGAAGGTCGGCATTTGGCTCGGACAGCGTGACCTGGAAGTTGTCGCCATCGGCTTTCATGGACTCAATGCCCTTCATGATGCCAAGTGCACCAGATTTCGAGTCCTCGTTCGAGTGACGTTCCATGGTTTTTAGAACGTCCTCGCTGGTCATGGTCTTGCCGTTGTGAAACTCGACACCTTGACGCAGTTTAAAGGTCCAGACCTTGGCGTCCGCGCTGCCTTCGACGCTTTCCGCCAGGCGCGGCTCGATGGATCCATCGGGTGCAACTTCTACAAGCTGGTCACCGAATTGCTTGCCGTTTTGGAACGGAACCGAGCTGGCATAGGTTGCGGGATCCAGCGAGTTGGTGGATTCGCCACCCTGAAGGCCAAACTTCAGGTCACCGCCCTTTTTAGGTCCTGCTGCGCGCGCAGCGTCCGCGAACATCGTGCTGGCCACGGCAGCCGAAACACCCAGGGCCGCGGCTTTCCCCATAAATTCGCGGCGGGTCATTTTTCCGGCTGTGACCTGACCGGCCATATGCGTGATTTGTTCGTTCATTTAGTGATCTCCCTATTGAGTGGTTCCAGCCCTTTTCGGGCTTTTTGTTGACGCATGAGTCAACGTTGGCTTATTTCCGCGGACCGGGCAAGGTTATTTCTCCTAAATACCTAAGGCAGAAGTCCTCACATTATTGCCCGGTGCGCGGTAATCGCTGTGAGGGTGTTCAAGTGCGATCTGCATTTCCAGCCAGTTTCCGGTTCATTGGCGGCCAAAGCGGTAGGAAATGCGTCAATTCATCCACGTATAGCGACAACGAGATCCATGACATTGGTGCCGGTTGGCCCGGTTGTCAGCAAGGCTTCGGCTTTTTCAAGAAATGACCCACTATCGGCGTTTTGAAGTGCGCGGTTGGCGCCATCACCCCATGTTGCGCCTGTTATGATTCCGCCCGCCGCATTTGTCGGGCCATCCGTGCCGTCTGTGCCGCCCACAACGACCACAAGATCCGTCTGGCCGGAAATCTCTTTTGCCAAAGCCAGCGCCAGGGCCTGATTTCTGCCCCCACGCCCCGGGCGATCAGGCAAAACCACAGTCGGTTCGCCGCCGAAGATCATCACACCCTTTTCCATCCCGCGCAACATCGGCCCAAGATGCGCCGCGACCTGCAAATAGTCGTCGTGCAGGGCCTCATCATTGGTGAGAACCTGCAACCCCACCGTTTTCGCAGCTTTGGCAGCCGCATTGCGGGCATGTGCGTTAGAGGCGACGATCCGGGTGGTGGCCGCAAAGGAGTGGCTGTCGGGCAATGCACCGATTCCCGACCCGATGACGTTCAGATCGTCTCCGGGCACGTCCGAAATCGCCAGAACAGTAGCGCGGCTTCCCGCGAAATGAGACAGCAGACCACCGCCCTTGATACGAGAAATCTTGCGCCGCTCGGCATTCATTGCGCGGATATCCAGCCCTTCCGACAGCAGTTTGCGGTTCAATGCCTCGACGTCACCGAGCGATGTTCCGGGAAGAAGGTCTTCGGCCAGGGATGACGCGCCGCCCGAGACCAGCAGCAGCACGTGTGATCCCGGCTCCATCTGTTCCATGGCGAGGCGCAGTGCCCGCCCGCCTGCAAGACTGCGGTCATCTGGGACGGGGTGCGACGCTTCTATCACCTCGACCCCAGCCGGCAGGTCGCGGCCATGATCGTCTTTGGTGACAACAAGCGTCGGGATAGCGCCAAAATGTGCCAGTGCGGCCCGCGCCATGGCTGCGGCTGGTTTGCCCACGGCCAGAATACGGTCCGGTTTCGGGACATCCGGCAAGGCGGCTTCGATGGCCTCGTATCCGCCTACGGCATCAACGCCAGCCTGCCACAATTCGGCGGCTTGCTTTTCAATATCCATCAATTCTCCACCCAGATCGTAACCGGCCCATCATTTACCAGCTCTACCGCCATGTCTGCTCCAAAACGCCCGGTTTCCACCGTGATACCCTGCGCGGCGAGGTGATCTGCGAATGTCTCGTACAATTGTTCCCCCAGCTCAGGTGGGGCTGCGTTCGAAAAGCCGGGGCGATTGCCGCTGGTGGTGTCCGCCGCCAGAGTAAACTGACTGATCACCAAGGCAGATCCTCCGACATCCTGAATCGAACGGTTCATCTTACCGGTATCGTCCTTGAAAACCCGTAACTTGGCTGTCTTTTCAGCCAGTTTTTTCGCCTGTGCCTCGCTGTCGCCTTGCATGGCACAGACAAGGATCATGAGACCCGGACCGGATGTGCCGACGACGGTATCATCGACCGAAACTTTGGCGTGTGCCACCCTTTGCAGCAATGCGCGCACTTGGTTCCTCCCCCGAACGTAAGCCTGCCTGAGCGATGGTTTAGCCGCGCCAGTCCACAAAGTCACCCAATGCTGCGCGTTCCGTGCGGAAGTTGTTTGCAGGGTGGGTCGTGTCTGAATAGCCAAAGGAAATTGCGCATAGGATCAACCGGTCATCCGGGATCTTAAAGTACTGGCGCAAAAAAGGGCTGTATGCGGCCAATGCCGCTTGCGGGATGGTTGCGACGCCCAACGCCTGAGCGGCGAGCGTAAAGGCCGTGACAAAGCCGCCGCAGTCCATTGCCCCATAAGGTCCAAGTTCTGCCGGGCTTGAGACGATGGCACAATGTGGGGCGTCAAACAGGGCGAAGTTCCGCATCATTTGCTGCGCCGATCCCGCGCGATCCCCCCGTTCTACGCCAACCGCGCTGTAGAGCGCCCAGCCGCAGGCTCGGCGACGGTCCTGATAGGCGCCGGAGTAAGACGCTGGAAATGGAAGGTCGGGGGCCGTGGTGCCGTTTTCCGCCTCGCTTAGCATCGCATCGCGGAACTTGTTGGTTTCGTCCCCACTGGTGATCACCAATTGCCAAGGTTGCGCGTTGCACCAGCTTGGAACCCGGGATGCGCTGGCCACGATCTGTTCGATCTGTTCTTGCGGCACAGGGTCAGGCAGAAAGGCCCGGCAGGAATGGCGTTTCTCCAGCAAAGTGTTCAATTCAGCAAACGGCACAGGGACCTCGTCTCCAAAGTTGCAAGCTCGAAGATGACCGGGCCACGCGCAATGTACAAGAGGTTGTTATTGCTGTCCTGTTGCCATCATGTACCCGATCCCCGCAGCAACGAGCAGGCCCAGTACAACGGCGATTGTGATCTTTATTGCGGACCAGGGGCGTTCTCCCTGAACCCGCCCGGTTCTGCCGTTCACGACAAAGCGATAGGTCTGGCCACGATACTTGTAGGCCGCCATCCAGATCGGCAGCAGAATGTGTTTGAATGTCACATCGCGCACGTCAGTGTCCACGGCATGGATGCGTTGCCGGTCGCCGCCGATATCAAAACGCACGTCCCGCTCGATCACGCGTGCCATATGGGTGCGGGCTTCGGTGTAGCCTTCCTTCAGTTCAACTGTATAGGCCTCGGCGCGAAAACCTGCGAGGTATTCTGGCTGGTAGGGTTCCAGAGCGGGCAGGTCCCATGGCTCCAGCGCATCGGTGTAGGCCTTGGGCAGCGACCTTGAGGCCAGTACCAATACGTCGTCAAAAAACCGGGTGACACGGCCTGACTTGGGCGTCCAGCGGACCTTTGGCACCTGTTGTTGCACCCGTTTTCCATCCCGCATGACAGTGCGGGTTTCATAGTAGACAATGCCGCGCTCACCGCGATAGGCAGACTTGGTATCGGCATCGAAGGTCCAGTACGGCACATAGATACCCTGCATCCTGCGCCCCTTGCGGGCATAGTCTTTCAATCCGTTTGGAGCGAACCACAGCTGCCCCAACCAATCGCTCATTGCCTTGTGGGCCGAGCGTTCATCAAGCGCAAAAGGCAGAACGCCTTTCGGTTTGATATGTCGGTTCAATCCGGTGTCAGTCACAACCGGAGTGGCGCAGAACGGACATTCCGCGGCATGCGTGTTGGGGTCGAATTCAACCTGCGCCGCACAGTTCGGGCAGGACAGAACGCGGGTTTCCTCTATCTCGCTTTCAGGCAGGCGATCCGCGATGGCGGTATCAAAATCCAGCTCGCGCAGGCTGGCGCCGCCCCATGGGCCAGCGCCTATCGGCTCGGAGTTCCCGCAATGATCGCAGGTCAGTGTGCCGTTGCCTGGATTGAAGCGGTAATCCGCGCCGCACTGGTTGCAGGGGAATCGATGTTCCTGTTCCAGTTTCGGAGACGAAGACAAGCTGTCACTCATTTATGTCACGCTTCCACTTTTGCGATTCAACTGCGATGCGTTGTGCGGGTTTGATCAGCTTCCGGGCGGAGGCGGCGGCAATATAGTGAACAGCTGTGCCAGTTCCTGTATGTCTCCCGCCTTTTTCCAACCGTCCTGACCAGCGGTCCAGACATAGGTGTCCCGTGTCAGGTCGCCTTCGGTGGCCATGCGGCCCATCTTGGCCTTGGAAAATGGGCCACTGGTCTGCCCGTCCACTGCGATATGCCAGACATGCTCAACCGGGGGAGGGGGCGGCGGTGCCGCATGGGGTGTCGTTTGCGGGGCAGCGGGGGTGGGCGATCCCCACGGGCCACTTGGTTGGCCCGCTGTCATGTTCGACATTTGCTGCGCCATCGCCATGCCCATTCCCATGCCAAGACCAGCGCCCATGCCACCGCCTTGCCCCGGATTGTTGGCCGCAGCCGTCATCGCTTCGGCGGCCGAGTATTGCGTGAACTTGCCCAGATCTCCGGCCAGTCCCATCGAAGTCCGCTTGTCCAGTGCCGCCTCGACCGCAGGCGGCAGTGAGATATTTTCGATGTAGAATTCCGGCATCTCCAGTCCATAGCTGTCCAGCACCGGTGACACCTCGGCTGCAATCAGCTTGCCCAGATCGGCGGTGTTTGCAGCCATGTCCAGCACCGGAATGCCCGAACCCGAGATGACGCGGCTGAACTCCTGTACGATGATATTGCGCACCTGAAAGCTGATCTCGTCCATGGTGAATTCGCCGTCTGTGCCGACGATCTCGACCAGGAATTTGGCCGGGTCTTTGACGCGCACGGTATAAGTGCCATAGGCGCGGATACGGGTTGGACCGAATTCCGGGTCACGCAGCATGATGGGGTTCTTGGTGCCCCACTTCAGGTCATTGAACCGGGTCGTGTTGACGAAATAGACCTCGGATTTGAACGGCGATTGAAACCCGTGATCCCAGTGCTGCAGCGTGGTCAGGATCGGCATGTTGTTGGTTTCAAGCATATAGAGGCCCGGCGTGAACACGTCCGCCAGTTGGCCCTCATGCACGAACACTGCCGCCTGACCTTCACGCACCGTCAGCTTGGCCCCGTACTTGATCTCGTGGCCTTCGCGTTCGAACCGCCAAACCATGGTGTCGCGGGTGTCATCCACCCAATGGATGACATCAATGAATTCTCCGGTCAGAAAATCGAATATTCCCATTTGGGTTCTCCTGTCCTTGGGGTCAGAGCGGCTGCCCCATCAATTCTCGTGCAATGATGCGGATTACCGGGCGTGCATCATCTACGCCCACACCGGGCTGCAATCGCTGGTCATACAGCATCGTCAGCAGTTTCTCGTCATGACTGGTCAGCAAGGCGAACTCGTCATCATCGTTGAAGATCGAAGGTCGCGCTGCCGGGCTGTCGTTCGACAGGCCCAGCCCCTGCGCGATTTCTTCGTGGATGCAGCTTTCGCGGACCAGATCGGTCAACTCGGCCCTGATCAGCGATACGGCACGCACGTACCTGTGTGGCGAGGAGGTTGTCGCCGATGCAAACACCAAACAATCAAAACTGGCCCGTGGGTTGGCCACCAGGTTCAGCGAGTCTTGGCTAATATTGGGGATAAGTTGCTTCAGGCGGGATACGACATATGCGCTGTCGTCCTTGCCCGCGAAGAAGACGTGGAAATTGGCGTTGCGAGAGACGACGGAAATTGGATGATCCGTCAGCTTGGCGAGACGGTTGGCAAAAGACTGAACCTGAGCGGCGTCCGTTTCCCGTGTTGAAGGAAGTACAGACGGTCCGAATTCTGTCTGTATGCGGACGGGCCCGGACCATCGGCTGAGTTGCCCGTCCGTCTGGCGCGAGCCAATTGATGCGCTCTGCGTCGGATACTCACTGTAGAAAGCGATCGCTTCGAAATTCCGTGCCAGATCGTCGGCATCATAAGGGGTGTCCGGGCCACCCCCATCTGTGCGTAACAGCCCCCGGACCAGAAGGTCGCGTTCGACCCGGTGATAAAAGCGTGCCAGATCCTGACTTGCTGCGGAAGGCGGCACATAGGCATTGGCAGCCTGAGGCGTTGGTGTCGGGCGCGTCTGTGGCACAACCGAAGACGTCAGGGTTTCATCGCAGTTGGCTAAAGCCAACAACGAGACGATCCCTAACGCCAGTTTCAGACAAACTACAGGACGCACTTTGAACACGCCTTTAGCCGGGCACCGCAGTACCGGCATTGTCGCCGGTTCCATCACGACGTGCCTTGGCGGCGGCCAGTGTATCACGCAGTTCTGTTTCCATTTTCTGCAATTCAACTTCGGCAGCGGCGCGCTTGGCCTTGCCTTCGTCAGCTATAGCCAGGCTTTCATTGATGGTGCCGATAAGGTCGGCATTCGCTTGCTTGACCGCTTCGATGTCAAAGACGCCGCGCTCCATTTCTTCGCGGATCATCTTGTTGGATTCACGCAGGTTTGCCGCGTTCGAGGTCAAAAGCTCGTTGGTCAGATCGTTGGCATCGCGCACGGCAGCCGCTGCTTCGGCGCTACGCTGGATGGTGACGGCCTGTGCCAGTTGCGTTTCCCAGAGAGGGACCGTATTCACCAGTGTCGAGTTGATCTTGGTCACCAGCGATTTGTCGTTTTCCTGAACCAACCGGATCGACGGCAGCGACTGCATCGTGACCTGCCGTGTCAGTTTCAGGTCATGAACCCGGCGCTCGAGATCATCGCGCGCGGCGCGCATGTCGCGCAGCTCCTGCGCTTTCATCACCTGTTGTTCTTCGGGGACTGCCTGAACTTCGGCCTCCTTCTCAGGAATGTCGTGGCTGTCCAACTCTGTCAGTTTTTCCTCACCTGCCGCGATGTAAAGCGCCAGTTCGTCATAGAAATCCAGCGTCTTTTCATACAGCAGGTCCAAAGACTTGATATCCTTGAGCAAAGTGTGCTCATGCCCCAGAAGATCGTCTGTAATGCGATCGATCTGGCCCTGAACGTCTTCGTACTGAGCGGTAAACTTGGCAAACGGCGCGGCCCTGCCCAACAGTTTTTCCCACCAGCTACGCTCGCGCCGCACGTCAAGTTCACTGACCGAGAAACCGCGAATCGTGGTTACGATGTTGCGCAGGCTGTCACCGGCCGGGCCTACATCCTTGTTGCGCACATCCGCCAGCATGGCCTGGCTGATTTCCTGCAACTCTGCCTGTGCAGATGAGCCGAAAGCCACGATCGAATTGGTGTTGCCCATGTCGATCTCATCCATCCGCTTGCGGATTTCAGCGCTGACGGGCTCGTCAGCTTCTTCCAGTGACACGATCTCGGCCTGTGGTTCAGGCAGGGCAACCGCAATGACTTCCTGTACCAAAGTTTCGGCCTGAACTGCCTTGTTCTTGATCTCATCGGACATGGGGATATTCCTCGCTGAAATAATAGCCGGTCAGTCAAACCGGACGCCTTCGCGCTGCAGTCTTTCGCGCAACACGTCAATTTCGACCGTCAGATCACTGCGGTCATCCAATAGCATCTTGCGCGTACGCGCAGCGAAATTCTGTTCCAGATCGTCCAGCAGGGCGGAATAGTCCGCCAACGCTTGCCCGTCGCGTGTACGGGAATAGACATCGGCAAACTTGACAGTCGCATCACGTGCGCCCTGCAGATAGACCGTCAGATATTTCCTTGCGCCGGCCAGATCCCGGGGGTCTTCTTCGACAGTGCGAAACAGATCGCGCGCGGTGTCCTGAAACCGCTCGACACGGGCCTCGACCCGACGGTCGCCTGCTCGTTTGATCGCGTCCGTCATCTCGGACAGGTGTTGTTCGGCATCATCGACAACGCGGGCCACGCGGTCTTGCTGAAAGGTGTCGATCCCTTCCATGCCCTTGTTTTTCATCGGGTCCAGCCCGAATGAGACAGAGTGCAGAACGGTTGCTGCTACGCCAAATAGCATCGGCGCCAACAAGCTGGCCTGCGCGGCGGTTTCGGCATCCAGAAACTCGGTTCTGTAAGAGGCAAGGCCAGCGCCAAGGCCGGTCAGAAGACTGGCAAAAATCTTTCGCGGAAAAGCAGGCCGACGGGCGGTTTTGCGGACGTTATACGCGGCCTCGGCTCGCAGACCTTCGCGCAACAAAAACGCGGCAGCTGTCAAAATGCCGGCGGCGACCAGCCCGATGGTCATACCGATCGCGCCATCGTTCAGGGACAGAAATACCAGAGGAATGGCGGGCAGAAACAGAATATTCGCCCGCGCGCCAGCAGGCTCGACACGGGCGCCATCGAACTGGCCCCGAGGCAGAGGTGCGTCACTCGACTCATCGCCCTGCGGGCTGTATTTTCCGCCAAACCGCTTTGCCATGGCTCACAGACCTCCAAGCAAGCCGGTGCAAACACCAAGCAACAGCACCAGCAGTACAGCGTAGGCCAGTTTTTGCACTCCGCTTCCGGACATCACGCCCCCCAATAGCAGCATTCACTGAAAATTTAGGGGATGCGCAGGCTTAGCGCTAGGGGGAAGGTTGCCGAACCTGCATCACTTGCGGGGATTCTTGCCGATTTGAGGCCGCTTTCGTTGCGGCCGTGCCGGGCGTTTGCGCGCGCTGTCGGGTTTGTCTTCGGAATCCAGACCCAGTTGGTCCCGCATTACACGGCGACGAATTTCTTCGACTTCGCCCTGTTTCAGGGTCCCCAGTTGGAATGGGCCGTAGGACACGCGCAACAGACGGTTCACGGTAAACCCGATATCTTCCATCGCGCGGCGGATTTCGCGGTTCTTGCCTTCGCGCAAGCCGATCGTCAGCCAGGCATTTGCACCCTGTTGGCGATCCAACGACACGGTCATTGGCTGAAACCGCTCTCCTTCGATCACCAACCCTTTGCGCAGCGGGTCGAAATCTTCGTCCTTCGGGCGACCGTTCACTCGCACGCGGTATTTGCGCAACCAGCCGGTCGAGGGCAGTTCGAGCTTGCGCTTGATGCCACCGTCATTGGTCAGCAACAGCAGACCTTCGGAGTTCAGGTCCAGCCGGCCGACGCTCATGACGCGTGGCATATCTACGGGCAGCTTGTCGAAAATCGTGTCGCGCCCTTTTTCGTCGCGAGTCGTCGTCACCAACCCCGCCGGCTTGTGATACAGCCACAGGCGCGAGGGTTCCGGCTCTGAGACCGGCTTGCCGTCGACAACGATTTTGTCTTTCGCCGTTACGTTCAAGGCGGGGCTGTCGATGGTCTTGCCGTTCACTGCCACGCGGCCTGCTTCGATCATGCGTTCCGCCTCGCGCCGCGATGCTACGCCGGCGCGGGCCAGAACTTTGGCGATCCGGTCGCCGGGAGGAGGGGTCTTGTTCATGTCAGGGCCATACCCCATCCCGCGCGCTTGCGAAAGGCAGGTTTCTGATGCAGTCAGGGGCATGGTGTTCAAATCGCATATGGAACAGGCGTTGTCCGAGGCGCGCGCGGCAGCGGATCGTGGAGAAGTGCCCGTCGGCGCTGTTATCGTCGGTCCAGACGGAAACGTTGTGGCGGCTGCCGGGAACCGAACGCGTGAGTTGAATGACCCGACGGCCCATGCAGAAATCGTGGCCTTGCGCGCAGCTTGTGCAAAGGCGGGCTCTGAACGGCTGCCGGATCATGATCTTTACGTCACGCTGGAACCTTGTGCGATGTGCGCTGCGGCCCTGGCGGCCGCGCGCATCCGGCGGATCTATTATGGTGCTTCAGATCCCAAATCTGGAGGGGTGGCCCATGGGGCGCGGGTCTTTTCGCATCCGCAAGCTCACCATGTGCCTGAGATTTATGACGGCATCTCAGCTGCGGAATCCGAATACTTGCTGAGATCATTCTTTGCGGGACGGCGAGCGACCTGAGTAGGCTGTCGCGAAACCTTACCGTTTTCGCCAATCAAGCTTGTAAATCTTGTGATTCCCTTTCAGGCCTTTAAGCGGCACGGTTGCGGCATCGGAAAACGAGAACCGAGCCCTGCTTCCGACCATAATCCTGGTCGCGTCGGACACGCGAATCTCATCTGGCGCGCACATCGAAGCGATCCGTGCCGCTTTGTTTACGACCGTTCCAAAATAGTCCCCGTCGGCCTCCAGAACATCACCTGTATGAATTCCAATTCTGGCCCGCAGGCGTGGTTCGTTTTTGTCTGAATTAAGAGTATTTTGGATTGACCGGGCTGCCTCAAGCGCACTGCGGGCCGTTGGGAACGCAGACATTGTTCCGTCACCCAACGACTTTATCATTTTCCCGCCTGTTTGATCGATCTCCGCTTCGACTTTCTCCAAATGGTACTTGACGGCCTGGTTCCAGAGATGATCGCCGATCGCCTGCGCAATGGCTGAACTGTCGGCGATGTCAGTGAACATGATCGACGCTATACCAGAGGGGTTTTGCCGCAATTCTTCCTGGTCCACCGCTAGCAACAGGTCGTCGAAACTCTTGGCTTCGAACCCCATCGCCTCAATATTCGAAACGGGATTGGAATTGTGGATCTGAACGATGCGCCATACAGCGTCTTCAAGAATGAATACAAAAGAAATACGAAAATCCACGGCTTTATCTGTTTCTGGCGCGTAGACCTTGGCGCGCCAGACAGCCCATCCGACCGAACCAACTTCGTGCGCGACGATGCTGGACTCGTTAATAATGAATTTCGGCACGTCCTCGATGTATGCTTTATACCCGGTCCGGAGCGCGTCTCCGATCCAGAACTCGTCATCGGCTGATCCCAAGTATGTCAGAGCATTGGACTTTGAAAACAGGTTGACAACGATGTCTGTTTCACGCGCGCCAAATGCCGAGACCCATCTTTGAACTATGGCCTCCAATTCAGGCGATGTGGCAATACGGTCATCCATTCTCTGATGAGTTTGGCTCGAAATACGACCATGATTATACCCTATAGCCTTATCGGCGTCATCACTTCCGGCTCAATAACCTCAACACCTGGTAACCTGTCGATCAGGTCCTGAGCCGATTGTTCCAGAATGGGGAAAGTCTGGTAGTGACATGGGATGACCGTCTTGAAGTTGAAGTACCGTTCTGCGGCATAGGCGGTGGCTTTCATGTCCATTGTAAAATGCCCGCCAGCCGACAGGATGCCGATATCTGGTTTGTAGTAATCTCCCATCCAATCCATGTCGGCCATGATGTCGGTATCGCCCGAGACGTAGAGCATATGCCCCTCAGTCGCGATCATGAAGCCGACCTCACTGCCGCCGGTGCGCAGACCGTCCGGTGTTGAAAAAGTCGAGCTGTGGGAAGCAGGAACCATTGTCACCTTGATCCCGTTCAGATCGACAGTGCCGCCCTTGTTGAAGCCAATGGTCTCAATGCCTTCCGCTTCGCTCCAATACCCCATTAGATCGTACTGTCCGACGACGGGGATTTTCAGGTGTTTAGCCAGCGGCAGAATATCAACCACATGATCAAAATGCGTATGGGTCAGAAGGATATGCGTCGCCCCGTCCAGCGCCGCGTCATGTTGATCCTCGGGCAAGACCGGGTTACCGGTCAGCCAAGGGTCAATCAGCAGCACCTGCCCCTCAGTTTCAATGCGAAAACTGCCATGACCCAACCAGATAATATTCATAAATTATTTCCTCCCGAACATTCTGTTGGCGGCAGCCTAACATCGGTTATGTAAAATTCCATGGACTGGATTCGAGAAATTGATGGCTATTGTGAACGCTTGTCGCCGGGCTATTGGGCCGAGCCAATTAACGCGATCACAAACGCGGCCTTTCTGATTGCCGCCTGGATCATGTGGCGACGCGTGCGCAATCAGGGCATGCCGCTGGCCATGGTTCTGGTCGTGATTTTGGCGATGATCGGGATTGGCAGCTATTTGTTTCACACACATGCGCAGGTCTGGGCGGCCTTTGCAGATGTTGTGCCGATCCTTCTGTTCATTCTGGTCTATATATTTGCAGTGAACAGAGACATCTGGTGGATGTCCCCTGGGATGGCATTTGGAGGAACACTGCTGTTTCTTCCCTATGCGGCTGCCGCCGCACCACTGTTCCAACTGGTTCCAGGGCTTGGCGGGTCGGCGGTTTATGCGCCGGTCCCTTTGCTGATCCTGATCTACGCGCTCCTGCTGAGGCGCCGTGATCCGAATTTGGCCAAGGGGATGACAATCGGCGCATTGATCCTGATCCTGTCGATCACTCTCCGTGCGCTGGATTTGCCGGTTTGTGGGCAATGGCCGTTAGGAACGCATTTCATGTGGCATATCCTGAATGCCATTATGCTCGGCTGGATGATCGAGGTGTATCGTACGGCCCTCATAAGGGGCCGTTTCGCCAATGATCACGGGTCATGAGGATACGGTGGGATGGCTTCTTGAGATCATCCCAGAGAAATGAAAAGCGGTTGGGGAAATCACGCAGGTTCTTGTTTAGTCCTGAAATGCTGCGGCCAGATGGTCGGGCAGGTCGAATTCACTCAATGCCCGTGCGCGGCCTTCGCGTGACATCTTGCGGGCAGTTTTTTCGACGATGCGCTGGATTTTCTCGGCGGAGTGCTTTGCGGCAAAGGGTTGGAAATACCATTTCAGAAACACAAAACAGATCACGTCTTCCAGCGCCTGCACCTCTTCGTCGCGTTTGATGCCCTGTTTGCGCAACATGCGCCCTGCGGCTTCAGCCTGATCTGCATCGTAGCCTTCTCGGGTCATCAAATTCATCACCACGTCCGCGTGATGAACCCCCTGCGCCTTGCGCCATGCCAGATAGCCTGCCCGGCCTTCCGGATACTCACTGCGCGCAAGTTTCCACCGCTCTACATGCTGACCGCGCGCGGCGATTTGAAGGGCATCGGAAGCGTCCGGAAACAAGCGGCTTAACTCGGAACTCATCCTTTCGCCATAAAGAAGCGCTTCTGGGCGACCATTGTCGAGATTGGGGTCATTTGCATTGGCTGCGTCGATTGCGTCCAGAACCGCTTGTTTTTGCGCGCTCATTATCTGCTCCACTGGCTTGCCTGAACTACAAAATTTCGGAGTAGTTCTGTTTGGTATTCGCAGTTATGCTAACGACTTGCCGTGGGATGTGCATCCTCGAAAATGCAATAAGGCCGGGTCAGAGAGGGGATGTCTGACCCGGCCGGAACCTGCCCATCACTTGGCAGGTTTAACCTGATCCTGCGTGACCGGTTCCGCGATAGGGGGCGGGAAGGTCAACGTGCGTGTCAGGTTGCTTGTGTCGATACCCAAAGCCATGGCCGGTGCGGCCAAAAACGTGGCGGACAAGACTGCGGCTGTCATCAGGGGTTTCATGTTTTTTTCTCCGGTTTGCGTTGTGTCGCATAATTAAAATGAACAGTACAGTTCAGAATTCAAGCTCCATAATGAACTAATCAGTTTACTTTTTCGCATACCACTCATTCAGCTTTGAATAGCAGGTGAAGATCGGGGAATTCGAAACTCGGGCCTGCCTTTGGCGCAGCGGTCTTGCGACTGCCGCAACAGAAGGGTAAACGCCCCTTAACGTAGATGAGGGAAGCCGATGTCGATTGACCAAAGCACCGCCGCCAAAGTGGCCAAACTGGCCCGGATCAAGGTCGAGGATGACGCGCTGCCGGCGCTGGCATCCGAGTTCAACACCATCCTTGGGTTCATCGAGCAACTGAACGAAGTGGATGTCGAAGGCGTCGAGCCGATGGTTTCGGTCGAGCCGATGCGCCTGAAGCGTCGTCAGGACGAGGTCACTGACGGCAACCAGCAAGATAAGGTGCTGGCCAACGCCCCTGACGCGCGCGAGGGCTTTTTCGCGGTCCCCAAAGTGGTGGAGTAAACATGAGCGATCTGAACAAACTGGGCCTGGCTGAGGCGCGCGACGCGCTGCGTGCAGGTGATGTCACTTCAGTCGAGCTGACCGAATCTTGCCTGAAGGCCATTGACGAGGCAGATGCGCTGAACGCTTTTGTCCATAAGACGCCCGAAATCGCGCTGGAACGCGCAAAGGTAGCGGATGAGCGGATCAAGGGCGGCGATGCGCCGTCAATGTGCGGCCTGCCGATCGGCATCAAGGATTTGTTCTGCACCAAAGGCGTGCCGTCGCAAGCAGCATCGGGCATCCTTGAAGGTTTCAAGCCGGAATACGAATCCACTGTGTCGCAGCAGCTGGCAGACTCAGGCGCAGTCATGCTGGGCAAGCTGAACATGGACGAATTCGCCATGGGATCGTCCAACGAAACATCGGTTTATGGAAACGCGGTCAGCCCGTGGCGTCGTGGCAATGATGATGCGCAGCTGACGCCGGGCGGCTCGTCCGGCGGATCGGCATCCGCTGTGGCAGCTGACCTGTGCCTTGCGGCGACAGGTACCGATACGGGCGGTTCCATCCGCCAGCCTGCCGCTTTTGTTGGCATCACCGGTATCAAGCCGACCTACGGCCGCTGCTCGCGCTGGGGCATCGTGGCCTTCGCGTCTTCGTTGGATCAGGCCGGCCCGATGACCAAGAACGTTCGCGACGCGGCGATAATGCTCGAAACCATGTGCGGCCATGACGCCAAGGATTCGACCAGTGCCGAACTGGCCGTCCCGAATTTCGAGGCGATGCTGACCGGCGATATCAAAGGCAAGAAGATCGGTATTCCTAAAGAGTACCGTATGGACGGTATGCCTGCGGAAATTGAAAAGCTCTGGGCCGATGGTGCAGCGATGTTGAAAGATGCAGGCGCTGAGATTGTCGATATCTCGCTGCCGCATACGAAGTATGCGCTGCCCGCCTACTATGTGATCGCTCCGGCCGAGGCGTCCTCGAACCTCGCCCGCTACGATGGTGTTCGCTATGGCCGCCGCGCACAGTTGGCGCAGGGCGATGGCATCACCGAGATGTACGAAAAGACCCGTGCTGAAGGGTTCGGCCACGAAGTGCAGCGCCGTGTGATGGTCGGAACCTATGTGCTTTCGGCAGGTTTCTATGACGCCTACTACAACCGCGCGCGCCGTGTCAGAACCCTGATCAAGAAAGACTTCGAAGACGTGTTCGCGGCCGGAGTCGACGCGATTCTGACCCCGGCGACCCCATCGGCAGCCTTCGGTCTGGGTGAAATGACTGAAGCGGATCCTGTTCAAATGTATTTGAACGACGTCTTTACGGTAACCGTTAACCTGGCCGGATTGCCCGGTATCTCGGTCCCTGCGGGTCTGGATGCACAAGGTCTTCCGCTGGGTTTGCAGCTGATTGGACGACCGTGGGAAGAGGGTGATCTGCTCAACACCGCCTACGCGCTGGAGAACGCCGCCGGGTTTGTGGCCAAGCCCGGGAAATGGTGGTAAGCCTCGGGCGACCGAATACCTAGAAACGGAGCCAGACAATGCGCGTTTTGCTTTTTGTGCCCGTACTGACACTGGCAGCAGCGTGCACGGACGTGGCGCCGCTGACCAGCACAGGTTTCAACACGCCTGAATACCAGGCGCAGCGAGAGGCTCAATTGGCAGGTCAGGGTGCGGTGGGCAACCCGCTTTTGGCTCCGGTTGATGTTTCACAACAACCGTTGGGCGCTCCGGGTACGGCAACTGTTGCCACAGGTGAGAATGCCGACATTGCCAACCAGGCGGCAGCTGCGTTGGCCAGCACGTCTGGGCAAACGCCTTCCACAGCGGCGGCGGTGCCCTTGTCGAGCAACGGCGCAATTTCGGACGAACAGGATTTCGCTGCAGTGTCCGAGCGTCGCAGCATCGAAACTGATGCCGCCCGGATAGAACAGAACAGCCAGACCTATGAGCTTGTGACCCCGACCGCAGTGCCCGAACGCACAGCGGGCGGCCAGACGAACATTGTGCAATACGCGCTGAGCACGTCCAATCCCGTGGGGACACAACTCTATAGCCGCTCAGGATTTAACCTTCAGGCCAAAGCGCAACGGAATTGTGCTCAATTCCCGTCGCCGGATCAGGCGCAGATCGAGTTTTTGTCCAATGGCGGCCCTCAGCGCGACCGCAAGGGACTTGACCCGGATGGCGACGGCTACGCGTGTGGCTGGGATCCCAGCCCGTTCCGCAGTGCTGTCAACAACTGATCCGCTGACGCCAATCTGGCATCCATCACCCAATTTCGGTGAGCGCCGAGATGGGCTGACGCCGAGTTTGATCGTGATCCATTACACGGCGATGGATACTGCGAAAGCAGCATTGGATCGCTTGTGCGATCCGGCTTCTGAGGTTTCGGCGCATTACCTGATTGGTGGTGATGGCACCCTTTGGCAAATGGTGCATGAAGAAGACCGCGCCTGGCACGCTGGGGCAGGGGAGTGGGATGGCAAGGACGACATCAACTCGCGCTCGGTGGGGATCGAACTGGACAATCGCGGTGATCACCCATTTTCAGAACCACAGATGGTTATTCTTGAGACTCTGCTTGGGGACATTTTGGCGCGATGGGAAATCGCACCCGAAGCGGTTATCGGCCATTCGGACATGGCTCCGGGTCGAAAAAAAGACCCGGGTTGGAAGTTTGACTGGCAGAGATTGGCGCGTGCAGGACTGTCAGTTTGGCCAGAGGTCAGTGCAGCGAAGGCTGAAAAGGGCTTTGCAACACCTGAGCGACTAAGGGAATTTGGCTGCGATCTGGCCCGTTTTGGCTACAGTGTAGATGAATTGCCGTCTCTGTCGGTGCTCGATGCATTTTGCCAGAGGTTTGCACCGGCATTCCGGGGGTTCGGACCGGATAAACTGGCAATGGCGCGTGAGCTTGGCTCTCGTTTTGGCGTTGACCGATGGAATGATGACGAATAATTGGGTCTTCGCGCGGAGGGTCGGATGGCCGCTGGGGTCGCTAGGCCCGAGAGGAAAGTCCGGACTCCACAAGGCAACGGTGCCGGGTAACGCCCGGGCGGGGAAACCCGACGGAAAGCGCCACAGAAATCAGACCGCCGCATTCGTGCGGTAAGGGTGAAACGGTGGGGTAAGAGCCCACCGCGCCGCTGGCAACAGTGGCGGCACGGCAAGCCCCACCGGGAGCAATGCCAAATAGGGTCCCCGCGCGGGATGGTCGGCGTCTGCCGATACCACCGCTAAGCGCGTCTTGGCCGAGAGGGACCGGGTTGGCAGCTTGAGCCGTGCAGCAATGCACGGTCTAGAGGAATGGTCATCGAAGGGGGCAACCCCGGAACAAGATCCGGCTTACAGGCCCTCCGCGCGTAATTCCTTATCCTCCGGGCGGTGTGTACGCCCCTGTCAACTTCGCGGCTTTCTCTGCGACCGAGGTAAACTCGTCCGCGGTCCAGGCACGAACCGTCTCTATGTCGCTTACCGCGCCCGATGCCGCGACAGCCATGCCTACGGCCACAGCATCCGTTCCATCCGGTGCTTCGCTGATCACGACGACGTCGTTGCTGCCGGTCGTCATATAGAAGGACAGCAGCCTGCCGCCGACTTTTTCCAGCAAAGCCTTCACCGGACCGGTGCGATTTTCGGGTTTTTGCAGCATGCCTTTGACGCCAGTCTGCGAATAAGATGCGTAAGTAATGAAAATAGGCATTGGTACCTCCGTTTTTATCAAATCCTTGCTGGGTCTTTCAGTCAGCCGACCCCGGGCCGATTAAAATCAGGTGCCAGAAAACAACGGTGCGGTGATAAACCAAAGACCTGCGCTGATCAGGGCTACGCCTGTCACCGGAACAAGCCAACGGGCGCTGGGCAAGAGCTTTTCCAGCGCGACATAAGCGGCAATGCCCGCGATCCAATACAGGTTCATGATCCCTCCCACGAACAGCAACAGCATCAGGGCCCAGCAGCACCCCAGGCAATACGTGCCGTGCATGGCACCAGTTCGGAACGCACCGAATATTCCGGGTTGGTTGTGATCCGCCAAGAATCGTACGGGGCTCTGGCAGTGGCGTAGGCATGCGTTCTTAAAACCTGAAAACTGATAGGAACCCGCAGCCAGCAGAACACTCCCTGCGAAGACTCCGGAGTTGATCGTCATCATCGGTCCGTCTGACAGCCCAATATATTCCAACCCCCATTGCAGCGCAGTTGCAGCCAGGCTGAACACGCCCCAGGCAACCAAATAACCTGTCAGGAAGCACAGGCTGAACGTTGCCGTGCGGTCCTTTTCAGGTCCCATCCGCTTGATCGCGGCGAACAGAAGAACGGCAGGTGCAGCGCTCGGGGTCATCATGGCGATCATCATGACCCACCACATCAGAAAGATAAGCAAGGCAAAGCTTGCGCTCCAGGCGGACCCAGAGCCCATTTGCATGGGCTGTCCGATCGGGCCGGCCATGCGGGTCATCTCGACCGCTGACATGTTCATTCCGATGCCCGCCACTGTGTACCAGATAGCCGCAAGAAAAATCAGCAGGACACTTCCCAGAACAATCGCATTGTCCTGTCTCAGCAACCGCTCAACCGCACCGGCCTGGGGCGATATGTTCTGCATGGCCACAAGAAGTCTCCGCCTAAGCGCCCAGAACGCCGTGGCCCGAGATATTCAGATGTGCCAGATGCGCGTGAGTCGCGTCGAAGGTCAGACTGATCTGACCGCCCGTTGTTTTAGCCGTGCCCGATGCAGCCTCGGCGTGGCGGTATTCAAAACCATTCGGCAGTTGAATCGATGCGCGGTGAGGCGCACCCGATACGATATGTGGGATCGGATTGACCTTGACATCGAAGACCCCGGCAACCTTGGCGTACCCGCTCCGCTCTTCACGATTCCAATCCAGTTCGATCGGAACATAAAGCGTTTCATGTTTTGTTGGTGACATTGCGCTGAAGACGTACCACATGGTTGCCATTTCGTCGGTGTCTTCGCCCGTCATGATGGCCTGAAGCGCGGCCCGTTGATCGGTTGTAGCGCTTTCATCGATGATCAGCTGCATCTGACCATTGCCTTCATGGATTGGTCCTGGCCAATAATAGACGCCGGCTGCCCGAACTCCGGACAGATCTGTATCGCCGTAGTGGCCGCTTTGGATGTCGAATACGACAACCGCCTCGCAGTTGCCGTGAGACGGAAGCACGCTGAACTGACACGGGCAACCGAAATTGCAATTGCAATTGGCCAGTTCCTCGGCCTGAATAACCCATTCTGTCATGATAGCCCCCCAAGAAAAATCGTGCAAAACAACCCTGCTCGTTGCGGGTAGAGCCCGTTCGCGCTGCCTCTGCCTTCGAGCCTGAATTCGACTTCTTGGATGCGCGAACCTATCACGAATCCGTGATATGTACAAACATGATGGTGAATTGCACGCCTTCGCCAGACGTTATCAGGAACGTCAATCGCGCAGGGGTTGAACACGGTATTCGTGTTTACATTCGGCTGTTAGACTTGCGGCACGAATTTGAAGAACCGGGAGGTTAGTTATGAGCTTTATGAAAACCCTTGCGTCGGTGGCTATCGGTTTTGCTGCGGCCAAAGGCATGGATAAGTATCAGAAGATGGGCGGAATGGCTGGCCTGCAGGACATGATGCAGGGCGCAGGCGGCGGTTTTGGCATCGACCAGCTGGGCAAAATGGCCGAGCAATTCGGCCTACCCGGTGGCGCGACAGGCCTGCAGGACATGATAGGTAAAATGGGGTTGGGCGGCACGGCCGCTGGTGCCGCTGGTCTGGGCGGGTTGTTGAACGCCATGCAAGGTGCCGCGAAAACGGGAAGCCAACAAACAACTGACATGATGGACGCTGTATTTGGTGGAACGCCAGCAGGTGCCGCGATGGAAGCTCAGGCCAAACTGATGCTGCGGGCGATGATCCAGGCAGCCAAAGCAGATGGTGAGCTGGATGAGCAGGAAAAGGAAACGATCCTGGGCGAACTGGGCGAGGACATCAGCGATGAAGAACGCGCCTTTGTTCAGGAACAACTGAACGCTCCGATAGATGTGATGGGGCTGGCGGCTGATTCTGGTGCCCCGCTAGGCGCGCAGGTTTATGCAACATCTCTGGCCGCGATCCGTCTGGATAACACGCGCGAGGCATCTTATCTGCGGCAATTGTCCACCGCATTGGGCCTTTCAGACGCAGAAAGAGACCAGATTCACACGTATATGGGTGCTCCAACCCTGCCTGGTTGAACCTGCACCCAATTCCTGAACCGGTATCATCCGATTGGTCTTGACATAGGCGGTGCAGCGCGTAAAAGCGCACGCTCATAGGAATTCAACCGAAAGGCCCCTGCCTTTCCGGACGCAGGAGATAACCATGGCGAAGCCGACGACAATCAAGATCCGTCTGAACTCGACCGCGGGCACGGGCCACTTCTACGTGACCAAAAAGAACGCGCGCACCATGACTGAGAAAATGACCATTCGTAAATACGATCCGGTCGTTCGCAAGCATGTCGAGTACAAGGAAGGCAAGATCAAGTAATCTGCCGTTCCATATGGACATTCTGAAAAGGGCTCTGTTTGACAGAGCCCTTTTTAAATTCTTGATCCTGTTATCCGACGGGTGGCAGCCTGCGGTGTCCGTTGCAGTGGCGCATCAGCGTTTGGTGTAATCGCATCTCCGGCGGCTTGCTTTTTGTGGTGACCTGCAAGTACGCTTCAGCAAAACGCCACAAAATGTTGACCGCCATGAAAAAAATCTTGTTGTCCACAATAGCCGTTCTGACCCTGGCGGCTTGTGAAGACCCATTTAACCGCGAAGGTGTCGGGTTTACTGGAATCGATGGCGAACCGCGCACGGTTTCAGACGTGCCCGGAGCTGTTTCCTTTCTACCAGATGCGACCAACGTTCCTGCAGAGCTGGCAGAATTGCGGGCAGTCACATTGTTGGTTGACGAGGTAGATCCTTCCAAGGTGGCATCGGTTGCCATCGACAATGGCGGGCGGACGCCGAACAATGCGGTTCAACTGCAAGGCAGTGACACGAACCTGTTCCTCAGCACTGTTAGTGTCAACGGGACTTTGTTCGGTGTACTGCGAACGCCCACCGATAGCGTAAAGGTGGACAATTCGATTGGCGTCGGTTTTGCAGAAGAGACCGAGCGCTTCACCGGTTGCCTGCCAGCGGGTGATGTTTTCCGCAAAGGAACGTCCGAAAAGAGTTCCGGCTTTGCCATACCGCTCAACTGCAGCTAGGCAGTCATTTTTTCCAGCAATAAAAAGCCCCGCCTAATCAGCGGGGTTTTACATTTTGGGGCAACAGAATTTTGGTGTGCAAAGAAAAGGGCCGGTCAGTGACCGGCCCCGAACCAATTCATATACCGCGAAGGCCTATTCTTGCTGCCCCATGAACATCAGCAGGAACTGGAACATGTTCAGGAACGAGATGTACAGGCTCAGCGCGCCGTCAAAGGCCGCTTTGTCCAGCCATTCCTGATCGCCATGCGCGGCATGGGCGACGTAGGTGTTCTTGATGTCCTGCGTGTAGAACGCGGTCAGGCCGGCGAAGATCAGGATGCCGATGGCCGAAATGGCCAGCATCATAACGCCAGACTGCAGGAACAGGTTGATGATCATCGCAACCAGCAGACCGATCACGCCCATCATCAGGAAGGTGCCCATTCCGCTGAGATTACGCTTGGTGGTATACCCGTACAGGCTCAGCCCAGCAAAGGCGATCGAGGTCACCAGAAAGGTCTGAGCAATCGAATACGGCGTGAAGACCATGAAGATCGAGCTCATCGAGACGCCCATCACGGCCGCAAAGGCGAAGAAGCCAAGCTGAACAGTCGCGGCCGAGCCACGGCGCATCAGGGCGCCCCAGCCAAAGAAGATAAAGGCCAGCGGTGCGAACATGACCACCCACTTCAGTGGCGACAGGAACAGCGCGCCACCCAGGCTTGTCAGATAGCGATCTGCGCCGATCTGTGCGACCGCGTTGGTCGGATCGCTGGTGACAGCCAGACCGGCAATGGCCCATGCCGCCAATGCAGTGATCAGCATGCCAACGGACATTGTGCCGTATACTTTGTTCATATGGGCGCGCAGGCCCTGATCAATCTCGGCGGCGCGCGCGCCGGATACCGTCCGGATCGTGTCGAATTGTGCCATCAAAGGGTCTCCCTATTCGTCAAGTTAGATCGCCCCGGCTGAGCGGGGCGGTTTTCTCTCTAAATATCGGCAACTAGTGGCTGTGTTTCAAGAGATTCCGACCGAAAACCGACTAAAACACGCAACAAAAATAGCGACAGGCGACTGAAGGTCACCTATCGCCTTAAAATTATAAGTTTCACAGTTATCTTTTCCAGAATTGAGGTGCATCCCAGAAATAGCGTTCTGCCTCTGCAGATGCTTCTTCTCGGGTCACCCCGATATCTTCAAGCATGGCGCTGTCCAGTTGTGCCAGCTTGCGCCGCTGTTTAGACAGCTCGAACGCTTGAGAAATCCGTGAAACCAAAGATCGTTTGGCTGGTTTGCAAGGGTGATGGATTGCGAGTTGGGTCATAACTTGTCCTTTCTGCTTTCCCGATGGTTTCGCCAGTTATCATCAATTTCCTTGATTGATATGGGGGAGTGTGACATATTTTGAAAACGAATATTTTTGATGGAACGCATAAGGAATCGTGAAGATGCGAAATTTGGACATTACCACCCTGCGATCCTTTGTAGCGGTTGCGGATCAGGGCGGCGTCACGCGCGCCGCCGGATTTTTGCACCTGACGCAATCTGCTGTTTCTATGCAATTGAAGCGGCTCGAGGAGCTGCTGGGCCTGGAGTTGCTGGATCGCAGCGGCAGAACAATTGCCCTTACGGCATCCGGTGAGCAACTGTTGGCTTACGCGCGCCGCATGATTGCCCTGAATGACGAGGTAATCTCAAAACTCACCGACCAGGCGTTTGAGGGCGAGGTGGTTCTGGGCGTTCCACATGACATAGTCTACCCCGCGATCCCGCGGGTTCTGCAGCGGTTCAATGCTGATTTCCCGCGTGTCAGGGTGCAGTTGGTGTCATCTTATTCACTGCAATTGAAAGACATGTACAAGCGCGGCGAATGTGATGTGATCCTGACGACAGAACCATCTTCGACCGATGGTGCAGAGACCATTGCAGAACTTCCGTTGCGCTGGATTGGCGCTCCGGGCGGATCTTCATGGCGTAAGCGTCCGTTGCCTCTGGCGCTTGGACGTCGCTGTCTGTTCAGGCCTCAGGTCATTTCAGCGCTGGATGCTGCCGGAATACCGTGGGAGCTGTCGGTGGAAACCGAAAACGACCGCACAATTGAAGCCACGGTCAGTGCCGATCTTGCAGTTCACGCAATGCTGGATGGGACCGAGGCCGCGCATCTTGAACAGATCGACTCGGGTGGTGCTCTGCCGGATTTGCCTGCGCATATGATCAACCTTTATGGTGGGGAGCCGGGCCGGGATGCGGTTGTCGAGGCTCTGGCCCAGTTGGTGCGTCAGAACTTCAGGTTGCTGGGTGGTACGCAGTTGCGGGCAGTAGTTGGGTGATCGCGATCAGGGGGTGATCACGATCTTGCCTGTCGATCTACGCTCTTTCAGCAGCTGCATTCCGTGTGCGGCTTCTTCAAGTGGCAGGACATGACTGATGTGCGGTTTGATCCGGCCTTCTGAATGCCATTTGAACAGGGTGTCGAAACTGTTGCGCACAGCTTCGGGGCGAAACTTCAGATACCCGCCGATATACACCCCGATAACAGTCAGGTTTTTGACCAGCAGATGATTGGCTGGGATCTGCGGGACGTCGCCCCCGGCGAATCCAATGGGCAGCAAGCGTCCTTCGGGATTTGTCGCGCGGAAAGCGGCCTTGAACACTTCCCCGCCGATTGCGTCATAGACGACGTCCGCGCCCCCCAGCGATATGACCCGATCACGGAGGTTTTCCGAGGCATCGATCAGATGATCCGCCCCCGCGGCGCGGGCAACGGCGAGCTTGTCATCGCCACGTGCCTGCGCGATGACCGTAGCGCCCATCAGTTTTCCGATCTCGACAGCAGTCAGGCCTACACCACCTGCGGCACCTGTGACCAGAAGAGTTTCGCCAGGTTGCAAGCGCGCCCTGTGATCAAGGGCCATGTGGCTTGTGCCATATGCGATCTGGATGGCGGCTGCATCTTCGAATCTGGTGGAGTCCGGCAGCGGGATCGCGCGGTCCGCATCGAACACGCCGTATTCTGCCAACCCACCCTGACCTGAATAAACCGCAATCCGGTCTCCGGGTCTCAGAGTTGAAACGCCGGGTCCGACCGTATCCACGACACCGGCAATCTCCATGCCCAATGTGAATGGGGCAGGGGGGGTGTCTTGATACGTACCCTTCTGCATCAGCAGATCGGCAAAGTTCAGGCCACATGCTTTTATCGCGACCCGCACCTGGCCTTTCCCCGGCTCTGGTATGTTCACGTCACAAAGCTGGGCGGACGCCCCGTCGGATGGAATGCAATAGGCCCGCATACGGCTCCTCATCTGTTTCGGGCATAGGCGCGTGTGCTGTCAGAAAAGTCAATTCATTTGCTGAGGCGGGTGAAAACGACCAGAGTTTCGGGGCGCGGACTCGAGTTGCAGGTAAAAAGGTTTGTAAAGACTCAAGGCAATACAACCACAAATCCCTGTAATGGGTATTTGACTCAACCTTCTTGAAAAAAAACTCAAAACAGGCATTATAAACAATCAGTGCTGTAAACGGGGGGCGGTACAGTCCGAATTAGGGAGCGGTTAAGGGGAGCTCTCTAAAATTGCGATATCGGACGTCGCGAAATCCCGTACAGATGTTTGTGTAGTATAGGAGAATACCAATGACTCATCACGTCGATGTCCATGTGGGCAAGCGCGTTCGGCATCGCCGCTGGCTGATTGGCATGACCCAGCAGCAGTTGGCGCAGCAAGTTGGTATCAAGTTTCAGCAAATCCAGAAATATGAGACCGGTGCCAACCGAATCAGTGCATCCCGCCTTTGGGACATCGCCGAGGCATTGGATGTACCTGTCAGCTTTTTCTTCGAAGGTCTGGAAGAAACCCAGAAAAGCGATGCGGACAAGAAATCTGTTCCTGCTGATCTGATGGGTGACAAAGAAGCTTTGGATCTGGTGCGCTCTTACTATGCGATTCCGGAAAACCAGCGTCGCCGCCTGTTTGAGCTGGCGCGGGTTCTCAGCGACGTCGCCTGACTGACTTGACATTGTCGCGGATTGCTCGCACCTCAGGGCCATGCAACCGACGACACTGAGCGACATTGAAATTGCCGAAGAAATGGCCGAAGCAGCGCGCGCGGCCATACTTCCTTTCTTTCGTCAAACAAATCTTGAAACTTCCAACAAGCTGGTCGACGGGTTTGACCCGGTCACAGTGGCTGATCGCGCCGCAGAACAGGCGATGCGAGAGGTTCTGGCGCGGAAGCGCCCGGATGACGGTATTCTGGGCGAAGAGTTCGGTGAGCATAAGGGCACTAGTGGCCGCACTTGGGTATTGGACCCCATCGATGGGACCCGCGGGTTTATCAGTGGCACACCAACCTGGGGGATTCTGATTGCGCTGAGCGATCAGGATGGGCCGTTTATCGGGGTGATCGATCAGCCTTATATCGGAGAGCGCTTTGTTGGATCGCCTTTTGGGGCTCAACTGACCGGTCCACTGGGCACCAGCAAAATGCAAACGCGCGATACCAAGACACTTGATCAAGCCACTCTGTTCACCACATTTCCCGAGGTCGGCACCCCGAAGGACCAGGCAGGGTTTCAGGCCGTCTCCAGGCAGGTGCAACTGACGCGCTATGGAATGGATTGCTACGCCTATGCGCTTCTTGCCGCCGGGCAGGCGGATTTGGTGATAGAGGCGGGCTTGAATTCATATGACATTCAGGCGCCCATCGCCGTAATACAGGCGGCCGGAGGGATTGTGACCGATTGGCAGGGCGGCCCGGCGCATGAAGGTGGTCGGGCCTTAGCTGCGGCAAATGCGGACCTTCACGCCGCAGCGCTTCAGATATTGCGCCAATTCTGAATTTTGTTGCCGTGCACGCCCATGGCGGCTACACCGACTATAGCCGGTTCTTGAGCCCGTTTTCCGCCGGCCCGCGCTCTCCTTGCATGAAACGGGCAGATGCAGGAGCGCGATATGACAGAAACCTTACTCAAGAACGCCGATCTGATCCTGACGATGAACGATTCCCGGCAGGAATTGTCCCAAGCGGACATTCTGGTCCGCAACGGGCAAATTGCGCAGATCGGGCAGGGGTTGCAGACTCAAGGTGAGGTTCACGACGCCAAGGGCTGTCTGGTGACGCCCGGCCTTGTGAACACCCATCACCACCTCTATCAAACGCTGACCCGCGCAGTTCCGGGCGGGCAGGACGCTTTGCTGTTTGGATGGCTAAAAACTCTCTATCCGATTTGGTCGCGGTTCGGACCGGAAGAGATGTTCACCTCGGCCCAGATCGGCTTAGCGGAACTGGCGCTGTCGGGGTGCACACTCAGTTCCGATCACCTCTACCTCTATCCCAATGGCGCACGGCTGGAGGACACGATTGCTGCCGCGTCCGAACTGGGGATGCGGTTCCATCCGACGCGCGGTGCGATGAGCATTGGTGAAAGTGACGGAGGCCTGCCGCCGGACAGTCTGGTGGAAAAGGAAACTACCATTCTGGACGACATGATCCGAGTTGTTGACGCATTCCATGACCCGTCAGAAGGGTCGATGTGCCGCGTTGGCCTTGCCCCGTGTTCGCCGTTTTCCGTCAGCCGGGATCTTATGCGCGATGCCGCATTGCTGGCTCGGGACAAGGTTGTGATGCTGCATACCCACCTAGCCGAAAATGACGAGGATATCGCCTATTCGCAGGCGCAGTTCGGGTGTCGCCCCGGTCAGTATGTTGAGGATTTGGGCTGGACAGGTCCGGATGTCTGGCACGCGCATTGTGTCAAGCTGGACGGGTCCGAGATAGATTTGTTTTCTCGCACAAAAACCGGTGTCGCTCATTGTCCTTGTTCAAATTGTCGTCTGGGTTCGGGCATTGCGCCGGTACGAGCGATGCGGGATGCAGGTGTAAAGGTTGGTCTTGGAGCGGACGGTTCGGCCAGCAACGACAATGGCAACCTGATGCTTGAAGCCCGGCAGGCGATGCTGCTGCAACGGGTGACCAATGGTGCCGATGCCATGTCAGCCCGCGAAGCGTTGGAGATTGCGACGCGCGGCGGAGCCGATGTGTTGGGGCGTCCCGATTGCGGACGGCTTATGCCCGGAAAGCGCGCGGATATCGCGGTGTGGGATACGCGCTGCATCGAAAGTGCCGGTAGTTGGGATCCGGCGGCCTTGCTTCTGGCGGGGCCCATGACGGTGAAACATCTGTTTGTTGAAGGCCGTCAGGTCGTGCGTGATGGACAGATCACAACGATTGATCTGCCGCGCGTGATTGAACGTCAAAATACGCTTGCCCGGGCGTTGCAGGATTAAACCGCCTGCCGCCCGCCGATCCAAACCTCGGTCACAGCCCGATCATCGCCCATCATGATGGTCGGGAAAGTCGCCTCCCAAATGTCCTCGGCATGGGCCTCGCGCTGAGCGATGGCAGGAGTCGAGGCGAGGTCGAGCACAACCAGATCTGCCTCCATCCCAGGGGCGATATTGCCGATGCAATCGTCCATCCGCAGGCTCCGCGCCGATCCGACGGTGCCCAGCCACAGCAATTGCGCAGGGTGCAGCGGTTGCCCCCGCAATTGCCCGATTTCATAGGCGGACGCCATGGTGCGCAGCATCGAAAAGCTGGACCCGCCGCCGGTATCTGTGGCCAGGCCGATCCTGTGGCCATCATGGATCAGCCCATTCATGTCAAACAGACCAGACCCGATGAAGGTGTTGGACGTAGGGCAATGGATGAGGGATGCATCGACCTCGCGCAGTCGATCCCGTTCCCTGTCTTCCAGATGGATGGCATGCCCATACAGGCCGTTCTGCCCCAGCAACCCGAATTTCTCGTAGGTGTCCAGATAATCCCGTGCCTCGGGGAACAAAGACCGGACCCATTCGATTTCGTCCGTTTGCTCGCTCAGATGGGTTTGCATCAGGCAATGCGGATGCTCGGCCCAGAGCGCGCCCATCGCCTCAAGCTGTTCCGGGGTTGAGGTCGGCGAAAAGCGCGGAGTGATGGCGTAGGATAACCGGTCGATACGATGCCATTTCTCAAGCAGGGCAGCCGATTGGTCATAAGCCGTCTGTGCGGTGTCGCACAGGCCCTCGGGCGCAATGCGGTCCATACAGGTCTTGCCCGCGACCACACGCTGCCCGCGTTGTTGCGCTGCGGCAAAGAACGCATCCACGCTTTCGGGATGGATTGTGCAAAAGCTGCACATGGTTGTCGTTCCGTGCGCGGTGGTCAGATCCAGATAGCGATTGGCGATTTCACTTGCATAGTCGGGATCGCCAAACTTCATCTCTTCCGGGAAGGTATAGGTGTTCAGCCAGTCGATCAGCCGCTTGCCCCAACTGGCAATCATCGCTGTCTGCGGGTAATGCACATGCGGGTCAACAAAACCAGCCATGATCAAGCGTTTACCGTGATCCTTTGCAACCGCGTCAGGATGGGCATGGGCCAGCACATCAACTCTGCCGACATCGGCAATTCGGCCGTCTTCGATTACAACCGCTTCGTCCAGCCGGGTGGCCTCGGTCGGCTTTCCTTCAAACGGCGAGCCCGTGAAACTCAGAACGCGCCCTTTCAAAAGCGTCTTTTGCGCCATTTGCCCTGTTCTCCACCTGTTTGGAACTGCGCACCAGCATAGTCGGGTGAAAGAAGTGGGTAAATCGGCGCATTGTCATTGTTTTCCGGTAGCTGCTTCTTCTATTTAGAAGCCAATCGCCGAAAAAAGGGGGCAGCGCATGACGACAGGCAGTGACGAAGTCGGACACGATCAGCCCCGGGACGAGGACGCCTACGCGCTGGATCCCAAGACTGTGGTGGCGATCCTGTATGCAGTAGACGTTGACGACCGTGACAAGCTGATCGAACTGATGGAGCCGCTTCACGCTGCCGACATCGCCGACCTGCTGGAACAGATCAACCCCTATGACCGTGCGCGACTGATCCGCCTTTACGACAAGGAATTCGACGGCGACATCCTGTCTGAACTCGATGAGGCGATCCGGGAAGAGATCATTGGCGTTCTGAAACCCGACGTTCTGGCGGAAGCCGTGCGTGAGATGGAAAGCGATGACGTCGTCGACCTGCTGGAAGATCTTGAGGAACCGCAGCAGGAAACCATTCTGGACGCGCTGGAAGATTCCGAGCGGCTCGCCGCCGAACAGGCGTTGTCCTACCCTGAAAACTCGGCTGGTCGTCTCATGCAGCGCGAAGTCGTCATGGCGCCCGAGCATTGGACCGTTGGGCAAGCCATTGATTTCATGCGCGCCAATGACGATTTGCCCGAGCAGTTCTATCACGTCGTTCTGGTTGATCCGCGCCTGAAACCGGTGGCGCAGGTGACGTTGGGCAAGCTGATGGCAGCACGGCGTGAGGTGCCGCTGCATGATCTGACCGAAGAGGAGTTTCACATCATCCCCGTCGATCAGGATGAGGAAGACGTGGCCTATGCCTTTAACCAGTACCACCTGATCTCAGCCCCGGTTGTAGATGCGGACGGTCGTCTGGTTGGTGTTATCACCATTGACGATGCCATGGTGGTTCTTGATGAAGAGCATGAAGAAGACATCCTGCGTCTTGCCGGTGTGAGCGACGAAAGCTCTTTGTCCGACAGTGTGGCCGCCACCAGCCGCCGACGATTGCCGTGGCTGGCGGTGAACCTGTGCACGGCAATTTGTGCCTCACTGGTGATTTCGCAGTTCGAGGCGGCGATCGATCAGTTGGTCGCGCTGGCCATCCTGATGCCGATTGTGGCTTCGATGGGGGGCAATGCGGGCACGCAATCGCTGACGGTTGCCGTGCGCGCACTGGCAACGCGCGACCTGACCGATGCAAACGTGATGCGGGTGATCCGGCGCGAATTGCTTGTCGGTATGCTCAACGGGCTGTGTTTTGCCATCGTGTTGGGAACCGTGGGGATGCTTTGGTTTGACTCTCCGCTGTTGGGTGTCGTGATCGGATCGGCCTTGGTCGTGAATATGATCATCGCTGGATTTGCAGGTACGGTAGTACCGGTCGTGCTGGACCGTTTGGGCATCGACCCAGCGCTGGCGTCGGGAACCTTTGTGACAACCACAACGGATGTCATGGGGTTCTTCATCTTTCTTGGGCTTGCCAGCGTGGTGCTACTGTGACCGACCTGACCGAAATCAAAGCCGCTGCACGCAAAGTGGCTTTTGCGCGCCGCAAGGCTGCATTTGATACCCGCCTGCCGGGTGCCGCAGGGCGTTTGTCCGAAGTTCTTGCCGGGCATCGTGGCGTGCCCATGTCGGGCTATATGCCGATCCGGACCGAGATCGACCCGCTTCCCGCAATGGCGGAGGCATCGGCTTATGGCCCGGTAGGGGTGCCTGTCATCCAAGCAGCTGGTCAGCCGCTGAAATTCTCTCGCTGGACACCCGAAGGTGCGCTCAAAGATGGTCCGTTTGGCGCCAAGGTGCCCGAGGTGGACGACTTTTTCGAACCCGAGATTCTGATCGTACCGCTGGTCGCATTCGATGCGAAAGGTGGGCGCCTGGGGTACGGCGGCGGGTTTTACGACCGGACGCTGGAAGGTCTGCGCGCCAAGCGACCAACGCTTGCCGTTGGCTTCGCCTTTGACGCGCAAGAGGCGCAGAATCTGCCGCTCGAGCCGACCGACCAATCGCTTGATATGGTCATAACGGAAAGCCGCGTGCTAAGTTTCTAGCTGCTATTGTTCGAAGTGGCTGCGCAAGTAATCCCAGGCATCCACCTCGGTGCCGTCTTTCAGGATGCAAACACCGTAGACACTGCCATCTTCGTTGTTCCGAAGTTGGTAAACGCCATCATTCTCAACACAAAAGGTTGCAGCGGGATTAGCCATGGATGTTTTTGTGCCTTCCGCCATGACGCTGGAGGCGGCCACAAGGCCAATTGTCAGAATTGCCAACGATCTCACGGTGAATTCCCTCAATCTGGCTAGGCAAAGTTACACATTGCCACGGTTGCATGTGAATTCAACCCTCTGACGCGTGTGATTTTCACGGTTCCGCCTTGTTATTGCCGTGTACAGCCCCTACGACCCGGATCATGAGGATATTGTTTCTTGGTGATGTCATGGGGCGCGCTGGGCGTGCGGCCGTTCAGCAGCATTTGCCGCGCCTGCGCGACGAATGGCGGCTGGATTTCGTAGTGGTCAATGGCGAAAACGCATCGAACGGCATGGGGTTGAGCGGCGATCACGCCAAGCTGCTACTTGATGCGGGGGCTGATTGTCTGACGCTGGGTGATCATGCCTTCGATCAGAAGGACATGTTGCAATATATCGAGAAAGAACAGCGCATCGTGCGCCCTGTGAACTTTGCCAAAGGTGCACCGGGGCGGGGTCATCGGCTGTTCACTGCACCGGGCGGGCGCAAGGTTCTGGTGGTGCAGGTGCTGGGTCAGGTCTTTATGAAACGACCGTTCGATGATCCGTTCTCGGCCATTGAGCCGATCCTCAAGTCGCATCCGCGAGGCGGACAGGCGCAGGCCATCATCGTGGATATGCATTGCGAGGCGACGTCCGAGAAGATGGCGATGGGGCACTATTGTGACAAGCGCGCAAGCCTCGTGGTTGGCACGCATACCCATGTACCAACAGCGGATTCCCAAATTCTGCCGGGTGGCACCGCCTATTTGACGGATGCGGGCATGTGCGGAGATTACGATTCGGTCATCGGCATGGACAAGCAGGAGCCCATGCGCCGGTTCATCACCGGTATGCCCAAGGCTCGGTTTACCCCTGCCAACGGCGAGGCCACATTGAGCGGCGTGTTCGTGGAAACCGATGATCGTGATGGTCACGCCAAATCGGTGCGTATGGTGCGCGTCGGGGGGCGTCTGGAACAAGCCGGGCCCTAATAATCAACGTCAGGCTTGCTCTGCTGCGCGCAATGCGTGAAACTGTATGCCATCAGGCGCTTGGGCCCGGGTTCGGACAGAATACCACGAATGAATTTCCTTTCACTGACAGACACAGGGAGCGCAGTTCTGGCGCTGCTCATCGTTGCGGGCATGTTCATCATGTTTCTGCGCGAAGTTTATCCGACCGAGGTCGTGGCCATTGGTGGTGTTTCTCTGATGCTTGTGACCGGCATTCTGCCCTATCAAAGCGCATTGGCGGTTCTGTCCAACCCCGCGCCTTGGACAATTGGTGCGATGTTCATCATCATGGGGGCCTTGGTGCGGACCGGGGCGTTGGACTCGTTCACTTCGACCGCGCAAAAGCAAGCTCAGGTGAACCCGCGGATTGCCATTGGTTTGCTTATGGGCTTCGTCGTGCTGGCCTCGGCGGTGGTGTCAAATACACCGGTTGTTGTGGTGATGATCCCGGTTTTTGTCCAAATTTCCCGAACCCTGAATGTGCCTGCGTCGAAGCTGTTGATTCCATTGAGCTATGCCGCCATTCTGGGCGGCACGCTGACACTGATCGGCACATCGACCAACCTGCTCGTGGATGGGGTCGCTCGCGCCCAGGGCATGAAAGCCTTCACGATTTTCGAAGTCACGCCTTTGGGGATCGCTCTGGTGATCTACGGCATGATCTACTTGCGGTTCATCGCGCCCAAGCTGTTGCCTGAGAGGGACAGCATGGCGACACTCCTGAGCGACCGGTCCAAGATGAAATTCTTCACCGAAGCTGTCATTCCACCGGACAGCAACTTGATCGGACGCGAAGTGAACGGGGTGCAGTTGTTCAAGCGCCCCGGCGTGCGCCTGATCGATGTTATCCGGGGAGACGAGTCGCTGCGACGTAACCTGAAAGGCGTCGAACTGAAAGTTGGCGATCGGGTGGTTTTACGCACCGAGATGACCGAACTGCTGAGCCTTCAGCGAAACAGAGAACTCAAACGCGTGGATCAGGTGTCCGCCGTTGAAACCAGGACAGTTGAGGTGTTGATCACGCCCGGGTGCCGTTTGGTGGGTCGGACCCTGGGAATGATGCGACTTCGCCGTCGGTATGGCGTCTATGTGTTGGCAGTGCACCGCCGCAACCAGAACATTGGCCGCCAATTGGATGATTTGGTGGTCCGGGTTGGGGATACGCTGCTTTTGGAAGGTGCCCCGGCGGATATCCAGCGGCTTGCGGCCGAAATGGACATGGTGGACGTCACCCAACCGTCCGCTCGGGCCTTCCGTCGCAGCCATGCTCCCATTGCGATTGGCGCTCTTATAGGGATTGTCGCCCTCGCTGCGCTGGGCGTTGCGCCAATCCTGCTATTGTCGATTGTTGCTGTCGCCGTCGTCCTTATGACCCGTTGTATTGACGCGGATGAGGCGTTTTCCTTTGTCGAGGGCCGCCTGTTGGCGCTGATTTTCGCAATGCTTGCCATTGGTGCGGCACTGGATAGCTCTGGCGCGGTGTCGCTGATTGTCGAAGCTGTGGCACCGGGGCTCAGCGCCTTGCCGCCGTTTCTGATTATCTGGGCGATTTACCTGCTGACCTCGGTGCTGACCGAACTGGTCTCCAACAACGCCGTTGCGGTTGTCGTCACCCCGATTGCAATCGGCTTGGCACAGGCTGTGGGAATAGATCCGCGTCCGTTGGTGGTCGCGGTTATGGTTGCGGCCTCGGCATCCTTTGCAACGCCGATCGGGTATCAGACAAATATGATGGTCTATGGCCCCGGTGGCTACAGATTTACCGACTTCATGAAAGTGGGCGTTCCGCTTAACCTGACGGTCGGATTGCTGGCGTCCCTGCTTATCCCGTTGATCTGGCCGCTATAATGTCGGCGCAGATTTGCCGCTTTGTTGGCTGCAGACTTGTAAATGTCGGGTGACGTACAATCTTTTGTGAATGTTATTTGCAAAGGGGATTTGCCATGCTGACGAAAGGACGCGCGACATTTACAGGTGCTGCGATTGCGACCGTTCTAAGCGGTGCATCGATTGCCGGAACCGTTGAGGGAACCGCAACCTACCGAGAGCGTATTGCACTCCCGCCCGACGCGACCCTTTTCGTCGAGCTTCAGGATATCTCATTGGCTGATGCGCCTGCCGCGACGCTTGCTGCGCAAAGATACGCTCTGACCGGGGTGCCTGCGCAATTTGAACTGACCTACGACGACGCGTTGATTCACGATGGGCGCAGCTATGCCGTGCGTGCCTCGGTGATGCAGGGGCAAAATATGCTGTTCACCACGGATACTGTTTACCCGGTTCTGACGGATGGCGCGGAGAAAGCCGCTGACCTGCTGATGATACAGGTTCAACATCAGGGCGCGGCGACGCTGGAGAACACCGAATGGGTCGCCTCGGGCCTGAATGGCGCGCCTATAGAGACGGAGAAGCGTCCCGAACTTGCCTTCGGGCAAGACGGTGCATTTTCAGGAAGTGGCGGCTGTAACCGATTCAATGGTCTGGCCGAGATTTCCAATAACCGCATCTCGTTCCCGGACAATATGGCGGCAACCCTCATGGCGTGCCCGCCCCCGTTGGATGAGGTCGAGCGGCAGTTTCTGAAAGCGATGCAAAGTATCACGACCTTCGCGATGCAAGGCAACGCGCTGGCGTTGCTGGATGCACAGGGCGAGCCGGTGATCAAGCTGATGCGCAAATAACGGGGCAGGGCTGTCAGGCGACCGCCCTTGACCGCCCGGCATTGCGACCCGAAAAGATGCAGCCACCCAGGAACGTGCCCTCCAGCGCGTTATAGCCGTGATAGCCGCCACCGCCGAACCCGGCGACTTCGCCTGCTGCGAACAGGCCGGGGACGACCTGCCCATCCGCTCCGATCATCTGACTGTCCAGATTGGTCTGAAGCCCGCCCAACGTCTTGCGAGTCAGAACGTGTAGCTTGACCGCAATCAATGGGCCGTTGCTCGGATCGAGGAATTTGTGCGGTTTGGCGGTGCGGATCAGCTTATCTCCACGATAATTGCGCGCCGCAAGGATCGCCATCATTTGCGCGTCTTTCGAGAACGGGTTGTCGACCTGAGAATCCCGCGCTTCGATCTGGGCGCGCAAATAGGCCTCGTCTATCAGTCCCCCGCCCAGATGGTTCATGCCGTTGACCAGTTCGGTCAGCGTATTGGCGACGACGAAATCTGCACCCTTTTCCTTGAACGCCTCGACCGGGGCAGTTGCCTTGGCTCCTGACAAGATGCGTTGACGGATGACCTCTTTCCAGCTGCCCGAGGTGAAGTCTGGGTTTTGTTCCGACCCGGACAGGGCGAATTCCTTCTTGATCACCTTCTGTGTCAGAACAAACCAGCTGTATTCATATCCGGTCTTCAGGATTTCCCGCAACGTCCCCAGCGTATCGAACCCCGGCAGGCAGGGAGGGGCCAGACGGTTGCCCTTGGCATCGAACCACATTGAGCTGGGGCCGGGCAGAATGCGAATGCCATGGGCGGGCCAGATCGGATCCCAGTTGTGAACGCCTTCGGTGTAATGCCACATGCGGTCGCCGTTGATCAAATGGCCGCCTGCCTTTTCGCTGATCGCGATCATGCGGCCGTCGACGTGAAATGGTACTCCGGCCACCATGTCTTTGGGCGGTTCTCCCAGACGATCCCTGGGCCAGTTCTGCCGCACCATTTCAAAATTACCGCCGATCCCACCCGAGGTGACGATGACGGAGGGCGCATAAACTTCGAACTCGCCAACCTCGTCACGGTTGGTCTTGCCGCCGCGCTGGGCAATGTCATCGGCCAGAACCTCACCGGACACACCCTTGGCGGTGCCGTTCTGCATGATGATATGGCTGACCTGATGGCGGAATTTCAACTGGATCAGCCCGGCGCTGACGTGCTCGCGGACGCGACGGATAAAGTGTTCCAGAACACCTGGCCCTGTCCCCCATGTGATGTGAAAACGCGGGACCGAGTTGCCGTGTCCATTCGCATAGGATCCACCGCGTTCGGCCCAGCCGACGACCGGAAACCAGCGCAGGCCCATTTCGTGCAGCCATGGGCGCATTTGGCCCGCGGCGAATTCGACATAGGATTCGGCCCATTTGCGCGGCCAGACGTCTTCTTCGCGGTCAAACTGCGCGCTGCCCATCCAGTCGCGCAGCGCCAGATCATGGCTGTCGTGTATGCCCATGCGGCGTTGTTCAGGTGTGTTAACCATGAACAGGCCGCCAAGGCTCCAGAAAGCCTGTCCGCCCAGAAAGCTCTCGGGCTCCTGATCGACAATGATCACCTTTCTGCCCCGGTCGCCCAACTCGGCCGCAGCGGCCAGCCCTGCCAGACCCGCGCCGACGATAATCGCATCTACTGTGTCATTCGTCATAAACTGTCCTTTCAGCTGCGGCGGAACCAGGCAAGAAATGGCAGAACAACGGCATACATCGTGATGCCATACACGGCCGAAGGCAGAGCCAGCGGGCTGAGCCCACTGTCAGTGTTTGTGATCAGGGCGGCAAGTGTAATGCCCAGCGTCGAGTTCTGAATCCCGGTTTCGATGGAAATGGTCTTACACTCGTTCCACGACAGATTTGCAGCGCGTGCCAGCCCCAGACCCATCAACAACAAAGCCACGTTCAATGAGATCAATCCCGCACCCATGATGCCGAGGTTGTCAACAAACAGCTGCCAGTTTGCGGCCAGCGCGGCGACAACAACCAGAACGAACAGGATTGTTGCCAGGGTCGATAACGCTGCCTCAATACGGTTTGCAAAGCCCGTTGCAAAGTTGCGAATTCCAACGCCAATCGCCACGGGCAGTGTCGTGATCAGAAAGAGTGCGACCGCTAACCCGGTGATCGAAACCTCAGGTGCCTCTGCACCCATGAAATGCCCAATCGACCACGCGGCCAGAATTGGGACCGTTATCATCGACAACAGGCTGATCACTGCGGTCAGGCTGACCGACAGTGCCACGTCGGCTTTGGCGAGCTTGGACAGGATATTGCTTGTTACGCCACCGGGGCAAAAACTGAGCAGCATAAAACCAACCGCGATCTCGGGCGGTAACGCAAAAAGCTTGACCGTCACGAAGGCAGCAATCGGCAAAAGAACGATTTGGCTAACAGCCCCGATGGCAAAGGCGTGTCGTCGGTTCAGGACCCGGCGGAAATCAGCAACCTCCAGCCCGATACCCAAAGACAGCATGATAATGGCCAGCGAAACCGGCAGACCGACGTTTATAAGCAGATCCAAGGACAACTCCTCCCAAAGTTGCGTCAGATCAGCCTAAGCGAGGCAGGAAGGCGCAGGCAACCGCGCCGTTGGGTCACTCGTACCGTCGGACGAAGCGGCGCAGAATTTCGCCGGGTTGTGTGACATCAGCCGAATGGCAGTGGCCGATCAGTTTCTGCGCGTCCTCGGGCGGAAAATAGCCGTGGTTCTTGTAGATATTGATGCGCTGTTCAAAGTCTTTAGCATCGGCTTCGGGGTGGAACTGGGTGGCATATACATTCTGACCCCAGCGTATCATCTGAAACGGACAGGGGGCAGACGAGACAAGGTGAACGCAGCCCTCTGGCAGGGTCTGAACCGCTTCCTTATGGCCAACAAAAGCGTCAAAGGTGGTATCCAGCCCGGCGGTCAACGCGTCCTGCTTGCCGTCTTTGGTGAGGTGACAAGTGGATGGCCCCACGGGCTCGCCATACCGCGCCTTGCTGACGTCACCGCCCAGATGCGCGGCCAGAATTCCAAGGCCATAACAGCAGCCCATGAAAGGGTGATCCTGTGCAATAATCTGTGGCATCAACCCCATGATCGCCGCTTCAATACGGGCATCTAGCGGGGACTTGGTTGCCGGGTCATCACTGACGCAACCCGGCCCTCCGCCTACGATGACACCGGCATAGCCGGTGACATCCAACCCTTCAGGCAGGTCGTCGCAGTCCAGACGGATGCGATGGGTCTGCTCGGATGACATCCCGCTCCGGTTCAGGATCGAGGCGTATTCGGCGTCAGATGCATCCGTTTCGGGGCGCAGTTGCAGGATCAAAAAGCGTTTCATGCGCAGCCTTTACCCGTCACAGCGGCCAGAAGACAAGGATGGCGGGGATAGAAACGGCGATAATCAGGACTTCCAGCGGCAGCCCCATGCGCCAGTAATCGCCAAACCGATAGCCGCCGGGACCCAGAACCAACGTGTTGTTCTTGTGTCCTATGGGGGTCAGGAAGGCGGCCGAAGCAGCAACGGCAACGGTCATGAGGAATGGGTCGGGCGAAACCTCCAGCGTGCGCGCCATCTGGATGCCGACCGGGGCGGCAACAATGGCCGTGGCTGTGTTGTTCAGCACATCCGACAGGGTCATGGTCACGACCATCAGCACGGTCAGGATAGCCCACGCAGGCAGGCCATTCGTCAGTTGGATCAACGCATTGGCGATCAGTTCCGTGCCACCCGAGGTCTCCAAAGCGCTGCCCAGAGGAATCATCGACCCCAACAGTACGACCACCGGCCATTCGATGTGATTGTAGATGTCACTGATCGGCATGATCTTGGTCAGCACATAAGCAATGACAACCAGCCCCAAGGCGATAGGAAGGTAGATCAATCCAATACTTGCGGCCAAAACAGCGGCGGCAAACAGGCCGATGGCCAGCCACGCCTTGTCATTTGCAGTAACATTCAGCCCGCGCCCGGCAAGGGGCAGGCAGCCCAACCACTCCGTGACATCCGCAGCGCGATCGCGGGGGCAGAGCAGAAGCAGGATATCGCCTGGCTCTACCTCGGTCTTGCGGACCTGCTCGGTGATCCGACGCCCCTGGCGTGAGATGCCCATCAGAACGGTGCTCTGCCGCCAGGCCAGCCCAAGCCCTTGCGCAGTGCGACCCGTGATACGCGAGCTTTCCGGCACAACGACTTCGATTACTTCCAGCCCGTCACTCTCAGCCGTTAGCAATTCCTGCCTACGCGTGTCTGAGAAATCCAGATTGAGCGCGGCGCGGAATTCGTCCAGCGCCTCGGGCCGGGCTTCCAGAACCAGTGCGTCGCCTTCTTTCAATGTGGCATGGGCAGACCGGCCATAGCGCCGCTTGCCGTCTCGGATCAAACCGATGATGGCCACGTCGGATTTCTCGGCAGCCTCATAAAGTTCGCTGACCCGCTTGCCGATATGGGCCGATTCCGGGGGAACGGTCAGCTCGGCGATATATTCGGCCAGCGTCTCTGATGTCTCGGTCTGAGGTCCGCGATTTGGGATCAGACGCCAGCCCACCAAAGCGACAAAGGCAAGGCCGGCAATCGCGGCCAGCCCACCGACCGGAGCAAAATCGAACATGTGAAACGGCTCGCCCAGTGTTTCCTGTCGGATTGACGCGATGATGATGTTCGGGGGGGTCCCGATCAGCGTGGCCATCCCACCGAGAATAGTGGCAAAGCTCAGCGGCATCAGAGTCAGACCCACAGACCGGCCGGCTTTGCGCGCGGTCTGGATATCCACTGGCATCAGCAGTGCAAGGGCTGCCACATTGTTCATGAAGGCCGACAGAACCGCGCCGATCCCGCCCATCAGGGCAATATGTGCGCCAAGGCCTCGCGAGGCATCGACCAGAGTGCGGGTGATCAGAAACACTGCACCTGACCGGACCAAACCGGCAGAGACGACCAGAACCAGCGCCACAATGATAGTCGCCGGATGGCCGAACCCGGCAAAGGCAGCATCTTTGGGAACAACGCCCAGCACGACACCGATCATCAGCGCGGCAAAAGCCACAAGGTCGTATCGAAATCGACCCCAAAGCAACATTCCGAAGACCGTGATGAAAAGCGCAAAAAGAATGATCTGATCTGTCGTCATGCCGTCACCATACAAGTCAGTGATATCGTCGCAAGCCGCTCTCTTGATCCTGCCCCCCGCAAACGTCTATATGAGCGCCGAACACGCAATCACGATGACGAGGACGCAACATGGCAGGCCATTCCAAATGGGCCAACATCCAGCACCGCAAGGGGCGTCAGGACGCCGCGCGGTCCAAACTGTTTTCCAAACTGTCGAAAGAGATCACCGTTGCCGCCAAGATGGGCGACCCTGATCCCGAGAAGAACCCGCGCCTGCGTCTGGCGGTGAAAGAGGCCAAGTCGAACTCGGTCCCCAAGGACGTGATCGACCGCGCGATCAAGAAATCGGTTGCGGGTGAAGGCGACGATTACGAAGAAATCCGCTATGAGGGCTACGGCCCCAACGGCGTGGCCGTGATCGTCGAAACCATGACCGACAACCGCAACCGCACCGCATCGACCGTGCGCTCGACCTTCTCGAAGAATGGTGGGAACCTTGGTGAGACCGGCTCGGTCGGGTTCATGTTCGACCGCAAGGGCGAGGTTGTCTATCAGGCGGATGCTGGCGATGCGGATACGATCTTCGAAGCCGCGATCGAGGCCGGGGCCGAGGATGTTGAAAGCTCGGAAGACGGTCACATCATCTGGTGCGCGGATACTGATCTGAACGAAGTTTCGAACGCGTTGGAATCTGCGCTGGGCGAATCAGAGTCCACCAAGTTGGTCTGGAAACCGACCACGACGACCGAGCTGGGTCTGGAAGACATGCAAAAGCTGATGAAGCTGGTCGATGCGCTGGAAGATGATGACGACGTACAGCGCGTTACAACCAACTTCGAAGCTACCGATGAGGTGATGGCGCAACTCTGAGCCGTTGAAGACTTCGATTGTGAGACCCGGCCATTCGGCCGGGTTTTTTCGTTTTCGGGCGGATTTCGTGGGTTATTGGCTGAAACCCTCGAAACGCTTAGGCTGGGATAACACGAAACTTCCGGGATGACGCAACCGAAGGATCTATGACGGACGTGACTGCTGATAAGGCCAAGCGCAACGTGCCGGTTCTCGCTGGGCAGAGTATCGTGTCTCAGATTGCGTGGACTCTGGGCAGCCCTTCGGTGGTGTTGCCGTTTCTGGCCGTGTCCTTCGAGCTGCCTATGTTCGTGGCTGGTGCGCTGGTTTCGGTGCGGATGGTTGGCAGCATGATTTCTGACTTCTTTCTGGCGCAATCCGTCGCGGCGAAATCGCAAAAGAAGCGCGCCATTGCCCTGACCGAAGCTCTTATCGGTGCCTGTCTCGTGCTGGCAATGGCGGCGGCCGCGACCGGGGTCGTGCCGTTGATCGCGGTGGTTTTCGTGTCGATCTTTTTCGTCATTGGTCTTGTGGACGAGGTTCAGAACCTCATGTTCACTGATCTTCTGGGCGACCATGTCCACTCACGTTCGCGCATGGTGATGCATTACCTGCAACTCGGTGGTGGAGGCCTGTGCGCCATTGGCCTTGCCCTGCTTGTGCATCAGATTACCAAGGAAAACCCGCCCTTTTCGCGCCATTCAATCATGATCGGGGTCGCGGTTGTGTTCTTTATGATGTCAGGGCTTTTGATGCTGGCGATGACCGAGAATGTGAGCAAGGTCGAACCGCAGGCAAAGGCAGAAGCGACACCGAAATTCTCGTTGAAGGAGAACGTCAAAGGTATTCTGAGCATGTTCGAATACCGTTGGTTTCGGCGCTACATGGTTATGCGAATGCCTTTGGTTGCAGTTTCACTTTCGGTTCCGTTTTTCGCTCTGATCGCGGCCGAGGCGCATCACAGCTCGGCCAAGGGTCTGACCGCGATGATTGTTTCGTCGGCTTCGGGGTATCTTGTCTCGGGGCCGTTGTGGCAAGTGGTGAACATGAAATCTCACCGCGCCGTCATGGTGGTTGGAACGCTGATGGTGGCCGGTACCGGGGGCGTTCTTCTGGTTTTCCACTATATGGGGATCGATCATGCGGTGCACCTGCATGCCATTGCGCTGTTTGTAGCCACCGTTGCGGTGACCGGAATCAGCAGTGCACGCCAGCTCTATTTCATGGACGTCGCGCCCAAGGAACAACGGGTGCAGGGATCAGCAGCAATCAAGGCGTTTGCCCGGTTGACGGCGGTGTTGTTATCCGCCGCCCTGGCTGCAGTCGCCCATATGCACGAGGTCGCATTGGCGGTTGCCTTCATTGTCGCCACCAGTCTGATAGCTTGTGTGACGTGCTATCGAATGATGATGCCGGAGCAGGAAGACGCCTCCCGGTCGAAGGGTTCAAGCAAAGGCGCTTAAAAGAACGAGGAAATCTCCTCTAAGGGTTTCTTCATTTTCGCCACCGCTGGCACGGTCGCGGTGTCTGATGGGTGACCAACTGCGATGATCATCGTTGGCTTTTCCGATGCGGGACGGTCCAGCGCGTCGTTCAGAAACCGCATCGGGTTCGGGGTATGCGTCAGGGTGCTGAGACCGGCGTGATGTAGCGCCGCCAACAGAAAGCCGGTGGCAATGTTCACACTTTCGGGCACGTAGTAGTTCTTGAACCGAGTCCCGTCTTCGAATTGCCCCCAGCGCTGAGCAAAAACAACGATCAGCCATGGCGCGATTGTCAGATGTTCTTTGACAGCGTTGGTGCCGATGGGCTCCAAAGCCTTAATCCACTCATCACCCGCGCCACCCGCATAGAACCGGCGCTCTTCTTCTTCGGCTTCCTCGCGGATGCGCTGTTTCAAGTTAAGGTCCGAGATGGCAGCAAAATGCCAGGGTTGGTGGTTGGCCCCTGACGGGGCTGTTCCCGCAGTACGCAGGCAGGTTTCGATCACATCGCGAGCCACTGGGCGCGCCGTGAAATCCCGAACAGTATGACGCTGCCGCATCTTTTCGAAAAAGGCCTGAACCGCGCCTTGCATGTCCGCATCTCCGATCTCGCATCGGTCGGGCAAGGGAATGGGGTCATAGCTGAGGGCGTCGCGTGAGAACATCGGTTCCTCCGATCATGTGGTATTTGACTATTCGCTGTGTGACGGGAGCAAAACCCGCTCCGCAGCACGTTTGACCGCCTGTGTAAGCGGTTTAAGCGCCGGGGCAAGAACCCTCCCGACCTGCCAGCTAAGCGCGACGTCCAGTGGTGCATTGGGAACAACAGGGCGCAACAGTCCACGTTCCATAGAGTTTTGCACAAGCGCAGCGGGGTTCATACCCCACCCGAGCCCGGCGATCGCGGCATCAACGAACCCATGCGAGGATGGCAGGAAGTGGGAAGGGGCGGAAAGGCGGCTGCCAGTGTGTTGCGCAATCCACGCTTTCTGAAGGCCGTCCTTCTGGTTGAAGATAAGGCAGGGGGCCTTGCCAAGCGTCTCTTCCGTCACGCCGTCCTTGAACCACGTCTCGATGAATTTCGGGCTGGCAGTTGGCAGATATCTCAAAACGCCCAATGCTACCGCGTCGCAACCGCTCACGGGCTGTCCGCCAACAGTGACGGCGGCGCTAACCTCCCCTCGCTTCAGCCAGTCTGCTGAATGGTCCTGATCGTCGATCACAAGGTCGAACAACATGTTGGGGACTTGCGCCATCGCGTCAATGAACCAGGTCGCCAGAATGTCGGCGGGTACTGCAATACGGACCCGGGCGGATTCGGGTTCCTGTTCCAGTGTCAATTCACGGGCCAGTTGCGCCTCAAGCAGGCCGACATCTTCAGCGTAGCGCGCGATGCGCTGCCCGGCTGGCGTGCCAGTGCAGGGTGTTCCCCGATTTATCAGGGATGCACCCACCCTATCCTCCAGCGCCTTTATCCGCTGAGAGATCGCCGAAGGAGTCACCGCCAGTTCAGCTGCCGCTGCATCAAAACTACCATGGCGCAGAATGGCTGACAAAGCGGCCAATTGGTGAGGATCCAGTAGCATTAGCAGAACTTAACTGGGGGTAACATCTTTAATTTGATAGATCGCGCCGAGGGGCCTAGTCAACGCTTTGTAAAAGCAGGAGGTCCCATGCCTACATCCGTGATCGCCGGTTTCGCGCTGGGTTTCAGTCTGATTCTCGCCATCGGAGCGCAAAACGCCTTTGTCCTGCGACAGGGACTGCGGCGCGAACATGTCTTTCTTCTGTGCCTGACCTGCGCAGTGTCTGATACCCTTCTGATTGGCGCAGGTGTGGCTGGATTTGGGACATTAGCGCAGGCCGCCCCTTGGTTTGAAACTGTGATGCGATATGGTGGGGCCGCGTTCCTGACCTGGTATGGGTTGCGCAGTTTTCGGTCTGCCTGGCAGGGCGGTGCGGTGATGGAAATTGGCAATGGTCGGCAGACCAGTTTGAAGGCCGCGCTGCTTACGGTGTTCGCTTTTACATGGCTGAATCCACATGTGTATCTGGATACGGTGGTGCTTATCGGCTCGATCTCGGCGCAATATGATGATCGGCTTGGGTTTGCTCTGGGTGCTATGACATCGAGCTTCGTGTTCTTCTTTTCGCTTGGCTACGGCGCAAGCGTCCTGTCGCCGTTTTTTGCGCGTCCGCGTGCATGGCAGATACTGGACGCAGGGATCGGCGTCGTCATGCTGGGTATCGCACTGAAACTTGTTATCATGTGAAGGGTTGTTCCCGACCGGAATTCAGTGTTCAACCTAAGCCATGTCAACACTCGCCGTATCGTCCCGCCCGCTTGCCGGCATGTTCTGGATGTTTGCCGCCGGTTTGTCCTTTGTCGTGATGACCGCTTTGGTGAAATCGCTGGGCACGACGATGAACCCGATCCAGGCTGCTTTCCTGCGTTATGCCTTGGGACTGGTGTTTTTGTTGCCTGCCATGCGGTCGATCATGGCAACGCGCCTGACACCCCGCCTGCTGACGCTGTTCGGTCTGCGAGGCGTCGTGCATGCCGTCGCCGTCATGCTCTGGTTCTTTGCCATGACACAGATACCGTTGGCCGAAGTCACCGCCATGAACTACATGACGCCGGTTTACGTTACTCTGGGAGCGGCCCTGTTTCTGGGCGAGAAGCTGGCGTTTCGCCGGATCGCGGCCATTCTTGTCGCTCTGGTCGGGGTTCTGATCATCCTGCGACCGGGATTCCGCGAAGTGTCACCAGGCCATCTGGCCATGCTGGGAACGGCCCTGACTCTGGGAGGGTCGTATTTGTTGGCCAAACTTCTGGTGCGTGATGTCCCGCCATCTGTCGTTGTGGCGCATCTGTCGATCTGGGTGACCATCGCCTTGATACCCTTTGCACTTGCCGTTTGGACGGAGCCAAGTTTGCGGGATCTCGGGGTTCTGTTCCTCGTGGCTTGCTTTGCAACCGCTGGTCACTACTTCATGACTCTTGCGCTGCAGGCTGCGCCTGTGGCTGTCACGCAGCCGGTGACGTTTCTTCAGCTGATCTGGGCCACGATTTTGGGCGCTGTGGTCTTCCACGAAAGTGTTGACGTCTGGGTTGTTGCGGGCGGCACACTGATCCTGGCCGCCGTAAGCTTTATCTCATGGCGCGAATTCGTGCTGAATCGCAGGGACTTGACGCCTCCAAGCATTGCACCCAAGCTGTAACGACCGCGGCTTACGGTTTTTCATTAATTGACGAGTCAATAAAAACCTCCTAGCGTGGGCGTATAACGCCTGTTCATGGGGGGAGCGATGCCAAAAGTCGGAATGGAGCCAATCCGCCGGGATGCGATTGTCCGCGCGACGATCGCTGAGTTGGGCGTAAAGAAATCTCTTGATGTAACTGTCAGTCAGATTGCCAAACGCGCGGGCATGTCCAGCGCGCTGGCGCACCACTATTTTGGTGGCAAGGATCAGATATTTCTGGCTGCTATGCGTCAGATCCTGTCTGACTTCGGCGAAGAAGCACGGGGCGAGCTGAAAGCGGCTGCGCCGGAGGACCGGGCCCAAGCAATTGTCCGGGCCTGTTTTGCGCCCTCCTGTTTCACGCCCGACGTGATTGCAGCCTGGATGACCTTTTATGTGCTGGCGCAGACCAATGATGACGCCCTGCGCCTGTGGCAAATCTATCAGGCGCGCATCAGATCAAACCTGACCGACGCCCTGCGGAACAAGCTGTCTGATCCGCACGAGGCGGCCGAGAACATGGTTGCTCTGATTGACGGGCTTTATATCCGCGCAGCGCTCAGCGCCCCCGAAGAACCGCAACTGGCCGTGAACCACGCGATGCGTGTGCTCAACACTCTGCTCGAGGCTGAAAAATGACAAAACCGAACGTTCTGATCCTGATGGTGGATCAGCTGAACGGGACCCTCTTTCCAGACGGTCCCGCAGACTGGCTTCACGCTCCGAACCTGAAGAAACTGGCCGAACGGTCGACCCGGTTTGCCAACACCTATACGGCGTCTCCTCTCTGCGCGCCGGGGCGGGCCAGTTTCATGTCCGGTCAGTTGCCTTCGCGCACAGGCGTTTATGATAACGCAGCCGAGTTCCGCAGTGACATCCCCACTTATGCCCATCACCTGCGTCGGGCCGGGTATTACACCTGCCTTTCGGGCAAGATGCATTTTGTGGGCCCCGATCAGATGCACGGGTTCGAGGATCGTCTGACCACTGACATTTACCCGGCCGACTTCGGCTGGACGCCGGATTATCGCAAACCGGGTGAGCGGATCGACTGGTGGTATCACAACATGGGCTCCGTCACCGGCGCGGGTGTCGCTGAGATTTCCAACCAGATGGAATACGACGACGAGGTGGCTTACAACGCCAAAGCCAAACTCTACGATCTGGCCCGCGGCAAGGATGACCGGCCATGGTGTGTAACAGTCAGCTTCACACATCCGCATGACCCATACGTGGCCCGTCGCAAATACTGGGATCTGTACGAGGATTGCGAGCACCTGCAGCCCGAAGTCGCGGATATCGGCTATGACAATCAGGACCCGCACGCCAAGCGCATCTTCGACGCCAACGATTGGCGCAGCTTCGACATCACCGAAGAAGACATCCGCAAGTCCCGCCGCGCCTATTTCGCCAATATCTCCTATCTGGACGACAAGATTGGTGAAATCCTCGAAGTGCTGGAAACAACCCGGCAAGAGGCGACTATCCTGTTCGTCTCGGATCACGGCGACATGCTGGGTGAACGGGGCCTTTGGTTCAAAATGAACTTCTACGAGGGGTCAGCGCGCGTGCCGCTGATGATTGCGTCGCCTGATCTGCCTGCCGGGCGGATTGATACGCCGGTATCAACAATCGACGTAACACCAACGCTTGGGGCTCTGGCAGGCGTTGACATGGGCGAAATCGCACCATGGACCGATGGCGAAAATCTGATGCCACTAGCCCGAGGCGAAGAACGAACTGCACCGGTGGCCATGGAATACGCAGCCGAAGCATCCTATGCGCCGCTGGTCTCGCTTCGCTATGGCAAATGGAAATACAACCGCTGCGCATTGGACCCGGATCAGCTGTTTGATCTTGAAGCTGACCCGCACGAACTGACCAATCTCGCAGACAGCCCCGAACACGCGGGCACGCTGCAAACCTTGCGCGCAAAATCCGAAGCTCGCTGGGATCTGGATCGCTTCGATGCCGATGTCCGCGCCAGCCAGGCGCGGCGCTGGGTCGTGTACGAAGCGTTGCGGCAGGGCGGATATTACCCGTGGGATTATCAGCCGCTGCAAAAAGCGTCGGAGCGCTACATGCGCAATCACATGGATCTTAACACCGTAGAGGAAAACGCCCGGTTCCCCCGCGGCGAATAACCTCTTCATCTATTCGAAAATACTCCCGCCGAACACATCACGTCCCGGCGGGTCAGGAGTTGTGGAAATGGAAGCAGATTTTGTCATCGTTGGCGCAGGGTCCGCAGGCTGCGCAATGGCATATCGTCTGAGCGAGGCCGGGGCCTCGGTTCTGGTGATCGAACATGGCGGTACCGATGTGGGGCCGTTCATTCAGATGCCGGCAGCACTCAGTTACCCAATGAACATGTCGCGCTATGACTGGGGTTATCAATCCGAACCCGAGCCGCACCTGAACAACCGCCGCCTGGCTTGTCCGCGCGGCAAGGTGATCGGTGGGTCGTCCTCGATCAACGGCATGGTCTATGTTCGCGGTCACGCACGCGATTTTGACACCTGGGCCGATATGGGGGCTGACGGGTGGTCCTATGCGGACGTTTTGCCTTATTATAAACGTATGGAGACCTGGCATGACGGTGGCCATGGCGGTGATCCCGAATGGCGCGGCACAGACGGTCCGCTGCATGTATCACGCGGTCCGCGCGAAAACCCGCTGTTTCAGGCTTTTGTCGATGCAGGTCAGCAGGCCGGATACGAGGTTACAGGTGACTATAACGGTGAAAAGCAGGAAGGCTTTGGCCCGATGGAACAAACCGTCTGGAAAGGACGGCGGTGGTCGGCGGCGAATGCTTACCTGAAACCTGCGCTCAAACGCGACAATTGCGATATCGTGCGCGGTCTGGCGTCGCGCATAGTTCTGGAAAACGGTCGCGCCACTGGGGTCGAACTGATCCGCGGCGGCAAGAAAGAAGTCATTAAAGCCCGGCGTGAGGTGGTTCTGGCGGCGTCCTCGATCAACTCGCCCAAGCTGTTGATGTTGTCCGGCATCGGCCCGGCGGCGCATCTGGCCGAGCATGGGATCGACGTTGTCGCGGATCGCCCGGGCGTCGGTGCCAACCTGCAGGACCATCTGGAGCTGTATATTCAGCAGGCATCGCTGCAACCCATCACGCTCTACAAGCACTGGAACCTGTTCAGCAAAGGTCTGATCGGGGCGCAATGGCTGTTTACCAAGACAGGTTTGGGCGCGTCGAACCAGTTTGAAAGCGCGGCATTCATCCGGTCGAAGCCGGGCGTGGAATACCCCGACATTCAGTACCACTTCCTGCCTATCGCGGTCCGGTACGACGGACAGGCAGCGGCCGAGGGGCACGGGTTCCAGGCGCATGTCGGTCCGATGCGGTCCCCGTCACGTGGGGCGGTCACATTGCGGTCTGCCCAAGCCGCAGACGCGCCTATGATCAAGTTCAACTACATGAGCCATGAAGAGGATTGGGAGGATTTCCGCACCTGCATCCGACTGACACGCGAAATCTTTGGGCAAGATGCCTTCAAACCCTACGCAGGCAAAGAAATTCAACCGGGGGCCGCTGTCCAATCGGATGAAGAGCTAAACGCTTTTATCGCGGAACATGCAGAAAGCGCGTATCACCCCTGCGGCACCTGCCGGATGGGGCGCGCGGACGACAAAAACGCGGTGGTTGATCCCGAAGGCCGTGTGATTGGTGTGGATGGGCTGCGCGTTGCAGACAGTTCGATCTTCCCGCAGATCACCAATGGCAACCTGAACGCACCATCGATCATGGTGGGCGAAAAGGTGTCGGATTCGCTATTGGGCAAAGATCCGTTGCCCAAAGCCAATGACCGCCCGTGGATTCATCCTGGCTGGGCTACGGCCCAGCGTTAACCTTTCTTAACGGCCCCTGGTTGAATGCGCATGAAATACCGCGCAAATCGGGGGCATGTTAAGGATTTGTTTAGCTTTTGTTCTTCTCTTGCCAGGCCTGACCTATGCGGCAGAACGACTTACAGGCCGGGTTGACGTAATTGATGCGGATACCTGGGATGTCGGCGGCGTCCGGGTTCGGCTGCACGGTATTGATGCGCCAGAACTGGATCAGACTTGTCAGGATTCCGACGGATCGAGCTGGCCGTGCGGGGCGTGGGCCACACATCGCGTCCGGCAGCAGTATCAGGGGCAGACGGCTTCATGTGTGCCGCTGGATCGGGATCGCTATGACCGTATCGTTGCGCAGTGCGACGTGGGGCGCGAGGACGTGGCAAGCCAGATTGTAGAGCAGGGGTTGGCCTTTGCGTACCGCAAGTATTCGGACGTGTACGCAAGTGCCGAGCAAGGCGCAATGGTTCGAAACAGGGGATTGCATCAGACACAGGTTCAGGTGCCTTGGGTGCATAGGACATACGAAAATCCCAAGTCGTCCGAAAGGTGCCTTATCAAAGGGAACATCTCGTCAAAGGGTGAAAAGGTCTTTCACGTACCGGGGCAAAGATATTACGCCAAAACACAGATCAGCGAAATTAGGGGCGAGCGATGGTTCTGCTCTGCTGCCGAGGCACGCGCCGCGGGATGGTGCGCTGCACGGCGTTGAAATTCGCATGAATCCCGTGTGAAATTGATCCGCGTCAAAGAAGAAAACACATCACGCTCCTACCACTGATATGCAACGACATATGAAGGAGCGAACAGAAATGTCTCACACCCCGCATGAACTGGCCGAAGAGTTTCCGGACAAGGTTGAACTGATGAGCCAGCTCAAGCAATCGGACGCGCATTTTGCCCGGCTGGCCGATGAATATCACGAGGTCAATCGCGTTGTGCATCGGGCCGAAACCAATGTTGAACCGATGGAAGAACTGGCCGAGGTTGATTTGCGCAAAAAGCGGGCAGTGCTGAAAGACGAAATCTGGGCGATTTTGTCCAAAGCCTGAACACGGTGCCGGGGGCTCTGCCCCCGTCATGGCGAGCGCTGCGATCCCTCCGGGGTATTATGTGTCAGGTGAAGATCAGGTGACTTCGTAGGGCAGGGTGCCGCGAACATGGGTGTCGATGCTCAGGCGGCGTTCCAGCGGCGGGACTGAGCGCTGGTGGCAGGTTTGCCGTTCGCAGATGCGGCAGGAAATACCGATGGGCTCGTAGGCGCTGGCGTTGTTGATATCGAGGTTGTCAGCATAAACCAGCGCCGGGGCATGGCGCACCTCGCACCCCAGCGCGATTGCATACCGTCTGACCGGTGCACCGAAAGAGCCCCCCGATTTCGACACATCCCGTGCCAGCGAGATATAACGCACCCCATCTGGCGTTTCTGCCAGCTGCCGCAGGAAATGGCCCGGCGTTTCAAAGGCTCGGTGCACGTTCCAAAGCGGGCAAGCACCGCCGAAACGCGCAAATTGCAGGCGTGTGGCCGAGTGCCGTTTGGTGATTGTTCCGGCCTGATCCACGCGGACGAAAAAGAACGGTATACCTTTTGCGCCGGGGCGTTGCAGTGTCGACAGCCGGTGCGCAACCTGCTCGATCGATGCCCCGAACCGGTTGCTGAGCAGCTCCAGATCGTGGCGTTCTTCCTGTGCGGCAGTCAGGAACTCGGAATAAGGCATCAAAGAAGCGCCTGCGAAATAATTGGCAAGGCCGATCTTTGCGATAGACCGGGCCTCTTCGCTCTGGAACTTGGCAAAATCCAGGGTCGCTTCCAACAGCTTGTCCTGACTGATCAAGGCGACCTGCAACAACAGTTGAAACACTTGCGTTTGCGGCGCAGAGCGTGACGACAGGCGCAGGACCTTGCTTTCGGCGTCATATGTGCGCAACGGGGCAATGTCTGAAAACATCACCTGTATGCCGCGTTCCATCAGGCTGTTCAAAGCAGCCTGCCGGATATTGCCCGGGCCTTCCGCACGGTTGGCGAACAGCTCTGCCGCCCTGTCCACGGCGTCGATATAGTTGTCGCAATAGTGAAAGAAGTCTCGCACCTCCTCCCACGGGCTGGCCTGCATACGGGCGTCTTCTCGTCCCAAGGCTTCGTCCAGCGAGGCCAGGCGTTCGTGTGTTTGTCGGTAGGTTTTGTGCAATTCAATAAAAGCGCGGGCCAAGGCCGGAGCATTGGATGCCGTCAGACGCAAATCGGCAAGGGGAGGTTGGATGTCTGCAAAAACCGGGTCGGCCAGAGCTTCGCGCATATCCGACACCAGCCGCTCGCTGTCGCCGGTGCTGAGCTCGGTGACATCCATGCCAAACTCTTGCGCCAGAGCCAACACAACCGTGGTTGAGATCGGCCTGTTGTTGTTCTCCATCTGGTTCAGATAGGGCAATGAAACGCCCAGTTTCGCCGCGAATTCGCGTTGTGTCAGAGTCAGCCGCGTGCGCATTTCGCGCAGTTTCGCGCCAGCATAGAGTTTCCGGGTGGCCATGGGGCACCTTTGCAAGTTTTCTATATTGCGAGACTAACTTTGCAAAGTTTTCGGGGCAAGTCGTTACAACCCTAGTTGCCGCTCTCTCCGAATGACGGACCAAATTGCGAAAATCGCCATAACTGCGGATGTTAGCATCAGCCAGAGTAAGGGCATGGCGCCGGTTTCGCGGGTCAGCAGCGTGCCAGCCAATGCGCTTAGCCCGGCGCCGCCGCCCAACATAATCGCACCGCTTAATCCTGAAGCGGTCGCGGCCAGATGCGGACGGACTGACAGGGCGCCAGAAGTGGCGTTCGGGATGGCCATACCGTTTCCGACGCCGACAAAAGTCATTAAGCCAAAAAAGCTGATCGCGGTGCCCCGGTCGGTAAGAAACAGCAAAGCTGAAAGCGCGACACCAAATGCGTTCAGCAGACTGCCCCAGAGTATCATTCTGTTTATGCCCATTTGCATGGAAAACCGGCCGCTCAGAAAGTTTCCGACAAAATAGCCGACTGCAGGAGCGCCAAAATACACTCCGACCTGCGCTGCGCTCAGTCCAAATAGTTCGGTTCCGATAAAAGGGGCGCCACCGAGATAGGCGAAGAAAGTACCGGACGACAAAGCGCAGGCCAGCGAATAGCCCCAGAACCGTGGCGAAGTCAGAAGCTCGGGGTATTCCTTGAATTGCTGAACAAGGGTTTTGCCGCTTTTGGCTGACGTTTCCCCGAAATCCGTGAACGTCAATGCAAGCGTCAAGACACCCAGGGCGAATGGCAGCCAGAAGTTCGCCTTCCAGCCAAAGCTCTCCTCCAGAAGCCCGCCGATCGCTGGGCCAATCATCGGAACCACGGCCATTCCCATGGTCACGTAACCGATCATGGATGCGGCCTGATCCTGATTGTACATGTCTCGTACCGCAGCGCGGCTGAGAACCATACCGACAACGACGACGGCCTGGCACATCCTGAAAACCAGAAAAATTTCTGCGTTCGGGGCATAAATGCACCCCAAGGTGGCCAGTAGGAACAAGCCAATTCCCCATAACAGAACAGGCCTGCGACCAGCCTTGTCTGCAAGCGGTCCGATCAGGATTTGAAGAACTGCATTGACCAGCAGATAGAGCGCGATCGACAGCTGCATGACCTTGTAATCGGTGTCGAAATACAGGGCCATATTCGGCAGGCTGGGCAGAAACAGGTTCATGCTCAGCGCGGACAGACCCGAGAGCAGGACAAGAGTAGCCAATGTGGGTGGTGTGCGGTGAACCGCGCGAGAGCTGAACTGCATAGTTCACATGTATAGCCATGGAATTTTGGATTGCCAGCCATCCATGGATTTCAGCATGAGACTTAGCAAGTTTACAGTTATCCAGATTGTTGTTGCTGAAACTTTGCAAATTTGCCGAAAAGGACTTTGGATGAGTGGAACAAAAGGGTAGGGTCCCGGCAAATTTTATAGGGGATAACCGTCATGAAAGACATCCTTTCCGAGTTGGAAAACCGCCGTAACGACGCACGACTGGGTGGCGGGCAAAGGCGGATTGATGCCCAGCATTCACGCGGAAAACTGACAGCGCGTGAGCGGATCGAACTGCTGCTGGATGAGGGTAGCTTTGAAGAATTCGACATGTTCGTCAATCATCGCTGCACTGAATTCGGAATGGAAAATCAAAAGCCTGCGGGTGATGGCGTTGTCACTGGCTGGGGCACCATCAACGGTCGAATGGTCTATGTGTTCAGCCAGGACTTTACAGTCTTTGGTGGGTCATTGTCCGAGACGCACGCCCAGAAAATCTGCAAGATTATGGATATGGCGGTGCAAAACGGTGCGCCGATCATTGGAATCAACGACTCGGGCGGTGCGCGAATCCAGGAAGGTGTGGCGTCGCTGGCTGGCTATGCCGAAGTGTTTCAACGCAACATCACAGCCTCGGGCGTGGTTCCCCAGATCAGTGTGATAATGGGCCCCTGCGCCGGTGGCGCGGTTTACAGCCCTGCGATGACCGACTTCATTTTCATGGTCAAGGACTCATCATACATGTTCGTGACAGGCCCGGACGTGGTCAAAACCGTGACCAACGAAGTCGTCACCGCCGAGGAACTGGGCGGAGCTTCAACTCATACCAAAAAGTCCTCGGTCGCCGACGCCGCGTTTGAAAACGATGTCGAGGCGCTGGCCGAAGTGCGTCGATTGGTGGATTTCCTGCCGCTCAACAACCGCGAGAAACCTCCGGTCCGTCCGTTCTTTGATGAACCTGACCGGATCGAGGCTTCACTGGATACTCTTGTCCCGGACAACCCGAATACGCCCTACGACATGAAGGAACTCATCACCAAAATTGCGGATGAGGGTGATTTTTACGAAATTCAGGAAGATTTTGCCAAGAATATCATCACCGGCTTTATCCGGCTGGAAGGTCAGACCGTGGGTGTTGTAGCCAACCAGCCCATGGTGCTGGCAGGGTGTCTGGATATCGACAGTTCGCGCAAGGCGGCGCGGTTCGTTCGGTTCTGCGATTGCTTTGAAATTCCAATCCTGACCTTTGTGGATGTTCCGGGCTTCCTGCCGGGAACGCAGCAGGAATACAGCGGTGTGATCAAGCACGGCGCAAAGCTGCTTTATGCCTATGGTGAAGCGACTGTGCCAAAGGTCACCGTGATCACACGCAAGGCATATGGCGGCGCTTATGTGGTCATGGCGTCCAAACACCTTCGCGGCGATTTCAACTATGCCTGGCCGACAGCCGAAATTGCGGTGATGGGGGCGAAGGGCGCGACCGAGATCATCCACCGTGCGGATCTTAGTGATGCAGAAAAGACAGCACAGCATGTTGCGGATTACGAAGATCGCTTCGCAAATCCCTTCGTCGCTGCCGAGCGCGGCTTTGTCGACGAGGTGATCATGCCGCAATCGACCCGCCGGCGCGTGTCCCGAGCCTTTGCCAGCTTGCGTGGCAAACAGCTTAAGAACCCATGGAAAAAGCACGACAACATTCCGCTTTAAACCATTCGGGGCGGTCCAGTCCGCCCCGAGTTCTTTTGGCTTGGCAATCCGATTCTGGGCGAAACCTGCCCAAAATTGCGGCGGAATTGACAAAAAGCGGCAAATAGTTGAATGATCCGACCCATCAGACATAGAACCGCGCAGGCCAACAGCACTGCGCGCGCGATCCCGGAAGGAGGAGCCTGCCTTCAGCGGGTCCGGGATCGCGCCATTAGTCTGGTGTTGTGCGCGCTCTGCACACCTGTTTTCGCCCAGACCGATAGTTCGTTGCCGGTACCTTCCGGTCAGCCGGTGCATCTGGACGATGTCCTGCTGGACAACAATCCGGGTGAGCTTTGGGTACGTTTCCGCTTTATCGCCCCAAAGATCGGCGCGTCAGTGGGGCGGATTGGGTACGATGTAGCATCGAAAGATATGGAGCATCTGTGCCAGATATTGGCCGTTCCTTACGTGGCTCAACACGAATTGCAGCCATCAAGAGTAGTCATCTCTCTGTCCGATCGCCCGGTGGAATTTGGCGATGCCGCTCCGGACGCGACACAGTATTTTGAAGCCTACCGGCTGGATCAGTCCCGGTGTATCTGGGAGGGGCTTTGATCATGAGCTCAATCCGTCATGACTTCAAAGCATCTCTAACCAATGGTGCGGCTATGGAGGTGCGCAACATGATCCCATCCCATTTCGGGTTCGAATTATTCTTGTCTGCGAAAGCTAGGTGTGGAGTGTTGTCATGCTGAAACATCGCGGGTTCCCCGGTCGCCTTACAGGCACCGACTTTCAGTTCACAATTCGTCGTGCCAATCCCAAGGGCGTTACACCGTTGACGCGGCGGGAACGGTTTCGGGACCGAAAGCCAGCGGACAAGCGCGCAGATATCGCGTTCATGGAAGCTCTGTGGGCTCATTTCGGCGATCAGCCGTTCGAGCGGGGTAATCTGGATGCGGGGCGTCTCAGTTGGTTGTTCGGGCGCGAAGTTGTCCCGGCGGAAGATCCATTTGATCCGGCCAGTTATGATGCATTGCTTGTGATCGATGTGGACGCTGCAGGTGCGTCTTTTCCGGACGTATTCGACGGGACGGACTGATTGTGACTCTGGCCGCCGCATACCATCCCTTTGAAACCGGTTTCGGGATGATCCTGCCCGAAGTCGGGCAGGATCTGTATGCGGTATCAGAAGTTCAGCTGGGCCGCGAGCTGAACGCGGTTTGCGTCAAAGGTTCTACCAGTGGGCGCATCGTTCCGCTCGCCATAAATGTATTCTGCGCTGAGCGTCAGATTGTCGGTGGCTTTGTAGAAGGCGTTGACGTGGATCGTTTCCAGCTCGGTAAACGACAGAGTGCCAGTCGACGTCGGCAGGTCATAGTCTTCTTTGCCGTATGCAATGCCAACATTCCATTTCGGGCTCAGATCCTGCCGAAATTCGATAGTGTAGCCATCCACGTCGTTGGCCTGGCCATTGACGATAGGATCACCAAGGCCGATCAGGTACGGGCCGAGAGCCTCGCCGTTGACGTAGTTGACCTGAAACAGGCCGCCCTGCCACGGGCGAATAGAGCCGGATACTGTAAATCCGGTCTGATCAACTTCGACACTGCCGGATTCCGCCTTGCCGTAGAGGCCGGACACACGAGCGACATACGTCCCGTCATTGTACTCGGCAGATGCGGTCAAAACCGGATCGTCCGAGTTCGAGCCGCTGACATTCTCTTCGATCGAAACAGCAAAGGCCGTGTTCGTTCCGAAGGAATTTGTATAGCGGACCTGCGGAACACGCGCGAAGGGAATACCAACGGGACCGTTGAATTCTACCGACGTCGGGTAGGTGTCCAGCGGCATGAAGTTGGTCCATGTCTGACCGATCAGCCAGTTGTCACCAATGGTGATATTGGCGTGTCTTACACGCAGTTCGGCCGTTCCGCCCGAACCGAACAGATCAAGTTCCAACTGCCCGCCGATATCGCCGATACCGCTGGGGGTGGTGGTGCGCAAACCGATCCGCGATTGGCGGACGGTGGCACCAAACGTGCCATCGGTCGCGGCCGACGGCTCACCAATGACGTTCACGAATGCCGTATCCCCTTGATCGAATTCGAAGTCATAAAAGAAGTCGGCCTTCACGTAGCCATAAACATCCAGAACGGTGTTGCCGATGCGGAAGTCACCGTTAGCGGGGCTGCTCTTGGTGGATTCCAGCGCTTCGACCCGGGCGCGCAAAGCATCAAGTTCGGCCTGGGTCTGGGCATCCTGAGCAAGGGCAAGCGTGCCGGTCACACTGAGCGCAGAGGCAGCGAGCAGGAGTGCCTTTTTTCTATTCATAGTCATGTGGGTGTTCCTTTGAGTGCGAGTGTGCACAAGGACCGTTTCACGCGGCGGAAACCTTGGGAAATCACGAGAAAGAGAAGCGAGTGCTTTGATTTTTCAAGCAAATGTGTGTTTTTAACCGTGTTGAAACACGATCCCTTGAGCCTCTCGAATAACGCATTGAGACAAGGCAATTCTTTATCTCAAGTGCTTACTGAGATTCGTGATGCTGCGATTGCAAAATGCGTTGTGAGCGGCTTGTTCTGTAACGAAACTGTGACAGAGAAGTGGCTTCAGATACCGGTGCAATGTCGAATTGGTATCGGCGCGAAATTGCGCGGCATATTGCGGTGTGGGCAGAATTCAGCCGAAATCTCGATTGGAAACAATACTGTGTTTGCCGGTGAGATTGTGCTGTGCAAACTGATCGGGCCGTGCGGCTCTACTTTGCCTGCGCCGCACATGCACCTACTATTCCGTACCCCTTCCTTACGCGGGCAGGCTTGTGTTCCCCACATAGATCTGTCCGCGTTTTTCTTTTTGCCTGTAACGGGCAAAAAGAGGCAAAATCCTGCACAAAATCTACCTGCGCGCCCATTGATATTGAATAACAGGGTGCGTTTCGCGCATCTGACCTCAAAAGGACCAAGAAACCAAAAAGGGCAGATTCAATGCGATTCTCACGCTTCATCCTTGTTGCGACGACCTGCGCGGGCCTGGCCGCCTGCGGGGATACCACGGGCGAACAAGCAATCCTCGGCGGTGGTGCCGGGGCAGTGGGGGCAGCCGTCCTCAGCGCCGACCCGTTACTTGGCGCAGCCGTCGGTGCGGCGGGCAACGTGCTCTACTGCAAGACACAGAACAACTGTAACTAACGTATCTTTTGCGGGACGCGCGCCGTTCCGCCTGTCATCGCGTATCACGCCGTCGTGGGGATTACTCTCTGCGGCGGCGTTTTGCGTTTCCAGAACACCAAGCCAAAGGACGTTCCATGTTCAATAAGATCCTGATCGCCAACCGGGGCGAGATCGCCTGCCGGGTTATCAAGACTGCCCGCAAGATGGGTATCGGCACCGTTGCCATTTTCTCGGACGCGGACAAGAACGCGCTGCATGTGTCGATGGCAGATGAAGCCGTGCATATCGGCCCGCCGCCAGCCAACCAGTCTTATATCGTGATCGACAAGGTCATGGACGCCATCCGCCAGAGCGGTGCGCAGGCGGTTCATCCTGGTTATGGCTTCCTGTCCGAAAACGCCAAATTCGCCGAGGCGCTTGAGGCCGAAGGCGTGGCTTTTGTCGGCCCCCCTAAAGGCGCGATCGAGGCGATGGGCGACAAGATTACTTCGAAGAAAATCGCTCAGGACGCAAACGTGTCGACGGTTCCCGGATACATGGGGCTGATCGAAGACGCCGACGAAGCGGTCAAAATCTCGAACGAAATCGGTTACCCCGTCATGATTAAGGCCAGCGCCGGTGGCGGTGGCAAAGGGATGCGGATCGCTTGGAATGATGACGAGGCGCGCGAGGGTTTCCAGTCGTCCAAGAACGAAGCTGCGAACTCGTTCGGGGATGACCGGATCTTCATCGAGAAATTCGTGACCCAACCGCGTCACATCGAAATCCAGGTTCTGTGCGACAGTCACGGAAATGGCATCTATCTGGGCGAGCGCGAATGTTCGATCCAGCGACGGAACCAGAAAGTGGTGGAAGAGGCGCCATCACCTTTCCTCGACGAAGCGACTCGCAAGGCCATGGGTGAACAGGCCGTGGCTCTGGCCAAGGCCGTTGGCTATGCCAGCGCGGGTACGGTTGAGTTCATCGTGGACGGTGATAAGAACTTCTACTTCCTCGAAATGAACACGCGTTTACAGGTGGAACACCCGGTGACCGAGTTGATCACCGGTGTCGATCTGGTCGAACAGATGATCCGTGTTGCAGCCGGTGAGCCATTGTCGATCACGCAGGATGACGTGACCCTGACCGGTTGGGCCATCGAAAACCGCCTGTATGCTGAAGATCCCTATCGCAACTTCCTGCCTTCGATCGGTCGTCTGACCCGCTATCGCCCACCGCAAGAGGTCGCCTCTGGCCCGATGCTCGTGAACGGCAAATGGCAAGGCGATGCGCCCGAAGGTGAGGCCGCCGTTCGCAACGATACCGGCGTCTATGAAGGCGGCGAGATCAGCATGTATTACGACCCGATGATTGCCAAGCTGTGCACATGGGCTCCGACCCGTGAGCAAGCGATTGAAGCCATGCGTGTTGCTCTGGACAGTTTCGAGGTTGAAGGCATCGGCCACAACCTGCCTTTCCTGTCCGCCGTGATGGATCATCCAAAGTTCATCAGTGGTGATATGACGACCGCTTTCATCGCCGAAGAATACCCGGACGGGTTCGAAGGTGTAGAACTTGCCGACACGGACCTACGCCGGATTGCAGCGTCCTGCGCGGCCATGCATCGCGTTGCCGAGATTCGCCGGACTCGTGTGTCGGGCCGGATGGACAATCACGAGCGCAAAGTTGGCACTGATTGGGTCGTTACCTTCGGAGGCGAGATTCCGTGGCCTCTCAAGGTCATAGCCGATCAGGAAGGGGCCACGATCAGGTTCGAGGATGGTCAGGAAATGAGGGTGACGGGTGATTGGACCCCGGGCGATCAGCTTGCCACCATGATGGTCGATGGCGCGCCGCTGGTCATGAAGGTGGGTAAGGTCTCGGGTGGGTTCCGCATCCGTAATCGCGGCGCGGATCTCAAGGTGCAGATACGCACCCCGCGTCAGGCAGAACTGGCCGAGCTGATGCCCGAGAAACTGCCGCCCGATACCTCGAAGATGCTGCTCTGCCCCATGCCCGGTCTGGTCGTCAAGATTGACGTCGAAGTTGGGCAAGAGGTGCAGGAAGGTCAGGCACTGTGCACAATCGAGGCGATGAAGATGGAAAACATCCTGCGTGCCGAGAAGAAGGGCACCGTTGCCAAGATCAACGCAGGCCCCGGCGACAGCCTTGCCGTGGACGAAGTGATCATCGAGTTCGAGTGATCATGACTGCGCTTTTGTCATATCTCCAACAGCCTCAGGCGTTCCGCGCCGGGGCCAAGGCGTATGGCGAAAGCGTTCAGCCGCCTTCGCGGCGTTCTCGGATTTCGCGTTCGCGCAGGGGTGTTTTGTCGATGGATCGACCGATTTCGCGTACGCTCCACGGAGAGGGTTTGCGCAGTTTGACCACGCCGTCCTTGTCGACAAACACCATCTGGAACCCGCGCGGGCGCAGCTGTGAGCGGATCGGGGACCGCGCCGACGGATCGGTATCGGTCAGGACCACCACGTCCCGGTCACGCATGGCGGCTTCACCTTCGACCAGCATGTCGATTTGCTGCTGGAAACGCGGATCGGCGGGCGTGTCGGCAAAGACCACGATGGGTCGGTTGACCCATAGAAACTCGCTGAGTTCGCTGTCACCTGCCGGGCGGACAAAACTGTCATCCGTCGTCGCCGTGCCATCCGCCGCCCAGACGGACAGCGGGATTAGTGCCGAGAAAACAAAGGCAAGCGTGCGTATCATGTGGCCTCCTGTTCCTTCGAATATAGCCTCTGTGACACCGATTGCGACCGACGATTTGTACCAAACACTCAAAATGTTGCGCTTGAGCCTGAATGAAACGGCCAAGTGCAGGACCTCAATGCGGAAGCTTTCGACTGCCGCCATCCGAATTGACGAGAGGAAAACGAAATGACCGACACGAAGGACTGGAAAGCGCTGGCCGAGAAAGAGCTGCGTGGACGTCCGTTGGACGACCTGACCAAAGAGACGCTGGAAGGCATCGACGTCAAGCCGCTCTATACGCAGGAAGATACGGCTGATCTGCCGCATATGGGTTCGCTGCCGGGCTTTGGACCTTTCACACGCGGAGTAAAGGCCACGATGTATGCGGGTCGTCCCTGGACGATCCGTCAATATGCAGGCTTTTCGACAGCCGAAGAATCCAACGCGTTCTACCGCCGTAACCTGGCAGCTGGGCAGCAAGGTGTCTCGGTCGCGTTCGATCTGGCCACACACCGGGGATACGACAGTGACCACCCGCGTGTTGTGGGCGATGTTGGTAAGGCAGGCGTGGCCATCGACAGTGTCGAAGATATGAAAATCCTGTTCGACGGCATTCCGCTGGATAAGGTTTCCGTCTCGATGACCATGAACGGTGCGGTGATCCCGATTCTGGCAAATTTCATCGTTGCCGGTGAAGAACAGGGTCACGACAAGTCTGTCCTGTCCGGCACTATTCAGAATGACATTCTGAAAGAGTTCATGGTGCGCAACACTTATATTTATCCGCCGGAACCGTCGATGCGGATCATCTCGAACATCATCGAATATACGTCGAACGAGATGCCCAAGTTCAACTCGATCTCGATTTCGGGCTATCACATGCAAGAGGCCGGGGCGAACCTTGTTCAAGAACTAGCCTATACCTTGGCCGACGGGCGTGAATATGTTCGTGCCGCGACCGAGTCCGGCATGGATGTCGACAAGTTCGCAGGTCGACTGTCGTTCTTCTTCGCCATCGGCATGAACTTTTTCATGGAAATCGCCAAACTGCGTGCCGCAAGGACCCTTTGGCACCGCGTTATGACCGAGTTCGGGGCAAAATCCGAACGCTCAAAGATGTTGCGCACACACTGCCAGACCTCGGGCGTATCGCTGCAGGAACAGGACCCATACAACAATGTCATCCGTACCGCCTATGAGGCGATGAGCGCTGTTCTGGGCGGCACCCAGTCGTTGCATACAAACGCTCTGGACGAAGCGATTGCGTTGCCCACCGATTTCTCGGCCCGTATCGCGCGGAACACGCAGTTGGTGCTGCAGGAAGAGACCGGGGTGACCGACGTGGTCGATCCTCTTGCTGGCTCTTACTATGTCGAAAGCCTGACCAATGAACTGGTCGAAAAGGCCTGGGCCCTGATGGAAGAGGTCGAGGAAATGGGCGGTATGACCAAAGCCGTTGCCTCGGGTATGCCGAAGCTGCGGATCGAGGAAAGCGCTGCGCGTCGTCAGGCGATGATCGACCGGGGCGACGAGGTGATCGTCGGGGTCAACAAATACCGTAAAGAACAGGAAGATCCGATCGACATTCTGGACGTCGATAACGTCGCTGTGCGCGAGGCGCAGGTCGCGCGTCTGGAACGCATTCGTGCAACGCGAGACGAAGCCGCATGTCAGGCTGCGCTGGAGGCTCTGACAAGGACGGCTCAGGAGGGTGGAAACCTGCTGGCCGCTGCCGTTGAAGCCGCCCGCGCCCGCGCATCCGTAGGAGAGATCAGCATGGCAATGGAAAAAGAGTTCGGCCGCCACCGCGCCGAGGTGAAAACCCTGGCCGGCGTTTATGGTGCCGCCTATGAGGGCGACGAGGGCTTTGCCGCAATCCAGAAATCTATCGAAGATTTTGCCGAGGATGAGGGCCGCCGCCCGCGTTTGCTGGTGGTCAAGATGGGGCAGGATGGGCATGACCGGGGTGCCAAGGTTATCGCGACGGCCTTTGCCGACATCGGGTTCGATGTGGATGTCGGCCCTCTGTTCCAGACACCGGCCGAGGCCGCGCAGGACGCGGTGGACAATGACGTGCACGTGGTCGGCATTTCCTCTCAGGCGGCGGGCCACAAGACATTGGCTCCACAGTTGGTAGAAGAACTGAAAAAAGCCGGGGCCGAGGACATCATCGTGATCTGTGGCGGTGTGATCCCGCAACAGGATTACCAGTTCCTGTATGACCATGGGGTCAAAGCCATCTTCGGGCCCGGCACCAACATTCCAGAGGCTGCTCAGGACATCCTGCGCCTGATCAGCGAAGCGCGGGGGTGACGACGGTCAGGATTTTTCATCGAAAAATCTTGTGATCTCGTGTCTTTGACGAAAACATACGGCCAGACCCGTAAGGGTCTGGCCGTAATACTTGCAGGAGGTCGCGCATGTTACTGGATCATCTGGCCGTCGCGGGCGAAACGCTTGAAGACGCATCTGCCCATATCGAGCAAGCGCTTGGCGTAGCGTTGCAACCCGGCGGCAAGCACGAGAAATTCGGCACATATAACAAGCTGCTGGGCCTCCGGGATGGTCTTTACCTGGAAGCGATTGCCATAGACCTGCAAGCTCAAACTCCGGGCAGAACGCGATGGTTCGATCTGGACCGCTTTGAGGGCAGCCCGCGTCTGACCAACTGGATTTGTCAGGTGGAGGATATCGAAGCTTCATTATCGATGTTTCCCGATGGTGTGGGGCAACCCATCGACCTGACCCGCGGCGCGTTGCGGTGGCGCATGGCTGTTCCACCATCCGGGCGCTTGCCGTTCGATAACCTTTTCCCGGCACTTATCGAATGGCAGGGCGACCTGCACCCGGCAAACATGCTGCAGGATAGTGGGTGCCGATTGCGGCGCGTGGTTGTGTATCACCCCGAAGCATTGACGCTGGCCAGGCATCTGGGCGAACTGGACCTTGTCGTGTTTGATACTGGCCCGGCGGCGCTCAGGGCAGAATTTGAGACACCTCACGGGGTTCGGGTACTGGAATGATCATCCGCCCAGCGCGCGTGCCGGACGCGCCTGCAATCGCCCGGATTACCAACGCGATCATTCGCGAGACTTTGATCACCTTCACAACTGACGAGCGCAGCGCAGAGGATATCGCCGCGGAAATTCAGGCGCGCGGCAGCGGTTATCTGGTTGCCGAATATGATGGGCAAGTTGTTGGTTTTGCCACCTATTCCCCGTTTCGTGCGGGTCCCGGATACGCTGAGACGCACGAACACTCGATCCAGCTGTCACCGGATGCGCGCGGACAGGGCGTAGGGCGTGCTTTGATGACCGCGCTGGAGGACGCCGCACGAACCGACCGGGTGCATGTGCTGGTTGCTGGAATATCCTCGGCCAATCCGGGCGCTGTGGCGTTTCACGCGGCACTGGGTTTTTTGCAGGTTGGTCGAATGCCCGAAGTCGGGTTCAAATGGGGTCAACGGCTGGATCTTGTGCTGATGCAGAAAATTCTTACACCGGAGTGATCTGTCGCACCTGACAGTCCCGAATTGTGACGCTAGTGTACGCCCATGTCGATCTGGACCCGCATATCCGATGCGCTCAGTGCGCTGGCCCAAGGCGAAAGCCTGACCGCAGTTTTTGAGAAACTGCGGTCGCCGCCGGAACGGTCGGTGGCTTTCACGATTGCCGTGATTGCGCTGGGCGCAAAAATGGCCAAAGCAGACGGTCAGGTGACACGAGACGAGGTTACCGCCTTCCGCGACGTGTTTCAGATCGCGCGCGAGGACGAAGAAGGCGCTGCGCGGGTTTTCAACATGGCCCGTACGGATGTGGCGGGCTATCAGGATTATGCCCGCAAGATTGCCCGGATGTTTGCCGAAGACAGCACCACGCTCTGCGATCTGATGGAGGGGCTGTTTCACATCGCGATGGCAGATGGGTTTTATCATCCGAATGAAAACGCGTTTCTGGAAGAAGTGAGCGAGATCTTCGGGCAAACTGATGCTCAGTTCAAAGCGCTGCGGGAACGCTTTGTGCCGGATGCACCGAAAGACCCGTATACGGTTCTGGGCGTACCGCACGACATGCCTTTGCCCGATATTCGCAAGATTTGGCGACAACTGGTCCGCGAAACGCACCCGGACGCCATGATGGCGCGCGGTGTCCCGGAAGAGGCGATCCGATTGGCCGAGAAAAAGATGATCGACATCAACCGCGCCTGGGATGAGATCAACGGCGCGCGGGCCTGATGAGATGCGTTTGGCGACGTACAACATCGAATGGTTCGCCAATCTTTTTGATAAAAACGACAAACTGATTGTCGATGACAGCTGGTCCGGTCGGCATGATGTCACCAAGGCACAGCAGGTTGAAGCGATTGCGAAGGTGCTGACCGCGATCGATGCAGACGCCATATTGATTGTCGAAGCTCCGAACACTGGCAAACGTCAGAACACAGTGCGGGCCCTGCAGGCCTTTGCCGAGGCGTTTGATCTGCGCGCATCCGAAGCGGTGATGGGGTTTGCCAATACCACGCATCAGGAGCTCGCTCTGCTATATGACAGGAACGTTCTGACCGTACGTCACGATCCCCGGGGTGACATTGCGGACACGTCAGCCCCCCGGTTTGACGGAGAGTTCAGAATTGATCTGGATGTGGATGCGACTGAAGACGTCGTGCGGTTCTCTAAACCGCCGATGGAGCTGGCCATGACAACGCAATCTGGTCATGACATCCGGTTGATCGGGGCTCATCTGAAATCCAAGGCGCCGCATGGGGCAGGGTCGCGTGATGAGGCGATCCGAATTTCGATTGCCAATCGCCGCAAGCAATTGGCGCAGGCGGTCTGGCTGGCCAGGCGGGTCGAAGCGCATGTTGCCGAGGACGAGTCTGTTATTCTTCTGGGCGATCTGAACGATGGTCCCGGGCTGGATGAGTTCGAGCATCTGTTCGGCCGCTCTTCGGTCGAGATTCTGCTGCAAGCGGGGTTATTCGACCCACACGCAGTGACAGCTCATGGTTTGCGGCCCGGATCGATACCCTCCACGGCCCGCTTTGCCCGCCCGGATGAAGGCAGGTTTCTCGAGGCTCTGCTGGACTATATAATGATCACCCAAGACCTGCGTGCATACCGTCCGGCCTGGCGCATCTGGCATCCGTTTCGCGACGTGGCCTGTTGGTCCGCACCAGACCTCCGGCAGGCGCTGCTGACTGCGTCGGATCATTTCCCGGTGACCCTGGATATCGACCTGTGACCTTTCACGCCTGCGACCGAGAGGCTATATATTCAGTATGAAACACGTATTGTTGATCAGCATCATTTCGGCTGGCATTGCCGCGCCCGCCATGTCGCAGGAAGACAATAGTAAATCCCTGATGGAGCAGGGCGCCGAACTGTTTTTCGAAGGTCTGCGCAAGGAAATGGAACCGGCGCTGGATGAATTGCTGGGCTTGGCGGATGAGTTTGGCCCCGCGATGCAGTCGTTCCTGCGGGAAATGGGCCCTGCACTGGCCGAGCTGGGGGCCGAGATCAAGGATTGGAGTGCTTACGAAGCGCCCGAGATCTTGCCCAATGGCGATATCATCATCCGCAGAAAACAGACCGAGGACCTGCCAGAGCCCGAAAACAAGGATGACGAGATGCCCGACGGGGCAACCGATATCTGATCGGCTCAGTGGTCAGCCCTTGATGATCACGCGCGTATCGGATTTCAGAGCATTTGCCAGCGAATTCAGACGCGCTTCGGCCACTTCGCTGAACAGAGGCGCTGCTGCTTCAGGCAGATACAGCTCCAACTCCCGCTTCTTGGGGTAAAACTTCAGGCGCCCCATGTTGGCGTCATTGTGCATCCACAACATCGCGCCAAAGCGCATTGCCTTGCCCAGAATTTCAGCCTCTTTCTGGCCTTTATCGTCCAGCAGATCATACAAAGGGGTAAACCGGTTGCCCTCGCGTTTGTTGCGATAACGGTGCTGCAGGGCCAACCCGATAAAGACACGTTCGGAATGCTTCAAGCCGCCCAGATTGGCGCGGGTGACATTGTCAAAGCAGACTTCGGCCCGATAGTCGGGATGAGCACGCCAGCTGACATCGTGCAGCAGGCACGCCGCCTTGATCAGACGCACACGGTTGGGGGGCGCCGATTTGAACAGCGGCATCACAAAGTCATAGAGGTTGCGGCCAAACCCGGGCAGGCGGGCATCCTTGGACTCGGAAAAGAGGCTCGCTTCGATCAGCGGGTCCCGGTCGCGCAGCTCCTGAGACATCTGTTCATACAGCAACCCCTCGCGGATGCCGTAGCTGGAGATGGCGATATCCTTGGGTTTGAACGTGCGGATCAGACGCGCCAGCACATCCATTGCATAAGGGATAAGCGACATGCGCGAACTGGAAACGCCCGCCTGACTGCGCAGCTTGTCATGATCGTTCTTTTCGATGAACTTGATTGTTTCGCGGACCTGTTTTGTCGTCATGCGGTATTCATGCAGAACAATCAGCGGATAGCCTCGCCGCAGCATGTCCAGTCGGGCAAATGCCCGCCAGCTGCCGCCAACCAGAAACAGACGGTCCCTCTGCGGGCCCATCCGATCGCGCAGCTCTTCCATTGTGCTTTTGATATGGGCCTTGCGTGCGCGCCGTCCGCCCTTGATATCGCGCAATTTCAGCGGCCCGAGCGCCGAGGTCACGCGGCGGCCAACCTGACCGTCCCCAATCTCGGCCAGTTCCATTGAGGATCCGCCGATATCGCAAATCAGGCCATAAGCTCCGGGCCATCCCAGCAAAACACCCTGCGCCGAAAAACGGGCTTCTTCATCTCCGTTAATGACTTCTACGTGCAGGCCGGTTTCCGCCTTTACCTGATCGCAGAAATCCGGTCCGTCCTTGGCCTCGCGCACAGCTGCCGTGGCCACGACATGCAGACCCGGCAATTCCAGATCCGTCGCCAGATTCTGAAACCGCCGCAGCGCCGCCAGCGCACGTTCGCGTCCACGTGGGTTCAATCGCCCGGTCTCGGACAGGCCCGCGCCCAGTTCGCACATGACCTTTTCGTTGTAAAAATAGGCTGGCGATCTGGCCGCCCCGTCAAAGATAACCATGCGGACCGAGTTTGACCCAACGTCAACGACTCCGACACGCGACAAAGCCCGGGTTCCCGGCTCGTCGAACAGTGGCTTTCCGAAAGGTCCCCAGTCAGGGATGTCGGTTACAGCGGTCTGATCCATGTGTCTTCCAGATATTGCTGTGTGAGGATGCTCAATTGGTGGGTGCGGGTCAATTACCCGTCTCGATTTCTTCCGGGCTCATGTTCAGGACTCGGACAGCCAAAGTGCGGGTGATGTCGCGTTTTTCCGTCAGAGCCAACTGGTCCAGCTGCGCCACTACGTCAGCCGCAGTTTCAAATCGCCGATCCATATGTTTGACGAGGTAGGCAATCACCTCGGGTCCCGGGTTCAGCTGTCGGTCAACGAACAGCTTGGCCAGCACAGCGCCCAGCAGTGCATCGTCGGGTGGGTCCAGCGCCACGTGATGAGCCCCTTCGACCCGGCTTTGCAGGTCCGCTAGCGGCAATTCCCAGAATTTTGGCGCAAGCCGTCCTGTTATCAGCAAGGCGTGCCCTTCGGCCAGAACCAGATTGTGCAGGTGAAACAGCGTTTTTTGCTGATCAAGATCGTCTGCGATCACGGGCACGTCTTCGACCGCAATCGGTTTGCGGGCCAGTTCGGGCACATCGTCATAATGCAGGTCGGTGGCCTGAACTATACGCCCGCCGGTTTCAGCGGCCCAGACATGTGCCAGATGAGTTTTGCCCGCTCCGGCCGGGCCGCTCAGGACCAGTTTGTTCCCGGGCCAGGACGTGGCCGAGATCATCGCCACAGCCAGCGCATTGGCTGGCGACACAAAGAAATCCTCACGCCCGAGCGCAGTTTTGGCGGGCAGATCAAAGCTGAGTTGTCGGGCCATTTATTCGGTTTCCTGATCCTGACCTTCAAGACCGGTGTATAGTCGGCTGTCCAGGTACAGCGATGTGGCAAATCGGGCCAGTACGCCCAATGCCGCGGCCACCGGAACAGCGATTAGCATACCGACAAAGCCAAACAGCGCGCCAAAGACCGACAGTGCAAGCAACAGCCAGACCGGGTGCAGGCCGACAGAGCTGCCCACCAGTTTGGGCGTGAGGAAATTCCCCTCTGTGACCTGCCCGACAGCAAAGATGCCTGCGATCAGCCCGATATGAGCCCAATCACCCCAAAACTGAAACAGCGCAAGTCCGATGGCCAGTGAGCCTCCGATCAGGGCGCCCAGATAGGGAATGAACGTGACCAATCCTGCGATGAAGCCCACGATCAGGCCGAATTGCAGACCGGCAAGCATCAAGGCGACCGCATAATATGTGCCCAGGATCAGGCAGACCGTCCCCATACCGCGCACGAATGAGGCCAGAACCGCGTCAATCTCACCTGCCAGTCGCTTGATGGTGGGGGCGTGATCCCGGGGCAGCAGCTCTCCGATGCGGGCGATCATGCGGTCCCAATCCAGCAGCAGATAGACCGCAACAACCGGCACGATCACCAGCAGGACGACGATGTTGATTGCAGAGCCAAGAGAGGCGAGAACCGTTTCCAGAACATCCCCGGTCTTGGATTTCAATGTTTCGCCGAAGGACAAAAGCATCTGATGCGTGTTCGACTCCCGATCCAGCAAGGAGGGGAACTGTTTTTCGATGAAACCGCGCAATTGCTTGAACAGATCTGGCAGAACGTCGATCAGATCCAGTAACTGGGTGATTAGAGCGGGTACCACCATCAGAATTGCCAGCACAAATCCAAGAACACCGATAACGGTGATGATGGCTGTGGCCGCCATGCGTGACAGGCCCAACCGCTCCAGCCGATCCGCGACGGGATCAAGGAAATAGGCGATGGCCCCGCCAATGACGAAGGGCAGCAGAACGTCCCCCAATGCCCAGAGGATCAACACAAAAACCGCAGCGGTGATGCTCCAGTATCTAAGCTGGTCCTTAACCGGCAATGCCATTGCGATCCCCTTATTCAGGTCATTGCAGGTGTTCTTGGCGCATCGACGCCCGTGATGCAAGCGCTTCATTGGGCCGGGCTTTGTGGCTTTCAGTCGTACAGTGTCCCCAGCTCCGGAGTGTCCGCGCCGGCGGTTTCGTCAGGCCAATTGGTGCGCCAGATTTCCGCTGACCAATGGCCGCAATGGACGGCAGGGCGGTGGAAGCCGGGCAGCGCGGGCAGCAGCGGTTCGACGATGACATCATGGCGGGGCACAGCGAAATACGGAAAGGAGTACCGTTCCTTGCCCGACCGGTTGACCACCCGGTGCGGTGTGGATTTCAATCGCCCGCCGGACCACAGCTCCAGCATGTCGCCGATATTCACCACAAAACCGCCACGCGGGCAATCTGGCGTGATCCATCCCCCGCCGCGGGTTTGAACCTCAAGCCCGCCCACCGGATCGGGAGCGATGATGGTCAGTGCGTCCGTGTCCTTATGCGGGTGGATGCCATAGCCTGCCTCATACGCAGCCTGCGGCGGGTAATGCAGCAAGGTCATGTTGGTCATCGGGTTCTGGAAAGCACTGCGCAGCGTGTCAGGTTTAAGGTCCAGGCCAGCCTCCAATGCGCCCAGCAACAGATCGGCGACGTGATCCAGCTGGCCCCAATAGTCCAGAATGATCTCTTTGGCGTCGGGCACCTCATCCGGCCAAAGGTTGGGCCCGTACAATGGACAATCTGCACGTACCTGCGCATCTGCGGCAACCTCGTGGTGCAGCTTGTAACCCTCATACTTGTCGGCCTTGCCCGATCCATCATTGGGTGTGAAAAACCCCATCGGGATATAACCGCGATAGTTCTCGCGGGTGATGGCCTGATCCCATTTGCGGGACTCGTTGATGGCAAAGATCTCTCGGGCAACCTGCCTGACCTGATTAACGGTTTGCTGAGACACGCCTGTTCCGGTGATGGACAAAAACCCGATCCCGGTGCAGGCCTCAAAGATGCTTTGCACCGTCGCATTATAGGCCGCGGTTTCAGGTTCAGCCAATGGCGAGATGTCAATCGTTGGAATGCTGTCCATCAGTGAATTCTGACTCCTTGGCGGTTCAGTTCCGTATGAACAGGTGCCAGATCCAACTGATCCAGCTCCTGATTGCTTTTCAGAGACATCGCCGCTGCGATACCTGCGCCCTGGCCCATAACGGCGCAGCAGGCCATGTTACGTGTGGCGGCATGAGCCACCCGGTCCGCACCATGTGACCGCCCCGCGACCAGAAGGCCTTTGATGTCTTTGGGCAACATCGAGCGGTACGGGACCTGCAAATACCGTCCCGTGGTCGGCAGGATCAGGATTCCATAGCCGTCGATGAATTCGGGATAAATGCCGATCGTATCTTCAAACCGACCCTGATGGCGGGCATCGTTTTCGGTCATGTTGTACACCGCATCGATTTTGCGGGTGTCGCGAATGCCGATGGTCATCCCGAAATTCCGCAACCGCGCGTTCTTGCAACCCGGCATGAACCGACGCAGGGCGTCGATGGCCAGCATCGACTGGCGGCGGCCTTCAATCTCACCCTTTGTCAGGCTGTCGGGGTCGGTTCCGTCTATTTCGGCCAGATGGATGAGGTTCATATAGGTCAGCTCACCCGTGTCATGCATCGCGCCCCAGGTGCCTGCGATCGTGTTCAGATGCGGCGGGATCAGACCCTGATCGATGGCTTGCTGGAACGGCTTGTGTACGAAGGGTGAGAACATGTCGTCCTCTTTTCCGCTGGTCTCAATGTTCCACTCACCTCCGCCGCCCCAATCTTTGTAGGTCTGCGGGTCAGCCTTGACGCCTTCCATAAAGGCCCGTTTGTCGACGCCTGCCAGATGGAACATAACCGAGGCCGCCATCATGTCCTCACGTGGGGTTTTGTGGGTCGGAGCGCCTGCGCGATGGGCCACATCCGCGTCGCCGGTGGCATCAATCACGACCTTGGCCAGGATCGCCTCACGCCCGGCTTTGGATTCGGTGATGATACCAGTGATCCGCTCACCGTCCATAATGGGTGCCACGAATTGACGGTGCAACATCGGGTGCACACCTGCCTCTTCGACCAGCTTGTCCGCCACCAGCTTGAAGCCTTCGCTGTCCAGCTCATAGCTGAGCGACTGACTTTCCGGAACAGCAGCGCCCATGTCCTTGGCACGGGTTTCGAACTCCATCCCGATGCCGCCTGCCTCGACAGTTTGCTCGTGCCGGTACCAGGCGAATCCTTCCACGCCAACTGCTGTGATATTGCCACCCATGCAGCCGAACCGGTCAACCAGGGACACCTCTACACCCGCACGTGCCGCTGACAGCGCTGCGGCCAAGCCGGCGGGGCCAGAGCCCACGACCAGAACATCGGTTTGATGGATGACAGGGATTTGCCGGGCGGGTTCCTGAATTGTCTGCATCGGCGCCTCTAAAGGTTTGCGTTTCCGCCACCATTGGAATTCCCGATTGGTGGGTCAATCAAAAAACCGACTGGCCCGAGGTCGCAAAAACGCCAATGTCCGATTGCCCCCGGCGGGGCTTTGGCATAATCACCTTTCCAGTCGAATTCTTACCTTTGAAGGTCCATCCATGCGCCTCAGCCGTTACTTTCTGCCCGTTCTCAAGGAAAACCCGTCCGAGGCTCAGATCGTCAGCCACCGGCTGATGCTGCGCGCCGGGATGATCAAGCAGGCCTCTGCCGGGATTTATTCTTGGTTGCCGCTGGGCTTCAAAGTGCTGCGCAAGCTGGAAAACATCGTCCATGAGGAACAGGCGCGGGCCGGTCATATCGCGATCCAGATGCCCATCATCCAGTCAGCTGATCTGTGGCGCGAATCTGGTCGGTATGATGATTATGGTCAGGAAATGCTGCGGATGAAGGACCGGCATGACCGGGACATGTTGTTCACACCCACGGCGGAAGAACTGGTGACCGATATTTTCCGTGGTCACGTGAACAGCTACAAAGATCTGCCGCTGACGCTCTATCAGATCCAATGGAAGTTCCGCGATGAAATCCGCCCGCGTTTCGGCGTGATGCGGGGGCGCGAGTTCTACATGAAGGACGGCTATAACTTCGACCTGACCAAGGAAGACGCGCTGCACGCCTATAACCGCCATCTTGTCAGCTATCTGCGCACTTATGAGCGTATGGGCCTGCAAGCGATCCCGATGCGCGCCGATTCCGGACCCATCGGCGGTGATGATACGCATGAATTCCTCGTGCTGGCCGATACCGGCGAATCCGAGGTTTTCTATGACAGCGCCGTTACCGATCTGACCTTTGGTGATCGTGAGATTGATTATGACAGCCGCGAACAATGTCAGGCGATCTTGGAAGAGTTCACCTCGAAATACGCACGCACTGATGAAACGCATGATGAGGCGCTGTTCAATCAGATCCCCGAAGAACGCCGTCGCGTGGCGCGCGGTATCGAAGTTGGGCAGATCTTCTACTTCGGCACCAAGTATTCCGAACCGCTGGGCGCGACCGTGCAAGGCCCTGATGGAAAACCTGTTCCGGTTCACATGGGAAGCCACGGGATTGGTGTCAGCCGTCTTGTCGGCGCGATCATCGAGGCCAGCCATGACGACAAAGGCATCATCTGGCCCGAGGGGGTGACACCGTTCCATTGCGGCATCGTGAACCTGAAGCAGGGTGATGAAGAAGCGGATGAAGCCTGTGACAAAATCTACAAGGCGCTGACCGCTTTGGGTCTGGAACCGCTCTATGATGACCGTAACGAACGGGCAGGGGGCAAGTTTGCGACCATGGACCTGATCGGTCTGCCCTGGCGGATTACCGTTGGTCCGCGCGGCCTGAAGAATGGTGTTGTTGAACTGACCTGCCGCCGTACCGGCGAAAGCGAGGAACTGAGCCCCGAGGCGGCTGTCATCAAAGTTGCTGAAATCTACGAGCAGATCGCCTGAGCACAGGCGTCGGTACCTGCTGTGAGTGTCACGTTAAACTGACCTGATCCATGAAGGCGGCCATGATACTGCTCTGGCCGCCAAGTACGACCTGTCCAAGACGCTTAGTTCAGATTTCAGTTTTGGTCTGCCGTCGGACGCGTTGCCAGAATGTCGCCATTGGCTCCGTCGCCCCGTGCCACCACGATCGGACGGCCCAGTCGACTGACCAGTTCGCGAAATTCAAGGCCCAGAAACTGCAGTCCGCAAACCCGTGCGTCGGTGGTTCGATCCGTGATGCACAGACGGCCTTGCCGGAAAACCAGACGGTACCCTTTGTCTTTCAGAATATCCGTCAGATTGCCCCAGCTTGCCGCGCTGGCAAAGATCGGCCGAATGGCCGCACGCAGCAGCGCCGCTGTCTCGCAATCCAGTTCTGTAGATGCTTGGCGGGACGGAATAACCCCCGCTCCGTTGGTTGAGATTTGAAAATTCATTGAGCGACCCCCGCTCTTAAAATGTGTTCCCCCACAGTCAGGGTACAAAGTTTCTGAAAATAATCAAAAAGAGTAATAAAATTTCGCGCTCATTGTTGCTTTTTCGATTCAGGAGCTCACGAAGCGCGATGATTAACTTCATACATGAAACAATATGGCTTTGTCTGTGATGCGCTTCACAACTCATGGTGTAACACCTGCATTCTAAGTCATCCGTTTGGCCCAGATGCCACGGCTGCCACCCGAATTGATTCGGCTCATTCAGGCTGAGGAGCCGGATCAGAGTGACAACCGGCTTGACCATCGGGTGAAATGCCGAAACTGTCCCCGCGAACAAGAACACCCCGGAGCTGGCATGGCCAAGACACCCCCGCCCTTTGCCCCTTTTGAATGGAAAATCGCCTGGCGTTATCTGCGGGCCCGCAGGGCCGAAGGTGGCGTCAGCGTGATGACATGGATTTCCCTGATCGGGATCACACTGGCGGTGTTTGCCCTGATCGCGACACTGGCGGTCCGGTCCGGGTTCCGTTCGGAATTTGTAGGCACCATTCTGGGCGCCAATGCGCATGTGACGGTCTACTCGTCGGGTGAGTTTGACGCGCTGGGTCGCGTGGATCGAACGATGGCCGACTTTGAAGAACGAGCGGCCCGTATCGCGCAAGTGCCCGGTGTTGAACGCACTGCTCCTTTAGTGAAAGGGCAGGTGCTGATTACGAACCGCGACCGCAGCAGCGGGGTTGAGGTGTTTGGTATCCGCCCTGACGATCTGCTCGATTTGCCGGGTATTGCGCAAGCAGAGCAGGCTGTGGGGGACTTGTCCGAATTCCAGACCGGCGAGGATGTTATTGCCATCGGGTCGGGCGTGGCGCGTAGCATCGGAGCGACAGTCGGGGATGTTGTCAAGCTGACCTCGCCCAACGGGGTCAAAACCGCCTTCGGGACCTCGCCCCGTGTGAGTGCTTATCGTGTGGTCTATGTATTTTCAGCGGGGCGCTATGACATCGACCGCACCCGCGTCTACATGCCGTTTTCGCAGGCCCAGAGCTTTTTCAACCGCGACGGCGTGGCGGATGAGATCGAAGTGATGGTGGAAAAGCCTGAAGAACTGGGCCCGATCCTGATTTCGATCATCGAGGCCTCGGGCGAGCGTAGCCAGATCTGGACCTGGCAGGATGCCTCCGGTGGCTTTTTGCGGGCGTTGGAGGTCGAGGACAACGTGATGTTCATCATCCTCTCGATCCTTGTTTTGATCGCAGCGATGAATATCGTCTCGGGCCTGATCATGCTGGTCAAGAACAAAGGGCGCGATATCGGTATCCTGCGCACCATCGGCCTCAGCGAAGGGTCAGTTCTGCGTGTGTTTTTCATCTGTGGCGCGTTCACCGGCCTGATTGGAACTGCGATGGGGGTCGTTCTGGGATGCCTCTTCGCGATCTATATCGATCCGATCTTCTCGTTCGTGAACTACGTGATGGGCGGCGGCGTTTGGGACCCGTCGATCCGGGGCATCTACGCCTTGCCGGCCGAGCTGCATCTGAGCGATGTGCTTAAGGCAATCGGCCTTTCGCTTGGCCTGTCTTTCATTGTTACCTATTTCCCCGCGCGTCGTGCCGCGCGGCTGAACCCGGTTGAGGCTTTGCGTTATGAGTGATGTCACGTTGCGTCTGAAGGGTCTGACCAAGACCTATCTGAAGGGCACGCCGGGCGAAGTGCAGGTTCTGCGCGGGGTCGATCTGGACCTGCGCGCGGGCGAGGCCGTGGCGATGGTTGCTCCCTCAGGTGCAGGCAAATCGACCCTTCTGCACATTGCAGGCCTTTTGGATAAACCCGACGACGGATCCGTCGAAATCAGGGGGCAGAATGCTTCGGGTAAGGGGGACCGTACCAGAACTGCGCTGCGTCGGCAGGATGTGGGTTTTGTCTATCAGTTCCACCACCTGCTGCCGGAATTCACGGCGTTGGAAAACATCACGCTGCCGCAACTGGCCAACGGTGTGTCCGAAAAAGCCGCACAGGCGCGGGCCTTGGACCTGCTGGACCGTGTCGGCGTTGCTCCGCGCGCCAGTCATCGCCCCGCAGCGCTCTCGGGGGGCGAACAACAACGCGTGGCTTTTTGCCGGGCACTGGCCAATGCGCCGCGTGTTTTGTTGGCGGATGAGCCGACCGGCAATCTGGACCCGGATACTTCGGATCAGGTGTTTGACGCGCTGATGACATTGGTGCGGGACGAAGGGCTGTCGGCGTTGATAGCAACCCACAATCTTGAGTTGGCGGCGCGTATGGATCGTATGGTCCGGCTTGAGGGGGGCGTGCTCAGGCCAGTTGAGTGATCGCTACTCCAATCGCCATGACCGCAATACCTCCGGCCCGTATCCATGTCAGAGGCGTGATTTGAGCGCCAAACAGGCCGAAATGGTCTATGGCCGCTGTGCTGACCAATTGTCCCAGCAATACAAAGAATACTGCGTTGCCGACCCCGAAATAAGGGGCAACGTGGGTGATCGACAGAACATAGAACGCGATCAGGACACCGGCCAGCAGCAGGTGTTTCGGAGCCTCGGCAACCTTGGACAGCGCTTCGAACCCTGGGAACAGCAGCATCACCAGTGCAGACGCGACAAAGGCGATGGCAAACAGGATCACCGCGGCGGTGGTCGGCGACCCGATCAGTTTGCCCAATGCCGCGTTCAATGCAGCCAGAACAGGGACGCCGACCCCGGCTGCCAGCATTATGGCTGCGTATTGTGTCATGACCCGTACCCTCCGCCTGCGTTGATCTGGATCATTGCGCCAAGACGTCCATCGGGCAACCCTGCAATTGTCAATCTTGGCAGGAGGATACGATGTTCAGGGCAACAATCGGATTACTGGTTCTTGGGGTTTCGGCCGCTGCCTCACAGGCGGTCTGGGCGCAGGACACAAAGACCGGCGAGGAACTCTACCTGCACTATTGTGCAACCTGCCACGGGATCGATGCGACCGGGCAGGGTCCGATGGCAAGCGTATTGGTGGTTCAGCCGACGGATCTGACGGCACTATCCGACGCAGAAGGCGTGTTCCCCACCGCCCGCGTTGTCGCCCGCATTGACGGTCGGGATCCGTTGGTCAGTCATGGCAGCCCGATGCCGGTCTATGGTCCTTACTTCGAGGGGCAGGACACCTCTATGAAAACGCCGCAGGGTCAGCCGATTCTGACGAGCCAGCCCATCGTGGATCTGGTAGCCTATCTGGAAACACTTCAGCAGAACTAGGTCCCGCTGCATATCCCTTCAATCTCGGCTTCCCTCCAGGGCAGCACAATTGCGCGCTCACGCCCTTTTTCCGGAAGTGGAGACAAGTCGAAATGCGCGCCCAACATCGTGTGCAGCCTTTTGGTGCGTGTGGCCTGAGGGTCCAGTGCGCGGCAGCACACATATTCCTCGACAATAGCGCCTTGTTGTTCAAACCCATAGGACAGGAAATCCGGCGAGGTTTCGAGGTCGAACAGATACGGGTCCTTTCGTCCGCCATGTTCCGCTGCGGCACGCAGGGGATGGTAACCGGTGGTCCGGCGATTTTGCCATTGCCAGACATGCGTCAATTCATGGGCCAGCAACATCGCAGCCACCAGATTCATCTGATCGGGGAAGTCAGACATGTAGTCTTCCAGATACCAGTCGCGGGCAAAGTACACTTTGTTGAACAACGCGACCGCCGCGGGCTTGCCAGTTACCGGCCCGGGTTCCACAGGGGGAAGAATGCGCTCACGGCAGGCCAGACGGGGGCGCTCTTCGCGGAAGTATGTTACATTGGTGACCGGAGCGCCATCGACCAGCCGCACGCTGTCCAGATTCAGGGTTTCCCCCTGAATGGTATCCGCAAAATCACGCTCTTGCACTGTCAACTGACGGCCACAGGAGGACAGCAAAAGAAGAGCAAACAGGAAAACGCGCAGAACCATGACTTGAATCCTAGTCCGCTGCTTGTATTCCGCAAACCGTTTTCACAGGCTCATGGCCAGAACCCGGCTGATTTCAGTTAAAGACCGCCCGGATTGATCCATCCAGAAATTAAAGGCCTGCTGCACCGCCGCCATTGCTTTTTTCGACGTGGCGGGCTTGTCGATCACACCTTCGGCGATCAGGCGAGCGGTCACATCCTGAGACAGAATGAAACTGTCGCGCCCTGCGAAGCGCATTGCATATTGCGCCGAAGCCCCGCCCAGACGAGACCCGCGATTGGCCAGCATTGCCAGAAGGTTGACGTAGTCGTCAGAGGGCCAGCCGCCCAGAACCTTGCCGGCACCGCCTTCCTCGCGCAGTTCCAGAAGAAAGGCTGCGTTGTCCCGCACTGTCGCGATCTTGGTTCCATTGCGGACAATGCGCGTGTCCTGCAGCAAGGCATCAAACTTTTCATCATCCATGAAAGCGCACCGACCTACATCGAACCTGTCAAAGGCAGTCTCGAAACCATCCCATTTGTTTTCGATGACCTTCCAGTTGAATCCGGCTTGAAAGACGCATTTCGTGATGATCGAAAGCCAGCGATCCTCGGGCATTGCGGCCAGTTCCGCGTGGCTTTTGGGTTTGTTCAGCTTTGCCTCAAGGGCTTCAGCCCCCCCATGACGAGCTGCGGCAATATCCAAGATCTCTTCAAATGAACGCATAGACCCGACCTCAAATCAGTGACACCTTGAATGTTCATCTTTTGTTTCGGTTTTGCAACGGGAAATCAAACGATCTGATACTTTGCCTCTGAGAGCCAAACGTTTGGGCTCTTCAAGAAAAATCTGAAAATTGTCAAAGAAATCCTCGACAAACGGGTTCAAAACGGCTTGTGATTGACTCGTCAGTCAACGTTCCATGTTAATGGCGCGGAGCAATGGCCGGTCGGGTTAGGGCCTTGGGGGCGCTTGCAGGGAAACATCAACGGTGTAGGGATGAGATCTTTTCGTCCGCTACAAACTGTTCACTTTCCTTTTCCGACTGAATTTGTGCATGTTGCGACATGGTATTGTCATCAGACAAATGTACCGGTGGGAAAACCCTCGCCGGGGTGGGCAAAACAAATAAGACAGGGAGAAAATCCATGAAAAAACTGAGTGTAAGCCTTATGGCCCTGACCGTTGCGGGTGCGGCGCAAGCGGCGGATATGGGTGCTGTGGACGAGCCAATCAAACTGGCGATCAACGAATGGACTGGTCAGCACGTCACTACGCATGTGGCGGGCGAGATGCTCAAGGCCGCTGGCTATAACGTCGAATATGTAACTGCAGGCATGATGAACCAGTTCCAGGCGCTTGCCGATGGTGATATCGACGCGACGCTGGAAATCTGGTCGTCCAACGTATCGGACGAATATGCCAAGAAAATCGACGAAGGCACCGTGGTCGAAATCGGTGATCTGGGTCTGGATGCCAAGGAAGGCATCGCTTACCCCGCGCATGTTGCTGATCTGTGCCCGGGTCTGCCTGCGTGGGAAGCTCTGAAAGACTGCGCTCAGGTCTTTGCCACGGCGGAAACTCTGCCCGGTGGCCGTTTGGTCGACTATCCGGCCGATTGGGGTACACCCGGCGCGGATCGTATGACCGGGCTGGAATTGCCGTTCAAAGCTGTTCCTGCCGGTTCCGAAGGCGCACTGATTGCCGAGTTGCGCGCATCAACCGAGCGAAAATCGCCACTGCTGATTACCTTCTGGCAACCGCACTGGGCAATGTCGGCTTATGATGTTCAGTTCGTCGACCTGCCTGCTGGCGAAGAAGCGTGCTTCAATGATCCGGCATGGGGTCCGAACCCGAATGCTGTGAATGACTGCGACTTCTCGCCCTCGCGCATCTTCAAAGCTGGCTGGAGCGGCATGGAAGAGAAATGGCCCGCCGCCTATGAAATCCTGTCCAACTATCAACTGGCGGTCGAAGACCAGCAGCCGATGATGGGCGCGATTGATGTCGATGGCGGAAAGGTCGAAGAAGTTGTTGCGGCATGGATGGCCGAAAACGAGGGCAAGTGGCGTCCGGTTGTTGACGCAGCAACCCAGTGAGCGCGCGTAAGTGACTGACGCGACTATGCCTGCCATTGCCTGCCAGAATCTCTGGCAGGTTTTTGGCCCCGGCGCTGACAAAGCCCTGACCGACGCGCTGTCTCGGTCAGGGAATGACGCTGACAAAGCCGCAACCGATCTTCGGGAAAACGGATTCATCCCTGCGGTGCAGGATGCCAATTTCGAGGTCAAAGAGGGCGAACTGTTCGTCATCATGGGTCTGTCCGGTTCGGGCAAATCCACTTTGATCCGCTGTATCTCTCAACTGCTGCCTGGCACGGGCGGTGAAATTCGGGTGGACGGCGAAAACGTCATCGGAGCCTCAAAAAAGGCTCTGACCGAGCTGCGCCGCAAAAAGCTGGGCATGGTATTCCAGCATTTCGGCCTGTTCCCGCACATGACCGTTGCCGAAAACGTGGCCTATCCGCTGCGGGTGCAGGGTGTGGGCAAAAAGGAACGGCTGGACCGCGCGCAGGAAGTAATCTCGCTTGTCGGGTTGGAAGGGCGCGAAGACAGTTTCCCGCGCCAGCTCTCAGGTGGTCAGCGTCAGCGTGTGGGCATTGCCCGCAGCCTTGCCGTGAACCCCGATATCTGGTTTCTGGACGAGCCGTTCTCGGCCCTTGACCCGTTGATCCGTCGCCAGTTGCAGGACGAGTTTCTGCGCATTCAGGCGACGCTGAAGAAATCCATCGTCTTCATCACCCACGATATTCAGGAAGCGCTGAAGCTGGCCGATCGCATCGCGATCATGCGTGATGGCAAGATCGTGCAGATCGGCACGCCCACCGATATCGTGCTGCGTCCCGTGGACGATTATGTGCGCGAGTTCTCGAAGGATGTCGCCAAAGGTCAGCACGCGAAGGTCGCCTCGGTCATGCGGAGCGAAGCAGAATGTGGCCCGGATGATCCCGGCCTGACCACCTCAATGACGCTGGACGCAGCCCTTGCCCATTGCATGGAACTGTATGAACCCGTGCCGGTGCGGGATGCCGATGGTAATGTCGTTGGCACGGTGCACCCGTCTGATCTTGCTGCTGCGCTGCAGGTGGACGAAACATGACGGCTTTAACCGACCTTCCGATGAAGCACAGCGCGAAGTTGACGGCGGGCGCAAAGGCCGCCCTGATTACGGTTATCGTCGGTGCGGTTTGCCTTGCGTTGGAGGGTGTCGCCCCTTGGCTGGTTAAATGGCCCGCTGCATGGGAATTGCCCGCAACCCAATGGGTCGGAGCGTTTCTGGATTGGTTTCTGAACCTGATCAAACCGGCGATGCGGTTGTTCTCGGACATGATGACCTATCCAATGAACTGGGCGAATTTTGTTCTGGGCAACACGCCATGGCCCATCCTGATCGGGATCGTGACCGCGCTGGGCTGGTACCTTGGCGGGTTGCCGATGGCGGCGCTGGGCTTTCTGGGTCTCAGCTTCGTTCTCGCCTCGGGCTATTGGACAGAGAGCATGAACACCTTGGCTCTTGTCGCCGTTTCCGTCCCTGTGGCGTTGATATTGGGTGGTGGCATCGGCATCCTCGCCAATGAGGTGCCAAAGGTTAAGTCCTTCGTGCAGGCGGTTCTGGATGTGATGCAGACGGTTCCGACCTTTGCCTATCTGACGCCGCTGTTGCTGCTGTTCGGATTTGGTCCGGTAGTCGGGCTGATCGCCTCGGCTATTTATGCCGCGCCGCCTATGGCCCGCAACGTGATGCTGGGTCTGGAACGGGTCGAGCCAGAGATCAAGGAAGCCGCCATCATGTCGGGCGGCACACGGTTTCAGCAATTGTTTCAGGTCGAAATTCCTGCCGCCACTACGCAGATCATGGTTGGTGTGAACCAATGCCTGATGGCCGCCTTGTCGATGGTTATCATCGCCGCCGTCATCGGCGGGTTTAATGATATCGGCTGGGAGGTTCTGCTGACCATGCGCAAGGCGCAGTTCGGTGAATCGCTGATGGCGGGGTTGGTGATCGTCGTGTTTGCAGTCGTCATTGACCGGATGAGCGGAACTTTGGCGACCGAGCGCAAACGGTATGACAGCCGCGTCGTGTGGGTGATGCTCGGTTTTGCGGTGCTGTTTACCCTGGCGTTTCGCAACTGGTTGCCGAACCCGTCTGAACTGACCGTTCTCGACCCGATGGCCGAGGCTGTGGACAGCGGCCTGACCGCATTCACGCAGGCCAACGGCCCATGGCTGGACGCGCTCAAGAACAATTCTCTGTTCTATGTGTTGCTGCCGCTGCGGATCGGTCTGGATCAGGCGGTGCTTCCATTCACATGGGGTTTCCAGTGGACGCCCAGCATGAGCTGGGGTCTGTTCGCCGCAGGTGCGGCGATTGCCCTGTTGATGGCATGGCGCGGTCGGCTGACGGGCGGTCTGATCGTCCTGATCCTGATCGGCATGCTGGAAACCGGAATCTCGAACCTGCCGTGGCCCTTTGTCCTGACCGGCGCTGCCGCGCTGGGTTGGGTCGCGGGCGGCTGGCGTCTGGCGGCCCTCTGTGTGGGTCTGCTGTGCACCATCCTCGTTTCGGGGCTGTGGGAGCGGGCGCTGCTGTCGCTCTACCTCAGCGGCGCCGCAGTGTTTTCCTGTGCGGTGGCCGGCGGCCTGATCGGTCTCGCCAGTGCGGTTTGGGAGCCGGTGTGGAAAGTGGTCCGTCCGATTTGCGATATGCTGCAGACAATCCCTCTGTTCGTGTTCCTGATCCCGGTTCTGATGGTGTTCCAGATTGGTGAGTTTTCGGCCTTTCTGGCGATCTGTGCCTATGCGATCGTCCCGATGATCCGCTATACGCGACATGGGCTGGTCAACACGCCGGAAGAGATGATGGAGGCTGCAATCTCCAGCGGTGCGACCGAGTGGCAGATCATGCGCGACGTCCGCGCGCCTTATGCCGCGCCGACCATCTTGCTGGGGCTGAATCAGACCATCCTCTATGCCTTTGCAATGCTGGTCATCGCGGCACTGATCGGAACCACCGGTCTGGGCCAGTCGATCTATCTGGCGCTGGGGCAGGCAGATGTGGGGCTTGGTATCTCGGCCGGCGCTGCGATGGCGATTCTGGCACTGATTGCCGACCGCATCGTGCAGGGCTTTGCCGAAGAACGCCGTGCGGCGCTTGGGCTTTAAAACAGGGCAGGGGCGGTGCATCTGCCCCTGCGCCGAACTTGATTTCGGACAAGGAAGCCGCCGCCATCCTGATCTAGACCGATCCCAATAACTCGGAGATCACAATGACCGGTTGGGTCCTATTCCTTGCAGCGCTCGTCACCTTCCTTCTCAGCCACGCAATTCCCGTTCGGCCGACGGTGCGAGGGTGGTTGATCGACACACTCGGACGCCGGGGTTATTTCACAGCCTATTCGGTTCTGTCGCTGGCGGTCCTGGCCTGGCTGATCGTTGCCGCCGCAAATGCCCCTTACGTCGAGGTCATCCCACCATTCGGGATTTTACGCTGGGCACCGGTGCTGATCATGCCCGTGGTCTGCTGGCTGGCAGTTGCGGGGCTCATCATTCAGAATCCGTTCTCTTTCGGAGGGCTCGGCAATCGGCCTTTTGACCCGGAGCAGCCCGGTATCCTGCGCACCACCCGCCACCCGATCCTTGCCGCGATGATGCTGTGGGCGGTGGCACATCTGCTGGCCAATGGCAGCCTGTCTCATGTGATTCTGTTCGGCCTTTTTGCCGGTTTCGCAGCAATGGGCATGGCCCTGATCGACCGGCGCAAGAGGCGCGAGATGGGCTTTGAATGGGTCCGGTTATCTCGCAATACAGTGCGGTTTTCACTCCGTGCGCCGCGTCCCTGGCCGCGCCGTGGGGTTTGGCTTGCCGCGCTTGCCGCTTACGCGGTTCTTCTTCACCTGCACGCACCTGTGATCGGCCTGTCCCCGCTTCCATAGCTGGGGGAGTGGTCGGGCGGTGCCTTGCGTGCTATCTGAAACGTCACAAACGATTTACAAGAGGTCCAAGATGCATCTGGCCTATGTCACCACAACTGATCGCGGCGCAACGGACCGCCTGCTGACTGCCGTTGCAGAACGCCTTTTGGCGTGCGGCGCAAAACTTGCCGGTGTTGTACAAACGAACACGGAATGCGCCGACAGCAGCAAATGCGATATGGACGTTCGTGTGCTGCCTGACGGTGAAACCATCCGTATCTCGCAGTCGCTGGGAACGCAGTCACGCGGTTGCCGCCTGGATCCTGCGGCGCTGGAACAGGCGGTGGGATATGTGACCGCGTCGCTTGAGGATGCGCCTCAATTGCTGATCATCAACAAGTTTGGCAAACATGAATCCGATGGGCGCGGGTTCCGGCCCGTGATCGGGGAAGCACTGGCCTTGGACATTCCGGTGCTGGTCGGCGTGAACGGATTGAACGAAGTGAAGTTCCAAGCGTTTGCAGACGGCGCTGCCGAAGTCTTACCAGCGGATCTGGACGCGATTGTTGCCTGGTTTGAGCAGGTATCGCAGCTGCGCCCGGCAGCGGAGTAAGTTCTTCAAGCCGATTGGCTTACCATCAAAAAAGCGAATCGAACGGCGCTGAAGTGATTTCAGCGCCGTTTGTTCGATTAGCCCTTGCAAGAACTTGCGCTGCTTGGAAAAAGCGGTATCCGAGCGGGCTCGGCACCCTCTGATCAACCGATAACCTCATGCGACCTGAATGGATGCGTAAAAGGAAACCTGAGATGACCGCCGGTAACAGCTTCCCGATGAGGCAAACGGGCCTGCAGATTCCGCACTGCTAATCGCAAGTTTCGAAGCCCGTCGTTCGCGAGGGGCGTCTACGAAGGGAATAAGAGCGTATGGCAAAATACGCTCTGGCCATCTTCACAATCAGTTGGAAAGATGGTGGGCGACCCTGGAATCGAACCAGGCGTGCGTCTCCGCGAGGGAGTTACAGTCCCCTGCCACACCTTGCGGCCTGTCGCCCACTGTCAGGCGTTGCACCTGACGTGGAGGCGTGATTACTAGCGCACCAAAGGAGCGTCAACAGGAAAATTTCGCTTTGACGCAGGAAACCGAAATCTCGGCCCGGAGGCTCATAAAATGAAGAAACCCAAATGGGTCGTCGAAAAGGAACAGGCCCGCAAAGCTGCCGCCGCCGAAACTGTCTGGCTGTTCGGATTGCATGCAGTTCGCGACGCTTTGATGAACCCAAATCGGCAGAAATTGCGCCTGATCGTTACGCGTAATGCGCGGGACAAACTGGCGGAAGCGATAGAATTCTCGGGTATCGAGCCCGAGATGGTTGATCCGCGCAAATTTACTGCGCCCATCGACGCAGGTTCTGTGCATCAGGGGGCTGCGCTGGAGGTCAAGCCACTGGATTGGGGCGGTCTGGCCGAGAACTGCATCGGTCGGGAAAACCCGCGCGTCATCCTGCTGGACCGCGTCACGGACCCCCATAATGTCGGAGCGATTCTGCGCTCGGCCGAGGTTCTTGGGGCGAGTGCGGTCATAGGCACGCGCCACCATTCTGCGCCCGAAACCGGGGCGCTGGCAAAAACAGCCAGCGGTGCGCTGGAGCGTCAACCCTATCTGCGGATGCGTAACCTTGCCGACACAATTGTTGAGCTTCAGGACATGGGCTTTCTGGTCCTTGGGCTGGACGGCGAAGCAGACGTAACCATCGAAGGCGCGCTGGGTGATGGTCGGGACCGCCCTGTCGCACTTGTTCTGGGGGCGGAAGGCCCGGGATTGCGGCAAAAGACAAAGGAAACAGTGGATCAGTTGGTGAAAATTGACGCAGCCGGGGGATTCGGATCGCTGAATGTCTCAAATGCTGCGGCAATCGCCTTATATGCATCCCGGCCCTGACAAAAAAGGAGAGCGCTATTTCCGGTCCGTCCAAAATCGCCACCTGCTGCTATTGCGGGACCCGGGCTGCTTTGGTCCTGAAGGGCAAAGAGAGGCACGAGCTGAGCTGTTCCAATTGTGGAGCACCTTTGCACGATCTGAAAATGCTGCCCAAGCGGAAAGCCACGCCTTCCAAAACAGCGCGAACCGCCGTTTCTCATACCGCTCCGCGGAAAGCAAAACGAAAAAAGAAGAAGAAAGGCATGTTCTCACGCGCGTTCGACGAAGCCTGGGATGTGATCGAAGATATTTTCGATTGAGCGTATTTGGCTGAAGATCGTTCACATCCACGTCAACAGGGGTTCCGCACGCAGCAAAAAATTGCATCTTGATAGCCCTGTGAATTCAGATTCTGACATGACGATGCTGACCCGACGTTCCACTCTTGGCGCGCTGTGCGCTTTTTTTCTGGCTCCTGCCGTATATGCCCAGGACATGCCCGTCTACTACACCACCGAAGGGGTGGCGTTGGCCGGGTATGACGCTGTGTCCTATTTCGACAGCGCTACGCCCATTATGGGCATGGCCGAAAATTCGGTGATGTGGAAAGGGGCACGGTGGCATTTCACCTCGCAAGAGAACCGTGAGCTTTTCGAGAGCAATCCCCGTGCTTTCGCGCCGCAGTTCGGTGGGTATTGTTCCTATGCGATGGCAATGGGAGTTCTGAAGAGTACAGACCCCAAAGCCTGGGAAGTGGTGGATGGTCGTCTTTACCTTACGCACTCGATGAAGATCGAGGAGATCTGGCAGCAGGATCAGGCAGAATATATTGAGATGGCTGAAGAAAACTGGCCGACGATCCTGTATCGGGAATGAGCAAGAATCAGCTAATTGTGATAAGTCATCACAAAAATGCGCTCCCCCTCTTTTTTTTAGCGAAGACATGCTTAAATGTCACAGTGACCGCGGAACGGAACTGCCGCGGGTCATTTCACTGTCCCTCGTTCCAACAACTGGCGCCCAAGGTTTCTTGGGCGCTTTTTTCTTTTTGGAACCCTGTTAAGGATAGGGCATGCCCGACTATTCCGATCAGCACCTGAAAAGCATTTTGCAACGAACCAAAACCGTTGCTGTTGTCGGTGTTTCCATGAACCCGGTACGGCCAAGCTATTACGTAGCCCGCTATCTGTCGTTGAAAGGGTTTAACGTTATCCCGGTCAATCCGGGCCATGCCGGGAAAGACCTGTTTGGCCAGACGGTGTGCGGCAGCCTTTCGGATATATCCGAGCCGGTGGACATGGTGGACATTTTCCGTCGGCCCGAATCTGTGCCGCCCATTGTAGATGAGGCGCTGGATACCTTTTCGTCACTCAGCACGATCTGGATGCAGATCGGGGTGGAACACCCCAAGGCGGCGGCCAAGGCCGAAGACCGTGGTGTGGATGTGGTAATGAATCGCTGTCCAAAAATCGAATATCAGCGCTTGTTTGGCGAGCTGCGCATGGGCGGGTTTTCGACCGGGATCATCTCGTCCAAGCTTTAAGGCGTTGCGGGTTCGTATGGCTTCAGTCTGGCCACTTGTTCCTGCCGCCGCTTTTCCAGCACCACGTCGCGCGGCACCCAGTCATAGCGGGTATCCTCGACCAACGGCGACCAGAACAACACCCCGCCATAGCGCCAGGGGTCGAGAACGACGCCGTCATACAGCGATTCTCCTCTACGGCTGATGATGGCAGTACTGTGGTCGATCCTCAGCGGGTTGTCGGCGTTGGCGATGGCGCGGTGCAACTCCAGCGTCTGGAAGTTTTCCTGTTTCAGACGGCGCTCGATATCCTCGGCCCAATGCCAGCATAGGCCGCGCGGGCGAAGGCCCTTGTTGACCTTCGCGTTGTGAATCAGCGGAGGGTCGGTGATCTGGTACTCGTCCACCAGCTGCGCAGTGTAGCTGTAAGCGACTTGCGCGGCCCGTTGGGCTTCTTCAGGGTCAATATCGGGCCCAAGCCTCTGAATTTCCACGGCCAGACGCTGCACCTCGTCCCCGGTTGAGGGCGGAGCCGCAGAGCAAGCTGCAACAAGGGCAAGAGTTGCCACAAGCATCAATACCCGGATCATTTCGCGCCCTCGGCCTGTCAATCTGACGCCCGAGTATAGCGGCCATTGTAGCGACGCGGAACCCGGCCCTTACCCTTTGGGGCGGGCAGCTTTTTCGGCAATGCCGCTGATGCCCTGGCGGCGCGCAAGCTCGGCCAGCACATCGTCAAGCGCCACGTCCCGCGCGGCCAGCATGACCAGAAGGTGATACAGAACATCCGCCGCCTCAGAAGTCAGCTTGGCCTGATCCCCTTTCGCGGCTTCGATAATGGCTTCGATGGCTTCTTCACCGAATTTTTCGGCGCATTTCTCGGGGCCTTTTGCAAGCAGTTTGGCTGTCCAGCTCGAGTCCGGATCAGCTCCCTTGCGGGCCTCAATCGTAGCGGCTAGGTCGTGCAGAATGCTCATGTCAGCCTCATGGGGATTCCAGCAGCGGCCATGTGTTCCTTGGCCTCGCGGATCGTATATTCGCCGAAATGGAAGATCGAGGCAGCCAATACCGCACTTGCGCCACCTTCAGTGACGCCTTCGACCAGATGGTCCAGATTGCCGACGCCGCCACTTGCGATTACCGGCACGTCCACGGCTTCGGAAATGGCACGAGTCAAGGGAAGGTTGAAGCCCGCCTTGGTGCCGTCGCGGTCCATCGAGGTCAGCAGGATTTCTCCGGCCCCTTTTGCAACGACGGTTTTTGCGAACTCAACCGCATCTATACCCGTGGGCTTGCGCCCGCCATGGGTGAAGATTTCCCACTTGCCGGGGCCAACCGTCTTAGCGTCGATGGCGCAGACAATGCACTGGCTGCCGAACTGGTCCGCCGATTCCGCGATCACATCCGGGTTTGCAACGGCCGCCGAGTTGAAACTGACCTTGTCCGCCCCGGCCAGCAACAAGGCGCGTACATCATCTTTGGTGCGAACGCCGCCGCCCACTGTCAGCGGCACAAAGCACTGTTCCGCGGTGCGTTGCACCACGTCGAACATGGTTCCACGGTTCTCATGAGTCGCGTGGATATCCAGAAAACAGATTTCATCTGCACCGGCGGTGTCATACGCCTTGGCAGACTCCACGGGATCGCCTGCATCGCGCAGACCCACGAAATTCACGCCTTTGACCACACGGCCATCTGCAACATCAAGACAGGGAATGATCCGGGTTTTCAGCATCTGGTGTCCTTTGCTGCCGGACCTTTACCGGCAAAGCCTCGCCGATGCCAGACTTGTGATTGTCAGATCTCTCAAACCTGTGAAAATTGGGGTGAATTTCAAAGAAGGAAAACCGATATGCGTACCTTGATACTGGCTTCAATTCTTTCGATCGGAGGGGCTTTTTCCGCCATGGCTGACGATATCATCAAAGTTCAAACAGACAAATCCGTGGACGAAGCGTTGGATGCGCTGGAAGCAGCGGTTGGCAATGCAGGGGCAACGGTATTTGCCCGGATCGACCACGCGGCGGGCGCCGAAAAGGTCGGCACCCCGATCCCGGCCAATCAGGTGCTGATTTTTGGCAACCCTGCGCTTGGCACGCCAGCCATGCAGATCGATCCGCGCGCGGGACTTTTCCTGCCGCTCAAAGTACAGGCTTATGAGGATGCCAATGGTCAGGTCTGGCTGACCTATGAAGATCCAAAAGAGACCATGGATGAGCTTGATGACGTCGAAAAGTCACCGGTCATTGAAAAAATGCGCGGCGCATTGGCCAAACTAACTTCCGCTGCCGCGGGTTAATCTCCTGTTTGCATGGCGCTTGCGTTGTTCACACGCGCAAGCGCGTTTCGCGCGATCAGGATATGAAATGGTAGAATTGCAGCCAGGTACAGCCGTCCACCCAAATTGTGGCGATGTACCCAGGTAGCCAGCGAGATGCGACCGTTCTCAGACAGAACGGAAACGCGGAAATCCAGATGGCGGTCGTTGAACCCTGCAATCACCTCGGCCTCGCCATCGTGTTCAACCGGAAAAATCCCTAACTTGTCGGCAGCCTCCGGTCCTTTGGTGCTGAGGCCAAAAGGTGCGACCAGCAAACCGCGCAACCGTACCAATGCCATCGCCCATGCCGGAAATGCAGTAATGATCTCCGCGGCCCGGCGCGGCGAAAGCTCAGACTCAACGCTATAGCAGTCCAGAAAGTCGCCGTTTTTGTACCGTTTGTGCAGCAGGCTTTGCGCGGACAAAACGGAACGTTTTACAGGCGAATGGAACATTGAACTACTCTCTGAGAGTTGTCAGAGCCTCTTTCAGATCAATCGCCCCATCGTAAAGTGCGCGGCCGGAAATGGCACCATTCAGGGCTGCGCCACAATCGCGCAGGGCAATCAGATCGGCGATCGAGGACACGCCACCGGATGCAATAACCGGAATGTCTACTGTTCTGGCGAGGTCTGCCGTGGCCTCGATATTGGGACCCTGCATCGCGCCGTCACGGTTGATATCGGTATAGATGATCGCGGCAACGCCCGCGTCTTCGAAGCTGCGGGCCAGATCGGCAACCTGAACATCTGTCTCTTCAGCCCAACCTTTGGTGGCCACCATGCCATTGCGCGCGTCAATTCCTACGGCGATCTTGCCCGGGAAAGCTTTGGCTGCTTCACGCACCAGGTCGGGGTTTTCGACGGCAACCGTGCCCAGAATGACCCGCGCCAGACCTTTTTCGATCCAGGTCTCAATCGTGGCCATATCGCGGATTCCTCCGCCCAGTTGCGCGGGCACATTGCAGGTTTTCAGGATCGCCTCGACGGGTGCCGCGTTAACCGGTTCACCAGCGAAAGCTCCGTTCAGATCGACCAGATGCAGCCATTCGCAGCCTGCCTCGACAAAGGCGCGGGCTTGTGCCGCCGGGTCTTCGTTGAACACGGTGGCCTTGTCCATTTCACCACGCAGCAGGCGCACGGCGTTGCCGTCTTTGAGGTCGATGGCGGGGTAGAGGATCATGTCGGGCGGCCCTTTATCACTGTTACACGCGCGGGATATCGCACAGGCAGGGCAGGGGATGCAACGCGACGCTGGGTCATTCTTGCCCGTTGTCCATCGGCGGGTCAGACTGCCCTCAAAACAGGGAGAAAATCATGAAGAGATTTACGTTTGCAGCAGGTTTGATGTTTCTTGCAACCGGCGCGATGGCTGCGGATCCCGTCGATGGTCTGTGGAAGACTGCACCGGGTGATACGGGTGGGTACCTGCATGTATCGATTTCAGAATGCGGCAGCGCGATATGCGGCACCATCGACAGCGCGTTTGACGCGGATGGCAACCAGCAGTTGGAATACGAAAACCTTGGCAAGCAGATCATCTGGGATATGGTGCCCGAAGGTGACGGCAGCTACGACAGCGGCAAGATCTGGGCGCCGGACCGGAACAAAACCTACAACTCAAAAATGTCGCTGGACGGCCAGAACAAGTTGACCGTCAAGGGGTGTGTGGCCGGCGGTCTGATCTGTCGCGGCCAAACCTGGACGCGTGTTCAGTAATCCTCAGGGTTTCCAGGTCAGGAAGTTGCCCAGCATGCGTAGGCCAACGTCCTGACTTTTCTCGGGGTGAAACTGCATCCCAACCATCGTGTCGCGGCCAATCACGGCCGTGACTTCCTGCCCGTAATCCACATAAGCCAACCGCTGCGCCGGGTCGGTTACACGGAAATGGTAGGAATGAACAAAATAGGTGTGATCGCCGGATTTCACACCGTTGAACACCGGGTGATCGCTTTCAAGAACCAGATCGTTCCAGCCCATATGCGGCACTTTCAGCGAAGGGTCTGAAGGCTCGATCCTGACAACGTCACCTGCAACCCAGCCCAGACCATCGGTTTCCGTGTATTCATGGCCTTTGGTTGCCATCAGCTGCATGCCAACACAGATACCCAGGAACGGACGGCCCTTCTGTTCAACCGCTTCAACCATCGCATCATAGATGCCTTTGTGCCCGCGCAGTTCAGCAGCGCAGGCAGGAAAGGCACCGTCACCCGGCAGAACCAGACGATCCGCCTTCGCGACAACGTCCGCGTCCGACGTAACAACAACCTCACCCGCGCCGACTTCTTTTGCCATGCGCTGAAAGGCCTTCTCGGCCGAATGCAGATTGCCGCTTTCGTAGTCGATGATGGCTGTCAGCATTTACAGCGCGCCCTTGGTCGACGGTATCGCATCCGCTTTGCGGGGATCAGTCTCAACCGCATCCCGCAGAGCGCGCGCGACGGCTTTGAAGGCAGCCTCGGCAATGTGGTGGCTGTTGAAGCCGTGCAACTGATCGATATGCAGGGTGATGCCGCCATGGGTGCTGAGCGCCTGAAAGAACTCGCGTACAAGTTCGGTATCGAATGTGCCGATCTTCTGCGTCGGCAGGTCAAGGTTCCAGATCAGGAACGGACGGCCTGACAGATCCAGCGCACTGCGCACCTGAGCGTCATCCATGGGCAAGTGACACTCGCCGTAGCGGCGGATGCCCTTCTTGTCGCCCAAAGCCTGCGTCAAAGCCTGACCCAGCGCGATGCCGGTATCTTCGACCGTGTGGTGATCGTCGATATGATAATCACCATTGGCGCGGATCGTCATGTCGATCAAAGAATGGCGCGCCAGCTGATCCAGCATATGGTCAAAGAAACCCACACCGGTCTGGTTGTCATAGGTGCCGGTGCCATCCAGATTAACCTCGACCGAGATATCGGTTTCGGCGGTCTTGCGGCTGATCGAAGCGCTGCGCATGGGCGAATTCCTTTTGCTACAGGCGCGCTTATAGACGGGGATGGATATGGTTTTCCAGACCGCGCATTGCGATCGCTGCAAACTGTTGCAGGGGATTGCACCCGGCTTGGCCCCGTGTCAGCTTGCGAACAACACGAACCGATAGGGTCAAACCATGTCCACCTGCGTTTTCATCCAGATCCGCTGCAAACCCGGCACCACCTACAAAGTTGCTGAGGAAATCGCATTGCGCGAAATCCACTCGGAACTTTATTCCACCAGCGGCGAATACGATTTGTTGCTCAAGCTCTACATTCCCGAAACCGAAGATGTAGGTCATTTCATCAACGAACACCTGCTGGTGATTCCCAATATCGAACGCTCGCTGACCACAATGACGTTCAAGGCGTTTTAACCCAGTTCGAACGTTGTCACCCCAAAGATTCGGTTCAGATCGATATCCGGCTGATGGCTGGAGTACATCCGGGCCGTTTCAAACACTTTCTTCAACCCCAGCTTTTCGGCCAGCGTAAACGCGGCCGCGTTGGGTTGGGGCATGTCAATGAAGACCTCTTGCTGACGATGGTCCGAGGGCACGGCCTCTAGCAAATCAGCCAGCAGGGCTTCGGCGATATTCGTGCGATCTGCAAAAAGGGGCCCGATCTTGTAACCTGTCCGGCAGGGGCGCAGCGTCGCATACCCCTTGATCTGACCATCCTCGGAAAACACTCGGGATATATGACCCGGAGCGCTGATCCAGGCCTGCAAGAAGGCGTCGCGAGGGGTCGGGAAGAGTTGCCGGTCATAAGCGATCAAGGCCTCAGACGCCGCAGTCAGGTTCTCAACACCCGTTGATGGTGCCAGTGCCTGCTGAAGTCCCTTTACGGTCGCTGTGAAGCGATAGTTGTTATACGCAAAGTCGAAGCCCGATTTGCGATAGTTGTGTTGTTGATCAACGACCCCGTCCAGCCCAATGTTGCCCGCATTGCAATTTTCCAAAGCGTGCTGCCAGATTTTCAGCCCGTGGCCCGAGCCGCGAAACTCGGGCCGGACGATATAAAACCCAAGGAACGCAAACGCGGCATCGTATTGGACGACCGAGATAGAGGCGATCATTTCGCCATCCAGAAACCCGCCCAGAAACCCGCCAGTATCGGTGCCATGGAAGCACGTTGCATCGTGATGGCCAGGGTTCCACCCTTCGTGGCCAGCCCAGTCCACGGCCTCCTGCAACTCATCGGCGGTCAGGGGGCGGATGACATAGTCAGACATGGGTGAATCCTGTATTGCGCAATACAGCCAGAATGGCGCAAGGCTGTCGAAAGGACCAGAAAGTTCGGAAGGTTTTGTATCTGGAGCGGGCGAGGCGATTCGAACGCCCGACCCTAACCTTGGCAAGGTTATGCTCTACCCCTGAGCTACGCCCGCATCAGATACATATGTGGTCCGAAGACCTCTCAATGGAGCGGGCGAGGCGATTCGAACGCCCGACCCTAACCTTGGCAAGGTTATGCTCTACCCCTGAGCTACGCCCGCGCCGTTGAGTGAGGAGGGATGTATAAATTCCCGCGCAGGGCTGCAAGCGGAAAAACACAAAAAAGAGGAAAAATCTTTCGACGGAAATCCGCGCTCGGTGCGTTCAAAATCCAAAGCGTGACAAAATAAGAGGGCTGAAGAACTAAAATGACACGTATAGCTGATATGAAAATGGCGCTGTTGGCCATGCTGATCGTATTGACCACGATGATATGCGCACGGGTTGAGGACAAGGTGGCCGAGGTCGAACCAGTCCTTATGCACGCTCCGCTGGTCGAAACGCAGGTGATGTCGGGGTAAACCCCGCCTGCGGTCAGAGTGCCAAGACCAGATTCGCAATGGCGGCTACCAGTATCGCCGTGAAGGTCAGCGCCATGCCGATCTGCCGCAGAATGACAATCTGCGGTGTCCTGCCAAACCCATAAGCGTGCAGCAGACGCCCGGTCAACAACACCAGGCCCAGCACATGCAGAAGCAGCCCACTTGCGCCCTGCAACTCCACCATAGCGATCAATAAAAGTGCGATTGGGGCGTACTCGGCGCAATTGGAATGTGTTCGCATCGCCTTGATCATCATTTTGCTGCCGCCATCCCCGACCGAGATTTTGTCGCTACGCCGCTGTAGAATCACTCTGACGCTGAGCGTCACATATAGGATCGCGATCAGGGCCGCGTAGATCGGGGTGATTGCCAGCATGGTGTGTCTCCGTCCCATCATAGAAAAAGGCCGCGCGGTTTTCCGCACGGCCCTTTGAATTGTAATCAGTTCGACAGCTTATTCCAGTTCGACCAGCAGGTCCTTTGCGTCGATCTGGCCGCCCGGCTGCACGTGGACGGCTTTGACTGTGGCATCCCGCTCGGCGTGGATGCCGGTTTCCATCTTCATCGCTTCGATAGTCAGCAGCATGTCGCCTTCTTTGACCTCTTGGCCCGCAGTTACGGCAACGGTGGCCACCACACCCGGCATCGGCGCACCGACGTGGTCGGGGTTGCCGGCTTCGGCCTTGGGCCGCGCCTGCGTGGTTGAGGTCACCATCCGGTTCGGAACCCGGATCACACGCGGCTGGCCGTTGAGTTCAAAAAACACGCGAACTTCGCCGTTTTCGTCGGTCTCGCCGATGGCCTGACAGCGGATTTCCAGCGTCTTGCCCGGATCGATCTCGGCGGTGATCTCTTCACCCGGCTCCATGCCGTAGAAGAAGGTTCGCGTGGGCAGGGTGCGGACGGGGCCATAGACCCGGTGGCGGCCCATGTAATCCAGGAACACCTTGGGATACATCAGGTAACCGTTCAGATCCTCGTCATCGACCTCTTTACCTTCCAGTTGCTTGGACAGTTCGGTGCGGGTGGCCTCCAGATCGACGGCGGGCACATCCTTGCCGGGACGTTGGGTGTTGGGCGCTTCGTCCTTCAGCACCTTCTTGATGATGGTGTCAGGGAACCCGCCCGGAGGCTGACCCAGATTGCCGCGCATCATGTCCACGACCGAGTCGGGGAAGGCCACGTCGGTTGCCGGGTCCTCGACCTGTTCACGGGTCATGTTCTGGCTGACCATCATCAGCGCCATATCACCAACAACCTTGGACGACGGCGTTACCTTTACGATATCACCGAACATCTGGTTCACGTCGGCATACATCTGCGCCACTTCGTGCCAGCGCTCCTCCAGCCCCAGCGAGCGCGCCTGCGCCTTGAGGTTGGTGAACTGACCGCCCGGCATCTCGTGCAGATAGACCTCAGAAGCCGGGGCCTGCAGGCTGGATTCAAAGGCCGCGTACTGGCCGCGGACGGCCTCAAAGTAATCGCTGATTTCACGGATGGCTTTGATGTCCAGCCCGGTGTCGCGGTCGGTATGGCGCAGGGCCTCGACCACGGTGCCCAGCGTTGCCTGCGACGTGTTGCCCGAGAAGCTGTCCATCGCGCAGTCTACCGCGTCCACGCCTGCTTCGGACGCGGCCAGAATGGTCGCGCTGGCGATGCCAGCCGTGTCGTGCGTGTGGAAGTGGATCGGCAGTCCGACCTCTTCTTTCAGCGCGCGGATCAGGATGCGGGCCGAGGCCGGTTTCAACAGACCTGCCATATCCTTCAGGCCCAGCACATGAGCACCTGCGTCGCGCAGCTCTTTAGCCATGCCGACATAGTATTTCAGGTCATACTTGGCCCGATCCGGGTCCAGAATGTCACCGGTATAGCAGACGGTGCCCTCACAGATTTTACCGTTGTCGATGACCGCATCCATGGCGACGCGCATGTTTTCCACCCAGTTCAGCGAGTCGAACACGCGGAACACGTCGATGCCTTTGGCTGCCTGACGCACGAACTCCTGCACCACGTTGTCAGGGTAGTTTGTATAGCCAACCCCGTTCGCGCCGCGCAGCAGCATCTGGGTCATCAGGTTCGGCATCGCCTCGCGCAGGTCGCGCAGGCGCTGCCATGGGCATTCCTGCAGGAAGCGGTAGGCGACGTCAAACGTTGCACCGCCCCAGCATTCGACCGAGAACAGCTGCGGCAGGTTCGCCGCATAGGTCGGCGCCACCTTGATCATGTCGATCGAGCGCATTCGGGTCGCCAACAGAGACTGGTGCCCGTCGCGCATGGTTGTATCGGTGATCAGCAACTGACGCTGCGCTTTCATCCAATCCGCCACGGCCTGCGGGCCTTTCTGCTCCAGCAGGTTGCGGGTGCCCATCTGAGGTTCGGCCTTCAGAGCGGGCGGCTTGGCCTCTTTCAGGTCTGCGCGCGGTTCGGGCCGATCCTTGGTCTCGGGATGCCCGTTCACCGTGATGTCGGCGATATAGGTCAGAACCTTGGTGCCCCGGTCGCGGCGACGCTTGAAGGTGAACAGGTCCGGCGTCGTGTCGATGAACTTGGTGGTATATTCGTTCGACAGGAAGGTCGGATGTTTCAGCAGGTTGATGACGAAGTCGATATTGGTGCTGACGCCACGAATACGGAACTCGCGCAGTGCCCGGTCCATGCGGGCAATCGCGGCTTCGGGCGTCGGCGCCTTGGCCGTCACCTTGGTCAGCAACGAATCATAATACCGCGTGATCACACCTCCCGCGTAAGCCGTGCCCCCGTCCAGGCGGATGCCCATGCCAGTGGCCGAGCGATAGGCGGTGATGCGGCCGTAGTCGGGGATGAAATTGTTCTGCGGGTCTTCGGTGGTGATCCGGGTCTGCAGCGCGTGACCGGTCAGATGTACATCCGACTGGCTTGCTGCACCGGTGGCCTCGGCCAGCGTCTTGCCTTCGGCAATCAGAATCTGCGCCTGCACAATGTCGATACCGGTGACTTCCTCGGTGACGGTGTGTTCCACCTGTACACGAGGGTTCACCTCGATGAAGTAGAACTTGCCGGATTCCATATCCATCAGGAACTCGACTGTACCTGCGCATTCATAGTTCACATGGGCGCAGATCTTGCGGCCCAGTTCACAGATTTCAGCGCGCTGCTCGTCGCTCAGATACGGGGCAGGCGCGCGTTCGACGACTTTCTGATTGCGACGCTGGACCGAGCAGTCGCGTTCATAAAGGTGATAAATCTCACCATGCTTGTCACCAAGAATCTGAACCTCCACGTGGCGGGCGCGGATGATCATCTTTTCCAGATAACCCTCGCCATTGCCGAAGGCGGCTTCGGCTTCGCGGCGGCCTTCCAGAACCTTTTCTTCCAGCTCATCTTCGGACTCGATCGGGCGCATGCCGCGACCGCCGCCGCCCCAAGACGCCTTGAGCATCAGCGGATAGCCGATCTCGGCAGCTTCCTTGCGGATTGCATCCATGTCGTCGCCCAGCACTTCGGTAGCAGGAATGACGGGCACACCTGCTTCGATCGCAACGCGCCGCGCGCTGGCCTTGTCACCTAGCGCACGCATGGTTTCCGCCTTGGGGCCGATGAAGGTAATGCCATTCTTAACGCAAGCATCGACGAAATCCGGGTTCTCGGACAGCAGGCCATAGCCCGGATGGATCGCGTCTGCGCCACATTGCTTGGCAACGCGGATGATCTCGTCGATCGACAGATACGCGGCAACCGGCCCCATGCCCTCACCGATCTGATACGCCTCGTCCGCCTTGAACCGGTGCAGGCCCAGTTTGTCCTCTTCGGCGTAAACGGCGACGGTTCGTTTTCCCATCTCGTTTGCTGCGCGCATAACGCGGATGGCAATCTCGCCGCGGTTGGCGATCAGGATCTTGTTGAAGTCTGTCATAGTAGGTCCCGGTCTTTTGTGTATGGGCGTCTTATTGGGCGGAGAATACGCGCAGGTATATCCGTTCTTCTGGGTAGAACCGGCATGTTACCGCTCGCAAACGCCCTTCGGCCGCTGCGCTCTTATACGTATGCCGCGTCGCAGCATCAAATATTTAGCGTTAACTCTCAATCTGACATAGATTTGCCAAACCCATTTGACCCATATTCGCGTGCAGATCCTGTCTCAGAATATCGATGACATGTGCAGGCCCCTGTGCGCCAAGTGCGGCCAGCCCATACAAAAAAGCGCGCCCAAGCATGACGAAATCCGCGCCCAGTGATACCGCCCGCAAGATATCCAGACCGCCTTCGACTCCACCGTCGAAGATCAGGGGCAGGCGGGTCGCACTCCGGATTGAAGGAAGGACCTCGATGCTGGCCGGGGCCGCGTCAAATTGACGGCCGCCATGATTCGATACCCACAAGGCATCGACACCGACCTGTTCCAGCCTGCTCGTATCCTCAGGGCGTAAGACACCTTTCAGGATAAATGGCCCGTCCCAATGATCGCGCAGCCATTTGACGTATTCCAGATCCGGCGAAGTCCGCAGCAGGTATCCGATATGAGCCGTTGGCGGCAGATTCCCAGGGTTTTCGATATACTTATCCAGAGTTCGCATGTGAGGCACACCATTGTGCAACATGCCCATGGCCCAGGCGGGCCTCCGGGCAATCTGCGCCAGCACGCGTGGGGTCAGCTTTGGCGGTTGCTGCAGACCAGATCGTGTCTGCCTTTCCCTGCGCGAAGCTACGGGGACATCAGCGGTGAGAACAAGGGTTCTGAACCCGGCCTCGCGTACTCGCCTCAGCAGGTCCTTGCGAATCTCCGGGTCTCTGGGCGGGTAGAGCTGAAACCAGGCATTGTCCCCAACATGCGGCGCCATGTCTTCCGGGCTCTGACTGGCAACGGTTGACAGAGTGTACGGAATACCTGCTTTGGCAGCGGCGCCGGCAAGCAACTGTTCGGCGCGGGGCCAGACCAGCCCGGACATTCCGATTGGCGCAATGCCGAAAGGCAACAGGTACGAGGTCTCAAAAAGCGTTTTTGACGTATCGAACTCCAGCTCTCCGTGCAGGATCGAGGGGCAGAGGCGCACGTCATCCAGTGCTTGGCGATTCCGGCGCAGCGTCGTTTCAATCCCGGTTCCGCTGTCGATGTACTCCCACACGAAATGCGGCAGGCGGCGTCGCGCGCGGCGTTTAAGATCCGGAATGCCGGGATAGGCGCTGTGCAAGTCCATGCAGATTGATCCGACCTGTCGCCCGATTCGGCAAGGCTTTTACGCAGCGTCTGTCGATGGTTGCCGGTTTTCAGGCGGCGTGCGTTTGGTCTGTTTCCCGGTTCCACTAGCAACCTGCACCTGATTGCGCCCTTTGTCCTTGGCGACATAAAGCGCGTCGTCGGCCGCGCGCATCAGGTCTTGTGGCATGGTGCCGTGGACCGGATAGTGTGCGACCCCAACCGATATCGTAATGCGGGGCAGAGCCTTTTCACCATACCGTACGGTCACAGCCTCAACCGCCTGACGCAGCTGTTCGGCGCGGGTCATGGCATCTTCGGGGCTGTTGTCGGGCAGGATCAGCATGAACTCTTCTCCTCCGACGCGGCAGGCGATTTCATCCCGGTCGCATCCTTGCTCCAACGCGGCGCCGACCGCGCGCAAAACCATATCGCCCGCATCATGGCCGTGAGTATCGTTGAACTTCTTGAAGTGATCCACGTCCACCGCAATCAAGCTCAGCGCGGCGCCCGTCTGCTGACTGCGGCTGATCGACTTGCGCAGCGTCTCGGTCATATGGCGGCGATTGAACAGCCCGGTCAGCGGGTCGCGCACCGATTGGTCTTGAAGCTGATCCCGCATGCGGACATTGGCGATCGCCATGCTGATCTGTTCGGCACACAGTTGAGCCAACTTGCGGCTCTTGTTGAAGCAATCTTCACGCCGCTCAAGTGCCCGCAGATGCAATAGGCCAACGGTTTCCCCATGCGCCAGAATGGGAAAGCAGAAATAAGGCCGCCCGTCATGCGGTTCGGCATGTTCGCAAACAAAATCGATCTCGGACGCGCCGAACTCATAAGTCCGGCCCCGCCGCAAACCCCAGCACCCTTCTGGGTGGATGTGAGCCTTATGCACGCCGCCGTTCCAGCTGGCGCAGCCATCCAACACGTCGCGTGAATTCGAGTAGACATACACGCTGCCTTCAGCTTCGGGCAGGATATGGGTCATGAACCGAGATACCATTTCGAACAGTTCGTCCAGAGACCGGCTGGATTGCAGCCATTCGTTCAGTTCACCCAGCAGGCGGACCTCCCGGGCAAGGCGTAGCTGTTCGTCCATCAGCTCACGTTCTTTTTCAGCACGTTTGCGCAGATCGCGAACTTGACGGCGATTGGTGCGGTGGACAATCAGAATGACCGTCGTCAGCGCCAGCAAGGCGACCCCGCTGAGCAGCGCCAGAGACAGGCGAACGCGGGTGATGAACAGGTTCCGCAGGTCCGTAATGTCCGAATAGAACTCGATTGCCCCCAGAAATGTGGCATCCCTGATGATGGGTGTATAAACCTCGGCCACATGGCGGCTGCTCAGACCTGTAGCCTCCGGATTATCTGCGCCAAAGGAATCAACTTCGGCAATCGGCTTCTCCTCATGTTTGTAGTAGAGACCGCCGGCGGAGACGATAGACTGGAAATAGGGCTTCGTGTTGACGGTTCCAATGTCGCGTGAGCGGGTTGACCAGAATACTTGCCCCGAAGCATCAAACAGTTTGAAACGATAAATGTCCGTGGTTTCGGGCAGTAATTCCAGAAATTCCTGGTCGTGCTCGGTCAATGTGTGAAAACGGAAAGTTTTGCCCAGATCGTTCAGGTGGCTTTCGACCTGACGGCTCATCTGCATCGCGTTTTTCCGCAGGTCAGATTCCAACATGCGGTCAACCACTGGCGCAGGGGCGGCATAAATCCCCCATCCCGCTGCTGCCGTCAGCGCGACCAGCATCAGGGTCACGCCCATCATTTTCAGCCTTGAGGACTGATTTGTCGGTTTCGCCTGTTCCATTTTCCCGCTCCCACAACACTCGGCCAAACATCCGGGCCAAGGTTTGACAGAGAGTTAACAGGTGCGCTGGGCAGCGGTGTCTTTGTTTAGAATTGAAGGCAAAAAGACGTACAAAAACCTTGTGAACAAGCCGTGAACAAACCCTTTCCCTTCGCGCTTTTCCAGCGTAGTTTGGCGCCATGAGCAGTTTTGACGAAAACGACGCCTTCGAAGGCGCATCCCTGTCTGCGCGCGCAATGGCTCGGTTTTCAGAACCGAAAGGCGAGTACAAGAAGGGTCTTAACTCGGCACAAGGAGATGCGGTCGAAAAAATCGACGGTCCCCTTTTGGTATTGGCTGGTGCGGGTACAGGAAAAACAAGGACGTTGATGGCACGTGTTGCGCATTTGATAGAGCGACACGGGGTCAGGGCGAACGAAATTCTAGCAGTGACCTTCACCAACAAGGCCGCGAAAGAGATGCAAATCCGTTTGGAGAATACCCCATATTCGGTCCAAGAACCTGTGCGCTGGCTTGGCACCTTTCATTCAATTAGCGCTAAATTGCTTAGACGTCATGCGGAGTTGGTCGATCTTAAGTCAAACTTCACAATCTTGGATACGGACGACCAACTGCGGCTGATAAAGCAGTTGCTGAAAGTGAATAATATTGATGAGAAGCGTTGGCCGCCGCGGCACTTGCTGGGGATCATCGACGATTGGAAAAATCGCGCCCTTACGCCGGACAAGGTGCCGACCGCCGATGCCGGAGCCTATAATAACAAGGGCATAGAACTGTACGCCCAGTACCAGACCCGCCTGCGCGAGTTGAATGCGGTGGATTTCGGCGACCTGCTTTTGCACATGGTCACCATCTTCCAGACCCATCAGGATGTTCTGGAGCAATACCAGCGCTGGTTCCGTTATATTCTCGTAGACGAGTATCAGGACACCAATGTTGCCCAATACCTGTGGCTGCGTTTACTGGCCAAGGGGCACAAGAACATTTGTTGCGTCGGCGACGACGATCAGTCGATTTATGGCTGGCGTGGGGCCGAGGTGGGCAATATCCTGCGGTTCGAAAAGGATTTTCCCGGCGCGCATGTGGTGCGGCTGGAACAGAACTACCGCTCAACCCCGCATATTCTGGCCGCTGCATCGAACGTCATTCGGGGCAATGAAAACCGTTTGGGCAAAGAACTTTGGACCGATGTCGAAGAAGGCCACAAGGTCAATCTGATCGGTCATTGGGATGGCGAAGAAGAGGCCCGCTGGATCGGCGAAGAAATCGACGCTATGCAGGGCGGGACACGTGGCATCCGCCCTGTGAACCTTGATGAGATGGCTATCCTTGTGCGCGCCTCGCACCAGATGCGCGCCTTTGAGGATCGGTTCCTGACCATCGGTCTACCCTACAAGGTGATAGGCGGCCCGCGATTCTATGAGCGGATGGAGATTCGCGATGCCATGGCCTATTTCCGGCTTGTGGTCAGCCCCGAGGATGATCTGGCCTTTGAGCGAATCGTGAACACGCCAAAACGTGGCCTTGGCGACAAGGCGCAACAGACGATTCAGATGACGGCGCGCGAGAACGGGGTGTCTTTGGTCGATGGCGCGCGGATCGCGGTCGACAACGGGTTGATCAAGGGCAAGGGCGGCAAAGCGCTGCGCGAATTAATTGACGGTTTGGCGCGGTGGAATGCGATGACACGTGGGCCTCGGATCGAGGTGGACGACGATTCGGTAATTGATGACGGGACTTCTCCCATGCGGTTCGGCGCGCCCGAACATACGCATATCGAACTGGCGCAGATTATCCTCGACGAGTCCGGCTATACGGCCCATTGGCAGAACGACAAGACGCCCGAAGCACCGGGACGTCTGGAAAACCTCAAGGAGCTTGTCAATCAGCTGGACAATTTCGAGAACCTGCAAGGGTTCCTGGAACATGTCAGTCTGGTCATGGATAACGAGCAGGACGGTGATGGTGCCAAGGTCTCGATCATGACCCTGCACGCGGCCAAAGGCCTTGAGTTTCCCGTCGTCTTCCTGCCGGGGTGGGAGGATGGTTTGTTCCCCTCGCAACGGTCAATGGACGAATCCGGCCTCAAAGGCCTCGAGGAAGAGCGCCGTCTGGCCTATGTCGGCATTACGCGCGCCGAGGAAGTTTGCACTATTTCCTTTGCCGCTAACCGGCGGGTGTTCGGGCAATGGCAGAACTCCATGCCTTCACGCTTCATTGACGAATTGCCGGAAGAACATGTCGAGGTATTGACGCCCCCGGGGCTCTATGGTGGCGGTCAGCAAACGGCGGGCATTGAAACACGTGCAGCCGAAGCGAATGTCTACAACTCTCCCGGCTGGAGGCGGTTGCAGGCGCGGCAGGGGCAATATGGCATGTCGCAACCGAAAGAAAGCAGAAACACGGTGATCGACGCCACGGCCTTGGCCAGTTTCACGCTGGGCGAGCGGGTGTTTCACCAGAAATTCGGCTATGGCGCAGTGATCGGCATCGAAGGCGACAAGGTCGAGGTCGATTTTGACAAGGCGGGCACCAAGAAGGTCGTCTCACGTTTCCTGACCAACAAGGATGACGTCCCGTTCTGAGGCGTCATATCCCGTCGACCAGAACCAGATTGGTGGCAGCTGTGGCCTGTCGGATTTTCGCCAATTCGATGTAGTCGGGGTCGTCTTTCCAGGCTTTTGCTGCCGCAAGGTCCGGAAACTCCATCAACACAATTCCGCCTTCGGGCCATTTGCCTTCGATTCGTTCGACCGATTTGGACGAGATCGTCAACAAGCGACCTCCGTGGCGGTCGAAGATCGGCATGAACCCCGCCAGATAGTCCTGATACCCCTCCGGGTCGTGGATATCGATCTGCGCGATAAAATAGGCGGCCATGGCATCCTCCGGATCAAAAATCAGGACGCCATCCTACACCAGTGTCTGAAAAACAAAAACGGCGGTTCCCAGGGAGGAGGAAGGGGAACCGCCGTTCTTTTCTACATCAGGACAGGGAGGAGGAAGCCCCAATGTATGCGAACCCGGGTTTGAGCCCGGTATAAGGAAGACGCGGCGACGTCAGGGAGGAGGAAGGCGTCGCCGCGCGCTTTCAACATCAAGGCAGGGAGGAGGAGAGCCTCGATGTATCAGTCTCCGGCAGGTTGAGGCCGGTATTTGGTGCGGCAACGTCAGGGAGGAGGAAAGACGTTGCCGCTGATTACAGACCCTAAGGGAGGAGGAAGGGCCTGATCTCAGTATGCGTGTTGCGCTATCGCGCGATTTGATCGTTTGCGGCCTGAATGGCAACGCGGCGGATCATAGAGCGGTGCAGGCCGAGGTCGGCCAGTTCGCGATTGGACAGAGCGGACAGTTCATTAACGGTCTGGCGATACATACGGTAGCGGGTAAAACGCGTCTTGGCGTTTTCAAACAATGCTGCGATTCCGAACGCCGGTGCGCTCTTGGGGGCTGTATGTGTGCCTGCGACTGCCATTTTCATCATCCGTATTTTCTTGCTTTGCCGATAACGCTCGGCCCTTGCTTGAGATTGAAAATAGGCAAATGCTGCAATTGCACAATAGGTCGTGTTGTCAATGCTGCTATGCAGCAAGCGCATAGATTGGTTCAGTTTTTTCCGTCGGCTCGAAATGCGCCTTGAAATATTGGGCATTACCTTGGGTCACTGTAGGCGACGGAAAGATGACCTTTTGGCAGCTTGCCTTTGAATTGAGCACGGTGGGTGGGAATTTGTTCGAAATAAAGCGTTTCTGAAAGCGTCCGCAATCGAAGGGGCATCGCGAAGAGCGGCGACTTACCAGTTTCATGGCTCGCGGAGCGCGCGATCGGCAGCCTATGGGAATCCATGGGCGGTGTTGGTTGTCGAGGGGATTTCAGGCCGGAATCGCCCAAATATCTCGAGCGATTCTGCGAGATGGCTGCCCAAGGACACGCAGTTATTCCACCCTCAACGGTGAGTTTCAAAAATTTTCGGGAATTTATGGGAAAAAACTCCAACTCCGCTTCTTCTATATGTAGCGGATACTGATTCATATTCTGCTACAAATGGTGCTGTGATGCTCCAATTTTAGTATGATGCTGTGTTTAGAGCGTGTTTCGTACGACACGCTCCGCAATTTTCCTATTGATTTCCATGAATTCCCATGGCATCCCTTATACATCCGATGAGGACGAGGCAGCAGGGGCACCAAACGACCCCGACCAAAAATAATCAGGTTTCATACAGGCATCTCGCTTTCATCAATCAAGAGATCCGGCGCGCGGGCGAGCAGACATCCCCCCAGGTGGCGCGTGCAGCTGGACATCCCGCACAGCGGGTCAATGCGGCGGGTTGATCAGTGGCAGCAGATCAACCCGCCGTTTTTCATCCGGGGGGAACGCGAATTTCAAGTGGGGCGCAAGCGAAAGGGACAGTCGTCTTGGCGCGCAGGTTCAGAGGTGAAAGCCACCATAAGGTGGACACGAAGGGCAGGGTCTCGATCCCGGCCTCTTTTCGCCGTGTGCTTGAGGCGTCCGACCCCAATTGGCAGCCTGGTGACAATCCTGAACTTGTGATCGTCTACGGTGACCACCGCCGAAAATTCCTTGAATGCTATACCATGCAGGCGATTGACGAGGTTGACGCCAAAATCGATGCCTTGCCGCGTGGGTCAATGCAGCGCCGGATGCTGCAGCGTATGTTCCATGGCCAATCCTTCCCGACCACAGTAGATGAAACCGGACGTCTGGTGCTGCCTGCCAAGTTGCGCACCAAGATCGACCTCGAAGGTGAGGCGTTCTTTATCGCCGCCGGTGACACGTTCCAGATCTGGAAGCCCGAGACCTACGAGGTTGAGGAATTGGCCAAGACTGAAGAATGGATAGATGATCTGCCGGACGACTTCGATCCGATGCAGTTTCTTGATAGCACCGGGGATGCGTAACGGCATGGCCGGCGCTGATATCCATTCCGACAAGCCCCACATTCCCGTTCTGCTGCGCCCTTTGTTGGCAACGGTGGCGCCGGTGTCCGGAATTTGGCTGGACGGTACCTTCGGCGCAGGCGGATATACGCGCGGGTTGCTGGAGGCGGGTGCTGAAAAGGTCATAGGTGTGGATCGCGACCCGCTGGCCTTTGAAATGGCGGCAGATTGGGCGGCTGAATACGGTGATCAGCTGGTGATGCAGCCCGGCGTGTTCTCGCGTATGGACGAATACGCGCAGGATCTGGATGGCGTTGTGCTGGACCTTGGGGTCTCTTCCATGCAGTTGGATCTGGCGGAGCGTGGGTTTTCCTTCATGAAGGACGGCCCGCTGGATATGCGCATGAGTCAGGACGGTGAAAGCGCTGCCGATCTGGTCAACACGGCCTCCGAAGCTCAACTGGCAGATATCCTGTTCCACTACGGTGAAGAACGCGCCAGCCGCCGGATTGCCAAGGCGATTGTCAAAGCGCGCACGGACGCACCGATCACAACGACTCTGCGTCTGGCTGAGATCATCGAATCCTGCCTGCCGCGCCCGAAACCGGGCCAATCTCACCCGGCGACGCGCAGCTTCCAAGGTCTGCGGATCGCGGTAAACGCGGAATATGAAGAGCTGTTTCATGGGCTGATGGCCGCTGAACGCGCATTGAAGCCTGGCGGGCAATTGGCCGTAGTCACTTTCCATTCCATAGAAGACCGGATGGTCAAACGGTTCTTCCAGTCGCGCGCAGGCAAGACGGGGCGTGCGAACCGCTATGCGCCGGAAATTGAGCAGGACCAGCCGCAATTCACGTTGAAGACCCGTAAGGCGGTGGGACCTGACGAACAGGAATTGCAGGAAAACCCGCGCGCGCGTTCGGCCAAGCTGCGCGTCGCAATACGAACCGATGCTCCGGCGGGGGAAATTGAATCCCGGGCCATCGGGATGCCGCAACTGGGGGGAAGGGCAAGATGAAGAGTGTCTTGTATGTGTTGACTGCTCTGTCCGTGTTCGGGCTGGCATTGTGGGCCTATCAGGAAAACTACCGTACCCAGCAGGTGGTTAAGGAAACACAGTCCTTGCAGCGTGAGATCGGAATGGCACAGGTGCGGTTGGCCGTCCTGAATGCCGAATGGGCCTATCTGAACCGCCCGGATCGGCTGCGCGAACTGGCAGACCTGAATTTTGAACGCCTTGGCCTGCTGCCATTGCGGGCCGAACAGTTCGGACGAGCCGATCAGATCGCCTATGCCGAAGACCCGGACCTGCCCATCGTGGACCCGATTGAATTGCAGGCCATCACCGACATTCAGGCTTTGGGCGAGGTGCAGATCCCATGACACGTACCCCTCTGCGCCCGCTGGCCCGTATCCTTGATGCCCGCGCTCGGGGCGAAAACCCCAAGGCAATCGAGCGTGAGAACATCCGCAAGCGCCATGAAGATATGAAAGACCGCGCCCGCGCCCGCGCCGAAGGGCGTCTGCTGGTGCTTGGCCTGTTCTTCTTCTGCGCGTTTTCCGTCGTTGGTGTCCGCATGGGAATGCTGGCGACGTCTGAGGCGCAAGAACCTCTGGCCAGCGCGCCGGGGGCGGCGATTGCAATGCAGCGCGCGAACATCGTCGACCGTGAAGGGCGCATTCTGGCGACCAACTTGGATACATATTCCGTTTACGCGCAGCCACCTCTGATGATTGACCCGGTTGCTGCGGCGGACAAACTGGTAGCGATCTTTCCCGATCTGGAGAAAGAGCGTCTGGTCAAGGATTTTACCGGCAAACGCAAGTTCCTGTGGATCAAGAAACGCATCTCGCCCGAGCAGAAGCAGGCCGTGCACGATATCGGTGATCCGGGTATCCTGTTTGGCCCGCGCGAAATGCGGCTTTACCCGAATGGCCGACTGGCTGCGCATATTCTGGGTGGGTCCGGTTTTGGCCGCGAAGGCGTCAGCGCCGCCGAAGTGATTGGCGTGGCCGGCGTGGAAAAGCAGTTTGACGATTATCTGCGCGACCCGGCCAACGGCAACAAACCGCTGCAACTGTCGTTGGACCTGACAATTCAGGCCGCGGTTGAGCAGGTGCTTTATGGCGGCATGAAAATCATGAACGCCAAGGGCGCCTCGGCGGTTCTGATGAACGCGCATACGGGTGAGGTTGTTTCCGCCGCCTCGCTTCCGTCTTTTGACCCGAATGACCGCCCGCGCCCGCCGACCTCGGGCTTTGATCCCTCGGACAGCCCGCTGTTCAACCGCTATGTGCAGGGCGTTTACGAATTGGGATCGGTGTTCAAGATTTTCACCGCTGCGCAGGCTGTCGAGCTTGGGTTGGTGAATTCGAATACCATCATCGATACATCTGGCCCGATGAAGATCGGTCGGTTCCCAATCGGTGAATTCAACGGCAAGAACTACGGCAAGATCAGCGTGGCGGATGTGATCGTCCACAGCTCGAACCGTGGTACAGGGCGTTTGGCGTTGCAAATCGGTTCAAACCGACAGCAGGATTTTCTGAACGCGCTTGGTATGTTCGACCCGACCCCGTTCGAGATTGTAGAGGCCAAGGGTGGTGCACCGCTAAAGCCCAAGAAATGGGGTGAGCTCAGCACTGTGACGATTTCCTATGGTCATGGTTTGTCGACCAGCCCGATGCATCTGGCCGCCGGATATGCGGCGATTGCCAATGGCGGGCATTATGTCAGCCCGACCATCCTGCGTAAGAATGGCCCTCAATATGGCCCTCGTATCATGTCGCAGGGTACCGCGCGTCAGGCACAGAAAATGCTGCGCAAAGTTGTGACGGATGGCACAGCAAGCTTTGCCGAGGTCAAAGGCTATGACGTGGCGGGCAAAACCGGCACGGCGGACAAGCCCAAACCACGCGGCGGCTATTATGACGACAAGGTCATTGCCACCTTCGCGACGATCTTCCCGGCCTACGATCCGCAATACGTTCTGATCGTCACGCTGGATGAACCCTCGATCGTGGCCTATGGCGAAAAACGCCGCACGGCAGGTTGGACCGCGGTGCCTGTAGCCGCCGAACTCATCGGTCGCATCGCGCCACTTTTGGGGTTACGTCCCCGGCTTGAGCCTGAGGCGGGCGCTGCTATAACGCTGACCTCAAACTAGGCTGTCCAGCAAGAGGTGGGTCATGGGCACAAGGACAAAGAATCTCAGCCAACTGGCCCTGACCGCGAGAGTGGGCGCAAACCCCGATATCACCGGTCTGGCCGTGGACAGCCGTGAGGTGAAAGGCGGCTTCCTGTTTGCGGCCCTGCCTGGTTCCCGCGTTCATGGCGGAGAGTTTATCCAGTTTGCCCTGCGCATGGGGGCCGCTGCGATCCTGACAGATGCCGAAGGGGCAGAGATTGCCGAGGCAGAGCTTGCAACCTCGGACGCAGCGCTGGTTGTGGTCGAAGATCCGCGTCAGGCGCTTGCCGGTGCGGCGGCACTTTGGTTCGGCGCGCAGCCGAATACCATCGTCGCGGTCACCGGCACAAACGGCAAAACGTCTGTTTCCACCTTTGTGCGTCAGATCTGGACCGAACTTGGTCACGCCGCTGTCAACCTCGGCACCACCGGGGTCGAGGGTGCCTGGACCGCGCCGCTGGCCCATACCACGCCTGAGCCGATTACCTTGCATCGCTGTCTGGCCGAGGCGGCCGAGAACGGCGTGACGCATGCCGCGATGGAGGCTTCGTCTCATGGCCTCGAACAGCGCCGCCTCGATGGTGTGCATCTGACAGCTGCCGGGTTCTCGAATTTCACGCAGGACCATCTGGACTACCACGAAACCTTCGAAGCTTATTTTACAGCAAAAGCTGGTCTGTTCGACCGTGTCCTGCCGCAGGATGGAACGTCTGTCGTCAACCTGAGCGACCCTAAAGGGGCTCAGGTCAGGCGGATCGCCGAGGAGCGGGGCCAGTCTTTGCTGACGGTCGGCTTGGGCGATGCCGATCTGTGCCTGATCAACCAGCGCTTTGATGCCACCGGGCAGGACCTGCGCTTTGCGTGGCAGGGCCGAACCTTCCAGACCCGTCTGAATCTGATTGGTGGATTTCAGGCTGAAAACATCCTGCTGGCCTGTGGGCTGGTGATCGCCGCAGGCGACGGCCCCGAGCAGGTCTTTGAAACCCTGCCGCACCTGACGACGGTTCGGGGGCGGATGCAACTGGCTGCAACCCGCGACAATGGTGCGACAGTGTTTGTGGATTACGCTCACACGCCTGACGCCGTGGCCACGGCCCTCAAGGCGCTGCGCCCGCACGTGATGGGCCGTCTGATTGCCATTGTTGGTGCAGGCGGGGATCGCGATGCCACCAAACGCCCCCTGATGGGCAAGGCGGCAGCCGACCATGCAGATGTGGTCTTTGTCACTGATGACAACCCACGCAGCGAAGACCCCGCGACCATCCGCGCAGCCGTCATGGCAGGCGCTGTGGAGGCCGCGGGCGAAACCAGCGTGACCGAAGTCGGTGACCGTGCCGAGGCCATCCTGCGCGGCATCGATGCGTTGCAACCCGGCGATGCATTGCTGATCGCAGGAAAGGGTCATGAATCCGGTCAGATCGTGGGGGATCAGGTTCTGCCATTCGACGATGTGGAGCAGGCCAGTATTTCCGTGGCCGCGCTGGACGGGAGGGTCGCATGACGCTCTGGACAGCTTCCGAGGCCGCTGAGGCGACCGGCGGGCAGGCAACGACCGATTGGATCGCAAATGGCGTGTCCATCGACACCCGCACCCTTCAGCCTGGCGATTTGTTCGTGGCGCTGAAAGCCGCGCGGGACGGACATGATTTCGTGGCGCAGGCGTTAAAAAAAGGGGCCGGGGCAGCGCTGGTATCCCGCATTCCTGAAGACGTACCCGAAGGCGCACCATTGCTGATCGTCGACGACGTGCAGGCGGGCCTTGAAGCGTTAGGGCAGGCAGCACGGGCACGAACTGATGCGCGCATCGTGGGCGTGACGGGTAGCGTGGGCAAGACTTCGACCAAGGAAATGCTGGCGACGATCCTTGAAACACAAGGTAAGACCCACGCCAGCGTGGCCAGCTATAATAACCATTGGGGTGTTCCACTGACATTGGCACGGATGCCGCGCAACACCGAGTTTGCGGTGATCGAAATCGGCATGAACCACCCGGGCGAAATTGCTCCGCTCGCCAAACAAGCCCGCCCGCATGTGGCGCTGGTTACGACCGTGGCGGCAGTGCATCTGGAAGCCTTCGAGTCGGTGGCAGGCATCGCCCATGAAAAAGCGGCGATCTTTGAGGGGCTCGAAACCGGCGGGGCCGCGATCGTCAATGCAGATATCGACCACGCGGACATCCTGCGCCAAACGGCGTTCGAGCGGGGGGCAGCGATTGTCGATTTCGGCCGCAACGCAGCGGATTACCGGCTGATCGATATTCAAGCCGCGGCCGACACTGTGAAAGCCGAAGCAAAGATCGGTGCTCAAGTGATCCGGTTTGAGGTGAACTCTGCCGGTACGCATTTCGCCACGAACGCTCTTGGCGCTTTGGCGGCCTGCGTCGAATTGGGCGTCGATCTGGATCAGGCCATTCCGACGCTGCGCGCGTGGTCTCCGGTTAAAGGGCGCGGGGTGCGCGAGAGCTTACCACTGTCAGGGGGCGGGCAGATCGAACTGCTGGATGACAGCTATAACGCCAACCCAACCTCGATGGAGGCAGCGCTGGACGTATTGGCCACCTCTGACGGTACTCGTCGCATAGCGTTTCTGGGTGACATGAAAGAACTGGGCACTCAGGAAAAGGCGATGCACGCCGCCCTGGCAGACATCAAAGTGATGACGCAGGTGGATCAGGTCCATTGCATCGGGCCGTTGATGCAGGCGATGCACCAGGCATTGCCCGAAGAGAAGCGCGGTCTCTGGTTTGCAACCAGCGCCGAAATGGCCGAGCAGCTGCCCGCATTGATCCGGGATGGGGACACTGTGCTCGCCAAAGGTTCGCTCAGCATGGCATTGGCCGCGATTGTTGACGGTCTGCGCAAAATGGGGCAAGGGGGCGCGCTTGATGGGTGATCAAGCCCGCGCGCCTCGTTTGAGAAAGGTATTGGCATGCTGTACTGGTTGACCGCTCTGTCGGACGGGGGGGATTTCTGGAACCTCTTCCGGTATATCACCTTCCGTGCAGGCGGTGCCTTCATGACCGCGCTGATCTTTGGTTTCATCTTCGGAAAACCCCTGATCAATGTGCTTCGCAGAAAGCAGGGCAAGGGTCAGCCAATTCGTGATGACGGCCCTGAGGGGCATTTTTCCAAGGCAGGTACGCCGACCATGGGCGGGCTGCTGATTGTCGGAGCCCTTGTGACCTCGACCCTTGTCTGGGCGCGGTTGGACAATCCCTATGTCTGGATGGTTCTGTTCGTGACTTTGTCTTATGCAGCGATTGGATTTGCGGACGACTACGCCAAGGTCTCAAAACAGAACACTCAAGGGGTTTCAGGCAGGATGCGTCTCGCTTTGGGTGTGATTATTGCCGTACTGGCCTCGCTCTGGGCCACGTTGCACCACCCCGATGCGCTGCAAAACCAACTGGCCGTGCCGGTCTTCAAGGACACGCTGGTCAATCTGGGCATCTTCTACATTCCGTTTTCGATTGTCGTGATCGTTGGGGCTGCTAATGCGGTCAACCTGACCGACGGTCTGGACGGGCTGGCCATCATGCCCGCGATGATTGCGGCCTCGACGCTCGGCATCATCGCCTATGCGGTGGGTCGGGTCGACTTTACCGAATATCTCGACGTGCATTACGTCCCCGGTACGGGGGAGATATTCATCTTCACCTCTGCGCTTTTCGGAGCAGGCCTTGGGTTCCTCTGGTACAACGCCCCTCCGGCGGCTGTGTTCATGGGTGACACCGGATCGCTGGCCCTCGGCGGTGCGCTGGGCGCCATTGCCGTGGCCACCAAGCACGAGCTGGTTCTGGCCGTGGTCGGCGGCCTGTTCGTGGTCGAGGCGCTGAGCGTGATCATTCAGGTCCTCTATTTCAAACGCACGGGCAAACGGGTCTTCCTGATGGCCCCGATCCATCACCACTATGAGAAAAAAGGCTGGGCCGAGCCGACCATCGTGATCCGCTTCTGGATCATCTCGCTGATCCTGGCGATGATCGGTCTGGCGACGCTGAAAGTAAGGTAAAAAAGGAAAAAATGTTAGTTTTTATGCGCGATCACAATGAATGGATCGCTAACAGTGGTCAGGCTTTGGTTGCGGCAATCGCATGGACCGCGGGCCTTTTGAAAGTAACCTCTCTTCTGTCGGCAGCTGGGTTGGGCATCGGTCTGGTTGCCTTTGCTCTCATGGCACCCGTTTATGTAGTTCCGACCTATGCCTTCTCAGCACACGCAACTGTTGTTGCGTTACGCGGTACGGGCATAATCGGCCAAGATGATGGATTTCGTAAAGTCGCCCAAATGGGTTGGGGAGCGCAGTTTTGCATGCTGATCGTATTTGCAATTGCTGTGTGTTTTGCAACTCCGCTGGCTTTGCCTGGCGTACTTACCGGAAATTGGGTTTTGTGGTTGATCTCGATTGGGTCATTTATGACCATTTGTTTGACGTATACATTGCTTTTTGTATCCGCAAAGCGTAGGGTTTCGCATTGATCCCAGTCAAAGGCTTTATAGGACAGAAAGTCGCCCTTCTGGGGCTGGGTAGGTCCGGCTTGGCAACAGCCCGCGCCCTGCGTGCGGGCGGGGCCGAGCCAGTGTGCTGGGACGACAACCCGGCGGCCCGTGAGGCCGCCGAAAGCGAGGGCTTCACCTGCGCCGACCTGCGCAAGCATGGGGCGTTTGACGACATCGCCTCGCTGATTGTCTCACCCGGCATTCCACATCTCTATCCTGAACCGAACCCGGTGGTTGCTGCAGCCTTGGACGCAGGCGTGCCGGTGGACAATGACATTGGCTTGTTCTTCCGCTCCTTCGCCGGGCCGGAATGGAACAACTATGACACCCCGCCGCGCGTGATCGCGGTCACGGGCTCGAACGGGAAATCGACCACAGCGGCGCTGATCCACCACATCCTGACCGAGGCCGGGCGTGAGGCGCAATTGGCGGGTAATATCGGACGCGGGGTTCTGGATATAGATCCGGGCGGAGATGGCTCGGTTGTGGTGCTGGAACTCAGCAGTTACCAGACGGAACTGGCCCGCGCTCTGACCCCCGATGTGGCGGTGTTCACCAACCTGTCGCCCGATCATCTGGACCGTCACGGTGGCATGGGCGGGTATTTCGCGGCCAAACGGCGCCTCTTTGCCGAAGGCGGCCCGGACCGCGCGATCGTCGGTGTCGATGAAACCGAAGGCGCGTTTCTGGCCGGACAATTGGCCGAAGGGCCGACGGATGACCGGGTGATCCGTATCTCGGTGGTGCGGAAACTGACCGGGCCGGGTTGGCAGGTGTTCGCGCGCAAAGGATTCCTGTCAGAGTATCGCAAGGGGCGTCAAGCGGGGTCCATCGATCTGCGTACAATCAAGGGACTGCCCGGCGCGCATAACCACCAGAACGCCTGCGCGGCTTACGCTGCCTGCCGGTCGCTGGGCCTTGCGCCGCGCGTGATTGAGGATGCGCTGTACACTTACCCGGGTCTGCCGCACCGCAGCCAGATCATCGCTGAAGCGGATGGGGTTACGTACGTCAACGATTCCAAGGCGACCAATGTCGACAGCGCCCTGAAGGCTCTGATGGCATTCAAAAAGATCAGATGGATTTGCGGTGGCCTTGAGAAAGAGGGCGGCATCGCAGCCCTGAACGCGGCAGCAGGCAAGGTTCTCAAGGCCTATGTGATCGGTCGCGAAGCAGCTGGTTTTGCGATGCAGCTTGAAGCTGATGCGCAGGTTTGTACCACGATGGAGGCCGCCGTGGCGCAGGCCATGGAAGATGCCGAAGCGGGCGACACTGTGTTGCTGGCCCCGGCAGCGGCCAGTTTTGATCAGTACGACAACTTTGAACAACGCGGAGATGACTTTGCCGAACAGGTGTCCAAGCGCCTGACGTGAGGTAGCGACCTGCTGGTTGATCTGGACTTTCCCTAATCGGATTGACACTTTGTGAGAAGTAAGGTTGCGTCACCTTCAGTTCAAAAAGAGGTAGCGGAAATGTCTGCACGCAAAATTTTCTTCGTACTTCCCGTGGTCGCTCTGGCCGGGGCTTGCGCCAATAGCGGGGCGAATTATGTTCCGATCATTGATGGGGCGGTAGGCCCCAACTATCAGTCCGATCTGGCCAATTGTCAGGCGCTGGCACGGTCTCAGCCGACGCTGGACCGCAACACGGCAGGTGCTGCAGCCATCGGCGCGGCTGGTGCTGCGGCGACCACGGCGATCATTGACAACAGCGCCAGCGATCTGGGTCGCGCAGCAGCAGCTGGTGCCCTGATTGGTGCAGGTGCAAGCGCGATTAACAACAACCAGAATCAGGAAGTGATTGTGCGCAACTGCATGCGCGGTCGCGGGTATAACGTTGTCGGCTAAGGCCGCGCAATCTGACGTGTCGGCTGACCCTTGGCGGCAATAGCAACCCCAGCGGCATGGCCCGATGACCACGCCCACTGAAAATTGTAGCCGCCCAGCCACCCGGTGACATCCACCGCTTCGCCAATCGCATAGAGGCCAGGGATTTCCTTGGCCTCCATCGTTTTCGAGGACAGATCATCGGTATCTATTCCACCCAGGGTGACTTCGGCAGTGCGATACCCTTCGGTTCCGGACGGCACCAGTTGCCATTCAGACAAGGCTGCAGTCAGGGTCGTCAGCTTCGCATCCGACTGATCCGCCAGATTCCCGGACATTGGAAAAATCTGACACAGGTAATCGACCAGCCGGGCCGGCAGGTGCCGGGCCAATTCGGTGGTCAACGCTTTGCGGCCCGCGCTTTGCCGCTGCGTGCGCAACAGATCGAACAGGGGCAGATCGGGGATCAGGTTCACCCGGATCGCTTCACCTTCCTTCCAGTAAGACGAAATCTGCAATACCGACGGCCCGCTGAGGCCCCGATGGGTGAACAGTAACGCCTCGTCAAAGCTGGTACGGTCATTCGCCAACCGCACAGGCAGAGAAACGCCCGACAGGTCCTTGAACCGCCCGTCGGAGAAGGTGAACGGTACCAGTGCGGCACGGGTGTTGGTCATGCGCAAGCCGAACTGCCCGGCAATGTCATAGGCCAGCCCGGTCGCTCCCATCTTGGGGATGGATTTTCCGCCCGTGGCCAGCACGAGATTTGCGCAGGTCAGGTGCAGCCGTTGCCCTTCGCGTTCGACTTCCAGCACAAATCCGCTGTCATCCATGCGCAAATCACGCAGAGAAGTTCGCACCCACAGCTCTGCTCCTGCATTGCTCATCTCGTCCAGCAACATCTGGATGATCTGTTTTGAAGAGCCGTCGCAGAACAACTGGCCCAGCGTTTTCTCATGCCAGGAAATGCCATGACGCCCGACCAGATCGACGAAATCCCATTGTGTATACCGCGCAAGCGCGGATTTGCAGAAATGCGGGTTCCGCGACAGGAAGTTGCCCGGCCCCGCATACATGTTGGTAAAGTTACAGCGCCCGCCGCCCGAGATACGGATTTTCTCACCGGGTGCTTTGGCGTGATCAATCACCAGCACGCGCCCACCGCAATTGGCTGCGCACATCATGCCGGCGGCCCCGGCTCCAAGGATGATCGTATCGTAGGTCATGTGCAGCGCATGGCGTGGATTAGGTAGGATAGCAAGAGCTCATGATGATGTGGTTCACGAGACGAGCCACCTGCGGTTTCCAAATCTGAGGTCAACTGACATGCGGATTGCCAGATGTTCAGCGCACTGGCATGCTGCCGCCTTTACGCCCAGAGTTTTTACAGAACTCGCTGACAGAGGATTTCCAATGCAATTTCCAGAATTTGTAGCGTCATTCCCAAAACTAGACGTGCCATTTCCTGAAGACGTAGTGCAGACAGCCGTCATTCGATCCGATGCAGGTTTGGTCGCGTTTTTTACTTTTCTCAAGGATATGAAGCTTCCTTTGCATTCGCATGGTGCCCAATGGGGGACAGTGGTTGAGGGGGAAATTGAACTCACCATAGGCGGCCAAACCAACACCTACCGCTCCGGCGACAGTTATTCTATCCCGTCTGGAGTCGAGCACGGTGGGACTATTAAGGCGGGGTCTCGTGTAATCGATGTGTTTGAAGAGCCCGACCGATATCCGATCAAAGAATAGCATAAAGTGAAACATCTTACGGGTTCGGTCGCATGCCGATCCCGAGCAGTCACGCGGCTGATACTGCAACACCTATGGTCGGCCAAAGGCAGATGGGGGACACCTCGCGCCTGGGAGGTAGATTTCTGCCTTATTCCCTCATTCTGCTAGCCCAAAAACAAAAATCCCTGTAGAGTCTCAATCAGACCCCGAAAACGGGGCGTTAACGAGGCAGAGAGTGGCGGTATCTCATGACTGAGATGGTGTATGGCGCGGTCCAGGACCAGCGCGGTGAACCGATTCTACCAAAGTGGTGGCGGACAATCGATCGCTGGACAATGTCCTGCGTTCTGATCCTGTTTACCATCGGGCTATTGCTGGGGCTGGCTTCTTCGCCACCGCTGGCCGGGCGAAACGGTTTCGATCCGTTCCATTATGTCGAGCGTCAGGCCATCTTCGGCGGATTGGCGCTAATTGCGATGCTGTTGACATCGATGATGTCTCCGACCTTGGTGCGCCGTCTGGCCGTGCTGGGTTTTCTGGGCGCTTTCGTTGCGCTTGCCTTCTTGCCCGTGTTTGGAACCGACTTCGGCAAGGGTGCGGTGCGCTGGTACTCGCTGGGCTTTGCCTCGCTGCAGCCGTCCGAGTTTCTCAAACCCGGATTCATCGTCGTTGCCGCGTGGCTGCTGGCCGCTTCGCAGGAAATCAACGGCCCTCCTGGGCGGTTGTGGTCCTTCGCGCTGTGTATGGCCATCGTGGGTATGCTGGTGATGCAGCCCGATTTCGGTCAGGCCTGCCTGATCCTGTTTGGCTGGGGCGTGATGTATTTTGTCGCCGGTGCGCCGATGCTGCTGCTGGTCGGAATGGCTGGCGCGGTCGTGCTTGGTGGTATGTTCGCTTATTCGAATTCCGAACACTTCGCCCGCCGTATTGATGGTTTTCTTAATCAAGAGGTCGATCCGACCACTCAGCTTGGCTATGCTACCAATGCCATCCGAGAAGGCGGCCTTTTTGGTGTCGGTGTGGGTGAAGGGCAGGTGAAATGGTCGCTACCTGATGCACATACCGATTTCATCATTGCTGTTGCGGCCGAGGAATACGGCCTGATCCTCGTGCTGATCATCATCGCGCTTTACTCATTGATCGTCGTGCGCTCGCTGTTGCGGCTGATGCGCGAGCGCGACATGTTCATCCGTCTCGCGGGGACCGGGCTGGCCTGCATGTTCGGCGTCCAGGCGATGATCAACATGGGTGTGGCCGTGCGCCTGCTGCCCGCAAAAGGTATGACCCTGCCTTTTGTCAGTTATGGCGGCTCATCGCTGATTGCAGGCGGTATTGCGGTCGGAATGCTGCTGGCCTTTACCCGAACCCGACCACAGGGTGAACTTGGCGACATTTTACGCGGACGAGGATAATGGGGAAACCTTACCTGTTGATTGCGGCTGGCGGCACCGGGGGGCATATGTTCCCGGCGCAGGCACTGGCCGAGGCGATGCTGAACAAAGGCTGGCGTGTGCGCCTGTCAACCGACCCGCGCGGAGCCCGCTATACTGGCGGCTTCCCGCACTCGACCGAGATTGTCGAGGCCTCCTCGGCCACCTTCGCGCGTGGCGGCCTGACGGCCAAGGCTATGGCCGGTCCCAAGATCGCGGGTGGCGTCGCCAGCATGGTGTTCCAGATGATGCGCGACAAACCGAATGTGGTCGTTGGATTCGGTGGCTATCCGTCGATCCCGGCACTGGGCGCGGCGACCATGCTGAAAATCCCGCGCATGATCCACGAACAGAACGGAGTGCTGGGACGTGTGAACCAACTGTTCGCCACCCGCGTCGCGCAGGTGGCCTGCGGTGTCTGGCCCACGGACCTGCCCGAGGGCGCGCATGGCACCCATACCGGTAACCCGGTTCGGGCCGCCGTTCTGGACCGCGCCGCAGCCGGTTATATCCCGCCCGGTGACTACCCGATGTCGGTCCTTGTCATGGGCGGATCGCAAGGCGCACGCATCCTCAGCGACGTGGTGCCCGGTGCCATCGCCGCACTGCCCGAAGATATCCGCAACCATATCCGCGTTTCGCATCAGGCGCGGGATGAAGACGGCGAGCGCGTCACAGCTTTCTTTGACGACCACGGCATTCGCGCCGATGTTCAACCCTTTTTCCAAGACGTTCCGCGACGTATGTCAGATGCCCAACTGGTAATCTCACGTTCGGGCGCATCCAGCGTTGCCGATATCTCGATCATCGGACGGCCCTCGATCCTGATCCCTTTTGCCGCTGCCGCCGGAGATCACCAGACCGCCAATGCACGTGGGTTGGTGCAGGCGGGCGGGGCCATCATGATCCCGGAAAATGCGCTTGACGTTCCCGCGCTGACACAGCAAATCACCACGGTTCTCACGAACCCCGAAGCCGCACAGAAAATGGCCCATGCCGCCTTGTCGGTCGGGGCACCCGACGCAACCGAACGTCTGGTCGCCCTTGTCGAACAGTTGGCGCAGAAGGAGACCACATGAACCCAGCCACCAAACTACCGCAGGACGTAGGACCGATTCACTTTGTAGGGATTGGCGGAATCGGGATGTCAGGCATCGCCGAAGTGTTGCTCAACCTGGGTTACCGGGTACAGGGTTCTGATCTGAAAGCCTCAAAAATCACGGACCGGTTAGCGGGTTTGGGGGCCGAGATTTTCGTCGGTCAGCGTGCTGAGAACCTTCAGAATGCGGCAGTGGTTGTCGTCTCGACCGCGATCAAACCGGGCAATCCGGAACTGGATGAGGCGCGGGCCCAAGGCCTGCCCGTGGTCCGCCGCGCTGACATGCTGGCTGAGTTGATGCGCTTGCGTTCGAATATTGCAATCGCCGGCACGCACGGCAAAACCACCACGACCACCATGATGGCCGAGCTGATGGTGGCGGGGGATTTCGATCCAACCGTGATCAATGGCGGTATCATTCATGCCTATGGCTCGAACGCGCGGATGGGGCAGGGCGAATGGATGGTCGTCGAAGCGGACGAAAGCGACGGTTCCTTCAACCGCCTGCCCGCAACTATCGCCATCGTCACCAATATCGACCCAGAGCATATGGAGCATTGGGGCGATTTCGATACGTTGCGCGATGGCTTCCATGAGTTCGTCTCGAACCTGCCCTTTTACGGTCTGGCGGTCTGCTGCACCGATCATGCCGAGGTACAGGCCTTGGTCGGGCGGATCACTGACCGCCGTGTGCGGACCTATGGCTTCAACGCGCAGGCCGATGTGCGCGCCGAGAATCTGACCTATAAAGGCGGCGTCGCGCATTTCGATATCCATCTGCAATACGAAGACAAGGTGATCGAAGGCTGCACCCTGCCGATGCCCGGTGATCACAACGTTTCAAACGCTCTGTCCGCCGTGGCTGTTGCCCGCCATCTGGGCATGAAAGCGTCAGAAATCCGGGATGCACTGGCCAATTTCGGTGGCGTCAATCGCCGCTTTACCAAGGTTGGCGAGATCGACGGTGTTACCATCATCGATGATTACGGCCACCATCCGGTTGAAATCGCCGCTGTCCTCAAGGCCGCCCGTCAGGCAACCGAAGGCCGCGTGATCGCCGTGCACCAGCCGCACCGCTATTCGCGCTTGTCCAACCTGTTTGACGATTTCTGCACGTGCTTCAACGACGCCGATGTCGTGGCCATCGCCGAGGTTTTCGCCGCCGGAGAGGATCCGATTGATGGCGCAGCCCGTGATGATCTGGTGCAAGGTTTGATCCGCCACGGCCATCGCCACGCCCGCGCGTTGCTGGACGAAAACGATCTGGAACGTCTTGTGCGGGAACAGGCCCGTCCGGGCGATATGGTGGTTTGTCTTGGGGCCGGCACGATCAGCGCCTGGGCCAACGGTCTGCCAGAGAGATTGCAACGAAAACAAGCTGTTTGACTTCCCTTCTGTTTGGTGCACAACCTGAAAGTGTGGCAATCTGCCAGCGGCTATCGCATGTCCTCGGAGGGGACAGATGGACTATTCGATGATCTTTGCCGCCCTCTGGGTGATCTGTGCCACGATTGTGGCGTTCTTGCCGATGCGCCTGCAGTTCCCGCCGGGCGTGGCCCTGCTGATCTGTGCTCCGGTTCTGATCGTGTGGCTGGGCTATGACCACGGCTGGTTCTGGTCCGTTTTTGCCTTCGGCGGTTTCGTTTCGATGTTCCGCAACCCCATCCGGTTCTATTGGCGGAAATGGGTGCGAGGGGAGGTCATGGAATGAACTGGTCCATCGCTCTTGCCGGTCTCTGGGGGATAGCTGCGAATCTGCTGGCAATGATCCCAAGCAAAGACAACCACTGGACACGCGCCTATATCCTGATCGCCGTGGGCATTCCGATTCTGGGATATGTCACCTATCAAAACGGCCCGTGGATCGGTTTGCTGGTGCTGGCCATGGGCATGTCCGTGCTGCGCTGGCCAGTTATTTATCTGACCCGTTGGACAAAGACGAAAATGCAGGGCATGAAGACGGCTGACGAATAACCGACCAATTTCAGGAGATCCGCCATGGCGTCGGTCGCTACATTTGCCTATCTGCCAATTCTTTCCTTCCTTCTCGGGGCCGCTGCCGGATTCACGGCGGGCCGCTGGCTTGGTCTACGCGGCCTGTTGTGGCTGATCGGGCTGGCCTCGGCCGTCGGGTTGGCGTTGATTGTCGTTCTGGCCGGTATTGGAACAGGCGAAGAAGAACAAGCGTTCGGCCCGCTGGTCTGGCTGACCGCGGGAGTACTTCCCTTTCTCTTTGCCGCGATTATGGGTGGTGTTGGTGGACGCAGTCTGGCGGTGCGCGCAGACGCATGACAGTGCTTCCCGCTCCCCGAGGCCGCTTGTCTCAGGCGCGTACTCTCTCAGACCTCACATGGCTTCGCGTCGGTGGCCCGGCAGATTACCTGTTCCAGCCCGCCGATATCGAAGACCTACAGTCCTTTCTGCGGGAATTGCCCGCGGACATTCCGGTCTTTCCGATGGGTGTCGGGTCGAACCTGATTGTCCGGGATGGCGGTCTGCGGGCCGTGGTGATTCGGCTGGGCCGTGGATTCAATACGATCTCGGTTGAAGGCAATACCGTGACGGCAGGGGCCGCTGCGCTGGATGCGCATGTGGCGCGCAAGGCCGCGGATGCCGGTGTTGACCTGACCTTTCTGCGCACCATTCCGGGCTCAATCGGCGGCGCCGTGCGAATGAATGCGGGCTGCTATGGCAGCTACACTGCGGATGTTCTGCGCAAGGCGACCATCGTCACCCGGCAGGGCGAAGTTGTGGAGCTGACACCCGAAGATCTGAACTTTCGCTATCGCCAGACGGACCTGCCCGAAGGTTCGGTTCTTGTGTCGGCAACGTTCGAGGGCGCTTCAGGTATTCCCGAAGATCTCCATGCCCGCATGGAGGTGCAGTTGAAAAAACGCGACGAAACCCAGCCTACCAAAGACCGCAGCGCGGGTTCGACGTTCCGCAACCCGGCCGGGTTTTCCTCAACGGGTCAGGCGGATGACGTGCATGATCTCAAGGCGTGGAAAGTGATCGACGACGCCGGGATGCGAGGCGCGACGCTTGGCGGTGCGCAGATGAGCCCGAAACACTCGAATTTCCTGATCAATACCGGTTCAGCCACTGCTGCCGACCTCGAAGGTCTGGGCGAAGAGGTGCGAAAAAAGGTTTACGAAACAAGCGGCATCACGCTAGAGTGGGAAATCATGCGGGTCGGTGATCCGCTGAAGAAATAAAGCCCCGACCGTCAGACCAATAACAGGCAATTTAAGGCGACGGATCAAAGGCATAAACGCAGTACGGACCACCACATAAGGTCCGGGGACATTGAGGCGCACGAACGTGGGTATGTCGAGCAGGACAAGCCCCAAAGTGGCGGTATTGATGGGTGGACCCTCGGCGGAACGCGAGGTGTCTCTCAGCTCTGGGCGCGAATGCGCAGCCGCTCTTGTGGGAGAAGGTTTTGAAGTGGTCGAACTGGACGCGGGTCCCGACCTCTATGCGCGCCTACTGGACATCAAGCCCGATGTGGTTTTCAACGCTCTGCATGGCCGCTGGGGCGAGGATGGATGTGTTCAGGGCCTGCTGGAGTGGATGCGCATTCCCTACACGCATTCCGGCGTGCTGGCCTCAGCTCTGGCGATGGACAAACAGCGCAGCAAAGAAGCCTATCGGGCCGAAGGGTTGCCCGTAGTTCCAAGTGTGATCGTCCCAAAAACTTTGGTGATCGAAGCGCACGTGATGGAGCCGCCTTACGTGGCCAAGCCAAACAACGAAGGCTCCAGCGTCGGCATCTATATCGTACATGAAAACGCCAACGGCCCGCCGCAACTGTCCGAAGATATGCCCGACCAGATCATGGTCGAGAAATACGTGGCTGGGCGCGAGTTGACCGTGACCGTGATGGGCGACCGTGCCCTGACCGTGACCGAGATCAAGACCGATGGCGGGTGGTACGACTATGACGCCAAATACAAACCCGGCGGATCATGGCATGTGCTGCCTGCGGACATCCCGCAAGACATCTTTGATCGCTGTATGGACTACGCCTTGCGCGCGCATAGTGTCTTGGGATGCAGAGGCGTCAGCCGTACCGATTTCCGCTGGGATGACAGCATGGGTGTTGATGGATTGTTTCTGCTGGAGACCAATACCCAACCCGGTATGACGCCCACGTCTCTGGCCCCGGAACAGGCCGCCCATCTGGATATGACATTCGGCAAGCTTTGCGCATGGATGGTGGAGGACGCCTCATGCGATCGCTAACCGCCAGCCGCTCGCTGGAAATCCATCGTGCCAAACCCCTTGCCGGGCCGGATGCGGATTTCGCCTCGGCAGACACCGAAACGCATGGAACTCAACCGCTTCTGCGTCTGCATGGGGCGCGGGTGTTTTCCCGCACCGCCCGGCGCAGCGACCCGGCCCCGTCGCGTCTCAGCTATCGGCTTCAGCGGTGGATGCTGACACCGGGCATTCGTCTGGGCGTCAAAGTCGGTCTGCCGATCTGTGCCATCGCCGCAGCGACCGGCTTGTTCTTTGCTTCTCAGGACCGTCGTGACGCACTTGGGGCATATATCGCAGACGTGCGCACTTCGATTCAGGAGCGTCCCGAATTCATGGTCAACCTGATGGCCATCGACGGGGCAGGTACCAGCCTGTCCGAGGACATCCGCGAAGTTGTGCCTCTGGATTTCCCGATCAGTTCCTGGGATCTGGATGTAGAACAGATGCGCGACACGATCACCGGGCTGGACCCGGTGAAGTCCGCAACCGTCAGAATCCGCCCCGGCGGCATCCTGCAAGTGGATGTCGTCGAGCGTCAGCCGGTGATTGTCTGGCGAACGCGGGACGGGCTCGAACTGCTCGATGAGACAGGCGCGCATGTCAAGGAAACGACCTCTCGCAAGAACCATGCCGAATTGCCGCTGATCGCGGGCACGGGCGCCAATGATCACGTGAGTGAAGCGCTGGAGCTTCTTCAAACATCGCGCAGCCTGGGCAATCGCGTACGCGGGTTGGTGCGCGTTGGGGAACGGCGCTGGGATCTGGTGCTCGATCGCGGTCAGCGCATCATGCTGCCGACTGACCGCCCTGCGCGCGCGCTGGAACGTGTGCTCGCGGTGAACGAGGTGCAGGACCTTCTGGAACGTGACGTGGCCGTGGTCGACATGCGCCTCGGGCAGCGTCCAACCATCCGAATGACCAAAGCCGCCAGCGAAGACTGGTGGAACACAAAAGTGACAGTGAGTAACGGGCAGTAACGACCATGATGACCGATCTTTATCAGTCCCAACGCGCCATGCGTCAGATGCGGCGGCAGGCTTTGCAACGTGGTGTGATCGCGATTCTGGACATAGGCAGCTCGAAAATCGCCTGCCTCGTCCTGCGCTTTGACGGCACAGGTCGGCTGAGTGAGGACAACACCATCGGCTCGATGGCGGGGCAGACGGGCTTCCGTGTCATCGGTGCTGCGACCACCCGGTCGCGCGGCGTGCAGTTTGGCGAAGTCACCGCCATGCAGGAAACCGAACGTGCCATCCGCACCGCGCTGCAAGCGGCGCAGAAGATGGCGGATATCCGCGTCGATCATGTGATTGCCTGTTTCTCGGGCGCCAACCCGCGCTCTTACGGGTTGGACGCGCAAGTGGATTTGGACGGCCAACTGGTGAGCGAAGCCGAAGTGGGGCGCGTTCTGAATGCCTGCGACGTGCCGGATTATGGCGACGGGCGCGAAGTGTTGCACGCGCAACCTGTGAATTTCGCACTCGACAACCGTTCAGGCCTGATCGATCCACGCGGGCAGATGGGCCAAAGCCTTGCCGTTGACATGCATATGCTGACTGTGGATGCGACGGCGATCCAGAACATCGTGCGGTGCATCAAACGCTGCGACCTGGAGCTCGCAGGCATTGCGAACTCGGCCTATGTGTCCGGCGTCTCGGCACTGGTCGAAGATGAACAAGAACTGGGCGCGGCCTGTATCGATATGGGCGGTGGCACCACCAGTGTCTCAATCTTCATGAAGAAGCACATGATCTATGCCGATTGCGTGCGCATGGGTGGCGATCACGTGACCTCCGATATCTCGATGGGTCTGGGTGTGCCTGCGGCCGTGGCCGAACGGATCAAGACGTTCAACGGCGGCGTACATGCCACCGGAGCTGATGACCGTGACATGATCGATATCGGCGGCGACACCGGCGATTGGGAGCATGACCGCCGCACCGTCAGTCGTGCCGAGCTGATCGGCATCATGCGTCCCCGTGTCGAAGAAATCCTTGAAGAGGTGCGTGTGCGGCTGGATGCTGCAGGATTCGAACATATGCCAAGCCAACAGATCGTGTTGACCGGGGGCGGCAGCCAGATCATGGGGCTGGACGGGCTTGCCACCCGCATTCTGGGTCAACGCGTGCGCCTGGGCCGCCCGTTGCGCGTGCACGGCCTGCCGCAATCGGCCACCGGGCCCGGATTCTCGTCCGCTGTCGGCCTCAGCCTGTTTGCGGCCCATCCTCAGGACGAATGGTGGGATTTCGAAATCCCGGTTGATACTTACGCCGCGCGCCCGTTCAAGCGCGCCGTGCGGTGGTTCCGTGACAATTGGTAGAGGCCTGCGCGGGCTCGCACTGTGTGCGGCCCTGCTGCCCGGCTGGGTCTCGGCACAGACTATCATCACGCCTGATGCGTTTCTGGATGCGGCTGTCGGCAAAACTCTTACCTTTTACGAGATTCGCAGCGGTGGTCTGGTTGGAACCGAACAGTTCCTGAACCGCCGTGTCTCGGTCTGGCGTGAAGAGGGGCAGGGCTGTGTCTATGGGCAAATCACCACGCCCAACGGGCAGATTTGTTTTCTCTACGACAACGATCCTGACGGTATTCCGGTCTGTTGGTGGCCGTTTTTGCACGAAGGCCGCCTGATGGTGCGACTTGCCTCTTTCGCTGAAGGAGAGATACAGGAAGTGCGCAGTATATCTGAAACCAGTCTGAACTGCCCAAATGCTCCGACCAGCTGAATATTCCGGTTGCAGCGAGCCGATTTATCCCTCAAGATATCCACAAGGCCCGGCAGAGGCCTCGCGGCAGGACCTGAGCAGTTTTCCGCAGTGTAAATGACAGTCGATCAAAGCGTGATGAACGGATGTGTCTTCGCGTTTAAACCGGCTGTCTTGTGATGGTCGCCGTTGTTTCCGCTATATCTGGCAGAGCCTGCGAAATGCCGCCGGTTCGTGCCTTATTTCCTCCATATTTTGTGGGAAAACGCGATTTTTGACGTGACCTTTTCGCATCAGGCCGCTAGAATCAGACAAGGATAGGTAAGAAAAACACCGCTTTGGCGGGACATAAATACAGGCGGACAGAGCATGACATTGAATCTTTCGATGCCCGGGCAAGACGAACTGAAGCCTCGGATTACGGTATTTGGCGTTGGCGGTGCAGGCGGAAACGCTGTCAACAACATGATTGAAAAACAGTTGGACGGCGTAGATTTCGTGGTCGCCAACACCGACGCGCAGGCGCTGCAGCAAAGCCAGTCCTCGGCGCGAGTGCAGTTGGGTGTAAAAGTCACCGAAGGTCTGGGCGCAGGGGCCCGTCCGACCGTGGGTGCGGCTGCTGCCGAAGAAAGCATCGAACAGATCGTGGATCACCTAGCCGGTGCACATATGTGTTTCATCACTGCTGGCATGGGTGGTGGCACCGGTACGGGTGCTGCTCCGATTATCGCGCAGGCCGCTCGTGAGCTGGGTGTTCTGACCGTTGGCGTGGTCACCAAGCCCTTCCAGTTCGAAGGTGCCAAGCGGATGCGTCAGGCCGAAGATGGTGTTGAAGCGCTGCAACAAGTTGTCGACACGCTGATCATTATTCCGAACCAGAACCTGTTCCGTCTGGCTAACGAAAAAACCACGTTCACCGAAGCGTTCTCGATGGCCGACGACGTTCTGTATCAGGGCGTCAAAGGCGTGACCGACCTGATGGTGCGCCCGGGCCTGATCAACCTCGACTTTGCCGATGTTCGCGCTGTGATGGACGAGATGGGCAAGGCGATGATGGGCACCGGTGAAGCAACCGGTGAGGACCGTGCCATCCAGGCAGCAGAAAAGGCCATCGCCAACCCGCTGCTGGACGAAATCAGCCTCAAGGGTGCCAAAGGTGTATTGATCAACATCACTGGCTCGCATGACCTGACCCTGTTCGAACTGGACGAGGCCGCCAACCGCATCCGCGAGGAAGTGGACCCCGAGGCGAACATCATCGTCGGTTCGACACTGGATACGGTTATGGAAGGCGGAATGCGCGTATCGGTTGTTGCGACCGGTATCGATGCCAGCGAGAAAACCACAGACATCCCGGTGGCGCGCCGCTCTATGTCCGAGCCGCTGACTCGCACGGTCTCGGCCGAAGAGCATGTTCAGGAAGAAGCGCCGGTCGCTGCTGACGTGGCAGAACTCGCACCGCAGGCGGAAGAAAACCGCGAACCTTCACTGTTCGAAGCCGCTGAAGAACCCGCGCAACCGCAGTTCCAGCCGCGTGACGAGCGTGAGGATGACGGCCTGCCGCCGCCAGCTTACCAACCGCGTGTGGCTGAATTCGAACCGCAGCCCGAGCATGTTGAGCCTGCGCCCGAAGCATTCGTGGCGCCGCGTGGACATGCTGCTGGCACCCCGTCGCCAGAAGCGCTCCAGCGCTTGCAGGCCGCCGTTCAGAAGGTTCCCTCGGCACCGCAACGCCCCGCAGCACCCCGCCAGCCCGAGGCTGTTTCACAGCCAGAAACGGAGGAACGCTCGCGTTTTGGCTTCAATCGTCTGATCGACCGGATGACAGGCCACGCGCCTGATACACCGGCGCAACCGGCGCGTCAGCAGCCCGTTTTGCGCCAGTCCGAGGCCACCGCACCGATGCAGGATGAGGCTGATCCGGATCAGGATCGCATCGAAATTCCGGCCTTCCTGCGTCGCCAAGCCAACTGATCGCGGTAACAAAATCCACCTTAAGGGCTGCCATTTGGCGGCCCTTTATTATTTGTTTACAGCGGCTTGCGGGAATGTAAGCAGGGTTTTGCCGATCTGTTACATAGATGTTTCATTCGGTTGCAAAGAGTGAGTTGAGCCTTGACGCGGGCTTCCTTAACTGAGTGTCCAACACAGCCCCAGCAGGCTGGACACCACTCACCGAGGCCCATTTTGCAACATACGCTCAAATCTCCGGTCACGTTTACAGGCGTCGGGCTCCACAGCGGCAAACCGGCGACCATGGTCCTGAAACCGGCGGCAGCTGGTCACGGGATCTGGTTCAAGCGGACGGATATTCATCTGGGCGATGCGATGATCCCGGCGATCTATCATGTGGTCGAACGGACCCCGCTGTGCACGCGGCTGGTGAATGACGCCGGTGTCTCGGTTTCCACCATCGAACACATCATGGCTGCTCTGGCCGGATGTGGCGTGCATAATGCGCTGATCGAGATCGACGGTCCCGAGGTTCCGATCATGGACGGCTCTTCGATTGACTTCGTGCGTGGGATCATGGCCAGAGGCGTGCGCCGTCAGGCCAGCCCGGTTCTGGCCTATGAGGTGTTGAAACCTGTCACCGCGTCGCGCGAAGGTGCCAGTGCGAGCATCGCACCTGCTGATGGGCTGATCATCGACTTTCACATCGATTTTGAAGACAGTGCCATAGGTAGCCAGAGCAAAACACTGGACATGCGCAACGGTTCGTTTGCGCGCGAACTCAGTGATTGTCGTACGTTCTGCCGACGTACAGATGTCGAAGCGATGCGTGAAAACGGGCTGGCATTGGGCGGCACGCTTGAAAATGCGGTGGTCGTTCAGGGCGTCGAAGTTCTGACACCGGGCGGGTTCCGCCGTGTGGACGAGGCCGTGCGCCACAAGATGCTGGATGCGCTGGGGGATCTCTATCTCGCGGGTGGACCGATTTTGGGCCACTTCACCGGAAACAAGTCTGGCCATTCTCTGACCAACACGCTGCTGCGCAATCTGTTCGAAACGCCGGGTGCGGTGCGTCCGGTTCTGTGCACGCCGGAACAGGCCGCGCGCCTGCCGGGGCAGGGGCTGGTTGTGAACGAAATTCCCGAAGTCGCCTGATCCGATCAACTCTGACGACATTTGCGCCAGAAGTCGCATAAGGCGTTTTGCACCGGAATTTTCTGTGCTAGACCATGGCTCAATTCGGGGCAAACCCCATTTAGCAAGACGACAAGGATGGGCGGTATGGTTGGCAGCAAAGCGGCAGTCAGATTCGCAAGCGCGATTCTTCTGACAGCAGTTTTGGCGGCATGCGGTAACGGGGGCGGCCTTTTTAGCAGCAAAGGCGCGGACCGGGACCAGAACCTTGAAGGGTTTACGCCGGAACAGATTTACACCCGTGGTGAATACGAACTGTCGCAGAATCGGTCGGACGATGCGGCGTGGTATTTCTCGGAAGTCGAACGTCTGTATCCGTATTCTGACTGGGCCAAACGTGCGCTGATCATGCAGGCGTTTTCGTTCCATTCGGACCAGAACTATGAAGAAAGCCGTGCGGCGGCGCAGCGCTATATTGACTTCTATCCCACGGATGAAGACGCGGCTTATGCGCAGTATCTGCTGGCGCTCAGCTATTATGATCAGATTGACGAAGTTGGACGCGATCAGGGCCTGACCTTCCAGGCGCTGCAATCTCTGCGGACCGTGATTGAGGTCTATCCTGACAGCGAGTACGCCACATCGGCGGTTCTGAAATTCGATCTGGCCTTCGATCATCTGGCGGGCAAGGAAATGGAGATCGGGCGTTATTACCTGCGTCAGGATCACTATATCGCGGCCATCAACCGCTTCCGCGTTGTGGTCGAAGACTTCCAGACCACGTCCCACACTGCCGAAGCACTGTATCGTCTGGTCGAGGCCTATCTGTCTCTGGGCCTGCTGGACGAAGCGCAATCCGCAGGTGCCATCCTGGGCTACAACTACCAATCCACGGAATGGTATGACGATGCGTACAAGCTGCTGACCTCTCGCGGCCTCGACCTCAAGAGCCGTGGCAACAACTGGCTCAGCACGATCTATCGTCAGACCATCAAAGGTGAATGGTTGTAATCGCCATGGCCTCTGGTCCGGGACGCTGAAGACCTGATGCTGCGCGCCCTTGATATCCGCGACATGCTGATCATCGACCGGCTGGAACTGAGCTTTCAGCCGGGCCTGAACGCGTTGACCGGTGAAACCGGCGCGGGCAAGTCTATCCTTCTGGATTCGCTGGGCTTCGTGTTGGGCTGGCGTGGCCGGGCCGAACTGGTACGGCAGGGTGCTGCGCAGGGCGAGGTTGTTGCCGAGTTCGAACTCTCCGCCGATCACCCCGCGCACGCGATTCTTGCCGAAGCTGGCCTTCCGGGTGGCGAGGAACTGATCCTGCGTCGTGTCAACACTGCCGAGGGGCGCAAGACCGCCTGGGTCAATGATCGCCGCTGCTCGGGTGAAGTGCTGCGTGTGCTGTCCGAAACCCTGATCGAGCTGCATGGTCAGCACGATGATCGTGGTCTGCTGAATCCGCGCGGCCATCGGGCGATGCTGGACGACTTCGCCGGGGTCTCGGACCATCTGGCCAAGGTGCGCACGGCCTGGACTGACATGTCCCGCACCCGCAAAGCACTGGCTGAGACCGAGGCCGCACTGGCCGCTGTCCGCAGCGAAGAAGAATTCCTGCGCCACGCGGTTTCCGAACTGGATCAACTTGATCCGCAGCCGGGCGAAGATGCCGAACTGGATGCCCGCCGCCGCATGATGCAAGGGGCCGAGCGTATCCGTGACGATGTTGCGCGTGCCTTTGCCCTGTTGTCCGGGGACGGGGCGGAAGGGGCCATGTCCGACGCCATCCGTTGGCTGGAAGGCGTCTCTGACAACGCAGGCGGCCAGTTGGAAGATCCGATTGCCGCGCTTGGGCGTGCGATGATCGAACTGGGCGAGGCGCAAGACGGCGTCAACGCCTGCCTTCAGGCGCTGGACTTCAACCCGGCAGAACTGGAACAGGTCGAAGAACGCCTGTTCGCCATCCGCGCGCAGGCCCGCAAACATGACATAGCGCCGGATGATCTGGGCATGTTTGCCGACACATTGCGCAACCGGTTGAACCAGCTGGAAGCGGGCGATGCAGATCTGACGGACAAGCGCGCAGCCGTGGACGCGGCACAGCGGGCCTATGACGCCGCCGCAGCCGACCTCGGCGCTGCCCGGAAAGCCGCCGCCGGGCAGCTTGATGCGGCCGTCATGGCGGAACTGGCCCCGCTCAAGATGGAACGCGCCGTGTTCCAGACGGAAATCACACCGGCTGAGCCGGGCCCCGAAGGCACTGACGCGGTGGCTTTCACTGTGGCCACCAACCCCGGTGCCCCGGCGGGGCCGCTGAACAAGATCGCCTCGGGGGGTGAACTCAGCCGCTTCCTGTTGGCTCTCAAGGTCTGCCTGTCAGGTGATGACAGCGCCCGCACGATGATCTTTGACGAGATTGACCGGGGTGTCGGTGGCGCCACTGCTGATGCGGTCGGGCGCAGGCTGGCGTCACTGGCGCAAGGCGGACAGGTTCTGATTGTCACTCACTCTCCGCAAGTTGCCGCGCGGGCAGCGCATCACTGGCGGGTGCAGAAACAGGTCGCGAACGGTCAAACCCTGTCCACCGTTGTCCCTCTGGCCGAACCGGACCGGGTGGACGAGATCGCGCGCATGGTGGCGGGCGATACCATCACCGAAGAAGCCCGTGCCGCCGCCCGGGCTCTGTTGCAGGCCTGACGCGGCGATGGCGTGAATTGGTGCTCACACTGTCGCTATCTCACTTTTATATGGGCGCTCCGTGGCTTACTAAGGGTTAAGTGATGATCCCCGAGGGCCAATGACCCAATCGACCCGCACCGTTCTGCGCAACCAGTTCAATCAGGCTCTGGCCGCGATCAAAGATGCGTGGCGGGTGATGTTGCGCCGGGGACCAAGCCAGATCCAATTCTGGTTCATCGCACTGGCTATCGGGATCGCAGCGGGTTTCATGGCGCTTGGTTTCCGAAAGGCCATCAGTGCATTGCAGGCCTATCTGTACGACACCGACGACATCCTGTTGTTGCACAGCCACGCCGAGAAACTGCCGTGGTTCATGGTTCTGATCATTCCCATCATCGGCGGACTGATTGTCGGCGTGATTCTGAACCGGTTCACCAATGACGGGCGCGTCAGGTCGGTTGCCGATGTGATCGAAGGTTCGGCCATCACCGACGGGCGGGTTGAGGTCAAGGCGGGCATCGCTTCGTTTTTTGCCTCGCTGATCACGCTCAGTTCGGGTGGGTCAACGGGTCGCGAAGGCCCCGTGGTGCATATGGCCGGGGTCATATCCACATGGGTCAGCAACCGCATCCACGCGGATGGGATCACGGGCCGCGACCTGCTGGGCTGCGCGGTTGCAGCCGCGGTATCAGCCAGCTTTAACGCGCCCATCGCCGGGGCTTTGTTTGCGCTTGAGGTCGTGCTGCGCCATTTCGCCGTTCATGCCTTTGCCCCGATCGTCATCGCCTCGGTCGCCGGAACGGTGATCAACCGTCTGGAATATGGCGACGTCACCGAGTTCACTTTGGAGACACCGGGATCGCTGCAATTCTATGTCGAACTTCCGGCCTTCCTGATCCTTGGTCTGATCTGTGGCTTTGTCGCCCTGCTGCTGATGCGGTCGATCTTTTTTGCCGAGGATATTGGCAGCCATATCCAGAACCGCCTGTCCATCCCGGGCTGGCTGCGTCCGGCGGTATCCGGGGCGATGCTGGGGCTGATGGCGATCTGGTTCCCGCATATCATCGGCGTTGGGTATGAAACTACGACCCGCGCTTTGACCGGCGATCTGGTTCTGACAACGGCAATTCTGTTTGCGGTGACCAAAACGGTAGCGGTTGCCATCACCATGGGTGGGCGCATGGGCGGCGGTGTTTTCTCGCCTTCTTTGATGGTCGGTGCACTGACCGGGTTGGCATTCGGGCTGATCGCCACCGGGTTGCTGCCGGACGTGTCGGGCACGCACACCCTCTATGCTTTTGCCGGTATGGGTGCCGTGGCTGCGGCTGTGCTTGGGGCGCCCATCTCGACCACATTGATCGTCTTTGAACTGACCGGAGACTGGCAGATCGGCCTTGCTGTTATGGTGACAGTATCCATGTCCACAGCGCTGGCCTCGCGCCTGGTAGACCGGTCTTTCTTCCTGACTCAGCTGGAACGACGTGATGTCCACCTGGCCGCAGGGCCGCAGGCCTATTTGCTGGCAATGCTACGTGCCGGGGCCGTGATGCGCCCGCTTGGAGATCAGCGGTCAATCACGAAGGAAGATGCACTGGGGCTGATCGAACAGGGCCTGTGTATTCAGGCCAGTGCCACGCTGGAAGCCGCTATGCCCTATTTCGACCGTGACGACATCCCCTGCATTCCGGTTATCATTCTGGAAAAAGACGGGTCCGAAACCCCAGTCGGCGCGCTCTATCACGTCGACGCGCTCAAGGCGTATAACCGGGCGCTTGCGGCAACGGCCGCTGAAGAACACTCCTGACGCTTATCCGCCATACACGCTGGCTGCGTCCCCCAGATAATTGTCCCAGGCAAACCAGTACGAGATATGCCCGGCGACCCGCGGTAGTCGCGCCCCATCCGGACCAATCAAAGCTTCTTCGGTAACGGTCCAACTGTTCCCTGCGCTATCCTGCAACCCGTTTTGCGTCGCCTGAAACTGATATGATTTTCGCTCATACGCACGCACGCTGCGCTCTTTAGGATCGCCAATCAGAACCAGAGGTACCTGCCCGATAGCGTCGTTGATCACCGGCTTGCCCTTGAACGCACCCAGCGGCCAGGCCCGCGCAGCGCCAAACTGGCGAACCGCAAAAATGTAGTCCTTTTGCCGATGTCGGGATTGATCTACCTCAGCCGGAAACATCAACTCACTCGAGGCGAAATAGTCCCGGTAAACAACACCAGACCCGTAATTGCGCCGATGCCCGGTGTTCAGTGACAAAACACGGGTTTTGGGATGTGAGGTCTTCCAGCTGTCCCATGTCGTAATCACTACAGGTCGCTGCTTCAGCTCGATGCCGCTGTCCACCAGAGGCCCCACAACGGGTTTGCCCGTATACTGGTTCCAAAGCGTATGCGTCTCGCGGTCAAACATCAGCTTGTTCGACCGATAGAGGAAGCCGGACGAACCGAATATCAAAGGTTTCCGCCGCCCCGTCACCTGTGTTTCAAACAGGATGCCCGACCCGCAAAGCGTGCAATAGGCCAGCGCCACCGGTACACCGCCGATCACCTCGTTGAACATCTCGTGCCACCCCATGATCCGAAGCGGATAGGCACGTTCATCCCCGTTGATGGCTACGCCAAACACCAGATCGTCGCCCTTCAGATACCCGGCGTTCGACGGGGAGATCAGGGTGGGATTGTCCAACGACGGAATGCCATCCTTGTACACGCCGCCCCACGTGATCTCTTCCAGGCGGATCTTCATTCTGTCGCGTTGCAGATATTCGGGCCGCAGGAAAAGGTCGAAATTCGGGTCGATGCCCAGCAGAACCTCCCGCTTGAACGGGATCAGCGCGGGGTGAGGGACAATCTGCGGGTTCCGCTCCTGCCACAGCATCCACTCGAACCAGTCATTGCCATAGCGCTGCCCAGTCAAAGCCTTCATTACCTCGACGATCTCATCCCGCCGCCTGTCAGCATAACGCATCGCCGTCAGCAACCCGGCCACAACATCCGGCCGGCCGCGATCCTTCAGGTACGCCATTTGCGTCTCGAACGCGGTCCGACGCCCGCTCAATGTGCTGCGCAACGCCTCCAGAATCGGATCCTGCTGCGCCCACAGTGTGCCGGGTGCAAGCGCACCAGCTCCGATCATCCCTGCAAAACCGCGACGTGAAATTGACATGGAAGCCTCCGGTGATACCCGGAAGAAGTGTGCCGCAAATGCCGCTCACTTGCATACCACAGCTGCGTGAGGTGGACGTGGGAACCGGAGCCTGATCTTCTTAGCCGCTGGGAAATGCAGGTGTTAAATCTGCTCCACCTTCACCGACTCGACCGGATAAAATGCCAGATGACCCTTAATCTCGGCAACCGCCTGAATCGGGTCCTCATAGCTCCAGACCGCATTGTCGGTCACGGATGACTTGTTGACGATGGAAAAATGCGTCGCGTCGCCTTTTCCGGGGCAGTGGGTCACCTTGTCGGTTCGATCCAGAAACGCCATCGCGATATCGTTGCGCGGGAAATAGATCACCGGATCCTTGTCACCTTCATGCAGTTCCAGCGCGTTATTCGTTTCGCCCAGAATCGCACCGCCCGAGCGGACACTCCATTTGCCCGGCGCTTTTCGGATCGTGATCTCAGTCATTCCAATTCCTTCCGTCGTCGTATTTGGGCCTCTCCTCTGCCCGTTCTATGTAACAAGCCGATGTCAGATTGGCGCAGTTGCGGCATCCAACCACAGTTGCGCGTCATGTCCCAGCCTTGGGCGGATTTTTTCCGCAACGTCGCGGTGATAGGCATTCAGCCAGTCGCGTTCGTCAGGCGTCAACATATCGACCATGATCAGCCTGCGGTCAATCGGCACAAAGGTCAGAGTCCGCCAGTTCAGCATCGCGCGCTCGGTATCACCACCGGGCAGTGAAGGCGCTTCTTCTACGACGACAAGGTTTTCGATGCGGATGCCAAAGGCACCTTCGCGGTAATACCCGGGTTCGTTCGACAGAATCATGCCGGGTTGCAGCGGCACATGGCTGATCTTTGATAGGCGTTGCGGCCCTTCATGCACGCTCAGATAAGCTCCGACACCATGCCCGACCCCATGGTTGAAATCCTGCCCTGCCGACCAAAGCGGCGCGCGGGCCACGCATTCGATGTCCCGTCCGGCAAGGCCCGCAGGCCAACGCAGCTTCGACATGGCAATCATGCCTTTCAACACGCGGGTGAAGCAGGTTTTTTCCTCTGCGCCAACGCCACCGATGGCAACGGTCCGCGTAATGTCGGTGGTGCCGTCCAGATACTGCCCCCCACTGTCCAGAACCAGCATATGGCCGTTTTCCAACCGGCTGTCGGTAATTTCGGTCACGCGATAATGCATGATCGCACCGTTCGGACCCGTCCCGGCGATGGTGTCGAATGAGATATCCTGCAGCGCCTTGTCTTTGCGGCGGTTTTCTTCCAGCCGGGTGACAACCACCGTCTCGGTCACGTTGCCTGCGCCCTGTTCGTCCAGCCAGCACAACGTCTCTATGACCGCTACCGCATCGCGCAAATGCGCCTCGGCGCTGCCCGCAATTTCAGCTGTGTTCTTGCAGGCTTTGGGCAAGGCGCAGGGGTCGCCGCCATCCGTCATCGCATCGCCCAGAGCATCCGCTACAATCTGAGGCACCGACGCGGCGTCCACCTGCACCGGACCGTCCAGGGCCGTGACCACGTCCAGAAAGTCCTCTGGTGCATGTAAGGCCACCTGAGTGCTCAGATGATCCCGCACCCCAGCAAGTTTCGCTGTCGCCATGAACAGATCGACCTGACCAACTGCGTGAAGGATCGCAAAGCCGTGGGCCACCGGGTTATAGGCAATATCCGATCCCCGGATGTTCAACAGCCACATGATCGAATCCGGCAGAGTGATCACAGCGGCCGCGCGCCCGGCCCGCCGGAGGTCTTCGGCCAGACGGGTAATCTTGCTGTCCGCACTTTCCCCGGCAAACTCAATCGAATGCGCCTTGACCGGATTCATCGGAGGGGCAGGCTGATCTTCCCAGATCCGGTCAACAAGGTTTTCACACCGCACCAGATTGATGCCCGATCCTTCCAGATCCTCCATGGTGCTGGAAATCTGTCCCGCCGCATGCAGCCATGGATCGAACCCGATCTTGCCCCCATTGGGTAACTGCTCTTTCAGCCAGGTGCTCAGGCTGACCTCTGGCCATGGAACAGGGGTGAAATCTTCTGCAACCTGATCCTTGACCTGAGTGCGATACCGCCCGTCGACAAATACCCCCGCTACGTCCCGCAAGACGGCGCAAAACCCGGCTGAGCCCGTAAACCCGGTCGTCCAGGCCAGTCGCTCATCGCGGGGCGCAACATACTCTCCCTGATGCGCATCCGCGCGCGGGACCAGAAACCCGTCCAACCCTTCTTGCACCATTTGCTCCCGCAATGCGGCCAGCCGCGGCGGCCCCTGTTCCGGGCGAGCGGTTTCTTCGAAGGATTGGAACATACGCGGCCTCATTCACTACATTTGTGCGTGAACCTGAGGCGCATTGTAGAAAATGTCCAGACGGGATCATCCGACCTGAACAGACTGGCATTCAGTTACGCCAAATGCCTCATCTTTTGGGTAAATACTCCCGCCAGAGACAAGGTCGGCCTCAGCCGACCTTCTTCATTCCCATTACGCGCGCGCGCGCCCTTGGGTCACTGTCGAACAGGGCCGCCAGTTGTTCGGTCATCGCACCGGCCAGTTGCTCTACATCGGTAATGGTCACGGCCCGGTCATAATACCGGGTCACGTCGTGACCGATCCCGATGGCCAGCAGCTCGACAATTTTGCGTTTTTCCACCATCGCGATCACGTCACGCAGGTGTTTTTCAAGATAGTTGGCCGGGTTCACGCTCAGCGTTGAATCATCGACCGGTGCGCCATCCGAAATCACCATCAGAATCTTGCGCTGCTCGCGCCGTGCCAGCATCCGCCGGTGCGCCCATTCCAACGCCTCGCCGTCGATGTTCTCCTTCAGCAGGCCCTCTTTCATCATCAGGCCCAGATTGGGCCGCGCGCGACGCCAAGGGGCATCGGCTCCTTTATAGATGATGTGGCGTAGATCGTTCAGACGCCCGGGTTGCTGCGGGCGACCGTCGTTCAGCCACGCCTCACGCGCCTGACCACCTTTCCACGCCCGTGTGGTAAAGCCCAGAATCTCGACTTTCACATTGCAGCGTTCCAGTGTCCGCGCCAGAACATCGGCACAGATGGCCGCGATCGAAATCGGACGCCCCCGCATCGACCCCGAATTATCCAGCAACAGCGTCACAACGGTATCGCGGAACTCGGTATCTTTTTCGACCTTAAAGCTCAGCGGCGTGGTCGGATTGGCCACCACACGCGCCAGACGGCCCGCGTCCAGAATGCCTTCCTCGCGGTCGAACTCCCAGCTGCGGTTTTGCTGCGCCTGCAGGCGGCGCTGCAATTTGTTGGCCAGCCGCGATACCGCCCCTTTCAAAGGCTCCAGTTGCTGATCCAGATAGGCGCGCAGCCGTTCCAGCTCGGCAGGTTCCGCCAGATCCTCGGCGGCGATCTCTTCGTCATGGGTGTCCAGAAAGATCTTGTAATCCGGGTCAGCCTCGGACGCTGGCGGCGGGGCAGGTGGTTCCAGCGGCGCCTCACCATCCGGCATCTCCGCCTCATCGCCCATCTCATCCTCGGCCATTTCGTCCATCGAGATCTGGGCCTGAGATTGATCCTGCTGCTCTTCCTGAGTTTGCTCAGGGGTCGCATCCGCGTCCTGTTCGTCCTGATCATCCTGACCGGTGCTGTCGGGATCGGGCTGTTCTTCGGCGTCTTCTTCGGCCTGATCTTCCTGCTCGTCGTCCAGTTCATCGGGGTCATCCCCCAACTGGTCGCCGTAGCCAAGATCCTTGATTACCTGGCGGGCAAATTTGGCGAATTCCGCCTGGTCTGAGAGAATCTCGTCCAAATTCTCCAACGTCCCACCAGCTTGCTCCTCTATGAACCCACGCCACAGGTTCATGATGTTTTCTGCGGCGGGGGGCAGATCGCGCCCGGTGGCCAGATGCCGGATCAGATAGCCGGCCGCGACCGATAGAGGTGCATCAGCAGGCTGCTTGCACTGGTCATAGCCACGCCGGATCGCCTCATGCCCGATCTTGACGTCGATGTTGCTGGCCGTGCCGGGCATATCGCGTGCGCCCATCGCCTCGCAGCGCGCGGTCTCCATCGCTTCATAGAGATCCCGTGCCATGTCACCCGGAGGCGCATAACGGGCATGGGTCGCGTCGTCATGGTATTTCCGCTGCAACGCCAAAGCATCCGCAGTTCCCCGCGCCAACAACACTTCCTCTCGCGTCATCCGGCGTGAAACCTGCGGCAACCGCATCGACTCGCCGGACATGCCAGAAGGGTCGACCGTGTAGGTTACCGACAACTCAGGGTCATCGGCCATGACCTTGGTGGCTTCGGCCAAGGCCTTCTTGAACGGATCGGCAGGGTTGTCGTTCTTCTGTGCCATGTCCTTAAGCCCTCATCAAAATGACCTGCCCGGCGCGGAAAACTGTAACGGATCTGACTTCATCTGGCCAAAAATATCCCCGCCGGAGGCATTGCGCCCGGAATGGGCGCAATTCGGGTGCTTATCCCAGGGTCGCACTCGCAGCGCTTTCCGGCAATTCCTCGTCGAAGCAGCGCTGATAGAATTCGGCCACGGTCTGACGCTCCAGCTCGTCGCATTTGTTCAGGAACGACAGGCGGAAGGCATAGCCCACATTGCGGAAAATCTCGGCGTTTTGCGCCCAGTTGATCACGGTCCGCGGGCTCATCACCGTGGACAGATCGCCGTTCATGAAGGCGGTCCGGGTCAGGTCGGCGACAGTGACCATCTGGCTGACGGTTTTGCGACCCTCGGCGGTGTTGTAATGCGGGGCCTTCGACAGCACGATCATCGTCTCGGCATCGTGGCTCAGATAGTTCAGGGTCGAGACCAGCGACCAGCGGTCCATCTGCGCCTGGTTGATCTGCTGCGTGCCGTGATACAGACCAGTTGTATCGCCCAGACCAACGGTATTCGCGGTGGCAAACAGACGGAAGTTCGGGTTCGGCGTGATGATCTCATTCTGGTCCAGAAGCGTCAGCTTACCGTCATGCTCCAGCACGCGCTGGATCACGAACATCACGTCGGCACGGCCCGCATCATATTCGTCGAACACGATGGCAACCGGGTTGCGCAGGGCCCAGGGCAGGATGCCTTCGTGGAATTCGGTCACCTGCTTGCCGTCGCGCAGTTTAATCGCGTCTTTGCCGATCAGGTCGATCCGGCTGATGTGGCTGTCCAGGTTCACGCGCACGGCAGGCCAGTTCAGGCGGGCTGCAACCTGTTCGATATGGGTCGATTTACCCGTGCCGTGATAGCCTTGGATCATGACGCGGCGGTTATGGGAAAACCCTGCCAGAATCGCCAGCGTGGTTTCCGGGTCGAACTTGTAGGTCGGGTCGATGGCAGGCACGCGGTCGCTGCGCTCGGCAAAGCCCTTGACCGCCATGTCACTGTCAATGCCAAACACGTCACGGACCGAGATGTCTTCGGTGGGTTTTGCGTTGATATCGATCGATCCGTCAGCCATGCGCGTTGTCCTTATCCTCTGCCCCGTTCTCCGGGTTTGAACCCGTGTGTGGTGCAACATATTGCGGGCAAGGGCAAGGGAAAGCGGTGCGCGCCGAAAGGTGAGCAGGCTTTTCTTTCAATCTGGCCCTATCGCCGTGCGGGGCAGGTCATTCCAGAATAGCGTCACGCACGCGGATCAGGCTGCGTTCATCAACAAATCGAGGGGTCGACTGCATATAGTCCTGAAAGGCGCGACCATAACCCTGCAACAGCCAACGCTCCTCGTTCAGAACGAACAGAAAATAGATCACGAACAGCGCCGCCGCCAGCGCCAGAGTAGCCCAGGATCCGCTGGCAATGCCCAGCCCCACCGTGGCCAGAACCGAAGTCACGTATTGCGGATTGCGTGAATAAGCGTACATGCCGCCGGTAACCAACCCGTCGCTTTCGCAATAGGTGTTGTCCAGCCCCAGAAAGCGATAGCCCCAAAGCGTTATGCCAAACGATATGACCATGATCGGCACGCCAATCGCATATCGGAGCCAATGACCCCAGCCATTCACCCAAACTTCAAACAGGGCGAAGGCGATCGTGGCACCGCAGAACAGCCGGAACAAACCGAACGCTGTGTGATGCCTCCACCCGCTGGCGCTTGGCCACAGGCCAAGCCGCGGCAGGCGGAGGTTGAGGGAAAGGTATCCGCCCAGCAACAGGGCCGAACCACAGGCAACCAGAAGAGCAATTGCATGAACGTTGTAGATCAGGGGGTCCATATCGATTTCCGTTGGCAGGTCATATTCAGATATGGGCGCAGGTCACGGCCCATGGGACAGGCCGTAACAAGTGTTTGTAACAGAGTGAGGACGACCAGGCGCGCCAGCGCAAAGGAGTCCTGCCTGCTGGAGCCAGTCATGGGATTTCAACCGGCAGGTATTTCAAACAGCTGGACAGCGTCGACAAGAGTTGAAGAATGAGAAACCGTCTGCTTAGTGTTATGTACGACCAAGGTAGAGGGCGCGAACTGATGAAATCCATCTTGTCGGATATTCACACAAGGGTTGTCGATCGGTTCTTTAAGCCGAGCAATGCACAAATGTTGGCCTCGGCTGCGGATCAGGGACTGGATCTGTCCAAACCAATAACTTTTACGTTCTACTTAGCTTTTCGGCATGCCAATGACGCCGATAAGGTTGCTGCCAGGCTCGAAACCATGGGCTACAAAATTACCCGGGAAACAGATCAGGAAGACTCCTATCCGTTTGAGGTGGAAGCTGAAGTTGAAATCCCCGGCACCGAAAATGAAATCGAACAGCAGGAGGTGGTCTTTCGAAATTTCACGAGAGAATACCCTGCACGCTATGATGATTACAGTATCTCTTTCACAGACGAAGACTCCGAGTTTTTTTGATCATCCTTAACTTGGGTCTTCTTTTTCTCAGGGTGAAACAAAACACAAATGTCTCGTTTCACATGTCACTGAATGCGTGAAACGGGTTTTGGGCCTGATGGCCGACGCGAACGGACGGCGCGCGCCAGGTCTCGACAGGCGCCCGCTCCCGGTCACGACTGTTCATGTTGAAACACAGAATCCTGAACAGATTCGTGCTTGGCTCACCCTTTTCAGCCCGTGATCAGGCGCATTTGCCTATAGCGAAAACCAAAGCTCGTCTTTGCGAAAGCCACCTTTCACAAGGCGATCCGCTTGCAACACATCCGGAAACTCGTCAACCCAATCCCGAAACCTGTCGTTTGTAACGATGCGTGCGCTGCTGTCCCGCGCTGCTTGCAGAATCAGCGGGTCTGCCGGTGTCCCTTTGGGGGCGACCATCACCCGTTTGGCCCGCAAGCCCAAAGCGCGGCTCAACGCCCGGTCGCTCATGTAATGACCTTCGAGTTTATACCCGGCATTCGCATCAAACACGACGCCCGGTTTGAATCCGGCTTTCTTCAAAGTCACAATAACGTGCTGCAACGCGCTCAGATCCGGCGTGCCGTCTTTCCAGTGCATGACGTTCGAGCCATCCACGATGATCCATGTGTTGGCTCTGCGCCATCTGGACCAAGCGCGGATCAGAAGGATCGCGCTGGCCACCACGCACAGTAAAGCCAGAAGAAACCGCCAATCCGCATCAGTCGGATAAAAACTGGCAGCGATTAACCCGCTTAGTGAGACGAGCAACAGGCAAATGGACGTGCGCAACGAAACTGATCCCTGGAAATTCCTGTCCCGATCCTCCACCACTTTCACGGGGATTGAAACAGGTTTCCATACGGAATTTGCGCAGTTGTATCAGGTTGTGTCATTCGCGGCCCTCAGCCATTCAGCTGCAGCACGCCGCAAAAGTAAAGCAGAGCCCTTACTTGAAGTTCCGGCTGTCCTTGATCTGATCCCAGGCCCAGACAACTTCCTGTAGCTGCTCTTCCTGGCTGCGGTCGCCACCATTCATATCCGGGTGCAGAACTTTGATCAGTTTCTTGTATGCTTTGCGGACCTCAGCCTTGGTCCAACTGTCGTTTGCCTCAAGAATTTCGATCGCACGACGTTCGGTCGGCGGCAGGCGACGTCCGCCACCACCCGAGGTGCGGCCTTTGTTCTGCGTGCTGTTGGCACCCAGCACCTGATGCGGGTCCTCGATGCCCAAACGGGCCCACGCACGGGCTTCGGGATCGCCCATGGGCTTGGTTTCACGCTCCCATACCTTGTCTTTCGACCGCTGCGCGTTCAACTCAGCCTCGGTGGTGCCGTCAAAGAAGTTCCATTTCTGGTTATACTCGCGCACGTGCTGTTGGCAGAACCAGAAGAAATCATCCAAGACATCGGGCGCTTTGGGGGCACGGAACTTACCCGGCTCGTTGCATCCCTCATGATCACAAATCCGGACCGAGGTCTCGGACGCACCCGACATGCCCCGGCGCCCGCGCGGGTTCTTTTTCTTGGCGCTGGAAACGGACATATCGAATCCGAAGGGGTCTGATTTCGCCATGCTCTCATCCTCACGAACGCATCTTTTCGACTCGGAGGCAGCAGTTTAATCTAAGCAGCCGAAAGTAGAAGAGGGGAGCGGTAAATTTTTTGCCGCTGAGCGAAAAAATGAGCGTGACCGACGATATCCGAACCCGCCTGCAAGCCGCCTTTGATCCGCGCGAGCTTGAAGTGATCGACGACAGTGAAAGCCATCGCGGCCATGCTGGCTATCAGGACGGCGGCGAAAGCCACTTCAGCGTCCGTATCCGTGCCAGAGCATTCGAGGGCCAATCCCGTGTCGCCTGCCACCGCGCCGTGCACAAGGCGCTGGGCGACATCGTGCCCCGGATCCATGCACTGGCACTGGATATCGGAACCTGAATTCCATTGCGTGTCAGTCCGCGTTCATCTGTGCAGACGGCGTAGATGACGAGATTGCGTACTCTTCTTCCGTCATTCCTTCTTCGATTCCCTCGAACAATGGGGTCGACAGGTAGCGCTCGCCCGTGTCCGGCAGCATGACCAGCATAACGGACCCTTTCGGCGCGGTTTCCGCGATTTTCATAGCCACCGCAAAGGTCGATCCACCCGAAATTCCTGTGAAAATCCCCTCTTCTGAGGCTAGTCGGCGCGACCATTCGATCCCTTCCGGACCGGAAATGGGGATCAGCTCATCGTAATAGGATTTGTCGATCGCTTCCTGCAACACCCATGGGATGAAATCCGGTGTCCATCCCTGAATCGGATGCGGCTCGAAATTGGGGTGGCTTTCCGTCGGCTGATGGTCGCCGTTGCGGGTGTTGACGTAGCCCGATGAAACGATGGCCGCATTTGCCGGTTCGGTCAGGATGATCTGTGTTTCGGGCCGCTCTTTCCGCAATACTCGAGACACGCCTGAAACGGTGCCGCCGGTTCCGTAGCCCGTCACCCAATAGTCCAGCCGTTTCCCATCGAAATCGGCAAGGATTTCCCGCGCGGTTGTATTCTCGTGAATATCGGCATTAGCAGAGGTTTCGAACTGGCTGGCAAGGAACCAACCGTTTTCCTCGGCCAATTCCTTGGCCTTGGTGTACATGCCAAACCCCTTCTGCTCTTTGGGAGTCAAAACTACTTTGGCCCCCAGAAAGCGCATCAGTTTGCGCCGCTCCACCGAGAAGCTTTCGGCCATCGTCACAACCAGCGGATAGCCCTTGGCCGCGCAGACCATGGCCAGCCCGATCCCGGTATTGCCGGAAGTTGCTTCGACAATGGTTTGGCCGGGCTTCAGTCGCCCGTCACGTTCTGCAGCTTCGATGATGTTCAAGGCCAACCTGTCCTTGACAGAACCGGCTGGGTTGAAGGCCTCGAACTTTACATAGACGGTAACATGGTCCGGCGCGATCCGGTTGACCCGGATGCACGGTGTGTCACCAACTGTGTCGAGGATGTTGTCGTACAGGCGCGTCCGCCCCTGTGTCTGCCGAATAGCCATTTCGATGTCCCTTTCCGGTTGTCCGGTTAACATGCCACAGATTTTCCGAGGGTGTATCTTTTATTGCCTTTGCAGGCATGGTTCACGTTCAGGTTGTGACGTGCCCAGAGGCCGGAGGGCATGGTGCCAAAGCGATAGGCTTGACTTCGTTGGTTGACGATTGACGCACTGCTAACCATAAAATCGACGACTGATCATTTTAGGAATTTATAAGCTTGAAAAGAATAGCTCCTGTTTGCGCTATTGCAGTTTCCTGCGCATCGCTGGCGGCAATACAGGTCGCAGCGCAATCATCAAAAGCAGGCCTAACGCTTTTTACCGATCTCGTATCTGCACCGCTCGAGATTTTGGATGCAGAAGCCGCGTTTGATTGCCCAAACGCTATGCGACCAGCAAAAACTGAAGTTGAGTTTGACGTTGACCTCTATGGAAACGATTTGACACCGTTCGACGGAACTTCAGGCAAAAGGAAACCTGTCGTCGTACGCCGCGGAAATCAGGTGACCCCTCAAGCAGAGCAACGTAAGCTTCCCTCGAGGTTCAGCAAAAAACACTACTCAAAGGCGCGGGTTGCCGCTGTTTCTGATTTGCGTTTGCATACAGTTTTTTATCTTTGCGAACTCTACGGTTATCCGGAATTCGTGCGCCTTGACTACTCATTGTCCGGGCACGTTCACGACTATTCGGTTCAATTTCAAGGTACGCTGAGCCCAGACAAAAACGAAAATCTCAACATAACATATTCTGAAAACACCAGACGCATAAGGAACCACAAAACGGGTGAGTTTGAAACGTTAAAATACGGAACTATGCGAGCGGATTTTGACTTGGGTGAGGTGCCATTTCGGATCAATAAAGACCTACCTGATTTACCGGTTAATCTGAGCCATTATCTATATTTCGAAGTCCTCAATGCGGATGCAACGAATTGAAAACTATGTCGTTTCACGTCAGTTGGCTGGTTTCCTTCTTCACGTTCTCGATAAGTGCTTGGGCCTATGCAGAACCCGCACGTATTTGGTTTGTCGATTTCCGGCAGACCAAATACGTTGTTGCTCGACTGACTCCCGTTCCACCTGCAGTTGGCAGTGAGCCTTGCAGAGAAGGGTTTCAATATGTCCGCCTGGAAACACAGGCGAACCTGAGCGAGATAGGTCAGATCTCGGCGGGAACGAATGCTCCGGAGCATTATCAATCAACTGCAATTGAGAAGGGAAAGGTTCGTAAGAATCTGAATCTCGAAGTGGCCCTTGCTATCGAAGGGTGTTCCTTTGGGGTCCATTTTGTACCCCTAAGCGGACACATTGACCTTTTTGGTGGTTTTGGTTCGGCACAAATCGGTCCAAGCCGGTTTGGTTTTATCCCTTCACGGAAAAACAACACGATGGATGCCACGTACACCGCACAATTGTCAGGTAGCGTTCGAACACCTGGATTTTGGCGGCGAAAGGAAATTGTCCCGCCTCCAAGCGCGCCGGGCACACGTCAGATTGGAGAACTTTTGGTGTCAATCGATAAAGGCCCATTCGCCATCTTGAATGCAGATTTTGCGGACGACGTTGTGGCCTTGGGATTAGGTTTAAAGATTGTTCTAGAATCAACTGAGAGTGAGTGAACCAGCGGGGCCAGGTAATTAGCCTTTGCTGAACCGTTTATGACTTTTCTGCCTCTTCCGAAATTACATGCTTCCCCTTCAACGACAAGGGCGGTTCATCTGCGTCCACTGCAATCGGCTTCGGCGCTCGCACCTCATCGGGGCCCGGAATCGGTTGGGCGAGGGGGGCGTCACTTGTCTCAGGCACTTTGCCGACCTCCGAGACATCAACTTCCTCGGCCACCACGCGGCGGAACACCAGCACATTGCGCCAGTTCGTGGTCGATCCGGTCAGGCCCGAGCGTTCTTCGCTGGGCAGAAGTTCAGCCCGCTGGTATTCCCAGCCGTCCTGGCCCATCTGATTCAGCAGTTGCTCGACCGAGGTGGCAAAACGACCTTCGGCCGTTTTCACACCTTTTGTTTTGACGCCTTTCTGCGGGGCGGGGATGACCTTGTATTCGTAGCGCTGCATCAACTGTTCCTAAATGCGTTTCCGCGCCAACTTAACACGCTGACCCCCGGGTGAAAGGGCCGTTGCCCAACCGGCGGATTTCAGCCCTGACTATTCCCTTCGGCCTGTGCTGCCTTGGCCACAACCGAAAGGCACAGTTCCGTCGCCAGCGCCATGTCCTGCACCGAAATCCACTCCAACGGACCGTGAACGCACTGCATCCCGGTGAAGATGTTGGGGCAGGGGGTGCCGAATTCGGTCAGGCGTGACCCATCCGTGCCGCCTCTGATCGGCACTGAAAGCGGCTCGATCCCCAACTCGCGGCAGGCATCCCGCGCCAGCTCGACAGGTGTCATGTCGTTTTCCAGCCAATAGCGCATGTTGCGGTACTGGTGGCTGATGTCACAGGTGATGGTCGCACGCGGTTCCGTGGCCTGCACGGCCGCGCAAACCTGACGTACAATGTTGCGCTGAGCCTCTAGGCCATCCAGTTCGAAATCGCGCAGGATCAGTTTGATTTCCATCTCGGACGAGCCGCCATTCATGTCAGTGACATGGATGAAACCGTCACGCCCATCCGTCACTTCGGGGGTCATCGTGGCCTGCGGCAGGGTCTGCACGATTTTGGCGGCCAGATGCGTGGCATTTACCATCTTTTCCTTGGCCAGTCCGGGGTGGATTGAAACGCCTTCGATCCTGATCACCGCACGGTCGGCTGAAAAGCTTTCGTATTCGATCTCGCCAACTTCCTGACCGTCCAGAGTGTACGCGAAGTCCGCACCAAGATCTTTGGGCAGTTGTTCGGTCACACCGCGCCCGATCTCTTCGTCCGGGGTAAAGGCGATGCGGATCGGCCCGTGCGGAATATCCGGATTTTCGATCAGGTGCCGCGCCATGGTCATCAGGATCGACACACCCGCCTTGTCATCTGCACCCAGCAGAGTCTTGCCCGATGCGGTGATCAGGTCATGGCCGATCTTTTCGGCCAGATAGGGATTCTCTTCTGGGGACAGAACCAAATCCGGATTGTCAGGGAAAGTGATGTCGCCACCATTATACCCCTTGATCACCCGCGGCTTGACGCCGGCTGCATTGAACTGAGGGGCCGTATCGACATGGGCCAGAAAGCCCACGGTCGGCCCGGGTGCCGTTCCGGGAATGGTGGCGACCACCACGCTGTCGCCTGTCATTTTGACGTCCTGCGCGCCGATCCCGGCCAGTTCATCGCGCAGCAGGTTGAGCATGTCGAACTGGATCTGAGTGCTCGGGGTCGAGGGGGACGTCTCATCACTTTGACTGTCGATGGCGGCATAGCGCACCAGCCGGTCTTCAAGTTCCTGATCAAATCTGTTTTGCATAATACCTTACCTCTCTGGAGCGGAAGAAAGAGCGCAAACAAGGGGGAAGTCAAGCCGAAGGCTTGACCTCAATTCTTAAGAATTCATAAGGTTTTGGATTGTACAAACCCGTCGTTGGCTGCTGACAGGCTTGTACAAAACGAAAGGTTTACGAACCCAGCTTCTTGCTGACCAGTTCGTTGACGGCCTTCGGATTTGCCTTGCCGCCGGTCGCCTTCATGACCTGGCCCACGAACCATCCTGCCAGTTTCGGATTCACCTTGGCCTTCTCGACCTGCGCCGGGTTTGCGGCGATGATCTCGTCCAGGGCGGCTTCGATAGCGCCGGTGTCGGTGACCTGTTTCATGCCACGGTCTTCGACGATCTGCGCCGGGTCGCCACCTTCGGTATAGACGATTTCGAACAGATCCTTGGCAATCTTGCCCGAGATGGCGTCTGATGAGATCAGGTCAATGATGCCTGCGAGCTGCGCCGGTGAGACGGGGGACTCGGTGATGTCGTGGTCTTCTTTTTTCAGGCGCCCAAACAACTCGTTGATCACCCAGTTCGCTGCCAGCTTGCCATTACGGCCTTTGGCAACCTCTTCGAAATAGGCGGCGGACTCAACCTCGGCCGTCAGGACCGACGCGTCATAGTCGGTCAGACTGAACTCACTGATAAAACGTGCTTTTTTGTCATCAGGAAGTTCCGGCAGCTTGGCGGCGATGTTATCGACCCATGCCTGCTCGATTTCGAGCGGCAGCAGATCAGGGTCGGGAAAATAGCGATAGTCATGCGCTTCTTCCTTGGACCGCATCGAGCGGGTCTCGCCCTTGTCCGGATCATACAGGCGGGTTTCCTGATCGACAGTACCGCCACCTTCGACGATGGCGATCTGGCGGCGGGCTTCGACCTCAATCGCCTGCTGGATAAAGCGCATCGAGTTCATGTTCTTGATCTCGCAACGTGTGCCGAGATGAGAGAAGTCCTGTGTTTCCTGATACTTTTCATAAGCACCCGGCAGACAGATCGAGACGTTTACATCCGCGCGCAGGTTGCCGTTCTGCATGTTACCGTCGCAAGTGCCCAAATAGCGCATGATTTGGCGCAGCTTGGCGATATAGGCCGCAGCTTCTTCGGGGCCACGGATATCGGGGCGGCTGACGATCTCCATCAGGCAGACACCGGTCCGGTTCAGGTCGACAAAGGACATATGCGGGTCCATGTCGTGGATCGACTTGCCCGCGTCCTGTTCCATGTGGATGCGTTCGATGCGGACCATGCGCGCGGTGCCGTCACCCATTTCGACCAGCACTTCGCCCTCGCCCACGATGGGGTGGTAGAGCTGGGAAATTTGGTATCCCTGCGGCAGGTCAGGGTAGAAATAGTTCTTGCGGTCAAAAGCCGATTTCAAATTGATATCCGCCTTCAGGCCCAGCCCGGTGCGCACCGCCTGTTCCACGCAGTATTCATTGATCACCGGCAGCATTCCCGGCATCGCCGCGTCCACGAAGGCCACGTTCGAGTTCGGTTCGGCCCCGAATTGGGTCGATGCGCCCGAAAACAGCTTGGCATTGGACGAGACCTGCGCATGCACCTCCATCCCAATTACCAGTTCCCAATCGTGCTTGGCCCCGGCAATGGTTTTGGGTTTGGGCATTTCGTATGTCAGGTCGAGCATGGCGCGCCTCATTTCCGCAGAAGTCTAAACCTGCGTATTAGGCCCGGCTGGGCCTAGGGGCAAGGGGGAATCCTGTCGTGTTCAGTTCTGAGAAAACTGCAGACCCGATGGTGTGAATGTCACATCCATACCGCTGCGCAGTTCTTCCCGAAACAGATCCGAGATGGCGCGCAAGGCATCGCGCTGACCGCGCGCAGCAAATCGTTCGGGTGAGTTGATGCGGACAGAGTTGTTGAAACCGTTGGCCGCGTGCGCCCAAGTCAATGGGTGCAATTCGGTCATATGATCTCGGATAAGCCAGTTTGCAGTGTCGCGCATCCGAGACCGGACAAGGTCGGCCTGATCGTTCAGGCCCTGACCGTTCTGCACGGTGATCGCGCAGTAGGCTGACAGCATGTTGATCATCTGCTGATCGGGCCGCAGCCGCACAATATCACGCAAACCTTCAAGGAAATACTCAACATCAATCCGGGCACAGGCCTCTTCATCCAGTGCGATGGCGTCGAACTGCACCCATGTGTACCCGGCGGCGCCCCAGATTTGCTGTGTCCTGGCGGCAGTCCGCAAGGCTTGCAGTTCAAGCTCTTCGTAGCTGCCGAACCACCGGGGCAGAAGGTGGCTGCCCATCGCGCGCATATGGCGCTGATTGCGTGGATCCAGGGTGATCAGGCGTTCATATTCGTCAGAAACCCGAGCGTTGGATTTGCGTTGACCAGCTAGGAGCGCACAACCAGCCGCTGCAATCAGGGGGCTTTCAGGTGCATCTTTCCTGCAGTTGGGCAGGATCGCTGCGGCCCGGTCGAAATGAGCGGCGCAACGTGACCGGTGCAAGGGCGGCAGAGCCGCGTCCGAGGCCGTTCCGCGCCACGCCCATGCCAGATCGATATGGGCAAGAGCCACGATTGCGGCGATCATTGGATCATCTGGGTTATCCGCCATTTCGCCTTCAAGTTCCGAGATGCCACCTAACAGGTCGTAATCCGAGATGGCCTTGCCATCCGAGAGCGCATGTTCGGCGGCCAATACAACGTCAGATCTGGCGCCGAAAGCCAACAGATCGGCAACCGGCATACCATCCGATACGGCGGCGCGATCCTCATCAGCTGCGCGCATTTCCTCCGACAGTTCCGTCCAGCGATCCTGCCGGGCCAGATAACGGCCATGTTCGATTGTGGAATGTCCGATCAGATCGTCGCAGGCAGATTTCGCAACAGGAATATTGAGCTGACCTTGCTCTGGCAAGGCAGCCGCCAGCGCGGATTTTGTCGCGCACAAATCCGTTGAAGAGTTTGAAGGAGTAGCTGTGGATGGGGCGAACAGCGCCCTTAGCGACCGAAACATGGCGAAACTCAAAACTGTAAAACTTATAACTGACACCGAAGTCTGGCGGGATATCAGGTTCAAATCAAGTAAATTGCCTAAAAGTTTCTCCTTTCTGTGTCCAATTCACCCCTCAAAGGCCCAGTGTTTCAGAAAACAGTGAAATGATGCCGTTCTACCCGAAATCCGGCTTGTTCTAGGCAGGTTTCCAAATCCCGATGCATCGGAAGGGCCTCATCAGGCAGGCGGATTCGTTTGCCGGAATGCAGAACAATGGACACACGGACGGAAAAGTCCCAGCGGGTGTCAAAACGGAAATGATCGATATCGCGCAACGCGATCTCACCCTGACGATTTCCGGTGAACCAGCTAATGGCGTCTTGATTTAATTGCATGCCCGCGCTGGTGTTCTGAACTACGTCCCATAGCGCGGGCAAGGTGGCCAAAGACAGCAGCCCAGCGATCCACCATGCAGCGTCAAATAGAATAATCAGCGCCAGCAAAGCCGCGTAAACGCTGGCCAGGATGACCAGCGTTCGTGAGTTCCGGTTGCTGCGGGTGAAGCTGTAAGGCGTCATGTGCCGAGGATGCGGGACACCATTTCGGTTGTGTCGCGCGACAAGTTCGGTGTTTCCGCGATACGTGAAAGCTGCGCACGCATAAGGGCCTGACGTTCTGCATCATACCGTTTCCAGGTCTGGAATGCAGAACACATTCGGGCAGTGGTTTGCGGGTTCACCGGGTCCAGACGGATCAGCCAATCGGCCAGCAGGGTATATCCGGTCCCGTCCGGCTCGTGGAACCCTGCGTGGTTCATCGCCAACGCACCCATAACGGCGCGGAATCTGTTCGGGTTTTTCCAGTTGAAATCTGAATGCTGGGTCAGAGCCGTTGCTATTGCGGAGGTCGTTTCGGGTGCCGCCATCGCGACCTGCAAGCCAAACCACTTGTCCATGACCAGCCGGTCGTGCTGCCATTGGTCATAGAAGGCAGTCAGCTGTGCCTCACCTTTGCGGGCCCGCAAAAGGCAAGACAATGCAGTGAGTTGCAACGTCATATTGTCCGCATTGGCGTACACATCTTCTGCCATCGCTCCTCCGTCCAGACGAGACGTCAGTGCCAGTGCAGCGCTGCCAAGTGCCCGTTTGCCCGATTGTTTGGCGTCTGGGATGTAGGGGCCGTCCACCAAAGTCTCGCTGTGCAGGCGAGGCAACAAGTCCTGAACATGCTGTGCGGTGGCCTGCCGCAGCGTTTCCACCGCGACCCAGATCGCCATGGGGTCGGGGGTCTGACCGCGTTCATGCAAGGCTGCTGCCAACTCAGACTGTGTCGGTAATCCCAGCATCAACGCACGATAGGCTGGGTCAAGTTCACCATCGCGCAGCACGGCCAACAGCCCGTCGAGATAATCGGCGTCTGGTGCCGCATCATCCAGGATCATCCGCATCAAAGTGTCCTGTGCCAGCGACCGTCCTGCCTGCCACCGGTTGAACGGGTCCGTGTCATGCGCCAGCAGAAACGCGCGTTCCGCGTTCGAGTGATCATGTTCCAGAATAACCGGGGCCGAGAAATCGCGCAGGATCGAAGGTGTGGGTTTCGCTGCCAGCCCGGTGAACTGAAAGCTCTGCTCGGCCTCTGTCAGTTCCAGCACTTCGGTCGCGTGAACCTCATCCCCGTTTGGTCCCAACAAACCAACAGCGACCGGGATCACCTGAGGCAGCTTCTCATCCTGTCCCGGTGTAGGGTCGGTGCGTTGTTTCAACGTTAGGGTGTAATTACCGTCAGCCCAAACTTCGGACACGGTGACGCGAGGCGTACCCGACTGACTGTACCAGCGTTTGAACTGAGACAGATCCCGGCCCGTGGTGTCTTCGAACACCCTCAACCAATCTTCGATGGTACAGGCCTGACCGTCATGGCGGTCAAAATAGAGATCGAGTGCTTTGGTATAGGCTTCATCCCCGACCAACCGCTTTAGCATACCGATCAGTTCGGCGCCTTTTTCGTAAACGGTTGCCGTGTAGAAGTTGTTGATCTCCTGAAAGCTCTCGGGCCGCACCGGATGCGAGAGAGGACCGTTGTCTTCGGGAAACTGCCGTGCACGCAGGTCAATGGCATCGTGGATGCGTTTCACCGGGGCCGAGCGCATGTCGGACGTAAACTGCGCATCGCGGAACACGGTCAGCCCCTCTTTCAGACACAGTTGGAACCAATCCCGGCAGGTTATTCGGTTGCCGGTCCAGTTGTGGAAATACTCATGGGCGATGATCGCCTCGATCCGCTCGAAATTAGCGTCGGTTGAGGTTTCAGGGCTGGCCAGAACGGCCGAAGAGTTGAAGATGTTCAGCCCCTTGTTTTCCATCGCGCCCATGTTGAAATCATCGACGGCCACGATGTTGAAGACGTCCAGATCGTATTCACGGCCATAGACGTCTTCGTCCCATTTCATCGATTTCTTCAGGGCCTCCATGCCAAAGGCGCATTTTCCTTCGTCACCCGGACGGACCCAGAGGTTCAGTTCCACATCGCGGCCCGACATGGTGGTGAACTGGCCGGGATGGGCGATCAGATCGCCAGCGACCAGCGCGAACAGGTAGGCGGGTTTGGGCCATGGGTCGGTCCATTCGGCCCAACCTGCGCCCTTGCCCGACGGGTTGCCATTGGACAGAAGCACGGGAAGATCGCCATTGATGCGCACGGTAAATGTGGACATCACATCCGGTCGGTCCGGGTAGAAGGTGATCTTGCGGAACCCTTCGGCCTCGCATTGCGTGCAGTACATGCCATTGGACATGTAGAGCCCCTCTAGCGCGGTGTTGTTGCCGGGGTCGATCTCGACCTCGGCCTCCCAGACGAACGGGGCGTCTGGTGCATCGGCAGTCAGGCCCTTGTCACTAACCTCAGGGGTGATCTCGGACCCGTCAATTGTCGCGCGGATCAGGGTCAGCTCCTCGCCATGCAGAAAGAAGGTGCGATCGGTGGCATCGGGATTCGGGCGGAACGCGATACGAGAGGTGACGCGCGTCGCATGATCCGCGAGGTCAAAGGTCAGATGCACGCTGTCCACCAGATAGCCGAACGGCGTATAGTCTTTCAGGTAGATCGTAGTAGGGGCGGCGTCGCGCATCGGGGGCCTCGCATCGGTTCGTGTTTGGCGCGACGTTATGGGCTCTGCCGGGTGCCTGCAAGCAGAGAGCGGATGCCCCTCTGCCGCCCATCGGGTACGTGATGAATGTGATGTGACCCAACGGATCGACCGTTAATGGGTGCAAGGCGTGTTGCCTATCGGAAACTTCGCCCTTAATTGAGGCCTGCATACAGTGGCGTACAAATGCGGGAGATGTCGAACATGAGCAGCAGGGAAACCCGGAACGGTCTGCAGATTGCCGTCGAACTGGCGGATTTCATCGAGAATCGGGCGCTGCCCGGAACTGGCGTGTCATCCGAGGCGTTCTGGTCCGGCCTGTCCCGCATGACCGATGAGCTGGGACCGAAGAACAGGGCGCTGCTGGCCAAACGGGCTGAAATTCAGAGCCGCGTCGATGGGTGGCACATGGCGAACAAGGGTCAGGAACACGATGCCAAAGCGTATCAGGCCTTCCTGCGCGAGATCGGGTATCTGGTCGAGGAAGGTAATGCGTTCCAGATCGAAACCGCTGATGTCGATCCCGAGATTGCCCTGACCCCCGGTCCGCAACTGGTGGTTCCAATCACCAATGCACGCTTTGCCTTGAACGCGGCCAATGCACGTTGGGGCAGCCTGTATGATGCGCTTTACGGTACAGACGCGATGGGTGATCTGCCTGCGGGTGGTGGCTATGATGCCGCGCGCGGCGCTCGTGTGATCGCGTGGGCCAAAGCTTTTCTGGATGACGCAGTGCCGCTGGCGTCGGGATCATGGGCAGATGTCTCTGAGCTGAGCGTCAAGGATGGCGCATTGACCCCGGCGCTGAGTGATCCTGCTCAGTTTGCCGGATTTGGCGGCGCAGCGGACAAGCCCGACTTTGCGCTGTTGAAAAACAACGGTCTGCACATCCAGATCATAATCGACCCCACCAGTAACATTGGCGCAACCGACCCCGCTGGCATTGCAGATGTCCGGTTGGAATCCGCTCTGTCTACTATCATGGATTGCGAAGACTCGGTGGCCTGTGTCGATGCGGCGGACAAGGTTGTTGCTTACGGCAACTGGCTGGGGCTGATGAAAGGCGATCTGACCGAAGAAGTCACCAAGGGTAGCACCACATTCACACGAAAGCTGGCCGATGACCTGAGCTTTACCAGGCCTTCGGGTGATCAGGCCAAGTTGAAAGGCCGTTCTCTGATGCTTGTACGGAACGTTGGTCACCTGATGACCAACCCGGCCGTACTGGATGCCGAAGGGCGCGAGATTGGTGAAGGTTTGATGGATGCGCTTTGCACCACGCTGATCGCCATGCACGATCTGAAGCGCGAAGGCGGCAACTCTGTCGAAGGCTCTGTCTATGTCGTGAAGCCCAAGATGCACGGGCCCGAGGAAGTCGCGTTCTCGGTCGAGATTTTCGACATGGTAGAAGACATTTTGGGCCTGCCACGCAACACCGTGAAGCTGGGTATCATGGATGAAGAACGCCGCACTTCGGCCAACCTTAAAGAGTGCATTCGCGCCGCGAAATCGCGGGTCGCCTTCATCAATACCGGGTTTCTGGATCGCACCGGCGATGAAATTCACACTTCGATGGAGGCCGGTCCGATACTGCCAAAGGGCGACATCAAGAACACGCCATGGATTGCGTCCTACGAAGATCGCAATGTCGATATCGGTCTCGCCTGCGGCCTGAAGGGCAAGGCGCAGATCGGCAAAGGTATGTGGGCCATGCCCGATCGTATGGGCGATATGCTGGAGGCCAAGATCGGTCACCCTCAATCCGGTGCAACCTGCGCCTGGGTGCCGTCGCCCACCGCCGCGACCCTGCACGCAACGCATTACCACAAGGTTGACGTGTTGGCCCGCCAGGACGAATTGGCCGCTGGCGGTGCCCGTGGCACCCTGGATGATCTGTTGACCATTCCGCTTCTGGGTGGTCGCAATCTGAGCGACGAGGAGATCACCCGAGAACTCGAAAACAATGCGCAGGGCATACTGGGCTATGTGGTGCGCTGGGTTGATCAGGGTGTGGGCTGTTCCAAGGTGCCTGACATCAACGATGTCGGCCTGATGGAAGACCGCGCGACCTGCCGGATTTCGTCTCAGGCGCTGGCCAACTGGCTGCATCACAGCATCGTGGATGAGGCTCAGGTGATGGCCGCATTGCAAAAGATGGCTGCCGTGGTGGATCGCCAGAACGAAATCGATCCAAGTTACACTCCGATGGCTCCGGGATTTGACGGCATCGCCTTTCAGGCGGCGTGCGATCTTGTGTTCAAGGGGCGGGTTCAGCCCTCGGGCTACACAGAGCCGGTCCTGCATGCGCGCCGTTTGGAATTGAAAGCCAGCCACGGATAACCCCAATCAAAACTCGCAGGTCGGTTGCTTGCGGGCCTATTTGAACTCCAATCCGACAAGAGGAATTTCATATGTCAGTTTCCCTACGCAAAGCTCGCACTATCATCCGCAAAGCCCTTGAAAGGGGCCGTGAGATGGAGTTGAAGCCCCTCTCGGTTGTGGTTCTGGACGCCGGTGGGCATGTCATCGCGTTTGAGCGTGAGGATGGTGCGGCCCCGGGTCGTTTCGGGATCGCTCAGGGTAAGGCCTATGGCTCGGTCATGCTGGGTATGGCGGGTACCGCGCAGATGCAGCGCGCCGAAGCTCAGGCCTATTTCATGGCGTCTGTGAATGGTGTCTATGGCGGTCAGGTTGTGCCTGTTCCGGGCGGCGTTCTGCTGCGTGATCGCAAGGGGGCTGTGATCGGCGCCGTTGGGGTTACCGGTGACACTTCTGACAATGATGCGGTGGCCGCAATGGCGGGAATTGAGGCAGCCGGCCTGACGGGCGAGATTTAACGCAAGCGGTGTATATTTACGTCTCCTAAGTTGATCTGGGAGCGTGTTCTATACTTTCCTTAAATTTTGGGAAATTTTCCCGAAAAATTGAGTAAATCCAGAACGTATAGTGCGTGCCTGAACACGTCCCTGCGCTTTCACGCAGGGCGTGTTTTCTTGCACGTTAATACTGCTGCCGCTAGCTTCCTTGTCAGTCAAAACAACAACAAGGAAAGCGGAATGTCTCGGCCAGTCGTCGGTATCATCGGCAACTCGTATCTCATGAACGACCAATACCCCACGCATGCGGGGGGAACGATGAACTCGGATGCTGTGGCCAATGTGTCAGGATGTCTGCCGCTGCTGATACCGGCTGATCCACGTTATGTCTCGGTCGATGAGTTGCTGGAGGTCTGCGATGGCTTCCTGCTGACAGGTGGCCGCCCCAATGTGCATCCGGAAGAATACGGTGAAGCCGCGACCGACGCTCATGGGGAATTCGACCGCGCGCGGGATGCCATTACGTTGCCGCTGGTTCGCGCCTGCGTCGAAAGGGGGCAGCCGTTTCTGGGCATCTGTCGCGGTTTTCAAGAGGTTAACGTGGCCATGGGCGGTACGCTTTACCCCGAGATCCGCGATCTGCCGGGTCGGATGAACCACAGGATGCCACCGGACGGAACACTGGAAGAGAAATTTGCCTTGCGCCATGTGGTGACACTGGAAACCGGTGGTGTGTTCCAGCAACTGTTTGGTGCGGCAGAGGTCATGACCAACACGCTGCACGGTCAGGGCATCAAAACGATCGGTCAACGCGTTGTCATTGATGGTCACGCACCGGACGGGACGCCAGAGGCGATCTATATCAAGGATGCGCCCGGCTTTACCTTGTCGGTTCAATGGCATCCGGAATGGGACGCGATCAATGATCCGGTCTCACGGCCGTTGTTCGAAGCATTTGGCGAAGCGGTGCGTGAATGGGCGACCGGAACCGTTTATCAAACTATCCAAAAAACTGCCTGAAATAAGCGCCGGCCCGACGAGGGGGAAGGTCGGACCGGTGCTATACGATCAGATCAGAAGGTCGAACTGATTGATCAGTGGAAGGGAGCGTGCGCGTTTTCCGGTCAGGTCAAACAGCGCATTGCCAAGGGCAGGCATCGAAGGCGGCGTGCCCGGTTCACCCGCGCCGCCCATATGGCGGTTGGTTTCCAGCACGCGCACTTCGACCTGCGGCGCTGTGTGCATCCGAACCGCGTCATAGTCGGGGAAGTTGAACTGCTCGACTTCGCCTTCGGCAAAGGTGATCTCGCCAAAGCATGCCGCGGACAGGCCGTACATCATGCCACCGAACATCTGCGCCTTGACGTTCTCCGGGTCCAGCGCCAGCCCCATGTCGCAGGCAATCCAGGCCTTGTTGATGCGGATGGCGCCGCCTTCTTCGACCACTTCGATGACCTGAGCCACAGGCGTGCCGAAGCTGTAGGTAAAGGCCACGCCCCTGCCAATGCCGTCTGGTGTCTGGCCGGTCCAGCCTGACATCTCCTTCACGGCTTCCAGACATCCCGCCGACGGGGCGTGCTCGTTCTTCATCAGTTCCAGCCGGAATTCCAGCGGGTCTTGCCCGGCAGCATGGGCCATCTCATCCATGAATGTTTCATGAAAGAAGCCGTTGTGACTGTTGCCGACCGAGCGCCAGAAGCCGACAGGAATATCCAGATCGGCGACGTGGCCGCTGATGCGATAGTGCGGAACGGCATAGGGTTGGTTGAATATGCCTTCGACCAGCACTTTGTCCGGGCCGCCTCCGTCAAATCCGGTCATTCGGGAAACAGCCTGATGGGTGCAGGATTGCGAAGCAACCTGGCCGTCGATCAGAACCGCCTGACCATCCTTGACCGCACCGCGCATCCGCGCGATTGCGCCGGGCCGGTAGAAGTCGTGGCGCATGTCCTCTTCGCGGCTCCATGTGGTCAGGACCGGTGTGTTCGGCATGGCCATCGCGATCTTGGTGGCGATGACGCCAAAGTCAAACTCGGTCCGGCGGCCAAAGCCACCGCCCAGATAGGTGGTGTGAACTTCGACTGCCTCAGAATCCAAACCGGCTGCTTCGGCAATCTTGCTCTGCATGAAGGTCGGGGCTTGGTTACCGCCCCAGAATTCCAGCTTGTTGCCGGAATACAGTGCCGCCGCCGTCATCGGCTCCATCGTGGCGTGGGCCAGATAAGGTACGGTATATTCGGCTGAAATCTCGGTCGCGCCCTCGGGTAGCGTGCTGACATCGCCGTCATCGCGCATGGTCGAGTTCGGTTTGTCCTCGAACGCCTCAGCAATTTTGGCAAAGATCGCATCGGTTTCCGGCGGGTAAGGTGCATCGCCCCAATCCACGTCGATGGCCTCGACCGCCTGATTGGCGAGCCATGTGTTGGTGGCGATGACCGCCACGCCATTGCCCAGATCAACTATTTTCTCGACCCCGGGCATGGATTTCGCGGCGCTGTCATCAAAGCCATTCATCGTGCCGCCCAGTTTCGGATTGACCCGGACGCTGGCGAATTTCATCCCGGGCAAGCGCACATCTATAGCAAATTCCGCTGTTCCGGTGACCTTTCCGATCATGTCCAGACGCGGCTGGGTCTGGCCCAGGTACCGCCATTCGGACGGGTCGCGCAGGGGGGATTCGATCGGCTCCAGCTTGGCCACATCTTCCGCCAGCTCGGTATAGGCGATCTTGTCGCCATTGGGCGCGATCACATGACCTGAGGCCGTCTGCAACTGGCTGCGATCCACCCCCAACCGGTCGGCGGCGGCCTGTTTCAGCGTCTCACGGGCCGAAGCCCCGGCCTCGCGCATCCGCTCGAATCCATCTTTCATCGAGGTCGACCCGCCGGTGACCTGCAGGCTGATGACCTTGCCGATCACGCCCAAAGCCTGTCCCAGATTGTGCTGGAAATTCGAAATATCGTAACCTTTGTTGGGTAGACCTTCCCCAACCATGGCGGTGTTGTAATAGGCTTGCGCCGCGGGGCCGTGCAAAACGTTGATCTGATCCAGATCGACATCCAGTTCTTCGGCAATCAGCGCTGCCCATGTGGTCTTAACGCCCTGACCCATTTCCGCGCGGGGGGCAAACAGGGTGACACCATTCCGATCGATCAGCACAAACGGATTCAGCGCGGCCTCACCTTCACCGGGTTTCAGGGGGTTGGCTGCAGGGCGGGTGACGTAATAGGCCCCAAAGGCCACGCCGCCGACGATCGCGGTGGAGCCAATCAGGAATGTACGGCGCAGGATTTTTCCAACGGATGCCATGGTTTACGCTTCCTTCAGCTTGGATGCCGCGTCGTGGATCGCAGCGCGAATGCGGGGGTAGGTGCCGCAGCGGCAGAGGTTGCCCTGCATCGCTTCATCGATCTGCGCATCCGTGGGGGTCGGGTTTTCCGCCAGCAATGCGGTGGCCTGCATGATCTGGCCTGATTGGCAGTACCCGCATTGAGCAACCTGATGTTCTACCCAGGCCTGTTGGATCGTCGCCAGCGCGTCTGGCGAGCCAATCCCCTCAATCGTGGTCACGTCGCCCCAGACATCCGACAGCGCAACTTGACATGAGCGCACGGCCTCGCCGTCGATATGAACAGTGCAGGCCCCACAAGCTGCCACGCCGCAGCCGAATTTGGTTCCGGTCAGGCCGACTTCATCCCGCAGCACCCAGAGCAGGGGGACGTCATCAGGCAGGTCCACCTGATGTTGCTTTCCATTGATTTTCAGGGCCGTCGCCATGGCGCACCTCTTGTTGCTTCGGCTGGTTTCTGACATAATTGTATCAAAGTGTCAGGATGTCAATTGACAAAATTAGCAAAAAATGTCAGTGCTTCGGGTATGAAAGATACCAGTGACGATTCACGGCAAAAGGCGATCCTGAATTCTGCGTTTCAAGCCTTTTCCACCTATGGATACCGAAAGACCTCGATGGACGATATCGCGCGCGGTGCGGGGATGTCGCGGCCAGCGGTGTATCTGCATTACAAGAACAAAGAGGCGATCGTCAGCAAACTGACCGAGTTGTACTATGCCGAAAAAAGCGTAGCGGTGGCCGAAGCGCTGGCGACACTAGGATCAGTGCCCGAGGTTTTGACCCGAGCGATTCAGGCGCAAACTGAGGGAATGGCGAAAATCCTAGCCTCTCCGCACGGGCTTGAGATGCTGGACAACACCAAATCCTTGTCCTCCGAAATTATAGCAGCGGGTGAGGCCAAATTAGCGGCAATCTATGCGGATTGGCTGACCCAGCAGGAACAATCGGGCCGGGTGCGCCTGCTGGCTGACGCGGCAGAGACCGGTCGGACGATCACGGCCACGCTCAAGGGGTTGAAGCTGATTGGTGCCGGGGCCGAGGTATACGAACAGCAGGTCGCGCAGGTTGCGGCCCTTATTGGTGCCGGGCTCGAAGTCAGGTAACCCCCTGAAGAACTTTGTATTCGGGCGCGTCCCACAAGCGGTTCTGCATGATATCGGCCATAATCTCGACTGCGCGTTCGACATCGCCTTCATCAATATACAATGGTGTAAAGCCGAACCGCATAATGTCGGGTGCACGGAAATCTCCGATCACACCGCGCGCGATTAGGGCCTGCATCGCGGCGTAACCTTCTTTGAAGCGGAATGAGATCTGGCTGCCACGCAGCTTTGGATTGCGGGGACTGGCCAGTTGCAGATCCGGGCACGTCGCTTCGACGCGTTTTATGAAAAGTTCGGTCAGTTCAATCGATTTTGCGCGTACGTCGGCCATATCGGCCATATCCCAGATGTCCATGGCGGTCGACAACGCCGTCATCTGGATGATGGGCGGTGTTCCTACTCGCATCCGCTCAATGCCACTGCCGGGGCGGTAATCCAGATCGAAGGCAAAGGGCGCTTCATGCCCCAGCCAGCCGGACAAGGCAGGGCGTACGTTTTCTGCCAACCGCGGTGCCACATATATGAAGGCCGGTGCGCCGGGGCCTCCGTTGAGATATTTATAGGTACACCCGACTGCGAAATCGACGTTGCAGCCGGCAAGGTCCACGGGGATGGCACCTGCGGAATGCGCCAGATCCCAGACCGTCACCACACCTTTAGAATGGGCCAGTTCAGTCAGCGCCTTCATGTCATGCATCCGGCCAGAGCGGTAATCCACCTCGGTCAGCATCAGAACAGCAACTTCTTCGGTGATCGCGCCGGCCACGTCTTCGGGATCAACGACCCGCAATTCATAATCGTCCCCCAGCGATCGTAGTAAGCCATCGGCGATGTAAAGGTCCGAAGGGAAGTTCCCGTTATCCGACAGAACAACTTTGCGATCCGGATTCAGCTCAAGGGCTGATGCCACTGCCTGATAGACCTTGATCGACAAGGTGTCTCCGGTCACTACGCTGCCTTTTTCCGCTCCGATCAGGCGACCGACCCGGTCGCCAAGCCCGGTAGGCAAGCCCATCCAACCAGCCTTGTTCCAGCCGGTGATCAGCATCTGGCCCCATTCATCGGTCAGCATTTCCTGTACCCGCGCGGCTGCCGTCCTGGGCAACGGCCCCAGAGAGTTGCCATCCAAATAAATGACACCCTCGGGCAATTCGAACATGGCTTTGGTTGCTGCAAAGTCGGTCATGAAGGCTCGCTAACTTGTGTGATCGTCGTTGATTGCTTTTGAGGTAGCCGATACTCAATTGTGTGTCTATGCGATGCGACATACTGGGCTTTTGCCATCTTGGCCTAAAAGCGGTAGGACATCGCCCAGAAGCGACATGTGCTCGATCTTGTCGTCATTCAAAAAGGGCCCCGAATGCGCTGGATAGATGTACCACCGGTTTGGTTGATCGCCTTTGCGGTATTGGCATGGTTGCAGGCCAAATTTCTGGGGTTCGGCCTGTCGCTTGAGGGCGGTCTTACCGACCTTCTCAGCGGTGTATTGATCGGAGGCGGAATTCTGATGGCCGTATTGGCCATAGTTGAGTTCCGCCGCCACAAGACAACTGTCATTCCGCATAAAACGCCATCATCGATGGTGCAATCGGGCATCTACAAACGCAGTCGAAACCCGATCTACGTAGGTGACGTTCTGATTCTTGCAGGCCTTATCCTTCGGTTTGACGCCGTGCTGTCACTGGTTCTTGTGCCAATCTTCGTCTGGGTGTTGGAGCGCCGGTTCATCCTGCCGGAAGAAGATCGCCTGCGTCGGACATTCCGGGCGGATTTCGCTCGCTACGAGCGTAAGACGCGGCGCTGGATCTAAGGTGGCTTCCGCAATTACACCACGTAAGAAATGCTGCGCTTGCGAAATAATGTTGCGCAGGATACATGTTTGCTTAACAAAGAATACCGACCACCCGCTCACACAGAGTAAGAATTAGGGGGACTGCCAGTGAAGATAGGCACACCGAAGGAGATATTGGACGGGGAGAACCGGGTCGCGATGACACCGGACTCGGCCGTGCAGCTGCAGAAACTGGGCTATGAGTGCCTGATCGAAAAAGGGGCTGGAGCTGCCGCTGGGTTTTCGGATGCTGCTTACGAAGCCGCAGGTGTTGAGGTCGTAAAGACTGCTGCGTCTCTGTGGAAGGCTGCAGATATCGTCGCCAAGGTTCGTATCCCGACCGAGACCGAACTGAAGCGGATGACCAAGGGTAAAACCCTGATTTCTTTCTTCAATCCTGCCGGGAACGAAGAGGGGATGGAGCTTGCCAAATCCAAGGGCGCGAATGTCATTGCCATGGAAATGGTGCCGCGGATTTCGCGTGCTCAGAAGATGGACGCGCTGTCGTCGATGGCCAATATTGCCGGTTATCGTGCGGTGATCGAAGCGGGTAACAACTTTGGCCGGTTCTTCACCGGTCAGGTGACGGCGGCCGGTAAGGTGCCACCTGCCAAGGTGCTGATCGTGGGCGCCGGTGTGGCCGGTCTGGCCGCGATCGGGACCTCGACTTCGCTGGGCGCGATCACTTACGCGTTCGACGTGCGCCCCGAAGTTGCGGAACAGGTCGAATCCATGGGGGCCGAGTTCGTCTATCTGGACTTTGAAGAAGACCAGCAGGACGGTGCGGCCACTGGTGGCTATGCCAGCGTCCAGTCGGACGAGTTCCGCGAGGCGCAGCTGGCCAAGTTCCGTGAGCTGGCGCCGGAAATGGACATCGTCATCACCACCGCGCTGATCCCGAACCGCGAGGCGCCGGAACTTTGGACCAGGGACATGGTCGAGGCGATGAAACCGGGCTCGGTCATCGTTGACCTTGCGGCGGAAAAGGGCGGCAACTGCAAACTGACCGTCGCGGATGAGAAGATCGTGACCGACAATGGCGTGACCATCATCGGCTATACCGACTTCCCCAGCCGGATGGCGGCGCAGTCCTCGTCGCTTTATGCGACCAACATCCGTCACATGATGACTGACCTGACGCCCGAGAAGGACGGTCAGATTAACCATGACATGGAAGATGACGTTATCCGCGGCGCGACCGTGACTCATGAGGGTGAGATCACCTTCCCGCCGCCGCCGCCCAAAGTGCAGGCGATCGCGGCGCAGAAAAAGCCTGAGGTCAAGGAACTGACCCCGGAAGAGAAGAGGGCGCAGGAAATTGCGGCCTTCAAGGCGCAGACCAAGCAGCAGTTCACCCTGCTGGGTGTCGGTGGCGCGCTGATGCTGCTGGTGGGGCTGATCGCTCCGGCCAGCTTCATGCAGCACTTCATCGTCTTTGTATTGGCCATTTTCGTGGGCTTCCAAGTGATCTGGAATGTCTCGCACAGCCTGCACACACCGCTGATGGCGATCACCAACGCGATCTCGTCGATCATCATCGTTGGGGCGCTCATGCAGATCGGATCGGGATCGTTCCTGGTCATTCTGCTGGCGGCGCTGTCTGTCTTCATGGCCGGGATCAACATCTTCGGCGGCTTCCTCGTAACCCGGCGCATGCTCGCCATGTTCCAGAAATCTTAAGGAGGCCGGGCACATGGAATTTGGCTTCACCACTGCCGCCTATGTTGTTGCGGCTGTTCTGTTCATCCTTTCGCTTGGCGGTCTGTCGAACCAGGAAAGCGCCAAACGCGCGGTCTGGTATGGCATCGTCGGTATGGCGCTGGCGGTCTTTGCCACGCTGGTTGGTCCGGGTTCGGGCCTGTGGTTGCTGTCGCTGTTGCTGATCGCGGGCGGTGGTCTGATCGGCCAGTACGTGGCGCAGCGCGTCCAGATGACCGAGATGCCGCAGCTGGTGGCCGCGATGCACTCGCTGGTCGGTCTGGCGGCGGTGTTCGTCGGCTTCAACGCGCATTTTGAAGTTCTGAATGTCGCCGAAGTGATGGCGGTTGCGGATGCCTCGAAAGAGGTTCTGTACACCGGTCTCGGAGGGTTTGGGCAGCTGATCGCCAAGAAAACCCCGGCGGAGCTGTCGATCCTGCATGTGGAACTGTTCCTGGGCGTCTTCATCGGTGCGATCACCTTTACCGGCTCGGTCGTGGCCTATGGCAAGCTGGCGGGCAAGGTGACGTCCGCAGCCACCAAGCTGCCCGGCGGTCACGCGCTGAACGCAGCCGCAGCGGGTCTCTCGCTGATCTGCCTGATCTGGTACACCGCTTCGGGCGGCTTCTTCCCGCTGTTCCTGATGACGCTGGCGGCGCTGTTCATCGGCTATCACCTGATCATGGGCATCGGCGGCGCCGACATGCCGGTGGTTGTGTCGATGCTGAACAGCTACTCGGGCTGGGCGGCTGCGGCCATTGGCTTCTCGCTGGGCAACGACCTGCTGATCGTGGTCGGCGCGCTGGTGGGCTCGTCGGGTGCGATCCTGTCCTACATCATGTGTAAGGCGATGAACCGTCACTTTGTCAGCGTGATCCTGGGCGGCTTTGGCGGCCCGCAGGGTGAGCAGATGGCGGTCGAAGGTGAACAGATCGCGATTGAGGCCGATGGTGTGGCCGCAGCCCTGAACGACGCCGACAGTGTTGTCATCATTCCGGGTTACGGCATGGCGGTTGCGCAGGCGCAGCAATCAGTTTCCGAACTGGTCCGCAAGCTGCGCGCCAAGGGCAAAGAGGTCCGCTTTGCGATCCATCCCGTCGCGGGCCGTCTGCCGGGCCACATGAACGTGCTGCTGGCCGAGGCGAAGGTGCCGTATGACATCGTTCTGGAAATGGACGAGATCAATGACGACTTCCCGGAAACGGATGTAGCCATCGTCATCGGCTCGAACGACATCGTGAACCCTGCGGCACAGGAAGATCCCAACAGCCCCATCGCCGGAATGCCGGTTCTGGAATGCTGGAAGGCGAAACAGGTGTTCGTCTCGAAACGCGGTCAGGGTACCGGCTATTCAGGCATCGAAAACCCGCTGTTCTTCAAGGAAAACACCCGCATGTTCTACGGCGATGCCAAAGCGTCTCTGGACAAGCTGTTGCCCATGATCGACTGATCCGCGGCTTTGACCAAATTGCAAAGGGCGCCCGCAGGCGCCCTTTGCTTTTTTGCATGCAGGGAGGCCTTGCCTCCTGACCTCCAAGGTATTTGCAGCCAGATGAAGCTGGATGAGTGTGTTATGCTGATGCGGCATGACGGATGACAGGAGGCCGGTGATGCAGACAGTAAATGGTATCGGTGGCGTTTTCTTTCGCGCCCGTGATCCCGAATTATTAAGCGCTTGGTATGAAAAACATCTGGGCGTCAATCACTGCGATCCTGTGCCCTGGAGGCAGCGTGAAGGGTACACGGTCTTTGCGCCATTCGCGCAGGACACCGACTATTTCGGGCGGGATGACCAACAATGGATGATCAATTTCCGCGTTGATGATCTGGGTGCGATAACAGCGCAGCTGGAAGCTGCCGGAATCGTGGTCGAAACTCATCCGGATTGGGACAGTGAGGTCGGAAAATTCGCCCGTATTCACGACCCGGAAGGCAACCCAATCGAGCTGTGGCAGCCAAATCAATGAGATAGCGGGCTTGTATACCGTCGCATCCATGTAAGCATATGAAATAAAAAGAGAATTGATGTATCATCTGTGTGTCGTATAGTGCGCCGAACGAGGCGGAACCCTAAATGACACCGATAGATGACCATCCCCTTCGCTATGCGCTGGCCAATGAATTGCATGCGCGACCGTTTCCGGTCGCGTCGATGCCCTGTACGGTGGTCTTTCTGGCGATCAAGAAACCAGATGCTGCAGTCGCTCGCGATCGCAGTGAGGATTTGGCTCACTTAATCAACCTGCTGGACCGCCACGGTGCGCAGCACCCGCAACCCGACGCGACGCATTATGCCGGGCAGATCGGTCGCCATTGGTTGAAGTGGGAGCAGCATACCGAGTTTGTGACCTACACCGCGATTGCCCAGAACGTGAGCGACCGTGCGTTCAACCCGGCCGACTTCGAAGTCTTTCCACCCGATTGGCTTATGGCCAGTCCGGGCCAAAGGGTTACGTCAGCGATGGTGCGCGTGGTCGAACGCGAAAGTGACGACGTGGTGAAATCCAAATTGTTGGATTGGTTCGAGCCTGAAAGCCTGGCTGTGGCCAGAGTACTGGACGATGCCGCCGTTTGCGCCAGCGATTTTCGTATCGATCCGGCAGGTCACATGCGCTTTGCATTGTTTGTGGCCGAGGGCACCGGGCGGCGCCGGACCGGGCGAATTGTCCAGCGGTTGTGTGAGATTGAAACATATAAGGCGATGTCGATGCTGGGATTTGCGCGCGTCAAGCAACTGATGCCGCGCATCGGAGAGTTGGACGGGCAACTCACCCGATTGATGGGGCAGATGACCGACAATTCCGCCCAGCCTGACGCGCTTTTGCAGGATTTGTTGTCGACGTCGATTGAACTCGAAACTTTGTCTGCCCGGTGTTCGTTCAGGTTCGGAGCAACGGGAGCTTATGAAGCTATCGTCAACCAGCGGATCGAAGTGTTGCGAGAAGAACGTTTCGAAGGCGGTCAGAACTTTGCTGATTTCATGATGCGCCGCTATGACCCGGCAATTCGAACTGTGAAATCCACCGAACACCGTCTGCAGGCACTGTCGGACAGGGCGATACGAGCCGGCGAATTGCTGCGAACGCGGGTAGATGTGGAACGCAGCGCGCAAAACCAGGCACTGCTGGAAAGCATGGACCGCCGGGCCGATCTGGCCTTGCGCCTGCAACACACGGTCGAGGGGTTGTCTGTCGTTGCCATCAGCTACTACGCGGTGTCGCTGGTCAGTTACCTTTTGTATCCGTTGACGACCTCGGGCATCAGCAAGGGTATGCTGACTGCGGCAGTTACGATCCCGGTTGTCGCGGGGGTGTGGTTCGCGATCCAACGTATTCGCAAACGGCTTGGATAAGCAGCTTTTGCTAAACGGTGCCGGACCTGTAGAACAGGGGCGTTTGGCAAGTAGAACAAGGGCTTCTGGGGACAAGCATTGTTGCTGAATGGCGTGTCGTCGTCGCCATGTTCATTTTAGATGGTGCCTTGTTCAGAATCTGAACGTCGGGCGCTCCGGCCGAACGTGACAGGTTGGACCTGTCTCATGAGGTACTGGGATGTGATCTGTTGATCGGTCCGCCGCTGTTCGACTTTTGGCGGAATTGTTCGGCCTGCGTCTGGCTTTTGCAAGGTTGCTGCCATTGGCCGTTCTGATCGTGTTCTTAGCCGGCGCGCTGAAGCGCACCGGCTAAGAGTTGTTTAACGCCCGCGGATGCGCGGATCCAGCGCGTCGCGCAGACCGTCACCCAAGTAGTTGACGCTCAGCACCGTCAGCGAGATCGCCAGGCCGGGCCAGAACACGCGCTCAGGATACTGCTGCAGGTAGTCGACACCGTCGAACAGCAGGCGGCCCCATGTCGGGAAATCGGGCGGGAAGCCCAAACCCAGGAAGGAAAGCGCGCTTTCGGTGATGATGGCCGTAGCAATCCCCAGCGTCGCCGATACCATGATCGGAGACAACACGTTCGGCAGGATATGCCGTGTGATGATCTGTGAATTGCTGGTGCCAATGGATCGGGCTGCCAGCACAAATTCACGCTCTTTGATGGCCAGCACGTCACCCCGTACGATCCTCGCTGTAGGCATCCATGAGGTAATGCCGATGGCGCAGACAATCAGGATGAAGATTCCACGCTCCAGTCCGAAAGCGGCCGACAGGGGCTCGCGGAACAGCAGCATCATGACCAGCAACAATGGCAGCAGGGGCAGGGCCAGAAACAGGTCGGTCAGGCGCATAAGCGGGCCATCCAGCCGTTTGAAGAACCCGGCCAGAACGCCGATGAACGATCCCAGAAACAGCGCCAGCAGCATCGCGGTGATGCCTACGGATACCGAAGTTTGCCCACCCGACATCATGCGCGCCAGAATATCCCGCCCCAGTTGGTCGGTGCCGAATGGATGCCCCCAGCTTGGCCCCTGATTACGTGCCCGGATATCGATCTGCGTCGGATCAATGCTCCAGAGATATGGCCCCAGATAGACGCCTGCAACGATGAAGATGAACAGGATCGCACCCAGCATTGCCCCTTTGTGCGTCTTGAACTGATCCCACACGTCACGCCACTGGCTGCGGGGAGGAGTCGTAAGCTCCTCCATCACGTCGGCGGTTGGCAACGCGGTGGATGCCGGAGCCAGACCTTCGTCGGGGATCAGCGTGTCTGATTTATCGTGATCAGTCATAGCGAATCCTCGGATCAAGAATGCCGTAGAGAACGTCTGCTACAAGGTTGAACAGCACGATCAGTACAGCAAAGATGAAGGTCAGGGTTTGCACCATCGGCAGGTCGTTGGCCTGGATCGCGCCGATCAGCAATTGACCGATGCCATTCACTTTGAACACCTGCTCGGTGATGATGGCGCCACCGAAGATGGCCGGGATACCCAGCGCAATAACAGTAACCACCGGGATCATCGAGTTGCGCAGGACGTGGACCATGACCACCGTGTATTCGCTGAGGCCCTTGGCGCGTGCGGTGCGGACATAATCCTGATTGAGGTTGTCCAGCATCGAGGCGCGCATGAACCGGCTGAGCTGCGCGGTGATCTGCAGGGCCAGCACCATGACTGGCATGATCATCTGCTTCAACTGCACCACGAAGCTATCCCAACTGTTAACCACATGCGTTGTGTCGTAGATCGACGGGAACCAGCCCAGCTGGACCGAGAAGATCACGATCACCAGCACGCCCGAGAAGAAGGGCGGAACCGAGAATCCGACCATCGACACGAAGGTACCCATCTGGTCGAACCAGGAATACTGGCGGTAAGCGGAATAGATGCCGATCGGCAGGGCGATCAGGATGGCGACCACGTAGGCGGTGCCAACAACCCACAGGGTCTGCGGGATACGCTGAACGACGATGTCCATGACGGGCGAGCGGGTCTGCCATGAAATCACGCGCAGGTCGCCTTCGGAGAAGGTCGTACCGAACATGGAGTCGATCAGAACCTGAGGCTCGATCCAGAAGAACTGAACGATCCACTTCCAGAACCGGATGTGCATCGGCTGGCCCAGGCCCAGCGCTTCGCGCATCTTCTCTTTGACTTCGGGGGGAACGGTGAGGGGAACCTGCGCCATCGGGTCGCCTGGTGCGAATTCGAGGAGCAGGAAGATGACGAGGCTGATGAACAGCAGTGTTGGAACGGCCAGCACCAGTCGTCTGATTGTAAAATTGAGCATTAAGAGGCGCCTTTATATGCGTCTTCTTGTTGGAGTGGTGTGCAAATGACCGCGCCCCGATAACGATCGGGGCGCGGCTTTGCAAGGTCAGTGCTTAGGAACCGGTCTTGCGGTACCAGTCCGCAATGTTCCACAGCTCGCTGTCCCAAACGTTCAGGACAACACCACCCAAGGTGTTTGCGTGCGCCGACAGACGACCACGGTGCACCAGCGGGATCATACCGCCGTTCTCAACCATGATGTCGTTCAACTGCTTCGCGATCTCGGCACGCTGCTCAAGACCAGCGGTTTCAGCCAGTTTGGCGTGCAGAGCATCGAACTCTTCGTTGCAGAAGCGGCTGATGTTTTCACCCTGCCACTGCGAGTCAGGGCGAGGTGCTTTGTCGCACAGGCCGTTACCCAGGTAAGACTGCGGGTCGGTGCCGTTGAAGGTATTGGCGTACATCTCAACGTCGGCATAGAACTTCTGGAAGGTATCGGGCGAACCCGGGTCACCACCGAAGAAGACCGATGCGTTGATGTTGCGCAGCTCGGATTCGATGCCGATCTGGCTCCACCATTCCTTGATCAGCGCCTGGAAGTCCTGACGGACGGCGTTGGTCGAAGTCTGATAGACGATTTTCATTGGAACACCGTCTTTTTCGCGGACACCATCGCCATTGGTATCGACGATGCCTGCATCATCCAGCAACTTTTTCGCGCCTTCGATATCCTGCGTGTCGCAGGTCATCGAAGTCGAGTTGAACGCGGCAGGGGCCGGAACCCAGTTACAGGTCACTTTACCCGCCTGACCATAACCGATCTCAACCAGCAGCGGACGGTCGATGGCCATGGACATCGCTTTGTAAACTGCCGGGTCCTGCAGGAACGGGTGCGGATGGGCAGCCGTCGAACGCTCGCCTTCCGGAAGATCGGGCGAGGGGTTGGTCTGGTTCAACATAATGCGCTCGACCAGCGGGCCGAAGCCAGCAACCGGTGTTCCTTTGCCACCTTCCTGCATCTGCGCGATCACTTCCGGTGCCAGCTGCAGGTTCCAGGCATAGTCAAATTCGCCTGTTTCCATGACGGCACGACCCGCAGCAGTCGCGTCACCGCCGCCTTTGAAGGTCACGGTCGCGAAGGCGGGCTTGGCCGGATCGCGGTAGTTGTCGTTGGCCTTGAAAGTAATCACGTCATTCGGCTTGAACTCGGTGACGACAAACGGACCTGTGCCAATCGGGTTGAAGTTCTGTTCGGTGCATTCCGGGGCTTTGGCACCCATGCAATTGTCGAACTGGGCCTTCTGCAGGATCGGGCTTTCACCGCCAACAAACGGGCCGTAGGGGAAGGGGGTCGGCGCGTCGAATGTTACTTTGACGGTCATATCGTCAACCGCTTCGACCGAGGTAACGCCTTCAAATTTGGTTACCTGCGCACAGCCGCCTTCGGGATGCATGCAGTAATCAGCAGTGAATTTCACATCCGCCGAGGTGAACGGTGTGCCATCCGACCAAGTGATTCCAGGCGCGATTTTCCAAGTGATCGAAGTGAGGTCTTCGCTGACGCCACCATTTTCAACCGTAGGTACTTCTGCGGCCAGGAAAGGTACCATGTTACCATCCTGGTCATAGCGGGCCAGCGGCTCGATGACCAGCGAGGCGGCCTCGATGTCTTTGGTGCCACCCGACAGGAACGGGTTCAGGATTGATGGTGCCTGCCAATAGATGATGCTGACATTGCCGTCCGAACCGCGCTCGGCAAAGGCCACCGGGGCCATTGCCGTGCTCGCGATCGCACCAAGCAAAAGGGTTTTGATTTTCATAAGTCACTCCCGAATTGGACACGTTCGTGTCTCGATTATCTCCGCAAGGCCTGCGGGTTTGGCGTTGCCGTATCGGGGTAACGTTTTGATCAACAATGATAAAAGCGCTAACGATTTCCATCGGCGCCGCCGCCCCAAGCCGGTTACGTTGGGTATCGAAACAGAACTTGAGAAAAATGCAAGTGGTGCCGTCGCGAAAATGTGTAATGGGTTTGACTTTTCCTGGTGGCCCGCCGTAGCGTTCGGCATTCAGAACAAGAATAACGTCGTCAAGGGAGCGCGAGCGTGCTGGATCAGCCTATTGCCCAAATCAAAAAACTGCGGGTGGAATTTCAGACGAAGGACGGTCCTGTTGTCGGGGTCGAAGACGTCTCATTCGAGGTCAAACCAGGCGAAACCGTTTGTATCGTTGGCGAATCGGGCTCTGGAAAGTCGGTTTCGTCGTTGTCGCTGATGCGGCTGGTCGAGTTCGGTGGCGGTGAAATCGCGGGCGGAGAACTGCTGTTTGATCGTCGCGATGGCGAAGAAATGGATCTGTCAAAAGCCGATCAGGATCTGATGAAACAGATTCGCGGCAATGAGATCGGGATGATCTTTCAGGAACCGATGACGGCGCTGAACCCCGTTTTCACCGTGGGTCGCCAATTGACCGAAGGTCTGCGCATCCACAAAGACATGTCGAAGGCGCAGGCCGAGGACCGGGCGCTGGAATTGCTGCGTCAGGTTCGCATCCCCGAGCCCGAACGTCGCCTGAAGCAATACCCGCACGAGTTGTCGGGTGGGATGCGCCAGCGAGTTGTCATTGCGATGGCAATGGCCTGTGAACCGCGCCTGTTGATTGCAGATGAACCCACCACAGCACTGGACGTGACCATCCAGGCCGAGATTCTTGCGCTGATGGATCGCCTCAAGCGGGAAACCGGTACTGCAGTGATGTTTATCACCCACGATATGGCTGTGGTTGCTCAGATGGCGGACCGCGTGGTGGTCATGTTCCGCGGCAACAAAGTCGAAGAGGGCACAGTCAAAGAGATCTTTGAAAACCCGCAGCACGACTATACCAAAGCTCTGCTGGCTGCGGTGCCGAAACTGGGTGAGATGCAGGGCAAATCGGCACCTGAGCCCATGAAGTTGTTGGGCGTGGAAGGGCAAAATATTGCGCCGATCCCGGGCACAGAAGACGTTCTGCTGACGGTAAAAAACCTGACCACTCGATTTCCGGTGAAAGGCGGGCTGTTGCGCCGCACGATCTCGAACGTGCACGCGGTCGAAGATGTTTCGTTCACTTTGAATAAGGGGCAAACCCTTAGTCTTGTTGGTGAATCCGGCTGTGGCAAATCTTCGGCTGGGCGTTCGATCCTGCGACTTGTCGAGCCGCTGGCGGGTGAGATTAATCTGGACGGCGTCGATATCATGAAGCTGGACCAGTCGGGCTTGCGCAAGGCGCGGCTTGATATGCAGATGATCTTTCAGGATCCGTTCGCATCGCTGAACCCGCAGATGCAACTGGTTGATCAAGTGGCCGAGCCGATGCGCAACTATGGCGTCGCATCGGGATCGGAATTGCAGGATCGTGTGGCGCAACTTTTCGACAAGGTTCAACTGCCGCGCAGCTTCATGCGTCGGTTCCCGCACGAAATGTCCGGTGGTCAGCGTCAGCGGATTGCGATTGCCCGTGCTCTGGCCCTGAATCCCAAGCTGATCATCGCGGATGAAGCAGTCTCGGCCCTTGACGTATCAGTGCAGGCGCAGGTTCTGAACCTGATGATGGAACTGCAGTCTGAGCTGGGCCTGTCCTATCTGTTCATCAGTCACGATATGGCCGTGGTTGAGCGTGTCAGCCATTATGTCGGGGTGATGTATCTTGGCCGCATTGTCGAACTTGGCCCCCGTGCACGCGTGTTCGAGAACCCGCAACACCCCTATACGCAGGCGCTGATGAAGGCTGTTCCGATTGCGGACCCGAACAAGCGCAAATCGGAAAAGGACCTGAACTTCAAGCCGATCCCGTCTCCGATCCATCCTGTCGGTCACAAACCTGAACCCTCGCAATATCAAGAGGTTGAGTCAGGACACTTCATTCTGACTACGGACAGCGGATACTGACCCCAATGGCAAAACGCCTGACGCCGCTTGAGATCATGACCAAACTGATCTCTTTTCCAACCGTAAGCCGTGAAACCAATCTACCTTTGGTGGATTGGGTTGAGGAATACCTGAAAGGCCATGGAATCGAACCGCATCGCTGGCCCGATCCGGATCAGCCGCACAAAGCCGCGATCATTGCGCATGTTGGTCCTTTGCAAGAAGGCGCGGTGATTCTGTCCGGCCATACCGATGTCGTGCCGGTTGACGGGCAACCGTGGGATACTGACCCGTTCACGGTGACCGAGAAAGACGGCAAGTATTTCGGGCGCGGCACCTGCGACATGAAGGGCTTTGACGCTTTGGCGATTTGGGCTCTGGTCGAAGCGCGTTACACTGATATCAAGCGACCGCTTCAACTTGCGCTCAGCTTTGACGAAGAAGTTGGATGCACCGGTGCCCCGCCCATGATTGAGGCAATGCAAGAGGTTTTTCCCAAGGGGTCAGCGGTGATTGTGGGTGAGCCGTCGATGATGCAGGCCGTGACAGGGCACAAAGGCGGTTTCGGCTTTGATACCCATATCGTAGGGTTCGAAGTTCACAGCTCCATCATGCATACAGGCGTCAACGCGATCCTGGAGGCTGCTCCTCTGATCGACTGGGCCAATCAGCAAAACGCGAAGAACATGGCGGCAGATCCCAGCGCGGTTGCCGCTGTATTCGATCCACCGTGGACGACCTGTCATGTTGGCATGATCGAAGGCGGTACGGCTCACAACATCACTGCCAAAGACTGTCGGTTCATGATGGATTTCCGCACCGTGCCGGATGAATCCAAGGCGCATTGGCAGGATGCGTATTTCCAGCAGGTCCGCGCGGCCGAGGCCCGGATGCAGACTGTTCATCCGGACGCCCGCATCGAATTGTCTGAGCACTTTTCGATCCCGGGGCTGGTGCCTGAAAAGGACGGCGAAGCAGAAGCTTTGGTGCGCGTTCTGACCGGGGACAATGCAAGCCACGTCGTCAGCTACGGGACCGAGGCGGGTCAGTTTCAGGAGGCCGGGTATTCAGCCGTGATTTGCGGTCCTGGTGATATTGCGCAGGCTCATCAACCGAACGAGTTCATATCGATTGCACAATTTGAAGCCGGTCATAAGTTTATGCAGCGCTTGGTTGAAAAGCTGAGCGCCGAGTAGAATCTAAAGTAGCATCAGCAGCTCAGAGGAAGGTTTTGAGATGCCTGTCAAAAACAGACTTGCAGAAATGCACGGCGATATCACCAAGTGGCGCCGCCACCTGCATGCGCACCCGGAACTGATGTATGACGTGCACGAAACTGCTGCATTCGTCGTCGAGCGCCTCAAGGAATTTGGTGTCGATGAGATCACTCCGGGAATTGGCAAGACGGGTGTCGTGGCTGTTATCCGGGGGCGGCAGAACACGACCGGACGCGTGATCGGGTTGCGCGCAGATATGGACGCCTTGCCGATCGAAGAAGCGACGGGGCTGGACTATGCCTCTACTGCCTCGGGCAAGATGCACGCCTGCGGGCATGACGGGCATACCTCGATGCTGCTTGGGGCCGCCCAGTATCTGGCCGAGACCCGAAATTTTGATGGCACAGCTGTCCTGATTTTTCAGCCCGCGGAAGAAGGCGGCGCAGGTGGTCTGGCAATGTGTCAGGACGGTCTGATGGATCGCTGGGGTATTCACGAAGTCTATGGCATGCACAATATGCCGGGGTTGCCGGTAGGAGAGTTCGCGATTCGGCCCGGTGCACTGCTGGCCTCATCTGACGAGTTCGAAATCATGATCACCGGCAAGGGCGGACACGCAGCCGCGCCGCATGACGCGGTGGACGCGACGCTGGTGGCCTCGCATATCGTTGTGTCGTTGCAATCCGTTGTGGCGCGTACCGTTGATCCGATCAAACGCGTTGTCCTGACAGTGGGTACGTTCGAAACGGACAGCGTTGCTTCGAACGTGATTGCGCATACAGTTCGTTTGCAGGGAACCGTCCGGACGCTCGATCCCGAATACCGCACGATTGCAGAAGAGCGCGTGCGCAGAATCGCCGAGGATACGGCTTCGGCCTTTGGAGCAAGAGCTGATGTTGTCTGGACGCCGGGGTATCCTGTGACGGTAAATTCCGAGGCAGAGACGGCGTACGCTGCCGAGGCGGCCGAGGCTGTCGCGGGAAAGGTCAATGGCAACACTGATCCGATCATGCCCTCGGAAGATTTCGCCTACATGCTTGAAGAACGGCCCGGAGCCTACATCTTTATCGGGAACGGGGATACGGCCATGTGCCATCACCCGGAATACAATTTTGACGACGACGCGATTCCCGCCGGCTGCAGTTGGTTTGCCGAGATTGTGGAACGACGATTGCCCGTCGCTTAAATCAGGGAGAATGCCATGCCGATCAAAAACCGCCTCGCAGAGATGCACGAAGAGATCACAGGTTGGCGGCGTGACATTCACCAACATCCGGAAATTCTGTACGACACACACCGCACCAGCGCACTGGTGGCCGACAAACTGAAGGAATTCGGGTGTGATGAGGTCGTAACGGGCATCGGTCGCACCGGCGTGGTCGGGGTTATTCGAGGTAAGAGCGACACGCAAGGCCGCGTGGTTGGTCTGCGAGCCGACATGGATGCTCTGCCGATGCAGGAGCAGACCGGGCTGGACTATGCCTCGAAAACGCCAGATGCGATGCATGCCTGTGGGCATGACGGGCATACTGCGATGGTTTTAGGAGCGGCAAAGTACCTGACTGAGACGCGCAATTTCGATGGCACGACAATCGTGATCTTTCAGCCCGCAGAAGAGGGCGGGAATGGCGCCGAGGCCATGTGTAAGGACGGTCTGATGGACCGGTTTGGCATTCAGGAAGTTTATGCGATGCACAACGTGCCGGGCGTACCGACCGGGCAATTCGCTATCCGCTCGGGCCCGTTACTGGCTGCGGCGGACGAGTTTGACATCCATCTTGAAGGGCGCGGAGGCCACGCTGCAAAACCCCATGAGACGGTCGATACAACGGTGATGCTGTCGCAGCTGATTGTGGCATTGCAGACGATTGTGTCGCGCAATGCGGATCCGATCCTGCAAGCCGTGCTGTCCGTGACCTCGGTCGAGACGTCCTCGAATGCGTTCAACGTAATCCCGCAATCGGCGCAGATACGCGGTACCGTCCGGACCCATTCCAACGAGATGCGGGACCTGATCGAACAACGCCTCGAAGAGGTCGCAGAAGGAATCGCTGCGACATTCGGTGGTTCCGTGAACGTCAACTATACGCGCGGTGTTCCCGTGACGATCAATGCCGAAGCTCAGACGGGATTTGCCGAAGAAGCCGCAGTCTCGGTCGGCGGCAGCTGCATCGAGGCGCCGATGGTGATGGGGGGCGAAGATTTCTCGTTCATGCTGGAAGAACGGCCCGGAGCATTCATCGTTCTGGGCAATGGCGACAGCGCCGGGTTGCACCACCCTGAATACAACTTCAACGACGAGATTATCCCGATCGGATGCTCGTGGTTTGCAGAAATGGTCGAGCGCCGAATGCCGGCGGCTTGAATTAGGAGAGAGAAGATATGCCAGTCAAAAACCGCTTTGCCGAATTGCAGGATGAAATCACCGCCTGGCGACGGGATCTGCACGAAAACCCGGAAATCCTGTTCGAAACTCACCGTACGAGTGCAGTGGTGGCCGAGAAACTTAAAGAGTTTGGCTGCGACGAGGTTGTTACCGGCATAGGGCGTACCGGCGTCGTGGGTGTGATCAAGGGCAAATCGGACAGCAATGGCAAGGTCATCGGTTTGCGGGCGGATATGGATGCGCTGCCCATCCATGAGGCGACGGGGCTGGATTACGCCTCGAAAACGCCGGGTGCCATGCATGCCTGTGGCCATGATGGCCACACGGCGATGCTGTTGGGGGCTGCGAAATACCTGTCCGAAACCCGCAATTTCGATGGCACGGTTGTTGTGATCTTTCAGCCAGCAGAAGAGGGCGGCGGCGGTGGTCGCGAAATGTGCGAAGATGGCATGATGGACCGCTGGAATATTCAGGAAGTCTATGGAATGCACAACTGGCCGGGGCAGCCTATCGGCAAGTTCGCTATTCGCCCGGGTTCATTCTTTGCTGCAACCGATCAGTTTGACATCACTTTCGAAGGGCGCGGCGGCCACGCTGCCAAGCCTCATGAAACAGTTGATACCACCGTTCTGGCGGCGCAGGCGGTTTTGGCGCTGCAAACCATTTCCTCTCGCAATGCCGATCCGATCGATCAGGTCGTGGTTTCGGTGACGTCGTTTGAGACGTCGTCGAAAGCCTTCAACGTGATCCCACAGACCGTTCAGATCAAAGGCACCGTGCGTACAATGAGCAAGGACATGCGCGATCTGGCTGAAAAGCGGATTAACGAGATCTGCAATGGCATCGCTGCCACGTTCGGAGGCACCGCGGACGTCACCTACATCCGTGGGTATCCGGTGATGGTGAACAGTGACGAACAGACGGAATTCGCGGCCGATGTCGCCCGGTCGGTATCCGGGGATTGTGACGAGGCGCCTCTGGTCATGGGCGGTGAAGATTTCGCCTTCATGCTGGAGGAACGTCCGGGCGCGTATATTCTTGTGGGCAATGGTGACACCGCGATGGTCCATCATCCGGAGTACAATTTTAACGATGAAGCGATTCCTGCCGGGTGCAGTTGGTGGGCAGAGATCGTTGAGCAGCGGATGCCAGCGGCCTGAGGGAAAGAATGGGGGCTCTGCCCCTACACCCCTGAGGTATTTTTAGCCAGATGAAGAGGGACCCGGCCCTTTCACGTCAGGTCGAGCGACGTGCACAGCGTGTCAATGACAGAGTTCAGCGCGTTACTTTGTGTTTTGACGCAGGATTGGGCGGCCCGACAAGCATGTGTCAGGGCCTGACTGTCTGAAAGCCAACGCTCGACCGCTGCAGCGAGATCCTTTGTGGTTTGAACCTCAATGGCACCACCAGTTTTGATCAATGGTGCGAATGTTTCCGCAAAATTGAAGTATCCGGGGCCAGTTATCACGGCGGCTCCGGCTTGTGCCGGTTCGAAGGGGTTGTGGCCGCCGATTTCCTTCAGAGAGCCACCCAGGAACACGATGGGACATAGTGCATACCATGTCCCGGTCTCGCCCAATGTATCCGCGACATATACTTGGGTTTCGTTTCTGACCCGGGAATTATCTGATCGGAACGCGGCGTTGAGATCGGAATCTTTAAGTAGTTTAGCGATCTCGCCGCGTCGCTCTGGGTGGCGCGGGATTAGCAGAAGCAGAAGTTCCGGCCAGCGGTCCATAAGTGATTTATGCGCGGCCAGAACGCTTTCTTCTTCGCCTGCATGGGTCGAACTGGCGATCCATACCGGTCTGTCGGCGATTTGCGCACGTATGTCATCCAGCGTGTTTTGATCCACGGGAAGGGGATCGGACATGGCTTTGAGATTGGTGCCGGGTCGGACTCGATCGGCAGGGGCACCCATGGCCGTGAGGTTGGCTGCGGTTTTGTCGTTTTGCGTCAGGAAAAGGTTGAATTTGTTCAGAACGAACCGTGCTGTCCTTGGTCTCTTTTCCCAGCCTGCGACGGATTTGTCGGACAGTCTTGCATTCAACAGGGCCAGCGGAACGTCGCGTTTGGCACTTTCGACAATCAGCCGCGGCCAGATCTCGCTTTCGACGAAAACCCCGCCATCTGGTTGCCAATGGTTCAAGAAGCGCAGGACCGGGCCCGCTGTATCAAGTGGTGGATATTGGTGCCGCGTAAGAGGAGGCAGGCGCTTTTCGATCAGAGAGGCTGAAGTCGGGGTGCCGGAGGTGATTAGAAATTCGGTTTCGGGCAGGCGGTCTGCCAGCCGTTTGATCAGGCTGAGGACGGAAAGGCTTTCGCCAACGCTGGCGGCGTGAAACCAGATCAAACGCCCTTCTGGCCGGGGCAGGCTGGCATGACCCAGGCGTTCTTGTTGGCGCTCAACAGGTACGTCTGCTGCCCGCAGTTTGTTTCGAACGGTCCGCCATATCAGAGGCGCGGCCAGAGACGTGAGGGCGCAGTACAAATGGTACAACGCCGTGGGACGACCGTCGTGATCCGGCATATCAGCCGCCTGTGTGGCTCATATGACGGCTCATCTGGCCATCGACGGCTTGGCGGGAATAGTCGAAGTCATGCCCTTTGGGTTTGAGGGTAATCGCCGAGCGGATGGCATTCTCAAGTGGCTGTTCGGTATCCGGATGGTCGCGCAGGGCGCCGCGCAGATCGGCCATGTCTTCCTGACCAAGACACATGTAAAGCTCGCCAGTGCATGTCAGGCGGACCCGGTTACAGCTTTCGCAGAAATTGTGCGACAGCGGTGTGATGAAACCGATTTTCTGACCGGTTTCTTCCAGCCGGACATACCGCGCCGGGCCACCGGTGCGTTCGGTCAGATCGGTGACGGAATAGTGGTTTTCGTACTCTTTCCGGACGTCCTTGAGCGACCAGTACTGGTCCAGGCGGTCTTCGTTGCCAATATCGCCCATAGGCATGACTTCGATCCAGGTCAGATCCATATCACGCTCGGCACACCATTCCGTGATCTTCGGAAGTTCAGGCTCATTGAACCCCTTCAGGGCGACCGCATTGATCTTGATCCGCAAACCAGCCTTTTGCGCAGCGTCAATTCCGTTCAATACCTGTTTCAGGCGACCCCAGCGCGTGACCTTGGCAAACTTGTCATCGTCCAATGTGTCCAGAGAAACATTCACCCGCCGCACTCCGGCAGCATACAGGTCTTCGGAAAAGCGATGCAGTTGTGAGCCGTTGGTTGTCAGCGTCAGCTCCTTCAGTGCGCCGCTGTCCAGATGACGGGTCATGGCGTTGAAAAAGGTCATGATATTACGGCGCACCAGTGGTTCGCCACCCGTGATGCGCAGCTTTTCGACCCCCATCTTGACAAAGGTCGAACACATCCGGTCCAGTTCCTCCAGCGTCAGCAGGTCTTTCTTTGGCAGAAAGGTCATGTTCTCGGACATGCAATACACGCAGCGGAAATCGCAGCGGTCCGTGACGGAGACGCGAAGATAGGTGATGGCGCGGGCAAACGGGTCGATAAGCGGAGCTGTCATGCCGTAATAGGTAAAGCTGGAACCGGTCCGCGACAAGGGCGAACTGCGCTTTGCGCTGGAACAGATGGGCGCAGGGCTGTAGGTTTCCGGCATGAAGAAAATACTTGTTTTGCTATGTTTGCTGATAACCGGGTGCGACGCGGTACGGTCAACGACTGACCGCGTGTTTGGCGGGGGTGACGCGCCAGCTCCGGCCTCGTCTGAGGCCGAAGCCACGACGGCCGTCACCGAAGAGGTGCTGCAACCTGAGCCGGTTTCCGCGCGCCCGAATTGGGTTGGTGCGAAAACCACTATTGCCGGGCTTGGGGATCCGACCACTCCGGGGCGCTGGATGCAGACACCGCTGGTGGACAGCGAAGTTACGGCGCGTGTCGTGGTTCCCAGAACAGGGGCGCAGGCCTACATCACTTTGGTCCCGGTTTCGGGTCCCGACAGTGGCGGCAGCCGTTTGTCTTTGGACGCCATGAGAGCCTTGTTGGTGCCCTTCGACGAGCTTGTCGAGGTTGAGGTCTACGCCGACTGATTTTTCAGGTATTTACCTGCTTCCCGGCGGGCAAACGGTTTCATGGCATCGCCGTGTATATCCAGAAAAGCGATCACACGCTCCGGGTCGTGTTTGGATAGCTCACGCAGCCACCAGGCGATGGATTTCTGGATGAACCAGTTTCGGTCCGAAACATATCCGGCGGCCCAGCCGAGGATGCGGTCGCGGCGGTGCAGGTCGTGGGGCTTGGGGTGGTTCTGTTTCGTCCAGGGCAGGGTCGCGACAAGGGCCGCGCGCCGGGTCCACATGTGATCGGACGAAGTCCATTGCTCCACTTCGTTCAGCCGTTCAGGATCTGCTGAAAGCCGCTTTTGCATCGCCATACAGGCATGATCGGCAACGGCCCAAGCATCGAAGTCCGGCAACCAGCTTTTGAGCAATGTCCAAGCTGTTTCGTCGGGCCGGATACGCGCCTGGGTCAGAAGTTTGGCTGCGGCAAGGCGGCCTTCGTGAATATCGGTTTTCCAAAGCTCATCCGCCAGTGCGACACGCGCGGGAATATCCAATTCCTGCCGCCACGCTTTGGTCAGGTCGTTGAGAACCGGGTTTGACACGCCCAGATAGGGTCGGTCTACCTTATGATAAGCCGCCATCTGGTCCGCACGCTCTGGGTCTGCGTGGGCTTTGATTTGATCAAGAAAACCGGTCAGCATTTTGATCAGACAGGAACGCCTGTTGGTTTTCCATCAATCGTCTTCCCGTTTTTCTCAACCCAATAGGAACGGATTTCCTCGTCTGATTTTCTATCCACCCATTTTTGCATTGTGTCACGGTCGGATTGGAACTCCATAAAAGGCACGGCATAGCCGCACGAGGTCTGCACCATGTCAATGGACTGGTCATATATCTGTCGGGCACTGCGGTGATTGGGGAAAAGCCCGGCGAGTTCGTCCCAGCCATCATTCCCGACATGCAGGCAGCGGGCCGTTCCATAAGTGCGCAGGATCATCGGGCGTGTGGTGAAGGAACACCACATCAGGGTCATCCTGTCGACCTGTAAAAGATGCCCCGCCGTTTCATTGCCGCTACCTGTCAGGTTTACCCAGACAATGCGGTTTGGCCCCAGTACCCGCAGCGTGTCCATTCCCTTGGGGGAAATATTGACCCGACCCTCAGCCCCGGCGGTACCGACGAAGAACATGTGTTGGTCTTCGATGAACTTTCGGTGGGCGTCTTCAAGCCGCGGAAACTGTTTGGACATGGGTTACTCCACTGTGACCGACTTGGCCAAATTGCGCGGTTGATCCACATCCGTGCCCTTGGCAACGGCCGTATGGTAGGCAAGCAATTGTGCGGGAACCGAGTAGAGGATCGGCGCAAGGCTGGTGTGAATATGCGGCATGCGGATGGTGCTCCAGACACCGTCACCGGCCTCATCAATGCCGTCGTCGTCAGAGACCAGGATCACTTTGCCCTTGCGCGCCATCACTTCTTGCATGTTTGATACGGTCTTGTCGAACACCGTGTCACGGGGTGCCATGACAACGACGGGCATATGTTTGTCGATCAAGGCAATGGGCCCGTGTTTCAACTCACCCGACGCATACCCTTCGGCGTGGATGTAGCTGATTTCCTTGAGCTTCAACGCGCCTTCCATTGCCAGCGGATACATCAGGCCACGGCCCAGAAACAGAACGTCGCGCGCCTCGGAAAGCCGTTGGGCCGCTTTTCGGATCGCCCGGTTCTGATCGAGCGCTGCGTTCAGCACGGACGGCAACCCGCGCAGCGCGGCGGCATGATCGGCGATGTCCTCATCCGTCATCGTGCCCCGGTCTGCTGCGGCCTTGAGCGCCAGCATCAGCAGCACGCTCAGCTGACAGGTGAAGGCTTTGGTCGAAGCCACGCCGATTTCGACACCGGCATGGATCGGCAAGGCGATATCGCTTTCCCGTGCAATCGAGCTTTCGGGCACGTTGACGACCGAAACGATCTTGTCTGCCTTGCCCTCACAGTACCGCAACGCGGCCAGCGTGTCGGCGGTTTCGCCCGACTGGCTGACGAAAAGGGCCAGTGTGCGGTCGGTGATCGGAGGTTCGCGATAGCGGAACTCGCTGGCGATATCGACTTCAACGGGCATCTTCGCCAGTTGTTCGAACCAGTATTTCGCGGTCAGGCAGGCGTAAAACGCGGTGCCGCAGGCCACCATGGTCAGGCGATCCAGCTTGCTGAAATCCAAATTCGTGTCGGGTAGCACAACGTGGTCGCCGCCCGTGGGCAGATAGGATCGGATCGCTTCGGCCACCACGATGGGCTGTTCAGCGATTTCCTTGGCCATGAAGTGTTTGTGTTCGCCTTTGTCGGCCCGCGCATGATCCAGCTTGATCTTGCGCTTTTCACGGTTGGCAAGTTCACCTGCCTCGTTGCGGATTTCCAGCGACGTTCGGGTCAGAACCGCTCTGTCGCCTTCTTCAAGGTATGTGATCTGATTGGTAAGCGGAGCCAGGGCAATGGCGTCAGACCCCACATACATCTCACCATCGCCGTGGCCGATAGCCAGCGGCGATCCCTTGCGGGCAGCCACGATCAGGTCGTCTTCACCGTCGAACAGAAACGCCAGCGCAAAGGCGCCGTCCAACTGGTCGATCGTCTTGAACGCGGCCTCAACCGGAGACAAACCAGAGTTCATATGGTGTTCCGCCATAAGGGCGACCGTTTCCGTGTCGGTTTCGGTCTGAAAGTCGACGCCATGTTCGGCCAGTTCAGCCCGCAGATTGCGATAGTTTTCGACGATGCCATTGTGAACAACCGCCACAGGACCTGCCTTGTGCGGATGCGCATTGTTGACCGACGGGGCACCATGGGTGGCCCAGCGGGTGTGGCCGATGCCTGATTTTCCGGGTAGCGGGTCATGCACCAGCAGGTCGCTGAGGTTGACCAGCTTGCCGACCGCGCGTCGCCGACCCAATGTGCCGTCGTTCACCGTTGCAATCCCGGCACTGTCATAGCCGCGATATTCCAGCCGTTTCAGGGCTTCTACCAGAATAGGGGCCGCTTCGTGCTGCCCCAGAACACCTACAATTCCACACATATCTCAGGCCTCTTTGTCGCGGCGAGCCTTCTTCGCCTTCAACATTTCAAACAATTTACGCGCATATCCGGGTTTGTTTTCCTGCTTGGCACGGGCGACCGCCAGCGCGTCAGGTTCCACATTCTTGGTCACGACGGTGCCTGTCGCGGTCATGCCGCCATCGCCCACAGTGACTGGCGCCACCAACATGGTGTTCGATCCGATAAAGACGTTCTCACCAATGGTGGTCTTGTGTTTCATCACACCGTCGTAGTTACAGGTGATCGTTCCCGCGCCAATATTTGTTGCCGCGCCAACCGAAGCGTCCCCGATATAGCTGAGGTGGTTGACCTTCGCGCCTTCGGCGATTTCGGCGTTCTTGATTTCGACGAAATTGCCAACTCGCGTGTTTTCGGCAAGTTCGGCACCGGGGCGCAGTCGGGCGTAGGGGCCGATGACAGAACCCCGGCTGACATGACAGCCTTCCAAATGGGAAAACGCCCGGATTGTTGTGTCGCTTTCCACCGTGACGCCAGGGCCGAAAACCACGTTGGGTTCGATCACCGTATCACGCCCGACCACCGTATCCGCAGACAGGTACACCGTCTCGGGTGCCATCAGCGTAACGCCCATATCAAGCAGCTCGGCCCGGGCACGCTCCTGAAACACAGCATCGGCAAACGCCAGATCGGCACGAGAGTTCACGCCCAATGTTTGCGCCTCGTCGCAAGCGACTGCAGTGACTTTCAGTCCGCGATTGCGGGCAATTTCAACCACGTCGGTCAGGTAGTATTCACCCGAGGCGTTATCGTTTCCGACCTCATCGATCAACGAGAACAGCAGTTGTGCGTCGCAGGCTAAAAGCCCTGAATTGCAAAATACTATGGCGCGTTCTTCGTCTGATGCGTCTTTAAACTCGACAATGCGTTCCAGCACATTGCCATTCATGACCAATCGGCCATAGCGGGCAGGATCGGCAGCTTCGAACCCCAATATGACCAGATCGTTCTCTGATCGTGCCTCGATCATCCGCTCTAACGTGTCAGGTTGCAGAAACGGGGTGTCGCCGTAAAGAACCACGACATCGCCTTCGAACCCGTCCAGCGCTTGCCGGGCCTTAGCGACTGCATGGGCCGTGCCTAGCTGTTCTTCCTGAACAGCAATCTGCGCCTCTTCATCTTCGCCGTTTGCCACCTTTGCCACAGCTTCGGACCCGTGGCCGGTGACGATCACAGTACGCTCAGGGGACAGGACAGATCCCGCACGCATCGCGTGAACAAGCATCGGAGCGTGAGCGATCGGATGCAGGACTTTGGGAAGATCCGAATTCATCCTGGTGCCTTTCCCGGCGGCGAGGATGACAAGGGCATTGCTCATAAAATCGTTTTCTCTTTGTGTTTTGTTGCCGACCGTTTTATCCGCTGAGGGCAAAGGCGCAAGCCGTTCGGCCATCAAACTAGATTGCCGATTGAAACAGGATACGGCGAAAACCTGCCGAATAAGGGGGCTAAATGCGTACAGTCATTTTCGATCTGGACGGCACTTTGGCGGATACATCGGGCGATTTGCTGGCCGCAGCGAACCATTGTTTTCGCGAAATGGGGCACGGCGATGTGATGGTCCACGGGCCAGATTCCGCTATAGCGCTGCGTGGCGGACGCATGATGTTGACCCACGGGCTAAAGCGTGTCGGAGCCTATGATGAAGAGACAGTGCAGACATATTACCCGGTTCTTCTTGAGGCCTATGCGCAGGATATCGATACCCACACCAGTTTCTATCCCGGTGCATTGCAGGCGGTCGAAATGCTTAGCAATGCGGGATACGGGATTGGCATTTGCACCAACAAACCGGAACATCTGGCCGAATTGTTGCTGACGCGCATGGGGGTGCGGGACCGGTTTGCCTCGCTGGTCGGGGCGGATACGCTGCCGGTGCGTAAACCTGACCCGGCCCCGCTGCGCGAAGCAGCGCGGCGTGCCGGGGGGGATCCCGATTGGTGTGTGCTGATCGGCGACTCGGATACAGATCGCAATACCGCCAGAGCAGCAGGGGTGCCCTCCGTCCTTGTGACTTTCGGACCGTCAGGTGATGACATGGCGGCATTAGAGCCAGAAGCCTTGCTGCATCACTTTGACGATTTGCCTGGCCTCGTACCCAATCTGATCGGTGCGGCTGCGTAAGACCTTGACCGGACCTCTTCGGAGCCCCAGAACAAGACCATGACCGAAATATTCTCTGGTAATTTCACGCAGCAGGAACCCCTTCCGGAAGACGCAATCGAGGCGGCACTGGCCGTTCTGCGCCATGGACGTCTGCATCGCTATAACGTTGCCCCGGGTGAATTGGGGGAAACGGCCCTGCTGGAGCAGGAATTTGCCGCGCAGACGGGCGCCAAATATTGTTTGGCGGTTTCGTCTGGCGGATATGCGCTTGCGACGGCTTTGCGCGCAGTTGGCGTTCAACCCGGCGATCCGGTTCTGACAAACGCCTTCACGCTGGCCCCGGTACCGGGGTCGATTGCCTCAGTCGGTGGGCGGGCAATCTTTGTCGGTGTGACTGAAGATCTGACAATCGATCTGGAGGATCTTGAGAGCAAGCTGGAACAATCCCGTGTCTTGATGCTCAGCCACATGCGCGGACATCTGTGCGACATGGACCGGCTGATGCAGATGTGTGATGCAGCCGGAGTGATGGTGATCGAAGATTGTGCGCATACGATGGGCGCGACCTGGCGTGGCCAGTTGTCAGGGCGGCAGGGCGCAATCGGGTGTTATTCCTGTCAGACCTACAAGCATGTAAACTCGGGCGAGGGGGGCCTGCTGGTCACTGATGACGAGGAGCTGGCCGCCAAGGCTACGATGCTGTCGGGGTCTTACATGTTGTATGAGCGCCATCTGGCGGCTCCGGGTCCCGAAGTGTTCGAGCGGATCAAATACACTACGCCAAACGTCTCCGGCCGGATGGACAACTTGCGCGCGGCGATCTTGCGCCCGCAATTGCGGGACCTCGACCGGCAGGTGGACCGGTGGAACGAGCGCTACCGCGAGATCGAGGCCGGGCTGCGCGGCACTCCGGGTCTAACGATTGTTGAGCGACCCGAGGATGAAACCTATGTTGGGTCTTCAATCCAGTTCCTGCTGCTGGATTGGTCGCCTGAGCGGATTGCCGACGTTATCGACCGTTGTGCGGCACGTGGGGTCGAGTTGAAGTGGTTCGGTGGGGCTGAGCCGACAGGATTCACATCGCGCTATGACAGCTGGCGATATTTTGAAAGCGAACGGATGCCTGAAAGTGACCGGGTTCTGGCGGGCGTTATGGACATGCGTGTGCCCCTGACGTTCTCTCTGGAGGATTGCCGATTGATCGCCCGGATAATCCGGGCGGAAGTGGGGGCGATTTATCAGTCGTGACCACGCGGAGTGCGCCTGCGACGCACGTTCAATCGTTGAAAGCGCCGCCCTTTCCGGGCGGCGTTTTCTGTTTTTGGTCGGGGCTTCACAAAGATTGACCGGCAACAGATTCGCTGCTAAAGATTTATTGAACACTTGTTCATTAAAGCGGAGGGAAGACGCAGATGTTCATGGCCACGATGAAGTTCGATCTGGGTGAGGATGTGAATGCCCTGCGCGAGATGGTGCATCGCTGGGCGCAAGAACGGGTCAAGCCGATGGCGGCCGAGATCGACTCGACGAATGCCTTTCCGAACGAGCTGTGGAAAGAGATGGGAGAGCTTGGCCTGTTGGGTGTTACCGTCCCTGAAGAGTACGGTGGTGCAGGCATGTCCTATCTGGCGCATACGATTGCTGTCGAAGAGGTTGCGCGCGCGTCGGCCTCGGTTTCTCTGTCTTATGGGGCTCATTCCAACCTGTGCGTGAATCAGATCAAGCTGAACGGCAACAATGAGCAGAAGCAGAAATACCTGCCGCGCCTGATTTCGGGTGAACATGTGGGCGCGCTGGCCATGTCAGAGCCTTCGGCCGGGTCGGACGTGGTGTCGATGAAGTTGCGCGCGGAAAAGCGCAACGATCATTACCGCCTGAACGGGAACAAATACTGGATCACCAATGGGCCGGACGCGGATACTCTGGTGGTCTACGCCAAGACAGACCCAGAAGCCGGATCGAAAGGCATCACTGCTTTTCTGATCGAAAAAGAGATGAAGGGTTTTTCGACCTCGCCTCATTTCGACAAGCTGGGGATGCGCGGATCGAACACGGCGGAATTGATCTTTGAAGACGTCGAGGTGCCGTTCGAGAACGTGTTGGGCGAAGAGGGCAAGGGCGTGGCCGTGCTCATGTCTGGTCTGGACTACGAACGCGTGGTTTTGGCCGGGATTGGCACTGGCATCATGGCCGCCTGTCTGGACGAAGTGATGCCCTATATGGCCGAGCGCAAACAGTTCGGCAAACCTATCGGCAGCTTCCAACTGATGCAGGGCAAGATCGCCGACATGTACACGGCAATGAATTCGGCGCGGGCCTATGTCTATGAGGTCGCCAAGGCGTGCGATCGGGGCGACGTGACCCGGCAGGATGCGGCGGCTTGCTGCCTATACGCCTCGGAACAGGCGATGGTTCAGGCGCATCAGGCGGTTCAGGCGCTGGGTGGGGCGGGGTTCCTGTCGGATTCACCGGTCAGCCGGATTTTCCGGGACGCCAAGCTGATGGAAATCGGTGCAGGCACCAGCGAGATTCGCCGGATGCTGATCGGCCGTGAAATGATGAACGAAATGCTCTGAGGAAAAACGCCCCGCAGACGAGGGAACTGCGAGGCGCTTTGGTAATGGAATCAGAACTGATGGACGTAGGAAACACCGACCAGCCAAGGATCGATTTCTGCTGTGCCGATTGGGACACCGCCGAGCGAGACATCCGAGTCGATGTCGAACCAGCGTACGTTCAGACGGATGGCACCTGCTTCGGTGACCATATAATCCAGACCGGCCTGCAGCGCGAGGCCGACGGAATTGTCCAGCTTAAGACCAGGGGTCTCTTCGTCGAAGAAGATCGTGTAGTTCACACCAGCGCCGACATACGGTTTCCACACGCTGTTGGTCGGAAAGTGATAGTTCAACGACAGGGTGGGCGGCAAGTGTTTGACGTCGCCGACGTCAAGGCTTCCGCCAAGGGTGATATCGTGCTTGAATGGCAGCGCCGCCAGAAGTTCGATGCCCAGGTTGTCGCGAACAAAATACTCTGCGGTAAAGATCGGGCGGGTGTTGGAACCGACTTCGGCGTAGGTATTCGCGACAGTGCCATTGTCCGACTTCGGGTCCAGGTAGCCGACACCGATGCCAAGCGTCCAGTCCCCTTGCGACTGGGCCAAAGCCGGAGCGGCCAGAGCGACCAACGCGGTAGACAGCGTCAAAGCGGCGAGTTTCTTTGTCATATTCGTGCCTTTGGTTATGTTGATGTTCGTGGTTTGGCAAAGGCGGCATTCGACAACTCTGATCTGCATCAAGTTTGCGTGAGGAACTCATGTGAAGTCGCGCTGCGAAGCACCAGGAAAACAAGGGGATTTCATGGTGCTAGACGCTGAGCGCATACCGGGTTTGCGTCCAGGTGGAACCTGGGACCTGCCGGAGCGGCTGAACATGGCGCAGCAGTGTCTGAGCCATTCGGGCGACCAGGTGGCGCTTGTTGATCTGACCGGATCGGACCAGCGGCTTATAAGATACGGGCAATTGTCGCAAATGACCGACGATATCGCCCGCGCGCTGCTGCGTCGCGTGCAACCTGGGGATCGCATCGGCGTTTTGCTGAGCCAGTCGCCGTGGTGCGCTGCGGCGCATCTGGCGATCTGGAAGATCGGTGCGATCTCGGTGCCGCTGTTCAAACTGTTCAAGCGGGATGCGCTGCGGTCGCGGGCTGGCGATGCAGGCGTTCAGATCGTGCTGACTGATGCCGAAGGGGCGGATCTGCTGGGCGATTTGTCTGAACCTCTGATTGCATCTGAAATTGGCGAGGCGGGTCCGGCTGTGCCATTTGCCACGACCGGGCCTGAAGATCCGGCTGCGTTGATCTATACCTCGGGCACCACCGGCAGCCCGAAGGGCGCGCTGCATGGGCACCGGGTTCTGACCGGGCATCTGCCGGGTGTCTCGATCAGCCACAATCACCTGCGCAAAGGGGACTGCCTGTGGACGCCGGCGGATTGGGCGTGGATCGGCGGGCTGTTCGATGTTCTGATGCCGGGGCTGGCGCTGGGTATCCCGGTTGTCGCGGCACGGCTTGAGAAGTTCACCCCCGAAGCCTGCGCCGATATCATTGCACGGGGAGAGGTGCGGAATGTCTTCTTCCCGCCAACCGCGCTGCGTATGCTCAAGGCCGCGGATCAGGCGATCCCCGGATTGCGCTCGGTTGCGTCCGGGGGGGAACCGCTGGGGGCCGAGATGCTGGCCTGGGGTCAAAAGGCGTTCGGTCTGACGATCAACGAATTCTATGGCCAGACCGAATGCAACATGGTCGTATCTTCTTGCGCCGAGGATTTCCCCGTGCAGCCCGGGTGCATTGGCAAACCGGTGCCGGGGCATGAGGTGGCGGTGATCGACGAGGACGGCAACCCAACGACCGACGACGAGGGCGACGTGGCGATCCGGCGCGGGTCCGCCTCGATGATGCTGGAGTACTGGAACCGGCCCGAGGCGACGGCTGAGAAGTTCCGGGGCGACTGGCTGATCACCGGAGACAGAGGTGTTTGGGAAGGCGACTACCTGCGCTTTGTTGGTCGTGATGATGACGTGATCACTTCAGCCGGATACCGTATCGGCCCGGCTGAGATTGAGGATTGCCTGCTGACCCACCCTGCGGTGGCGACGGTTGGCGTGGTCGGCAAGCCCGACCCGCTGAGGACCGAGATTGTAAAGGCCTATGTGGTGTTGAAGCCGGGGGCCGAGGCGGCGGAGCGCGAGTTGCAGGATTGGGTCAAAGACCGTCTGGCGCATTATTCCTATCCGCGTGAGGTGGCGTTTCTCGAGGAGCTGCCGATGACGGTGACGGGGAAGGTGATCCGCAAGGAGTTGAAAGCAAGGGCGATTAAAGAAAAAGCTGATTCAACCAAAGAGGGAATTGATGCTGTGGACGAAGCAACATACTCCTCTGTTACTCATCAATCCAATAAGGAAAAGTAATAAATGAGAGCCTCAATCTCTTCCATTGTGTTCAGTGTCTTCGGTCTTGTTTCCGCTGCAGCTGTCGCCCAGCCGTTGCAAACGATTGAGGATTTCGATTCTGAAACACACCTAAACATGACAGAGTGTTTTAACTGGGAATACTCGGACCAACTCACTTGTTTTGAGCAAGCCATGAGGCGCTGCTACCGGTTCACGCAAAACCTCGGTACAGCTGGCGGTGCTTACTATTGTAGCTATGCGGCTTTCGATGAGATCGATGCGAAATTAAATGAAGTCTATCCAGTCTACTTGGCTGCCGCGCGAAACAACGCCTATGGCTCTGACGGTGTCTCTGAAAGCAAAGAAATGTTGGTATCCGCTCAAAGAGCTTGGATCAATTACCGTGATGCAATGTGCGAAATAGAGGCGAGTTGGAATGCAATTAACTCGGGATACGACGCAGTAAGAGCCGATTGCATGTCAAGGCTTACGCTCATGCAAATGCAAACGCTTCAGTTTGAGTTGGGTGGGTTTATCCACGATTAATGAGGGCATCATTTCGTGGGTTGGATCGTGATGATTTGACCCTCGAAGCAAGAAGCCTTTGGATCTTCGAACAGGGAATGGGATCGTACTGATATGAAACTCACATCCAAAGCCATGCCCGCCTCTGAGGGCTTCAAGACAAACCGCGCGGCCCATCTCGACGCGTTGGCCCAAATCTCAGCCGCTGCCGAAGGGGCCCGTATGGGGGGCGGGGAGAAATCCCGGGCGCGGCATGAATCCCGTGGCAAGATGCTGCCTCGGCGTCGGGTGGCGAACCTGCTCGATCCAGGGTCTCCGTTTCTGGAAATCGGCGCGACGGCGGCGCATGGGATGTATGGCGATGCGGCCCCGGCGGCGGGTGTCATCGCGGGCATTGGCCGGGTGCAGGGGCGCGAGGTCATGGTGGTGTGCAATGACGCCACCGTGAAGGGCGGCACCTATTATCCGATGACGGTCAAGAAACACCTGCGCGCGCAGGAGATTGCCGAGGAAAACCATCTGCCCTGCATCTATCTGGTCGATAGCGGCGGCGCGAACCTGCCCAATCAGGATGAGGTTTTCCCAGACCGCGACCATTTTGGCCGCATCTTCTATAACCAAGCACGGATGAGCGCGAAGGGTATCCCTCAGATCGCTGTGGTCATGGGCTCCTGCACGGCGGGTGGGGCTTATGTTCCGGCGATGTCGGATGTGACAATCATCGTGAAAGAGCAGGGTACGATCTTTCTGGCCGGGCCACCTCTGGTCAAGGCTGCGACCGGTGAGGTTGTCAGCGCCGAAGACCTGGGCGGCGGCGATGTACATACTCGTCTGTCCGGCGTGGCGGATTATCTGGCCGAGGATGACGCCCACGCGCTGGCCCTTGCGCGCCGCGCGGTTGCTTCGCTGAACCTGCGCCGGCCGCAGACCGTGGACTGGGCCAACCCCGAAGATCCGGCATATGACCCCGACGAGATTCTGGGTGTTGTTCCCGCCGACCTGCGTACCCCGTATGACATTCGCGAAGTAATCGCGCGACTTGTCGACGGTTCGCGTTTTGATGAGTTCAAGCCCCGCTTTGGTGAGACGCTGGTGACCGGTTTTGCCCATGTCAAGGGCTGCCCGGTTGGCATCATCGCCAACAACGGCGTGCTGTTCTCGGAGGCGGCGCAGAAGGGCGCTCATTTCGTTGAGCTATGTTCTCAGCGTAACATCCCGTTGGTCTTCCTGCAGAACATCACCGGCTTCATGGTTGGTCGCAAATACGAAAACGAAGGCATCGCGCGGCATGGAGCCAAGATGGTGACGGCTGTTGCCACGACGAATGTCCCCAAAATCACCATGCTGGTCGGTGGCTCGTTCGGGGCTGGGAACTACGGTATGGCGGGGCGGGCCTATCAGCCGCGATTTCTGTGGACCTGGCCGAATTCGAGGATCTCGGTCATGGGCGGCGAGCAGGCGGCGGGCGTGCTGGCCACTGTCAAACGCGACGGGATAGAACGGCAGGGCGGTGCCTGGTCTGCCGAGGAAGAGGCCGAATTCAAGCGCCCGACGCTGGAGATGTTCGAGGAGCAATCGCACCCGCTCTACGCCTCGGCCCGGTTGTGGGACGACGGCATCATCGACCCGCGCAAAAGCCGCGACGTGCTGGCCCTGTCGCTGAGTGCTGCTCTGAACGCACCGATTGAGGAGACACGTTTCGGCGTGTTCCGGATGTGAGAAGATACCCATGAGCGAACTTTCAAAAGATAAACTTGCCTATCTTTGGGTGGAGCACAGCAACAAAATGTGGCGTACAGTCTATGCCACACCCATTATCGCGGTGCCCGTCATTGCTGGTTGGTTCGCCCTTTTAAGGGAAGGTGAAGCAACATTGTCATTTCTGACGGCGTTTCTGGGAATGCTGTTGATGATCGTGCAATGGGCAATCATTACTCGGATGGCACAGTTTGATGGCGCGCTTCTGGGTGCACTAAAAGCTGACCTGCCGGATTTCGGCGCACCAGTGCTCAGGCTGAACGGAAGGCTACTGGCACAATCAGTGCCCTTCCTCCTGCTAGTGATTTTTTTCTTGCTAGCAATTGTTTCGTTCACTTTTCCAATTGCCGAAACAGGTGGAGGCGCGTGATGTTCAACAAAATCCTGATTGCCAACCGGGGCGAGATCGCCTGTCGGGTGATGGAAACCGCTCAGAAGATGGGTGTGTCCTGCGTTGCTGTTTATTCGGATGCGGACGCCGTAGCAAAGCATGTGCAGATGGCGGATGAGGCGGTGCATATCGGCGGCGCAGCTCCGGCCGAGAGCTATTTGAAGGGCGATGTGATCATTCAGGCCGCGCTGGATACCGGCGCGCAGGCGATCCATCCCGGTTACGGCTTTCTGTCCGAGAACCCCGACTTCGTAGATGCCGTGCAGGCGGCGGGGCTAACGTTCATCGGCCCCTCGGCGGATGCGATCCGCAAGATGGGTCTAAAGGATGCAGCCAAGGTTCTGATGGAAGAGGCTGGCGTGCCCGTAGTGCCAGGCTATCATGGCGATAATCAGGATCCGGAACATCTGGCGGGCGCCGCAGACACCATCGGTTACCCCGTTTTGATCAAGGCGGTTGCGGGTGGCGGCGGCAAAGGGATGCGGCTGGTCGAACGAGCCAGCGATTTCCGCCCCGCATTGGACAGTGCACGGGGCGAAGCCAGGACAGCTTTTGGCAATGATGCCGTATTGGTCGAGAAATTTGTCGCCAAACCCCGGCACATCGAAGTTCAGGTCTTTGGCGATGGCACCCATGCGGTGCATTTGTTCGAACGCGACTGTTCACTGCAACGCCGTCATCAGAAGGTGATCGAAGAGGCACCGGCCCCGGGCATGACGTCTGAGATGCGCGAAGCGATGGGACAGGCCGGAGTGCGCGCAGCTGAAGCCATTGGCTATAAAGGCGCAGGCACGGTGGAGTTCATCGTCGATGCCTCTGACGGACTGCGCCCCGACAGGTTCTGGTTCATGGAGATGAACACGCGCCTTCAGGTGGAGCATCCGGTAACAGAGGCCATCACGGAGATCGATCTGGTTGAATGGCAATTGCGTGTTGCAGCGGGTGAAAGCCTGCCGAAGCAGCAGGAAGACCTGTCGATCTCTGGCCATTCGTTTGAGGCCCGTCTTTATGCCGAGGACGTGCCGAAAGGGTTCTTACCTGCAACGGGAACGCTCACTCATCTGGTTTTCCCCGCCAATTGTCGCGCTGACAGCGGCGTGCGGGCCGGGGACACGATCAGCCCGTGGTACGACCCGATGATCGCCAAAGTGGTCGTACATGGCGCGACACGTGCTGTTGCGCTTGAGACGTTGAACCGGGTGCTGCAGCAGACCGAAGTTGCGGGAACCGTTACAAACCTGGCCTTTCTGGGCGCGTTAACGCGTCACGAAGGATTTGCCTCGGGCGATGTGGATACAGGGCTGATCGGACGTGATCTTGAAGCGTTGGTGCAGGAACCTGTGCCATCGGCTGCTACGGCAGTCGCGGCTGCGATGACTGCACTGGATCTAGTGGATGTTGGAACTGAAACCGGGTTTTCGCTCTGGGCTCCGCTGCATCGCGCTGTGCAATTGTCCAATCGCGATGAAGTATTGGAATTGGACGTGCAGGTCGACGGGCCGGATCGTCAGATTTGGCAGCTTGGCGAAGATCGCGTTGTTGCGGAACGTGCCGTCGGGTGCTGGGTGCTGAACGGTGCGCCGATGCCTCGTGTCGCGGCAAACAACGGTACGCTGACGGTTTTCACCACCCACGGTCAGAGCTTCGACGTTATCGACCCGCTGGACCGCGATGCCAGCGCGACCGGCGACACCAATGTGATCGAAGCTCCTATGCCTGGTCTGGTCAAGGCAGTCTTTGCCACAGCCGGACAAACCGTACAGGAAGGCGATCGTCTGGCCATTTTGGAAGCGATGAAGATGGAGCATTCTCTGCTTGCGGCGCGGGACGGGATCGTTGCCGAAGTGCTGGTCGAGGACGGTGCGCAGGTCGAAGCCGGGGCTGCCTTGGTGAGGTTGGAGGAAGAAGCTTGATCTGTACCCGCGCAACGCGGCGTGGCAGGGTCAGACAATCTTTGCTTGAAACGGCAACAATCCAGAAGGGGGTCGGATATGGGTGACCTGGTCGAAATCTACGAGGTCGGGCCGCGCGACGGGCTGCAGAACGAAAAGCGCGAGATACCGGTGGCAGACAAGATCGCCCTGATCGACTGCCTCAGCCGTGCGGGTTTCCGCCGGATCGAAGTTGCAAGCTTTGTGTCTCCAAAATGGGTGCCGCAGATGGCGGGATCGGCTCAGGTTCTGGGTGGAATCACTCGTGTGGATGGTGTGCGCTATGCTGCGCTGACGCCGAACATGCATGGATATGGCGATGCGCTGGCGGCCAAGGCGGACGAGATTGCCGTGTTTGCCTCGGCCTCCGAGGGGTTCTCAAAAGCCAACATCAATGCCTCTATCGCCGAGTCGATTGAGCGGTTCACGCCGATCCTTGAAGCGGCGCGCCATATCGACCTGCCGGTTCGCGGTTATGTCTCGTGTGTCACGGACTGCCCGTATGACGGTCCGACACCGCCCGAGAAAGTCGCCGAGGTGGCAGATCGGCTTTTTGCGCTGGGCTGTTATGAGGTCTCATTGGGCGACACGATTGGGCAGGGTACTCCGGACAAGGTTGCACATATGCTTCTGGCAGTGCGCGAGCGGGTTCCGGTGACGCGACTGGCGGGGCATTTCCATGACACAAATGGCCGTGCAATCGATAACATCGACGCCGCTTTGGCGCTGGGCGTGCGTGTATTCGATGCAGCCGTGGGCGGCTTGGGCGGTTGTCCCTATGCCCCGGGCGCTGCGGGGAATGTGGCCACCGAGGCCGTTGCGGCGCATTTGCAGCGACTGGGATACGAAACTGGTCTGGATATCGACGTGATTGAAGAGGCTGCACAGATGGCCAAGGTTTTGAGGAGCTGAGATGTTCGAGACAATAATGGTATCGACCGATGTCCGGGGCGTTGCCACGCTGACCCTGAACAGAGCGCAGAAGCACAACGCCTTGTCAGGCCAAATGATCGCCGAGTTGACGCTGGCCGCGTCGCAACTGGGTCAGGATGACGCTGTCCGAGTGGTCGTTCTGGCTGCGGCCGGAAAGACGTTTTGTGCCGGTGGCGATCTGGGTTGGATGCAGGATCAGATGGCGGCTGACAAAGCGACGCGTTTTGTCGAAGCACGTAAGCTTGCCGAGATGTTGCAGACTCTGAATGCGATGCCCAAGCCTTTGATCGGAGCACTGCACGGCAATGCCTTTGGCGGTGGGGTTGGAATGGCGGCAGTATGTGATGTCGCGATCGGTGTCGACGGTTTGAAAATGGGATTGACCGAAACGCGTCTGGGGCTGATCCCGGCAACAATCGGACCCTATGTCATTGCCCGCATGGGCGAAGCCCGCGCACGCCGGGTGTTTATGTCTGCCCGTCTTTTTGATGCAAACGAAGCCGTTGAACTTGGGCTGTTGACGAAGACTGTGTCAGCTGATCGGCTTTCGGAGGCTGTAGAGGACGAAATTCGCCCTTACTTGTCTTGCGCGCCGGGGGCGGTTGCCTCTGCTAAGGCTCTGATCAGTACTCTGGGTCCGCGTATTAACGATGCCGTGATTGATCAGACCATTGGTGAACTGGTCGAGCGCTGGGAAACGGAAGAGGCGCGCGAAGGGATCGCGGCGTTTTTCGAAAAACGAAAACCTGTATGGAATAGTTAGGTTTAACGAAGTTCTGCCAAGCCAGAGCGAACCGCACGTGCTGCGGTTGTATGCCGCGCTGTCAAGCTCAGGTTTGATGGCGAAGGGGGCTGTGTTCGGTTGACCCTCTGACCCCGCGGGGATAGAGAATGTCCAGTCAACACGCCAATTGACGGCGCACCCGACAAGATGCGTGCGCAGGAAAGGAGCTATTCGTGGAAGACCTGCTGCGGGAGTACCTCCCGATTCTGGTGTTTCTGGCCGTTGCCATAGGCTTGGGGATCGTCTTGATTCTGGCAGCCGTTGTACTGGCCGTCCGCAATCCCGACCCTGAAAAGGTCAGCGCATATGAATGTGGTTTCAATGCCTTCGACGATGCGCGGATGAAATTCGACGTCCGATTCTATCTGGTTTCGATTCTGTTCATCATATTCGATCTGGAAATTGCATTCCTGTTTCCCTGGGCCGTGGGCTTCAAGGACGTCAGCGATGTCGGATTCTGGTCCATGATGGTGTTCCTGGCGGTGCTGACCATCGGCTTTGCCTATGAATGGAAGAAAGGGGCTCTGGAATGGGAGTGATGACGGGTGCCAACACCACCGGCGTCGACAAGGAAGTCGCCACCCAGGCCCTGAATGCCGAGCTGCAGGATAAAGGTTTCCTGCTGACCTCGACCGAGGACATCATCAACTGGGCCCGTACCGGCTCGCTGCATTGGATGACTTTTGGTCTGGCCTGCTGCGCGGTTGAAATGATGCACACCTCTATGCCGCGCTATGATGCCGAACGATTCGGCATTGCCCCGCGTGCATCCCCGCGTCAGTCCGACGTGATGATCGTGGCGGGTACGCTGACCAATAAAATGGCGCCTGCGCTGCGTAAAGTGTACGACCAGATGCCCGAACCGCGCTATGTGATCTCAATGGGGTCCTGTGCCAATGGCGGTGGGTACTACCATTATTCCTATTCCGTTGTTCGTGGCTGTGACCGGGTCGTTCCTGTGGATATTTATGTGCCCGGCTGCCCTCCGACTGCTGAGGCGCTGCTGTATGGCCTGATGCAGTTGCAACGCAAAATCCGCCGTACCGGCACAATCGTGCGCTGAGGAGAGAGCTGATGAGCGAAGCACTCAAGGAACTCGGCACACAGTTGGAGCTGAAGCGGGCTGATTGCGTTCTGTCATGGGACGTAACCCATGGCGAACTGAACGTGGACGTGGCACCGTCGAACCTCGTGGAATTCATTGAATTCCTAAAGTCCGACCAGAACTGCAAATTCTCGACGTTGGTGGATATAACTGGCGTGGATTACCCCGAGCGCGCCAAGCGGTTCGACGTGGTGTATCACTTCCTGTCGATGTACCAGAACCAGCGCATCCGTCTGCGGGTCTCGATCCGCGAAGAAGATATGGTGCCGTCTATCGTTGGCGTACATCCCTCGGCCAACTGGTTCGAGCGCGAGGTGTTTGACATGTTCGGCATCCTGTTTTCGGGTCATCCGGACCTGCGGCGCATCCTGACCGACTATGGGTTCCGTGGTCATCCACTGCGCAAGGATTTCCCGACCACAGGTTATACCGAGGTCCGTTACGACGAGGCGCAGAAACGCGTGGTCTACGAGCCGGTCAGCCTGGTGCAGGAATACCGTCAGTTTGATTTCATGTCCCCGTGGGAAGGCGCGAACTACATTCTGCCGGGGGATGAAAAGCAGGAGACCGAATAAATGGGGGGCATCTGGTGGCTGATCCTGTCTGCGCTGACCATCATTCCGATGGTGAAGATTCTACCGTTCTTCGGGATCAACAAATACTGGTGCCTGCTGTGTCTGGTTCCCTTTGGCACGATTGCGTTGCTGTGGTGGGTCGGGCTGAAACTGCAAGAGTTGGAGCGCCGCTGAGATGATGGGTGAGTTGATCATTCTGGGCGCGTTAGGGGTTCTGCTGGCCGGGGCCGCAGCCAAGGCGGCCGAGGCGGAAAAGGTCCGGGTTCGGGCCGAAGCAAAGAAGAAACGAGGGCGTTGATGGACGGCTCAAGATACGATGACGGCAGCACGGACGCGCTGAGCGGAGAACAGAAGATCCGCAACTTCAACATTAACTTCGGCCCGCAACACCCAGCCGCGCACGGGGTTCTGCGCCTTGTGCTTGAGTTGGACGGTGAGATCGTCGAACGGTGCGACCCGCATATCGGCCTGCTGCACCGCGGTACCGAAAAGCTGATGGAAAGCCGGACGTATCTGCAGAACCTGCCGTATTTCGACCGTCTGGATTACGTGGCCCCGATGAATCAGGAACACGCCTGGTGTCTGGCCATCGAAAAGCTGACCGGTGTCGAAGTGCCGCGCCGGGGTTCGCTGATCCGGGTTCTGTATTCCGAGATCGGGCGCATCCTGAACCACCTGCTGAACGTGACAACGCAGGCGATGGATGTCGGCGCACTGACCCCGCCGCTGTGGGGCTTTGAAGAGCGTGAAAAACTGATGGTGTTCTACGAGCGTGCCTGTGGCGCACGTCTGCACGCGGCTTATTTCCGTCCCGGTGGTGTGCACCAAGACCTGCCGCCTGAACTGTTGGACGATATCGAGGCATGGAGTCACGAATTCCCCGCCGTTCTGGACGACATCGACGGTTTGCTGACCGAAAACCGCATCTTCAAGCAGCGTAACGCCGATATTGGTATTGTGACCGAGGATGACATCCAGAAATATGGCTTTTCCGGCGTGATGGTGCGCGGATCGGGTCTGGCATGGGACCTGCGTCGCGCGCAGCCCTATGAATGCTATGACGAGTTCGAGTTCCAGATCCCCGTCGGCAAGAACGGCGACTGCTATGACCGGTACCTCGTCCGCATGGAAGAGATGCGCCAGTCGCTGCTGATCATCCGTCAGGCCATCGCCAAAATCCGCGATTGCCCCGGAGACGTTCTGGCGCGCGGCAAGATAACCCCGCCGAAACGCTCGGACATGAAGACCTCGATGGAGAGCCTGATCCATCACTTCAAGCTCTACACCGAAGGCTTCCACGTCCCCGCTGGCGAGGTCTACGCCGCCGTTGAGGCCCCCAAGGGTGAGTTCGGCGTCTATCTGGTCGCCGACGGCACTAACAAACCCTACCGCGCCAAACTCCGCGCGCCGGGATTCCTGCACTTGCAAGCCATGGACCACGTCGCCGGCGGCCACCAACTGGCCGACGTCGCCGCGATTATCGGCACCATGGACGTCGTATTTGGAGAGATTGACCGCTAATGCTCCGCCGTCTTCACGCCGAACAACCCGAAAGCTTCGCCTTCACCGCTGCTAACCAGCAATGGGCCGAAGCGCAGGTCACCAAATACCCCGAGGGGCGTCAGGCCAGTGCGGTCATTCCGCTGCTGTGGCGCGCGCAAGAGCAGGAGGGCTGGCTGAGCCGCCCGGCGATCGAAGCCGTCGCCGACATGCTGGGCATGGCTTATATCCGAGTGCTTGAGGTGGCTTCCTTCTATTTCATGTTCCAGCTGCAACCAGTTGGGTCTGTTGCGCATATTCAGGTGTGTGGAACGACGTCGTGCATGATCTGCGGTGCAGAAGACCTGATCGCGGTTTGTAAGGAAAAGATCGCTGCGAAACCGCATGCACTGTCTGCCGATGGCAAGTTGAGCTGGGAAGAGGTGGAATGCCTCGGATCGTGCACCAACGCGCCGATGGCGCAGATCGGTAAGGATTATTACGAAGATCTGACCGCCGCGAGCTTTGGCAAGATCATCGACGATCTGGCGGCGGGCAAGGTACCGACCCCGGGGCCGCAGAACGGCCGCTATGCGGCGGAACCGCTGAAGGGTCTGAGCAGTCTGGCCGAGTATGAGGCTGGGAAACCTCAGTACAACGCAAGCGTTGAGCTGGCGACAGATCTGGGGGATACGGTCAAGCGTATTGACGGGACCGAAGTTCCGATCCTGACACCGTGGCTGGGTAAGGATGGCAAGCAGGCGGGCGCGTCGGCGGCGGCAAAACCTCCGAAAGCACCCGAGGCTCCGAAACCGGCTGTGAAACAAGTGGCTGAGGCAAAAGCCGAGCCTATTGCCAAAGAAGTCGAAGCCAAGCCCGCAGACGTCAAAGAAGACCAGCCCGAGACACTGACTGCCGCACGCGACGGTAAGGCAGATGACCTGAAGCTGTTGAAAGGCGTCGGTCCCAAGCTGGAAGAGACGCTGAACGAACTGGGTTTCTATCACTACGATCAGATCGCTGCATGGACGCCCGAACAGGTGGCTTGGGTGGATGCGCGTTTGAAATTCAAAGGCCGGATCGAACGCGATGGATGGATCGAGCAGGCGGCCAAGCTTGCGGCAGGCGAAGAAACCGAATTTGCCAAACGTGCCAAATCTGAGGGCACGTACGAAGACTAGACGGGTGCCCATCCGGGGCATCGGGGGAAGATGGATAAGGACAAGGAACAGGCCATAGCCCGTAAGGGCCGACATATCGGAGTGGTCATTGCTGTGACCATGCTGATCTGGCTTGCGATGAACCTGTTCATTGGCCCCGCGCTGGGTTTGACGACCCGGCACGCTCTGCTGTTTGATCTCGCGGCTCTGGCGGGTTTCATCTATGCGGGCATCAACATTTTTCAACTCTGGCGCATGCGTCAGGACAGCTGAAGGTAACACGCGATGCTGAAGGATCAGGACCGGATCTTCACCAACATCTACGGGATGCATGAGCGCACACTGAAGGGCGCGCAAGCCCGCGGGCATTGGGACGGCACTGCTGGCCTGATTGAAAAAGGTCGCGACTGGATCATCCAGACGATGAAAGACTCGGGTCTGCGTGGTCGCGGTGGTGCGGGCTTCCCGACCGGTCTGAAATGGTCGTTCATGCCCAAGGAAAGCGACGGACGCCCTTCGTATCTGGTTGTGAATGCAGATGAATCCGAACCCGGCACCTGCAAAGACCGTGAGATCATGCGTCATGATCCGCACACGCTGATCGAAGGCTGCCTGATCGCGTCCTTCGCGATGAATGCCCACACCTGCTACATCTACCTGCGCGGCGAATATATCCGCGAGCGTGAGGCGCTGCAGGCCGCGATTGATGAGGCCTATGATGCTGGCCTGCTGGGCAAGAATGCCGCCGGTTCAGGTTGGGATTTCGATATCTTCCTGCATCATGGGGCAGGGGCCTATATCTGCGGCGAGGAAACCGCCCTGATCGAAAGCCTCGAAGGCAAAAAAGGTATGCCGCGGATGAAACCTCCGTTTCCGGCTGGTGCAGGTCTGTATGGTTGTCCGACCACAGTGAACAACGTGGAATCGATTGCGGTTGTGCCGACCATCCTGCGCCGTGGAGCCGACTGGTTCGCGGGCTTTGGTCGTCAGAACAACGCAGGCACCAAGCTGTTTGCGATTTCGGGTCATGTGAACAATCCTTGCGTCGTCGAAGAGGCGATGTCGATTTCGTTCGAAGAACTGATCGAAACGCATTGCGGCGGTATTCGCGGCGGTTGGGACAATCTTCTGGCAGTGATCCCCGGGGGGTCCTCGGTTCCGTGTGTGCGCGGTGAGAACATGCGCGACGCGATCATGGATTTCGATTACCTGCGAAACGATCTGGGCTCGGGCCTGGGCACTGCTGCCGTGATCGTGATGGATAAGTCCACCGATATCATCAAGGCGATCTGGCGCTTATCGAAATTCTACAAGCACGAAAGCTGCGGTCAGTGTACGCCGTGCCGCGAAGGCACCGGCTGGATGATGCGTGTGATGGACCGTCTGGTACGCGGCGAGGCCGAACCGGAAGAGATCGACATGTTGTTCGACGTGACCAAACAGGTCGAAGGCCATACGATCTGTGCCCTGGGCGATGCGGCCGCCTGGCCGATCCAGGGCCTGATCCGGAATTTCCGTGAAGAAATCGAAGACCGCATCAAGGCCCAGAAATCGGGCCGTATGGGTGCGATGGCGGCGGAGTAAACGGGATGGACGTTTTTGCAGACTATAGCCACGCGATTTCATCGGTTGTGCTTTTCACACTGGTCGTTCTGTTCCTGGCGCCGTTTTCAGCGCTGGCTAAGCAAGGCAAAGGCCTCGCGCCGGGGGCGACTCCGGACCAGGATTATTCTGATCGAGCCTATCGTCTGAACCGGGCCTATCTGAATGGAACGGAAACGCTTCCGGCGTTTGTGACGGTTGTTACCGCGGCGGTTTTGCTGGGTGCCAGCCCATTCTGGATCAATCTGCTTGCGTCTGTTGCTTTGGTTGCGCGTTTGGTGATGTTGGTGGTGCACATCAAAGGATTAGGTAAACCACACAGTGGCCTGCGGTCTGTACTTTATGTATTGGGCTGGGCTTGCATGTTTGTGATTGGTCTTATGGCATTGGTGGCGGCGTTCTGATGGCGATTCGGCGGAAAAGAACACTAAGAGGGATGGAATGAAAGTCCCAAGAACCCTTGTAGTCGTCTTGGCATTGGCGGGCGTGTCCGCCTGCGGCATCATTAAGCCCTCGGAAGATCGTATTCTGTTCGATGGAAAGTCGTTCAGGGCCAAGGCGAAGGTGGTCGACAAGAAAGTATCGCCCACGGATTTTACCGTTGTTGTGAAGGGCGCGTCTGCATCGTTGGACGGTGCGCGCGAGGCCGGTCGCCATGAGGGTATCAAATTCTGTGTACAGAATTTTGGTTCGTCTCGGATTGATTGGAAAGTGGGGCCGGATACCGAGCCGCAAAACCTTCGCATCATTGATGATCAATTGACGTTAGCAGGTCAATGTCAGCGGCCATGACACGCGTTTATGCATATCGTGACGCGACTTGCAGGCCGTTATTGCCTAGCAAGACCGGACCAGTTCGTTTTGGTGCTTCCAAAACGAAAGGAAGATCCATGTCTTTTGCAAAAACGTTAGCCCTGGCCGCTCTGATCACGTTCCCTTCTGTAGTAGAAGCAAAGCCGCCCTTGAGGGATGTCAAAGAGATCGACGACGAACTCTATTACATCGCCATCGCAAATGAGATTTCAGAATACTGCCCCTCGATCAGCGGGCGGCGATTGAAGGCGATCAGCGTGATGTGGGGGCTGCGGTCCAAAGCGAACAATCTGGGATATTCGGACAGTGAAATCCGCTCGTACGTTGAGTCGGATGCGGAAAAAGATCGTATGCGTGCCAAGGGCGAGGCGTATCTGACCTCGAACGGCGTGACCTACGACAATCCCAACACATTCTGCACGCTGGGGCAGAAGGAAATCCAAAGAAACAGCGCCATTGGCGTCTACTTGAGAGCGAATTGAGAGCCATGTCTGACCTCCGCAAGATCAATATCGACGGGCAGGAAATCGAAGTCGATGGTGCGATGACCCTGATACAGGCTTGTGAACAAGCCGGTGTCGAAGTGCCGCGTTTTTGTTATCACGAGCGTCTGTCGATCGCCGGGAACTGCCGGATGTGTCTGGTCGAGGTTGTGGGCGGACCACCGAAGCCAGCGGCGTCCTGCGCGATGCAGGTGCGCGATTTGCGCCCGGGGCCTGAGGGCCAGCCACCTGTGGTCAAGACGAATTCGCCCATGGTCAAAAAGGCCCGCGAAGGGGTGATGGAGTTCTTGCTGATCAACCACCCGCTGGATTGTCCGATCTGCGATCAGGGCGGTGAATGCGATCTTCAGGATCAGGCGATGGCCTATGGCCTGTCCGGTTCTCGTTTCAAAGAAGCCAAGCGGGCGGTCGATGATTTGGATCTCGGACCGTTGGTCGGCACCGCGATGACGCGCTGTATCAGTTGCACCCGCTGCGTGCGGTTTACCACCGAGGTGGCCGGGATTACCCAGATGGGTCAGACCGGGCGCGGCGAGGATGCAGAGATCACTTCGTACCTGAATCAGACGCTGGACTCGAACCTGCAGGGCAACATCATCGATTTGTGCCCGGTGGGTGCGCTGACCTCCAAGCCGTACGCCTTTACAGCGCGCCCGTGGGAGCTGACCAAAACCGAAAGCATCGATGTGATGGATGCTTTGGGATCGAACATTCGCGTAGACACCAAAGGGCGCGAAGTGATGCGCTTTCTGCCGCGCAACCATGACGGTGTGAACGAAGAGTGGATTAGCGATAAGACCCGATTTGTCTGGGATGGTCTGCGCCGTCAGCGGCTGGACAAGCCGTATGTGCGTGAAAACGGCAAGCTGCGCCCGGCCTCATGGCCTGAAGCGCTGACCAAGGCCGCAGAGGCGCTCAAAAGCGCCGAAAAGCCTGCCGGTATCGTGGGTGATCTGGTGCCGGTCGAAGCTGCCTTTGCGTTGAAACAGATGATCGAAGGGCAGGGCGGTGTCGTTGAATGCCGTACCGATGGTGCCAAACTTCCTGCGGGCAACCGTGGCGCATACGCCGGGACTGCCGCTATTGAGGACATTGATTCCGCCGAACGAATCCTGCTGATCGGAACCAACCCACGTGACGAAGCGCCGGTCCTGAACGCGCGTATCCGTAAAGCTTGGGCGCATGGGGCCGAAGTCGCTTTGGTCGGTTCTGCGGTCGATTTGACGTATGGATATCATCACGTTGGCGATGACCGTGCCGCGCTGCAAAAGGTCGTCGACATGGGCGGCGATGATGAGATCAAGGGCAAACGCTCGCTTGTCATCGTCGGGCAGGGCGCGCTGCAGGAAGCGGACGGCGCCGCCGTGCTGGCCGCCGCGCAAGTCATTGCGACCAATACCGAAAGTGGTCTGATCGTGTTGCATACTGCGGCCTCGCGCGTAGGTGCGATGGACGTGGATGCCACCAACGAAGGCGGCATGGAATCGATCAGCGCCGCGGATGTGATCTATAATCTTGGCGCGGATGAGGTCGAGATCGGCGAAGGCGCGTTTGTAATCTATCAGGGCAGCCATGGTGACCGGGGCGCACACCGCGCTGACGTGATCCTGCCGGGCGCGGCCTATACCGAGGAAAATGGCCTGTTCGTGAATACAGAAGGCCGCCCGCAGCTGGCGATGCGTGCCGGGTTTGCTCCGGGCGAGGCAAAAGAAAACTGGGCCATTCTTCGTGCCCTGTCCGCCGAACTGGAAGCAACGTTGCCTTTTGACTCGCTGGCGCAGTTGCGCACGGCCTTGATTGAGGCGGTTCCGCATCTGGCTCGCATCGACGAGGTGATCGAGAATGAAGTCGTTGCTCTCGATGCCGGTTCTTTAGGCAAGGCGAGTTTCCGTTATGCGGTCAAGGATTTCTATCTGACCAACCCGGTCGCTCGGGCATCGCAATTGATGGCCGAGCTTTCGGCCCAGACGCAAGCCCGCAAATCCAAGAAGATCGCTGCGGAATGAACCTGAACTGTTTCATATCGCAGAACTGCGCGCACGGTGCCGGGCGGCAGATGGCCGCGCCTGATTTGCGTGTGAAATCGAATATTAAGGGTGGCGCAATGGCGGCAGATGCTGTTTACACCAACGCGCCGACCCAGCCGCAGTTTGCGCAGGCATCTGGCCTTTGCATCGCGCGCGGAAAACGGAATACCCACGGTGTGAGGACCAATGGCTGATTTCTTTAACACCCCAGGCGGAATAGCCATCATCATTCTGGCGCAAGTGCTTGCAGTTGTTGCCTTCGTGATGATCTCGCTGTTGTTCCTTGTTTATGGCGACCGGAAGATCTGGGCCGCTGTGCAAATGCGGCGGGGGCCCAACGTGGTGGGCGTCTACGGCATTTTGCAATCGGTGGCGGATGCGCTGAAGTACGTGGTCAAGGAAGTGGTCATACCCGCCGGGGCCGACCGTGCCGTGTTCATTCTGGCACCGATGACCAGTTTCGTTTTGTCGCTGATTGCCTGGGCGGTTATCCCATTCAATGATGGATGGGTTCTGTCCGATTTGAACGTGGCCGTTCTCTATGTTTTCGCCGTGTCCTCGCTTGAGGTTTATGGTGTGATCATGGGTGGTTGGGCGTCGAACTCAAAGTACCCCTTCCTCGGGTCGCTGCGATCTGCGGCGCAGATGATCTCATACGAAGTGTCTATCGGTTTGATCATCATCGGCGTGATCATTTCGACCGGATCAATGAATTTCGGCGCCATTGTAGGGGCGCAAGACACTGCCTACGGCTTCTTTGGCTGGTACTGGCTGCCGCATTTCCCGATGGTCTTCCTGTTCTTCATCTCGGCGCTGGCTGAAACCAACCGCCCGCCGTTCGACCTGCCCGAAGCGGAATCGGAACTGGTGGCCGGGTATCAGGTGGAATACTCCGCCACCATGTTCCTGCTGTTCATGGCGGGCGAATACATCGCGATCTTCCTGATGTGCGCGCTGACCTCGCTGCTGTTCTTCGGTGGCTGGCTGTCCCCGATCCCAGGTCTGCCCGATGGTGTGCTGTGGATGGTCGCCAAGATGGCGTTCTTCTTCTTCATCTTCTCGATGGTCAAGGCGATCACGCCGCGCTACCGCTATGACCAACTGATGCGGCTGGGTTGGAAAGTCTTCCTGCCCTTCTCGCTGGCCTGGGTGGTGTTCGTGGCCTTTGCGGCGAAATTCGAGTGGTTCTGGGGCATCTTCGCCCGGTGGAGCGTAGGAGGCTGATCATGACCCAAATCGACTATACCCGCGCCGCCAAGTACTTTCTGCTGCAGGATTTCTGGGTTGGTATGAAGCTGGGGATGAAGTATTTCTTTGCTCCTAAGGCCACCATCAACTACCCGCACGAAAAGGGCCCGTTGTCGCCACGTTTCCGGGGGGAACACGCCCTGCGTCGCTATCCCAACGGCGAGGAACGCTGCATCGCCTGTAAATTGTGTGAAGCTGTCTGCCCGGCGCAGGCCATCACCATCGACGCCGAACCGCGCGAAGATGGCAGCCGCCGCACCACGCGGTATGACATCGACATGACCAAATGCATCTATTGCGGTTTCTGTCAGGAGGCCTGCCCGGTCGATGCCATCGTCGAAGGCCCTAACTTTGAATTCGCCACGGAAACCCGCGAAGAACTGTTTTATGACAAGGAAAAACTGCTGGATAACGGCGAGCGCTGGGAAGCCGAGATTGCACGCAATCTGGAACTGGACGCGCCGTACCGATGACTGACAGCCCGACAAATCCTTTCGAGCTGATGATGAAGCAGGCTCAGGACATGGCTAAGGCGATGAACCCGGCGATGGAGAATTTCTCGCCCAAGGGGTTCGAGGCGCTGTGGCCGACCATGCCGAAGGAGGTCATGGAGATGATGTTCGGCAACACCGTCAACAAGGACGGTCTGGATGCCAAAACACGCCTGCTGCTGACGCTGGCCGGGCTGACCTGCCAGGGCGCGCAAGCGGACGCGGCTGTGCGCCAGACTGTGCGCCACGCGCTGGAAGCGGGTGCCAAGAAACAAGAGATCGTGGAAACGATCGGTCAGATGTCGGTCTTTGCCGGCATCCCGGCCATGACCCGCGCGCTGGATCTGGCGCAAGAGGTCATGGGCGACAACGAGGATGAGGATCAATGACCGTCTTTGCCTTCTATCTGTTTGCCATCAGCGCCATCACCGGCGGGTTGTTCACGGTGATCAGCCGCCAGCCGGTGCACTCGGTGCTGTGGCTGATCCTGTCCTTCCTGTCCTCGGCGGGGCTGTTCGTATTGCTGGGGGCCGAGTTCGTGGCGATGCTGCTGATCATCGTCTATGTCGGCGCGGTCGCGGTTCTGTTCCTGTTCGTGGTGATGATGCTGGACGTGGACTTTGCCGAGCTCAAGGCCGAGATGGCGCGCTATATGCCGCTGGCTTTGCTGATCGGGCTGATCATCCTGATGCAGTTTGTCATGGCCTTCGGGGCATGGGACAGCGCGCAGGGCGCGGCAGCCAATCTGGCCCAGCCGGTCCCGGTGGACCGCCACAACACTGAGGCGCTCGGCGTCATCCTTTATGATCAATACTTCCTTCTGTTCCAACTGGCGGGCCTGATCCTGCTGGTGGCCATGATCGGCGCCATTGTTCTGACGCTGCGCCACCGCAAGGACATCAAGCGCCAGGATATCGTCGGCCAGATGATGCGCGACCCGGCCAAGGCGATGGAGTTGAAGGACGTGAAACCGGGGCAGGGACTTTGACTTTGCCGCTGGTACTTCCTGCGGAGTACTGGCTGCTGAAACTACTAGTTGCGGTGCCTTTTATACTTGCTTGGGTCGGGTTTAGGGCAGCGAAGAACAGGAAACGAATGGGACCGAAAGAAAATGATCGGACTTGAACACTATCTAACGGTCGCGGCGACGCTGTTCGTCATCGGCATCTTCGGTCTCTTCCTGAACCGCAAGAACGTCATCATCCTGCTGATGAGCATCGAACTGATGCTGCTGGCGGTGAATATCAACCTCGTGGCGTTTTCCAGTTTCCTCGGCGATCTGGTCGGGCAGGTCTTCACGCTGTTCGTGCTGACAGTGGCGGCGGCTGAGGCGGCGATTGGTCTGGCCATTCTGGTCTGCTTCTTCCGCAACCGTGGCACCATCGCGGTTGAAGACATCAATATGATGAAGGGGTAAGAGAACATGGAAACCACCATCCTCTTTGCCCCGCTGGTGGGCGCGCTGCTTTGCGGGTTCGGCTGGAAGTTCATTGGTCAGAAAGCGGCCATGTGGACTGCGACGGGCCTGCTGTTTCTGGCCTGTCTACTGTCGTGGATCGTCTTCTTCACCTTCGACGGTCACACCCAGCAGATCGAGATTATGCGCTGGATCGAAAGCGGCTCGCTTTCGACAAGCTGGGCCATTCGTTTGGACCGGCTGACCGCGATCATGCTGATCGTGGTGACGACCGTCTCGGCGCTCGTGCACCTCTACTCCTTTGGCTACATGGATCACGATCCGCAGTGGCGCGAAGGCGAGAGCTATAAGCCGCGCTTCTTTGCCTATCTGTCCTTCTTCACCTTCGCCATGCTGATGCTGGTGACGGCGGATAATCTGGTACAGATGTTCTTTGGCTGGGAAGGCGTGGGCGTCGCCTCGTATCTGCTGATCGGGTTCTACTATCGCAAGCCGTCGGCCAACGCGGCGGCGATGAAAGCTTTCATCGTCAACCGGGTGGGCGACTTCGGCTTTGCTCTGGGCATCTTTGCACTGTTCTTCCTGACCGACAGCATCAATTTCTCGGACATTTTTGCCTCGGCCCCTGCTCTGGCAGAAGAGAAGCTGCACTTCCTGTGGGGCGAGTGGACCGCGATCGAAGTGATCTGCGTTCTGCTGTTCATTGGCGCGATGGGTAAATCGGCGCAATTGATCCTGCACACATGGTTGCCGGACGCGATGGAAGGCCCGACGCCTGTGTCAGCCCTGATCCACGCCGCGACCATGGTGACGGCGGGGGTCTTCCTGGTCTGCCGCATGTCGCCGCTGATGGAATTCGCCCCCGGCGCGACCGGGTTTATCACCTTCCTTGGTGCCTCGACCGCGTTCTTTGCGGCAACCGTGGGTCTGGTCCAAACCGACATCAAGCGGGTCATCGCTTATTCGACCTGTTCCCAGCTGGGTTACATGTTCGTGGCGGCTGGCGTCGGCATGTATTCGGCGGCGATGTTCCACCTGTTCACGCACGCGTTCTTCAAGGCGCTGCTGTTCCTCGGCGCAGGTTCGGTGATCCACGCGATGCATCATGAGCAGGAGATGACGGAGTACGGTGGTCTGCGTAAGAAGATCCCCTATACCTTCTGGGCGATGATGATCGGGACGCTGGCCATCACCGGTGTCGGTATCCCGTTGACGACCTTTGGTTTTGCCGGGTTCCTGTCAAAGGACGCGATTATCGAAAGCGCCTATGCCGGTGGAACGGGCTATGCGTTCTGGATGCTGGTGATCGCGGCGATGTTCACCTCGTTCTACAGCTGGCGCCTGATCTTCCTGACCTTCTATGGCGAACCGCGCGGGGACAAGCATACGCACGACCACGCGCATGAAAGCCCGATGACCATGCTGGTACCGCTGGGCGTCTTGTCACTGGGTGCAGTGTTTGCCGGGATGATCTGGTACGGCAACTTCTTTGGCCATGCGGACAAGGTCGGCAAGTTCTACGGTATTCCGGTTGCAGAAGCATCGGAGCATGCCGAGGCCAATGATACAGCCGAGGCCGGTGATCATGCTGCGGTGGACGTTTCGCACGGTGAAGACAGCCATGCCGACGAAAGCCACGCAGACGACGGCCATGCCGACAATGCGGAACATGGCGAGAAAGACGCACTTGGCGGTGACCACCATTATGTGTTCGCAGGTGAACCGGGTGAAGGTGCGCTCTATATGGCCCCAGACAATCACGTTCTGGACGATGCGCATGCGGCTCCGAAATGGGTCAAGGTTTCACCCTTCGTCGCAATGTTGCTTGGCTTTGTGGTTGCGTACTGGTTCTACATCGTGAACACGACGCTGCCGGCCCGTCTGGCTGCAAATCAGCGTCCGTTGTACCTGTTCCTGCTGAACAAGTGGTATTTCGACGAAATCTATGACGCGATCTTCGTCAAACCCACTGTGGCGCTTGGACGATTCCTGTGGAAACGCGGTGACGGCAATACAATCGATGGATTCCTGAACGGAGTAGCAATGGGCGTTGTTCCCTTCTTTACCCGCCTCGCTGGCAAGGCGCAGACCGGGTACATCTTTACCTATGCCTTCTGGATGGTGCTGGGCATCGCGGCCCTTGTGACCTGGATGTCTATCGGCGGAGGGGCCCACTAATGGACAACATCCTTTCCATTGTTACGTTTATCCCGGCTATTGCAGCAGGCATTCTGGCCCTGTTCCTGCACGGTGATGATGTGGCAGCACAGCGCAACGCCAAGTGGATTGCACTTCTGGCAACCACTGTGACCTTCCTTGTGTCGATTGGCATCTATACCGGCTTTGACCCCTCAAACACCGGCTTCCAGATGGTGGAAGAGGGTGAGTGGCTGATGGGCCTCAAGTACAAGATGGGCGTTGATGGCATCAGTGTTCTGTTTGTACTTCTGACCACCTTCATCATGCCGCTTACCATTCTGGCCAGCTGGAACGTGACTGACCGCGTCAAGGAATACATGGTCGCCTTCCTGCTGCTGGAAACGTTGATGCTGGGCGTCTTCATGGCGCTGGATCTGGTACTGTTCTACCTGTTTTTTGAGGCCGGTCTGATCCCGATGTTCCTGATCATCGGCATATGGGGCGGCAAGGAACGGATCTACGCCAGCTTCAAGTTCTTCCTCTACACCTTCCTCGGCTCGGTACTGATGCTGGTGGCGATGGTTGCGATGTATGCGGATGCAGGCACTACGGATATCGAGGCACTGATGAGCCATCAGTTCTCGTCCGAAAGTTTCAGCGTTCTGGGCATCTACGTGGTCGGCGGTATGCAGACGCTGATGTTCCTGGCCTTCTTCGCGTCCTTTGCTGTGAAGATGCCGATGTGGCCGGTTCACACCTGGTTGCCGGATGCACACGTTCAGGCGCCGACGGCGGGCTCGGTTGTTCTGGCAGCCATCCTGCTGAAGATGGGCGGCTATGGGTTCCTGCGGTTCAGCCTGCCGATGTTCCCAGTGGGCTCGGCGGTAATGACCGATCTGGTGTTGTGGATGTCTGCCATTGCGGTCGTCTATACCTCGTTGGTGGCACTAGTTCAGGAGGACATGAAAAAGCTGATCGCTTATTCCTCGGTCGCGCATATGGGCTTTGTGACCATGGGTATCTTTGCCGCGAACCAGCAGGGTATCGATGGCGCAATTTTCCAGATGCTCAGCCACGGGTTTATCTCGGCCGCGCTCTTCTTGTGTGTCGGGGTGATCTATGACCGGATGCATACCCGCGATATCGAGGCCTATGGCGGTCTGGTGATCCGGATGCCGGCCTATGCGCTGGTATTCATGCTGTTCACCATGGCCAATGTCGGTCTGCCAGGGACATCCGGGTTCATCGGCGAATTCCTGACGCTGATGGGAGCCTTCCAGGTAAACACGTGGGTGACAGCCGTGGCAGCGACCGGTGTGATTTTTTCGGCGGGTTATGCGCTGTGGCTGTACCGTCGGGTGGTGTTTGGCGATCTGATCAAGGAAAGCCTGAAGGCGATGACCGACATGAGCTCGCGCGAGCGGTTGATCTTTGCCCCGCTGATCGTGATGACCATCCTGCTGGGTGTCTACCCGTCACTGGTGACCGATGTGATCGGGCAATCCACCGCTGCGCTGATTTCGAACTATGACACGGCTCTGGCCGCGGCTGAGGCCGCGACCCAGACAGCCGCTTCGCATTAAGGGAGCTTTGGAGACATGATCCAGGCTGATCTGACAATTATCCTGCCGGAAATCATTCTGGCGCTTTATGCGATGGCGGCGCTGTTGGGGGCTGTCTACACGACAAAGGACGGCTTAGCGCCTCTTTTGGTCTGGACCACGGCAGGTCTGATGGCCCTTCTGGCCATCTGGATTGCGACCCAGGGCGGGGGGACCAACGTGGCCTTCAACGGCATGTTCGTCGATGACGGCTTTGCCCGCTTTGCCAAGGTTGCCATCTTGCTGTCGGCAGGCGCTGTACTGGTCATGAGCCAGGAATACATGGCACGTCGTGATTTGCTGCGTTTTGAGTACCCGTTGCTGGTGGCGCTGGCCGCCGTGGGCATGATGATGATGGTCAGCGCGGGCGATCTGATGTCGCTTTACATGGGCCTTGAGTTGCAATCTCTGTCTCTCTATGTCGTGGCGGCGCTGCGTCGTGATAGCGCGAAATCGACTGAAGCGGGCCTGAAGTACTTCGTGCTTGGTGCGCTGAGTTCGGGCCTGCTGCTCTATGGTGCATCGCTGGTCTATGGCTTTACCGGTACCACGCTGTTCTCGGGTATTATCCAAACCGTTCACCACGGCGATGTTTCCCTTGGTCTGCTGTTTGGCCTGATTTTCCTGATCTCGGGTCTGGCCTTCAAGGTTTCGGCCGTTCCGTTCCACATGTGGACACCGGACGTATACGAAGGCTCGCCGACGCCGATCACGGCTTTCTTTGCCACAGCTCCGAAAGTTGCAGCGATGGCCTTGTTCGCACGCCTGTTGCACGACGCGTTCGGCGGTATTGTCAAAGACTGGCAGCAGGTGATCGTCCTGCTCTCGGTACTGTCAATGCTGCTGGGTGCAGTGGCTGCCATCGGGCAGCGCGACATCAAGCGTCTGATGGCATTTTCATCGATTGCACATATGGGCTATGCGCTGATCGGTCTGGCCGCGGGTACAGAGCTGGGTATCAAGGCAATGCTGATGTATCTTGCCATCTATGTGACTATGAACATCGGTACCTTCGCCTTCATTTTGATGATGGAACGTGACGGTAAACCCATCACCGACATTGACGCTCTGCGCCAGTATTCCAAGCGCGATCCAGGTAAGGCCTTGGCTGTTCTGATCCTGATGTTCAGCCTTGCGGGCGTGCCGCCCATGTTGGGTTTTTTCGCGAAATTTGGTGTTTGGCAGGCAGGTGTCAGCGCTGGTTTGACAGGGCTTGTGGTCGTTTCGGCAATCGCCTCGGTTATCGGTGCTTTCTACTACCTGCGGATCGTCTTCTACATGTATTTCGGGGCAGAGAACGAAGAGCCAATCGAAACTAAGTCGACACCTGTCCTGTGGGTGGCATTGATGGGGTCAGCAGCTTTGATGCTGGTCGGTATCTTCTATCAGTTCGGTGTCGAGGGCGCGGCGGCAGCTGCGGCGGCTACGCTTGTCAACTGAGCGTTTGGAACAATCTGAAGGAGGGGCTCGGTCGCGCGACCGGGCCTTTTTGATATGACCAAGTGGCCCCAAGGCTATGGCCTGCACGAGGTGCAGGAAGTCGACAGCACACTCAACGAGGCGGCGCGGATTGCTCCCGACGCGCGGGGACCTGTCTGGATCATGGCGCATCATCAAACGGCGGCGCGTGGGCGACGTGGCCGGACCTGGGCCAACCCGATGGGCAATCTGGCAGCGACATTGTTGATGCGTCCTCAGGGCGCGCCGGAGCAGGCGGCCCTACGCAGTTTCGTGGCTGCGCTGGCGCTGTTTGACGCTTGTGTTGCCGTTACAGGGCGGGCCGCAGGACTGTCGCTGAAATGGCCCAATGACGTGCTGCTGAACGGGGGCAAGCTTGCCGGTATCTTGCTGGAAAGCACCGGGCAGGGGCGTGGCGTGGCGCATTTGTCCATCGGTATCGGCGTGAACTTGGCCAATGCCCCGGACGCAGAGGCGGTGGAACCTGGCGCGGTTCGGCCCGTCTCATTGCTGTCGGAAACCGGGGCAAATGTCTCGCCCGAGGATTTTCTGACTGAACTGGCCGCTGCTTACGCCACGTATGAAACCCAATTCGTCACCTATGGGTTCGAGCCGATCCGCACCGCCTGGCTGTCCCGCGCGGCCCGGTTGGGCGAGGTCATCACCGCTCGTACCGGTACGTCAGAGACGGTTGGGACCTTCGAAACGGTGGACGCAGGCGGTAACCTTGTCTTAAACACCGCCAAAGGCCGCGTGAGCATTCCTGCGGCGGATGTCTATTTCTGAGAGGGGCGCGGATGCTTCTGGCCATCGATTGCGGCAATACCAATACCGTTTTCTCGATTTGGGACGGTGAGCGATTCCTGTGTACCCTGCGCACCTCGACCCACCACGCGCGCACGGCAGACGCATATTTCACCTGGTATTCGACGCTGGTGAAACATTATGGCATCGAGGCGGATATCACCGATGTCATCATTGCCTCGACGGTACCACGTGTGGTGTTCAATCTGCGCATCTTCGCCGATCGTTTTTTTGGCTGCAGACCACTGGTCGTGGGTAAACCCGATTGCCTTTTGCCTGTACCGCCTCGTGTGGATGAAGGGACAGTGCCCGGCCCGGATCGATTGGCCAACGCTGTGGGTGCGTTTGACCGTCATGGCGGCAATGTGGTTGTCGTGGATTTTGGCACTGCGACGAATTTTGATGTTGTCGCCGCCGATGGTGCCTATGTGGGTGGCATTATCGCACCGGGTGTGAACCTGAGTCTCGAAGCCCTGCACCAGGGCGCCGCGGCGCTGCCGCATATTGACATCACTCGACCCGAAAGAGTGATCGGTACGAATACGGTTGGTTGTATCCAATCGGGCGTGTATTGGGGATATTCCGGCTTGATCGAAGGGCTGATTGCCCGGATCAAGGGAGAATACGGAATGCCGATGAAAGTCGTTGGAACCGGAGGGCTGGCCCCCTTGTTCGATCAGGCCGACGTGGGGTTCGACGCAATCGAAGATGATCTGACGATGCACGGGCTGACCGTGATCCATCGCTATAACAAGGACAATGGCTCCACATGAGCAGTGAAAGATTGATCTACCTGCCGCTGGGTGGCGCGGGTGAAATTGGCATGAACGCCTATGTGTACGGCTATGGCAAACCGGGGCAGGAACGTCTGATCCTTGTGGATTTGGGCGTCACCTTTCCCGACATGGACACAACGCCGGGCGTTGACCTCATCTATGCGGATATCTCGTGGCTGAAAGAGCGCGCTGACCGGCTTGATGGTGTTTTCATCACGCATGCCCATGAAGATCACATCGGTGCCGTGGCCCATTGCTATGAAGCCTTGGGTGCGCCGGTCTATGCGCGCGCCTTCACGGCCAATATTGCGCGCCGCAAGATGGACGAACATGCCCACCCGGCCGAGGCGGTGACGACCGTTTCCGCGTGGCCCGAACAGGTTTCTGTCGGGCCGTTCACGGTTGGCTTTCTTCCGGTTTCGCACTCGATTCCTGAAAGTGCGGCACTTGTTATCGATACGCCTGCAGGACGGGTCGTGCATTCGGGCGATTTCAAGCTGGATGCGGCTCCGGTCGTCGGGGAAGCCTTTGACCCCGACCTGTGGACCGAAGTCGCCAAGCCCGGCGTCAAGGCGCTGGTCTGTGACAGTACAAATGTGTTCTCAACCCATCCGGGCCGTTCGGAATCCGAAGTTGGCCCCGAGATTGTCAAGTTGGTCGAAAGCGCCGAAGGTATGGTTGTGGCAACGACCTTTGCCTCAAATGTCGCGCGGGTCAAAACGCTGGCCGAAGCGGGGGCACGGGCCGGGCGGTCGATCGTCCTGTTGGGTCGGGCCATGCGCCGGATGATCGAAGCCGCGACCGAGACCGGCATTCTGTCGGATTTCCCCAAAGTGATCAGCGCGGAAGAGGCGCTGGATCTTCCGCGCCAAAACCTGATGCTGATTGTAACTGGCAGTCAGGGCGAACGCCGTGCCGCCAGCGCCCAATTGGCCCGTGGTAAGTACCGGGGTTTGGAGTTGGCTGAGGGCGATCTGTTCCTGTTCTCCTCGAAAACCATCCCCGGGAACGAACGGGGCGTCATCTTCATCATGAACCAGCTCAGCGAAAAGGGCGTGGATGTGGTCGATGACAGCTCGGGCCTTTATCATGTCTCTGGCCATGCAAACCGGCCAGATCTTGAGAAGGTCCACGCATTGATCGATCCGCAGTTTGTAATTCCGATGCATGGCGAACACCGGCATCTGCGCGAACACGTCAAACTGGCGGAACAGGGCGGCAAAACCGGTGTGCTCGCGGTGAACGGCACCCTGCTGGATCTCAGTGGCAACGCACCTGTGGTTGTTGATTACGTCGAAACCGGTCGCACTTATCTGGACGGAACGGTGAAAATCGGTGCACTTGATGGAGTGGTGCGGGATCGTATCCGCATGGCCCTGAACGGGCACGTCACTGTAACTGTTGTTCTGGACGAAGAAGACGAACCGCTGGGCGAGCCGTGGTGCGATACCATGGGCCTGCCTGAGATCGGAACGTCTCGTGCTGCTTTGGTCGAAGTGTTGGAAGAAGATCTGAACCAGTTCCTGATGCGGGCTGCGGCCAAGACTCTGCGCGATGACGACAAGCTGGAAGATGAAATGCGTCGGATCGTTCGGCAGACGGCCAAAGCGGAAATCGGCAAAAAGCCCGAAGTGACGGTGGTGATCAGCCGAATGCGGTGAAACTGAACCGTCAGTCGTGATCAGGCATCGGATAGCCCCTGAGACGCAGGAACAGGTTGGCTTCTTCGTTGTTTTTGTAGAAGGGAACCGACGATGGCGGCTCGGGGGAGGTAACCCGGGCCGCGATTTCCGCCAGAACGACCTCGGTAATAAACGGCAGATCCAGATCACGCGCCCGATCCAGTTGCACCCATTGCAGGTGCGACAGCTCATCCGAGGCGTGACTGAAATCATCCAGATCGCCTTGCAAAGCTTCGGCGTCGACCAGAAAGAACCGTGCATCGAACCGGCGGGGACGACCCGGAGGAGTTACCGCGCGAAAGACGAACTGCAGTGCAGCTGCAGTTGGCAGATAACCCAAGGCGGAAAAGCTCTTCCAATCGTCAGGAACATGACCGGGCCAGGTGCCCAGCTGGCCGAGAACAAGACCTGTCTCTTCCCATAGCTCGCGTATGGCAGCAGCGGCGAGCGCACCTTGAATCCCCGCTTCGGCCTGTTCTCCCAAACGTTCAAGGCACAACTCCGGCAATTCCGTTGCCAACGGAACATCCGCATCGGCTGGATCAACCGCGCCACCAGGAAACACGAATTTGTTGGGCATGAAAGCCGCTTTGGAACCGCGTTGGCCCATAAGGATCGATGGGTTGGTCCATCTGTCCCTCAGCACGATAACCGTTGCAGCGTCTCGAATGGCGGTCTTGTCGGGTGTCATGTCCAATCTGATCAACCGGTTCGGGTCACGCGGATTTTTCAAAGCCATGCATTCGACGCGCCCATTGATACGCCACAACTGCGCCTTTCAGGCGCGGCAACAAGAATAGGGACAACGCAATGCAACCGATGGAAAACCCAATGGCCATGGTCCACGGATCTGGCCGCCAATGCACATATGACACGTGCAGAGCCGGTGCCAGCAAATGGCCGACCAGCAAAATCGTCAGGTAGGCTGGCCCGTCATCAGCGCGATGATGAAACAGTTCCTGCCCGCAGTTCGAGCAGGAATCATTGACCTTGAGATAGCTGTGCAACAGTTTGCCGTCCCCACAGTTGGGGCATTTGCAGCGAAACCCCTTGACCAGGGCGGGCCATGTTTCACGCTCATCTTCTGTGGTCGTCTCGATCGTCTGATCCGTCATAATATAACTCGCGCATTAATCTTTGCCGGATAATGGGCCTGTTCGCATAGATTTAAAAGGGGGTGCGTCGCTTTGCAACGCCCTCCGATTGAACTGGCCCACGATAATCTCAAATCCGCCAAAAAAATTCTCAGGTTCGGCGACGGAAATCCGGACACTGCCCGTTTGAATGGGTATGAGCAGCGGCACTTGGGCCGCGTCAATAAAGGAAAACAGAAATGAAAAACGTGAATTTCATCTCGGCCATCGTTCTGTCGGCAGTCGCAGTTACCGGTACTTCTGTTCTGGCTGCAGGCCCGGGTGGCCGCGATCCCGTGTCCTTTCAGGAACTGGACGCCAACGGCGACGGTCAGGTGACGCAACAGGAGATGGAGGCGCATCGTACTGCGCGTTTCACCGAGGCGGACACCAATGGTGATGGGCAGCTGAGCCTTGAGGAAATGCAGGCCGCTGCCCAAAAGAAAGTAAGCGATCGGGTTGCCAGGATGTTCGAAAACAACGACGCGAATAAAGATGGTTTCCTTAGCCAGGATGAGTTGCCGAAACCGCGCCGGGCTGACAAGATGTTTGACCGGATGGATGCGGATAACAGTGGCGGAATCTCGGAACAGGAATTTGCCGATGCCAAAGACCGGATGGGGCGGCACCAAAAGAAAAAGCATCACAAATCGAACGCAAACGATAACTGATGCAGGATGGAGGATCTGACCTCCCACCCACAAGACGTTCGCGGTGTTGAATGCACCGCGAACACACTCAGCGACGATGTGTTGCTGAGGCAATTTGCCGATGGCGAGGCAGGGGCCGCACGAGTCTTGACCGATCGGTTGGGTCCACGCTGTTACTCGGTTGCTTTGCGCATGTTGGGGAACAGGGCCGAGGCGGAAGACGTGACGCAGGATGCGATGATGCGGTTGTGGCAGATGGCGCCGGATTGGGTGTCGGGTCAGGCCAAAGTTTCGACCTGGCTGTATCGGGTGACATTGAACCTGTGTGTAGACATGCGGCGCAAGAAGACACCTGACAGGTTGTCGGACGTTCCTGAACCCGAAGACGGTAAGGCCAGCGTGGTTGACCGAATGCAGGATGAGGCGCGCAAGGATGCTTTGCAGTCGGCCCTGGCTGAACTGCCCGAACGACAGCGACAGGCGATCGTGCTGCGCCATATTGAAGAACTGCCCAACCCCGAGATTGCCGGGATTATGGGCATTTCGGTAGAAGCAGTCGAAAGCCTGACCGCGCGTGGCAAGCGAAACCTGACAGCGATCTTAGCCGGAAGACGTGAAGAACTGGGGTATGACAATGGCGGATGAAGACATGGAACTGGATCATTTGTTTGCGCAGGCGCGGCAGCAGCGGCCGGTTCTGCCCGACGATCTGGCCGTACGAATCCAGACTGATGCTGAATCTGTCCGCCTCGGTCGTCTTGCACCTGCACAGCAACCGAAACCTTCGATATGGAACAGGTTGGTGAGAAATGTAGGAGGATGGCAGGGCCTTGGCGGGCTTGTCGCCGCAAGTGCTGCCGGTGTCTGGATCGGGTTTTCCGCACCAACCTTTTTGCCTGACCCTGCCAACCTGCTGACGTCGCAAGAGACAACCTTCCTTGTGGCGGACCTTGGATTTGACTCGAGTTTTCTGGAGAGCACGGAATGAACACTGATCCCAAGCCCAAACGCAGGTGGATCCCTGTTGTCCTGGTCGTGTCATTGGCGTTGAACCTGCTGATTGTCGGCGTCGCTGTTGGTACGGTGTTGCGCCTCAAAGGTGGGGACCATGCCAAAGCACCACCCGGATTTGGCCCCGCTTTGTACCGCGCATTGCCCAAAGACGATCGCAAGGCCATGCGGGGCGAGTTGTCGGGCCTGCACAAGAAGGGATCCAAGGGTCGTACCCAGGATTTCGAAGCGCTGAGTCAGGCTTTGCGTGCAGAGCCCTTTGATCCGGTGGCGGTTCAGGTTCTGCTGCAACAACAAGCGCAGGCCACGGCCAACTTGCAACACGCCTTGCAAGCGCAATGGCTGGCGCGCGTGACCGCCATGAGTGATGATGAACGGCAGGTCTATGCAGACAGATTGCAGGAGGTTGTTAAACGAGGGCCGCACGGGCACAAGAAAAGAGACTGATTGCTTCAGGCAGCGCTTTGCCTGACACTCACCTGATTGCGCCCCGCTTTCTTCGCAGCGTAAAGTGCTTTGTCCGCAGACTTTATCAGGTTCTCCACGTGTTCGGCTGCACGGTCTTGCCCCGTGGGACCGGCCTGAGACAGTTTCAGCCCAATACTGACCGTTACATCAACTTGCGCCCCCTGATCCGGCAAAGGGAAGGGGGACTGACAGATGCTGTCACAAACGGTTTCGGCCAGGTTCAACGCCTGTTTGGACGACACATCCGGCACGCCGATCATGAACTCTTCGCCGCCGATGCGGGCGACAAAGCCGCGAGATCCCAGGGCGTTTTGCATACGCTCTGCCGCCTGCGTCAAAACACAATCACCGCAGACATGGCCATGGCCGTCATTGATTGCCTTGAAGTGATCCAGATCGGCCAGCATGATGGCAAAGCTGCGCCCCGTCCGAGCGGATTGGCGCGCGATCTGATCCAGTGCCCGCATGGCATAGCGGCGATTGTGCAGCCCGGTCAACGGATCGATCCAGGATTCTGCAATACCTCTTCTGAGAGAGGTCCGCATCTGATCAAGCCGAGCTTTGCGGGCAATCTGATTATCAAGCCGCAACAGGATCTCCTGTGCGCAGAACCCGCCCATACAGACGGCATCTGCCCCTCGGTCCAGAGCTTCCGAGGCCCGCCCGGCGTCTTCGTCCTTCAACACCCCAATCAACACAGTGTGCCGTGTCACACCGCGTGACCTGAGATCTGCAAGGATATTCAGACCGGACGGTTGCGGGCCCAGCTCGACCACAATCGCATCTGGAATGGCGCCGGACAGAACGCCCTGCAGGTTTGACTGAAGATGCCAATGCAAATCGAATTGGCGTTGATCATCCAGTCCCTTGTGCCAGAGGGCGCCGGTTCGGGCAGTCTGGGTCAGAATATCAACCCGCGCCGCTTTGGGCGGTCTGATTATCGCCGGGGCTGGTTCCGCGAACCCAATTGGTTGCGATCCGTTGCTGACCTGCAGGTCCTGGGTAACTGCACGCGCACGCAACAGGCTGCGAATGCGCGCCAGCAGCAAGGTGTCCTTGAACGGTTGCGTCAGCACATCGTCCAGCCCGTCCTTCAGCGCCCGCAGACGTGCGTCCCGGTCGTTTTGCGCGGCAAGCGCCACAACGGGGACGTCATCAAGGCCGGGCACCTTCACAATCGCCTTCTTAACATCCGCGGCCGTGCCATCCGGCAACGTCTGAGCCGTCAGAACCAGATCAGGTTGCGTACGACGCACAAGTGCGGGCAATCCTTCAAGCTTTTCACCCTGCACCACGTGATACCAGGCCGCGGTTAGCTGTACCTTCAGCATTATGCGATTGGTCGATACCCCGTCGAGGACAAGGATGGTTCCCTGCACAGACATAGTTGTTCACCGTTGATTGCATGCGTGAACAAAGTGTTTATGAGTCTGGTTAACAAACCCTTTCCAAGACCGGATCTCACCTCAGTTTATGCCGATATCTTCCGATTCCGCCGAAACACTTGCTCTGACGGCCCTGGCCTGGCTGGTCAGCAATGACGAGCTTTTGCCTGTTTTTCTGGGCTCCACAGGCGCATCGATCGAGGATGCGCGTGATCGGGCAGGCGATCCGGACTTTCTGGCGTCGGTTCTTGATTTTCTGGTGCTTGACGATTCGTGGGTCATGGCGTTTTGTGACGCCAATTCACTCGCCTATGATCTTCCTGCCCAAGCGAGGGCAGTATTGTCCGGCGGCGCTGACGTACACTGGACGTAAACAATCTTTACCGCAGGAGCACCCGATGCCGATAGATGCGATCATCTTCGATAAAGATGGCACGCTGTTTGATTTTGCGAACACCTGGGGGGCTTTTGGGCGCTCTATGCTGTTGCGCCTGTCAGGCGGGGATAAAGATCGCGCGACCGAGCTTGGCCGAGTCATCGGATATGATTTCGAACAAGAACAATACACCGAAGACAGCATTGTAATCGCAGCGACAGTTGAGGAAATCGCTGAGGTTTTGATTGCACATGTTGATGGCATGACCTTGCAAGAGATAGTGGATTTGATGAATGCCGAGGCCGCCGCAGCCCCGCAAGCGCCTGCCATTCCATTGGTTCCGTTCCTGGAAGGTTTGCAAAACGCGGGAATAAAGCTGGGCGTTGCGACAAATGACAGTGAGCATCCCGCATTGCAGCATCTTGAATCCGTCGGGATACGGGAACACTTCGATTTTGTGGCCGGGTATGACAGTGGTCACGGATTCAAGCCTGGGCCGGGCCAGTTGTTGGCCTTTGCCGCGCACATCGGAGTTGAGCCTTCTCGTATCGCAATGGTGGGCGACAGTCTTCATGACTTGCAGGCCGGGCGTGCGGCAGGGATGACCACAATCGGCGTTCTGACAGGTCTGGCCGAAGCTGACGCTCTGGCACCAATGGCGGATGTGGTTTTGCCGGATATCGGGCATATTCCGGAATGGCTGGCCAAAAGCTGATTGGTTAATTCCTGGTTTCAACGGACGGGAATAGAAAACCGACATATTCTGTCGCAGACGGAGCGGCCATAGCTGTGTCTTCGGGGCTTGCTTAAATTAAGCAAGAACGGAGGCACCGATGGCCGAGACCACCACACGCAAGCGCCGCGGAGGAGGGCGCGCAGGGGCGGCTGCGCGCAGGGGCAGCGCAGCGATTGACCAGATGCCCTGGGATCCGCCTGTCAATATCGATCGCCCTACAGAGCCTTTGGATCAGGCTGGCATCGAAGCGATCCATGGAGGGGCCATGCGTATCCTCGAAGAGATCGGGATCGAGTTTTATAACGAAGAGGCGGTTGGCATCCTGCGCGAAGCCGGTTGTACCATTGACGGCGACAATGTCCGTATGGGGCGGGACTTTGTCATGGAGATGATTGCCAAAGCCCCCAGCCAGTTTTCAATCACCCCTCGCAATCTGGATCGCAAGATCGAAATTGGCGGCAAGAATATCCTGTTCGGCAACGTCTCGTCTCCACCGAACTACTGGGACATGGAAATCGGAAAAAAGGTGCCCGGCAATCGTGAGATGTGCCGGAACCTTCTGAAGCTGACGCAGTATTTCAATTGTATTCATTTCGCGGGCGGATACCCGGTTGAACCGGTCGATATCCACGCGAGCGTCCGCCATCTGGATGTGCTGTATGACAAGCTGACCCTGACCGACAAGGCGATGCACGCCTATTCGTTGGGCAAAGAACGCGTCGAAGATGTCATGGAGATGGTGCGTATTGCGGGTGGTCTGAGCCACGAGGAATTCGAGGCCGCACCGCGCATGTACACCAATATTAACTCCACATCGCCGCTGAAACACGACCACCCGATGATTGACGGTTGTTTACGCCTGGCACGGCGCGGTCAGGCGATTGTGGTTACTCCGTTTACACTGGCCGGGGCCATGGCGCCCGTAACCATGGCGGGGGCAGTGGCGCAATCTCTGGCTGAGGCTTTGTGTGCTATTGCTTTGTTCCAGTATGTGCGCCCCGGTATTCCTTGCGTGATCGGAACCTTCACTTCGAACGTGGACATGAAGTCCGGTGCGCCTGCCTTTGGAACACCGGAGTACATGCGCTCGACCCAGATGACAGGTCAAATGGCGCGGTTCTATGGCTTGCCCATGCGGTCTTCGGGTGTTTGCGCAGCAAATGTGCCGGACGGGCAGTCGGTGTGGGAGACTTCGAATTCTCTTTGGGCGTCCGTGCAGTCGGGCACCAATATGGTCTATCATGCAGCCGGTTGGCTTGAGGGCGGTCTGATCGCCAGCCCGGAAAAATTCATTATGGATTGCGAAATATTGCAGCAGATTCAACGATATATGAACCCAGAGCTAACCGCCACAGGACCGGATGAGATTGCACTGGATGCGATCAGGTCGGTCGGAAACGACGGTCATTTCTTTGGCATTCAGCATACGCAGGATCGCTATACTACGGCCTTCTATCAACCCTTCCTGAGTGATTGGAAAAACTATGAAGGGTGGGAGGTCGCTGGTGGGATCTGGACCGCAGAACGCGCCCACCACATGTTCAAAGAGATCATTTCGAGTTTCGAAGCGCCCCCGATGGATGAAGGCATTCGCGAGGAACTGGCCGCGTTTGTTGAACGTCGCAAAGCGGAAGGCGGCGCGCCCACGGATTTCTGACCAGGCAGGTGATGTCGAACTGGTACCCGGTTGCATTCGCCACAACTCAGGGTGGATATTGGCTGTTTGTTAAGGTTTATCAGACCACAGTGCAAAGGACACCAATCTGGGGCATCTGATGCATGGTCTGATCAATAGGGCGATACAGTCCTTTGTCTGTGCGACCTACGGGCGATCCTGCTGGCTGCGCGTGACCGAAGTTGCGCGGCTGGGGATTGTCGAGTTTGAAGCCATGCTCGTCTATGACGATGACATGACGACTCGGGTAATGGAGGCACTGAGCGCCGACCTCAATCGGTCGCAAGCCGAAATTCTAGAAGATCTGGGTACCTATCTTGTGTCTCACCCGAATATGGAAGGATTGCGCCGTCTTCTCAGATTTGGAGGCGTCAGCTATATCGAGTTTCTGCATTCGCTGGATGATCTGGCAGACCGCGTGCGGCTGGCCGTGTCCGATTTGACCCTGCCGGCATTGGAGTTGAGAGAGCTTTCAACCGCAGAATATCAACTGTGCTGTTCTCTGGGGTTGCCAGGGTATTCCAGCGTCATGGTTGGCGTCTTACGCGCAATGGCCGATGACTATGGCGCGCTGGTGATGCTGTCGCATGAGGGGCAGCAGCAGGATAGTGACGTTATTTCCATCATGTTGGTTGAAAGCGCTTTTGCTGAAGGGCGGCACTTTGATCTGGGGGCTCGGAACGGATGACAGACACCCGGGAACTGGCTGGTCTTCTGGAAACGCTTTGCCCGATGTTTCTGCTGGTGGACCAAAACGGTTGCGTCCAGCAAGCAGGTCCGACCCTGCAAAAATTGCGACCCGAGCTGCCACTGGTGGGGCAGGGGTTTCTGGATGTGTTTGAGCTGATCCGCCCCAGGGCGGTCACAACTGTTCCTGCCCTGATGTCAATGGCCGGGGCAAAGCTGCACCTGAAATTTCATGATGAACCGCGCACAACCCTCAAGGGGTTGGTCGCGCCTTTGCCACATTCCGGTGGTGCAGTCATCAACCTGTCGTTTGGTATTTCAATTTTGGATGCGGTGCGGGATTATGCGCTGACAAGCGCAGATTTCTCGGGCACTGATCTGGCAATTGAGTTGTTGTATCTGGTCGAAGCCAAGTCCGCCGCGATGGAGGCATCCCGCTCTCTCAACCTCCGGCTGCAGGGTGCGATGCTCGCGGCCGAAGAGCAGGCGTATACCGACACGTTGACCGGAGTGAAGAACCGCAGAGCAATGGATCACTTGCTCGCACATCTGATCTCGGCAAATTCTACCTTCGCACTTATGCATCTGGATTTGGACTTTTTCAAATCGGTGAATGACAAGCTGGGGCATGCGGCTGGTGACTTCGTCCTGCAACAGGCGGCCCACATCATGCAGGAGGAGACGCGAAGCAACGACACCGTCGCCAGGGTCGGTGGGGATGAGTTTGTAATTGTTTTCAAAGGCTTGACGCAAGAGGAAACTCTGGCCTCCATTGCCGGGCGTCTGATCTCAAGATTGAAGGAACCGATGTTGTTTCAGAACCAGTTCTGTACCATCTCGGCCAGTATCGGTACTGCCTTGTCCACGCAGTTCAAGAGGCCCAACGCTGCGGACATTCTTCACGCTGCAGATTTAGCCCTATATCAGGCCAAACGTGACGGCCGGTCTTGCCATCGCTTGTATTCAACGTTGAGCAAGGCGCAAACCTGAAATCGCCCAGATAACATGATGGGGGTCGTATCGGGATTTCAGGCAGATTCGAATGCCTCCGTTACCTTTTTTGCAATCTGGCACCGGATCGGAGCCAACTCGCCCACTACGGGAAGCACAACACCTGAGAACCCCGCACGATCCAACTCTTCCGGTACGTCATCCAAAACATGCCCTCCGGTACAGGCAAAGAAGGGCAGGCACAGCGCCTGATCTCCTGTACCGTTCGCGGCGTCAGAAATGGATGGCGATTCTTCGACAAATCCGACGCGAACAGATTTGAAAGATACCATTCCTCCAATCTGTTCAGCAAACTGCAACGCCACGGCCGATGGATTCCGACTACGGCCAGAACCATGAGCGGCAATGACCAGATCTGTCGACTGTGCCGTCCATTGCTTGCCAGACAATTCCATTCGCAGGGCGTCCGCAGTCAAAGCTGGCAGCTCTGGATCGATTCCCAGCGGATCCAAAACCTGTGCCTTGTGATTCCCAAGCCGTTTGGGCAACGCGCTGGTTACAAACCACCCTTTTGCCATGAAAAGCGGATAAATGACCGAGTTCTCTGGTACGCTGTCCAGTTTCGTCTCCAACGCGCCTGGGGCAGCCAGAGTCGCTGAATGCACAACCACCTTCTCGGTCAGCGCGTTAACTTTTGCTGCGAATACCGCAAGAGCAGCTTCGGCCGGTTCCGGGTCGGATGGTTGGCCATGAGCAACAATAATGGCATGCGACATTCGGATCTCCTGCTGCGTTGTGCGATAGGTGTTTCACGACGACCTGAAGTCAACACCACAGTTAGCCCAGAAGTGTTAGCCAAAGCCAGACGGTCAGGATAGATGACGCCGTCCCAATAAGAACGGCCGAAGCAGCGACACGTTTTGCGCGGCCATACATATTGGCGAAGATGTAGGCATTGAAACCCGGAGCCATGGCGGCATTCAAAACGCCCGACCTAAACAGGTCCTGCGGCAAGCCGGTGGATTTGCCGAACAACCATACAAGGCTGGGGTGCAGCATCAGCGAGATACAGCAAACGTAGGCAATGGTGCGCAGATCGCCCTCGGGCTTGTATTTGACCAAAACGCCACCCAAGGCAAACAGAGCCCCGGGAAGGGCTGCGCGCGTGATCAGCCCAAGGGCTTCGTCGACCACTGCGGGGATAGCCAGGCCAGACAGGTTGACCAGAAACCCAAGAGCGATTCCGAGGATCAGTGCATTCTTGAACATCGCAGACAGAACGGAACGCGCCATGTGTACGCCACCGTTTCCACGATTTCGGACAACCTCCATGACCGTAATTCCGACGCCATAACAAAACGGAGAGTGAAAGGCGATGATCGCGTAGTTGCCGGTCAGGTTCTCAGGCCCATATGCACGTTCGGTAATCGGTAGGCCCAAGAGGACAGAGTTTGAGAACAGGCAACAAAACCCGATGGCGACGCAATCTTCCCAATCGCGCCCGAAAATGATGCGTGCACCAAAGAGACCTGCGGTGAAACACAACGCGGCGGCCGAATAGAAGCTGGCCAATAGCCGAGGATCAAAACTGGCGCTGAGGTCCAGATGCGCGATGGCAAGAAACAAAAGACAGGGGATCGCAAAGCCTTGGGTGAATTTCATCAACCCATCAACATGCGCTTCCTTGAAATACCCTGTGCGTGTCGCCGTGTATCCGGCGCCGATCACCAAAAAGACCGGAAGAATGACGTCAATCAGGCTTTGCAGCATGTGGCCCCCGTGCGGCAGGCCTGCTGCGTTATCCTATGGGCGCGAAGCAGGGGGCTAATGTGCCTGATGGATCACCATCCCGTCGAAGGCGGGGGCGATGTGGTCGGGCGTTTCTGCATCGACGGTCGCATAGTCGAGATCGATATGCATATTGGTCAGAACTGCACGCTTTGGTTGCAGTTTTTCGATCCATCCCAACGTCTTTTCCAGATGCGCATGGGTGGGGTGCGGGCTGCGGCGCAGGGCGTCGATGACCAGACAGTCCAATCCTTCCATCTCGGGCCAGGCGTCGTCGTAAATCTCGGCTACATCCGGCAGATAGGCGAGTTGTCCCATGCGAAACCCAAGGGAATCGATCGATCCGTGATTCACTTTGAACGGACGAAATGAAATGGGGCCGCCAGGACCTCCGATTTCAAATGGGCCATCGATGGTCTTGAGTTCAAGGATCGGCGGATAAGGTGAGCCCTCGGGCTGAATGAACGCATAGCCAAAGCGTCCCAACAAGGCGTTCTGGGTATCGCCATCCGCCCAGACAGGAACGCGGGTTTTCATGTTGAACACGATCATACGCAGGTCGTCGATCCCGTGCACGTGATCTGCGTGAGAATGCGTATAGACTACGCCGTCCAACCGCCCGGTGCCTGTGTCCAGCAACTGGCTGCGCATGTCCGGGGTGGTGTCGATCAGAACCGAGGTTGTCCCATCCGGGCCGTCGCGTTCAACCAACATTGAACAGCGGCGTCGGATGTTCTTAGGGTTCGCAGGGTCGCAGTCGCCCCAGTGACCGCCCAACCTTGGCACGCCGCCTGAAGAACCGCAGCCCAGAATTGTAAATCGCAACCCGGTCATGCAGCAGCCTTGTACAAAGCCGCTTTCGTGAACAGCCGGTCAAAGTTTGCCTGGGTCTGGGCGGCAAAAGCGGCGTATTCCATACCGAAGATCTCGGCACCCTTGCGTGCTGTATGTGCGGTATAGGCTGGTTCGTTGCGCTTCCCGCGATAGGGCGGCGGGGCCAGATAGGGTGCGTCGGTTTCCACCAGAATGCGATCCACCGGAGCGCTTGCCAAAATATCGCGCAGTTCCTGGCTTTTCGGGAAAGCAGCAATGCCAGACATGGACAGGTAGAAGCCCAAATCCAATGCGGCTCTGGCCAGTTCAGCTGAGGATGAGAAACAGTGCATCACGCAAGAAAACGGCGCGTTACGGTATTCTTCAGCCAGAATACGGGCCATGTCATCGTCCGCCGCGCGGGCGTGAATGATCAGAGGCAACCGGGTTCGCTGAGCCGCTTCGATGTGAACGCGCAGTGACTGTTTCTGAACTTCTGCACTGTCGGCGGTGTAGTGATAGTCCAAGCCGGTTTCACCAATGCCAACGAATTTCGGATGCTGTGCCAAATCGACCAGCTCATCGACCGAGACCATTGGCTCGTCCGCTGCACTCATCGGGTGCGTTCCGGCTGCGTAGAAGATCGGTGCGTGGGCCTCGGCAATCGCGCGGACGGTGGGTTCGTTGCGCAGTTTGGTGCAAATCGTCACCATGCGGGCCACACCAGCTTCGGCGGCGCGCGCGATGATGTCGTCCAACCGGCCGTCGAAATCCGGGAAGTCCAGATGGCAATGGCTGTCAGTAATCTGGGGGGTGTCGCTCATCTGTTCTGACCGGCGGTTTCCTGTATCTTGAACACCGTATCTAGGACCAGAGCGGCAGGGTCAAGGTTGACGGCTTGACCATGGCGCGCCCGGGCGGTGATTATCGCGGCGACCTCGGCCCAGCGGCGGGCGTGATCCGGAGAAGCGGAAAGTCGCGCCAACGTTTCCCCTTCGTTTGGCGCAGCTTCGGGAACAGGCGGGGCGCCTGTTGCCCCGGTCAGGGCCAGCCGAGACAAAGCGACGTCAATTAGTGTCAGCAACAACTCGAACCGCTCGGCGGCACCGCGCTGGGCTGCGGCCTCGGCCAGTGCCAATGCGCGTTGACGATCCATGCGGGGCAGGGTGCCCAGAATGGCGATCAGTTCGGCATAGATGTCCAGACCACCCAGATTGATCAGGCGTACAGCGTCCCCAACTGAACCAGCAGCAAGCGCAGCGAGGTGTTCGGCCTGAGCGGGCATTTCGGTTTCAGCTTGTGAAAGGGCGGCCTGCATGTCCCGAGCGTTCAGCGGGCCGAGGCGCAGTGTGCGACAGCGCGAACGGATGGTTGGCAACAGGCGCGAGGGTTGGTGCGACACCAGCAAAAGGGTGGTGCGCGCTGGCGGCTCTTCCAGCATTTTCAGCAACGCGTTGGCAGCGCTGACGTTCATTTCATCCGCCGAATCCACAATCACGACCCGGCGTCCGCCATCAGCAGAGGACAGGCCAAAGAACCTCCCGAGCTTGCGGATGTCGTCCACGACAATCTCGCCCCGCAGCCGCCCCTGGTCATTCAGCGACCGGGTTATCGCGGCCAAACCCGGTTCTGCGCCAGCTTGAATGCGGTGCGACACCGGCTGGTCGGGATCAACGTCAAGTGTCTGAGGTGTTGGCGGCGCACCGAACAAACCCGCGTCATCTGCCGGAGGCGTTGCCAATAGAAAACGCGCAATCCGCCATGCCAGCGTCGCCTTGCCGACACCGCGCGGCCCGGTCAACAGCCAGCCATGATGCAACCTGTCCGAATTAAAGGCGGTCAGAAAAGCCTGTTCGGCATCCTCTTGACCAAAAAGATGCGCAGTTTCGCGCGGATGCAGTGCACCCGGCACTTGATCCGGAGAAGGGATATCGTCGCTCATCGTCTACCGCAAAGCTGCTTGGACGATTTCTGTCACATCCTGTGCAACCCTGTCCATGTCTCTGTTGCCGTCGACAACGCGAAACCGGTCCGAGAACTCATTGGCCAACGCAAGAAAGCCTGCGCGCATTTTCTTTTGCAATTCCGGGCCAAAGTCTTCGAAACGTTCCTCTGTGCCTTGTCGGCCCTTGGCTCGGGACAGGCCCGTTTCTGGGTCCATGTCGATCAGCAGAGTCATATCCGGTTCCCGCCCGATCATCAAACTGTGCAATTGATCAACCAGACTGCGCAGATCACCCCGCGACAGGCCCTGATACATACGAGTACTGTCCGCAAAACGGTCACAAATCACCACTTTCCCTGCCGCAAGGGCGGGTTCGATGGTACGCTCCAGATGGTCACGACGGGCCGCAGTGAAAAGCAAAATCTCGGTTTCGGCGGACCAACGTTCCGGGTCACCTTCCAAAACGAGACTACGAATTTCCTCGGCCCCCGGAGAGCCGCCGGGTTCGCGCGTCAATACAACCTCATGACCCTGCGCGCGCAAGCGATCCGCCAGCATCCGCGCCTGGGTTGACTTGCCTGATCCGTCAATACCTTCGAAGGTCAGAAATAACCCCGCTTTCGTCACATCGACTCCAGCGGGTTGTTGATCACGTCCTTCAATACGATACCGCCAACGGTCAGCATACGCACCACAAACCCGCCAAGCGCCACGTCTTCGGCCGCCACCAGAGAGCGTCGGATTTCCGGTAGCCCTTCAGGCTTGATCACCAGTTCCGCCAGTTGCTGGCCTTTCTTGACGGGCGCGTTGATGGGGCCGTCATAAACAACCTCGGCCTCGACATTCTGTGTGCCCAGAACCGGAAACAGCACGTTCAGATCACCTTCGGGGACAAGCCCCACGGTTTTTTTCTCGCCCATCCACAGCTTGGCTTCGGCTATCGGCGTTTCCGCGTTGGCAACTGTCCTCTCGACAAAATTTCGAAACGACCAGTTAACCACGGCCTCAGCCTCCTCTGCCCGCTGGCCGGTGCTGTCGAGACCTGTCAGCACAAAGATCACACGCCTGTCGCCTTGTTTGGCGGACCCGACAAGGCCATAACCCGCTTCTTGCGTGTGGCCGGTTTTCAAACCGTCCGCTCCGATTTCCAGCCGTAACAACGGGTTGCGGTTACGGGCGTTCGACGGCGCGCGACCGTCAAATTCAAAAACCTCTTCGGCGAAAAGGGGATAGTATTCTGGAAAGTCGGAAATCAGGTGATCCGCAAGAACGGCCAGATCATGAACCGACATCATATGCCCGGCGGCAGGCCAGCCGTTTGAATTGGCAAAATTCGAGTTGTTCATGCCCATTTGCTTGGCGCGCTGAGTCATGTAACGCGCAAACCCCGCCTCGGTGCCATCCGGGCTGAGCGCTTCGGCAATGACGACGCAGGCGTCATTGCCCGACAAAACGATAATGCCGCGCAGCAGATCTTCGACACGAACGCGATCCTGCGTATTCAGGAACATCGTCGAGCCGCCATAGCTCATCGCGTGTTCCGAAACAGGTAGAGTTTCGTCCAGCGTCAAGCGTCCGTCCCGCAATGCTTCGAACGCAACGTAAAGCGTCATAAGCTTGGACATCGACGCGGGCGGCAACGGCTGGTCGGCATCTTTCGATAGCAGTACGGTACCTGTGGTTTGGTCGATCACATAGGCCGCACGGGCCGATGTATCAAAAGCCTGGGCAGGTAGCGCCAGTACGGCAAGCCCGAGAGCCAATACAGATGTTCGTAGTGAGGATAGCATATTACGCCTCGCTGAATTAGTCGGTAACCGTGAACGCATCTTTGAAGCCAAGGTCTTTCACGTCTTTCTGAATGGCTTTGCGTTCGGCCCGGGTAGCGGCAGGGCCAACCAGCACCCGCCAGACGGTATTATTTGCGGTTTTCAACTCCCGGACAACCGTCGGCATGCCGTTTCGGCGCACCTTTTGTGCCGCTGAGTTGGCGTTTGCCTCGACGCTGAAGGTTCCGATCTGAACATATGGTTTGCTCAAAGGTGTCGCCGATGTCGCCGGGGCGGCCACAGGAGTGACGTCTGCCGCATCAATTGCTGCTGCGGCACCCTCTATCGGGTCCAGCGGTGTTTCGGTGATCGCGGCAGGATCTTTCTTTTGCCACCATTTTCGCTTGGCAGATTTTTCAGCAGGGGCCTCGACCGGCGCGTCCGACAAAGAGGGTGACGCCACGGCCGCTGCCGCTTCGGCGGCTACGTCCGCGCTGTCAGTCACCGCATCCGCAGTTGCCACCGCAGTTCCCGCGGCGGCGGCTGCGGGCGCTTTCTTCTGCCACCATTTTCGCTTGGCAGGTTTTTCTTCAGGCGCGTCGGCCTGATCGTCCGCTGACGTTGACGTCTCGGGTTTTTCGTTCGCATCCTCAACAGTTTTAGCCGCGTCATCGGCCGAGCTGGAGGTGCCCGCTGCAACAGCCGCCGCACCAGCCGCTGCAACGGCTGGTTCTTTCTTTTGCCACCACTTCCGTTTGGCTGGCTTTTCCGGATCAGGAGCAGCTTGAGTGTCGATGGCGTCATCACTTGCAGCAGTTGTGGTTTCCTCTGCCGATTCTTCAGCCTCTGGCGTGTCCTCCGAAGGCGGCTCTTCTATCTTTTCACGGCGCAGTGCGACGACGCTGACTTTTGTCGGCGCGCCTGCAAGCATTCCAAGCTCCTTCGCGGCAGCGGACGAGACCTGAAGCGTGGGGCCGGGCAGATCGCGTTCGCGCCGGAACAGGGCACCCGTCACGGATTTGTTGTTAGACGTGTTTCTGATAACGACACGCTCAGGTTGGGAAACATCCGGGTGGGCAACCCAGATCCCGCCAAGCGACGGTCGGCCGTCCCAAAGCCCGGCTTCGGTTGTCTGAAAAACCTCAGGGGCTTCGACATCACGCTGCGCGCCGGCCGTCACCTCTGGCAGGAGTTCGGTTTTCCCCGAATTGTCTTCCGGTTTCTCAGCCGTTTCAGATGTCAAAAAAGCCTCTTCGCATCCGGCCAGTATCGTCAAAGTCAACGCCAGATACGCCAGCCGTTTCGGCCCCGGGCGTGTCTCGATCGCTCGCTTCATCTGCTTATCCCTTGCCTGAAGGGGTTTCGTTTTCCGAACCCCGCTGCCGGTCTGCTGGTTCTGTATGCCAGCCTGTTACGGTCTTTCCTGCGGATCATAACGTGGCTGAAGTGTCATGGAAAGACCGCTGCACAGGCTTCGGCAAGATTTCCCGATTTCGACTTGCCTCTGGTCGAACTTCGCCTTAGACCCTGCTTTCGACGGGGAGGTGGCAGAGTGGTCGAATGCGGCGGTCTTGAAAACCGTTGAACGTGAGAGCGTTCCCAGGGTTCGAATCCCTGTCTCCCCGCCACTCGTACGTGCCTCAAATCATTTGCGTTTTTGACCCGGATCTGTGCCGCGATTTCCCCGTTTCAGTTGCCTGTTCCCAAGCAGAGACGGTTCGGAACACTCACGCTTAGAGCTTTTCGAACACAGGTCTCAGTACCGTGGCTTTGCAGGGTCGTTTTGAGGAATTTCTGCTTGGCAACCGGCAGTTTACAGCGAAAGTAGCAGGAATGGGCCAGCCAGTGGCTATCCGGGTTATAAGTAGTCGATGATTCTCAATAATTTGCCGCGGGTATCCCCAAGGTAAAACATCAGGGATGTTATCCGCGCGGAACAAGGGGCAGGCTGTGTATCAGGGTTATCTGTGCTCGAATACGCCGCAGTTGAAAAAAACCTCCTGATCATTCCAGCCGAATGGGTATGTCCTGGAGTCGGGTATTTTGAGCGTCTTCTCCGGCGCTCGGCTGCCGCCGAGATTCGTAACCTGAATTCTCAGGCGGAGAAACACAGGCCGCACGAGTGTTCGGGAGAACGAACCGGAGATCTCTTCGCGGCGCACCATCTTCGTGAATTGTACACCAGTGTCGTTTCAAGAAGAATGTCCCAATACTCTCGACGCCTGAAACATTGCCATGGGTTTGGTGGTCCAGCGTGTTAGAATGCCTATCCGTTTGGATAGGAGGCCAAAATGCCGAAACCGGACGAGAATGGTGCAAGGCCGTCGGGGATTGTTGGTGCGGGTGAGGTGCGGGCCTTTCTGGAGAGCCTGACCGGACCATCGCATGGGAATGTGAACTGGCTTGTCGACAAAGCACTGATTATTTCTGTCGGCGAAAGCAGGACGCTTAGCCTCCGACCAAAAGGGGACGTGCCCCCCCATGACAACGATATCGCTACTCTTCAGTGGGCTGACGACGGTTACACGATAACTGCCTCGTCAGAGCGCAATGTATGGGTGAATGGGCAAAGAGTTTCGTCCGCGTCTCTTAGGCATGGAGACATGATCGAGTTTGGTGAAAAGGGTCCGATGTCTCGGTACAGGTTGTGTGATCACTCGTTCCCTTCGCATCACACGGTCGAAGATATCCTGAGTGACGCTTACGCATACACCCGGGCAAGCCGTCGACCTTTTGCCAAAAAGATGTCCGGTGCGCTGCGCGACAGTGGACGACGGCTTGCGTCTCAGACCACCATCCTGTTCAGGATCACAGTTCTTGCTGCGCTTATTGGGATCTCAGGTTTTGGATTCTTGCTTTACCAGAACGACAAACGCTTGGCCGACAGTATCGAGCAGGAATCCCGCAATATCGAAGCGATTTCAGTTATGCTTGCACAGACGCGGGAAGACGCACTTACACCTGGGGACCTGGCCTCATTGCGAGATGCATTTGAAAGCCAGATTTTGTCGACCGAGCAGCGTCTTGGAACACTGGAACACAGAGCAGGAGCGCCAACGCGGGTGATTGCTGCGTCTACTCGATCCGTCGCATTCCTCCAGGGGGCATATGGATTGCGTCATGTTGAAAGCGGGAAACTACTGCGTCACGTGTTGGGACAAAACAGAGAAAGGCTGAAAACCCCGTTTGGCCAGCCTTGGATCGAACCGGATGGGACGGGCGAACCCGCCGAGTTCCAGTTCACCGGAACCGGCTTTTTACTGGAAGGGGTCCCATTGTTGGCCACCAATCGCCATGTCGCTTTGCCCTGGACCTCGGGAGACAAAGAGCAAGCCTTGAAACAAGCTGGCCTTGAGGCAGAAATGTTGAAGTTGCTGGTCTACTTGCCCGATCAAACTGAACCAATTGTGGCACGGTTGGATCGGGTCAGCGAAATAGCAGATCTGGCGATTTTGGCAGTTGATCCAGGCCAGGTTCAGGGCCTTGGAATGAGGTTGGCAGATACTGTACCAGGCGCCGGAGAAGAACTGTATTTGCTGGGGTATCCGACTGGTTTGAAGGCTTTGATCGCGCAGGCTGGATCAGGCTTTTTGGAAACGCTTGAGGAAAAGGGAAACCTGAACTTCTGGGCGATTGCTTCGCAGCTTGCCATGCAAAGCAAGATTCAACCACTCGCCAGCCGAGGGATCGTCGCCCGGACGAGTCCGAGTGCCATCGTCTATGACGCCGAAACCACAACCGGTGGGAGCGGAGGGCCAGCGTTGAACCGGAGGGGAGAGGTTGTTGCTATCAATGCAGCGATACTGCCTGAGTTTGGTGGCTCAAACATCGGCGTGCCGGTTTCGCATCTCAAAACCCTGTTGCGCGAGCCAGAAAGCCAGTGATTACCCCTTCGCCTGGGTTGGGAAGTTTTGAACAGAGAACGCTGTCACGAGTGGAGCGATCACAGAGATCAAGGCACTGAGATCAGCAAGTACCCAAGTTAACCGTAATCCGAGGTGGGAGTGACGAAGCCGGTCTCTGGGTTGGCTGAGCAAGCTGCCCTTGACGCTGAAACGCAATCTTACTGTGGTCTTATTATTAGCATCTAATTTGACACGCGCGGGGGGCTTTCAATGCCTCTGGTGGCGCATCGGGTTTGTATTGGCAAAACGCGCTATCTTCGTTGCAAGCTATGACTGGACCGGGGTCTCTTGTTAGAACCGATTGGGTAGCGAGGGTCCATTCAGTCGAGTTTTGTCCCGCGTTGGCCTTCAATGAGCGTACCGCCATCCAGTACTTCGACGTAAACGCCCATATCCATGTGCCCCAGGTGCTTTCGAAGCAAGAACGGGATTTTCAAGTCTCGCTGGGCTGTTTCTGGATTTACTTCGGTGGCAGCACATCTTTTCGTTCGGGAGAGTATCCGCAACCTGACATCGCCAAATACCAATGTCGAACCGACAGCATCCAACTCTGAAAACGGGGGTAATCCATCGATTTCGATGTTCGCTCGAAATCTGGCGGGGTGGATGACCGTGTTCAGGTTTTTACTTAACGCATCGACAGAATTCAGATTGAGAACCGAAATCGCATTCATCATCTTCGGTGATACGACTGAAACGTCCGTAAAACGATGCGGGTGCGAAGATACAAACTTTGGCGGCTCGGGATCCCGCAGGTTTAGCACGTTGTAAAGGAATGCTGCCGCATCCGTTTTTCCTTGGGGCGAATTCATATTGAAGCGATGGACGCTCTCGTCCACATCAACTTCCAATTGCCGGGTCGTGGCGTCGAATCTTGTCTTTAGGCCTGCAAGTCCAGCTTCCTTCAGCAGCACGACAAAGCGGTCTTTTGGTAATGGCTTTGGGTCCGTTGGGTCAAAGCCGGAATTGTAGCGAGCAAAGCCGAAAAGGCGGTCGCCGGGAATACCTTCTCGCGCGTTCAGATTTACAGTGTTCAGAGGTTCTGGGCTCAGGCCTTTGATAGGGTACCGGTTCATTCTGACAATGGTGAGATCGTCCATGCGTTTGTCCCTGGTCCGTCGTGAACAGTCGAGTTTGGCTTATCTTGCGTTTTTTGCATCCTCAATTTCAACGGCCTTGGGTGACGGTCAGTTAGCCGGGAAACGAGCAAAGCACGGTCGTCGAGAATTGGCGACCTAATGCCGTCAGCTGATCAGTTCGGAAGAACTATTTTTTAACCATTGGGTTTTTCCAATGACTTCTTCGAGAAATGGACGAAGTATTCAAGTTTAAAAAAGTTTGTATATATAATTAGTTATACTGATTTATTAAAGTTCAATCAGATGGTTTGAGGTACGAACCTCAAAAATATCTAGACTTGAGGTGCGTACCTCAAATAGCCTTGGAGGTATGCCGCGATTCGCACATCCTCGGTTGACGGCGTTAAAAAGGGAGGAATGGATGACTTACTCAAAACTGGCCTCGGCCAGCGCAATAGTCCTTGCCGCTACTACTCTTTCTACCAAGGCAAATGCTGAAGATCTGACATTATGTTGGGCAGCATGGGACCCGGCCAATGCGCTGGTTGAGCTTTCCAAGGAATTCGAAGCTGAGTCCGGCCACACAATGAATTTCGAGTTTGTGCCCTGGCCAAACTTTGCAGACCGGATGCTGAATGAACTGAACTCCGGAGGAAAGCTCTGCGACCTGCTGATCGGTGACAGCCAATGGATCGGCGGCGGTGCCGAAAACGGTCATTATGTCAAGTTGAATGACTTCTTCGATGCGGAAAGCATCAGTATGGATGACTTCGCGCCGGCAACTGTTTACGCTTATTCAACGTGGCCAAAGGGCACACCAAATTATTACGCGCTGCCAGCCATGGGTGATGCAAACGGTTGGTTCTATCGCAAGGACTGGTTTGAAAATCCAGAAATTCAGGCCGCTTACAAAGAGGCGACGGGTCAAGATCTGCGTGAACCGGAATCCCAGAAAGAACTGCTGCAAATCGCGCAATTCTTCCAAGGGCGCGAGATTGACGGAAAAACCGTGTATGGCGCTGCGATCTTTACTGAGCGGGGCTCGGAAGGGATCACAATGGGTGTGACCGGCGCTCTCTATCCGTGGGGCTTCAAGTACGAAAACACACCGGGCTCCTATGACATGGAAGGTGCGGTGAACTCACCCGAAGCTGTTGAAGCTCTGGAATTCTACAAAGAGTTCTACAAAACGGCGACACCTCCGGGATATACCAACTCTTACATGGGTGAGAGCCTGGACGCCTTTAAATCGGGTCAGGTCGCTATGGCCATGAACTGGTTTGCATTCTTCCCGGGTCTTTATGCCGATCCCAACACGGGTGGTGACAAAATCGACTTTTTTGTGAACCCGCCGCAAAATCAGGCTGGTTCGACGCTGGGCGGGCAGGGGATATCCGTTGTCAGCTATTCTGACAAGCAGGACGCGGCGCTTGAATACATCAAGTGGTTCGCGCAACCCGAAGTTCAGGCCAAATGGTGGGAACTAGGCGGGTATTCTGCTCACAATTCGGTTCTGGAAGATCCCGGATTCGTGGATAGCCAGCCCTTTGCCGGCGACTTCCTGGAAGCAATGGCAGGTGTGCAGGACTTCTGGCAGGAGCCTGCTTATGCAGAGTTACTGTTGGCAATGCAGAAACGCATTCATGACTACGTGGTTGCCGACCAGGGCACAGCGCAGGAAGCGCTTGATCTTTTGATCGAGGATTGGACTGAAGTCTTCGAAGACGAAGGCAAGCTTTAATCCGGCAGTAGGGCAGGAGCGGGCGTGAGCCCGCTCCACCATGACCCTTGTGTCCCAAATCGACAAGAACTGGCAAAGAGATGTCTGACAGGACCATAGATCGCGTTGCGCAGGCAACGCCCACGCGAGTTGCGCGCAAAATCAGGGGGCTATCCGATCGAGCGATCGCCTGGATATTTATCTCCCCCACGATCTTCCTGCTGCTTGCGATCAACATCTTTCCGTTGATCTGGACTATCCAGCTGAGTTTTACCAACTACAAAGCCAACCGGATCGGGCGCGAGGTCAAGGATGTCGGGTTCCGGAATTACGAGCGTATCCTGACGGACTCCGATACCTGGCTGAATATGCAGGCAACGGCGCATTTTCTGTTCTGGACGATCTTCTTTCAGGTTCTGATCGGGTTCACCTTGGCGTGGCTGATCAACAAGAAGTTTAAGGGCAATGACCTTTGGACCACGATCATTGTGTTGCCAATGATGCTGTCCCCGGCCGTTGTCGGTAACTTTTGGAAATTCCTCTACCAACCACAGATCGGGTTGTTCAATTACATCATCTCCTGGTTCACCGGAAAAGAACCATCGAGCTTTGAAATGCTGGGTTCAGTCACATTGGCCCCCTGGGCAATCGTCATTGTGGACACGTGGATGTGGACGCCGTTTGTCATGCTGATCTGTTTGGCCGGACTGCGTAGCATTCCCGACTATATCTACGAGGCCGCCGAAATCGACCGGGCCAGCAAACTGCGGCAGTTTTTCACGATCACCATCCCGATGGTGCTGCCGTTCCTGATGCTCGCGGTGCTGTTTCGAGGGATCGAGAACTTCAAGATGTTCGATTTGGTGGTTCAATTGACCGGCGGTGGTCCGGGGTCTGTTACGGAACTCACTTCGATCAATCTCAAGCGAGAGGCATTTGAGAAGTGGCGCACAGGCTATGCCTCGGCCTATGCAATCATCCTTTTCGTCACCGTGTTCGGCCTTGCGTCGATCTATGTCAAAGCCCTGAACAAGGTGAAACAGAGATGAGCAGTTTTTCCGTCACTGAACCCACAAGCCGGTCCAAGTGGATCGCAGGTTTTTTGGTCATCTCTTATGCGCTGATCACGATGATCCCGCTTGTCTGGATCTTGCTGACCGGATTCAAATCTCCAGCGGATGCCATCAGTTACCCGCCAAAGGTCGTCTTCGATCCGACCCTGGAAGGCTATGTCAACCTGTTCACGACCAGAACGCGGCAAACCCAAGAGTTTTTGGAAGCCAACCCTCCGCAAAACTGGGCTGATGAAATCGTTCGCAAATACGACATGGTGATTGTTGGTCCGTCCAAGTTCGGTGAACGCTTTATGAACTCGGTCATCATCGGGTTTGGGTCGACGTTCCTGAGTATCTTTCTGGGAACATTGGCTGCCTATGCATTCAGCCGTTTCAAGGTGCCGCTCAAGGATGATCTTCTGTTCTTCATTCTCAGTACACGGATGATGCCACCGGTTGCCGTAGCCATTCCGATCTTCCTTATGTTCAGGAATCTTGGGCTCAGCGACACGCATCTGGGGATGATCCTGCTTTACACGGGTGTGAACATCTCTCTGGCAGTGTGGTTGCTGAAGGGATTCATAGATGAAATCCCCAGAGAGTATGAAGAAGCCGCTCTGATCGACGGCTACACAAGGTTTCAGGCATTCTACAAAGTGGTGCTTCCACAGGCCGCGACGGGTATCGCGTCGACGGCGATCTTCTGCCTAATCTTCGCTTGGAATGAGTACGCTTTCGCAGTGCTGCTGACCTCTGCGAACGCTCAGACCGCACCCCCATTTATCCCGACCATCATTGGTATCGGCGGCCTGGATTGGCCTGCGGTTGCGGCTGGTGCAACAATCTTCCTGATCCCTGTCATGATTTTCACCATCCTGATGCGCAAACACTTGCTGCGCGGGATCACCTTCGGAGCGGTACGCAAATGAGCGATTTTCTAACAGGACTGATGCGTCTTCGCCGCGGCCCGTGGGAGATGGTCGCGACCATCCTGATCGCGGTCGGGGTCTTCATGCTAATGCAGCCCTTTGTCCTCTGGGCGTTCACCTATTCCTTCATCGTCACGCTGATCGGAACCGTTATGTTCATCATCGTCAGCCATTTTCCGGAGTAGAAATGGCCCAGATCGTAGTCAAAAACGTAAAGAAGATGTTCGGCGATTTCACGGCTGTCCGTGAAAGCTCTTTCACGATTGAGGATGGTGAGTTCTTCATGCTGCTTGGGCCGTCGGGGTGCGGAAAAACAACCACGCTCAGGATGATTGCCGGGTTGGAGCTCCCTACATCAGGCGAAATTTACCTTGATGGTGAGGAAATCAGCCAAAAGCCGCCTTCAGAACGTGACATAGCGTTCGTTTTTCAGATGTTCGCGCTGTATCCGCACATGAACGTTCGCAAGAACATCAGCTATCCACTGATTTCACAAGGCATGTCACGTGCAGCCGTCAAAGCCAAAGTCGAAGTAGTTGCCGGAATTTTGGGGATAACTGACATTCTGGATAGCCCGGTGGGTGGGCTTTCCGGCGGCGACAGGCAGCGCGTGGCACTTGGACGGGCGATCGTTCGCGAACCCAAGGCATTCATGATGGACGAACCTCTGGGTGCTTTGGACGCCGAATTTCGTGAGCATATGGCTGAAGAGTTGCGCGCGCTTCACGATCGCATGGGTGCGACAACTGTCTACGTCACGCATGATCAGCTTGAGGCCATGCAGATGGGCGACAAAATCGTCGTCATGAACAACGCAGTGATCGAGCAATTCGGAACACCGCAGGAAATCTACGACAAACCGGCGACCATGTTTGTGGCGGATTTCATAGGGTCCCCGTCGATGAACTTCCTGCCGTTTCAGGGAAAAGTGGCACCCGGTTCGGAAACGGTCAGGCTGAACGGCCATGACGAGGCCGTCCCAAAATTGATGGAGGGCGCGGAAGGCGAGCTGGTCTTCGGTGTCCGCCCTGAGCATGTGTTTTTGTCTGACGACAGCAACTACCGGGCCAAGGTTCTGGCGGCTGAATACCTCGGGACAACCCAAATCGTGACACTGCAAAGCCCGAACGGTGAGTTGAAGGCCCGTATTGGTGCAGGCGAAACGGCCACGCCGGGTGAGACTGTGGGTTTGGAGTTTCGTTCACCGACAGTGACTCTTTTTGAACAGTCCACAGGCCGGGCGCTGAGATCCGCCTTGAACGATGAGGTGCTGAGCAATGGCTGAAGTCGTTTTAACGAACATCTCAAAATCGTTCGGAACAGTTCGGGCAGTCGACGATATCTCGATGACAATCCCCGACGGCGCTTTCGTCGTGCTATTGGGGCCGACAGGTGCAGGGAAAACAACAACGCTTCGATTGATTTCCGGACTTGAGAAGCTGGATTCAGGGTCGGTTCGTATTGCCGGACGAGATGTTGGGTTGGACACGCCTGCCCAACGCGATGTAGCGATGGTTTTCCAGCAATATTCACTGTATCCGCATATGACGGTGCGCGAGAACCTGTCGTTCCCACTACGATCCCCGATCCTCAAGACACCTGAGGATGAGATTGTGCAGAAGGTGAATGAAGTCGCTGAAATACTGCAAATCCCGCACAAGCTGGACAACAAAGCCACCGAACTGTCCGGCGGAGAAATGCAGCGCGTTTCAATCGGACGAGCTTTGGTGCGCGATCCGCAGATTTTCCTGATGGACGAGCCGCTCAGTTCCTTGGATGCCAAGCTGCGGGCGGATTTACGTGTAGAGCTCAAGAGAATCCAGGCAGACCTTGGGTCAACGCTTTTGTATGTGACCCATGATCAGGTTGAGGCCATGACAATGGCGACACATATCGGAGTGCTGGAAGAGGGCAGGTTGGTTCAGTACGGCACGCCCAGGGACATCTATGAAAATCCTGGCAGTGTTTACGTTGCCAGCCGATTGGGTCTGCCGCGGATCAATATCCTGCCGTCGGAGTTGTTTGGCGGGGATCACAAAGGCCCGCAGATTGGCCTTCGCCCGGAAAACATCATTGAAGGCGAAGGCAGTGACGCGCGTGTGATACGTGCGGAACACTTAGGCGACCAAACCCGGTTGCATCTGGACTTGAATGGCCATCCGGTCGTGACATTGATCGATGTCCATCAGGACTATCCCGCTGGAAAAATTATCAAAATTCGCCCACGAAACCCGTTGTATTTTGACGCGTCCGGCACGCGTGTGAATTAAGGAGCAAAAGCATGGCCCAGTTCCTCAACACAAAAGAAACCCTCGTGACAGAGGCGATAGATGGTCTTCTTGCATCATCCGGGGGGGCACTGACCAGGTTGGATGGGTACCCGCACATCAAGGTTGTCTACAGGTCTGATTGGGACAAATCGAAAGTTGCCCTGGTATCCGGTGGGGGGTCCGGTCACGAACCTGCCCACGCAGGTTTCGTAGGGGCGGGTATGTTGACCGCGGCGGTTTGCGGAGAGGTCTTCGCGTCCCCCTCGGTTGAAGCCGTTCTCGCGGGTATTCTCGCTGTGACGGGCGAGGCAGGATGCCTGCTGATCGTCAAGAACTACACCGGTGACCGTTTGAATTTTGGGCTTGCGGCCGAACGGGCCCGTGCGTTGGGGCGCAAAGTGGAGATGGTTGTGGTGGACGATGACATCGCCTTGCCGGACCTTCCGCAGCCGCGCGGTGTGGCTGGTACTTTGTTCGTGCACAAAATTGCCGGAGCATTGGCAGAACGCGGTGCTGATCTCGACACAGTTACCAACGCTGCAAAGAGCGTAGTCGAGAAGGTGGTCAGTATTGGTATGAGCCTGGACACCTGCACCGTTCCTGGATCTCCGAAAGAAGACAGGATCGCCCCCGGCAAAGCGGAACTCGGGTTAGGTATTCACGGCGAGCCGGGGGTGGAGCAAGTGGAGTTTGCAAATGCCGTGACCGCAATGTCCACTGTTGTCGAAAAGTTGAAACAGCGAGTGGGGGCGGGCGACTGCGTGGCGCTCGTGAACAACTTGGGGTCTACGACGCCTCTCGAGATGTCTGTTTTGACCCACGCCTTGTCCGAAACCGGCATCGCGGAACACATCATTGGGCCGGCACCAATGATGACTTCGCTGGATATGCACGGATTTTCCGTATCGATCCTGCCGGTCAATCCGGATGAATTGTTGGCGCTGAAAGCACCGGTCGATCTGGTGGCTTGGCCGGGGGTCAATGCAGTAAAGCCCATTCAAGTTGCGCCTTTGCCGGATGGTTTGACCCCGATTGATCCAATCCCGTCGAACAACCCGGCGACCAAGGAAACGATTACGCGTTTGTCAGAGCTGCTGATCCGCGCTGAGAAGGACCTGAATGAGTTGGACGCCAAGTCCGGCGATGGCGATACCGGCAGTACACTGGCGACTGCGGCCAGGTCTCTGCAAGGAAGCCTGGATCGGATGCCTCTTGCGGATCTGACGCAGTTGTTTCCTGCGCTGGGCAATGAACTGAGCCAGACCATGGGCGGCTCGTCCGGTGTGATCCTCGCAATCTTCTTCAATGCCGCCGGAGACGCCTGTGCCAGCGGGGCTTCCATATCGAAGTCATTGGTTGAAGGTCTGAACCGGGTCAGCCAGGTGGGTGGTGCCAAAGTTGGCGACAGGACAATGATCGACGCGCTGGCTCCTGCGTTGGCGGCGCTTCCTTCAGGGTTGTTACAAGCCGCAAAGGCCGCACGCGAAGGTGCTGACAATACGGCAAATATTCACCGTGCCAAGGCAGGCCGCGCAGCCTATGTTCCCGAAGAAAACCTGATTGGGCATAACGACCCGGGTGCTGAAGCCGTTGCGCTGTTGTTCGAGGGTTTGGCACGGGAGATTGAGGGCTGAAAGACACGTGGAAGACCAAAAACAAAAAATAGAATTGGTGAAAAAACCAACCGTAAATGACATCGCGCGCGTTGCAGGTGTCAGCCTGGCGACCGTTGATCGGGTCTTGAACAGACGTCCCGGTGTGCGGGCCGTGACCGTTCAGAAAGTAAAAAAGGCGATTGATGAGCTGGGGTATGTACGCGACACCGCTGCTGCCAACCTCGCGCGAAACCGTGTCTATAATTTCCTCTTTATACTGCCGGACGCAGGCAACGAATTTGTCGAGGCGATATGCGATCAGATCGCCGAACAATCACGCGATCAGTTTATCGAACGGACACGCATTACAATAAAAAAGGTCGCTCCGTTTGAGCCTCAGGATATCGTCAATATTCTGGATGGTGTCGACAGTCTGGACGTCGACGGAGTGGCCGTTTTCGGGCCTGAAACGCCCTCGGTCCGCGACGCGGTAAAGAGGGTCAGGGACAAGGGCGTTCCGGTGGTTGCGTTGGTGTCCGATTTGCCAAGCTCGGACAGAGACCATTTTGTAGGCATCGATAACGTTTCGGCGGGGCGAACGGCAGCTCAGTTGATGGGACGCTTTGTACATTGTCCGGGGAAGGTTTTAGTCCTGACAGGCTCACGTTTGGCACGTGATCATCTGGAGCGGCGTCAGGGTTTTGATCTTGTTGTCGCCGAGGAATTTCCTCATCTCGACGTCGTTGCATCCGTGGAAGGCCGAGATGACCCTGAGCTGATCTACAAGATGATGCCCGGGATATTCGAAACCTATCCGGATCTGGTCGGAATATACTCTTCCGCCGCGGGCAATGCGGGTCTGGTTCAATTTCTGTCAGAGAGCAAGATCGGCAAGAATCTGGTCATCATCGCACACGAACTCACACCGCTTAGTCGTGACGCGCTAAGTCGCGGCACCTTTGACGCGCTGATTTCGCAAGATTCTGGGCACCTTGTCCGATCTGCCGTTCGTCTGCTGCGGGCGACCTCGGACAAAGTCCCTTTCAACAAATCGCAGGAACGCATCCGTATCGACATCTATCTGAAGGAAAATTTGCCTCCATAGAGGCACAGTATTTGGGGAGGAAATTTAATGAAGACGATCAAAGGTCCAGCTTTGTTTCTTGCACAGTTTGCTGGCGACGAAGCGCCGTTCAATTCATGGAATGCAATTACCAAATGGGCGGCGGATTGCGGATACAAGGGCGTGCAAGTTCCCAGTTGGGACCGGCGGTTGTTCGACCTTGAAACGGCCGCGACAAGCACTGACTATTGCGACGATTTCAAGGGTAAAGCCCGAGAGAACGGCGTTGAAGTCACTGAACTGTCAACGCACCTTCAGGGGCAGCTTGTCGCCGTTCACCCGGCCTATGATACAGCATTTGACGGCTTCGCAGTCGAAAGTGTCCGGGGGGACCCCAAAGCCCGACAGGAATGGGCGGTTGATCAGGTTAAGAAGGCACTTTCAGCCTCTCGGAACTTGGGCATCCCGGCTCACGCTACATTCTCTGGCGCGTTGGCCTGGCCTTATGTGTACCCTTGGCCGCAACGTCCTGCTGGCCTGATTGAAACAGCATTTGATGAGCTTGCCCGCCGTTGGGTTCCGATTTTGGATCACGCGGAGGACTGCGGTGTGGATGTCTGCTATGAAATCCACCCCGGCGAAGATCTTCATGACGGGATTACGTACGAGATGTTCTTGGAGCGTACAGGCAATCATGCGCGGGCCTGCATGTTGTACGACCCGTCGCACTATGTTCTGCAATGCCTTGATTATCTGGATAATATCGACATCTACAAAGACCGCATCCGGATGTTCCATGTAAAGGACGCCGAGTTCAATCCAACCGGCCGACAGGGTGTCTATTCCGGGTATCAAGGCTGGGTGGATCGGGCAGGGCGGTTCAGGTCACTTGGTGATGGACAGGTGGATTTCGGGGCTGTCTTTTCCAAGATGGCGGCAAACGACTTTGATGGCTGGGCCGTGGTCGAATGGGAATGCTGTCTGAAACACCCCGAGGATGGCGCGCGTGAAGGTGCTCAGTTCGTTTCCGGTCACATCATTCGTGTGACGGAAAAGGCGTTTGACGACTTTGCGGATGGAGGAACTGACGAAGCGGCCAATCGAAAAATGCTGGGGATAGACTGATGGTAGCCGGACGAAGCGAAGAAATTTCGGGGCGCATTCGCCTCGGCATGGTCGGCGGCGGAAACGATGCTTTCATCGGCGGTGTCCACCGCATCGCCGCGCGACTGGATGATAAGTTCGAGTTGGTTGCCGGAGCGTTATCTTCGACGCCGGAAAAGTCCCGGGAAAGCGGCGAGGCGCTGGGTCTCGAGCGGGTCTATGAGGACTTCAAGCAGATGGCGATGCGAGAAGCGCGTTTGAAATCCGGGATCGAAGCGGTTTCGATCGTCACGCCAAATCACGTTCACTATGCTGCCGCGCGTGAGTTTCTGAAACGCGGCATTCACGTGATTTGCGATAAGCCGCTTACGTCGACCCTTGGTGATGCGAAGAAACTGGTCAAAACCGCTGAAAACTCAAACGCGCTGTTCATCCTTACCCACAACTACACGGGCTATCCCATGGTTCGGCAAGCGCGTGAGATGGTTGCCAACGGGGATATCGGTAAAATCCGCGTGGTTCAGGTCGAATATCCGCAAGACTGGCTGACTGAGCAGCAGGACTTCAAACAGGCTGAGTGGCGGACTGATCCTGAACGTTCCGGTGCCGGAGGATCAACCGGTGACATTGGAACCCATGCGTATAACATTGCCCGCTTTGTAACCGGGTTGAGGGCAGAAAGCCTCGCGGCGGATTTGCAGGCCTTTGTGCCGGGTCGTCAGGTCGATGACAACGCGCACGTAATGCTAAGGTTCGAAGGTGGAGCCCGTGGCATGCTGTGGTCATCACAGGTTGCACCCGGCAACGAAAACGCGCTGCGATTGCGTGTGTACGGTGAAAAGGGGGGCATCGAGTGGGCTCAGGAAGACCCGAACTATCTTTGGTTTACTCCTTACGGAGAGCCAAAGCGCTTGATCACCCGAAATGGGGCTGGGGCAGGGGATGCAGCCAATCGGTTAAGCAGAGTGCCACCGGGGCACCCGGAGGGATACCTGGAAGGGTTTGCGAATATTTATGGAGAAGCAGCGGAAGCCATTCTGGCGTACAGAAACGGGAGTTCGCCTGACACATCTGTCGTTTATCCGACAGTTCATGATGGGCTTGAGGGCGTCAGATTCGTAGCCGCATGTGTGCAAAGCTCTGCAAAGAACTCTGCTTGGGTCAAACTGGCGTAACGCACCCGGCCTTTTGGCGTCGAATAGTTGGTCTCGTATGAACAACCGAGTTGAGGCGGGCAGACGCCTCAACAACCGGAACTGCCAATTTTCGCGAAAAAGACTTGGTCCGTGTCATAAGCATCGGGCTTGTAGTATTTCCACGGCTTGATCAAAAGTTTGCGCACTATTCTCGGCCCGCGCGGTCAGGTGAGCGCCTTCCAGTAAGGCCAATGTGGCGCGGGCTTCTGCTTTCGGGTCACCTAAGCCCGAGATCGACCGATCAGCCTTGCCAAGTGTAAAGACATCTTCGATCCACTGTACCATCATGCCACGGAAATCCTGAATCTTGTCGGTGACCTCTTTCGACAAGCTTTCCCGGCTGATGATCAGCGAAACACATAAGCACAAGGTTTCCCCGCCGTTCAATGCCGAACGATACAGCGCGATCAGCGCACGCATTCGGTTGCCCGCCGTATCGTAAGCTTCCTCAATCTTGGCGCAGCGCCCGGCAAGCTCGGTATGGTAGCGGACCATCAAAGCAGCCGACAGCGCGGCTTTGGTTGGGAAGTGATAGTGGATCGATGCTTTGCGGATGCCCACCTCTTGGGCAAGGTCGGCATAGCTAAACCCGTCGTAACCTTTGCTGCGGGCAGCAAACTCGGCAGAATTCAGCAGAGCCGTCTTTGTATCTGTTTCCATGACACCTAAACCCTTTCCGAGCATACCAAAGCTGCGGCGGTCTCTGCCGCTTCCAAAGAACCCTCAAGATATCCCCCAAATTGAGCGGCTGTTTCGGTGCCGCTGAAAATGATCCTGTCCTCCCATATCCGCGTCATGGCCTTTGGCAGGCCGTATTGCGGGTGCGCATATAGCGGCTGCAGGTCCAGGTCGGTAGACGTGAAGCGGTCGAATGCCCAGTCTTTCAGGAAAACTGCGCTGGGATTTGTAGCCTTGGGTCCGAACAGGCGCACCAGTTGTGCTTGAACCTGCTGCTGCAAAGCCCTTTCATCCCGGCGAGCCTGCGGAGGGATACCGATGAAACCGAACAACGCGTAGGGGCCGCCGCGGGCGGGTGAAGCGTCGTGAATCTCCACCATAGGGCCGCGCCGGCTCATCGCATCACCTGACAGCCCGTCTTCTCGCCAGAACGGAGTGTCATAGACTGCAATCGCTTTAGCCTGACCGGCCATCCAGGTCGCGAGGTTACGCATGGCAGCCAATGTGCCTTTGGGCAAGGCGGGCTCATAGATCAACTCGGCTGCAATACGCGGGGGCAGGGCAAGCACGACACGGTTGGCCGAAATTTGTTGACCAGATTGTGTCGTGACCAGAACCCCACCTTCGGCTTGCGCCAAAGTCGTGATCTGCGTGGACAGATGGATTACTCCATCCGGCAAACGTGCCGACAGCGCGTCTGTCAAAGCACCCAGACCACCCACTAGGCGATAGGATCCTTCCATGGATGAAAACCCGCGACCGTGTTCAACGCGGCCCCGCTCATCTTCGAAACTCAGTGCGCCAGAGCTGAATTGTTCGAACCAATGCAGGCCCAGCCGTTTGATGAGCGCGGCGATCCGTGGCTGGCCGGGCCAGAACCAAGCCGGGCCCATGTCGAAATAGCCGTCGCTCTGCACCTCAGACAGAATGCGCCCGCCTAGGCGGGCGCGCGCCTCAGCGACCAGTACTTCCTGACCTTGATCCACAAGCTGAGTTGCCAGGCTGAGCCCTGAAAGACCCCCGCCGATGATGAGCGTATCCGTGCGCACGGTTCAAAACCCCTCACTGGAAGGGCGCAGATCCAGTTCATGGGTCCAGGTCGACCGGGGTTGTTGCGTCAGTTGCCAATAAGCTTGGGCAATATCTTCGGCCTTCATCATCTTGGCCGGGTCCAGACTGTGCCGATCGCGCGACCTGGCCGTGTCGATTATACCGTCCAGAATTACATGCGCGACATGCACGCCCGCTGGCTGAAACTCACGCGCAAGCGATTGTGTCAGTCCACGCAGGGCAAACTTGGCCGAGGCGAACGCCGAAAACTGTGCGCCACCGCGGAGGGAAGCGGTTGCACCCGACACGATCAAGGTGCCGCCACCGCCACGAACCATAGGTTGCATCACTGATTGCGCCAGTACGATCAGCGTCTGTACCATTGAAGTCCAGGTACGTTGATAGTCGTTCAGAGTCGTTCCCGCGAAGGGTGCGATCACCAGTTCCGCAGTATTGTGCACAACGATTTTCGGGGGGCCGTATGTGGCGATCAAATCGGCTATGACCGATGCCGCGTCGTCAGGGTCGGACAGATCGACCTGATGAAACGCACCGGCAGGGTGATCAGGTTGGGTTCGGCCCAGGCCCACGGCCGCCATGCCTTCGGCCTGGAAACGTGACAACAGGGTCTGGCCAAGACCAGCCCCGGCTCCGGCGACAATCGCCAGGGGTTTTTGCGCAACCATCAGTTACACCGCTGGTGGCTGGGCAAAGGGCAGGTGGCCGGTCTTCATCCAGACTTTGGCCCCGTCCGGGCCGGCAACGACCTTCAGGCTTTGACCTTCGGGCAGTCGTAGCCAATCGTTTTTGATCAGTTCATCCCCGCCTTCCGTGACAGAACCATCGATGATCAGAACCTCTATCCCGCCAGAGGCGCCAGAGGTCAGGGCCGCATCCGCGTCCAGATGGCTGTAAGTCACGACCTCGCGCTCGTCTTTATGCAGGAGTGCCGAGGCGACACCGTTCACCGGCGCGCCCAATTCATCCGCCATGCTTTTGCGGAACTGGTTGCGGTCCTCCATGTCGAATTGCCAGAGCTTGACGAAGATCGTGCAGCCGGGTTCCGAGCCAGGAGTGTGCCTCGTGGTTGGTGGATTGCGGACATAGGTACCTGCTGGGAAGTCGCCATGTTCATCCTGAAACACACCATCAAGGACAATGAACTCCTCACCGCCAGTATGGGTATGGGCAGAGAAATGGCTGCCCGGCGCAAAGCGCACGATAGTAGTGGCACGAGCCACTTCGCCTCCGATCCGGTCCAGCATCCTGCGCTCCACGCCCTTCATGGGCGAGGCTTGCCACTCAAGCTGGTCTGAGTGAACCACGACGCGGTCAGAGAAGTCCGAGTTGATTTCCATAGGATCAGTTCTCTTAGATGGTTAAGATAATGATAACTATCTATCAGTAGGTAGGCAATTGTCATCTACCGATTTCGACTAGGCACCACACTTCACAGAGTGTTGAACATAGTCTTGCCAGAGGAACTTCATTACAGCGGGCAGGTGGCCAAAAAATCCGAGAGGAGATTTCACGCCTTCTAGTCCGACAGAGATTGCGCGATGTGAAGATTCAATTGCACGCAATATTTGCCGGTGTTTACCGCCCCATTCACTATCCAGATTGCAACTACGTCAACCGGGAACGACCATTCGATAGTGGCGGCATCTTCAAGTCGAAGCGGTCTGCCGATCTTGCCGAGAGTATTGGCTTGCCACAAAGAACAAGTTCACAGGTCGAGCTGAGACCGGTTTGAGCTGGCTGACAGTTCCTTTCAAGTGCCCAAGATTTTAATGAACAAAGGTGAATATAGGGACGTTGGAGATATTGCCTCAAATCGCAATAAACCAAAACTAACTTGCGATAATTTCGCATTCAAGAGGTAGAAAAACGTATCTCTTGATGGGCAGCGCATCTGCGTGCTTCACTTTTGATGCTATGTCAGCCTCTTATTTCGCTGGCCAAAAAAGACCGGAAGGCACTGCCTTCCTGCACCAAAACCTGAGCGCACCACCGCCCAAGAGGGCGAGAAAAACAAGCGCCTAGCTGCCCAACATGGAGATATCAGATGAAAAAATTTGCAACGCTACTTGGAAGCGCGTCGGTTGCGATCGCCGGGCAGGCCATGGCCGCGGATATCGTGATCGGTGTGCCGAACTGGGCCTCGGTGAACGCCACGGCGCATATACTTGAGCTTGTGATCGAAGAAAACCTCGGCCTGGACGTGGAATTGCAGAACGGCACCAACCCGATTGTCTTTGAAGCAATGGACAGCGGTTCAATGCATGTCCACCCAGAAGTGTGGATGCCCAACCAGCAAAACCTGCATGACACCTATGTCAAAGACAATGGCACTGTCGTCATGAACCAAAACCCGGTCCAGGCTGAGCAGGGTATGTGCGTACCGACCTACATCGCGGAACAACACGACATCAAATCAATCGATGACCTGAGTGATCCTGACAAAGTGGCGATCTTTGACACCGATGGCAACGGAACACCCGAGGTATGGATCGGTGCGCCGGGCTGGGCGTCGACCGTCGTCGAAAAGATCCGGGCCAAGTCCTATGGTTACGACCAGATATTCGACATGACAGAATATGAAGAAACCATTGCCTATGCCAACCTGGCAAACGCGACCAAAGCGGGAGAACCGTGGATCGGGTTTTGCTACAGCCCCCACTATATCTTCGTGACACAGGACCTGACGGTTCTGGAAGAACCCGCCCATGATCCGGCCTCCTGGACAATTGTTCAGCCCACTGATGACCCGGATTGGCTGTCCAAGTCCGAGGCGTCCTCGGCCTGGAACGGGGCAACGCTTCACCTGCATTACGCGAAAGAGCTGGAAGAGAACTATCCTGAAGTGGCCGCCTTGTTCAGCAACTATCAGATGTCGGGAGATGATCTGAGTGCAATGGGCAAGGCTCTGGCTGTCGACAACGTCGAAGCAGCGGATTTCGCCAAGGAATGGGTGGCTGCGAATGAAGACACAGTCATCGGCTGGCTAACCAACTAAACCACCACTCTTTGGGCCGTCGCGCAAAACCGCGGCGGCCTTTTTTCTGTTGGGCAGGGCACCGCCCTGTGGGGGATAAATGGACGAACCTGTCGTAAAACTAGAAAACGTTTGGAAGATCTTTGGTTCCCGCGCTGAAGAAGCCATGGAAGCCGTTCGCAACGAAGGCATAGGCAAGCCCGAAGTTCTGGAACGGTTCAACTGTGTGGTCGGCGTTCAGGGCGCCACGTTCGAAGTGCCGAGGGGCGAGATTTTCTGCATCATGGGGCTGTCCGGCTCGGGCAAGTCCACTTTGGTGCGACATGTGAACCGGTTGATCGAGCCAACAGCCGGGCGGATCGAAATTCTGGGTCACGATGTATCGAAGCTGTCGGAATCCGAATTGCGCCGCATTCGCGCCCAGCAAATTGGTATGGTCTTTCAGCATATGGCGCTGATGCCGCATCGTTCGGTGCGCGATAATGTGGCCTATCCCTTGGAGATCCGAAAGGTTCCCAAGTCCAAGCGCTGGGCTGTATCGGATCACGCTTTGAGCCTGGTGAACCTGACAGGTTATGAGGACAGGCTGCCCAAGGAACTTTCCGGTGGGATGCAGCAACGTGTGGGGATCGCGCGGGCGCTGGCTTCGGACCCGGAAATCCTGTTGATGGATGAACCTTTTTCCGCCCTTGATCCGCTGATCCGCCTGCAATTGCAGGACCAGTTCAAAGCACTCGTGGCGCAGTTGAAAAAAACCACATTGTTCATCACGCACGATCTGGATGAAGCCATCCGCATCGGACACCGAATTGCGATTATGAAAGACGGGGTCATCGTACAGATCGGCACCCCGGAAGATATCGTCATGAACCCGTCCGACGATTACGTGCGCGAATTCGTTCAAGGCATATCCAAGCTCAAATTGGTCAAGGCCCATTCTATCATGGAGCCTATGGACAGTTATTCAGGGCCGCTCGACGGTGCGCCCCGAGCGGACGAGGGCGCGGATCTGGATCAACTGATCGATCTGGCCGTGAATTCCGATTTGCCGGTCGTCATCACGGATTCGGGCAATGATGTGGGTGTCGTGACCAAGCCGCGCCTGTTGCGTGGTATTCAGGGGGGCAAGAATGACTGATGCAACGACAGAGCTGAAGGTAACGGCCGCCTCTGATATCGAAGTTGATCGCGAGGCTCTGGACCTTTCCATCAAGGAATTCGCTGGCCCGAATGGGGACTACTATGTCAACGCGTTCCACAAAATCCATGATGCGACCAGCGCAATCCCCAACACGTTCAATACCTGGGCGGCCGTGTTGGGGCCGTTCTGGTCCGCATCGCGAGCCATATGGGGCATGTTCTGGACTTTTCTGATCCTCGAGATCATCGCATGGGTCCAAATCGGCAGGGGCGCTTGGGGAAACCCCGGCGCGGATTTCGCTGACCGTGCCGCCCGTCAGCAAGAACGCGCGGCCGAATTGTTGGCGCGCGCAGCGGACGCCACCGAACAGGCCGATATAGATCGTTTCACCAAGCTTGCTGAGAACATACAAAAAGCGGCGGCCGCAAGTCTGGAAAAGGCCGCTGCTGCCCAGTCCGAGGCCGCGGGTATCCTGATCACCGGGTTGTTGATGTTGCTGGTTTTCAAGGCGGTTCAAGGGTTCTATGCCGACCGCGTCTACGAAAAACAGTATTCCAAGTGGCGCATCGATCCGGATAGCACGGAAAGTGGGCGTTCGACTCGGAACATCGTCATGGGCGCAATCCTTGTCGCCGCGATCGGTCCTTTGATTGTTTACAAGTTCACTGTGAACGCATCATTTCCATTATTGGACGCGTTCCCCGAACAGCAAGTATCCGCGATATTTTTGGGAGAAGGGAACGGCACGCTGTTCTCGAGTCTGGCAAGCTGGATGGAGGCCAGGATCGATGCGGCTGCTGCAGCTGGTGGCGACATCTTTGACGGGATCGTGGCGGGTGTGCGGTCGGTGCTCGATGCGCTGACAATTGCCCTTATCGGCTCACCCTGGCCAGTTGTCATGCTGGTCATCTGTGTGACTGCATGGCGCGCAGCGGGACCAAGGGTTGCCATCTTCACAGCGTCTTCTTTGGCTTACATTGCGCTGCTGGGGTATTGGGACGTGGCGATGGAAACGGTCGCTCTGGTTGGTGCTGCGGTGCTGCTTTGCGTTGTCTTTGGTATTCCGCTGGGTATCTGGTTCGGCAAGTCGCAGCGCGCGTATCGCGCGGCGGAACCGGTTCTGGACCTGATGCAGACGCTTCCGGCATTCGTTTATCTTATCCCGATCATCGCCTTCTTTGGCACGGGTAACCCGCCGGGCATTCTGGCCACTATCATCTTCGGAATGCCGCCGGTTATTCGACTGACGGCTCTGGGAATGCGAGGGGTGCCGGAAAGCATCAAGGAAGCTGCCGTCGCCTTTGGGGCCTCGAAATGGCAACTGCTGAAGGACGTTGAAATCCCATTGGCATTGCCATCGATCATGACGGGGGTGAACCAGACGATCCTGATGTGTCTGTCCATGGTCGTGATCATCTCGCTGATCGGCGGCGGCGGCTTGGGCAAGGAGATCCTTGAAGCGCTGCAATATGCCGCCAAGGGGCCGGGGCTGCTGGGTGGTTTCGCAATCCTGTTCCTCGCCATGGTCATGGACCGGATCGTTCAGGGGGCATTCCGGCGAGAAGACGAAAAAATCTGAACAGCGACGCCTCCGGCTCTTGCTGAGGGCGTTTTTTATAGACCGGGAGAAACTATGGCCGATCGCTACGAACAGTCCATGATGGACAATTTATATTGGTGGGGCGTACCTACTCTGTTCCGTTGTCCCAATGTAGGGCCAGAAGGACAGGATATCGCATTGGCGGGTGTGCCGCATTCGACAGGCAACGGCACGACTGAGAGGGACCAGCATTTGGGACCACGTGCATTGCGGCACGTCTCGGCCGTTCAGCGCAGAGTGCATTCGGTTTTCGAGATCGATCCATGGAACAGCGCGCGGATTGCAGATGTGGGGGATGTGCCGTTCCCAAGAGCGAACGACAACGAAGACTGCATCGAACGGATTACCGAATTCTACAAGGACATCGACGTGGCCGGCGCACGGCCGGTTTCCATTGGCGGAGATCACTCCATTACCGGAGGCATAGTGCAGGCTCTGGGACGTGGAAAATTGGCCGGCGGAGAACCGGTCAGCTTCTTGCACCTGGACGCACATACGGATGTTTTTACCAAGGTCGATCACTTCCTGGGCGCCAAGAAATCAGCGGCACATTGGGGAGCATATCTGGCCGATCAGGGACAGGTGGACCCAACCCGTTCGATGCAGATTGGGCTACGAGGACACCCACGCAGCCTGGACTGGCTGCAGCCGTCGTACGATTATGGGTACAACATTGTCACAATGCGCGAATTCCGTCAGCGCGGGTTAGAGGATGTCGTGGCCCAGACCAAAGAGGTTTTGGGCGACCGGCCTGTCTACATCACGTTCGATCTGGATTGCCTCGACCCGACTGTTGCGCCCGCCGTTTCTAATTTGGAGCCGGGTGAAAAGGGATTCGATATCGATGAAGCGGTTGGAATCCTGCGGGCGGCGCGTGGGTTGAACATCGTGGGCGGAGACGTTGTTTGCATGATGCCCACAAAAGACAGCCCCAACAACATCACCGCCCTGACTGCAGCAGCAGTGATGTTCGAGATGATTTCAATGATTGCCGAGAACGTTGCCGCGGATTAACCGCGGCGCACATCAACGGCTTGTGCCAGAACACAAAGCAGTTCGAACATCAATGAGATACCAAGCCAAGCCGTCCCGCCCTCGGGGTCGAAGGGCGGCGAGACCTCGACAAGGTCGGCGCCAACCAGGTTCAGGCCCGACATCTTGCGAATGACCTGCTGGGCCTGAAAACTGTTGGGTCCGCCGATTTCGGGTGTGCCAGTTCCTGGGGCATAAGTTGGATCAACAAAATCGATGTCATAGGTGCAGTAGGTCGGTTTCGTGCCGACGATACCGCGCACTTCATCCATCACATCGTCTATACCCCGGTCGAACAGCTCTTCTATGCGGATGATGCGGATGCCCTGTGCCTCACCCCATTCGATGTCTTCGGTATTGTAGGCTGTGCCCCGGATTCCGACCTGAACAAAGCGTTTGGGGTCCACCAACCCTTCCTCAACTGCGCGACGGAACGGGGTGCCGTGCGTGAATTTGTGGCCGCCGAAATAGGTGTCGAACAGATCCGTGTGACTGTCGAACTGGATCAGGCCAACCGGGCCAGAGGCGGCCAGGGCACGCAGGACGGGCAGGGTGGTCAAGTGATCCCCTCCGGCCGTCAAGGGCGCGATATTGCGAGCCTTCAGGTCCGCGTAGAAATTCGTGACCCGATTCAGCGTGTCTTCTATGTCGACCGGGTTGGGAGCGACATCTCCGAGATCCGCACAATTCACCAGCGAGAAAGGTGCGACGCCAGTAACCGGATTCATTGCCCGGATCATCGTGGAATAGTCCCGCAGTTGCCGCGGGCCATGCCGCGCGCCCGGGCGATTGGTGGTTCCGCCGTCCCAGGGAATGCCAACAAGACCCAGCTCGACATCCGAGATGCGTTCGTGATCCAGATCCAGAATAGGCAGGCGCATGAATGAGGGAATACCTGCAAACCGGGCGAGCTCCATGGCTGATACCGGCTGAAAAAATGAATCGGTCATGGTTATCCATCCTCTGCAAGTTTCGTCAGTGACCCTAGCCGTTCATCAGCCCACTTGTAATGCTTGTCCGTGGTCAGGTCAGTATGCGAAAACGGCTGCGAATTTCGGCGTCTTGCTCAGGGGTGAGATACTCAGGGTTGTGCGTGCGCAAAACGTCCTGAGCGACCTGCCGGGCGGATGACCATGCATCCATCGCGCCTTCGGTTTGCCAAGTGCGTGGCTCCTGACGGTCGGCGAGTTGTGGGTAGAAGTAATCTCGCTCCATTGCTTCATATGTGTGTGCGCTGCCCAGAAAATGCCCGTCGCCTAAAACCGATTTGCAAATGGCGTCGAAACCGAGGTTTGATTCGGTAACCTCGATCCCGCGCAAGACCCGATAGGTGTGCGAGTGCATTTCGTTGTCCAGAACAAAGGCTTCGAAACTTGCGCCCAACAAGGACGCAGTCATCCCCGAGCTTTCATAAATCAGGTTGCCGCCCGCCAAGGCGGTTGCAAGCGACGTGATGCCTTTTTCTGCCCCGTATTGGGCATCAATGGCCTTGGCATCTGCCATCGACGCAGCGACGCCTGAAGGCAACCCCAGCCAGTTTGTGATTTGCGCCGACGCAGCGTTCAGAATTGCGGTCTCGCCGCTGCCTCCTGCAAATGAGCCGGTCCTAAGATCCACGATGAATGGCCAGTTGGAAAACACCATTGGAAATCCGGGTTTGATCGTGTTGACCATCACGAGACTGGCGAGCGTCTCAGCCAGAGATTGCGCCAGAAATCCGGCCAGAGTTGCCGGGGCGGTTGCACCCGCTTGTGCGGCCGTGATGCAGGACATCGGTATGTTATGGGCGATGCATTCATAAACGACGTCCACGGCGTCTTCGCCATATCGCATGGGCGAAATGACCGGGCTTATGTGCGCTTTCAGGAAAGGGCGTCTGGCGAATTCACCGGCCCCTCCGGCGGCAATGTCCAGCATCTCGACAATGGGGCCGACATGTTCGGCCAAGGTGAAAGACGTCGCTATTGGCTTGGTTGTATTCCGCACCAGGGCGTAAACCGTGTTGACGTCCAGATCGAATACCTCGGGGACGTCTGTTGCCACGCAACACCGTGTGAACCAACTGACATTGGCCAATGTGTCCTGTAACCGGGTGAAGTCATGCAGATCAACCAGTGTGGACGGACGATAAAGCCCACTGTCCATATCAAGCGTCTGCACGGCAGCCCCGCCGGTGCCAAAGTATACACGGTCGCCACCCACCTCGATGGAACGGTTTTCATCCCGGCCGTGGAATACAAAGCTCTTTGCAGCCGACTTGATGGCCTGTTGTACCATTGAACGAGGAAAAACCAGCCTGTCCTGTTCCCGGTCCTGTGCTCCTGCGGCCCTGAGGTCAGCGGCGAGCCTATCCGGCACATCTCCCATGCCCAGCTGTTCCAGCAATCGCAGGGCGGTGTCGAATATCTGTTCTATTTCCGAAAGGGTCAATGGCTTGTACGCGCCGCCTGTTTGACCCGGTGGGCAAGGATCGAACACGGGCTTGGCTGCACGCTGAGCATGCCGTGCCTTGCGACCACTTCGTCTCGAGTCCCCCGATGGCATGTATCCCAATCCCTTTGCTTCGTCGTTGCACCGTAAGGTGCAAAACACACCGGCATCAAAGGAGAATTGCCGTTTTCAGAATCCGAAATTCCTGTTTCGATTTTCCAGCACCAACGTTTGCCTGGTTGTCTGCCCAACCCGTTATTCAGCAAGACTTGTGCGGAAACCGAGGGAGCAAAGCCAATGAAATCGCGTACCAGAGTCGTTGTGATCGGAGGTGGAATCGCCGGATGTTCGACACTGTACCACCTGACCCAAGAGGGTTGGACAGATGTGGTTTTGGTCGAACGGAACGAACTGACTTCGGGCACGACATGGCATTCGGCCGCGCAGGTCACCAATTTCGGAATGAACCAGACAATGGTCGGTCTGAAAACTCATTCGATCCGGCTGTATAAAGAACTGGCCGACGATCCGGATTACCCAATCAATTATCATCACGGAGACGGCGGGATACGTCTGGCGAACACGGAAGGACAGATGCAGGGTTATCGTCATTTCGCGTCCATGGCGCGGGGCATGGACGTGCATTTCGAGGTGATTGACGCTGATGAATGCGCCCGCCGACACCCGTTGATTTCGACCGAAAATCTCATCGGTGGGCTTTGGGACCCGCTGGACGGCGACATCGATCCAGCCCAGTTATGCCAGGCCCTGGCGCGACGGGCGCGCCAAGCCGGTGCCGAAGTGTACCGAAATACGCCCGTGACCGCGTTGACGCAGCACAGCGATGACACCTGGACCGTGCATACCGAGCATGGGGATATCGACTGCGATATTGTCGTTAACGCATGTGGTTACCGGGTCAACGAAGTCGGCGCAATGATGGGTGTTCACCACCCTGTGTCGTCCATGGAGCATCAGTATTTTCTGACCGAAGAGATCGAAGCCATTCGGGACGCGGAGCACCGGATGCCGCTGCTTCGCTGCCCAATCAGCGACTATTATTGCAGACAGGAAAAGAACGGTCTGCTGCTCGGGTTCTATGAGCAGGGATGCAAGACTTGGGGATTGGATGGGATTGATCCAAACTTCGTGAACGCACTGTGCCCGGATGATCTGGACCGTGTGACCGATGTGCTCGAGGGGGCGTTTGCACGAATGCCTACCTTGATGGAGGTCGGCATTCACACCGTGGTCAACGGACCCATCACCTACACAATTGATGGGGCGCCGTTAGTTGGTCCGATCCCGGGCAAGCGCAATGCGTTTTGTATTATCGGCCTGCGGGCCGGGTTGGGTGAAGGTGGCGGGCACGGGTGGTTGCTGGCGCAGCAGATCGTGCATGGTGAGGCATGTTATGACACGTGGTGCCTCGATCCCCGAAGGTTCACCGGACATGCAAATGTGGAACTCACGGCACTTAAGGCGATTGAGGATTATCAGAACGAATTCAGGTTCCACTTTCCGCATGAGCATCGCCCGGCTGGCCGACCCGCCAAGACGACACCATTGACTCCCGTTCTGGCATCCGAAGGGGCGGAGTTTACGGTAGTTAATGGGTGGGAGAGGGTGGACTACATCAAGCCAGCTCCCGATTTATCGCCAACGCTCAGTTTTGATTTTGACGAAACCTTCGATCTGGTGGCTGCCGAGGTCGAAAATGTTCGAACCGGTGTCGGGCTTGCGGAGGTAAACGGGTTCAACCGCATCGAGATCACCGGAGCGGACAGGCACACATTTTTGGATCGGATGTTTTGCGGAACTGTCGTACGGCGCGATGGGCGCGTCGGGTTAGGATATTTGTTGAACCAACACGGTATGATCAAAGCGGAAGCGACGGTTGCCAACCTGCCTGCCAGCGACCGGGGACCGGCACGCATCTGGTATGGATCTGCCGCAGCAAGCGAGTTTCACGACATGGATTGGTTGCAGCAGCATCTGCGCAGCGACGAAGACGTTCATCTGCAAAGCCTGACGAATGATCAAACCATTCTGGTTTTGGCTGGCCCTAAGTCGCGCACTGTTCTGTCAACATGTTCAAGAGGAGATTGGTCCGCATATGCATTTCCCTGGCTCAGTTTGCGGGAGTGCTTTGTTGGCATCGCTCCTGCCACGGTCATGAATCTTAGTTTCTCGGGGGAGTTGGCCTATGAAATCCACGTTCCAAACGCTTCGCTGTACGCAGCTTATCTGGCGCTTCGGAAGGCCGGCGAGGCGCACGGGCTGAAATTGTTTGGCGCCAGAGCAGTTGAGTCCATGCGCCTGGAGAAGAGCTTTTTGCACTGGAAAGCCGATCTGATCACCGAATTTGATCCTTTCGAAACCGGGCTGGATAGGTTCGTCCGTCTGGACAAGGGTGAATTCGTCGGGCGCGATGCCTTGCTGAAACGACAGTCAGAAGGGCTGCGTCGCAAGCTGATCCCTTTACGCTTTGATACAAATCGTGGCCCCGCACATCCCGGCGCATCTCTTATGCAGGGCGATAATGTTGTAGGTACCGTCACCTCGGGCGAATGGGGGCATCGCACAGGACTGAATCTGGCGCACGCTTTTGTTGATCCGGCGCTGGCGGAGGTTGGTATCGAAATGGACCTGGATAGTTGTGGGCGACGTATTGGCGCGACGGTTATCAACCCAAGTCCATATGATCCGGAATTCGCACGTATGAAGTCTTAGATTCGACCGTTTTGACCAACTTCTCATTGCCGCAAGGGCAAAACTTTGCTTCGCTAGTTTCGAACAAATCGAAACAATGGTCCGTTGCCGTGTCCAAATCTCTGAGCCTCAGATGGCTGGAAGTCTTCCAGTTGATCGCCAAATCCGGATCGATTCAGCAAGTCGCATCGGAAACAGATTTGTCGATCAGTACAGTTTCGAACCATCTGCGCAGCCTTGAAAACGCGTTGGGTATCGAGTTGGTCGACCATGGACGCCGCCCAATGGGGCTGACACCGGCAGGCGAAGTTTTTGCTCGTTATGTTCGTGAGGGTTTGACTGTACTGAAACGCGGTGAAGCCGAAATCCGAACGGGCAACTGGCAACATGCGACGGACCTGCGACTGGCTTTGATCGATGATTTCGACAATCAGATCGCGCCCGATCTTGTTCGATTTCTGGCGCAGGCATTGCCGCGCTGCAATTTCCGCCATTTCACGCGCCCGAGTCACGAAATTCTTGCCAAACTTCAGGAGCACAAACTTGACGTAGGCGTTGCCACAAGACCGCTGGGTCGTACAGAGGGGCTGATCGAATACCCTTTGATGCGCGACCCCTTCCTCGTCGTGGTTCCTAACAAATTTGAAGGTTCGCCCGAAGAGCTGTTTAACCCAGATGCCGACTTGCCATTATTGAGGTATTCGCGTGACTATGTGATCGGCAAACAGATCGAAACTCAATTGGCCCGAAGTAAGTTCAGCCTGCCCAACCGGTTTGAACTTGAGTGCAACCAATCCATCATCGGTCTGGTCGCGCAAGGCAGCGGGTGGGCGATAACGACGGCAGCGTGTTTCCACCGAACGCAGAGGTTTCACAACAGCGTAAAAGCTATGCCATTTCCTGGCAGGAACTTCGTTCGGACGGTGTCGCTGTTTACGACTGAAGTGTACCCGACGACGACGTCGGTGTTGATCCAGAAAGCCATGGGAAAACTGATACGGCAGCATTTCACAAGGCCAATGTGCGCCCGGCACACTTGGTTGAAAGATGAGTTCCGCACTATGGAAATGGAGGGTGTCTAACCGAGTTCTTTCAGGTCGCCAAAAGGCAGATGACTGGCGATACTTGAGATCACCGCTTACTGCGTTCACCGATCGCGTTTTCAGACTTTCTAAATTGTCGGGTCATAAGGGCTTGGATGTGCCACGACCTTCTCAGGTCGCACCGATCCGGGTTTATTTCGCTTCCCCTACCAGTTTACTCAACCTGCTTCTCGCGTCACTGAGGTTAAAGTCCTCGGATTGCGTGACCTTTACGCGACAAAAAAATCGGCTCTGGTGGTCATGTTTAGACAGGTTCGATTTTTTTGACCGCACCTGCCCAGGGATATCTATTCATCAGACCCGACAGGTCAATTCGGTCTGGCAAACCGAGCGAGGCCAATATTTGGAACTGGTTAGAAAACGCGCCGGATATATCGGGTCAGAACCTGTAGGTCGCACCCAATAGCGGGCCGGATTGATCGAAATCGAAGTCATTGCCGTTGAGGTCGTGACTAAATGAAATGTAGCGGTAACCGCCACGTATTTGCCATCGGTCATTGATTGCATAGTCAGCCGTCAACAAAACCTGCCAGGTCTCGCTGCCACTTCTGAAACCTCCATAGTCGACAAACCCGGTCCCGGTCCATCTGTCTGAAAACTGCACTCTGGCGCGGGCTCCGACGATCGGATCGGTCCAATTGTCGTTAGCCGCCACACTCTGCCCCGGAGCGACCCCCGGCTGCAGCGTGATCGTGGTGTCCGTGCTGAACCAGCGGAACCCGCCGGTAACGTCCACACTGATGGTTGGTGCTTCGTAGACCCGATAGCCGACATAACCGCTGAAATACTTGATTGTCGTCGATATATCCAATCTCGAAAACGCCGGGCCGGATGTGGCATCGCTGAACGATAAGTCAGTGTAATTGTAGTCTGCCAGCAACGACCAGCGCCCATTGGACGCAGCAAACGCCCCCATGAATGCGAAATCAAGGTTTTCAAGCGCGTCCGAGAAACTCAAAGTCCCGTCCAGGGTCCCGCTCGGGGTGGCCAGGGACAGTTCCGTTTCAGGCATGAACAGATAAATTGTCGCTTGGTACGACCAATCCGACTGCTGTGCCGAGGCGTTCGTTGCAGCCGATCCCACCAACGCAACCCCAAAGAGGGCCGCTCGAATTCCTGCTCTTTCTGCCATTTCTCAACTCCCTAAAACCTGATGTTTCTTGCGTGTATAATGCCGTGTTCAGGCCGCCGTTTCTTCCACTTGCACAGTTGGCGTGCCAACGCGGTTTATGTCTGTGTTTGGAAAGAACTCGGACCAGACGTGCCAGAACACACCAGCCCGAAGGGTTTCGACCCGTTTCAGCTGTCCCTGATCCGAAACGCCCCAAAAGTCACAGCGGGTCACGGGATTGCCGCTGTCATTGTACCAAACGCCAAGGCTCTCATATCTGGGGTCAAGGTTGACCACGATATCCCGGCCTCCGACTTTGGCGTTCACAATCCAGTCGTTTTCAACAACGAAGTCGTCCGTCCAGCAAGCGGCGTCCTGCCCCACGGTGATGCCCCACACATAGGTTTTATTGGGCAACCGGTCGTCTGAGCGATCCATATTATCCATCACCGGGGCATCTTCCTGATGCTGGCGGCTGATCCCCCATCCAAAAGTGATTTCCGTCACCATATCCAGCAGTCGCAGAAGTGGGTTCGAGGAAGGTTTATTCAAAAAGACCTCTCCATCGGGAAACGCTTTTCGGAACCCTCGGAAGGTCATCCGGTATGTGGGCCAGGGTTTCATCTGCGCCTCGGGGCGCATGGGGCACGCCGGGCCTTCTGGGCCGGGATCGCGGTCGGCTTCGCGAAAGCCATAGATATGCTGGATCGGCTCGCCTGTGTCGTTGTCGCGTAGGATCAGGTTGTTGCCGTGCTGCGCCAAAACCTCAAGGTTCAGACGCTTACCGTCGATGCTGGGGGAATAGCCCTGACCAAGATTGGCCATCGCGCAGTAGGTCATGACGACGTCTTGGCCACCAAGCCCCTTTTTGTCTCCTGCCAGATGCGGGCGCATGATCTGGGCGTCCGGATGGGCGCGGGCGTGACCTTCGTTTTCGATGACGATGACGGGTGCCGTCGGCCCCACGTAGTCGCTTGCGACATCAATCGGGAAGTACTGCGCGGTGTTGAGCTGATTTCTGAGGCCAAGATGTACCCATACGTATGGAAAACCGTATAGAAAAAGAACCAGCAAAGCACTGACAAGCCAAAGCCAGAAAGGCCCGGCACCCAAAGCGAAATGCGCAAGGGTCGCCACGGCAAACGCGCCCAATCCGATGGCAATCAACCGGTATTCGTTACGGATAAATCGCACCATGTTTTCGCGTTTTACCTTGAGCAGCATCTGAGAGATGTCACCAAGGTCGCGGAAATAGACAAACCCGATACCAAGGGATCCGATCAATCCCAGAATATAGATTATCGTTCCAAGCATGGCACAATCCTCAACTTCAAGGCATCCAACGATGCGCAGCTTCACCGCGCAGGGTTAAGTTTTATTGCTTCGGCGATTGGCTTTTGACCAGAAACGCCTCAACGGCTTGTTGGGTTTCCGGACGGATGTTCTCGATCCCCTCATATGGTACGCCGAATGCCGGGGGCGTGTCCGGGAACTTCTCTTTTCGGGCCATGTGACGTCCCAGAATTCTCGCAAATTCCTGTCCGCCCCATGCACCAACTTCGGTCGAAACTGAATATTCTTCGCGCGTGTCCCGATAGAGATCGAAGAACTTCGCCAGAATTGCGCTTTCGCCTGGTCCCGGCAGTTTCAATTTAAGCTGATCCTTCACGATCGCCTCAGGCTTGTTTACCGAATAGATGATGACGTGGTCGCGGCGCGCTTTGGTCTCATCGGCAAACAGCAGCGCCGCGGATTGGTCCACACCGTCCACCAACCGATCCCGAGGTATAAATGACTCCGCCCCGGCAAAACGAGAAAGTGTCGTATAAAGGTCCGAGACATGGATGATGCTGTTAAGCAGCCCGTCGGCCTCGATCATGCCGGGCCAGCGGATGAAGGCATCCACGCGGACGCCACCTTCGGTGGTGTCGCCTTTGCCACCCGCGTAGATCAGCGGTGTAAAACCTGACTGCGGCGCGTATTTGGTGAAATGGCCATTATCGCCCATGACGACCACAACGGTGTTCTCGGTTAGCCCAAGCCTGTCCAGCCGCGCAAACAAATCGCCGAGCCATTCATCCAACAGCTGCATCTTGTCCACGTAAAGACCACCATTCACGCTTTCCGGCCCAGACCGACCGGCGCGCGTATTGTCCAGCGGGATCATCGGCCAATACTGAAGAAAGAACGGTTCGTCGCCGCCGCTCAACCGTTCCAGTTCTTCAAGCGTCTTGTCCTGAAAGGCCTGGTTCATTTCATCATATTTCGCAGCGTTCCATCGCTCACCTGACTCCATTCGGATTTCACGAATAGGTCCGCCAGTTTCACCTTCGATCACCGTCATCATCGCGGCAGAATCGGGGCGGAACCAGCTATCCAGAGTGTACTTGTCATCATAATCTTTGATCGCGACCGAAACCTGTTCCTTGATCGCATCGTCATTGAAGATGGTCAGCTGGCCCTGCTGGTGGATGGCGTGCTGGGCGTAGTCGAAGCCTTGGTTCATCGCCCAGCTTTCAGCGATATCCCCCATGTGCCACTTTCCAACATGGCTTGTCGCGTAACCGGCCTGCTTCAAAACCTCTGCAAGTGTCACCTCTTCATCCGGCAGACCGAACCCTGCGATGTCCACTGTCGTGTCGCCCATACCCATGCGCACAGGCAACCGTCCGGTCATCTGCGCCACGCGGGTAGGGGTGCACGACGGTTCTGTATACATCCGCACCATACGCATGGCCTGATCAGAAAAGTCATTGATGTTGGGCGTCTCATACCCGCGCACGGCGTTCAGTTCAGGGATGCCCATGTCGCCAAAGCCCATATCATCGATCAGAACGCTGACGATATTCGGCGGTTTCCCTCCGTTTCCGTTTCGAAAGGCCACAAGCGCGTCGTCAACGGCCGCGTCATCTTGCGCCCATTGTTCACCATGTTGTGCCTCTAGGATGTAATACTCCGCATCATGTTGAATGGGTGCATCTTGTGCAAGAACGGGTGAGGCGACGACACCGGCAAGTATTTTCAGAAGCAGTACATTTCTCATAAAATCCCCCCAATTATGAGATGATTGATAAGTCTTGGAAACTTCGCTTTCGTCAAATTATCACATTAAAATGTTTGATGGTTGTATTTTTTGTTTCTTCCGACCGGCGTGAGATTTGGGGATCATGAGGTTTCGCTGGCGCAGGCATCAAAGTCACGACTTTGCGGTGGTCATTGGAGATTGGCTGCCCGAGTAAAAAAGAAACTTTGACCCAAGTATTCGGAACTTCATTTCAAATAAAAATAACTGCTCCAATCAAAAAAGTGGAGCAGAGATTCTTTCTGTATTCGTATGATGTCTCCTGCGTAAAACGTGTTCAGGTTCTACGTACATCTGCTGGCGTCATCGGGCCGGAATTGGCAAGAATATGGACGCAATGCGCGTTGCAGAAGCTCTGTGTAACCACCGAGGTAGCGGTCACTACCCCGGTTTTCAGTTCCGTTCCCAGGGCAGATCACTCTGCCGGTGTGTACCATATCGGTGACGAATACGCGCGTTCCTGATGCGTAAGCACAGATTTCTCGGGCAATTCGATGCCATATCTCACCTTGTCGTACAGGATCCAGCGCGGGGTTGGGATTTCGATGGCGCGGACGTAATAAAATGCGCGCGCATTCGGATCGAAATCCGGATCTGACCACACGGAGACCAGTTCGGCGGTTCCGATTGTGTTGGTCCAGCTGGCCGTGTCAACGTCTACGGTGTTTCCAACCGCAGGGACCTTGCCGTTTTGATCGGGCTCACGGTTATCTGACCACGCGACGTCGTAAACCTTCTCCTGCAAGGTGCCTTCGGAATCGAGCCAACCCTTGATCACTTGAACACGATCCAGGTTGGCACCTACCGGGTCGCGCAAAGCCGCGATCAGGAAGCTGGGGGCGCCGTCACCTTCGCGTGGGCGCAGGTCCGAGCCCATTGGAACACCTTTGGTATAGCCCACATTAGCAAGGAAGCGGGTTTCTACGTCCGAGTCACTGAAATCCCACCCGCCAAAGAACCGCAGGCCGATCCGTGGTCCGGTGGTCGCGTAGGTTTCTCGGCGCTTGAACGCATCAAAGATCGCGGCGCGCGTATTCTCGGTGGCCCAGACAGCCGTGTATCCGGACGCGACAAGGAGGTCGCCGGGTATTTCGCCAAGATCATTGGCGATGAACGGATGCTTGATCCGCGAGGCAGAGGGCTCAACACTGACGGATTTTCCAAAGAAATTGTCTTCCTCTGCCGTGGCCAAGGACGTATGGCTGTCCGTCGCGCCGCCCATGCCAAACTTGTAGGGGTTCACGCCGAATTTTTCCTCCAGCATCAAACCGCGTTTCAGCGCCTCGCGAGCGTATTCGCCAGCCAGCATTTCATCTGTTTTCAGTTCGGTTATGTCGAGGTTGCCCACATCCCAGTTTTCATAGTCCGCAAATTCGTCATCCGGGCTCAGGAACGGGTGCGCTTCGCCGTCGCCCTTGATCTGAGTGACCTCATAGTGGGGTTCCCACTTAGCGCGAGCCGCCACGTATTCTTCGTCAACCTTGCCGCCGTGATACGTGTCTTCGGTTGGGAACATCCATCCGTTCGACAGGTTACCGTTATGAGCAAATGCAACAGCGCGTCCGCCAGTTTTCTCCTGATACTTTTCAAGCCAGGCATAAAGCGACTTTGGGTCGGTATCGCCATAAGGAGGTTGCGTGACCGGAGGCACCATTTGAAGCGCCCTGATTGGCCCATCGCGTAGCATGACGTTCCGGTGCAAGTTGAAACCCTTCGGTACCGAAGTCCACTCGAAACCGATGAACGCGGTAAAGTTGCCAGGGTCATTGTGCCGCTCTGCGGCTGAAACAATGTGTTCCCAGGTAAAGGCAAAGGCGTCTGCACCTGGGCTGTATGACTCCAAAAGAACTTCGGGCAGTGTCATTTGCGAGAAGTTGGTAATGATGTCGAAAGCCGTTTTCCCGGCCTCTTCACCGCCTGCCTTATACCCTTCGTACCATTCCAACCCTTTTGGATCAGCAAGAACGCCAGGCTTGCCAGCCTGAAGGTCCGGGGCAAACCCCATCAGGTCAGTATGATCCGTAAGAACCATCCAATCCAGCGGCCGTGCCAGCCTTACAGGTTGACCCGTGGAAGAAATGACCTGCTCACCTTTTGCAAAACGCCACGCTTCATCAGGCAGCAGAGTGTTCCCAAAAGCACCCGCATCCAGCGAAAGTCCAGTGTGCAGGTGTGTGTCCCCCCATAGCGGGCGTTCGGGGAAGGTGCGCTGGGCATACGGGGAATACGGTTGATCCGAAAACAGGCCTTCCGCCGCCTGTTCGCTTGGCACAGCGTCAGACAGTACAACTGTTGGTGCGACCACCAGTGAAAAAAAACAGGCAGAAAACCGAAGCATATTGACCTCCCAAACCAACAATACACCGCAAAATCGAAGGGCTCTTCTCGGCCCTTAAATATTCGATTTTGTTTATATCATACTGCGTCGATTTCCTTGAGAAGTTTTTTGACAGGCCGTTTTGGTGCTGGTGAATGAGGCAGTGTGGTTTCGATCCAAGCATTTCATCCGCAATCGCAACGCGGCGATGTCAGAGTTCGCGACTAGCAGCAAGTTTGGGCATGTTTGGAGTTGCAAGGCCCGACCTGTGATATACGCGAAGCCTACGAAGCATAACCACCATCAATTCAGTCTGGCGCGATATCGCCAGCCAGCGCCATTTCGAGGATAAACCGAGTTGCCAAGTCCGTTTCTTCGAGAGCGACCAGAGCCTCAAACTGTTGGCGCAAAACCGGTTCACCCCAGTTTCGCGTTGAGATGGCAATCTGAAGGGCCAGCCCATGGTCCTTCTCTAATACTTCAGAGTAAATCTGGGCGATCTCAGGTCTAAACTCTGTATGCGACGACCCAGCCACGCCCAAAGCTCGGATCAGTGATTTCCTGTCTTCTTCGGTCTTCAGCGGATCTTGTAGGGCGAGACCAATCGCTCTGATCGCCGACGTTTTATCCGCTTCTATGCCAGCAAGTGCCCACTCAAAAGAATTGAGGCCCCCGGACTTCAGGGATTTAGCATAGCGTGAGCGCACGATCGAAAGCGCTTGTGGATCAGTTTGCAATCCGAGCATACGAATTGTGGCGGGTCTATATGCGAAGCGGTTCAAGTCATGCAATTCCCGCATGATTTCGCTGGTGGAAAACCTGCCGCCTATCGGACGCACAAGTTCGTAAGGTGCCCGGGCGATTTCAAGCAAGGCCACATTATGCAGCACATGATCGGGGTGCCACAAATACTCAGCGAAGAAGGACACCCGGTCCGGGGTACTTGTTTCTCCATAAGCCCAAATCTGCCCGGAGGATTGCAGTTCCTCAAGAAATTCGCTTCGATCCGGGGTCATCGTGAAGATACGCCTCCAGCCGCTCGAAAAACCACGCCCGGCGCCATCTCTGTAGGTTGGTCCATAGGTCAGTAGGACGGTGTTCGTCGGATCAGAGCGAAAAGCACGCCGTGTAACGCTATCAATCAGAAACGGAATGTCCGGTATGGTTTCGAGCTTTTCAATATTGCCCGACAAGACTCTTCGCGCTGCAAATCTGAATGGATTTTCCAACGCCGGGCCAGCCAATACGACTATTTCCGCGGCTAAGATGTGATCAGCAAGGGACGCGTCGGGAAGCTCGGTACAAACCGGGCAGGCGTACAGTTCGCGGGGCACCACGAGCCCGATGAGGCTTGCTATGGCTATCAGAAACTTTCGCATAATTGGATAAGTATAGCTTTTTGCCTAAGCAAAACAGCTTTCATCCGTTGTCCACTTCCTTCAGTCCTTCGATCTGCAAATCAAACCCGGCTTGGATATGGGCGGTAAAGGTTTCAAGCGCTTCTGTTACATCGCCGGTTGCAATTGCGTCGACAAGTGTCAGATGGTCGCCCAGGGACTTTGAGATATCGACATTTTCGATGGCGGAAAACAAGTGGAAGGCCATGGCTTTGCCCCAGATCATGTCGAACATGTCCAGCAGGAACTTGTTGCCGGCTTCGACCATAAAGGCGCGGTGAATGCGGCGGTTGGCAATGAAGTAGTCGCGGGTCGAAGGATTACTCAGGTTTTCTTCGCGGCGAATCAATTCGCGTAGACTGTCCAGAACTGCGGGGTCAGCGTGGGCCGCGAGAATCCGGGCGGCTTGACCTTCGATGGCGGCGCGGGCCTGATACAGTTGCCGGACTTCGGTTTGATCCATGCGCGCCAGTCGGAATCCGCCACTGGCAGCAACTTCCAGAACACCTTCGGTTTCCAGCCGCATCAGGGCCTCGCGTACCGGGGTTCGGCTGATATTCAACTCGGCTGCCAGCTTCTCTTGGACCAATCGATCTTCGGCTGAAATTTCGCGACTCATGATGGCTTCGACCAGTTGATCGTAAACCTCGTCAGCCAGCCGTCTGCGCTGAGTTTTTATCTGTTTCAGAGCCACTCGGAGCCTCTCTTTCCGTGTTCCGTGAATTCTGTATTCAAAAAAGCAACTGGTGCCAAGGCGATTGGGCTTGCTATTGTTCGTGTACTGTATACAGTATACAGACACGAATGAACAGGGAGCTCTTCATGTGTGGAATCGCTGGAAGGATTCTAACCGCACCCGGACAGGTCGGGGCGGACCTGGTAAACCTCATGGATGCTCAGGAACACCGTGGCGCAGATAGCACCGGGTTTGCAGTTTATGGGCCGCCACGGGAAACCGGATATGTTTTGCGGGGAATGGGTTTCGACAAATCTCGGCAGGACGCCGATCTGGATGCATTTGAGGTGGTATTGAAAGATCATGGCTCTGGCTTTCTGTCCGACCCGAAGATCGTAACCGATGAGAACCGGCATTATTGCTTCCGGGCGGAAATCTCGGACCCGGCTGATTTGCTGGCCTGGGTGCGGGACGCAGATGAACTGACGGATCGGTTCGAGGTGCAATCCTGTGGCCGTAGCCTTGAGATCATAAAGGATATCGGCGGAGCAGAGGCCGTGGCGGAAAAACATGGCGTACGCGACATGATCGGCACCCATGGTCTGGGCCATGCGCGGCTGGCGACGGAAAGCTCGGTTTTGCCCAACGCCTCGCACCCGTTCTGGGCGCGGCCCTTTTCGGATGTGGCGATCGTGCATAACGGCCAGATTACCGACTATTTCACATGGCGCGATAGGCTGAGCCGGATGGGCTATCGCTTTCTGACCGAGAATGACAGCGAGCTGATTGCGGTCTGGGTGAGCGACCAGATGAAGGCGGGCCTGACGATGGAGCAGGCGCTGAAGAAATCGATCACCTCTATTGATGGTGTTTTTACCTACATGATCGCGACACCGGATGGGATTGGCTTTGCCAAGGACAGGTTCGCGATGAAGCCGCTTGTGGTGGTCAATCGCAATGGTGATCTGGCCGCCGCGACCGAGGAACAGGCGGTGCGTCGTGTGATGACCGAGGAATGCGATGTGATCAACTATGACGGCCCGTCGCTGACCGGCATCTGGGGCGTCGGCAACCGGAGCATGGCGGCATGAATGAAGCGGCAAGAAAAATGGATGAAATCGTCATCGAAGTTGGCAAGCGGCACATTCGTGAGGTGAACCGGGACATCATGGCCGCGTGTGCCTCGGGACAGCCGATCCGGGTTGTTGATACGTTGTCACGGCACAATCTAGGCGTGGGCCTGCCGGATAATGTGGACATCACTTTCGAGGGCTCGGTTGGTTATTATTGCGGTGGGCTCAACACCGGCGCCAACATCACCATCGAACGCAACTGCGGCTGGGCCGTGGGCGAGGGGATGGCCAAGGGCCACATCACCGTCGGCGGTTACGCAGGTATGTCCTGCGGGGCAGCAATGATCGGCGGCACGATCCATGTCAAAGGTGATGCGGGGCCGCGCGTCGGCGTCGCCATGAAGGGCGGCAATATCGTGGTCGAAGGTAAGATCGGCTATCAATCCGGTTTCATGGCGCACGCGGGGCGGATCATTGCGTTGGGAGGGGCCGGTGAATCTTGTGCCGACGCGCTGTGGCAAGGCGAAGTCTGGGTCGCGGGCGAAATCGACAGTATTGGGGTGGACGTCAACGTGATCGAACCCACCGCTGAAGAAGTGGCCGAGGTCGACGCGATCCTTGATCCTCTGGGGCTGGTCGACAGCTCTCGCAACTGGCGCAAAATGGTGTCTGGCCAGCGCCTTTGGTATTTTGAAAGCAGGGATGCAAGCGCATGGCTCATGATCTGAGTAAACCCTATGATTACCCGTTTGAAGTCGCGTCAGAGGAAGAAATTCGGTTCCGCGACGCGGGTGCGGTCGAAGGCCGGCCGGCCGGTGTGCCTTCGTCTTATGATGAGGGTGGGTCTACCCGCTGGACGCCCGAGGCGATCTCGGAAGTGCATGCGTTGGCGCAGCTTGGGCGCTATCAGGTGCGCGGCTACAACACGTTCAACAAGCAAATGCCAACCTTTGACGATTTGACATTCGTCCCGGCGACAATGACCCGCCTGCCATTGGAAGGGTACCGCGAAAGCTGCGATACCACGACCGTTCTGGGCGGCGGGCGCGGATTGGTGGAACGTCCGCTGGAATTGAAAATCCCGATCTATATCGCATCCATGTCTTTCGGCGCGCTGTCGGCTTCGGCCAAGGCATCGCTGGGTTACGGTGCCTCGAAGGTGGGCACCATGACCTGCACGGGCGAAGGCGGCATGCTGGAAGAAGAGCGCGAAGCCTCCCAACGCTTGCTCTACCAGATGTCGCCCGCCCGCTATGGGGTGGATCTGGATCACCTGCGCCGCGCCGATGCCTTGGAGATTGTTGTAGGGCAGGGGGCCAAACCGGGCACCGGCGGTTTGCTGCTTGGTATGAAGGTCAGCCCGCGGGTCAGCGAAATGCGCACTTTGCCCGAAGGAGTTGATCAGCGATCCACTATCCGGCATCCGGATTTTCTCGGGGCCGACGATCTGTCAGTCAAGATTGAGGAATTGCGGATCGCCACGAACTATCAGGTGCCGATCTTCATCAAGATGGGCGCCACGCGGCCCCGGTTCGACGTGGCCGTGGCCGCAAAAGCCGGTGCCGATGTTGTTGTGGTTGACGGGGCCGAAGGCGGCACCGGAGCCTCGCCTGAGTTACTGCTTAACCACACTGGCATTCCGACCATGAGCGCCATCCGCGCCGCGCGTGAAGCGTTGGATGAGTGCGGAATGAGCGGCAAGGTCTCGCTCGTCGCTGCTGGTGGTATTCGTTCCGGTGTGGATGCGGCCAAGTGTCTGGCGCTTGGGGCAGATGCAGTCATGATCGGGAACGCGGCGATGGTCGCGCTGGGGTGTAACACTCCGAGATATCTGGACGATTATCAGGCATTGGGCACATCGCCGGGGGCTTGCCATCACTGTCATACGGGTCGCTGCCCGGTCGGTATTGCAACGCAGGACCCTGACCTCGAAGCGCGCATGAACCCGCATGCAGGTGCAGAGCGTGTCGCTCGTTACCTGACTGCCATGACGATGGAAATCACGGCACTTGCTAAGGCTTGCGGCAAATCCTCGGTCCACAATCTGGAAACTGAAGACCTGCGCGCGCTCAGCTTTCAGGCGTCGGCCTTTACTGGCGTCAAAATGGCGGGCATCGATAGGGCCTTCGACTGGTGAGGATCGCACTTCTTGAGTTGACCCTGCATCCATTGCCGCTGCTTGAGGGGCTGCCGCGTACGGCCCAGCAGATCCGCGCATGGCTTGAACCACATCTGCCCGAAGCCCGATTTTCCACGGTGGATGTGGTCGACGGCGAGGCATTGCCTCAGCTCGGGGATTTTGATGGGGTTGTTGTCGGAGGGTCCGAATTCGGCGTCTACGATGACACGGAGTGGATGCGGCCCCTTCGCGATTTCCTGGAATTGTGCCGGGATCATGCCAAGCCGGTCTTCGGCATCTGCTTTGGGCATCAGATCATGGCGGATGTCTATGGCGGCAAAGCCGAGAAGGCCGAGATCGGCAATGTCGTCGGCGCACGAGGCTTTGACTATGGCGGAGCCAGCGTTGACGCCTATTTCTGGCATCAGGATCAGGTTACACGTGTTCCGCCTCTGGCGCAGGTGACGGGGTCGGCGGATCACTGCCCGGTAGGGGCGCTGGACTATGACTTCCCGGCCCGTTCGGTACAATTCCATCCTGAATACCGGGCAAGCCATCTGCGTGAGTTGTTCGTGCGCGGGCGCGACGTGTTTCTTGCAGTGCAGGAGGCGGATGATGGGCAGGCCTCGCTTGAAACGGCTCATGTGCCGAAGGATCTGGCCGCCTCGCAGGCGGTTGAATTGTTTCGCGGTACCTACGGTCAGGCGTGAGAACTCAAAACCCGCTTGATCCTGATCAATTCCGGCACCGGGTAACCATGTATACTGTATACATGTTGTGGTGGAGGAGGCCGCGAGATGTCAGGATATACGGATTTCTTTCAGAAAATAACGCGGATTGTCAGTGCACCTCGGGATGAGAGCCTGAGTGATCGGGAGCTTTCGGATCTTGGGTTGTCCCGCGCGGATCTGGCCATGCTGCGATCGGGCGCACCGCAGGCACGCGAGCGCATACTGGCCATGGCCGGGCAATTCGGCCTGACCGAAGCGGACCTGAACGCACACTCGGAACTAGGATTGGAACTGGCGGAAAAATGCGGGCATTGTCTGCAGGCCGAAACCTGCCGCGATGCCATCCGGGCGGGCGCGGTTCTTCCGCAGAGCAGGTGCCCTAACGCTGAAATATATCGCGCCCTCTTAGACGGTTAGCGTCCGCTGGGGCTTTCTTTCGGGCTCAACTTTCTGCGACCTCCGATCTTGAATCGGTCTGCGGTGCCAAAATCCTTAAGCCCGACACCTGCCGCAAATTCCGCAAACACGGGGGCGTGCTTGAACAAATGGCCCGAACACCCTCCGGCGAACAGCACGTTTTCATGCTCGGGGTGCCAGTCGACAATGAAATGCGTGTCAGGGGTCAGGATGATCTGGTTGAACTTGGAATCCACAACTCTTTGTCCCTCCAATCCCGGAAGCCGGTGACGGATATAGCTGCGTGTGCGGCCCAGTGTTTCCTGGCGGATCAGCCGCTCATCATTGTCCAGATCAATCTTGTCCGGGATAACAACCGCGGCCTTGACGCCAGAGCCCTCTGATGATGGCAGGCCAAATGATCCTTGCCCGTGATCAATCCAGCAGGGCATCCGGCTCATATCAAAATCTTCTGACCCGTCGGGAGTAGAGGTGTAGAGGACATTGACGCCTACGACGGTCGAGATCGGCTTGATCGTTCGGGGGAACATGTCCGCCATCCACGGGCCGGTGGCTATTACAATCAAATCAGCCTCGAGCGGTTTGCCGTCCAACATCGGACGTTCTGATCCATCCGTGGTGACACGACCGCGCTGTACTTTGCCGCCTGCCTTTCGGAGCAGATCCAGACCGGTCAGAACACAGCGATGTGCCATCAGCATTCCGGCTTCGGGTTCAAACAGCGCATATTCGATGTCGGCGACCTTGAACTGAGGGAACCGAGATTCGACGTCCTGCTGACCGAATTTGTAATAAGGCACGCCGACCCGGTCGAAAGTCTGTGCGGTTGCGTCTTCCCAATCGCAATGTCCCGCAGTCGCCAGAATCAACGCACCGCATTCATACATCAGGTTCTGACCACTTTCGGCCTGCAGCTCCAGCCAGCGCAGGCGGCTTTCGCGCGCCCAGCGCGTATAGAACTCGTCACGCCCGGATATGGCGCGGATCACCCGGTTGTAATCCGTTGAAGATGCACGGGAATGTCCCGGTTCCCACCGGTCAATCAGCGTCACGGCCTCGCCGCGCCGTTGCAGTGTAAGCGCCGTCATGACGCCGACGATGCCGCCCCCGACAACGATAACCGAGCTTTTGGACATGGCGCAGATTTTCCTTGTTTCCTGACTGGCTTTGTGAATACTGTATACAGAATACAACAATTATAAAGCCAAAAAACAGGGAGCGCGCGCAAATGAGTTCGGGGTTTGATCTGCCCGAGGGCACACATACCGTCATACTTGGTGTCGGGGACCTCAACGGCATCATGCGCGGCAAGCGCATTCCGGCCAGCCATTGGGATCATGTCTGCAAAAGCGGAAATGCACTGTCGATCGCTCTGCTGGCGATCGATATGACCTGCGACGTCTGGGATACGCCTTATGTCAATTTCGACAACGGATATCCCGACATGCACGTCTTCCCGATGACCAAGCCTGTCGCCGTCCCATGGGAGCCGGGCGTGGCCGTCTGTTTTGGTCGCGCCGAAGGTATGGATCACAAGCCGGTGCCCATCGATCCTCGTCAGACTTTGGTGCGGCAGGTGGAACGGGCGCGCGATATGGGGTTTGAGGTCAATGTCGGCACCGAACTGGAATTCTACCTGCTGGACCCGGAAACCGGCCAGCCGCGCGACAGCGGCATTCAGGTCTATGGTCTGGGCCGCGCTGCCCGAATGGAACATATTGTCGGTCCGATCCGTCAGCAGATCAACGAATGCGGCATTCCCATCGAACAGTCGAACCCGGAATATGCGGCGGGCCAGATCGAGGTAAACATACGTTACGGCGAAGCTTTGGCTGCTGCGGATCGCGTTGTTCTGTTTAAATCTCTGATCCGCCAGTTGGGTATCGCGCATGGTTATCTGGCGACATTCATGCCCAAGCCGTTTTTTGACCAGTCCGGTAACGGATTCCACACGCATTACTCGCTGTGGAAAGATGGCAAGAACGTCTTTGCCGACAATGGCAAGATCAATGACACCGGAAAATCGTTCATTGCGGGTCTGCAGCAGCGCATGTGCGAAACGGCGATTTGCGGCAGTGGCACAGTTAACGGGTATCGCCGTCGCCAGCCCTATACATTCTGTCCGACCAACACGAGCTGGGGCTATGACAACCGCACTGTTGGTATCCGGGTCATCGAAGGCTCCGACAGTGCCGTGCGCGTCGAAAAGCGCGATGCCGGGGCGGATGCCAATCCGTATCTGTTGCTTGCGGCTGAGATTGCAGCCGGGCTTGACGGGATTGAGCAGGGGTTGAGCCCTTCAGACCCGACAACCGGCAATGGATATGAAGACGGGATCGGCGACCCCATTCCCACCGATTTACCAACCGCCATCGAACTGGCTCGCGGATCGGACTGGCTGCGCGATGTTATGGGCGAAATGCAGTGGGAACTGGTCCTGCAGCAAGCCGAGCGAGAGCTGGAGTTTTTCAATCAACAGGTCACTCAGGTCGAGATGGACCGCTATCTGAGGACATTCTGATGCATTTGGGCAAGGTCGCCGGAACCGTCACAGCAACTGCCAAGGACGCCAGGTTGGTTGGAGCAAAGCTGCTTGTGACGGACCTGGTCGACAGCAAAGGCAGTCTGATCGAACCGGCCCGGGTTGCGGTGGATACCTGCGGCGCCGGGGTTGGGGACATGGTGCTGGTTGTCAGCGGGTCTGCGGCCCGGATGGCGGCGGGATTGTCCACGGCACCCGTAGACATGGCCATTATCGCGGTGATCGACCGCGTATCTACGACCTGAACCACAATACGCGAAACAACCTTTTTTCGGAGGAACAAAAAATGGCGAAACCAGTGGCGGGGCAGATGGCCCTGGGCATGATCGAAACACGCGGCCTTGTCGGCGCGATTGAAGCAGCGGATGCGATGGTCAAGGCGGCCAGCGTTGCAATCGTTGGCCAGACCAAAGCGGGCGGCGGGCTGGTGACGACCCTCGTGCGCGGAGAAGTCGGCGCGGTCAAAGCCGCCACCGATGCGGGTGCGACAGCGGCCAACAAGGTAGGCGAGGTGGTCTCGGTCCACGTGATCGCACGCCCGCATGACGAGCTTGAGGCAATCATCGACGGGCTGGGTGCCGGATCGTCGGCCTGATCCATCCCTCTGAGGAGATACTATGTCATCCGGTTTCGAGGATTTCACGCGCGCAGTGACACGCGGCGCGACACGGGATGCACCCGTTACCCAGAGATTTGAGCGCATTGCGGTATTGGGAGGCGGCCCGGACGCCCGGCTTCTGGCAGCGCTATGTCTGGCTGAAGGGGCCGAGGTCACCCTGTTCTCGGCCTACGGGGCAGAATTGTCGTTGCTGGCCCAATCCTCGGGGATCGGCATTCGGGGTGAAGGGCCGGTAGGCACATATCAGGTGGACCGCGATGGGCCTTCGATCCGCACCACGGCCGAGCTGGATGCAGCGGTGCGAGGCGCACAGGTGATCTTTCTGACAGGGCCGATTCACAAACAGCGGACCTATGCCATGGTGCTGGCCGATCACCTGAGCGATGGTCAGGTGCTTGTTCTGGCACCCGGTCGGTCTCTGGGCGCGGTTGAGGCCGCCTGGATGCTGCGTATCGGTGGTTGCACGGCAGATGTCACGCTGGTTGAGGTGCAAGGCTTGCCCTATTGGTATCAAGCCGAGGGCGCTGGGCTGACTCTGACGCGGGCGACACCAATGGCTGCCGCAACCCTGCCGCGTGGCCGGACAGACGTACTTGACGCGTTGCAGCCCTATCTTTCAAACGTCCAGCCGGCGGACTCGGTTCTGGTCTCAGGGTTCGCTGACTTGTCGGCAGCGGTTGAGATTCCGGCGTTGATCCTCGGTGGTGCAGGATTGGGCTCTGGCGGTCCTGATGTGCCTATGGGTGGCGTCCCGCTGGAGGACAACCGGACATTCGCCGCGCTGATTGGACCGGATCAGCGTGAGGTGATCCAAGGGCTGGCTGAAGAACGGCGGCAGGTAGCTGCGGCCTTTGGCGTTCGAAATCTGCCAGAGACAGACGACTGGATCGCGACCTTTGCCGGATCTGAGCGGGGATCGGGTGCGCGGCCGGTTCCGGACAGGAAGGCCGCGCGCCAATTGATGCGCGACGGTGTGCTCGGTTCATTGGTACCGCTTGCTTCAGCCGCGATGCTCGCGGGCCTTCCCGCACCTTTGACGGAAAGCCTGATCACCATGACAGACCGTATTCTGGGTGCCGACGTAGCAGCCGCCGGGCGCAGGCTGGAGACCATCGGAATCTCCGCAGGCGATGTCGATCAGGCACGCCGTATCTTTGACACCATTGCCACCGGAGCCTCGTGATGGACGCTGATCTGAAATCCATCGCCGCCGCACGGCGCGCTGCTGAAACGGCTTTCGAAGCGTATCGCGCCTTTCTTGGCACCGATCCGACGCAGGTGGATGCCATAGTCGATGCCATGGCTCGGGCGATCGAACCCGAGGCGGAGAGGTTGGGGCACTTGGCGGTTGAAGAAACCGGGTATGGCAACGTGCCCGACAAACGGGTCAAGAACCTGTTCAATGCGCTGTCCGTCGCCGATTACTTGCGGGACGTGACGACACTTGGCCTGCTGTGGCGGGACGATGCCACCAAGATCGCCGCCTTTGGTGAGCCGATGGGCGTGGTCGCGGCGCTTATCCCAGTGACCAATCCGACATCGACGATCATCTATAAAGTATTGTCTGCGGTGAAAGCAGGTAACGCTATTGTCTGTGCCCCGCATCCGCGTGGGGTCAGTTGCGGGATCGAAACCGTCCGTGTCATGGCGCGCGTGGCCGAGCAGATGGGCGCGCCCAAAGGTCTGATCCAATGCCTGGATGCCGTGACCATTCAGGGCACGGCTGAACTGATGCGACATCGCCGGACTTCGGTTGTTATGGCGACGGGTGGCCCTGCGATGGTCAAGGCGGCCTATTCCAGCGGCAAGCCGACGCTGGCGGTTGGGGCGGGCAATGTGCCCTGTTACGTGCATAAATCCAAAGCCCGTGATTTGGCCGAAGTCGCCGAGATGATTGTAACCTCGAAGAGCTTCGACTACGGCACTGCCTGTGTCAGCGAACAGGCGGTGGTCGCCGATCCTGAAATTGCACGCGATCTGCGCCACGAACTGAAACTCAAAGGCGCCTATTTTTGCACTCCGGCCGAGACCGACAGGCTGGCGAAAGTGATCTTCAAAGGCGCGCAGGCGATGGACCCTGACAGGGTCGGGCAAAGCCCTCAGGCGCTGGCTGACGCCGCTGGGTTTTCGATCCCGCCGCGCACGCGCTGTCTGGTATCGGAAGAGACAGAGATAGGCTGGCAACGCCCGCTTTCAGCTGAAAAGTTGAACCCGGTCTTGGCCTTCTACGAGGCAAAATCCACCGATCATGGTATCGAATTGGCGCAATCCATCGCCAAATTCGAGGGCTGGGGCCATTCCTCGGTCATCCATTCCGATGATCCCGAAGTGGTCGCCCGGTTCGCCACTGTGCCCACTGGGCGGGTGCTGGTGAACACACCGGGGATCATGGGCGGTATGGGCTATTCCACTGATCTTGAACCATCCTTCATGCTGGGCACAGGCACGTGGTCGGGATCGATCACCTCGGACAACGTGACTGCCCTGCATCTCATCAACATCAAGCGGGTCGCGTATGAGAGCAGACCCTGGCGCGACATTTACGAGGAGTATGGCGCATGAGCGAGATCACGATCCGGGCGCTGATGCAGATCGATAACCTGCAACCCAAATTCGCCGCCTACAACGGGGCGACAGTGCAGGGCTCGGTGCCTTTGTCCGGTGACACTGTGCTGATTGGGGAGTTTGCGCCGGGAAACGGAGTGTTCTCGCTTATCGACCGGGCGCTCAAGGCGTCTTCGGTCGAAGCGACGACGCAGATGGTAGAGCGCGAATTCGGCTTTTTTATCCTGCGCTCGCCTTCAAACGCCGAAGTGTCCGCTGCACGGGACGCGATGCTGGCCGAACTTGGGGCCTCAATGTCGGACCGGTTGAAGCCTGCGATCAGCTCCACCCAGATCATCACCAGTGTCGAACCTTATCAGGCGCAGCTACTGAACAAATGGCGCAAGGGGGCGCTGATCGTTCCGGGGCAGACGCTGGGCATCGTGGAATGCGCGCCCGCCGCATATATCTCGATAGCCGCAAACGAGGCCGAAAAAGCGGCCGAAATAGATATCGTCGAAGTGCGTGCGGTGGGCCGGTTTGGTCGCCTGTTCATTTCAGGCTCGGAAAACTCGGTCAAAACTGCTGTCGAAGCCGCGGCGCGTGCCATTGAGGCCGTGGACGGGCAGGCCGGCTGATGGCCGCGCCACGCGTCATAGGCTCGGACGCGGTCGAGGATGCGCGCCGCCGCGGCAGGATCGTGTTCGAGGTTCTGCCGGGCGACATTGTAACAGCCCTCGCGCGTGAAACCGCAGAGCGTGTTGGTATTGCGATGGTGGACGGGCCGCTGGAACGGCCACAGCCGCCACGTACGGATGGTGCTGTTTCAATGCGCCGTGTGTTGTATCGCCGTTCGCCCAAATGGGTCGCACCTTCGCGCGCGCCGCGCAAAGCCAGCAGGCTGGGCAAGCTGGCTTTGATAGGGGCAGGGGGCGTTGGCGGCAATATCGCGCATCTGGCGGCGATGGCGGATTTAGCCGATGAAATTGCGCTGATCGACATAACGCCGGGTTTGGCGGCCTCAACTGCGCTGGACCTCAATCATACATCCGGGATCACTGGCGCGCGTGCGCGATGTATCGGTGGCGAGTCGATGGATCTGGTGGCCGGTGCCGAAGTGGTTGTCGTGACCGCCGGTCGTGCCCGGCGTCCTGGCATGACCCGCGCCGACCTGATCGACGTAAATGCCCGTGTCATTCGTCAATCCGCCGAGGCAATCCGGTCAGCGGCGCCAAATGCAATTGTAATCATTGTGACCAATCCGCTGGACGAAATGACGGTCGAAATGCTGCGCGCAACAGGATTCCCGCGCGAACGCGTGCTGGGCATGGCGGGCACACTGGACAGCAGCCGGTTTCGCAACGCGCTGGCAATGGCTGCCGGTGTCACGACTGCCGATGTCGAGGCGTTCACACTTGGCAGCCATGGGGACGAGATGGCCCCAATCCCCAGCCGCGCCCGCATTAAAGGTCGCCCGCTGGATGTGTTCTTGTCACCCGAACAGATCGACGCCTGTGTTCGGGATGCGATCACCGGAGGCGGTCAGGTGGTCGCGCTGAAGAAATCCGGCTCGGCAACGATTGCCCCCGCCCATGCTTCGATCGAGTTGATCGACCACATCCGGGGTGCGCGTACAGGTCCGGTCCCGGTTTCGGTCATGTTGCAGGGCGAATACGGCATCGATGGCGTGGTTCTGGGTGTGCCAGCTCATCTCGGAGCAGGCGGGTTGGTTGAAGTTGAGGAGCTACGCCTGACCGAGACAGAACAAGCCGCGCTACAAAACGCAGCCGAGGCGATCCGACAGAGGCTGGGCTTGTGACAATACGCATTTGGAAGTCCGGTGGACGGTTCGAAGAGGTCGCGTCTTATTCCCGCGCCAAGCGCATCGGTCCGTTTGTCTGGATTGCAGGCACCACCGCCATCGAACCCACAGGCCGTATCCATGCACCGGGGGATGTAGGTGCGCAGACCCGATACATCCTCTCTCGCATCGAAGACGCGTTGAAAGAAGTTGGCGCCGAGTTGCGCCATGTGGGCCGGGTGCGCGCCTACCTGACCGATCTGTCCCAGGCGGGCGCGTTCGCGCAGGCGCATGGGGAAGTTTTCAAGGGGATCGATCCGGTTTTGACCGCGGTGCAGGCAGGGCTGACCCAGCCCGGGCTGATGGTGGAAATCGATGTAGATGCGGTGATCCACGGCGAAAAGGGTGAAATCAGCAAATTCTGAACATGAGTTTTTAAGAAAGGATTTGATCGAACCACTGTCTTGTGTACTGTATACAGAATACAAGAAAGGCATAATAAGACACAGGGAGCTAATGTGATGATCAAGGCAGCGCTACTCAGCGGGACGTGCATCGCGCTCATGGCCTCGGCGGCCGGAGCGGAAATCAAGGTAGGATTTATCGGATCGCTTTCCTCGGACACCGGATTGTCGACCCTACGGGGGGCCGAAATTGCGATTGAAGAGCTCAACGCGAACGGCGGCGTGATGGGGGAGCAGATCACTCTGGTCTCGGCTGATACGGGACAGGATCCGACCGAAGGTATCAGGGCCTATGAATACCTCGCGGAAACGGAAGAGGTCGATTTCATCATCTCAGGCTCGATTGACGATGTATCGCTGGGCTGGTTGCCCCGGATGCAGGAATACCGGATTCCAACGCTGGACACCTGGACATCCTATATCGGGATCATCGACATGGTGGTCGAAGACCCTGACAGCATGGCGCCCTATTTCATGAACATCGCCTCAGACGAGGCGCTGGCCACGCTGTATATCAACTTTGGCGCGGATGTTCTGAAGGAAAAGATGGGTTGGGATTCTGTCGTCATCCTTGCCGAAGACACTGCCTTTGGTGAGGCGATAACCGGTCTGGTGACCGAGGCGCTGGCACCTGTTGCCGGCATCGAGGTCAAGGACATCATCACTTACGATGTTGCCACCGTCGATTTCGCACCGATCTTCAGCCGTGCACAGGACACTGGGGCCGATTTCATCTATCAGGTCTCGTCGGTGAACTCGCAGGTTGTGTCATCGCAATATGTGAAGCTTCAGGTGCCGATGGCAATGACGGGCGTGAACGTAGCAGCGCTGGGTATGGAATATTGGGAAGATACGGGCGGCGCAGGTGGCGGTATCTCGACCCTGTCTCCGATCCCGTCTGTTGGGTTCCGGCTTGATCCGGCCAGCCAGGAATTTGTCGATACCTATCAGGCCAAATATGACAGCCGCCCGCTGTTGCCTCATTTCAACGGTTTCAATGCCTATCATGGCCTGAAGCAGGCCATGGCCGCAGCCGAAGAGGCCGGTGGCTTCGAAAATGTCGAAGGCTGGGCCGGGGCGATGAAGAAACAGGATCTGGTTCTTGAACTGGATGGCCAGTTGTGGCTGCGCTACGCCTTCTGGGGTGACGACGAGGTGGAGCCCGTAACGGGCCGGACTTATCCGCACAATATCCGTTTCGATCTGTCCGAACCGTTTGACGATGCCGCGCCGTCCATGGTTGTGGTCCAGTGGTATGAAGACGGCACCGCCGCTGTTGTCTACCCCGAGAAATACGCGACGGGTGAATTCACTTTGCCAAGCTGGGTTAAGCAGTAACCTGTCCGTTCGCTTAGCTTGAATCGGGTGCGCGACGGCGCGCACCCGCAGCCAGGGATCCTTACATGTTGCAAATACTGATCCAGGGGCTTTTGCTCAGCGGTCTCTACGCGCTAATCGCCATGGGCTTCACGCTGATCTTCAGCATCGGGCGCGTCCTGAATCTGGCCTACGGTGCTTATCTGATGGTCGGCGGGTACATGTATTTCTGGGTGTCTCAGACGCTGGGAATGCCAAAACTGATGGGCGTTGCGGTGGCCGTCATACTGGGCGTTATGATGGGCGTTCTGAAATACCGCCTGATCGTCAAGACGCTGAAAGGGGATCACGTAGCGGTCGAGATTTCGACGCTGATCCTTGCTGTCGTGATACAGGCGGGGGTCGTTCTGGTTTTTGGCGATAGCAGCAAGATCCTCTTGCCGATTGTGCCGGGCGTGATCAACGTGGCAGGGGCATCCGTTACCTATAACATCCTGATCGCAACACTGATCAGTTGGGCCATTCTGTTGGGGCTCTATGCATTTGTCCGTCTGACTCATACGGGGCGGGCTATGCAGGCGGTGTCAATGGACGCCAAGGGGGCAGCGATTTCAGGGATCGATCCGGATCGGATCAACCTGATCACATGGGGTATATCAGGGGCACTGGGCGCGCTAGGTGGCGTGTTCTTTGCCAGTTATACGCAGCTATCGCCATCCATGTGGGTCGCGCCTCTGATCATCTCGGTGGCCGTCGTCATTGTGGGTGGTATCGGATCGATCATCGGTACGCTGGTCGTTGCCCATATCGTCGGATTTCTCGAAGTCATCGTGGTGGCAACGCTGGCGCCAGAACTGCGCGGCGTCTTCACCATGCTGCTGATCATCGGAGTGCTGGTGACCCGGCCGCAGGGCCTGTTTGGCCGCGAGGAGTTATAACATGGGGCTGCGCTGGTTTCACTTTGTCCTCTGGGGCGGCCTGATTGCGGGCATGTTGCTGCTGCCTCAAGTGGTTTCGAATGGCACACTGCGCACAATGATCTTTGCCAACTATCTGGCCATCTTCGCCATCAGTTGGGATGTGCTGTCAGGCCGAACGGGGTACGTGAGTTTCGGCCATCCTTTCCTGATCGGTATCGGGGCCTACACGACCGCGATCCTGACCAAGCGGTTTGACGTGCCGGTCGAAATTTCGATCCCTGTGGCCGTGTTGGTCACCATGATCGCGGGTCTTCTTGTGCTGCTCCCCGCCTTGCGCATTCGCGGCAGCTACTTTGCGCTGGTCACGTTGGCCTTCATGGAGTTGCTGTATCAGTTGGTTCAAGTGATCCGCCCGGATCTCACGGGCGGCACACGTGGTATGTCAGGGATACAAACACTCACACGCGGCGCGGCCAACGGGTATTACCTGTCCACGGCCCTGATGCTGAGCGTTGCAGTCAGCATGTGGCTATTGATGAAAACCCGGATTGGAACCGCCTTGGCCGCCATCGGAATGAATGAGGAAAGCGTTCGTGGTTCAGGTCTCAGCACCACTCGGCTCAAGGCGTTTGCATTCCTGACCAGCGCTCTTATCGCCGGGTTAGGTGGGGCGTTTTATGTCCATTATCTGGGCTCACTTGCGCCCCGCGCGCTGTTCGACATCAATTTCCTGTTCACCATCATCGTTGCGGCATTGCTGGGCGGAACATCGACCATCATCGGTCCGATGATTGGTGCCTTCTTTATGACCTTTCTGCTGGAATATCTGCGCCCGGTACTGCCGGGGGCCGAGCGGTATTTCGTCTACGGTGCCATCGCACTGCTTCTCTATATGTATCAGCCAAAGGGGCTGGTCGAACTTGTGCAACGCGGGTTTCATCGGCTTCGGAAAGGGGGGCTGGCATGACCGCTGCACTGGAAGTTTCTGGTCTGGTCAAGCGGTTTGGTGGTCTTGTGGCCACGAATGATCTGTCCTTTTCCTTGCAAGAAGGAGAGTCGCTGGGCCTGATCGGACCAAATGGTGCGGGCAAGACAACTGTCTTCAGTCAGATCATGGGTGAGCTGCGGCAGAACAGCGGTACAATCGAGCTGTTCGGGCAAGAGATCTCAGGCCTCTCGACGCCTCAGCGCATTCGTGCCGGGGTCAGCAGGACCTATCAGATCCCGCGTCCGTTCGGAGACATGAGTGTTGCAGAGAACATCCGGGTGGGCCTGATGCCGGACGACATCTGGCGCATGATCGTTTCGCGCCCGGATACGGAGCGGGAAAAAGAGTTGGCGCTGAGTGTCGGATTCTCGGAAGCGGATTTGAGCCGCTCACCCGCCGAACTGGCCATGGGTGATTTGCGCAAACTCGAAATGGCCCGCACAATGGCCACAGCACCGCGCGTCATGTTACTGGATGAGGTGTTTGCGGGTCTGACCGTCGGTGAAATCGCGCAGATTTCCTATCTCATACAATCCATGCGCAAGGGCGGGATGACTTTCCTGATCGTCAGCCATGACCTGCCCGCGCTGGAGCCGCTGATTGACCGCGCCATTGCCATCGAGAGGGGCACCATGATTGCCGAGGGTTCGTTCGGCGACGTGATGAACGACGCGGCCGTTCAGGCCTCGTATCTGGGGAGCGTCTGATGTCCTATCTGGAAATCGAGAACCTGTCCGCGTTTTACGGCAAGGCGCAGGCGTTGACCGATATATCGATCACGGTACAGCCCGGCGAGATTGTCGCTGTGGTGGGTCCGAACGGCGCAGGCAAATCCACCTTGTTGGACAGCATCATGGGCCTTGTGAAAACCGAGGGCGATATCCGGTTGCGGGGGCACAGCCTTGCTGGTCGGACACCTTCGGAAATTGTGCGCCATGGGGTGGGCTATGCGCCCGAGAGGTTCAACCTGTTTCCCTATATGTCGGTGCGCGACAATCTCATGGTGGGCGCGTTCACCGCTCGTGACGACATCGAAAGCAACCTTGAGATGGTGCACAAACTTTTTCCGCGTCTGGAAGAACGGGAAGGGCAAGAGACGTCGACCCAATCCGGCGGAGAAAGACAGATGGTGTCATTTGGCCGGGCCTTGATGACCAGTCCGGAACTGCTGCTTGTCGATGAGCCGACAATCGGACTTGCCCCGAAAATTTGTCACGAGATTGCCGAGGTTGTCCGTCAGCTGAACAAGGAATATGGCCTGACCGTTGTGATCACCGAACAGAACGCCAATTTCGCCCTGTCTCTTGCCAGCCGCATCTATGTGCTGGAGTCTGGACGCATGCAGACGTCGGGTACAGCCGATGAATTGCGGAATGACAAGCGCTTGCTTGAGGCCTATTTCGGGGGCCATTGAACCGCGTGGCGAGCAAGTCGGCAGGTGTCGCACAACTTATTCAGTAGCCGGTGTTTTAAGTTTCAGCTGAATGCGGCCAGAACCTCGGTACTCACTTCGATGCCGTGGGCTTCGGCAGCTGCCCGTTTTGCAAGGCGGCCGTCACCCGGAACGCGGGCGCTACCATTATCGGAAATCTCAGCGCAGATGCGCGTGACATAATCGTTGAAGGCCGCATTACCGAACCGGGTCGGATCAATCGCAATCAGCGTCGCACCGCCTTTGATATTCAAGGCACCGAAGGACTCGCGCTCTTCGTTGTTCACGGACAGGGTTCCTCCCGCCAGTGCGGCACCGAGCACCTCAACCATGAAGGCGATCGCAGCTCCCTTATGTTCTCCAAAAGGCAAAAGGCTGCGGGTTTCAAGAATAGCATTGGGGTCTGTGGAGGGCTCGCCCTGAGGATCAAGACCGGCAGGGCGAGGCAGGTCGTGCCCCTCGGCTGCGGCCATACGGATATCCATGAGGGCAACCATAGACGAGGCCTGATCCCAGACCACGGGCGCGTCGCCTTTGCGTGGGCAGGCAAATGACATGGGATTTGTGCCAAAAACCGGGCGAACTCCACCCTGCGGTACCACCATCGACAGCGAGTTGATCACGGCGAAGGCCACCAGACCGGCTTCGGCCAAGGGTTCGGTGTCAAACCGTAACGCACCAAGGTGATGGCAGTTTGCGCAAGTGAATGCCGCAATGCCGTTTTCCCGTGCCAACGCGATCAACGCCTCGCGAGCTTCTGCAGCTGCGACCTGATAATACCCGTTGTCGGCATCACAGCGCAGAACGCCTGGTGCAGCTTTTTCTATCTTGGGCTCCGCCTGGCCGTTGGCATATCCCGAGGTGAAGCTTTGGACATAGACGGGTAACATGCGCAATCCGTGGCTGCGCGGACCGTCCCGTTCAGACCGCGTGACGATATCCGCAAGAACATCACTGCCGCGTGAATCTACACCGGCAGAAACAAGAACCGATTTGGCCAAGGCCCGAACTTCAGCAAGAGAAAGCGTTTTTGTCGATTGTTCGGTCATCAGTTCAAGTCCAGCCTCTATGTCTTAGCGGTCAAGCACGCGCACGCGTGCTTGCGGGATCAACGGCACATGTATCGATGACCTCGGCGTCGCGCATTTCATTGTGGATCAGCACCTGCATCTTCGTGCCGGGCGCAGTCATGTCCTGTGGTACTAGTGCCATCGCAATGTCGTGGTTGCAATAATAAGAGAACCCGCCCGACGTTACGCGCCCAATCAGTTTTCCATGTGCGTATACGCCTTCGTCGAACATCACCGAAGTTTCACCAAAGGGCAATTTCAACGAGACCAACCGCTGGTGCCTGCCTTCTTCTGTCTGTTTCAGAAGCGCGGCTTTGCCTATGAAGTCGCGCCCTTCGGTCACCACAAACCGGTCGAGGCTGGCCTCATAGGGCGTCATATCCTTGCAAATTTCGCGATTTATGGCGCGATAGGATTTCTCAAGACGCATGGATTCCAGCGCCTCAAGCCCGAAGGGTTTCACCCCGGCTTTCAAAAGCAGGTCGACAAGATGGCGGTTGTAACCGACGGGATGATGCAGTTCCCACCCCAGCTCACCAGTATAAGACACGCGAAGCAGATGAACGCCCTTGGCATAACCCACTTCACCCATTTGCGCCGATAACCAGGGGAAGGTTTCGTTCGACAAGTCATTATCGGTCAACGGTTGCAGGATCTCGCGCGCCTTAGGACCCGCCAAAGCAATCACGCCCAATTGCTCTGAGATATCCTCGAGAATAACAGAGTGATCATTGGGCAGCAGGCGACGCAGTTGATCCCAGTTGTAGGCGCGCCAGTTCGGAGTCGAAATCAAATAGAAATCATTCTCGGCATAGCGGACGATCGTGTATTCCGCATCCATGCCACCTTTGGGGTTCAACAAAAGCGACAGAGTCATTCGGCCCACTTTAGGCAGCTTGTTCGCCATCAGGCCATCCAGCCAATCAGCGGCTCCCGGTCCGCGCACGGTAAACTTGGTCATCGGCGACATCTCGATGAACCCGGCCTCTTCACGGGTTGTGCGCACCTCTTCCTGAACGCGTTCCATGTGGTTGGTGCGGCGGAAGGAGTGTTCTGGAACAGCTTCCTCGGGTGACTTGGCGAACCAGCGCGGGAACTCATATCCGTTGAAGCTGGTCCAGACGGCGCCATGCGCAGTCAGCAGATCGTAGGACCCCATTGTTTTCATCGGGCGCGCGTCGGGGAAATCTTCACCGGGGATGTGCGCGTTCATGTGCGTGCCCCAAGTTTCGCGTACCTTGTCCATGGTCCACCGTTTGGACGCATAGTCCGAGAACCGACGCGGGTCGAGTTCCGACATATCCATCCCCGGATCGCCGTCGACAATCCAGCGGGCCAGGCGTTCCCCAACGGTACCACCCCACAAAATGCCTCCGGGCATGCCTTCGGCCAGCCACAGGTTTTCATGCCCCGGTGCGGGCCCGGCAAGCGGCAATTCGTCCGGCGTCATCTGGAATGGGCCGCGCGTGTTGGCCTTGATGCCCACCTCACCAAGTGTCGGCACCCGCTCGATGGCGCGTTCCCACTGAGCCTCGACCGCGTCAAAATCCTCGGGCAGCAGATCAGCGCCGAAGTCGGGCGGTACGCGATCTTCGGCGAACAGCTTGAGGTCTTTGGTGAACTCATACGGGCCGAACTGAATGCCGCCCACGTCTTCGCGCAGATACGCGCCGTAGTCCTCATCCCTCAGGATCGGGAACTCAGGCAAGCCTTGCGCGCGACGTTCCTTGAGCAGCGGAACGGTTTCAGTTGTCCAATACTGGTGAACGATTGGAATGCAAGGCAGATCCAGACCAACACGCCGCGCGTTTTCGCGGGCATAGTTTCCGGTCGCGAACACCAGATGCTCGCAGGTGATTTCACCCTGATTGGTTGTCACCTTCCAATGACCGTTTTCAAGCTTTTCATAGGCTTGCGCTTCGGTGTTCTGAAAGACTTTGGCACCAGCGTCCCGCGCCAGTTTCGCCATTGCCATGGTGATGTCGGCAGGGTTCACATAGCCGTCCTCGGTATGCAGGATGCCACCGCGAATATGTTCCGATTGGTTCAGGAGCGGGTGCACTTCGGCGATTTCCTCTGGCGTCAGAAGTTTGCAGGGCACACCGGCAGCTTCGGCAATCGAGATATAGGATTGGAACTCATCCCAACGTTCCTGAGTATTCGCCACGCGCAGCTGGCCCACTTTGCGCAACCCCACCGATGCGCCCATCTTCTTTTCGACTTCGGAATAGATGCGGATGGTTTCCATCGTCATCTTTGACACGTTGTGCGACCGCACAAAGGTGACGAGCAAACCCGCAGCATGCCAGGTAGAGCCAGAGGTCAGCGTCGTCCGTTCCAGCATGACTGCATCGGTGCAGCCGTTTTGTGTCAATCCATAAAGGATCGAAGCCCCAACGCATCCGCCGCCAACAACAACAACTTTGACATGTGGTTTCATTCGCCGAATCCCTTTTTGCGACCGATTTCCTTTTCGGGCGGACTGCCAGTATGAAATCAGTAAACTCAGAACTGCTTGAACTCTTTACGGGAAACCAGCGTCAGACAATTGGAAAAATTTTAGGGTCCGGCTTAGTTCAGTTAAACTTTGACCGGGCTTGTCGATGATTCTCGCGTTCTTTAGGGCTCTTCACGAAATTAAGTGCCATCTTTTGTTTCGTCTTGTTGTGTTAGCGCAAACTGCACTGATAAGGTCTGGCATAGTTCAAAGCGCCTAGTGGCGCCATCAGTCTGTGCTGCATATAGGGGGAGAAGCACGTGTACCTCGGTTTGGATTTGGGGACGTCAGGTCTTCGGGGAATTGTCGTTGGTGAAGATGGCAGCGTCGTGGCCGAGGCAGAGGCAGATGTCGCGACATCGACGCCGCACCCCGGCTGGTCGGAACAGGATCCGTCCGATTGGATAGAAGCTTGTCAAAAAGTCGTCGCCCGTCTGCGCGAGGTGAACGATGTCGCGTTTTCGGCAGTGCGAGGCGTTGGTCTGAGCGGGCACATGCATGGTGCTACATTGCTGGATCGGGATGGCAATGTGCTGCGGCCCTGTATCCTTTGGAACGATACGAGATCTGCAAAGGAAGCTGCGGAACTGGATGGTCTGCCTTCAATGCGCTCAATCACCGGGAATATCGTTTTTCCGGGTTTCACTGCCCCCAAGCTGGAGTGGGTGCGTTGGCATGAACCTGACGTGTTTGCAAAGACATCCAAAGTTTTGCTTCCGAAAGACTATCTGCGTTTCTGGCTCACCGGTTCCTGTGTCAGCGACATGTCCGACAGCGCTGGTACGGCGTGGTTGGACGTTGGAAAACGAGAATGGTCAGACACCGCGCTGGACCTGAGCCACATGCGCCGGGACCAGATGCCCGAACTGGTTGAGGGCAGCGCGGCCGGTGGAGAGCTTCGGTCTGAGATATTGCAGCAATGGGGCCTAGCCGGGCCCGTCGTGGTTGCCGGCGGGGCAGGCGATAATGCAGCGGCAGCCTGCGGCATCGGAAGCATTGGTGAGGGCAGCGGATTTCTTTCCTTGGGGACGTCTGGTGTGCTGCTGGTCGCGAAGGAAAGCTATGCGCCTGCGCCGGAAACGGCTGTTCATTGTTTCTGTCATGCGGTGCCGGATCGCTGGATTCAAATGGGTGTGATTTTGTCGGCCACCAACAGTCTCAACTGGCTGTCCCGTCACCTCGGCCAACCCGTCGGCGCGCTGGCGTCGGCCCTGCCGGATAGGGTGGAGGGGCCATCCAAGATCACCTTCCTGCCATACCTGTCCGGGGAACGGACGCCTCATAACGACAGCGCCATACGAGGAGCGTTCCTGGGGCTGGATATAGCGTCGGAACCCGCCAATTTGACGCAATCCGTGATGGAGGGGGTTTCCTTTGCCATGCGCGATTGTCTTGAAGCGCTCAAGAACACGGGCACCAAACCCGAAAGTCTGCTGGTTGTCGGTGGCGGCGCGCGGTCGCGCTTTTGGCTGGAAACGCTGGCGACGGTTCTGAACATGCCGCTTGCTCTGCCCAAAGGGAGCGAGTTCGGCGCAGCCATCGGCGCAGCACGTCTAGCCGCCTGCGCGGTAAATGGCGACAACCCCAAGGACGTAATGCTATCCCCTGAAGTTGCTGAGCGTGTTGAACCACGCGCCGAGCTGTCCGACGCTTATGAGGCCGAATATCAGCGGTATCGGCAGTACTACACTGCTCTGTCCCCCCTTGCTGCCCGATGATGGCTGATTTCAAATCCATAGCTATCGATCAGGTCTTACTTCAAGACGGTGACATGTCCGTTTCGGTATTGAGCTATGGTGCAATCACGCAGGGATGGTGGCTTGGCGAAACCCCTTTGATATTGGGCTACGAGAATCCGCGGGAATACCTGTCGGATCCGTTTTATCTTGGTGCGATTGTAGGGCGAGTGGCCAACCGTATCGGCGGGGCGCAGTTTACATTGCTGGGGGGCGACCATCATCTGACGGGAAATGAGGGGCCGACGACACTGCACGGCGGTCCGGGTGGGCTATCACACCAACACTGGAGTATCGTGAAAAACGCACCAAATCAGGCTGTTCTGTCCTTCACCTCGCCTGATGGTTCAGGTGGGTTTCCCGGAGAGGTCAAGTTTGAGCTGCGTGTCGAACTGGCATATCCACGCCTGACTTACACGATCACGGCGCGACCGGATCGCCCTACACCGATCAGCATTGCCCAGCACAATTATTACACTCTGGGCTGCCCGCAGGGTATTCTGAGCTGCCGTCTTAAGCTGAAGTCGCACCGGGTGTTGGAGTTGGACGAGCTATCGGTTCCATCCGGCGTGGTGACCGGTGCCGGGCATGGGGTGCCGGATTTCTCGTTGCCGCGCACCATTGATGAGGACGGGCATGAACTGGACCATTATTTTGTGTTTGATGAGGTCGCGAACCTAGCCCATCCTGTTGCTGAGGTCGAAACTCCTTCGGGGTTGAGGATGAATGTCTACTCGGACCAACCCGGCGCACAGGTCTATTCTGCGGCTCATCTGTCGGGTCCATTCATGCCGGGCGCGGGGCTTTGCATTGAACCCTCAGGATATCCGAACGCCGTTAATATCCCTTCGTTCCCATCCGTCATCCACACGCCGGACAACTCGTATCAACAAACACTGACACTGGAAATTTCAGAGGATCGATCATGAGGATTCGAGTCGCAACGAGTGCTGTAGGCATCTGGCTGACGCTTTCAGTTGCCCAGGCGCAAGACCTTGGACAGCAACCCGAATTTGTCGAACCGGACATTTCCAATGTAGAATTGGGGCAACTGCTGTTTTACGACCCGATCCTTTCAGGGAACAAGAACATCAGTTGCGCTACCTGTCATCATCCGAAACTGGGAACGTCAGACGGGCTCTCGCTGGGGATCGGTGAGGGTGGATCGGGGCTGGGGGGCAAGCGCAAGCTCGCCCAAGACAACACGCCCGAGCAGCGTATTCCCCGGAACTCTCCCGCGATGTGGAACCTTGGGGCGCTGGAATTTACGACCTTCTTCCATGACGGCCGTCTCGAGGCAGATCCGTCGCAGCCGAATGGTATCAGAACCCCGTTGGGAACGCATATGAGGCCCGGGTTCCAGTCCGCATTGGCGGCACAGGCGATGTTCCCGGTACTATCACCCGATGAAATGGCAGGGCATTATTCGGAAAACGAAGTGAGTAAAGCCGTACGCCTTGGCTTGCTGACCCAGGAGGGTGGTGCCTGGGATCTGATCGCTGCGCGCGTGGCCGCAATACCGGAGTATCAAAGGCATTTTGAAGAGGTCGCGCCCGGCGAAGACATCACCTTTACCGCCATCGCCAATGTCATTGCTGATTTCATTGCGTTCGAATGGCGAGCTGACAACAGCCTCTTTGACCGAGCGATGCGGGGCGAAGAAACGCTGCCCGATCAGGCGCAACTGGGGATGGAGCTGTTTTACGGAGAGGCGGGGTGCAGCACTTGCCATTCCGGATGGTTCCAGACCGATCACAGTTTCCATTCCATCGCCATGCCTCAAATCGGCCCCGGAAAAGCGGCGCGTTTCGAAAACCATGTTCGGGATGACGGGCGAATGCGCGTCACGGGTGATACAAAGGACGCCTTTGCGTTTCGCACACCTTCACTGCGCAACGTGACCCTGACGGCGCCATATGGCCACAGCGGGGCTTACGCGCGGCTTGAAGATGTTGTGCGTCATCACCTGGATCCGGTTACCGCATTGCGGAGTTACTCAATCGACAAGGCTGATCTGCCCGATTTTTTCGGGGCAGAGGACCAAAAGGCTTTGTTGGACCTTCAGCATATCGACGCTATCGCGGCGTCAAACGATTTGGCGCCGATCAGCCTGAGTGATGATGAAGTTGATGCCATTCTGAGTTTCCTGAACACCCTGGAAGACCCGGCAGTGCGCCTGGGTGTTCCCCAATCAGTTCCCAGTGGGTTGCCAGTGGATCAGTGATCAACGGTGGAGGCGGATCACCTGATTGGCGTTTACCGTCTGCCATACACCAGTTTCACCGTCAGGCCAGATCACCCTTATGTTTACGGTTTTGGCATCTCCCAGGCCAAAGTGGTGGACTCCAGAAATCCCGCTGGCATGTCCGCCGCCGACGGTAACTTCGCGGGTTTGAACGCCCTCGGCCGTCCTGATCTCGATAAAACTGCCGACCGCCGCTTGATTTGGATGGTTCTGACTAAGTTCAACCATGAGCCAGTTGCCGGACGTCGGTTCATTCTGAAAAACCTCAAGGTCCGAACCACGATTGACCACCACCAAATCCAGCCATCCATCCCCGTTGAAATCCGCCAAAGCTCCACCACGAGATTTTGCCATGGACGCGACACCAGCATCTGATGCCGTTTCGACAAACTGACCGCCTTCGGTCTGCATCAAAAGGTTGTTGGGATCGGTTTGGGCCGCATCAGGCATCTGTTCCACATTGCCTTTGGCCACAAATATGTCGTCCAGACCGTCGTTATTGACGTCTCCGAACTGCGCGTGCCAGCCGGTTGAGGGGCGGCCGTCCTCACCGGTGTGCGGCCTGTGCGCCGTAGTGCCGCGATCATAGGTTGCATCCCGCCATGTCGGCCCGTCCGATGCGGGATCGAATATCTGGAATTTCTGGTCGCCCATCGACGTCAGATAAACATCTGGAAATCCGTCACCAGTCAAATCCCGCGAGGCGATCCCCATACCCCAGATCGAGTAGGGCAGCCATCCGTCTTCCGCCCCGTACAGGCGCGGGGTGTCTTCCATGGCCCATAATTGCTCTTGCCCGCCGCGCACATAGTAATGGCGATCATTGCTGACACGCAGATCCGCACGGCCCGTACGCGCCCAGTCGGAAAACAGAATGGACAAGGAGCAATGACCGGGATTCAAGTGGACTGGATCGCCATATCCTGCGCCTTCCGGTCTATACAGCAGAGTTGGCCCGCAAGCTTCAAAAGGTCCGTCCGGATTGCCGCGGTCGACATAGGTCCCAAAGGCAAGCGTCGGCAGGGTTTGCCCGCTTTCCCAAGTCGCGGAAAAGCCGGTTGTCCAATGGTCCTGAGACTGAAATTTCAGCGTTTCGAACGGCTCGAACGCGCAGTCCGGTTTGCCGCGCAGCAAGAGGTCTTTGCCCACCCGCAGAACCGCAAGGTCCAATAGCCCATCGCCATCAATGTCCAATGGGTATGCACCGGTCACACCGGTCAGCGACATCTGGCTTGGCGTGTCTGCATGAAAACTGACCGTCGCGTCGGATGTATTGATAAACAGTTGCGCGGGGTTTGATCCGCCAGCGACAAACAGTTCAGGTTGATCGTCGCCGTTACAGTCGAAAACGGCGACGCCTCCTCCGACGAAGTGTTCCCAGCCACCGTCATAGACATGGCTGGGGATTTCGACGCTTTGAAAACGTGGGGGCAGGGTGTCTGCTATTGCGGGCGAAGCCGCGGCAAACAGGATCGCAATGTTAGTTCGCATGAGCTGCTAATTCCCTGACTTTCAGGATTGAGACTTGTTCAATCCCATAGGCCGCCGCGCCCTTGGCCCACATTGAATCGCCCCAATGGTTCACTTTGATTTCGGGCAAGGGCGCGTCAACGCTAACTACACCATTTTGGACACGGGTCATCACCTCTTCTGAGTACAGGTAGTCAAAGCTGCCTCTGGCACCAGACAGGATAATGCACTCGGGGTCGAACAGATTGATCAGGTTCGAAATCCCCATACCGAACATCTGACCCGCGCGGGCCAGAACGGAAATGGATCGGGCGTCTCCAACCTTTGCTGCTGCGAGTATGTCAACAAGAGTGCGGGGATCAGTCGCCTGGCTGGCAATGGTCGCTTCGCGTATCAGGGCGTATTCGCCCACGTAGGCTTCCAGGCATCCGCGTTGACCGCACTGACACAAAGCACCATCCAACTGAACTTTGAGGTGCCCGAATTCTGCGCCGCATCCGCGTTCGCCGCGATAGAGTTTGCCATCCAGCACGATGCCAAGACCGATACCGTGCTCGATCGTCACAACCAAAAAGTTCTTCAGCCCCTTACCCAGTCCGAATAGCTGTTCCGCCTTTGCGACCAGATTGGCGTCGTTTTCGATGAACGCAGGGCAGGGGAGCGCCTTGGACAACAGCTGACTCAGATCCACATTTCGTTCCGTCAGAGAAGACGACCAATGCACGAAATTCTGTTCTGCATCTATAAGACCGGCGATACCGATGCAGACACCGGACAAATCTGCGAGGGATCGGTTTGCTGAACCGCAAGCCTGTTCAAGAACGGTGCGGATCTTCTTGGCGAACGCGTCCGGGGCCATACGAGCCTCATCCAACGGATGCGTGTACGAAGTGATTTCGGTTCCTTCGAAATCCACAAGAATGACTGAAATTTGCTGCCGGGCAACCTTCACACCAGCTATCATATTCGACGCGCCATGTAGTTTTAGCAGCACGCGTGGTCTGCCGCGACGTGCCGACTTCGAAGGCGTTTCGCCGTCTATTTCCTGAATAAGACCGGCGGATAACAGATCAGCGGTAGCGGAAGTGATCGTTGCGGGGCTGGTCTCCAGAGCGCTGGCGATGTCGATTCGCGAAATGGTTCCCTTGGCCCGGATTTTTTCCAATACGCGCAGGCGAGTGATGTTTCTTTGGTCCGTGGCATTTGAAGAAGCTTTGCTTTTCAGCATCTTGCCCTCGCGAATCTGATCCCTGCTTCAACCTAGGCGGTTTTTTCCGTTACCGATAGCATAAATATTTTACCGACTGAAATAAATATGCTACTCAGAGTTATCGGGGCCACGAATCATGAATCGATGGCTCAATGAAACCGGGAGGAAATCATGAAACGAATTCTCAGCGCTTCTGCAGTTGCAGTCCTGATGGGGACAGTTGCATTTGCAGAGCCCACGGTCGGTGTCAGCTGGTCGAATTTCCAGGAAGAGCGTTGGAAAACTGACGAGGCGGCGATCAAGGCTGCACTGGAAGCGGGTGGTGCAGACTACATTTCGTCGGATGCGCAATCGTCATCGGCCAAACAGCTGTCGGATATCGAGAGCCTGATCGCCCAAGGCGTGGATGCGCTGATCATTTTGGCGCAAGACTCTCAGGCCATCGGTCCGGCAGTTCAGGCTGCAGCTGATGAAGGTATTCCAGTCATCGCGTATGACCGTCTGATCGAAGATGATCGCGCATTTTACCTGACCTTCGACAACGTCGAAGTTGGCCGGATGCAGGCACGTGCAGTGTTCGATGCTATGCCCAAAGGCAACTACGTGATGATCAAGGGTTCGCCCACCGATCCGAACGCGGACTTCCTGCGCGGTGGTCAGCAAGAGATCATTCAGGCCGCCGTTGACAGTGGTGACATCGTGATTGTGGGTGAGGCATATACTGACGGTTGGCTGCCTGCGAACGCACAACGCAACATGGAACAGATCCTGACTGCGAACGAAAACAACGTTGATGCCGTGGTCGCCTCTAATGACGGTACTGCAGGCGGTGCCGTTGCTGCGCTGACCGCACAGGGCATGGATGGCATTCCTGTCTCGGGTCAGGATGGCGACCATGCAGCGCTGAACCGGGTTGCCAAAGGCACACAAACCGTCTCGGTCTGGAAAGATGCGCGTGAATTGGGCAAAGCTGCCGGTGAAATCGCCGTTGCGTTGAGCAGTGGAACCAGCCCTGCGGATGTAGAAGGCGCGATCAGCTGGACCTCGCCTGGTGGAACCGAGATGAATTCGGTCTTCCTGGCACCTGTGCCGATCACAAAAGACAATCTGTCCGTTGTGGTCGATGCTGGCTGGATCCCGCTGGAAGACCTCTGCCAGGGCGTCGAAAACGGCCCCGCACCCTGTAACTAACCCAAGTTCCAAATCATTGCGTCTCTGGCCCGCATGGGTGGGCCAGAGACCATAGCTGAACATGAAAGATCGGATATGACCGAAACTTCGTCTCAGCCGGTACCCCAAAAAGCAAAGGCCAACCTGTTCCAGCAGCTGGAACTGGATATGCGGCTATTGGGCATGATCGGCGCCTTCATCATCCTGTGCATTGGCTTCAACATCTTTACGGACGGCCGTTTTCTGACGCCCAGAAACCTGTTCAATCTGTCGATTCAGACCGTCTCGGTCGCCATCATGGCCTGTGGCATGGTGTTCATCATCGTTATGCGCCACATTGATCTGTCAGTCGGTGCGCTGCTGGCGACAACATCCGCCGTCATGGCGATGACACAGACAGAGCTGCTGCCAAACGTGCTGGGAATGGGTTTGAACCACCCGGCGACATGGGCGATTACTCTGGTGGTGGGCCTGGTGGTGGGGACATTGATCGGAGCTTTCCACGGTTGGATGGTGGGTTACCTGACCATACCGGCCTTTATCGTGACGCTTGGCGGATTTCTGGTCTGGCGCAACGTTGCCTGGTACATGACGGACGGCCAGACAATCGGCCCGCTGGATAGCACATTCCTTATGTTCGGCGGCACCAATGGGACATTGGGCACAACGGTCAGTTTGCTGGTTGGCTTTGCGGCAACGGCAATAGCGATCTGGGCGTTGTGGAGCGGTCGCAGGTCCAAAGCGGCCCACGGGTTCCCTGTCAAACCGGTATGGGCTGAAACAACGCTGGCCGCGATCGTTGGCATCGCAATCATGGGCTATGTCTTCATCGTCAATAGTTACTCCATCCCCACCCGCAGGCTCGAACGTATGTTCGAGGCACGTGGTGAGACAATGCCAGAAGGTCTGGTTGTCGGCTATGGCATCCCGATCTCGGTCCTGATCCTGATCCTTGTTGCGGTAACTTTGACTGTCGTGGCCCGCAAGACCCGCTTTGGTCGCTATATCTTCGCCACTGGCGGCAACCCTGATGCGGCAGAACTGTCGGGCATCAACACCCGCATGATGACCGTCAAGATCTTCGCCCTGATGGGGTTCTTGTGTGCGCTGTCCGCAGTCGTGGCTTCGGCCCGTCTGGCCAACCACTCGAACGACATCGGTACGCTGGATGAGTTGCGCGTGATTGCTGCTGCGGTGATCGGTGGAACGGCTCTGTCCGGTGGCATCGGCACGATCTATGGCGCAATCCTGGGCGCGTTGATCATGCAGGCGTTGCAATCGGGTATGGCCATGGTCGGCGTGGATGCGCCGTTCCAGAATATCGTCGTCGGCACCGTTCTGGTTTTGGCCGTCTATATCGACATCGTGTATCGCAAACGTCTGGGGGCGAAATGATGCAAGCTCAAGAAACACAGAACAAAGCGACTGGCCGCGGGTCGGGCCAGCCTCCGCTGGTGGAAATGCGCGATATCTCGATTTCCTTCGGGGGGATCAAGGCGGTAGACCATGTATCGGTTGATCTGTACCCGGGCGAGGTTGTTGGCCTTCTGGGCCACAACGGGGCTGGAAAATCTACCCTGATCAAGGTGCTTTCAGGGGCCTATCAGATGGACCACGGCGAAATCCTGATCGATGGCAATAAGGTCGAAATCAACAACCCCCGCGACGCGCGTGCCAACAACATCGAGACGATCTATCAGACACTCGCGCTGGCCGACAATCTGGATGCAAGCTCGAACCTGTTCTTGGGGCGGGAAATGGTCACGCCCTTTGGTCTGGTAAACGACGCAGCGATGGAGGCCGAGTGTCGTAAGATCATGGCGCAGCTGAACCCGAACTTTCAGAAGTTCAACGACCCGGTATCGGCTCTGTCAGGTGGACAAAGGCAATCGGTTGCCATTGCACGCGCGGTGTATTTCAACGCACGCATCCTGATTATGGATGAGCCTACAGCTGCGCTTGGCCCGCACGAAACGCAGATGGTGGCGGACCTTATCCAACAGCTCAAGGCGCAGGGGATCGGCATTTTTTTGATCGACCATGATGTGCACGCGGTGATGGAACTGTGCGACCGGGCTTCGGTCATGAAAAACGGGCAACTGGTTGGAACGGTTGATATCGCCGATGTCACCGATGACGATCTGTTGTCGATGATCATTCTGGGCAAAAAGCCCGGCGAAATGGCGGAATGAGGTAAACGAGATGACGAGTGGTTTTTTTCAGGGAATTGAAAAGGTCCAGTTCGAGGGCGAGGACAGTAAGAATCCGCTCGCATTCCGCCACTACAACCCGGACGAGATCGTCATGGGCAAGCGCATGGAGGATCATTTGCGTTTTGCCGTGGCATGGTGGCACTCTTTCGCCTGGGAAGGTGGAGATCCATTTGGTGGCCCCACTTTCGAGCGCCCCTGGCATCCGCAGGATGACATGGGACGGGCTAAGATGAAGGCCGATATCGCCTTTGAGATGTTTCAGATCCTGGGGCAGCCCTATTTCTGCTGGCATGATGCCGATATCCGCCCTGAGCAGGGTAACTTCGCGGACAACCTTCGCACGTTGAATGAGATCACCGACTATATCGGTGAAATGATGCAGCGGGCTGGTACCAAGCTGTTGTGGGGCACCGCCAACATGTTCAGCCATCGCCGCTGGATGGGCGGTGCCAGCACCAACCCTGATCCCGACGTTTTTGCTTTCGCTGCCGCCACGGTGAAGTCCTGCATGGATGCCACCCACAAGCTGGGCGGCGAAAACTATGTGCTTTGGGGCGGGCGCGAAGGGTACGAGACGCTGCTCAACACCGATATGAAGGCCGAACTGGATCATATGGGCCGGTTCCTGAACATGGTGGTCGAGTACAAGCACAAGATCGGGTTTAAGGGTGCGATCCTTGTCGAACCCAAACCGCAGGAGCCATCGAAGCACCAATATGATTTCGACGCCGCCACCTGCATCGGTTTCCTGCGCAAATTTGGGCTTGAGGATGAGGTCAAACTGAACCTCGAACAAGGGCACGCGATCCTGGCAGGGCATAGCTTTGAGCATGAGATTGCAGTGGCCGCGACCGAGGGGATGCTGGGGTCCATCGACATGAACCGGAACGATTATCAATCAGGGTGGGATACGGATCAGTTCCCCAACAACACCCCCGAAGTCGCGCTGGCTTATTACCACATCCTGAAATCAGGTGGGTTTACCACCGGTGGCACCAATTTCGACGCCAAGCTGCGCAGGCAGTCCATCGATGCAGAAGATCTGATCGCCGCGCATGTGGGCGGGATGGATATCTGCGCCCGGGGCCTGAAAGCAGCGGCAGCGATGCTTGAAGATGGTGGTTTGGAGCAAGCTCTGGCGGACAGGTACGCGGGCTGGAAAACGCCCGAGGCGCAGGCGATGCTGAATTCTGGGTTGGACGAGATTTCGGCGCGGGTGTTGGCGAACGACCTCAATCCACAACCGCGATCAGGGCGTCAGGAAGTTCTGGAAAACTACGTCAACAGATTTGTCTGAGGGACGGAAACCCGGTGGGGGCGGTTGGTTCCGCCCCTTTGCTGATCAAGCTTCCTGAACGACCTGCTGATGAACTTCGATCACGTTGCCTTCTGGGTCGTGAAAGAACACCTGATGCCACTCTTTCGCAAAGGTGGTGCCGTAGTCGGAATAGGGGATGCCACGTTCGTCCAGCAGTTTAAGGAAAGCGGGCAAATCATCAGTCCGAAAGGCGATGTGGCCGCGCTCAACCGGGTTGATCACTCGCTTGTTCTTGAAGGCTACGTCGAAAGCGCGTTCGGCCAGATGCATCTGCATGTTGCCCTCAGTTGCAAAGCGAATTTTGCCGTCATAACCGCTATTGCGGTCGGCTACGGTGCGCGGGAAATTGTCTTGGGGGATATCATCCAAACCTAGCACGTTTGTGTAAAAATCATGCATACGATCAACATCGTCGGCCACGAAATTGATGTGATGGAATTCCAGTTTCATGCTCTGTTTTTGCCTCGAACCATCGGTGTTATGGTTGTTCTAGCACGCCCTCGCGGAGCTGTGGATGCCAAAACAGAATTGCGGGTCGCGTCGGATGCGCAAACTCGTCCAACAAGGTCGGGACGAAACCGTTGACGCGTGGCGGTGATCTGTAATGCTGGCTCGGTAGAAGACAGAGCATGACAGGTCAGAATGTCCAGCCAATCCCAAACCAAAGCCGTTTTTCTGAGTGGCAGTCTGATGCGGCATGTCACCCGCATGTCGTTAACGACGAGCATCGGGCTGATGGCTATCTTTGCCGTCGACTTTGTGGACATGGTCTTCATCTCGATGCTGGGCAATGACGCGCTGGCAGCGGCGGTCGGCTATGCTGGCACGCTGCTGTTTTTTACCAACGCGATCAATATCGGCCTGTCGATTTCCGCCGGAGCCCTGGTTGCGCGCGAACTCGGGGCGGGGCGGGCTGAACAGGCAAGGCATTATGCGTCCAGTGTGGCCGTAATCGGGTTGATTGCGGGGCTGATAACATCGGCATTGGTTTTGTTGAATCTCAGCTGCTTGCTGTCATTGCTCGGCGCGGAAGGCGAGGTTCTGAGGCTGGCGACGCGCTATGTGTCGATCATCCTTCCGACCATGTGCGTGATGTCTATAGCTATGGCGGCGATGGCGGTGCTGCGTGCCCATGGCGATGCGCGCCGGTCGATGATGTCCACGATTTATGGCGGCGTTGTGAATGCTGTTCTGGACCCGATCTTGATTTTTGCTGTTGGGCTTGGACTGGACGGGGCCGCGATTGCGTCGGTTCTGGCACGGCTTTGCATGTTGGGGGCGGCGTTGTGGCCTGCGCTACGAGTGCATCAGGGATTTGCGCGCCCGTCGCTGAAACAGGTGGCACAGGACTTGCGCCCTGTGCGAGCCATCGCAATTCCTGCCGTTTTGACGAACGTCGCTACTCCGATCGGGAATGCCATCGTGGTGCGGGAAATTGCGCAATATGGAACGGATGCAGTTGCAGGTATGGCGGTGATAGGGCGGCTTTTACCGGTGGCGTTTTCTGTCATTTTCGCACTGTCTGGCGCGATAGGGCCAATCATAGGGCAGAATTTCGGGGCCGAGAAATTCGTCCGTGTCCGCGCGGCCTTTCTGGCCGGGATCAAGTTTACGGCTGTCTATGTCCTATGCATGTCAGCCATTCTGTTTTTGCTGCGCGCGCCGATTGCGGATCTGTTCGCGGCCCAAGGCGAAACCCGGGTTTTGATCTACCTGTTCTGCGGTCCGTTGGCTTTGGCTTCGTTTTTCAATGGTGTGATCTTCGTAACAAATGCCAGTTTCAACAATCTGGGGCATCCGGTTTATTCGACATGGATAAACTGGGGTCGCCACACCATTGGCACGTGGGTCTTCGTGACCCTCGGCTCACAGATCGCCGGGGCACCCGGCGTTCTCTTGGGGCAGGCTTTTGGAGGCGTTATTTTTGCTGCCATTGGTTGGATCGTCGTCGAACGTGTTATTGCACGGCTTGGCCGATCACAAGCGCCCGAGCCCTTTGCCGAGCAAGGTCGGCTTCAGTCACTTTTCGGTCGGCGCGGTTGGTGATCGGGCGAGATCAATTCCCCTGGTTGCGCGCCTCTAGCCGCTCTAGATTGACAACAGTCGACAGCATCAGGCGATCATGGCTCCAGTCTTGCGTTTGTTGGATCGAAGCAGACCCCAGCGCAAGAAGGGTGGCGAAGGTCAATGCCATCCCAAAGAACAGCACGGGCAGGGTGGGCACCGTCGGCTGCGCCTCGGTCAGCGCAAGCACGCGCTGACGCAGGACACGCTTGGCCTTGCCGCCAGTCACAAAGGCAACATTGAGAACGCGTGGATTGCTGGATGAGATCGTGCGAGCGCAATAATCCAACAGGCACGCCGTGTATTCTCGCGCATCAATCCGTTTGCGCGCCACGACAGACTGATCGCATGCCAATTCACGCAAACGGCCGAACTGATACTTGAGCATCAGATAGGCTGGATTCCAGAACAAGAGCGGGCGCAGCATTTCAAAGCCCAGTTCCCATTCCACGTCACCCGCCCGAACATGCTGAAGCTCGTGCGCCAACGCAAAACGCAATTCGTGCGGAGTATCCAGCAGATGGCTTGGCAGTACGACATGGCGACGGCGCAATCCGCGCACAGCAAATGGCACAGTGATGCGATCGGAAAGGCGGATATCCACTTTGGTCGATTGGCGCCACAGAAAGCTGGATTTGACCGTTTGACGGATCATAACTGCGTCCCGCATGGCACGGATGGCGAATACCGCGGCTATTACAGCGAGCAGCGCCACAAGTGCGGTGATCATCGGCTGTTGTCCCGACACTGCAAGGTCGACCCATCTTTCGCGGGTATTCAGCAGTGCCTCGAATTGCGTGGCAGGCATGGCGATGTCGCCGCGCAGGTAGGCCGCAACAGCTATGTCGCCAAGGGCCACAGCGCTTCCCGGCCATGCATAAGTGGCCAGTGACGATACGCCCAATGCAAGAAATGGGCTTATGAGTACACAAACGCACAGCGCTTTGAGCGCGCGCAACTGCGCGACATAACTATGGCGCAAGGCTGTGCGGGTCAGGGCGGCACGCGCCATCAGCCAGATGACGGCCGCCAAGGCCAGCACGATGTTCAGTTCGATAAATGCGTCGAGAACCGGTCTAACCGCTGTCATTTTGCAGCCTCCTCTCTACCAGCGCTCGAATTTCCTCAAGATCGGCTTCGCTCAGCCCCGCATCATCGACAAGCCGTGCTACCAACGTGGCCGGGGTGTCGTCGAAAAGTGTGCGGGACAGATTCTGTAGCGAACGGGCCTGATACCTGTCCTTTTCCAGAAGCGGCGTATAGATCAGGGTCTTTCCTGACTTGCGGCTTTCCACAAAACCCTTTTCGTCCAGAATACGCAGGATCGTGGCACCGGATGTGTAGGCCAGATTGCGTTCTGAGGGCAGGCGGTCCAGGACATCTCTCACCGAGCCTTGCCCGAGGGCCCAGAGCTCATTCATGAACTCCAGTTCGACCTCGGTCAGCAGATTTGTTGTCTTTTTCTTTCGCATTGATCTCGGTGTTGTCATGTTTAGTATGCCTGTCAGACAAGCATCCTTTCGCGATTTCTCAAAGTCTAAACTTTCCAGAACACAAAAACGCCCCAGCCGATAGACAGGAAAAGCGGCGTCCAGACCGGCTGTCCGACAAGACCCAGCCAGGCGAGGAAGATATAGGCGGACCCCAGAAGGGTGATGAACAATCGGTCGCCCAATGTGGTTGTCAGCCCCAGCACACCGCGCCGTTCTATACCGTCCCGGTACTTGAAGCCTTCAAGAACGCCAATCAGTGCAATGGCCGAAAAGATTCCGACGAACACGGCCAGCGTCGCCGGGGTCCAGGCCATCCAGAAGTCGGGCCACAAGGGGGCGGTCCATGAAAACCCCTTTTCCTCTTGCTGGCCGACATTGCCCCATCCGGCCTGCTGGGCAAATGCCGTGGAAGGTAGGAAGAGGAAGGTGAGAAGAAATCTACGCATATCGAACCTCACACACGTCCCATCGCGAACCCGCGCGCGATGTAGTTGCGGACAAACCAGATGACGATGGCGCCCGGGATGATGGTCAGGGTTCCGGCGGCGGCCAGCAGGCCCAGCTCATACCCGGCGCTGGAGGCCGTGCGGGTCATCACAGCGGCAATGGGTTTCGCCTCGACCGCAGTCAGGGTTTTGGCCAGCAGCATCTCGACCCATGAGAACATGAAGCAGAAGAAAGCTGCGACGCCGACACCTGCTTTGATATTTGGCAGGAAGATGGTCACGAAAAAGCGCGGAAAGGAGTAGCCGTCGACATAGGCGGTCTCATCCAGTTCTTTTGGAATTCCTCGCATGAAGCCTTCCAGAATCCAAACTGCCAGTGGCACGTTGAACAGCGTGTGCGCCAACGCTACGGCCAGATAAGTGTCGAACAGATGGATCGAGGAATAGAGCTGAAAGAATGGCAGCGCAAATACCGCTGCCGGGGCCATCCGATTGGTCAGCAGCCAGAAGAACAGCTGTTTGTCACCTAGGAACCGATAGCGAGAGAACGCATAGGCAGCGGGCAGTGCGACACAAACAGAAAGCACTGTGTTCAGAGTCACATAGGTGATCGAGTTGATGTAGCCCCAATACCACGTCGGGTCAGTGAAGATGGTGATATAGTTCTCCAGCGTAAAGGTCTGGGGGAACAGGGAAAAGCCCGACAGGATTTCGTTCGTTGTCTTGAAGGACATCGCCACCAGCCAATAGATCGGCAGCATCAGGAACGCGATATAGAGGATCGGGATGATGGACCGCTTTTTCATTCTGCGTCGTCCTTTGTCATCAGAGTATAGAAGAGCCACGAAACCAGCAGCGTGATGGCGAAATAAATCAGGCTCATCGCCGCCGCCGGGCCGAGATCGAACTGCCCCAGCGCGATCTTCACCAGATCGATCGACAGCAGGGTGGTCGAGTTGCCGGGCCCACCCCCGGTCAGCACGAACGGCTCGGTATAGATGTTGAAACTGTCCATGAACCGCAGCAGGACCGCGATGGTCAGAACCGTCTTCATCTTGGGCAGCTGGATGTAGCGGAACACCGACCAAGGGCTTGCCCCGTCGATCTTGGCCGCCTGATAATAGGCATCCGGGATCGACACGAGGCCTGCATAGCACAGCAACACGACCAGCGACGTCCAGTGCCAGACATCCATAACGATGACGGTGATCCAGGCCGAAAGCGGCTGTTGCGTCATGTCATAGTTGATGCCCAGAACGTCATTCAGGAAATATCCCAACAGACCGATTTTGGGCAGGGTGAAGATGTTCCACATGGACCCAACAACGTTCCACGGGATCAGCATCGGCAGGGCCATCAGCACCAGACAGACTGGCACCCAAAAGCCTTTTCGAGGCATCGACAGGGCAACGATGATGCCCAGAGGGACTTCGATCAGCAGGATCAGCAAGGTGAACAGGAATTGCCGACCCAGCGCGGCCTGGAAGCGGTCGGATCGCAGGATCTGTTCAAACCAGCCCAAACCTTCCCAGAAGAACTGGTTGTTACCAAAGGTTTCCTGCACCGAGTAGTTGACTACCGTCATCATCGGCACCAGCGCGTTGAACGCGACCAGTGCCAGAACGGGAAGGACAAAGAACCATGCTTTTTGATTTTCGGTTCTCATTGCGCCCGCTCCTCGGTTGCTATCCAGCCGTCGCGATAGACGCGGGATTGTTCAGGTTTGAATTGCAGGAACACGTGCGAACCCGGGTTTGGCGCGTTGTGTTCCACCACGGCCTTTAGCGGGGTTTTTCCGACCATCGCGCTGACGACAAAGTGGCGACCAATATCCGAAACCTTGGTTACGTGCGCGGGGATGCCGGTATCGCCAAAGCCTACATATTCAGGGCGAATGCCCAGATCAGTGCGGCCACCATCGCCATGAGTGGGGCCTTCCAGCATGACCTCGTGCCCCTCAAAGAAAGCGAGGTCGCCTTTTGCCTCACACGGCAGAACGTTCATGCCGGGCGAGCCGATGAAGTGGCCGACAAACGTGTGCTGAGGACGCTCGAACAGCTCGACCGGTGTGCCGATTTGAACCACTTCGCCTTCCTGCATTACCACGACCTCATCGGCGAAAGTCAGCGCCTCGGTCTGGTCGTGGGTCACGTAGATCATGGTGGCCTGCACACGCTGGTGCAGCTCTTTCAGCTTCGACCGCAGTTTCCATTTCAGATGCGGGTCGATCACTGTCAGCGGTTCATCGAACATCACCGCGTTCACGTCGTCGCGGACCAACCCGCGACCCATCGAGATTTTCTGTTTGTTGTCCGGGCTGAGGCCGCTGGCACGGGTGTTCAGCATGTCGGTGACATCCAGCATCTCGGCGATCTCATCGACGCGGCGCTTGATCGTTGCGGCATCCACGCCCCGGTTCTTGAGCGGAAAGGCCAGGTTTTCACCCACGGTCATTGTGTCGTAAATCACCGGGAACTGGAAAACCTGCGCGATGTTGCGCTGATCGGGGGGCAGGGCAGTCACATCCTGATCGTCAAACAGGATCCGACCTTCCGAGGGGGTCAACAGGCCGGATATGATGTTGAGTAGCGTAGACTTACCGCAACCTGACGGCCCAAGCAGTGCATAGGCTCCGCCGTCGCGCCATGTGACGTCGATTTCCTTCAGCGCATAGTCTTCAGGGCCTTTCGGCGAAGGCATGTAGCTGTGCCGCAGGTTCGAAAGTTTGATCTGTGCCATGTCAGGCCACCCTTTTGCCGTCTTGGCCGAAATACCGGCAATGGGCCGGGTTCATGTAGAAACTGTGATCCTCGCCCACGTGATAGGGGTGGACACCAGCAGCAAGCGACACCCATGCGTCCTCCCCGTGCTGGAAATGCGCGCTGGAATCCGAGCCTGAAAGCTCGGTCACGATCACCCGGCCTGTTAGCTCTATGTCCGCGTCAGACGTACGGAACGGCGTCACGCGGTGCGGGCGCACGGCGACCATGTATTCTCCATCAGCCATGTCGGTGACTGCCCAGCCACCGCCGCCTTCTAACTGCGCTTGCGAGCCTGATACGGTGATGCGGGCCACATTGATCGGCGGATCCGAGAAGACGCGCGCAGCAGCGATGTTCTCCGGGTTGCGATAGATATCTGCGGTCGGACCGAATTGAGTCACGTGACCATCTTCCATCAGGGCGGTATGGCCACCCAGCAACAGCGCCTCTTCGGGTTCCGAGGTGGCGTAAACCACAACCGCGCCACGACCCGCGAACAGGTCAGGCAATTGCTCGCGCAGTTCTTCGCGCAGTTTATAGTCAAGGTTCGCCAACGGCTCATCAAGAAACACCGCGCGGCTCTCTTTCGCAATGGCACGCGCCAGCGCGGTCCGTTGCTGTTGCCCGCCCGACAGCTCATGCGGGCGGCGGTGCAGCATGGGGCGCAATTGCAGCAGGTCAGCGGCTTCTTCTACGCGGCCTTCGATCTCGGATTGGGCCATACCTGCCACGCGCAGGGGCGAAGCGATGTTGTCGAAAACGGTCATATGCGGGTAGTTCACGAAGAACTGGTGCACGAGGCTGATTTGTCGCTTTTGCGTGTTCAGCCGCGTGACATCCTGCCCATCCATAAGGACCTTGCCCGAGGCAATCGGATCCAGGCCGGCCATCATCTTGATCAGAGAGGTCTTGCCTGATCCGGTCGCGCCCAGCAGCACGTTGAAGTGACCTGTGCGAAGGGTCAGGTTTGTCGGCTTGATATGGATGACGTTGCCAACCCGTTTGGTGGCATCTTGAAGTTCGATCATGTCCGTGGGTTCCGGTTCTTCAGTGCGTGGCACTGGTCTTGGGGTGGGGATGCCTGATGCGGCACCCCCGGTTTCATCAGCTTACTGAGACTGCCAGCGCTGAACCAGTTCGTCATAGTTGACGGTCTGACCCTGCGGTTTTTCGTTCTCAAGCTTGGCCTTGGGCGAACCGGCTTTTTCCAGCCAGAAGGACGGATCCTGTGGCTCATTCAGACGCGGACCACAGCCACCGTAGACACCGGCGCTTTCATCCGCAGCCTGCATACGGGCCATGGTGATGTCCATCTCTTCTGCCAGACGGTCCATCGCCTCTTGCGGGGTAAACGCTCCTGAGTTCACGTCACCGATCTGCTGCCACCAGATCTGGGCCAGCTTCGGGTAATCCGGAACGTTGATGCCGGTCGGCGACCATGCCACACGGTCAGGCGAGCGATAGAACTCGACCAGACCACCCAACTTGGGTGCGCGTTCGGTGAACGACTCGTGATTGACCGAACTGTCGCGGATGAAGGTCAGACCCACGTGGGATTTCTTCACGTCAACAGTCTTGGATGTCACGAACTGAGCATAGAGCCAGGCTGCCTGCGCACGATCCGAGGGGGTCGATTTGAGGAACGTCCAGGAGCCTACGTCTTGGTAACCAACCTTCTGGCCTTCTTCCCAGTAGGGGCCATGTGGGCTGGGTGCCATCCGCCACAGCGGCGTGCCTTCGTCATCCACGGTGTTGTTGCCTTCGGACTTCGGCTTCACCATGTCGGCGGTAAAGGCGGTGTACCAGAAGATCTGCTGGGCCACGTTGCCCTGGCTGAGCGCGGGCAGCGACTGGTAGAAGTCATAAGACGCCGCACCCGGAGGCGCATAGGCCCGCAGCCACTCATCCCATTTGCGGATCGCATAGACCGCAGCAGGACCGTTGGCCGCACCACCGCGCGACACCGAAGCGCCGACCGGATTACAGGTGCCCGCTTCCATGCGGATACCCCATTCGTCGACCGGAACACCGTTCGGCTCACCCACGTCACCGGCACCGGCCATCGAAAGCCAGGCATCGGTCATACGCCAGCCAAGGTCAGGCGCGCGCTTGCCGTAATCCATGTGGCCATAGATCGTGGTGCCATCGACTTCTTTCACGTCATTGGTGAAAAACTCGGCGATGTCTTCGTAAGCCGACCAGTTGACCGGAACACCCAGGTCATAGCCGTACTTCTCTTTGAACGCGGCTTTGTTCGCCTCATCGTCGAACCAGTCCTTGCGGAACCAGTAGAGGTTGGCAAACTGCTGATCGGGTAGCTGATACAGCTTGCCGTCCGGACCGGTGGTGAACTGAATGCCCATGAAGTCATCCAGATCCAGCGTCGGCGAAGTTGTCGCCGCCCAGTCGCCACCCATCATGTCGGTCAGCGGATAAGCCAGTTGCAGGCGCGAATGAGTACCGATCAGGTCACTGTCGTTGACATAGCCATCATAAAGGTTCCGACCTGTTTGCAGCTGGGTCTGAACGGCCTGAACCACTTCGCCTTCGCCAAGGATCTGGTGGTTGACCTTGATGCCGGTGATTTCCTCGAACGCCTTGGTCAAGACCTCGGACTCGTAAGAATGTGTCGGAATACCCTCGGACAGGACGTTGATTTCCATACCGGCGTAAGGCTGGGCAGCTTCGATGAACCACTTCATCTCGCCCATCTGTTCGTCCTTCGACAAGGTCGATGGCTGGAATTCGTCGTCGATCCAACGTTGTGCTGCGGCTTCGTCGGCCCAAGCAGAACCGTGCCCCGCAATGACGGCAGCCGCCGCCACTGCGGAAAGTAGATGTCTCCGCATCTGTCTCCTCCCAAAAATTATGGTTCTCCGGCGGAAACCGGATGCCGGACAGCATCAGCGATTTTTTGCGTACGTGTCAAACTAAATTTTTAGTAATTGACGTCCGGACGTGCCGAGAGAGATGAATTTGAACTCATTTGCCAATTTGTGAATTCGTTGTAAGCTGGGATTGTTATTACAAAAATTACCGCTGAACCGTGCGGCGAGAATTGCGAAAAACGACTTGGAACAGTGAGGATAGGCAATGTCCCGAAGTCTGTTGAAGTACACGCGTGTTCTGGAAATTGTCGGGGACACGATCAAGGTTCGAGTGCCGATAGAGGGCAAGGGTGAACCAGCCGTCCGGTTCAACGACCTAGCAGTGATCGAGACGGTGGATGGCCGAAAAACACTGGCTCAGGCGATCTTCATCGACCGGGATGTCGTCACGCTGCAAGTGTTTTCCGGTACCAAAGGTATATCGACCGAGGCGACCGCGACCTTTCTCGGACACCCGATGCAGACACCGTATTCGGCCAACATTTTAGGGCGGGTCTTTGATGGGGCCGGTGTTGCCATTGATGGCGGGCCGGATCTGTCCGCGGAACCGCGAATCGATATTGGCGGACCAACTGTTAACCCGGCGGAACGGGCGGTTCCGAATAAAATGATCCGCACAGACGTGCCGATGATCGACGTGTTCAACACGTTGGTCGAAAGTCAGAAAATCCCGATTTTCTCGGTCTCGGGCGAGCCGTTCAACGCGTTCCTCAGCCGAATCGGCATACAGGCCGACGCCGATATCGTGGTTTTTGGCGGGTTGGGTCTGATCTTTGATGATTACCACACCTTCCGCACGTCTTTCGAAGATGCTGGCGTGTTCTCGCGCACCGTGATGTTCGTCAATCAGGCGATGGACCCTCTGGTCGAGCGTCTGTTGGTGCCCGACATGGCGTTGGCTGTGGCCGAGAAATTTGCAGTGGAAGAGGGCAGGCGCGTGCTTGTCCTGTTGACCGACATGACAGCCTACGCCGACGCAATGAAAGAGGTCGGAATCAGTCAGGAGCGGGTGCCATCGCAACGTGGCTATATGGGGGATCTCTATTCCCAACTGGCGCGCAGATACGAAAAAGCCTGTGACTATGCCAAAGGTGGATCGGTAACTGTCCTGACCGTCACGACGATGCCCGGCAATGATGTGACCCACCCTGTACCTGATAACACAGGCTATATCACCGAGGGGCAGATCTATCTGCATTCCGGCGTGATTGATCCTTTCGGTAGCTTGTCGCGCCTGAAGCAGAACGTGATCGGCAAGACCACCCGCGAAGATCATGGCCAGATCATGAACACGATGATCCGCTTCTACTCTGAGAGCCGTGATGCCGCGCAGAAACAGGCGATGGCGTTCGACCTGTCGGATTTTGATCACCAATTGCTGAAATTCGGCGGACTGTTTCGGTCGCGTTTCATGGACATCAATGTCTCAATCCCGCTGGAAGACGCTCTGGACCTGGGTTGGAAAACGCTGGCCGAGTGCTTTGCTCCGGAACAGTTGCTGATGAAGCAGGCGTTGATCGACAAGTACTTTCCAAAGGATGCCAATGGCGCGGTTGCAGCTGAATAAATCGTCGCTGGCCCGCCAGCAGACGCAGCTGAAAAGCTATGAGCGGTTCCTGCCATCGCTGGACCTGAAGCGTCAGCAATTGATGGCAGAACGTGTAAAAGCCCGCGACGATGTCAAACGCCTTGAGCACGAAGTGCAGGCCCTTGCGCAGCAGGTGGGTGAAAAGCTTCCGATGCTGGCCCAGCAGGGCATTGATCTGGATGGGCTTGTTGAGCTTAAAGATTACAAGGTCAAAGAGGTCAACGTGGTGGGCGTCAAGATGCCCGATCTTGACCGGATCGAAGTTGTCGTCCGCCCATATTCTCCTTTGGCCAAACCTCATTGGGTCGATGCCGCCGCGCAGTTGCTGCACGACATGATCGAGGCGAGGCTGCGGGTCAAAATCGCTGAAGAGCGTGTGCGCATTTTCGACAAGGCGGTGGCCACGATTACCCAGCGGGTCAACCTGTTCGAGAAAGTTCTGATCCCACGCGCCAAGGCCAATATCAAGAAGATCCGCATCTATCTGAGCGATGAGCAGATGCAGGCAGTCGTGCGGTCAAAAATCTCCAAACGCAAACACGCGCAGGAGGCTTTGACATGAGTGTTGCGCGTTTGAAAAAGATGTCTCTGATCGGACCTGCGGCGCATAAAGCGGAAACGCTTGAGGCGCTACAGGACCTGGGATGTATGCATGTTCTGCCACTTGTTCCGCCACCAAATGAACCTGAAAAGATCAACCTGCGCGGCGCAAGAGAAGCGTATAAAGCATTGCGTTTCCTTGCAGAAGTTCCAGACCCGCGCCGCCAGATTCAGCGAGACCCCGGTTTTGAAATGGACCGATTTGTGCGAGAGGTGACTGACCTCATGCAGCGCACACGGGATACGATGGACCGGCGGGATTTTCTGGCGCACCGCATTGCCCAGGTGCGGCCGTGGGGTGATTTGGACTTCCCGCCAACAGATGTTCTGGCCGGCAACAGATTGTGGTTCTACCAACTGCCGTTTAAGCATCGTGAGACTTTGTCAGAGGTCAATCTGCCTTGGGCTATACTGGAAGAGGACCACCGGTTCCTTTACGCCGTTCTGATCTCGCCGGACGAACCTGACGACGACATTTTGCCGATCCCGCGCACGCACGTCGGGTCGCTTCCCATTCACGAGCTTGAAGCGCAGTTGGAGGAAGCCGAAATCGCCCTTGAGGCGCTTGAAGCCGAGCGCGTGGCGCAAACCCGCTATCTGACCTTGATGCGCCAAAACTTGTCCCTCGCCGAAAGCGCTGCCGAACTGGCCCATGCAACACAGAAAGTGCGCGACGAAGAGGCTATGTTTGCATTGCAGGGGTGGGTTCCGGAAGATCGGGTAAATGCAGTTCTGGATATGGCGAGCACCAAAGGTTGTGCCGCTCTGATTGAGGAGCCGGGCCCGGGCGACACACCTCCGACCTTGCTGGAACAGCCTGAAAACCGCAGTGCCGCTGTCGATCTGGCACTTTTCTATCAGGTGCCCGGGTATCAGGATTGGGACCCCAGCGTCATCGTATCGGCGTCCTTCGCGATCTTCTTCGCCATGATCGTTGCGGACGCGGGATATGGTGCTGTCATCCTGCTGGGGCTGCTGACGTTTTGGAAACGGATGGATGGCACAGCCGGTCAAAGGTCCTGGCGTCGGTTTGGCCTGATTATCTCGGGGGCTACGATTCTGTATGGGGTCATGGTGGGGAGCTACTTTGGGGCGTCTCCATCCGCTGGCTCGATTTGGGCCAAGCTCAAGGTGCTGGATTTGAACAATTTCGGTGCCATGATGATGGTCTCGATTGTGGTTGGTGTCTTGCATCTGGTTCTGGCCAACGCACTGGCGGCCCGTGCCTCGTGGGGACAACGCAAAGCGATCGCCAATCTGGGGTGGATTGCTGCTCTGATCGGCGGGTTTGTCCTTTGGCTCAGCTACATGAACGGCAAGTCGCCGGTACCGGGATCGGCGATCCTGATCCTCGGCATTGTGGCGATCGTTTTGTTTTCCAGCGAACGGATTATTCAGAAGCCGACAGACTGGATCTGGCGTCTGGTCGAGGGCTTTCAAAGCCTCGCCGGGGCGATGGGCGCGTTTGGCGATGTCCTCAGCTATATGCGCCTGTTCGCGCTGGGCCTTGCGTCGGCCTCGCTTGCGATCACGTTCAATGATCTGGCCGTGTCCGTCGTGCAAGCGCTCAAAGGACCGGGCATTCTGTTTGGCTTGCTGATCCTGATCATCGGTCACGTTCTGAATTTCGCGCTCGCCATGATGAGCGGCGTCGTCCACGGCTTACGTCTCAATTACATCGAATTCTTTAAATGGGGTCTGCCGGACGAAGGCATCGTCTTTCGTCCGTTTGCCCGCAAGGAGGTTCAGGAATGAATGAGCTTGTTCTTACACTGGGTTGGCTGGGCATCTATGCACCAATGGCGTTGGGGGCTGCGGCAAGCGCCATTGGGTGTTCGATCGCCGGAATGGCCAGTATCGGGGCCATGACCGAGACCGAGGGCGGTTATGGGCGCTTTGTGGGCGTTTCGGCCTTTCCGTCCACGATGGTGATCTATGGGATCGTCATCATGTTTACCCTGAACCGCGCCGTCACGCCCGAAAACGCGGGGGGCCTGTTCGGGATCGGCATCCTGTCGGGCATCGCACTAATGTATTGCGGCATCTGGCAGGGCCGGGCCTGTGCCGCTGCGATCAACGCGACCAAGGAAAAGCCCGAGATTTTTGGTCTTGCGCTTGCTCCTGCCGCGATCATCGAAGGGTTCGGGGTTTTTGCCTTTGTTTTTGCACTGGTCATTAGTGCGGGGATCAGTTGATGGCACAGAACGGAATAATTTCACATGGCGTTGACGCTCTGATCGAAAAGCTGCGCAACGATGGAGTTGCTGCCGGTCAAACCGAAGCCGAAAAACTGCGCGACGACGCCAAGGCTGAGGCTGCGCGTATTCTGGCGGATGCAAAACGCGAAGCTGAGGAGTTCAAAAAGAAAGCCCGCACAGAATCCGATAATTACCGGGCTGCTGGAGAAGAAGCACTGAACACCGCGATGCGGGATGCTGTGTTGACCATGAAGGCCGGCCTGACGGATCGCTTCAAGGCGGATGTCGAACGTCTTGTGACCAAAGAGATGTCTGATCCTGAACTTCTCAGGCAAATGATCCTCGAAATTGTCGGCCGAGCCGGGAAAGGTGCCAACCTGGATGGCAAAGTTCAGGTCGTTTTGCCCGCCAAGGTCGCCACGCAAGAAGATATAAAGCAGAACGCCGATGATATTCAGTCCGGCCAGTTGACGAAATACGTTCTTGGGCTGACGGCGAAAATGCTGCGCGAGAATGTCGAACTGCATGCCGCCGATGACACACAGGAAGGTATCCGCGTTCACGCAGAGGATCAGGGGGTGGTTCTGGACCTGACCGACAAGGCCGTCGCTTCATTGCTGATGGAGCATCTGCAACCCCGGTTCCGTGCCGTGCTGGAAGGGGTCATCCGCTGAGATGTCAGGGCAGGACGCCTATATCGCGTTGATGTGCAGCCTTCCGGGCTCGGAGCGGTTGTTTGTTGCCAAACAGCCGCCATTGTCGCGAATCAGGCTCGAGCGTCGTTTGACGGCTCTGACACCAGAAGATGCCAAGGTCTTGAAAGTGCTGGAACACACGCTGAACTGGAGCGCTTACGACATGGATGTCACCGACGCGCAGGCGATCCAGCGCTGTAAACAAGCGATGCAGGACATCCCGCAGCCAACTTTGCGCAAGCTCTTTATGGAACGCATGGAGCTACGTTCGGCGGTCGCGGCACTGCGCCTGAGAAAACGCGGAGAGCCAGCGCCTTCTGGCTCATTCGGCGTCGGACGCTGGAGCCGTCTTATTCCGACAAACTGGGGCGATCCCACCTTTCGGCTGGAAACACCCATGCCGTGGCTGAAAGAGGCGCGCCAATTGCTCGAAGACGAAGATCCGCTTGGTCTGGAACGTCTGCTTCTGTCGATCAGCCACAAGCAACTCAAACGACATGCAGCCCGCCACATGTTCGATTTTGAGGCGGTCGCGATCTACGTTCTGATCTGGAACATATTCAACCGTTGGTCACAAAACAGCGCCACGGAAGCAGCCAAGAGATTTGAAAAACTGGCGCAGCAGGCCATGGCTGATGTTGCCGATATCGATTTTGAGGGAGCAAGCGCATGACGGCCCCAACCTCAGCTAAACAAACATCGACCGCTCGTGTTGTCTCGGTTCAGGAAGGGCTTGTGCAGATAAAGTCCAATCCGGACGCAACTGGACATCCCGGCCAATTGGTCAAAAACGAAGTGGTTTTCATCCTGCCGTCGCGTCTCGGCCCCGGTGGGCGTCAGGAGCGGCTCAAGGCCGAAGTTCTGCGCGTGCGCGGAGATACAGCAGACGTTCAGGTCTATGAAAGCACCGACGGTGTGGCCGTTGGCGACCCGGTTGAGCAATCCGGCCAGTTGTTGTCGGTGGAGTTGGGGCCGGGGCTGTTGGGGCAGGTGTATGACGGGTTGCAGTCGCCGCTGCCTAAGGTGGCCGCTGAATTCGGCACGTTCCTGCCACGCGGCGCGGATGTTGCGCCCTTGGATGAACTGGCGAAGTGGTCGTTTACACCGTCGGTGAAAGTAGGCGACACAGTCACTGCCGGGGGCAGTATCGGAACAGTGCCCGAGGGTCACTTCACCCACAAGATCATGCTGCCGTTCAATTGGTCCGGCGACTACAAGGTGGTCTGGGTGCAAAAGGGGGCCGCCACGATCCATGACATTGTGGCGCGTCTTGAAGACGACAATGGCGGCGAGCATACTCTGACGCTTTCGCAGAAATGGCCGGTTCGGCGGCCTTTGCCGGAAAACGTATTGAAACGAGCACTGTCCGAGCGGTTGTATCCGACCGAACCGGTTCTGACTTCGCAACGACTGATCGATACGTTTTTTCCGATCGCACGCGGTGGAACAGCCTGCATTCCCGGGCCGTTCGGGGCAGGTAAGACCGTGCTGCAGAACCTGATCGCGCGAAATGCAAAAGTGGATATCGTGATCGTTGTGGCCTGTGGTGAACGTGCGGGTGAGGTAGTCGAGACCATCGAGGAATTTCCGAAGATGACCGATCCAACCACGGGCGGCAGCCTGATGGATCGGACGATTATTATCTGCAACACGTCATCCATGCCAGTAGCCGCGCGCGAAGCGTCGATTTTCACTGGGATAACGTTGGGCGAATACTATCGCCAGATGGGCTATGACGTCCTGCTGATCGCGGACAGCACCAGCAGGTGGGCGCAAGCCATGCGCGAGACCTCTGGCAAGCTCGAGGAGATTCCGGGCGAAGAGGGGTTCCCAGCATATCTGGAAAGCTCGATCAAGGGTTTGTACGAACGTGCCGGGGCGTTGAAAACGAATGACGGCGATCTTGGCAGCCTGACGCTGATTGGTACGGTTTCACCAGCTGGCGGCAACTTTGATGAACCGGTGACGCAATCCACCCTGTCGACGGTCAAGTGCTTTCTCGGCCTGTCGTCCGAGCGCGCTTATAAACGCTTTTATCCGGCGGTCGATCCGATGCTCAGCTGGTCTCGGTACACGGACCAACTTTCAGCATGGTACGACAAGAACGCCGAGCCGGGGTGGACGGCCAAAGTGCGCGACCTTCTGACCCTTATCGAAAAAGGCGAACAGGTCGATCAGATGATGCAGGTCACCGGGGAAGAGGGTGTCACGATTGACGACTTTGTAACCCAACAAAAAGCGCTGTTCGTTGACATGGTCTATTTGCAGCAGGACGCATTTGACAAGGTTGATGCAACCGTACCTCTCGAACGGCAAAAGATGACGTTCAAGCTGGTGTACGATGTGACGCAATCCACGGCAGCGTTTGTGAGCAAGGCCGAGGTCCGACAGGTTTTCACGCAATTGACCGGGCTGATGAAAAACTTCCACTATGCGGCAGAAAATACACCCGAGTACAACTCCACCTGGCAAAAGATCCAAGATCTGTGCCGTGAAAAGTTTGGGGTTTGAGACAGATAATACCGTTTCGTTCCTGTTATTCCCGGAGACTGGAAATACCTTGCGGCACATTCGTGTCACTGGCTTGTCGTGCGCGACGATCCATGCCCTTATGAAGCAAAATCGAGCATTCGGAGCTGGTTGTGAAGAAAAAAACCCCAAACACCCATCGCGAACTGGAATTGCTGGACGCTTTGCGGCGACTCGGAGGGGCGGCGCGAAACTCTGAACTTGTAAATGTACTCGGCGTGTCTGAAGAAACAGTACGCCGCACAATCAAGTCCTTGTCCAAGGCGGGCACGGTCGAACGCGTTCATGGCGGTGCCTACCTTGCCGGGGCGCAAGGCGATCCCAGTTTCTTTCGCCGAATTTCCCAACATGCCGACGAAAAGCGTCTGATCGCTGCGCATACCGCTAAAATGGTCCGGGATCAGATGACAGTTTTTCTGGACGTCGGCTCGACCACGGCGTTTGTCTCCGAAGAATTGCGCCGGGCAAACCACCTGACGGTTGTCAGCAATTCCATCGGTGTTGTGCAGACATTGGCGGGGATCAATGGAAACCGAGTGCATCTTCTGGGGGGAGAATTGCAAAGTGATGAGAGGGGAACATTCGGCCACGTTGCCCAGAAACAATTGCAACGATATGCCTTTGATATTGCAATCCTCAGTACGGATGCGATCTCGGACAGCAAGGGGTTTCTGTATCACAGCCCGGCTGAAGCAGATCTTGCCTCGGTCGTGGCCGGGCAAGCGGACAAAGTTGTCATGGCAGCCGCGCATTTCAAATTTGGCGACACGGCCCCCTATGTCGGGCCGGACCCGCGCCTGGTGCACACGCTGGTGACGGACTCTGCGCCGAAAGGGGCGGCTGCCAAGTCGTTCGAGCGCTGGGGCATCAACTTACAGATTGCGAAAGCAGGTGAATCTCACGCGGCATGACATCAATCATGCGACGGAAAAGATCAAAAGCCGGATCAGAAAGCTACGGCCAAGTCTGTCAGGAAATGGTAGCCCGTAGGGGAATCGAACCCCTCTTTCCAGGTTGAAAACCTGGCGTCCTAACCGATAGACGAACGGGCCATGTGATAATGGCGCAAGCACAAGTGGTAGCCCGTAGGGGAATCGAACCCCTCTTTCCAGGTTGAAAACCTGGCGTCCTAACCGATAGACGAACGGGCCACGCTGGCTTGTGGAGGGCCTTTTACGGTTTCACCGTGACCCCCGCAAGCGGAAAAATGCAGGGATGTGAAAGTTTTTTGGCCCTTCAAAGCGAGAGGTCAATTTGCCTCTGCCGCGTCCTCGAGTCTGAGCTGTACGGATTGACGCCCGCCCCAGGTGTTCACCTCAAGTCGTCCCGCAAAATGAAAGCGTGCGCCACCATGATTTGACAGTTTGTCGCCCATCGGCCCGTCAAAGGCGCCAAAGGCAATCGCGTCCAGCCCGCCGCCCATGCCGTCGGCCAGCGACAGCTTCAGATGTGTATCCCCCACACGTTTTGCAAAACGCACCTGCAAATCCGGCAGCGCGTAGCGCGGGGCAGGGGCTCCTGCACCAAAAGGTCCAGCCTGTTCGATCTGTTCAATCAGATCAACTGTCGCCGCGCCCGGCATAAGCGCGCCGTCCAGCTTCATGTCAGCGGGGCCGCCCTGACCAGCGCCTTGTTTCGCCAGCAATTCGCTGAGACGTTCCATGGCAGGTTCCAGCTTGTCGCGCATGACAGTTAGGCCAGCGGCCATCTTGTGGCCACCACCTCTGACCAGCAGCCCTTCGGCCGCGAGACGCTGGATAGATGCCCCCAAGTCCACGCCCGAGACCGAGCGGCCGGAGCCTTTGCCCTCATCCCCATCAAAGCCGATCACAATGGCGGGGCGGTTGGCGGTTTCCTTCAGGCGAGACGCCACAATGCCTACTACACCCGGGTGCCAGCCTTCACCTGCCGCCCAAACCAATGGAGCGTCGAGACCGCGGTCCTCTGCCTGCTCCAACGCGGCGGCGCGTACAGCGTTTTCAATGTCGCGGCGTTCGGTATTCAACGCGTCCAGACGTTCGGACAAGGCCTGAGCTTCGTGCAGGGATTCAGTGCTCAGCAGGCGGGCACCCAGATCGGCCTGCCCAATGCGCCCACCTGCATTCACCCGGGGACCAAGCAGGAAACCCAGGTGATAGCTGTTTGGCGCGGTATCCATGCGTGAGACGTCAGACAGCGCGACAAGGCCGGGGCGCTGCCGCTGCGCCATGACTTTCAGGCCTTGTCGCACCAGGGCGCGGTTGGCGTCGATCAGAGGCGCAACGTCAGCCACGGTTGCCAGAGCCACCAGGTCCAGCATCGACATCAGGTCAGGCCCCTTTGCGCCCGCCTCGCGCAATTGGCGCCCAGCTTCGACCAGCATCAGAAACACGACTCCTGCGGCGCAGAAATAGCCCAGATCGCCGCTTTCATCCTGTCGGTTGGGGTTCACGACTGCGACGCAGTCGGGCAGCGTTTCGCCGCCGAGGTGGTGATCCAGCACAATCACATCCGCACCCTTGGCGGCGGCAATCGGTTCATGGCTGAGCGTGCCGCAATCGACGCAAATGATCAGATCGTGGCTGGCTGCCAGATTCTGCATTGCCGGGACATTGGGGCCATAGCCCTCATCAATCCGATCTGGCACATAAAGTGTCGCTTGCACCCCCATTTGCCGAAGCCAAACCAGCAGCAGCGCGGCAGAGCTGCCGCCGTCAACATCGTAATCCGCGAACACCGCGATCTTCTGGCGAAGGCGTACGGCGTCCAGAAAGCGGGCCGCGGCTGTTTCCATGTCTTTCATGGCGCGCGGATCGGGCAACAGCTCTTTCAGTTTGGGGTCCAGGAAGCCACGCGCCTCCATGACCGGCACGCCGCGTCGGGCAAGAACCTGACATACCGCGCGAGGCAGGTCGGTCTGTTGTGCCATCATCTCGGTGGCTCGCTCCACCTCGGCTCCCGGGCCAACCCAGCGCCGACCTGTCAACGATTGCTCAACCCCAAGAAAACTCATCTCTTGCCTCTTATGCGCCAAGGCCGGACCCTTGCGGACCCGGCCTTTTTATCTTTTCAGAAATATTTCCGCCGAAGGCAACGGCGCAATTCGTTATGCCTCGTCGTGCGGCCATGTGGGTGTGCGATAGGACATGCGACGCACCGACCCGGTCTTGGAACGCATAAGCAGCGTCGTGGTTTCCACCCAACCCGGCTCGCGCTTAATACGCGGCAGCAGAGAGCCGCCGGTAACGCCTGTTGCGGCAAAGATCACATCCGCAGTTACCATCTCATCGCGCGCATACACACGGTCCAGATCGGTGATGCCTGCCTTGGCAGCACGGCCCCGTTCGTCATCGTTGCGGAACAACAGGCGACCAAAGATCTGACCGCCCATGCATTTCAGCGCGGCAGCAGCCAGCACTCCTTCGGGTGCGCCACCCTGGCCCATATACATATCGATGCCGGTCACTTCGCTTTCAGCACAATGCATGACACCGGCAACATCACCATCGGTGATCAGTCGGATCGAGGCTCCGGTTTCGCGCACTTCGTCGATCATCGCCTCGTGACGGGGACGTTCCAGAATGCAGACGGTGATGTCGGCCGGTTTGCAGCCTTTGGCCTTGGCCAGAGCCTCAACACGTTCACGCGGTGACATGTCCAGATTGACTACGCCTTCAGGCAAGCCCGGACCTACCGCAAGCTTGTCCATGTAAACGTCCGGCGCATGTAGCATCGAGCCGCGCGGACCCATTGCAATTACGGTCAAAGCGTTGGGCATATCCTTGGCGGTCAGCGTAGTCCCTTCCAGCGGGTCCAGCGCAATGTCCACCCCGGGGCCGGTGCCGGTACCAACCTCTTCGCCGATATACAGCATCGGCGCTTCATCGCGTTCACCTTCACCGATCACCACGACGCCAGCGATGTCCAGCAAGTTCAGCTGTTCGCGCATCGCGTTTACCGCAGCCTGATCTGCGGCTTTTTCGTCACCGCGACCCACCAGCGAAGCCGAGGCCAGCGCAGCCTGTTCCGCTACCCTTGCCAGCCCCAGAGACAGCAGGCGGTCATTAAAATCAGTTTTGGCAGCACTCATGGTTCAGTATCCTCTGGTCAGTAAAGCCGTTTCTACCGGCATAACTTGCGTTTCATACAGGCCGCAAGATCAAACCTCTTCGATCCGCAATGCGACGGGGTCGCCAGCAACCACGTCCGTTTCCCGGAACCCATCCAGCGCGACGTCCAGCGCAGCGCGAGTGGTTTTGTGGGTGACAATCAGCACGGGCGCTGTGCTTTCAGCGTGGGCATACTGGCGCATCCGGTCGATCGAAACGCCGGCATCGCCCAGAATGGCCGCAACCTTGGCCAGAGCGCCGGGTTTGTCCAACAGACCCAGCCGCAGGTAATACGGCGCAGGCAGGCCGGTGACGGCTGGTGCCGCAGCTTCAAGCGAAAGGGCCGGTCGGCCAAAGGTTGGGATTTGCAATCCACGTGCCAGATCGCAAACATCACCCATCACGGCGCTGGCCGTCGGGCCTTCGCCTGCACCGGGGCCGCGCAGAACAACCTGTTCAACCGCGTCGCCTTCGATCACCACCATATTGGTGCCGCCTTCCAGCTGACCCAACGGTGAGTCGCTGGGCACCAGGCAAGGCTGCATACGCTGCTCCAGCCCGCGCGCGGTGCGCTGTGCCACGCCCAGCAGTTTGATACGGAAGCCCATATCCTCGGCCTGATCGATATCGTCGAGGCTGATGTGCTGAATGCCCTCAATCTGGATTCCGTCGAAATTCGGCTTGGTGCCAAACGCAATTGAGGCCAGCAAAGCCAGTTTATGCGCAGCGTCGATGCCACCCACATCCAGATTGGGATCGGCCTCAAGATATCCCAGCTCGGCGCACTCGTCGAACAGAGCGTTGTAACCCTGACGTTGCGATTGCATCCTGGTCAGAATGTAGTTGCAGGTGCCGTTCATCACACCCATCACGCGTGTGATCTCGTTTCCGGTCAGGCCTTCGGTCAGGGATTTGATCACCGGGATACCACCAGCGACAGCGGCCTCAAACCGGATGACGCGGCCTGCGGCTTCGGCCTGTTCGGCCAACTCCTGCCCGTGGATGGCCAGCAATGCCTTGTTGGCAGTGACGACATCCTTTCCACTGGCCAGCGCGGCTTCGACCGAGGCTTTGGCAGGGCCGTTTTCCCCGCCCATCAATTCGACATAGACATCGATATCGTCGCGCTTCGCCAGCGCAACCGGATCGGTTTCCCAGGCATAATCCGACAGGTTCACGCCGCGGTCTTTGCTCGGATCCCGCGCCGATACGGCCACGATCTCAATCGATCGACCCGTGCGTGCCTTCAGCAACTCAGCATGACGGCGGACAATCTTGACGACACCCACGCCGACAGTTCCCAAGCCCGCAATTCCCAGCCGCAGCGCCTGTGTCATTTCGTGGGTTCCTTTCCGCTCGAAATTTATCTGAATTCGGACGCTTGTCCGATCAGCGCTGCCTTAGCGGGTTCAGGCACAGGGTGCAATCCGTCACCGGGGATTGTGGACGTGAATCGTGGCGCTTTAGTTCGTTTGCGCGTTTTGCAATGCTTCCGCCTTTTTCGCCAGCGCCTCGCTGCGCTGCGTCAGGTCCTCTTCAACTTCGGCGGCCTGGCTGACGGGGTCTATCGATGGCCCCAACGTTTCCTGCAACGGGACAAGGCGCGGGTAGGGGGCCGACTTGACCGAGGCCGGTTCGCTACCTTTAAGTTCGGGAATGTCTGCGCATCCGGCAAACACAAGAATAAAAAGCAGAACAGGCAGCAGTTTCATTTGGTACGCTTTTCGGTTTCACTCGTCTCATCGTGATGCACCTTTTACCGGCGTCGATCAAGCGGGGTTCTATATGAACATTTGTTCAGATATTGTGGGTACATGGCACGAACTCAAGGCTCTCATTCCGACATAACAGGTCCGCGCATCCGCACGGCCGCACTGAACCTGTTTGCCCGCCACGGCTATGCAGCGGTTTCGATGCGGCAGATCGCCAAAGAGGTCGGCGTTCAAGCAGGGGCGTTGTACAACTACACTCCGGACAAGCAGAGTTTGCTGTACCGATTGATGCGCGAACATATGCAGGATCTGCTGTCAGCGCTTAATGCGTTGGAGCGTTGCGATGACGCACAAGATGCGTTGCGTCGATTTGTAGGCTTTCACATCCGCTTCCATTTGCAACGTCCCGATGAGGTCTTCATCGCCTATATGGAATTGCGCAATCTCTCGCCTGAGAACTTTGCTGAAATAGAAGACCTTCGGCGCCAGTACGAAAACGCGTTGGAAGACATCCTTCACACGGGTCAACAGGCCGGTCAGTTTGCGATCCCGGACACCAAGATCGCCACGCTTGCGGTGATTGCCATGCTGAACGGTGTGATGACATGGTACAGATCCGGTGGCCGATTGTCGCTGGACGAGGTCGAACAGATCTATTGGAACATGGTGCATAAGGCTGTGACGGCCTGACACGGCCAGACCGCCACGGTTTAGTGCGCAGGACGAATGAAGGTCCCGTTGCGCAATTCCCGAAAGGCCTGTTCCAATTCGGCCCGCGTGTTCATCACAATCGGACCATGCCATGCGACAGGCTCATCAATCGGAGCCCCCGAGATCAGCAGAAATCGCACGCCTTCGGGGCCAGCCTGAACGGTGATTTCATCCCCCGTGCCGAAACGAACAAGGGTGCGATCCCCCGACATGTCGCGGATATTGATCTCTCGTCCGGCGACCTCTTTTTCAAGCAGCACACCTGTCGGTTGTGATGCATCTGCAAAGGCCGCCTGACCTTGAAACACATAGGCGAAGGCGCGGCGGTAGGTGTCGATGCGAAACGTCTTTCTCACACCTGCGGGGACCGAGATATCCAGATATTGCGGGTCTGCTGCGATGCCGTCCACAGGGCCGGTTTTGCCCCAGAACTCTCCGACAATCACCCGAACAGTCGTGCCGTCATCGTCGGTGATTTCGGGGATATCCCTGCTTTGAACATCCTGATAGCGCGGGGCGGTCATCTTCTGCTCCGAGGGCAGATTGCCCCACAATTGGAACCCGTGCATCTGACCCGAGGTGTTTCCGTGTGGCATTTCCTGATGCAGAATACCGGATCCTGCAGTCATCCATTGCACATCGCCGGCCCCTAAAGTGCCTGTGTTGCCCAGCGAATCCGAATGCTCGACCGATCCGGCCAGAACGTAAGTGATGGTCTCGATCCCGCGATGCGGATGCCAGGGGAAACCGGCCTGATAGTCCTGAGGCCGTTCGCTTCTGAAGTCATCGAACAGCAGGAAAGGATCAAGTTCGGACGGGTCCTGAAACCCGAACGCGCGGTGAAGTTTCACGCCAGCCCCTTCCATTGTCGGGGTTGCTTGGCGCGTTTCCAATGTAGGTCTAAGGGACATGTCGGCCTCCGGTTCGTGTAAGCAGCATGTAACCTCTGCGTGAATGCGGTCAATTTGCGTGACGTAACCGAACCTGTGCAAATATGTTGAGCAACCGAGGCTCTGTTGTTTCCGGTCCAAAGTGGCTAAAGCGAAGTGGACGAAACAGGAGACGTTCATGCAGGACGAAGTGCTGGCAACGATTCAGGCATCATCCCCCAGACGGTGGGCCGGAGTAGGGATGCTGTCGACGGTTGGGGCGTTGGTTACTTACGTTGCTTTGGCATCGCCGCCTGAACCGGTGTGGCAGGTGTTTTTGTTTGCAGTTGGTGGCGCGTCGCTTTGGCTGGCCTATCGCGTTTGGCACGCGACTCAGGATTATATTGAACTGACGCAATCGGAATTGCGCACTGGGTCAGGTCAAATGATTGCGAAAGTGACAGATATTGAGGCGGTGGATCGCGGCGTGTTCGCGTTCAAGCCGTCTAATGGTTTTCTGGTTCGTACAAAGCAAAAAGCAAAAAACCAATGGGCTCCGGGGTTGTGGTGGCGGATTGGTCATCGGGTCGGCGTGGGCGGCATGACGTCTGCCGCCGAGGCCAAGTTTATGTCAGAGGTCTTAAGCGCTATTATCCACGCAGACGAACGGAGCCTTCGCTAAATCACAGGCTACTTCGTTCGTAAAGCGGGGACGGGTGAAGATGAAGTTATCGAAGATAATGCCCGTAGCGAAATCAAATCCAGGTCTGAACACTGGAATGTACTCATTGGCAGTTTCAACCAGAATGAGCGTGTCCTGATTAGGCATTGGCGGTAATCGGTCTTCTATCTGCCGGACATTGTCGTCATTCCATTCTTCATCAAAACCGCGCACAGTGGACCAACGAACATAGTGGCGCTGGTCATCTTCATCGTAAACGATAAGTGAGACCCGCAAGTCTACTTCAGACCGGTTGTTGATCATCTTGCCTGCCAAGTCGTGCAGCGAGTCGATATATACATCAGTGACAGCTTGCGTTTCACGCGAGATCAGATCGCTGATTGTATAGGCCGCCTTAAGGTTCGACGCGCTTTGACGAAATCCCTCAAAAGCGGTGAACGTGAAGGTGAGTGTCCAAAGCATCAGCGGGAAGATCATGATGGCTTCAACGGTCAGAATGCCTCGTTCGTCGTTCTTGAAGGCTTTGACACGGTTTTTCAGAGTTTTGAGTACAGACATGATCTTAAATCGGCTCCTGTACGAATGCTGTTGTCGCGGTCACTGCATAGTGGCCGGATTCGTCCGGGACAATTTTTGCGATGGCTGTCGCCTCGAGCACCGGGTCGATACGCAGGCAAGCGCGCAGGATCATCAACTCATTAGATTGTCCACTTTTGAAGTCCAGTACAGGCTTGGGATCTTCGGAACTGTCAGTGCAAGGAACATCGTCAGAGAGTACAATACCTTGGAATGCATCCTGTTTGATCATTTGCAGCCGCAAGTTGCCCTTGCAGTCCTGAATACCGGAAACATCGCAGATACGGTTCTTGATCTCATCATGATCCCAGTTGGTGCCAGTACCCAGTCGAATGTCCCGTACGACCAGGTCAACGCCTCGTTCCAATGCAGCGTGTCGCATCGTGATGACGTTCAGTTCTCCGCCAGCTACAAGAAGCGCCAGAAAGGACGGGACGATCATGACAAACTCGATCGTCGCGCTTCCGGACTCGGAACGTTTGAAGGGGCGGAGTTTCGACAGTGTTCTCCGGATCATTGGGTCAGCCTCAGTTTGCGAATGGACGAAGCAATGGACTCGAACGCTTTTTCCAGATCAAGACCGCTCACGTTATAGACGTGGCTATCCGAGCTGGCACAGGATTTGATGGTGTTCAGGCCGCTGGTAGGGGCTTCGAAGGCAATGCCATAGATGATGACACCCTTGTCTTTGGCCGCACCACAGATATTGGCTGTACGCGTGTTCTTTGTGGATGAGCCCACCGTATCCCGAAGGTTCCAGTACCAGTCATTCTCGTGATTGTTCTGCCAGTAGAAGTTGTTTTTGGCGTTCCACCAAAGCGACGCGAGATTGAACAACTCAGGATAAGTCAGTCGAACAGAGGTCCCGATTTCTTCGTTCGTAGGGTTTTCATTGTCCGGGTTGCCGAAAGGATGGTCTGACGTGACATAGCTGCCGCCGTTGTTTTCAGTGTGCTGCATCCAGACCCAGCGGTCCGGGTTACGGGAATAGCGAATGCTGTATTCCCCTTTGTCCCCGTCACCCCGTTCATATTCAGGATTAAACCAGACCTCTGTTTGCCCACTCCGAACCGACGGGTCCAACATATATTGCGTGGTGTTCTGTCCGTCGGTCATGACAATAACGACTTTCAATACGTCCGAGTCAAAGGATTCCGGACGCACGGCAAATCTTGCAGGCACCTTACCTTCGTTGGCTAGTTCATTGATAACCGGCTGGAATTTCGGGTCCATAACACCGACACCCCATTTCATACCTATGTCAATAGATGTGTTGCCGTCAGCGGTAAGGGCGTCGATCCTCTGATGCAGGTAATTGATGTCGTTGGTTACAGGCGTGATTTCGCTGCCTGCGCGTACCGGGCACACCCGATAGGCGGGGTCCTGTTCACCGTCAGTATATTCGCCGTTTTTGAATACGTTGCTATAGCGCCATGGGTCGAAATGCCCAGTGCGCTGATAGAATGCTTCCGGGTCAAGTCCTACACTTCCAAAATGTCCTGAAGTGAAGTTCACGCAATGGGAATAGTTATGCTCTGACGTGACATTCGTAAATTTGCCCAAAATGTCTTCACCGGCGTTTACCTGAGTCGCGTAAGGAATGATCGACATTGAGATCTTTGTTTCCTCGGGTTTGTCGAGCATCAGCGTGACGAACTCCTTGGCAGCGTCTCTGAGCACATCGATTTTCGACTTTCCCGGTGTTGCAGAAGATCTGGTCATCGAGCCTGACATGTCCAGAACAAGCGAGATTTCGACTGAGCCGATGGATTCTTCTGCGGTACTACCTGCCACAAGCCCCAGTTCTGTGACTTTTCCGAACCTTAGAAAGCGCGTCGGGAAAACCGCGTCAGCTGACGCGGAAACTGTTCTGGAGCCAATTCCCTCGGTCACAACTACAGTCTTCCGAAGGTGACCTAGTCCGGCTTTCTCCATATAGGCGTCAACCACGTCTGCGGGGGGATCCTTCTGGTCAAGGTCTGCAGCTGCAAGCACAGCGCGGTCCAGTGTGGATTGCAGGCTCGCACGATCGCGTTCAAAATTCATGACGTCCATGGACATGCCTGTGATCGCAAGCATCAGGATCAACATGAACAGCACAAAAATAGTAAAAGTGCCATCTTCTTCTTTGGCAAACCGCCGCAACCAGGAAATCTTGCACTTCGGCTTCGAACCGTCATTGTGAAGCGAGAATTTTATCATTTTGATGACTCCGCTTCGCACATAGAATTCGTGCGACATAGAAAAGAAATTTGGGTTAAATTTAATTTTCAAACGTGGCGTGAATGGGGCGAAAAAGGCTTGGTTTTGGCCTTTTTGCGTACATTCAAGGTATAATTTTTACTATTCCCCTCGGTCTGTCGATGAAATGAAGACAATCCCTTAAGCATTTGACCGGATTGAGCGACTCACCATCAGGCGCTCAGACTGCTGTAAAGAAGATGATGAAAAAAAGTGCATTGTTTGATTGCAGCCCGCCTTCAGTGGTGCGACAAAACGTCATGACGTTTCGTCATCCAGCTGTACGGAGGATTTTATGACCGGCATCCAAGAACCAAGCTTTCGTGAAAGTGTTGACCTGATGTTCAACAGGGCGGCGGCCCTGATGGAACTGCCGCCGGGGCTGGAGCAGAAAATCCGGGTTTGTAACGCGACCTACACAGTTCGCTTTGGTGTGCGGCTACGCGGCGAGATACATACCTTCACCGGGTACAGGTCCGTCCATTCCGAGCATATGGAGCCGGTCAAGGGCGGCATTCGCTACGCCACTGCGGTAAATCAGGACGAGGTCGAAGCACTGGCTGCGCTGATGACCTACAAATGTGCGCTTGTCGAAACACCGTTCGGCGGATCGAAAGGCGGGCTCTGCATTGACCCGCGAAAATACGAAGAGCACGAGCTTGAACAGATCACGCGGCGCTTTGCATATGAACTTGCCAAGCGGGATCTGATAAACCCGTCGCAAAACGTTCCGGCGCCCGACATGGGTACGGGTGAACGCGAAATGGCCTGGATGGCCGACCAATACGCGCGGATGAACACCACAGATATCAACGCGCGCGCCTGTGTGACGGGTAAGCCATTGAATGCGGGAGGCATCGCGGGGCGGGTCGAGGCGACCGGGCGGGGCATACAATATGCTCTGCGCGAGTTTTTCCGTCACCCCGAAGATGTTCAGAAGGCGGGTTTGTCTGGAAAACTGGACGGTAAGCGCGTTGTTGTGCAGGGGCTCGGTAACGTGGGCTATCACGCGGCGAAGTTCCTGAGCGAGGAAGACGGCTCGCGCATTGTAGGGATCATCGAATGGGACGGGGCGCTGTATAACCCGGACGGCATCGATGTCGAGGCCGTACGCCAGTGGATCGTCAAACACGGCGGCGTCAAGGACTATCCCGACGCCACGCATTCGGCAGAAGGCTCAAGCGTATTAGAGGCCGAGTGCGATATCCTGATTCCGGCTGCTTTGGAGGGTGTCATCAATCTGTCCAACGCTGATCGGATCAAGGCACCACTGATTATTGAGGCGGCGAATGGCCCGGTCACCGCTGGCGCGGATGAGATTCTACGCAAGAAGCGAACAGTGATCATCCCTGACATGTATGCCAACGCAGGCGGTGTGACGGTGTCGTATTTCGAATGGGTCAAGAATCTTAGCCACATTCGTTTCGGCCGGATGCAGCGCCGCCAGGAAGAGGCGCGGCATGAACTGATCGTCAGCGAGTTGCAGCGGCTGGACCGATATCTGGGTGACGCGTGGTCGATGTCGCCGGACTTCAAGGCGAAATATCTCAAGGGTGCGGATGAGCTTGAGCTGGTGCGCTCGGGCCTCGACGACACGATGCGCATTGCCTACCAGTCGATGCGAGAGGTGTGGCACAGCCGTGATGATGTCGAAGATTTGCGTACGGCGGCTTATATTGTAGCCATCGACCGCGTGGCCAAAAGCTATCGCGCCAAAGGTCTCTGAAACAGGCGGGCGGGGTGATCATTTCACCCCGCCTGTACGCGCCGCGGCTTGAATGTCGATGGCAGCCCGTTAGTTTGACGGCTAATAGAATTCCAAAGAAACGAATCCCGGAGAACTCCATGTTGCGTATCGCCATAGTCGCGGCTCTGCTGGCCACCCCTTTGGCCGCTCAGGAAACCAAGGAAGAAAGCTGCAAGTATCAGGCGGATGTCGTGGCAGCGATTCAAAAGGCCCGGCTGGATCGCGTGAAAGAACGTGATGTCGCACAGGCCGTGGCAGATAGCGGTCCTACGTGGCCCGAGAACTACAATGCGGCGGTCCCACTGATCACACCGTGGGTCTATGAACAAAAGATGCGCGACGTGCGCAAAAAGGATTTGGGTGCAGCATGGCTGGAGCTGTGTCTGCAGCAATAATCCACAGCTTCCGTAATTCCTTGTGGATAAGCGCGCCATCCCCTTGGCGCGCGTTTCCATTTCTGGCAGGTTTGGTCAATGTCTTTGCCCCCCGGATTTTTGGATGAGTTGCGTACCAGGCTGAGCTTGTCTCAGGTTGTCGGCCGTAAGGTTATGTGGGATCAACGCAAGTCCAATCAGGGCAAGGGTGACATGTGGGCACCTTGCCCGTTTCATCACGAAAAGACCGCCTCATTCCATGTCGATGACCAGAAAGGTTTTTATTACTGTTTCGGTTGCCACGCCAAAGGTGACGCAATCAGCTTCGTGAAAGAGACCGAGAATGTCTCGTTCATGGAAGCCGTTGAGATACTGGCCCGCGAGGCCGGGATGCCGATGCCGGTGCGTGATCCCAAGGCGCAGGAAAAGCAGGATCGTCGCACGCAACTGGCCGACGTGATGGAGCAAGCGGTGCAGTTCTTCCGCTTGCAGCTCAAGACCGGCGTAGGCGCAGCGGCGCGAGATTATTTAACCCGCCGAGGCTTGGACGCCCAAGCGCTGGAGCGGTGGGAGATAGGGTTTGCCCCGGACGGATGGCAGGCCCTGTGGGATCATCTGCGTGGAAAGAATGTCGCCGAGGACCTGATCCTCGGGGCCGGTCTGGCCAAGCCTTCGAACAAGGGCAAAAAGCCTTATGACACGTTCCGCAACCGTATCATGTACCCAATCCGCGATCCGCGCGGACGCTGTATCGCGTTTGGCGGGCGGGCAATGGATCCGAACGACAATGCGAAATACCTGAACTCGCCCGAAACGGAGTTGTTCGACAAAGGGCGCAGCCTCTACAATCAAGGTCCGGCCCGGCAGGCGGCAGGCAAGGGGCAGCCGTTGATCGTGGCCGAAGGCTATATGGATGTGATCGCTTTGGCCGAAGCCGGGTTCGGCGCGTCCGTCGCGCCGCTGGGAACGGCCATCACCGAACACCAGTTGCAGTTGCTCTGGCGCATCGCAGATGAGCCGATCATTGCATTGGATGGAGATACAGCAGGACTACGCGCAGCAATGCGTGCTGTGGACCTTGCGCTACCGTTGTTGGAAGCCGGAAAGTCGCTGCGCTTTGCGCTGATGCCGGAAGGGAAGGACCCTGACGATCTTCTGCGCGCCGAAGGGCCGGGTGCTGTTCAGGCCGTGCTGGAAGGGGCCATTCCGATGGTCAAGCTGCTGTGGCAGCGCGAGACCGAGGGTAAGGTGTTCGACAGCCCCGAGCGCAAGGCCGCGCTCGACAAGTCGCTGCGTGAACAGATCAAGCTGATCCGTGATCCGTCTATCCGATCTCATTATGGGCAAGCGATCAAGGATCTTCGCTGGCAATTGTTCCGACCTCAGCGAGACCAACAAACCAGGCCGTGGCAACCGCGTGGTAAGTGGAAGCCACAGCCTCAACCGGCGACGCCGGGCGCGCGCAGTTCGTTTCTGGCCTCATCTGAGAATGCGGACATTCAACTGCGCGAAGCCGCTATTCTGGCAATCTCCATCCTGAATCCCAAAGTTGTTGTTCAGTTCGAACAACAGTTGGAAGAGATGGAATGCCAAGATCCTTATCACGCGGGTTTGCGTGAAGCGATATTGCGGCACGCGATTGATGACCCTGAGAACCTGAAAGAACACATTATTGCAGCAATGGGCCCTGACGCCCTTGAAAACCTGCTGGCCCTTCGCCATGTGGCAATCATCCCCTGTGTGTTCAAACCGGGCGATGTTGAAAAGGCCGAGATGACACTGGCCGAGGAACTCGCGAAAATCAAAGCGCTCCGGGGGTTGGATGCCGAGATCGCCGAAGCGGAAGAGGAACTGTCAGATCTGGCCGATGAGGCGCTGACATATCGGCTGGCACAGGCCGCCGAAGAGCGTAACCGGACGAACCGTAGTCAGAACGAAGACAGGGCCGTATTCGACATTGCCGACAACGGTGCGCGAATCAACCGCGACGAGAAAGACGCGTTTCAGGCGATCATGTCAGGTATCAAATTTGAGCGGAAACGCCGGTAAAGTGGTGTTTTCGTAAGGCACTGGAAAAGAAAAACAGGTAAACGGGTGGCCGAATCACTTCTACGCGCTAATGATTCGGTTCAAACGAATCACCCATCCCTGCAGGAGCATTGAATGGCCGCCAAAGACACGAGCGAAGATCGCAAATCCGAAGAGCAGGAACAGGAAATCTCGCTGGACATGAGCCAGGCCCAGGTCAAGAAGATGATCGCCGAGGCCCGTGAGAAAGGTTACATCACCTACGACCAGCTCAATCAGGTTCTTCCGCCTGACCAGGTCAGTTCGGAACAGATCGAAGACGTAATGTCGATGCTGTCCGAGATGGGCATCAACATCATCGAAGATGAAGAGGCCGAAGAAGAAGAGAACAAGGGCTCGACCGAACTGGTTGCTACCGAAAGCAACCGAGAAGTCGCGCTGGCCGGTGCCGGCACAGAGAAGCTGGATCGTACTGACGACCCTGTGCGCATGTATCTGCGCGAGATGGGTTCGGTTGAGCTGCTGAGCCGCGAAGGCGAGATCGCCATTGCCAAGCGGATCGAAGCCGGGCGCAACACCATGATTGCCGGACTGTGCGAAAGCCCGCTGACCTTTCAGGCGATCACCATCTGGCACGATGAATTGCTGTCCGAAGACATTCTTCTGCGGGATGTCATTGATCTGGAAACCACGTTTGGCAACCAGTTGGACGAAGACGGCGACGTTGAAGAGCCGGTCGTCGATACGTCGGCTGTGCAGGCGAACAAGCCGGCCAAGGATACCGGCCCCGAGCTGGATGCCGATGGCAACCCGCTGAACAATGATGATGACGACGACGACGACGATCAGGCCAACATGTCTCTGGCCGCGATGGAAGCGGCCCTGAAGGATCAGGTTCTGACCACGTTGGAGCGTATCTCGACCGACTTCTCCATGCTGTCTGAAATGCAAGACAGCCGGATTTCGGCCACCCTGAACGAAGACGGTACTTTCAGCGAAAAGGACGAGGCGACGTATCAGAAGCTGCGGGCCGAGATTGTGGAGCTGGTGAATGGTCTTCACCTGCACAACAACCGGATCGAAGCATTGATCGACCAGCTCTATGGCATCAACCGCCGTGTCATGTCGCTGGACAGTTCGATGGTGAAGCTGGCCGACCAGGCGCGCATCAACCGCCGTGAGTTTATCGAGGCGTATCGCGGGCGCGAGCTGGACCCGAACTGGCTGGCCGAGATGGCCGAAAAGCCTGGCCGGGGTTGGCAGATGTTCATCGAACGCTCAACTGCGAAGGTCGAAGAACTGCGCAACGATATGGCTCAGGTCGGGCAATATGTCGGTCTGGATATTTCGGAATTCCGCCGCATCGTGCAGCAGGTTCAGAAGGGCGAGAAAGAGGCGCGGCAGGCCAAGAAGGAAATGGTCGAAGCCAACCTGCGTCTGGTTATCTCAATCGCCAAAAAGTACACGAACCGTGGCCTGCAATTCCTTGATCTTATTCAGGAAGGTAACATTGGCCTGATGAAGGCGGTAGACAAGTTCGAATACCGTCGCGGCTACAAGTTCTCGACCTATGCGACGTGGTGGATCCGTCAGGCGATTACGCGATCTATCGCGGATCAGGCCCGCACGATCCGTATTCCGGTCCATATGATCGAAACGATCAACAAGCTGGTCCGGACAGGTCGTCAGATGCTGCACGAAATCGGCCGCGAGCCGACGCCGGAAGAACTGGCCGAAAAGTTGCAGATGCCGCTTGAGAAGGTCCGCAAGGTGATGAAGATCGCCAAGGAACCGATTTCTCTGGAAACCCCGATTGGCGACGAAGAAGACAGCCAGCTTGGTGATTTCATCGAGGACAAGAATGCCGTTTTGCCGCTGGACAGCGCCATTCAGGAAAACCTCAAGGAAACTACGACACGGGTTCTGGCCTCGCTCACCCCGCGTGAGGAACGGGTTCTGCGGATGCGGTTCGGCATCGGTATGAACACTGACCACACTCTGGAAGAGGTTGGCCAGCAATTCAGCGTGACCCGCGAGCGTATTCGTCAGATCGAAGCGAAAGCGCTGCGGAAATTGAAACATCCCAGCCGGTCACGAAAGCTGCGGTCTTTCCTGGATCAGTAAGTTCAAAGGCGCCTCATCCGAGGCGCCTTTTTTCATCTTATTCACATTGGCTGGTCCTCACATCACATTGGCGAGAATGCACAAGGCCGCGACGGCGCGCCTTTCTATATCGGGCTTGTCCACTCATGGGACGGGCCGGGGTGAGGCCTTTCAGGCCGATGACCCCCGGCCCACCGTCCGAATGGGATGTTCCACACGGGTTTTGAAGGCGCTGGGCGGCTGGCCTGTCCACCGTTTGAAGGCGGTCGAAAAAGCGGCCTGATCGGAATAACCCAGCGCGTATGAAATTTCAGACAGGGTCATACCGTTTGTGATGAAGGTCTGAGCCAGATCGCACCTTAGATCATCAACAATATCACGATAGCTGGTGCCTTCATCCTTCAGGCGTCGGCTGAAGGTTCTGAGGCTCATGCCCAGATCATCTGCTACATCTTCGGCTTGCAAGATCGCTCCGGGCAGGGACCGGGTAATCAGCCCTTCGACACGGGCGCGGATCATATGCTTGGGGGATGGCTTCTCGGCAAGCAGGCGTTCACCGTATTCCAGCAAATGCTCTCGCAACTTGGGATCATAGGTTGGCACCGGCAGTTCCAGCGCAGAAAGTGGCAAAATGATCTCAATTTTTTCAGATCCGAACACCACTGGACACCCCGCGAGCTTTTCGTAGGTTCTTGCGTGATCGCCGACCCTGTGCTGAAAACGCATCTCAATCGGGTACAGATTCACTTGGGTCAGGGTTCTCATTCTGGCCAAGGCGGCAAACAACAGGAATTCTGTGCGCCGGTGATAGCGGGCAAAGCTGGCATCCTTCCAATCGGCCTCAAGGGCTGCGAAATTGCCGGCAGAACGAAAGCTGAGTGCGATGGCCGGATCGATGATCCCGTGAAAACGCGAGAGGTTTTCCATCACCTGCTTAAGGTCGCGCGAGTATTTGCTGATATACCCTGTCACGGTCGAAGCGGATGTGACCTCAAGCCCTGTGCGTGCAGCAAATGTAATGTCACTGACGGCGTCGCAAGCATGCCGGATGAACAGAGCTTCTTTATGCGCACTGTAGGCTGTGGCAGGGGGCGCGATATCTTGCGGTCGCAGCCCGGCCTGTATCAGAACCCGTTGAGATGCTTCGCTATTGCCAGTGTGGCGATCCAGTGCCCGGGTCAAGAATTGCAGTCGGCCGATATCTACATCCATCGTGGAACAACACCCTAAGTTCTCAAATACACCCGCAGCTTATCACAGAAACACCGTTTCATGACCGGCGGTCGTGGCAAGAAGGATTTTGCACCGGCGTTCTCTGCATCGGCAAGTTCTCGAAAAGGTTTGACCGGAATGCACATGTGTTCCTGCGTAGCGTACCGCAAATCGGCGGTGTTGCCGGGTCCGGACTTTTATGGGGATGAGGTCAGAGCCACGGAGGAATTCGCCGGTCACTGCTCGAGGCTCCCCGGCACATTCTCTTCTTCTCGTTAGTGTCGCATTGTTCTGTGTCGCTGATTTTGTCATCCTGCTTCGAAGGACTGAAACTGGGTCGAACCAATGTGGGATAATGTTGTAAACACAGATACCTATATTGGAAATCTGATCGTGTTTGATGGTGAATGCGTGCTGTGCTCCGGCTTTTTTCGTTTCATGCTCAAACATGATCGCTCCAAGCGTTTCCAATTCGCGACAGCGCAATCGCCACTTGGACAAAAACTGTATCGCGACCTTGATCTGCCCACGTGCGACTTTCAGACAAATCTGGTGATCGTGAACGGTACAATCTATCAGAATCTGGATGCGTTTGCCGCCGCGATGCGTCAGTTGCCGGGTTTGTGGCCGCTGCTTTCGGTGTGCCGACTCCTGCCCGGTTTCGTCAAAGATCCAGCCTATCGTCTGATTGCGCGAAACAGATATGCGGTGTTTGGAAGAACCGCGACATGTTTGGTGCCCGGACCCGATCTGAAGGCACGTTTTGCTAGCGATGGGTTTTGATGTCGAGGGATCCATTTTTGCTGGCGCTGGGTCCGGTCGATGGCATGTCAGACGCGGTTCTTCAGTTGCACAGCGTCGAGGGCTGCTACTCCGGCCAATGCGATATTGAGCTTGGCGCAGGCGCGTTGGTGGCCATTGTGACGCGCCTGGCCGGCTTTCCGCGAGATGGAAAAGACGTTGCAATATCGGTTAAGATACGTTCGGACGGTCAGGCCCTGATTTGGGAACGTGACTTCGCCGGTCATCGCACCACGTCTCATCTGAGCTACGACAGAAAACGGACATGTGTTCGCGAGGATTTCGGAGCGATTTCGATCTGGCTGCGGCCCGACTGGCAGGGCAATGCGCTGTATATCAATGTCCTCCGCCTGACGGTTTTTGGCATTCCGATGCCATTCTTTGCGCTGCCACGATCGAACACACGTGAATGGCAGGACGCGCAGGGTCGGTTCAGGTTTGACGTGTCAGCTGAGGCGCCGGGATTGGGATTGCTGATCCGATATCAGGGTTGGCTCACGCCGGATCACGCAATGCAAGGGGCGGTCTGAATTGATCGTGAAGTGCCCTGTGCACTCGGCGAAGTTCGCCTAACCTATTTGGTACAAACAATCAGGGAAGATTTAACGATGAAACCTTTATTTGCCATTGCGGCGCTTGCAGCTGCGGCCCTAAGTATTCCTGTAACCGCAGATGCTGCGCGGAACGGGTATCGAACAGAACCCATCAATGCCACTGAATTTGAGGTCATCCCGCGCGGAGATCAGCGCGCCGAGGGATATTGGTGCGCGGCGGCTGACTATGCGCGCCGCACATTGGGCGCAGGCTGGAAAGACCAGATTTATGTCGTGCGGGGATATGGGCCGAGTGTAACCACTGGGCGCAGAACAGCTGTTCAGTTTTCGGTCAAGCAACCTCAGAACATTGGAGCGCAACCCAGCAGTTTTGTGTCTTTTGGGTTTAAGCCCGGTTACAGCATGTCTGTACAAGGTGCGAATGCAAGGTGTAACTATCGTCCGTTCATCAACGATTGATAGCCCGACGGAACCGCCAAAATGCAGACTGAGTTCGTAATGCACACCCAAGGGTCAGGGCTATACGAATTCACGTCCGATGTGCGGCAATGGCTTGGACAAGTGGCGAAGGATGGGGTTTTGACCCTGTTCGTTCGCCACACCTCTTGCTCATTGTTGATTCAGGAAAACGCGGATCCTGAGGTTCAAACCGATCTTCGGGCGTTTTTCGAAAGGCTCGTTCCGCCGTCAGACAATCCTGCCATGTCGTACCTGCGGCATACGTATGAAGGCCCGGACGACATGCCAGCGCATATCAAAGCTGCGATCATGCCGGTTTCGCTGTCGATCCCTGTGTCACAGGGTCAACCCGTGCTTGGAACATGGCAAGGGATTTATCTGTTTGAACACCGCACAGCGCCACACCGAAGACAGGTTGCGGCGCATCTGGCCTGACCCTTTATCTAGCGGTCGAAAATTCCGACTACCCAAACTCTAGCGGCTGCCCTATAGTTGTGGATAAGTAAGCCGCAGCGCTTACAAAAAGAGGCCGAACATGGGACGAGGAGACGGCGGATGCGCTGCCCGTTTTGCGGAAATATCGACACTCAGGTGAAAGATTCACGCCCGGCAGAGGACCACGTGGCAATCCGCCGACGCCGGTTCTGCCCGGCTTGCGGCGGACGATTCACGACCTATGAACGTGTTCAACTGCGTGATCTGGTTGTCATAAAAACCAATGGTAAACGCGAGGATTTCGACCGCGACAAGCTGGAGCGTTCGATCCGTATCTCGATGCAGAAACGGCCTGTTGACCCTGAGCGGATAGATCAGATGATTTCTGGCATCGTGCGCCGGCTGGAAAGCATGGGCGACACGGATATTCCGTCCAACAAGATCGGTGAGATCGTCATGGAAGCTCTGGCGCGGATCGACACCGTAGCCTATGTTCGCTTTGCGAGTGTATACAAGAATTTCCAGGCGGCCGATGACTTCGAGGAGTTCGTCCACGAACTGCGCCCGCCGCAGCCTTCGACTGACGAGTGAGCGAAACAGATAAGCGATTCATGGCGCTGGCCCTGTCATTAGGGCGGCGCGGCCAAGGGACGTGTTGGCCGAACCCCGCAGTGGGGTGTGTCATCGTGCGTGATGGTCGGATCGTTGGGCGTGGCTGGACCCAACCTGGCGGCCGCCCTCATGCCGAGACCGAGGCGTTGGCACAGGCGGGGCAGGTCGCGCGAGGTGCGACTGTTTATGTAACACTGGAACCCTGTGCCCATCACGGCAAGACACCGCCCTGCGCCGAGGCTTTGATAGCCGCAGGCGTGTCCCGCGTTGTAGCCGCGGTGGAAGATAGCGACCCGCGTGTGGCTGGGCAGGGTTTTACCATGTTGCGCGAGGCGGGAATTGATGTCGTAACCGGCGTTCTTGCGGAACAGGCGGAACGGGATCTGGAGGGCTTTTTCCTCAAGACCGAACAGGGCAGACCGTTTGTAACCCTCAAAATGGCCAGCAGTTTTGACGGGCGCATCGCAACCTCGACGGGACATAGCCAGTGGATCACCGGGCCGCAGGCGCGTCGTGTGGTCCATGCGATGCGCGCGCGTCATGATGCGGTGATGGTCGGGGCAGGGACGGCGCGCGCCGATGATCCCTCGCTGACCGTTCGGGATCTTGGCGTTGAACATCAGCCTGTCCGCGTTGTGGTTTCGCGCCATATGGACATATCCCTGATGGGGCAGTTGGCACGCACAGCATCAAAGATACCTGTCTGGCTTTGCCATGCGCATCACCCGGATGCCGAGCGGGCACAGGCTTGGGAAGGGTTGGGTGCAAAGCTGATCCCCTGTGCATTGAAAGATCACCATATCGATGCGGTGGATCTGCTTCAGCAATTGGGTCAGACCGGTCTGACAAGCGTGTTCTGTGAAGGCGGGGCCGCGCTTGCAGCCTCATTGCTGGCCGAGGATCTGGTGGATGAACTGATCGGCTTTACTGCAGGTTTAACCATTGGAGCCGAGGGGCTGGCCGCAGTCGGGACACTGGGTTTGGAAACACTGGAGGCCGCGCCAAGGTTCGAATTGATCGAAACGCAAGTGGTCGGCGGCGACATCCTGCACCGCTGGCGCAGAGCTTCGGAATAACGTCAGCGCCAAAGATGAGCGTGCGTGGCAAACGCGCCCTGAAGTTTTGACAGGATACGATTGAACGGGCCGGATGGCGCCGTGTACCCTGCTGCCAAACGCTCAACGGCCACTTCAACGGGGCAATGTTGTCCGGTGACCGGGTCGTAGTATCTGGGATAATCGATCAAGGTGGCGTGCACCAAGCCCATCAGCGACGGTCGTGCACCCCGCCTGACGGGAACCGCCCCAAGATCGGTGGTCAGGCCCCAGCCCGCATAGAAAGGTGCGCCCAGAGTCGTGACCTTTACCCCTCGCAGCAAAGCCTCGAACCCCAGAAGTGAGGTCATTGTCCACACCTCCTGCACTTGCGGAAGCAACGAGGCGGGATCTGTGTCGGTCACGATCAAGTCCGCGATTGCCTCAGCTTCAATCTGCCCTTCACGTAAACCGGCTTCGACATCGGGATGCGGTTTGTAGATCAGGACCGCGTTTGGATTGGCATCGCGCGCGGCTTGCAGCAGTTCCAGATTGCTGCGAACCGTGTGGGTGCCCAACAGGATTGAGGCGTCATCTTCAACCTGCCCGGGCACAAGAATGCGATGCCCATCGGGCAGAGGAGGTGAGGGCTGACCCGTGTTGTATTTGCTTAAACCGTCGGTCAGCATCCTCTCAACAAGTCGTTCAGCGCGTAATTCCTGATCCGGACGCAAAGTTTCACGTTCACCGATCAGGTTTTCCAACTGGCTGGGCTTTGTGGGGTCGTAGTAGATGCCGATCTCGTCAGTTACCAAGGACAGGGGTGGTGCAAGTGCTGCCCCCAATCCGCGCGAGCGTAGAAATCCGTCCTCTACACGGACAGCCCCTTCACTGTCGCGGGCCTGATTGGCCCAGACCATATGAGGGCAATCCGGTGTGCCGGGCTGCGTGGCCGTAAAACGCAACTTGCCGTACTGCCCGAAAATCTGCTGCAAATGCTTGCGTTTCCATAAGCGCATACCCGAGGCAGTCCAACCTTTCCTGTCCTGCCGCCACGCGCGGGTCTGCGCCTCTAACGTGTCCAGAACTGTTTCCAGCTCGCACAACTGGTCGCGATACGGGTCGTACCAAGTGGGATAAAGCAGCATCGCAGCCGTGAACAGTTGCGCACGGGTCAGATTGCGTTTGCGACGCGGGACCGGGAATTCGTCCTGCGTCAGGCTCCATCCGGCATAGAAGGGTTTACCGAAAACGCGCGGCTTGTGGCCGGCCAGGATCGCCTCGAACCCCAGTTGCGACGATACGGTGTAGACTGCGATGGCCCCTTCAAGCAGGGGCCAGGGGCTGATCGGTTTGTCAAACCGTACGATCCGGTCCGACAGGTCCTGATCGGTGAAATGCCCCTGACGATGACCAGCCTGCGTTTCGGGATGTGTCTTGATCAGAATGCGCGCGCCGGGATTTTCCTCTTGCGCGACCACCAGCATTTCAAGAAACCGGGCACGATCCGCGCCGCTGGCTGTGACCGCGGCATCGCCAACCGTCTGATCGATGACCAGAACATAGCCGGGATCGGGTGCGATTAGGTCCGGGTCAAAAGCGGAATACTTGCTGAGGTGCAGTTCACTGACCCGCTCCATCGCCGCACGCGCGCGGTTCAGCAGCGCGGTGTCGTCCAACGGATCAGTGTTCAGAAGCTTCTCAAGGTCCGAAGGTTGTGCCGCGTCAAAATGCGGGCCTGAACGGTCCAGCAACAGGCCCAAAGGGGGCTCACCACCACGGCCAGGATGCAGAGATCTGAGAAAGGCATCTTCGACTCGCAGAACCGAGGCCCCGTGTTTTTCCGCCACCCGAAGGCCCCGATACGCAGTAGGACTGTTGCCCCAGATTCCTACGCAATCGCCATCCTTAGGAAGACCCAATCGAATGTCATATCCGGAAAGCGTAAGAATGCGCTTCAGACGTTTCTGTGTCAGGAAACCACCGTTATAGACAAACAGCTGGGTGCGCTCGGCCCCGGCTGCTCTGTCCGGTTCGGGTGCCATGCATCAATTGCCGGTCAGCGTGGCAACGTTTGCGATGGGTGTCAGACCACCAGCGATAAGTGAGATCGATTTACTCCACTGGGCGTAGGGCGCTTCGGTCACATAAATCGTATCATCGTCTCGGATCACGAAATCCCGCGCAATGAACAGGCCGTTGGGTGCTGTCAGATTCAACAGGTAGATCATGCGCTGGTCACCCTTCAGATCGGCACGCCCGGTGATACTGCGCGCGATATCCTGACGTTCTTCTCGCAGGATGAAAATGCCGGTCGGATCAGAGGACAGTGTCAGCAAACCGCCGACCTGAGCCAAAGCTTCCAATGCTGTAAGGTCCTGGCTGTCAAAGGCGACACGGGACTGACCGCCGGTCGCGCCAAGCGCAATGTACGATCTGCTGTCTTCTTCCACCAAAATGCGGTCGCCGCCGCGCAGCGCAACATCCAGTTTGGGATTGCGGAACAGATCTTCGTACCAAACGGTGCCTTTCTGATCCCCTCGGATCAAAGTCACCAGTGCGATATCAGAAGCTACAGAAACCCCGCCTGCTTGAGACAACATGCCGAGCAATGAACGGGTAGGCCGCTCGATCGGGTAGATACCAGGGGTCGCGACTGTTCCTGTCAGAGAGACCGTGGACCCGTCACCAGCGACACGCCGCACTTCGATCTGCGGGTCGGGCGTCTGTTCCTGCAACTTGCTTGTGATCAATACACGAAGTTGTTCCGGCGTGTTCCCGGCAGCCCGAATCCGGCCTGCATAAGGGACAAAGATGAATCCGTCGCTATCGACCTGAACTTCATCCAGCGCAGTCGCAGCACCAGTTTCACCTGACAGCAACCCATCGTCGACGTTTTCCCATATGGTTAGGCCCAGAACGTCACCAGGGCGGACAGTGTCGGCGGTCAAGGTCTGGGCACTGCTGAACGAGGAGGAAAAGCCAAACTGAGGAACGGCGGACGTGGCGCGCGTCACGCGGTCATCGACCTCCACGACAAACGCATTGCCTCCGTTCTGGACCGCACCAGCCAGAATTTCGGTCTTGTTTGGCCCGGATTTCGGAAGCTGGCAGGCCGCCAGCAAGCCGATCGCGGCCACAAGGGAAACCCCCCGCATCCATCGCTTAGGAGAGAATTGCACTGCCGGATATCCTCAGTCTTTTGTTGTTGCGGGAAGATTACCCGGTAAAACGCTCAACTTCCAGTCACAGAGCATCCGATCTATTCGACGATTTTCAACTGTGGCGTCCGCGCCTCGTTCTTGCTCAGAATAGACTGATAGGGGTCACTGGTATTCAGCATCATGTCCACGGCCCGGCGCAACAACTGCCGGCGTCCGCGACGGGAATAAAAGCCGCCGGGCACCTGACTTGTTTCCAGAAGGAATTGCCGATAGCAGCGATACGCTTCGACGTCAGGCGCGTCAGGTGTTGCAAAAAAAGCGGCGATCGACTGCTGCGATACGAAGTCTGTCTTGTCATAAACCGAGCGTCCGAAAATGCGCAGCGGAATGCCCCGCCACAAAACCTGCTGTCCCGCTGTGGAATTCACGGTGACGGCTGAATTCGCCTCATCCAGCAGTCTCGCCAGTTTGCCGCCGGGGACGTAGTGAACCCGGTTCCGGACGCCATGTTTCTTGGCGATCTCCATCGCGCGGCGATGCAATGGTTCACGGTGGTTTTCCAAAGGGTGCTCTTTCACGACCAGCTTGTGGTGCGCGGGTGCGCCTTGCGCAAAACCTGCGATAACCTGTTCCAGAAAATCGGACATGCGGGAGAAATCGGAATGAACCTGAACCGAGCTGTCATGCCCGAGTTGCAGCAGCACGAGATGATAGGGGAAGCCGCCCCATCTGACGCGTGCCGTAGCAACACTGCGTTGCAGACGATGAACAGGCATCAACATCAGACGTTTGAAATACAATCTGAATTCCTGCGATACCGACAATTCCCTGTGTGGCCGGAAATTGCGGTACCTCTTGTTCAGGAACATCACGAACCAATGATAGAGGGCACCATAGAAAATGTGTTGTCGCATATCCCCCCAGTGCGACGGTGGCGGGGGTGCTTTACTGTCTGACTGCGCCAAAGCCTGCCGCATCTGGTCCACATCCAATGACATGAGACGCGAGTTTCCGTTCGACCCGTCGCGCTCATACGTCACCCACCAGGGACGCAAATAGCCTTCTTCGAAAACGTGTATGGCCACGCCGCGTGACTTTGCGATTTCAGTTGCGCGGGCGTGAATCGGTCGTGTGTCTCCATAGAGCACGATATCAGTCACGCCCTTATCGGCGATCAATCTGCTCAGCGTTTCAGGCCAATCGTCTGGATGGCCCAGAAATGGAATGTACCTGGTTTTGTCAAACCAGAAAGCCTGATCGCCGGCATTGAACCCAACCCGCCAGACATGCGCTCCCGTGGCGCGCAACATACGCCCCAGAGCCGAGAAAAACGGTCCATGAGGTCCCTGAAGAAACAGGAATACCCGATCATGAGAGCCTGAGGGCGCGTGCGGCATCTGGACTGCTCTTTTTGGTTTTGTTGCCGAAACTATGCCCGTTTGGGCCGTGTACGGCAAGGCGGGGCTTGCCCGCCGGGTCCGTTGGGCTTACCTCGACGGTGAGAGTCAGGCGCAGATTAGGAACTGAGGGTTAACGGAATGTTCACAGGGATCGTCACCGACATGGGCACTGTCACCGAGCTGGAGCAGAAGGGAGATCTGCGAGCCCGGATCACGACAGCTTATGACACGGCCAGTATCGATATCGGAGCTTCGATTGCCAGTGACGGCGTATGTCTGACGGTGATCGCGCTGGGCGACGATTGGTATGATGTTCAGATCAGCGCCGAAACGGTTTCAAAGACGAATCTTGATACATGGACAGTCGGCAAGCGTGTCAACCTGGAGCGTGCGCTGAAGGTTGGTGACGAACTTGGCGGCCATATTGTTTCGGGTCACGTGGATGGCGTGGCCGAAGTGGTCGCGGTTGAGGATGAAGGCGACAGTACCCGTGTTACCTTGCGCGCGCCACAGGATTTGGCGCGGTTCATTGCACCCAAAGGGTCGGTTGCACTGAACGGCACATCGCTGACAGTCAATGACGTGAATGATTGCGATTTCGGCATCAATTTCATTCCCCACACGAAAGAGGTCACAACCTGGGGCGATGTGGGCGTGGGTGATCGCGTCAATCTTGAGATCGATACGCTGGCGCGGTACGTGGCGCGTCTGGCCGAGATGTCCTGATACGTCGCGTCGGAATGCACCTGCGCCGTTTGTGGACTGGTCTTTGCGCCCTCAGTGGTCTATTCCGCCGTGCAAACATGCCATGTGAAAGGCTGCCCCATGAGCTTTGAAACTCCCGGACCGGTCGAGGCCCAGCTGCGCGACGCGATCAGCCCGATCGAAGACATCATCGAAGAGGCGCGCGCCGGTCGGATGTATATTTTGGTCGACCACGAAGATCGCGAGAACGAAGGCGATCTGGTGATCGCCGCCGAGTTTGCCGATGCCGAGGCGATAAACTTCATGGCCACACATGGGCGAGGCCTGATCTGCCTGCCGATGACCGCGGAACGGGTGGACATGCTTGGGCTTCCGATGATGGCCGTCAACAACTCGTCCCGGCACGAGACGGCCTTCACCGTATCGATTGAGGCGCGCGAAGGTGTCAGCACCGGAATTTCTGCCGCTGACCGTGCGCTGACTGTGGCGACTGCAATCAACGAGCAGAACACGATGGCCCATATCGCCACCCCGGGCCATGTCTTCCCATTGCGGGCCAAGCGGGGCGGAGTGTTGGTGCGCGCAGGTCATACCGAGGCAGCCGTGGATATCTCGCGCCTTGCGGGACTGAACCCGTCGGGCGTGATCTGCGAGATCATGAAAGCGGACGGAACCATGGCGCGCCTGCCGGATCTTGTCGAGTTCGCCAAAGAGCACAACATGAAAATCGGCACGATCAGCGATCTGATCAGCTACCGGTCGCGCAACGACAACCTGGTGGTCGAAACCTCGCGTGAAACAGTCACCTCGGAATATGGCGGTGAGTGGGAAATGCGGATTTTCACCGACCAGACCCACGGCATCGAACATGTGGTCATGGTCAAGGGCGACATCACCACGCCAGAGCCCGTTCTGACACGTACCCATGCCCTGCACGAAGCGCCGGATATTCTGGGTCTTGGGCCGAAATCCTCGCGCGAGCTGCCGCGAGCCATGGAAAAGATTGCCGAGGAAGGCCGCGGTGTGGTCTGCCTGTTCCGCCAACCGCGCAACTCTTTGTATGCAGTTGAAGATGAAGGCCCGCGCACCATCAAGCAGACAGGTCTGGGGGCGCAGATCCTGTCCAAGATGGGTATTCAGGAGTTGGTGCTGCTGACCGACTCGCCTGAAACCGTGTATCTGGGACTCGACGCGTTTGGCCTGTCCATCGTCGGCACCCGCTCGATTCTGAAGGAAGATTGATCATGGCGGAACAAGACAAACATGGCATTTTGCCGACACCCAGCTTCGACAAGCCGGTGAAAATTCTGATCGTGGCAGCCCCGTTCTATCGCGCGATTGCCGACAACCTGATTGCTGGTGCCACGGCCGAGATCGAATCGGCTGGCGGCACCTGCGAGGTGGTCGAAGTCCCCGGCGCACTGGAAATCCCCACTGCCATCGCTATGGCCGACCGCCAATGCAATTTCGACGGCTATGTTGCGCTTGGCTGCGTCATTCGCGGCGAGACCACGCATTACGAAACCGTCTGCAACGATTCCAGCCGCGCCATTCAATTGATGGGCCTGCAAGGCCTGTGCATCGGCAATGGCATCCTGACTGTTGAAAACGATGATCAGGCCGAAGTCCGCGCCAACCCCGAAAAGATGAACAAAGGCGGCGGAGCGGCTGCTGCGGCCTTGCATCTGATCGCGCTCAGCCGTAAGTGGGGCTCTTCCAAAAAGGGCGTTGGCTTCAAGCCGCCGTCCGAGTCCATCCTAGTGGCGGGCGACAGCAACGGACCCACGACAGTATGACCCAGACAGACGCGCCGAAACCGGCCAACCAGAAACGCCTGATGAAATCCGCCGCCCGGCTTTATGCCGTGCAGGCGCTGTTCCAGATGGAGCAATCCGGGCAGACGACCGAGCAGGTTGTAAACGAGTTTCTGGATCACCGGTTTGGCGCTGTCTATGAGGGGGATGAAATGCTGGACGGCGATATCTCGGTTTTCCGGTCGCTGGTCGACAATGCAGTGAACTACCAAGCTCCGATTGACCAAATGACCGACCGGGCGCTGGTGGCAAAATGGCCAATTTCGCGCATCGATCCAACCCTGCGCGCATTGTTCCGAGCCGCCGGTGCCGAACTGACACAAAGCGACACACCGCCCAAGGTTGTCATCACTGAGTTTGTCGATGTCGCGCGGGCGTTTTTCCCAGAGGGCAAAGAGCCGAAATTCGTCAATGCCGTGCTTGACCATATGGCGCGCGAGGCACAGCCCGAAGCGTTCTGAACACAGCAGAGCGGCGATGAAATAAGGCGCGGTGGTTGTGTGACCAATCCGCGCCTAAACTTCTAAAATAATTGCTCAAAAACACCGACGATTTTCACCACTCACAGGTTTTATCCACGGTTCAATCAGCTTAACGCCTCTGACAGAAGGGGCTAGCTATCGATTCCGATAGGGTGTGGGCGAAATCAGCCCCAACTGCATCGCCCGAACCAAGGCGGATTCACGAGTGGGGGCCTGCAGTTTCTGCCGAGCACTTTGCAGATGGGCACGGACTGTGACCTCGGACAGGTTCAGCGTGTCTGCAATTCTCTCGTTGCGAAAACCTTCCGCCAGCAATGTCAGCACTTCGGTTTCGCGTCGTGTCAGCTCAAGCCTTCGATCGACCAGCGAGGCAATATCATAGACCCGTCCATGATCGTCCGGGATCTCTGCCCCCAGATTAGTGGCCAGTATCGTTGCGAGAATGCGCATACTACGATCTTGCCTGGCCATCACCTCATGCATCTCGGGACGGTCCGAGGCCAGAACAACCAGTTTGGCCTCGTTCTCGGGGCAGGGAACGACCAAGGAAAAGAGGTGAATATAGCCCGCGTCGCTCAGTCCGTGATTTAACCCCACGGACAGCTCGGAATGACCATCTTCTGCGTGCAAGCTGGCGGCCTGTACATAAAGGCTCTCGGTGCCGTTATAGACTTGCGCCAGCATGGGATCGGCCTCGGCATAGCCCCCATGTTCATACTGTTCCAACCAAGGTTTGGACATCGAACTGCGCACCCAATGGATCTGCCCGGTTTTTGGTGTGAAACACAACATATTTAAGGCGTTAATACCCAGTTCAGCCAGTCGATTGAGCGTGAACTCCCAGCGGTCGCTGTCAATTGGAAGTTTGGAAAAGTCGTCAACAAGGTCCAGAACGAAATGGTCCAGCGCGTTCATTGTGTCTCCGATAAATTGCCGCACCCCTTGCGGTTTACTGCGCCCAAGCATGCGCTATCATATTTGCGATAGGCAAGGAGAGATGCGATGCCGAAACTGATCCGCCTGTATATCACGCAAGTTGTCTGGGGTTTTGTCATCTCGGCCGTGTTTGTCGGAGTGCTGCTGGCCCTGAATGTCGCAAACCTGCGCCACCTGATCACCGGCTCTGAGGCGGGTTTGGTCGCGCTGGTGATGATCTGGTTCATGAACGGCATAGTCTTCGCCGGCGTACAGTTCGCTTACAAGATCATGAGCATGGCCGAAAAGCCGCAGGGGCCGCGCCGGGGTACTCCGGTCGCTCACAGCTTTGAACCGGCAACTGTGAAACAGGAAGCCCGCGCAGGGCGCTGAGATTTCAGGGAAAGTGCGGCGGGACCACCAGTCAACCGTGCGGTTTGATTCCCGAGGACCTGTATGTACAGGTGGGCGCCAGGTAATCAGGCCAGGACCTGAACAGAGCCAGCCCCCTCGGAATTGCTTAAGGCCACCAGAATGCTACCGGTCACAAGAAGGGCAGAACCCGCCACGCGCTTAAGTAGGGCGTCTGACGGGTTCGCACAAGGGGTCAGGCGTCAACAGTTTCGTGCAATGCGGCGCGCATCCTGCCGAAATGTTCATCCCAACCTTTGTCCAGGGCCAGGATCAGGCCAAATGCATCGGCACCTTGTGGTAAACCTTCGTGCAACAGTTCAAGACGTGTTCCGCCAGCCACCGGTTCCAGGGTCCATTTCACCACGCTTACGGCATCACCCATCGGTTTCACTGTAAAGGTATGTTCCAGGTACTTTGGGGGTCTGGCGACACGAACCTCACCCCAGATCAACAGATCGCCGCTTGTTGTGCCAAACATTTCAAGCTTCTGACCTTCTGCCAGTGTTCTCTCAGGTTTGTGGAACCACTCGGCCAGACGATCAGGTTCTGTGAGATAGGCCCATACCGTTTCCGGCTCTGCCCGAAGGAAAATAGATTTCTTTAAAACTGCATCAGTCATTCTGTTTCCTTTCAATAGCTTCCTTAAGTGAGCTGAGGCGATCGTCCCAGAACTGGTCAAAATATCTGAGCCAATCCAGCACAGGGGCCATCCCCAGTGGTTCCAGTCGATTTATGCGTTCTCGACCGCGCACTTCGACCGTGATCAGTCCACCGTCGGACAGCACCGTCAGATGCTTTTTGACCGCAGCCCGGGTCATGTCGAACCGGTCGGTCAACTGCCTGATCGTCATGTCCTGAGCCGAGAGCAGTTGCACGATGTCCCTGCGTGTGGGATCGGCCAGCGCACGAAACGCATTTTGAGTTTGGTTTTCCATAAGCAACCTCAGATGAGATACCATTTGGTATCACATTAATGCGATACCATAAGGTATTATGTCAAGGTGCAATGATGCTTTACTTTTGTTCGCTAATTGTTCACATTTTCAGACATGACTTTGGATCTTCAGCCTGGACAAAAATTAGCGCGCGGTGTTGCGCGACATCTTTCGACGCATGGGTTTGTTTCTGTTGAGGAATTCGTGCCTGCCCGCGGGTTGCGTGTGGATGTAATGGGGTTGGGGCCAAGGGGTGAGTTGTGGGTGATTGAATGCAAATCCAACCGTGCCGATTATCAGTCGGATGCGAAATGGCAGGGCTATTTGGAATGGTGTGACCGATTCTTTTGGGCCGTCGACACAGAGTTCCCGACCGATCTGTTGCCGGATCAAACGGGCCTGATCATCGCTGACGCTTATGATGCGGAAATCGTGCGTATGGCACCCGAGGACAAAATTGCCCCGGCCCGGCGCAAGAAGATGATCCAGAAATTTGCAACAGATGCAGCGCGGCGTCTACACGCGCTGCGAGATCCAAGGCTGTAAAATCAGCCTTTGACGGCGAGGGCGGCTTGTATCGCGGCGCGAATTTCGTCGGCGATTTCTTCGGCTTCTTCCGGGTCAAAATCCATTGGAATTTCGATGCCGTCAGCTTCGATGAACAGGCGGACCATACCCTGATCGGTCGGACCGATTTGCAGATTTGCCTGAATATCGCGTTCGGTATTGATGCCCATCTGTGCCTCCGAGACTGAGCGTTCCTGCTAGCGCGCACGGGGTTGAGAATCAAGTCACCTTTGCGGTCAGATAAGACATGGAAGATGTGGTTCTCAGGACGTTTCGCCCGGAAGATGCGGCTTGGCTGGTCGAACAACACGGCGTGCTTTACGCACGCGACGAAGGGTTCGATGAAAGCTTTGCCCCCTTGGTGGCGCGCATCCTGGATGATTTTGTCGCCAACAGTGACCCCCTTCGGGATAGGGGATGGATTGCTGAACAGGCAGAGCGGCGTCTGGGCAGCATATTCTGTGTCGGTATCGACGAGAACACCGCCAAATTGCGCCTGTTTCTGCTGGTCCCTGAGGCCCGGGGTTTTGGGCTGGGAAAACGGCTGCTGGAAGCCTGCACAGAGTTCGCGCGCGCCGCTGGTTACAATGAAATGGTCTTATGGACACATGAAAGCCATACAGCTGCCTGTGCGCTTTACCAAGCGTTTGGCTGGGAATTGATCGACAGCAAACCCGTGCATTCCTTTGGGGTCGATCTTGTCGAACAAAGCTGGAAATTTCGGCTTTAATCCTCTTGCATTCCCCGGGCACGTTCGGTACATCGCCCCTCACGAGTGCCGCCTTAGCTCAGTTGGTTAGAGCGCTGGATTGTGGATCCAGAGGTCCCCTGTTCAAGCCAGGGAGGCGGTACCATCTCTCCTTAATCAGCGACAGAAGACACAACGCATCTACATGGGCGAGTGGCGCATTGTTTTTGCCTGAAACGCCGAGGATTCGGGCGCGCTGTTTGTCAGCGCGCCAGGTTCAGTTTAAAGCGCATTTTCGACTGTCTGGCGACGGGCAGGTGCCGGTTCAGGCGTTTGTTCACCAGCCCAAAACCACCGACAATTACCAGCGTCAGCAGGATGAAGTAGAACGCGAGGATTGGGTAAGGAACAAACGGGTTGAACGTTTTGTCCGCAAAATAGCTGGCGTAATAGAGCGCGTCGCCGCGTTGTTGCCAGGCCGGAAAGGCCGAGAAAAAGACCAACGTGGTTGATTGGAACACAAAGATCGCTTCGTTTGTGTAGGCAGGCCATGCAAGCCGCAGCATTGTGGGCCAAATGATCCGGCGAAACCGCGACCAGCCAGACATGCCATAGGCGTCGGCGGCTTCAATATCCCCTTTAGGAATGGATCGCAGCGCGCCATAGAAGATTTCACCCGAATAAGCCGATGTGTTTAGGAACAGGACAATCAGCGCCCCCAGCCAGGCCGACGTGAATGCGTCGAACATCGGATAGGGTTTCTTCAGCGACAGGAAGAAGAAATAGGCAAAAAAGAACTGAATGAAGAGTGGCGAGCCGCGGAACAGGAAGATGAACCATTCGGAAGGTTTGCGAAGCAACTTGTTGCTCGAGGCCTTGCCCACCGCGAGTGCAGTGGCCAAGAAGAATCCTGTCACCATCGCCATGACGCCGAAATAGACGTTCCAGATCATGCCCGAACCGATCAGTGTGAAATGTTCGCACAGTGTGAAATCAGACTTTGGCAACAGGCGCTCGCCGAAACCCAGTGAGCGCAGGCCGTAGTCTTGAATGGTCTGAATGCAGCTCATGCCGTGGTCTCCTTGCGCAGAAGTTCTCCGCCGGAAGTGGCCTGTCCGTGGGACAATCGGCGCATCAGCTTTTCAAGCCCAAGCTCCGACACACGCGTCATACCGAGATAGAAGATCAGCAGGAACAGGAAGTACCACATACGCCAGTCGCCATGAGGGTACTGCGTGAATTTCGAAGTTTTGGTGCCGCCGAGTTCGCGCGCCCAATACACGATGTCTTCGACACCCAGTAAAAATAGCAGCGGCGTCGCCTTGATCAGCACCATCCACAGGTTGCTGAGGCCGGGCAGGGCATAGACCCACATCTGAGGCACCAGTATTTTCCAAAAGGTCTGGCGGCGATTCATGCCATAGGCTTCGGCGGTTTCAAGTTGCGCGTGAGGTACGGCGCGCATGCCGCCGAACAGGACATTGGCGGCGAAGGCGCCAAAAACGATAGAGAAGGTGATGACGGCAAGGAAAAAGCCATAGGTTTCATGCACCCATTCCGGTGCGGTTCCCAATGGCAACTTAGCCGCTTGGCAGACGAGGAAGTCATTGCCCTGACGGATCGGATCTGTCCACTCCGGGCAGAGAACCTTGTGGCGAATCCACTCGAATCCCTGATCCAGCGCGATGACGAAGAAGAGAAAGAAGGCGATGTCGGGCACGCCGCGCACAATGGCGATGTAAGCCTTGCCCAGCCAGCTGAGCGGGGGGAAATGCGACCGCGCTGCCATGGCACCTGCAAACCCGAAACTAAGCGCTACAGGGGCAGTCACAGCCAGCAAGGCCAGAACCTTGATGAAAGACAGGTAGAACGACCAGTGGACGCCATTGGTCAGGTAGCACGAAAACCAGCGGAACGTGCCCAGCGTGTCAGGATCAGCGCAGTAGGAGAACATATGGCGTCTTTCGAACGTCTGTTCCGGCAAGGCCGGATGCGGCCCGGCGCCGAGGCACCGGACCGGGGTAGATCTGGTATTAGTTGGTGACGACCGAACCGTCAGTACCGTACGTGGCGGTGCTTTCACCGAACCACTTGATCAACATTTCGTTCAGCGTGCCGTCAGCTTTCATCGAAGTGATGGCTTCGTCGAACTTGCCACGCAGCTCGCCGTCGCTTTCACGCAGACCCATGCCGACGCCGCCACCCAGCGGAACCGGGTCACCGATAAAGACCAGCTCACCGCCCGATTCTTCGACCAGCGGTACCAGATAGTCACGGTCGGCCAGAACGGCGTCGGCTTCACCGTTACGGACGGCCGCGATGGTTTCTTCCGGGGTTGCGAATTCCACCAGGGTTGCGCCGGATTCGGCGACGTGGCCCGCCTGGATCGTGGCAGTCTGCGCTGCAACAACACCACCGGTTACGTCTGCCGCGTCAGAAGTCGCGACATAGGCCGAAGCGGTCGGAGGGTAGTAGTCCTGGGTAAAGTCGATGACCTCATCGCGTTCGTCGGTGATCGACATGCCGGCGATGATGGTGTCATAGTTGCCTGAAACCAGGTTCGGAATGATCGAGTCCCAGTCGTTCTTGACCCACTCACACTCCAGATTGGCGCGCTTGCACAGCTCGTCACCGACTTCACGCTCGAAACCGTCGATCTCGCCAGCGTCGTTGATGAAGTTATACGGAGGGTAGGCGCCCTCGGTGCCCATACGGACCGTGTCGGCCATGGCGATACCGGCGGTCAGCGCCAGTGCTGCAGTGGACAGAATCAGGTTTTTCATTGGTTACTCCCCAGTTTGGTTCTGTTTTTGAAGTTAAGCCGCCTTGGTGGCGGAGAGAAAGCCCCGAAGCCGTTCGGATTCGGGTGACGTAAAGATATCTTCTGGCGTGCCTTCTTCCTCGATCAGGCCCTGGTGCAAGAACACCACGTGGCTTGAGATATCGGCAGCCATTTTCATGTCATGGGTCACGATGATCATAGTGCGCCCCTCGGCCGCCAAGTCCTTGATCACTTTGATGACTTCCTGTTCCAGCTCCGGGTCCAGTGCTGAGGTCGGTTCGTCGAACAACAGGGCCTCAGGCTCCATGCACAGACCGCGCGCGATGGCGGCACGCTGTTGTTGCCCACCGGACAATTGAGCGGGGTAGACATCGCACTTGTCGCCGATGCCGACTTTCTCAAGGTACTTGCGGGCGCTGTCTTCGACCTCGGCCTTGTCGCGGCCCAGAACAGTGACCGGAGCTTCCATCACATTTTGCAGGATCGTCAAATGTGCCCAAAGATTGAACTGCTGAAACACCATCGACAGATTGGTGCGGATTCGCAGAACCTGTTTGGGGTCGGCAGGACGACGCCCATGGTTTTGCCCGGACCATTTGACCGGTTCGCCCTTGAACAGGATTTCGCCTTGCTGGCTATCTTCCAACAGGTTGCAACAGCGCAGAAGTGTCGATTTGCCGGACCCTGACGACCCGATCAGTGAAACTACGTCGCCCCGATGGGCTGTTATATCTACTCCCTTCAACACCTCTAGATTGCCGAAGCTTTTGTGAAGGTCTTTGATTTCGATGACGGGAGCAGTTTCTGTCACGGGCAGTCCAGTGGTTTGTGGTGTTGGTGCGGTACTAGGACCGAAAAATAAGCTCAATGCAATGTGCAAATCACAGAATCAAGCAGGGAAACAACCAAATTGGTCAAATTCAGTCGACAATTTGGGCAGTCGTTGACTTGGAAATCTCACGGCAAAGGCGGAGTTGGAACAGCCAGATAGTCTGCTGCCGGAATGTCGATCAGCCCGCGAATATGCAGCAATCGTTGATCATCGTCGCCAAGTTGGTCAATTGCAGCTCGCACAGCGCCCGCAATGACCTGAGGATCCTGACCCATTGATGTGATGTAGGGAAGGGTCGGGGTCGGGGGTGTCCTTGCCAGTTCGCACAGTTTGTTTCCCAAGTCGGTGTGTTGCTGCAGCATCAGCCACGTCAGCATGTCCAGCGCGGCAAAGTCGGCTTTGCCGTCTGCAACCGCCTGGGCTGAACGTGCATGCCCGCCGGTTTCCAACAGTTCGGCAGGGTGCAGGTTTGCGCGGGACATGTAGGTGATCGGGGCTGCCCAGCCAGACTGGGACAAGCCCTCATTATACGCGAACACACCGGTACTTAGCCCCGCCAGATCGCGCGTTTCATCGCGGCGTATCACGAAGATCGAGCAATAGTGTCCGGGAGGGCACTCGTGCAGGCCATAATCCGGGGTGCCAACCAGTTGCACATCACCATGCAATCGGGTTCGGAACGGCATGCCACACGTTTGTGCCAAAACCAGGTTCGGGTCTCGCCAGACCTCCCACACATCCGTGTCGCGGGTAAGGTGTTCTGGGCCAGATCCAAGATTCGCGCGAATCAACCCCCAGAACCGGTCATTGGCGGCGTGCACGGCGGGCATGTCATACATGCCCAGCATGGCAATCACGTTTTTGCTGCCTTTTGTCGTGCCAAGGCGGAATCCACGTCACTCACGCCCAGAAGACTGACAACCAGACGCAGCAGCGAATCTTCCTCGCTCGTGCGGTGCCCATCGGCCAGAGCCACGGACCACAGTGCCTGAACAACCGCCAAGCGGTCTTCATAGGCAACCGCCTCTTTGATAGCTCGGGTAAAGCGGACCGTATCCGGGGCCTCCGCCTCCAGTTCCTCAGCGCGGGCGCGCAGGGCGGCGCTTTCGAACGGGGACAGGCCATAACGCTCTGCCGAGATTCGGTCGATGCGCGCCATCTCGGTATCAGAATAGTCGTTGTCGGAACGTGCCAGACGTACCAGTAGGGCCGTCAGGGCGAGGCGGGCGTCATCTTCGACAAGCGGGTCGGGCTGAGGCTGCGTGAGCCTGGAAAGAAATTCACTGAACATTGGGTAGATATAACGCTGGCCTAGTTTACATCCAAGCGGCTTTGAACGCGTTCACGCGCAGCCTGACTGTCATTGAAGCTCAACCCCATGGCAACGCGGGCCTCTTCGACGATCTTCATTTCACCTTCGTCGGACGTTCCGTCGGCCAGAACGACCTCCCATAGTGCATCCAGCGCCGCCAGGCGTTCTTTCAGGTCCGTTGTCTCGCGGATCAATTTGCCAAAAGTATCGGTTTCGGGCGCTGCGGCATGGAGCTTTTCACAAGTGGCACGAACCTTGGCCGCTTCGATTGCATTGTGCTGGTAGAGACGGGCCAGAATTTTGTCGATCAGGCTGATCTCTTCCAGTTTGTAGTCCCGGTCGGCCTGCGCCACGCGCACCATGAGCGCGCCCAAAGCAAGTTCGGCATCCGGGTCCGGCAGGTGTTCATGCTGAGGCGGTCTGAGCGCTTGAAAGAACTTTTTCAACATAGCTACAGGTTATTCCATATTTTGTGGTGCGCCAAGCGCAGACTACCCGTCATAGCCCCGAATGATCACAAGATCGCCGATCGATACCGGATCGCGCAGGGCTTTGGCATTTTGGTACGCCTCGCTTTCATAACAGGCCAGCGCATCCTCATAGCTTGGAAACTCTATCACAACTGTTCGGGCTCGTGCCGCACCTTCTTTTACCGAACGCTCACCTCCACGCGTCAGAAAGCGCGCGCCATAAGCCGAAAAGGGTTCTGCATTCGCGGCAATGTAATTCTTGTAAGTTTCCATGTCGTCCACATCGACATGCGCAACCCAATATCCTTTTGTCACATTTGCCTCCTGTTCAGGTTCAGGGGCAAGGTGATGAGAAATGGTCGCAATTGCAATCCCATCACTTAAGTATGATCAACCCTTGTAATGAATGGCCGTGCGCGCCTCATCCGTCAGCCGCCCGATCATATGACGATAGGGAACCGGGCCATAGCTGACGCGGGCGACGCCGAGTTCTGCCAGCCGTCGCGTGTCAGGGGTACCGGGCAGGGCGATGATGTTTACGGGCAGGTTCGTTGCCTCGCAAAGCCGGGCGATCATGGCCTCGTCCTTCAGACCCGGAGCGAAAAATCCGCTGGCGCCTGCATCATCATATGCCTTGGCCCGAGCCATAGCATCCTCCAGCATCGCCTCGCTATGTGTTTCAGGGGCGACCTTCAGGAAGATATCCGTGCGCGCATTGATAAAGGCAGGGATACCTGCCGCATTGCACCCCTCGCGCATGGCTCCTACGCGTGCAGCCTGAGTTTCTATGTCATACAATTCCTTGGTGCCAACGATCTGATCTTCGAAGTTGAAGCCGACCACTCCGGTTTCCAAAGCAGCCTGAACATTGGCGATAATGCCCATTGGATCATTGGCATAACCGCCCTCGAAATCCAGTGTGACAGGCACGTCCACGGCGTTCACGATCCTTTGAGCGTTGCTCAAGGCGGCTTCAAGCGGGATGTTCTGCCCATCCGCAAACCCCTGAGCCATGGCAACAGGAGCGCTACCTGTGGCAATGGCCTGTGCACCAGCCTCTTGAACCGCGCCCGCGCTTCCAGCGTCCCAGATGTTGAACAATACGACCGGGTCGCCTTTCTTGTGAAGACTGGCAAAGGTCTCTGCTTTTTGGGACTGATCGGTCATCGAGGCTCTCCTGTCGTGGTGTAATCAACAGTTAACCCCACAAAGGCAGACCGAGTAGAAGTTTTTTGTATTGAAACGTCACTTTGAAGTGACGAAAGTTCGTCCGCTCAGACCATGAAACTCTGGTCTGAGCAATGCTGGTGCTTTGGTCAGGCGAGCTTAGGTACGTCAGGCTTCGTCTGCTGCGCCGGAAACGAATTTCGCGCTGAAATTGGCTTCACCCAGGCGCTTCAGCAGGTTCAACTGCGTGTCCAGCCAGTCTTTGTGGCCTTCTTCCTCAAGGAGAATGCGTTCGAACAGGGTGCGTGAACCGACATCTCCGACCTCAGCGGCCTGCAATGCGGCTTTGGTGTAGAAATCAACGGCCTCGATTTCGTCTTTCAGGTCCGCGGCGAACATCTCTTCCAAAGAACCCGCAGCCGCCGGGTCTTTTTGAAATGCAAGCTCGGGCACGCCGCCAAGGAACAGAATACGCTCGATGAACGCGTCAGAGTGCCCCAGTTCTTCCTGCATCTCACCGCGCATCTTTTCGGCCAGGATATCAAGCCCCCAGTCCTCCAGCATATGGGCGTGCAGCTGATATTGGTGCGCCGCCGTCAGCTCCATGTGAAGCGCTTGCTGGAGGTTGGTGATCGTTGTTGCGTTGCTCATCGTAAATCTCCTGAAACTCTGAACTGCATCTAACGTGCAAAGCAGAAATTCTGCTTCGCCATACAGTTAAGAGATCAGCCCCCATAAAACAACGCGGGGTGACAGTCCGACACAGCCCAGAATCAAACCAGACGCGATGTGTCTTTCGCAGCGCGTACAAAATCGCGGAACAGGGGGTGCGGGTCGAACGGTTTGGATTTCAGTTCCGGATGGTACTGAACGCCGATGAACCACGGGTGATCCGACCATTCCACGATCTCTGGCAAGCGACCGTCCGGCGACATGCCCGAGAAATTGAGCCCGGCTTTTTCAAGCTGTTCGCGGTACTTGATGTCCACTTCATATCGGTGGCGATGGCGCTCTTCGATACTGGTGCTACCATAGACTTCAGCTACTTTTGACCCTTCGGCCAGCACGGCGTCATAAGCGCCCAGACGCATGGTGCCGCCCTTGTCGTCGCCGACTTTGCGTTCGACCTTGTGGTTGCCCTGCACCCATTCTTTCAGGTGGTAAACAACAGGCTCAAAACGCTTCTTGCCAGCCTCATGGTCGAACTCTTCCGAACCCGCTTCCTTGATGCCAGCCGCATTCCGAGCGGCTTCGATGACGGCCATCTGCATACCCAAGCAGATACCCAGATAGGGCACTTTATGCTCACGCGCGTATTGCGCTGCCTTGATCTTGCCCTCGGTGCCACGCTCGCCGAACCCGCCGGGTACGAGGATAGCGTGGTAGCCTTCCAGGTACGGTGCGACGTCTTCGTTGTCGAACACCTCGGCGTCCACCCACTCAACCTTTACCTTGACCCTGTTTGCCATGCCGCCATGGGTCAGCGCCTCGGCAATCGACTTATAGGCGTCTTCAAGCTGAGTATATTTGCCCACAATAGCAACTTTTACCTTGCCCTCGGCGTTGTGGATGCGGTCGCTGACGTCTTCCCATTTGGCCAGATCCGGTTTCGGGGCAGGGCTGATCTGGAACGCATCCAGAACCGCCTGATCCAAACCTTCGCGGTGATAGGCCAGCGGCGCGTCGTAAATGGTGCTGAGGTCTTGCGCCGCGATCACGCTGTCGGGGCGCACGTTGCAGAACAGAGCCAGCTTCTCGCGCTCCTTGGTCGGAATCGGGCCTTCGGACCGGCAAACCAGAATGTCAGGCGCCAGACCGATCGAGCGCAGTTCCTTGACCGAGTGCTGCGTCGGTTTGGTTTTTAGCTCACCGGACGCCTTGATGTAGGGCAGCAGGGTCAGGTGCATAAAGATACACTGGCCGCGCGGCTTGTCCTGGCTGAACTGGCGGATGGCTTCGAAAAAGGGCAGGCCCTCGATATCACCTACGGTGCCGCCGATCTCACACAGCATGAAATCGACCTCATCCTCGCCAATGGCTATGAAATCCTTGATCTCGTTGGTGACGTGCGGGATCACCTGAATGGTCTTGCCGAGGTAGTCGCCACGGCGTTCCTTCTCGAGCACGTTGGAATAAATCCGGCCCGAGCTGACCGAGTCGGTCTTGCGTGCGGCTACACCGGTGAAACGTTCGTAGTGGCCAAGGTCCAGATCGGTTTCGGCACCGTCGTCGGTCACGAACACTTCACCATGTTCAAAGGGCGACATCGTGCCGGGATCGACGTTAAGGTAGGGGTCCAGTTTGCGCAGTCGAACTGAGTATCCCCGGGCCTGCAAAAGCGACCCCAGCGCCGCCGAAGCCAGTCCTTTGCCCAAGGACGAAACCACACCACCAGTGATGAAAATAAAACGCGCCATAGTTTTTCGGCTGCTCCCGTGAGACGTCAAAATCAGCTGCCCGGCGGTTCCGAAAAACCGCTGCATCACGGGACTTCACGTATAAAGGATTCGCGCCAAAAGCGCAAGAGAACCGCAAGATGCTGTTGCAGTTCTCTTTCAGAATTCTAGGTTTTGTGGCTTAGTCGCCAGCTTGCGGAATCAGCGGCGCATTGTCGCCCTGTGCCGGTGGCAGAAGATCATCAGCCAACGGAACTGCAGGTGTTCCTTCTTCGGTCGAGGCCGGAGCCGGAACGCCCAGCCGGTCAATGACCGAGCTGCCCGAAGATTTTTGAGCCGCCAGAATGGTCAGCGTGATCGAGGTCACGATAAAACAGGCGGCCAGAATCCAGGTCAGTTTACCCAAAGCGGTCGCTGCTGCCCGGCCTGTCATGGCGCCACCACCGCCGCCACCCATGCCAAGGCCACCGCCTTCGGACCGCTGCATCAGGACAACGGCAATCAGGCCCAGAGCCAAAAGAAGGTGGATGATGAGAACGACGTTTTCCATGGTGGTCCTGTACAGCGTGGCGTGTATCGCGTGGTACTTATGCAAGTTTGCCAGCGGGGGCAAGTCAGGAGTTCGCATCACCGCGCGTGATGTATCATATCACGGTAAAGGGACTGGACAGAACACCGATGCCTGACGCAGGCTGCGGCCCATGCCACACGACGATCATGACCACCCGCACGCCCTTTTACCGCCCGAGCCCGCGCTGCGCGTCAAAGCGCTTGAAACGATTCTGACCCGCAAAGGTTTGATCGATCCGGCTGCTCTGGATGAAATCATCGACACCTACCAGAACAAGATCGGCCCGCAGAACGGCGCGCGGGTTGTTGCCAAAGCCTGGAGTGACCCGGCCTTTAAAGCCGCCTTGCTGGAAGACGCCACCCCGGTGGTTGCCGACCTTGGATATTATGGCCGACAAGGCGAACACATGGTTGTTGTCGAGAACACGCCTGCTCAACACAACATGGTCGTCTGTACATTATGCAGCTGTTACCCGTGGCCTCTGCTGGGTATTCCGCCTGGCTGGTACAAATCTGACGCCTACCGCGCCCGTGCGGTACGGGAGCCTCGCAAAGTGCTGGCTGAATTCGATGTCACCTTGCCCGAGGGCACTTCGGTGCGGGTCTGGGATTCGACTGCCGAGATTCGCTACCTCGTATTGCCCATGCGACCCAAAGGCACTGATGGGATGAATGAGGAGGAGCTTGCCGCACTAGTGACACGCGACAGTATGATCGGCACAGGCCTGCCGAAGGTTCCCTCATGACCCGCGTTCATGACATGGGAGGCCGTTTTGGGGATGGTCCAATAAATCCGGAAGCAGAAGATGCACCGGTTTTTGCCGAGGACTGGCACGCACGAGCACTGGCGGTGACACTTGCCTCCGGCTTTCTGGGGCAGTGGAACATCGACGTATCCCGCCATGCACGCGAACGGCTTTCGCCAAAAGACTACACGCGCTTTTCGTACTACGAAAAATGGATATCGGGTCTGGCTGATCTTCTGGTCGAAAAAGGTGTTCTCACCTTGGACGACCTGTGTGGCGATGGAAATGTCGGATCGCACCCGTTGGCAGAAAAGATGCTTAAAGCGGAAGCCGTGTCTGCCGCATTGGCCAAAGGTGGGCCTGCGGACAGACCTTCTAACGTGGCGGCGCTGTATTCTGTCGGGCAGGAAGTTGTCACTTCCCGCCCCGCAGCAAATCGCCTTGTGGATGGTGGCCATACACGTCTGCCGATCTATGCGTCTGGGGCGAAGGGCCGAATCCTGCGCCTGCACGGAACGCATGTCCTGCCTGATTCCAATGCTCATGGGCTGGGCGAAGCGCCTGAACCGATCTATGCCGTGGCATTCCCGGCCTCGGAGCTTTGGGCCAACCCTGAACACCCCGATGACGACGTGGTGCTGGATCTGTGGCAAAGCTATCTGGAGCCGGCATGAGCGATTGTATCACCCATAGCGCGCCCGAGCCCGTCTTTGCCGAACCTTGGCACGCTCAGGTTTTCGCCGTCACCGTTGCCCTGAACGAAGCGGGGCGGTTTGAGTGGCCCGACTGGGCGGCCCGTTTCTCGGAAACACTGAAGCACCACGGGCTCTCTCGAGAGCTGGATGGCGGCGACGACTATTTCCATGCGTGGCTGGAAACGCTGGAGGGTCTGCTGGCCGAGCAGGGCGCCGCGCCGTCGCAAGAAGTGAAAGATCTGCATCAGGCTTGGGAAGAGGCCTATCTGACGACACCCCACGGGCGACCGGTGCGTCTGCGTTGAAATCGGGGGGGGGCTCTGCCCCGCCGCCCTTGCTGGGCGACTCCCCCGAGGTATCGCGCGTTCGCGCGATTTTCATCTGCGGCGAAATATCGGTTTCCCTGCCGTTTGTGCCCCGCTATATGAGCCGGGTTTGATATTTCAGCGCAAAAGGACCGGATATGGCCAATGTGGTTGTTGTCGGCGCCCAGTGGGGTGACGAAGGAAAAGGCAAGATCGTCGACTGGCTCAGCGAACGGGCGGACGTGATCGCGCGTTTTCAGGGCGGGCATAACGCCGGTCACACGCTGGTCATTGACGGAGAAGTCTACAAACTGAACGCATTGCCTTCGGGCGTCGTGCGCGGCGGTAAGCTGAGCGTCATCGGTAACGGGGTTGTGCTGGACCCCTGGCATCTGGTCGGGGAAATCGCATCGATCCGTGAGCAGGGGGTCGAGATCACTCCGGAAACGCTGATGATCGCAGAAAACACGCCGTTGATTCTACCTATTCATGGAGAGCTGGACCGCGCCCGAGAAGAAGCCGCGAGCAAAGGCACCAAAATCGGAACCACTGGTCGCGGCATTGGGCCCGCTTACGAAGACAAGGTTGGCCGCCGGTCCGTTCGTGTTGCTGATCTGGCTGACGAAGCGACGCTTGAGGCGCGTGTCGACCGCGCGTTGCAGCATCATGATCCGCTGCGCAAAGGGCTGGGGATTGAACCGGTCGACCGCGACGGGCTGATCGCTCAGTTGAAAGAGATCGCACAGCAGATCCTGCCGTTCGCGGCGCCCGTCTGGAAAGTGCTGAACGAAAAACGCAAAGCCGGCAAACGTATCCTGTTTGAAGGTGCGCAAGGGGCATTGCTGGATATCGACTTCGGAACTTATCCGTTTGTGACATCGTCTAACGTGATTGCCGGGCAGGCGGCGACTGGTGTCGGTATTGGTCCGGGATCCGTGGACTTCGTTCTGGGTATCGTAAAAGCCTATACCACCCGTGTGGGTGAGGGGCCGTTCCCAACCGAATTGGACGACGATGACGGCCTGCGTCTTGGAACCCGTGGGCATGAGTTTGGCACCGTCACGGGCCGCAAACGTCGCTGTGGCTGGTTTGATGCCTGTCTGGTGCGTCAGACCTGCGCGACCAGTGGCGTAAACGGCATATCGCTGACCAAACTCGATGTTCTGGACGGCTTTGAAACGCTGAAGATTTGCACCGGCTATGAACTGGACGGCGAACGTCTGGATTATCTGCCCACCGCTGCTGATCAGCAAGCGCGCTGCAAGCCCATCTACGAAGAAATGCCGGGCTGGAGCGAATCCACTGAAGGTGCGCGCAGTTGGGCGGAACTTCCGGCCAATGCGATCAAGTACGTGCGCCGGGTCGAAGAACTGATCGAGTGCCCGGTGGCACTTTTGTCCACCAGCCCGGAGCGGGACGACACCATTCTGGTGACCGACCCATTTGCTGACTGATGAACGAAGAGCAGAAAACAGGTCTGAGTTACAAGGCGCGCCGGCGTTGGTCGCTGGTGATCCTTGTTATAGGACTGCCTCTTTACATTGTGGCGGTGGTGACGGTCCTAAACTGGCTGGAGCGACCCCCGATCTGGGTGGAGCTTCTGGTTTATATTGTTCTGGGCATTCTTTGGGCCTTGCCGTTCAAATTCGTTTTTCGCGGCGTTGGCAAGGAAGACCCGGATCAGTCCTGAGCATTGGAAAAACCGCAAAAGACTGGGCTCGCTGAGTGACACGCGTGTGAACGCGCTGTTTGCCTGTAATTTCATTGGCCATGGTGAAAGGTGTGGGCACAAGCGCATCGGTCAGACCCGATTCAATAGCCAACTCAGTTCCGTGTTTAGTTTTCAGGCGTTTCGCATCTGAGCGAGCGACAAAAAAAGGGCCGGGGGTTACCCGGCCCTGACTTCCAATCGGCGCAGCGGTTATCCGACTGCGCGTTCATCATCCGGACGGAAACCGATCAGGTTGGATGCCGCAAAACGGCCACCACCGGCTTTCTCGATTTTCCCATCGCGCAACAACTGTCCGAACGAACGCAGGCTTTCTTCTCGATTGAACTCATCCTGCTTCAATGAACGGACCTTGTTCATCAGTTGCGGGCGCGAGAATTGCTGCTGACCTTCGATAAAGGACAGATAAGCCGCGGCTGCTTCCAGAAGATCCTGCAGCGACTGAGCGCCCTGATCCTGTGCGAACTGTGCAAAGCCGCCTTCTTCCGATCCGGCGTCATCCAGATCTGAGGTGACGCGTCGCGGCATCACAGGGCCGGTTGGTTTGCTTTGATCATCCACGCGCTGCTCCGCCACCAGTTTCAACGGGGCCGGAGCCTCTGCTTCCGGGCGCATACTGGTCACATTAACTTCGGGGCGGCGCGGGCTGACCGCCGAAGCCAGATCAACGCGATATTCATCGACAGACGAGGTGCCCGAAGTCGCCTGGTCGTCACGGTCAGCCTCGGTTGCGGCAACAGCAGTGCGAAGGTGCGAATAAGTTTCGCGCGCATCACTGCTGGAGGGATCCTCCATGTGTTCGCCAGTTTTGGCCATCAGACGCGAGATATCCTGATCAGGATCGGCGTCATCAGTCAGTTTTTGGCTCGAGCGACCGGCCATGTCTTCTTCGATTTCAGAAATCTCGGACAGCAGGTTTTTTTCGTCGTCTTCGGTCAATAAACCCTGCGCCTGACCATCTTGGGAATCTTCAACAGGTTCATCGTCTGACTCAACCGCAACGTCTTCAACGTTGAGGATGTTTGGAACATCGTCTTCGTCGATTTCCTCGTCGATGTCTTCTTCAAGATCCGCGAACAGGGGCTCGGCGGGAAGCGGCGCTTCCGTTGTGTCTTCGATTTCTGGGTCCTGCAGGTGCTCGGGGGTCAGTGGCACCTGCTGTTCGGACACGTCCTCGATAATCGCTTCTGCGGTTTCGATGTCTGGATTTTTCGTTGGTGCGGATGCTTGCACTTCGTCAACATGCGCGTCTTCGACATCGAGTTCTTGCTGATCCTCAACGTCTGCAGTCGACAGCTCCGCAGGTTCTGCGAAGTCTTCTGAGCTGAGAGCTCCGGCCTCGAACGCGGCTGCCACCGCGTCCACCGGAGAGGCGGCGTCGGCAAGCAACGAAGCCTCCTCGTCTTCGGAATAGGCAGTGGCGGGGACGTCCGAATGGGACACAACGGCCCGGATACGCTGCAGTTTCGCTGCAATGCTATCAGCTGCCGGAGAAGGGGTGTCTTCGACAGTTTCCACATCTGCGTACGCGGTTTGCGCCAGGCTTGGCTGCGTATGTTCGGGAGTGGGGGATTTCATGATGTTGATGTCGGCCGTGTGCGGGGCCGGTGCATCAGAAGCGACAGGTGCCGGGTCTTCGTTACCCTGAGAGGCACGCAGCAACAGGCCGGATTCGTTTTGGCTGGCTTCGACGCGCTGCGATGCGTCGCGGCGTGCAATGCGGGTCAGCATTTCGGCGTCTGGTTGTGGAGGTTCCGAACCGAAATAACGATCATCCGCAGCAAGATCGCGGAAATATTCGGCAATGGCTTTCATCGTTTCAAAGGAATCGTCAAATCCTTCCAAAGTGCAGGAGAAGGTTCCATAGGAAACGGTTAATACCTTGTTATTCTGTACCATCAGACGCACGTCCTTTACAAACTACGAGAGCCAACTTACCCGGACTCGGGTGCACACGGAGGCTCTGAACTTTATGCATGAACCTATCATTTTGTGGTCTTAATGTGTCCAAATCCGGAAAAAATGGCCAATCTTAGGAAAAATGGTCCAATTGTGCGTTCTGTTGATCCAATCGGGCTGTTTGGGGGCGGATTTGTAGGCTCTGAGGATCTGAATTTGGTGCTGAACCGCGTCACTTCGGTCGTCGCAGCGGATGGCGGGGCTACAGTTCTGACAGAATCAGGTCGTATTCCAGATGCGGTCATCGGGGATTTTGATTCGCTGGACAAAGCGTCGAAAGCAAAAATCCCGGCTGACCGGCTTTTTGCCATTCGCGAACAGGACAGCACCGATTTCGACAAGGCGTTGCGCAATATACAGGCTCCGCTGGTTTTGGGGGCCGGGTTTCTGGGCGGGCGGCTTGATCACCAGCTCGCAGTTCTGAACATTCTTGTCAGACGTCAGGATCAGGCCTGCATCCTGCTGGGCGAGCACGAGGTGGTGTTCCACGCGCCCCCCCAAATCCGGCTTCCGGTGGCACCCGGAGACGTGGTTTCCCTGTTTCCAATGCGCCCCGTGACCGGGCGAAGTACCGGACTTGAATGGCCAATCGACGGGCTTGAGTTTCAGCCGGACAAGCAGGTGGGGACCTCCAATCGCGCGCTGTCGGATATTGAGTTGAAGATGGATGGGCCGGGTCTTTTAGTAATGCTTCCCCGCGCCACTCTCGATCCGCTTATGCAGGTGTTTCTGTCGGGGCAGACCGAGCGTTGGCCCGTTCGCGAAGAATGACGTACAGACCAGCGCCGATGGTGATCAGGATGCCGACCGCAGCCAGCCCGTCAGGCAGGTCGCTGAAAATGATCCAGCCGATCAGGGTCGCGACGGGGATTTCCAAATATTGCATGGGGGCCAGTGTGGCGGAAGGTGCATAGCGCAGCGACCATGTCATCAGCAGATGCGCGACTGTTCCCAAAACTCCGATCGCGATCAGCAACCAGTACATGTCAGGGGCTGGGAAAGTTGCTGACACCTCCCAGATACCAAGCGGCGTTCCGATCATAAGGACCGGAATCAGTACCACAGTCGCAAGGATGCCAGATATCGCCTGCAGCGAAACCGGATCAGTTTCCTTGGCGATTTGCCGCGTGACCAACATGAACAGGGCAAAGACCACGGCTACGATCAAAGGCAGCAGGGCAGGCGCACCGACCTCGGCAAAGCTGGGTTGGATGACCAGCAGGGTGCCGATGAATCCGACGATGCAGGCTACAAGGCGCCGCGCGCCGACCTCTTCGCCCAGAACGTATCTACCTAGCAGCAACATGATGAAAGGCATGACAAAGGCGATGGCGATGGCGTCAGCCAAAGGCAGGAACTGCAGCGCGCTGAACATCGCGGTTATGCCGATGATGTGCAGCAGTGTGCGGATGATAGTCAGGCGCATGATCCGTCCGCGCATCCGCCACGGCCGCCCTGTCATCGCCACAAGGGGGATGAGAATCAACGCTTGTACCGCGAAGCGGACTGTAACCAGCAAACCTAGTGGCGTCGTTTCGCCCAAAAGCTTTGCCATCGCATCCCCCAATGGTGCGAGCACGCAAAAACCTAGCATCAAGAAGATGCCTAAGACGGGGCGATCCTGAGTCATGCGCGCGACGCTATCTGCTTCGCAGCACAGTGGAAAGATCGAATATCAGACGTCGGGCAGAGGTTGAACCTTTGTGTAATCCGGCCCGATGCAGGTGGGCAGACCGTCATCCATTTGCAGCCAGCTAAGTTTTTCCTCGTGAGCAACATGCAATGTGGGTTGCATCGCCTCGGGGTTCTCTAAAGTAGCAACGTAAAGATGCAGCACATCCGACATTTTGGCTGAGCGGAAAGAGATCGGCGTACCGCAATGCGGGCAAAAGCTGCGCTCAACCCCGGGAGAGGAGTTGAAGCATTTCGGTTCTTCTCCGGACCAGTGCCACTGGCCATCGCGGACCGCGAAGTAGGTGGTCATTGGTGCGGCGCATTGGCGTCGGCAGCTGTCGCAGTGACAGGTGACACAGGACAGGGCAGGAGGGTCAATCTCGTACTTGATGCTGCCGCACAAGCAATGTCCACGCATATCGACCCTCTCCTATTGTAATCTCAGCAGTTTGGCACGTTCACGGCCAGCCCGCCAAGTGAGGTTTCCTTATACCTTTCGTGCATGTCATGGCCGGTCTGACGCATGGTTTCGATCACCGAATCCAAAGGTACGAAATGTTCCCCGTCCCCGCGCAGGGCCAGCGATGCTGCCGACACCGCTTTGATTGCGCCCAGCCCGTTCCGCTCGATACAGGGCACCTGAACCAGACCGGCGACGGGATCGCAGGTCATGCCGAGGTGATGCTCCAACGCGATTTCAGCTGCGTTTTCCACCTGCTCGGGTGTGCCGCCCATCACGGCGCAAAGCCCGGCCGCCGCCATGGCAGATGCGCTGCCGACCTCGGCCTGACATCCCGCTTCGGCACCCGAGATCGAGGCGTTGTACTTGACCAGCCCGCCAATCGCGGCGGCGGTCAACAGGAAGTCCTCGATATGGCTCTCCGAGGCACCGGGCACGTGGTCCAGGTAATAGCGCAACACAGCGGGCAGAACGCCCGCCGCCCCGTTGGTGGGCGCTGTAACGACTTGTCCACCGGCGGCGTTCTCTTCGTTGACCGCCATGGCGTAGACGCTCATCCAGTCGTTGATCGTGTGCGGCGCGGTCAGGTTCATGCCGCGCTCGGCGATCAGCGCGTCATAGATACCCTTAGCCCGGCGGCGCACCTTCAGCCCGCCCGGCAGGATGCCGTCGGTCGTCAAACCGCGCTCGATGCAGGCATTCATGACTTCCCACAAGCGGGCAGAGCCCTTGGCAAAACTGTCGGCACAACCGCGCGCAATTTCATTGGCTCGTTTCAGCTCGGCGATGCTCTTGCCACTGGATTTGGCCATCTCCAGCATTTCAACGGCGGATTTGAACGGGAATGGCACTGGCCCGCCTTCGTCTGTCGCTTTGCCTTCGGCCAGTTCTTCCTCGGTCAGGACAAAGCCACCGCCGATGGAATAGAACACCTGTCGCAGGATCACGTCGCCTTGCGCGTCCGTGGCCATCAGGATCATACCGTTAGCGTGTCCGGGCAGGTTGTTGTCGTAGTCGAAAATCAGATCGGTTTTGGGATCGAACTGAAGCGTGGGCAGGCCTTCGGGGGTAACCGTATGCGTGTTCGCGATGTCCGCCAATGCGGCCTCGGCCATGTTGTTGTCATAGGTATCGGGAACAAAGCCGGCCAATCCCAGAATAGTCGCTCGGTCTGTCGCATGGCCGACGCCGGTAAAGGCGAGCGAGCCATGAAGCGATCCTTTCAGACCCGCAAATTCAAAAGGCGATGCGCGCATCATGTCCAGAAAGCGTGCCGCAGCCACCATGGGGCCCATAGTGTGCGATGAGGACGGGCCGATGCCCACTTTGAACATATCGAAGACAGAGAGGAACATATCAGGTAGCTGAGCCTTCTAAGGGGTTGGCGTAAGTAGGAGATGTGAACGGTGTGAGCCCCAGACCCTCAGCCGCAATAGCCGAGTGGGTGGCGGGGCGCGTTTCTAGCTGCATCAGGATGGTCTGCAGGTTCGGGGTGTCAGCCAGTTGATACCAACTGCGATCTGCCTTGGCCGGATACAAGGCCATCCAGCGCATCATACAGGCGACATAGTAATTCAGAACCGACGGGCTGTTCGCCCTGAACCAGGCCGGGGCACGTTTGGTGAGCGCGTCCAGCAGTTGCAGATGCTGCTGCAACCGTGGGCGAATGCCTGCACGCAGCGTGTCAGCCTGAGACGGATCGATGTATTTCTCAGCGTAGAACAGGATGCGCAGATCGGCGTGCAGAGTATTGGAGGCAAAGAACAGCCATTTCAAAAACTCGGCACGTTCAGGGGCTTCCGCTGCCGGGGCCAGTTGCCCATGTCTCTCGGACAGCCACAGCAGGATTGCCGCAGTTTCAAAAATCGGTCCTTGCGGCGTTTCCAGCACAGGGATCAGTCCGTTGGGGTTCAATGCCCGATACGCTGCGCTGTCCTGTTCGTTCCGACGGCGATCCACCAGCACGGTATCATAGGGCACACCCATTTCTTCCAGCACCAGCCGGATCACCAGAGAGGCGTTATCAGGAGCATAATGCAGGCGGTATCGGGTCATCATGCGGGCAATCTATATGACAAAGATGTGGGTGTAAGACATGATTGCGACGTTTCCGATAGGAAACGCGCAATGTTGAGACATCTTTACGCTTGCCGGACCGCAAATTGTGGTCGCAGTTGTGCGGCGCATTCCCTATAACTCCGGCAGACTAAACTGGGAAAGCTGCCATGACCGGAGATCTGTCGCCCATCGACACCGCAAAATACGTGGCTGCATGCCGTGCCGCCGAGATGGTCGAAGACGGAATGCGTGTGGGTCTTGGGACGGGATCAACAGCCGCATGGCTGGTGCGCCGTCTGGGTGAACGGGTGCAGGACGAAGGTTTGCGGATCAAGGGTGTCCCCACGTCCACCCGCACCGCGCAGTTGGCGCGCGAGGTGGGGATTGAGGTCATTTCTCTGGATCAGGCCGGGTGGCTGGATATGACCATCGACGGGGCGGATGAATTCGACGGTGATCTGAACCTGATCAAGGGCGGTGGCGGCGCGCACTTGCAGGAAAAAATTGTGGCCACGGCCAGCGATCAGATGATCGTCATCGCCGATGCGGGGAAAGAGGTGGAAACGCTGGGTGCTTTTCCTTTGCCGGTAGAGGTTGTTCCCTTCGGCTGGCAGACCACCCGAACCCTGATCGAAGAAGCGCTGGATACGATGGATGTGCTTGGAACCTCGTCGGCGTTGCGTATGAATGGCGAGGCCCCGTTTGTAACGGATGAAGGTAACCACATCCTGGACCTACACCTTCAGCGCATCGGTAACCCTCGTCAGATGGCGCTGATCCTGAACCAAGTGCCGGGCGTGGTCGAAAACGGTCTGTTCATCGATATCTGTGACAAGGTCGTCATCGGCCATGGCGACGGGCGGGTCGAACTGCGGGATATCAATGCGGGCACCATTGAACTGGATCAGCTGTTAAGTGGATCCCGAGAGAACCTGTTTTCCGATAAAACGGACTGAGTTTTATGAAAGCCAATCGGACAAGCGTCGGTAAAAGGTCGAAAATTCCGCGCCCCGGGGGTTGGCATCGGGGTTTTCACGCCCAGATATCCAAGGAATTTTTGCAAGTTGAACGAAGGAACCCGGCATGAGCTTTGACTATGATCTTTTTGTCATCGGAGGCGGCTCGGGCGGGGTTCGCGCAGCGCGGGTGGCGGCCGGTGAAAACGGAGCCAAGGTGGCGCTGGCGGAGGAGGACCGCTATGGCGGAACCTGCGTGATCCGGGGCTGCGTGCCAAAAAAACTGATGGTTTTTGCCAGCGAGTTTGCGGAAACGGTCGGAGACGCGCAGGCCTATGGCTGGGATATCAAGCCGGGTGCGTTTAATTGGGATACCTTCAAGGGAAAGCTGCATGCCGAACTGGATCGGCTGGAGGGCATCTATCGCGGTATTCTCAAGAACAACGGCGTCGAAAGCTTTGATCAGCGCGCTCATGTCGTCGATCCGCACACGGTTGAACTGGCAGACGGCACCCGCAAGACCGCCAAGCATATTCTGGTGGCCACCGGAGGTCGTCCGGTTGTGCCAGAGTTTCCGGGCTCGGAACTGGCGATCACTTCGAACGAGATATTTCATCTGGAAAAGCTGCCCGAAACCATGCTGATCGTCGGTGGCGGCTATATTGCCTGTGAATTCGCCGGGATCATGAACGGGCTGGGGGTCAAGACGACTCAGTTCTATCGTGGTGCACAGATCCTTCGTGGGTTTGACGACGAGGCGCGTGGGCTGATCAGCGAAGAGATGTGTCAGAATGGCATCGACCTGCATTTGGGCACCAACGTACTTGAGATGAAAAAGCAGGGCGACAAGATCTGGGTCAAAGCCACCAATGGATCGGAGCAGACCTTCGACGTTGTGATGTACGCAACCGGTCGCGCGCCGAATGCAGATGATCTGGGGTTGGAAGCCCTTGGCGTTGAACGCGGGCGCAAGGGCGAGATCATCGTTGATGATTACAGCCAGACGGGTGTGCCTTCGATTTTTGCCATCGGTGACGTAACAGATCGGGTGAACCTGACTCCGGTTGCGATCCGTGAAGGCATGGCGTTTGTCGAAACGGTCTTCAAGGGCAACCCGACGCCGGTGGATCACGAGTTGATCCCCACCGCAATCTTTACCCAGCCTGAAATGGGTACCGTGGGCCTCAGCGAAGAAGCAGCGGCGGAACAGGAACCGATCGAGGTCTACGCGACGTCGTTTAAGCCAATGCAGAAGGCGTTTGCCGGTGGCACGCAACGTGTTCTGATGAAACTGATTGTCTCTCAGGCCACCCGCAAAGTTCTGGGGTGCCACATCGTGGCACCGGGTGCCGGTGAGATGATTCAGCTGGCTGGTATCGCCGTAAAGATGGGCGCGACCAAGGAAGATTTCGACCGCACGGTTGCAGTTCATCCGGTGATGGCCGAAGAACTGGTGACAATGCGGCAACCTGTACGCACGGCTTGATTTGCAAGCGCGCGCACACACGTTACAAGGGAACCCGTGATCACACGGTCCAATACAAGGGAAAAGATACATATGGCGGGCAACAGCGGCGGCCCCTGGGGGGGCGGAGGCTCATCCGGTGGCGGAGGAAATCGGGGTAACAACGGGGACGGGCGCAAGCCCCCCGAAAGCGACGGCCCGCAGATCCCCGAGATCGATGAGCTGATGAAAAAAGGCCAGGAGCAGCTGCGCGTCCTCATGGGCGGTCGCGGCGGCGGTGGCCGTGGCGGCAGCGGTGGTCAGGGCGGCGGTGGCCCGGCCTTTACAAAGGGCACAGTTGCCATCGGTCTGGTGGCGGCTGCCGTTTTGTGGGGGCTTGCCAGTTTTTACACTGTCAAACCTGAAGAACAGTCGGTTGAGCTGTTTCTGGGCGAGTTTTCGGCTGTCGGCAATCCGGGTCTAAATTTTGCACCATGGCCGTTTGTCACAGCCGAGGTCATTCCTGTGACCCGCGAACAGAACGAAGACATGGGCGGTGCCCGCGGTAGTGACGATGGCCTGATGCTGACCGGCGACGAGAATGTGGTCGACATTGATTATCAGGTTGTCTGGAACATCAACGATCCGGCCAAATACTTGTTCAACCTGCGCGATCCGCGACAGACAATCCGGGCCGTTTCTGAATCGGCGATGCGTGAGATCATCGCGCAAAGCGAACTGGCACCGATCCTGAACCGCGACCGCGGTATCATCGCGGACCGTTTGCAGGAACTGATTCAGGCGACCATGGACAGTTACGATTCAGGTGTGAACATTGTCCGCGTGAACTTTGACAAGGCCGACCCGCCGCAGGACGTGATTGCTGCGTTCCGCGACGTTCAGGCTGCTGCGCAGGAGCGTGACCGACTGCAAAACGTGGCTGATGCTTATGCCAATCGGGTTCTTGCCGAAGCACGTGGTGAAGCTGCACAGGTTCTGGAAGAAGCCGAAGCCTATCGCGCCCAGCAGATCAACGGTGCGCAAGGTGAAGCCAGCCGTTTCAGCGCGGTTCTGGAAGAATATTCCAAAGCGCCGGATGTGACCCGTAAGCGCCTCTATCTGGAACGGATGGAGCAGGTTCTGGGTGATGTAGACAAGATCATTCTGGACGAAAACTCGACAGGATCGGGGCAGGGCGTTGTGCCTTATCTGCCGCTAAACGAGCTGCGCCGTAGCCCTGCAGGGGAGAGCAACTGATGCGTAAAACGACATTTATTCTGCCCGTCGTCTTTTTGGCAATTGTTGGTGTCCTGTCTTCGATCTTTATCGTAGACGAACGCGAACGGGCCTTGGTTCTGCAGTTTGGCCGCGTTGTCACGGTGAAGGAAGAGCCGGGTCTGGCTTTCAAAATTCCGCTGATTCAGGAAGTGGTTCGATACGATGACCGAATCCTGTCAATTGACGTACAACCGCTTGAGGTCACACCTCTGGATGACCGTCGTCTGGTGGTCGATGCTTTTGCGCGCTACCGGATTTCCGATCTGGAGCAGTTCCGTCAGGCGGTAGGTGTTGGTGGCATTCCGGTCGCCGAAGACCGTCTGGATCGTATCCTGCGTGCTGAAACCCGCGAAGTCCTGGGTTCGGTGTCCTCGCGTGACATCCTCAGCTCGGACCGTGCGGCGTTGATGCTGCGCATCCGCAACAGCGCTATTGCTGAGGCTCGCGCGCTGGGCGTCAGCGTAATTGACGTGCGCCTGAAAGCCACCGATCTGCCGCAAGCCAACCTTGAGGCAACTTTCGACCGGATGAAAGCCGAGCGGGAACGTGAGGCGACCGACGAGCGCGCACGCGGTAACGAAGCCGCGCAACGTGTGCGCGCGCAGGCAGACCGTACTGTGGTCGAACTGGTCTCGGATGCCCGCCGTGAGGCGGAAATCATCCGCGGTGAGGCCGACGCTGAACGCAACGCGATCTTTGCCGAAGCTTATGGTGCCGACCCAGAGTTTTTTGAATTCTATCGCTCATTGACCGCGTATGAAAATGCACTGCAGGGGGGCAATAGTTCATTGATCCTAAGTCCGGACTCAGAGTTCTTCAACTACCTCGCTTCGCCAACCGGACGGCGGGCACCGGCGGCTGCGGCGTCTGAATAATGGGTATGATCCTTCTGGCTTTCGGGCTGGTACTGATTGTCGAGGGGCTGGCCTATGCGCTGGCCCCTTCGCTTATCGAACGGATGCTTGAAGCCTTGCGGGACCTGCCGGAGCAAGCCCGGCGTCTGGCCGGATTGCTGTGTGTGATCAGTGGGCTGATCCTGCTTTGGGGCGCGCAACAGCTGGGCTTTTGACGCAGTGGTTTCACTTGCCGGTGATTTCGCTGCGATCCCGAGTTGCTCACCGGGTCAAACTGACTACATTGGTTGGTAAGAAAGGCCGTGTACACGCGGTCTTGGCGAATATGTCGACAAGGAGAGCTCTAGTGCAGGCGAAAGCGCGCAGTGTATCCGTCCGGTGGGACGAAGTGAGTGTTTGGATGCGGCTGATGTGGCTGGCTTTTGCTGGTTCGCTGCTTTTGCTGGCGCAATCGGCCGCAGCTCAGGCCCGGGGTGAAAGCCTGGCACCGCTGGCAGAGAAAATCAGCCCGGCGGTGGTGAACATCACAACCAGCACCCTGATCGAAGGCCAGACCGGCCCGCAGGGTATTGTGCCCGAAGGATCTCCGTTCGAAGATTTCTTTCGCGAGTTTCAGGACCGAAACGGCGGAGATGACGATAACGCGCCGCGGCGCAGTAACGCGCTGGGATCGGGATTTGTGATCTCGGAAGACGGCTTTATCGTAACCAACAATCATGTGATTTCCGAAGCCGATGAAATCCTTGTGGAATTCTTCCCTGGCGATGGTCAGCCCAAGAAAGAGCTGGTGGCCAAAGTCATCGGAACTGATGAGAAAACCGATATCGCACTGCTCAAAGTCGAGGCTACGGGCCCACTGCAATATGTGAAGTTCGGCGACAGCGATGTGGCCCGTGTGGGGGACTGGGTCATCGCCATGGGCAACCCGCTTGGTCAAGGTTTTTCGGTGTCTGCCGGGATTGTATCGGCCCGTAACCGGGCATTGAGTGGATCCTATGACGATTACATTCAAACGGATGCGGCGATCAACCGTGGTAACTCGGGCGGGCCGCTGTTTAACATGGACGGCGAAGTGATCGGTGTGAACACCGCAATCCTGTCACCGAATGGTGGTTCGATCGGCATCGGCTTTTCGATGGCGTCGAATGTGGTCGTGAAAGTTGTAGATCAACTGCGTGAATATGGCGAAACCCGTCGTGGTTGGCTGGGTGTTCGTATTCAGGACGTAACCGAGGATATGGCCGAGGCCATGGGTCTGGACAAGCCCGGCGGCGCGCTGATCAGCGATGTGCCGGACGGTCCCGCCAAGGATGCTGGGTTGAAGGCAGGTGACGTGATCCTCAGCTTTGACGGCGTTGAGGTGGAAGACACCCGTGGTCTCGTACGACAGGTCGGTGAAGCAGAAGTTGGCAAATCCGTTAGAGTGATCGTGCATCGCGATGGAGGAACGCAGACCGTACTGGTGACTCTGGGTCGTCGTGAGGATGCGGAGCGCTCTGACAGCGGCGAAGAGGAAACGCAAGAAGCGCCGGTTGACGAGAATGCGGATATTCTTGGCCTTACAATATCCCCTTTGACTGACACTCTGCGAGAGGATCTGGGGCTGGATGCCGAGGCCGAAGGTCTTTTGATTACAGATGTCGATGAAGCATCCGAGGCGTATGCCAAGGGAATGCGGGCAGGTGACCTGATCACCGAAGCAGGTCAGCAAAAGGTGGAAACCATCGGAGATCTCGAAGCCCGGATGGATGAGTCGCGCGAAGCTGGCCGTAAATCCCTGCTGCTGTTGGTGCGCAGGGGCGGCGATCCGCGGTTCGTGGCGCTGAGCCTCGAGGAATAACCGAAAAGGCCGGGACAAGCTCCCGGCCTTTTTCTTGGCTACGGGCAGAAGAAAAGTCCGGATGAACGCAAAAAAATGAGCCATACGCAGTAATTGCGTATGGCTCAGATACAGGGAGAGGTCAGTGGACAGATATCGGGGATGATTCTCTGACCTCCTACGGTAACAAGTTCACCTTAGGTCACTATTGGTCCACTGGTCTGTGAACCAGATCACACCTCTTCAGATAAGATCAGAATCTGCCAATTCCCGCAGGGCTTCGAAATCCTGAATCAGCAAACCTCCCCGAGAGGCTTCGACCACATTGTCGCGTTTCCAGGTTGAGATGGTTTTGGACACTGCCTCACGCGTGGCTCCGACGAACTCGGCCAGTTCGCTCTGCGACAGGGTGATGCGTTCGGACGGGTCGTCCTGCAACCCTGACAGGTGCAACAGCTTACGGGCCAGCCGAATGGGCATGGGCAGAAAGACCTGTTCGTTCAACTGCGAGCCCATCCATCGCATCCTCAATCCGGCCAGACGGATCATATCTACTGCAAGATCAGGCTGTTGCCTGATCTGGTTCATAACATCGTTGCGGCGCACACGCAGCACACGCGAGGGCTCTGCGGCCGAGATGGTCGCTGTTCGCGGACCATTGTCGAACAAAGCGATCTCACCAAATACTTCGCCGGGGCGCATCAGGGTCAGTGTCAGCTTGCGGCCGCTCATGGCCAGGAAGGACACTTCAAGCGTGCCTTCCAGAATGGCGTAGAGCGCGTCGCCTTCATCATCCTGTTCGAATAGTATTTCGTCCCGGGCGAGAGAAATTTCGGTCGCCTGAGCCGAAAGCATTTCTCTGAGCCCGTCTGAGGCTTCGGAAAGGAAGCCGCTGTTGGGAAAGGCCGTCATGTATGCACCGATCTTGGGCAAGGTGTGAGTGTGGGTGGTGGCACAGCTTCCCATAGCTCGGCGCTCAAGCCAAGAATTTTGTTTGTTTTGGCAGGTCTGGCGGACGTTAGGGCAACTATTTCTGCTCGGGATCTTCCATGTAACGCTGCAGAATGCTGAACTGCAGCATCAGGAAAGCCATCAGTGCGATGGGAAAACCGAAGGTCTCGATCTTGACCCAAAGGTCCGTCGACATGGTGCGCCAGACGAACTCGTTCGCGGCGGCCAGAACTGCGAAACAAGCACAGAGGCGGCGCGTCAGGATCATCCAGCCTTCGTGTTTCATCGGCAGCATCTCGTTCAGCACGTAGGCCAGATAGGATTTCTTTTGCATCAGGCCTATACCGAGGATCAGGGCGAACAGGCCGTAGACAAGTGTGGTTTTCATCTTGAAGAACCGCTCGTCATTGAACCAGGCTGTGAGGCCGCCAAAGAAAATTACCATAAAGGCAGTAAAGATCTGCATCCGGCTGAGTTTGCCGGTCAGATACCACAAGATACCCATTGCCCCCAGCATCAGTGGAACAAAGATAATCGTGGCGATGATAAATCCGGAATACTCAATGCCGCCGATCAGAAAGCTGTCATCGCGCAAGCGCAGGTAGATGAAGAAAAAGGCCAGCGGGGGGCCCAGTTCCAGAACTTGTTTCAGAAACGGGTTGATGTCTTTTTTGCCTGTCATCGCTACTTCCTGCTGCTTACCCGCCCATTTCAACTATTACGGCGCCAAGTGCAATCAATGCCATCAAAGCGATGCGTCTTGGACCAACTGTTTCCTTGAGGACAAGCCAGCCGATCAGCGCGGCAAAAACGGTTGAGGTTTCGCGCAGAACAGCCGCTTCACCGACCTTATCCAGCCGTGTGGCCAGCATGATCGCCCCGAAGGATAAAGGGGCGATGATGCCGCCGGCAAGCCCGCGCAGCATCAGCGGACCAAGCGTGGGTCTGTACGTCATCGCGCGCCATCTGAGAAAGGCGTAGATCGGCATGGCCGCGCCATCGATCATGAAAAACCACGCCAGAAAGGTGAATGGATCGGCGGTGGCACGTATGCCATAGGCGTCATATGTGGTGTACAGGGCGACGAAAAGGCCGGTGATGATTGCCAGTGTCAACGCGATGCCCAACGTATCGCGGTTGGTTTCCAAAAATCTGAAATTATAGGCGGCCAACCCGAAGATCCCGGCCAGCAAGGTGGCTACGCCCAGCCATTGAACGGCTGAGAATGTTTCACCGAACAGAAGATAGGCGCCGATGACAGTGAAAAGCGGACCAGTACCGCGAACCACCGGGTAGACGACGGTATAGGAGCCTTTGGTGTAGGCCATGGCCTGCAGGGTCTTGTAGGCGATGTGGATCAACCAGACGAGGGCGAAGATCGGCCACATATGTGGTTCGGGCCAGGGCACCACGAAGAAGGCGAAAGGGGCGGCCATCAGGCAATAGCAGGCGTCAATGGCACCTCGGGATAGCCACGGGTCGTGCCGGCCTTTCTGCAGCGCTCCGAACACGGCGTGCAGGAACGCGGCCATCAACGCCAAGGCCAGCGCCAGTTGATGTCCAGCTTCGGTGCCTTCGAGAGAGATAAGCCAGTCGCTCAAATACGCAGACCTTTTGCGGGGCGGAGAGGGTGGGGGCCGTCTGCCCCAACACCCCCCCCGAAGATATTTCGGGCCAGATGAAGCGGAGGATCAGCCTTTGTCGAGGCCGGTCAGGGCGGCGGCGAATTCTTCGGGGTCGAACGGTGCAAGGTCATCAATCTGTTCGCCGACGCCAATTGCGTGGATGGGCAGGCCAAACTTGTCTGCCAAGGCCACCAGAACACCGCCTTTGGCTGTGCCGTCCAGCTTGGTCATGACGAGGCCCGAAACGTCTGCCAGATTACGGAACGTTTCCACCTGGCTCAGCGCGTTTTGACCGGTTGTGGCGTCGAGGACCAGCAAGGTGTTGTGAGGAGCGGTGTCGTCAACCTTGCGGATAACGCGGACGATCTTGGCCAGTTCTTCCATCAGGTCGGCACGGTTTTGCAGCCGACCCGCAGTATCGATCATCAGCAGATCGGCACCCTCTGCCTGCGCGCGGGTTAGCGCATCGAAAGCCAGACTGGCCGGATCCGAGCCTTCCGGTGCTGTCAGAACCGGAACTCCGGCGCGATCGCCCCAAACCTGCAGTTGTTCAACAGCGGCGGCGCGAAAGGTGTCACCGGCAGCGATGACGACCTTTTTGCCAGCTGCTTTGAACTGGCTGGCCAGCTTGCCGATGGTCGTGGTCTTACCCGAACCGTTGACGCCGACGACCAGCACCACCTGCGGCCGTTTGGGATAGATCGGCAAAGGTTTGGCAACGGGCTCCATCACACGGGCCACCTCTTGCGCCAGCAGTTGTTTGATCTCCGGGGTCGACAGCTTGCGGCCAAAACGCCCCTCGGCCATGTTTGAAGTGACGCGTAGGGCCGTATCGACTCCCATGTCTGAGGCGATCAGCAGTTCTTCGAGCTGCTCCAGCATGTCGTCATCCAGCGTACGGCGCATCTCAGTGGCGGCGCCGCGGTTGAACAGGCGGTTCAGGATACCTTTGGACTCAGGGATTTCCGGCGGTGGAGTGACGGGGGTGGGGTCGGTCGGGATCGGCGCGGGCGGTTCAACCGGTTGCGGCGCCGGGGCAGGGTCCGGAATTTCGGGGACGGGTTGCGGCTCGGGCTGCGGTTCGGGGATCACCGGGTCCGGAGCTGTTTCCTCGCCGCCATCTTCGACGATGGCTTCCAGCCCCTCTTCAAGACGAGATGAGGATTTGAACAGCTTGTCCTTTAGCTTTGAGAAAAACGCCATTTTTGGTCTCCGCAGGTGTTCCCTTCACCTAATGCGGATTTGCGGCAGTTGCAAAGGGTCACGCGAACGCAAGGACAAAGCCGAATTGCGCAGCCCAGTAAAGGGGCCAGACCAGATAGGGTGTCACCTTGAGGGCCGGATGGTTCGGCGGCAGCAGGAACTTTTCGGTCGCAAGGATCAGATCGGACGCGATGAAAGCAAATGCGGCGGGTAGTGCCCATCGCAAGGGGCCTGCATCCGGCAGCGCCAGTACAGTGACCCCCATGCCAAGGATGATGGGTATGTAGGTCAGGACGGGTCCTTTCAGATCTCCGGCGCGGGGTGCAAGCAATGTGGCCATGATGATGCCCAGGATGATCAAAGACCATACAATTGCAGGTGCGCTCCAAATTTGCGCAGCAGAACTGGTTGGATGAGACAGGAACAGAGCGATATAGGCCAGATGCCCGGCGGCAAAAGCGGCGATGCCAGCCATGAACGTTGCATCTGTTTCACGCGACAACAGGGCGTCGCCTGATGCACACAGAAGAAGCGCAAGAACCAGCAACCAAGGTCCGCCTTGTAAGACCGCTATGACCGCCAATAGGGCGACCGAAGCGGTTTTCAGAAAAGTGCGCCAAGATCCGGCGGGTCGAGCTGTCAGAGGCAGATAACCGAGGGCACTGCCAAGGGCGATCCAGAACAGTACGGTTGTCATGTCATCTCCTGGCCGTTTCAGAATAATCTGATCCGAGGTGTGACGTGAAATCAACCGCTTACGTTGAGTTAAGCGTCTTGTGATGACCCCGGCCCACAGGCGAATGGCATGACCGGAGCGCTTCTGTCAAAATGGGAGCATGTTCCGATTTCTGATGATTCTCGCAAGCATTGTCGCACAATATGCTGGGGCACAGACACCTTTGTCTGGCCCGGAATTCGATAGGTATACGCAGGGGAAAACCCTGTTTTACGGGTTCGAGGGGCAGGTGTACGGGGTTGAGCGTTACTTGCCGAACCGTCGCGTGATCTGGTCTTTTCTGGACGGGAAATGCAAGGAAGGTATCTGGTATCAGCGGGAAGATCAGATCTGTTTTGTTTACGAAGACAGGCTGGACCCCCAATGCTGGGTCTTTACGCAATCCGGCGGCGGTCTGATCGCGCAGTTCGAAGGCAATCCGCAAGCGACCGAACTGTATGAGGCAGAAGATCTTGGCGAAGAAATGGTATGTTACGGGCCGGACGTTGGCGTTTGATCAGCTGGTGCGCAGCTCATCATAGCTGATCATGACATGGTTTTGGTAAGCTGGCCTGCCTGCCAGCCTTTCGTAGTATCGGCGCAGGTTGGGCAGTGATGCGCGCGAAATCTCGATATCGTAGTAGCGATAGAGCACGTGTCCCAACTGGATATCGGCCAGCGTCAGGCAAGAGCCGCATAGGAATGCGTGTCCAGACATTTGCGTATCGGCGATCGCCAGCGTGCTCTCTAGTGCTGTGACAGCTCTTTCGATTGCAAGATGGTCGTGTTCTGCCTGAGGCGTTCGCACAACCTGCCAGAACACCGGTACCGTGAACGCCATCGCGACGTTGATCTTGGCCCATTCTGCCCATTTGTCCACTTCGGCTTGCTGGGTCGGGTTGCGCGGCCAGAAATCATCTTCACCATACGTGGATGCCAGGTACCGCAGGATTGCGCCTGTCTCCCAAAGTGGGGGCCGTTCGCCATCCTGAATCACGGGGATGGTGCCGTTTGGGTTCAGTTTGCGAAAGGCATCATTGTTCAGCCCACCGAACCTGTGCCCAACATCGTGGCGATGAAAATCCAGCCCCAACTCGCCGACGCACCACATCAGTGCCTGTACATTCGATGACGTCTTGCGGCCCCAGATTGTCAGCATGGCTTAGAACAGCGATCCCTGATCTGGCGTATCCGGTTTGGATTTCTTGGGCGACGATTTTGCCGCTGCTCCGGTGCTGAGGATGCCATCGGAGAATTCGATCTCCAACGCCGTGTGTTTTGCAGCCTGAGCTTTGGTGGTGACTATGTTCCCGTCTGCTCGGACGACCGCGTATCCACGTTCCAGCGTGGCTTTATAGCTGAGCGTTTCGCGCAGGCGGTCTGCCGCCTCAAGCTGTTGCTGAAGGCGTTCCAGCCGAGTGGATTGTGCGGTGTTCATACGATCGCCAAGTCGGGTGAGGTTTTGCCGCTGCTGGTCGATCTCGCGTTGAATTGGGCGCAGAGACAGGCGGGATGACAGGTTGCGTAGTGATTCCTGACGAGTTGTTACCAGACTGCGCAGGGTTGAGGGGCGCAGATGAGCGGACAGCTCCACCACTTGCAGGCGACGGTTCTGCACCCCGCGGGTCAGGGCAGGTGTTAGCCGATCTGCAATCAAATCAAGCCGTTGTCTCGGGGAGTTCAACAAGCTGTCCGGGCGCGGCAGGGCGCGGGACAGATCGCGCAGTCTTTGCGTTCGGCGTTGAACTGCATCCGTTGCCGCGCGCGACAATCGCGCACTTTGTTCTCCGGTCCAGGCGAGCAGTTCCATGCGGACTGGGACCGCCAATTCGGCGGCGGCGGTGGGTGTTGGTGCGCGTTGATCCGAGACGAAATCAATCAGGGTAGTATCGGTTTCATGCCCAACGGCCGATATCAGCGGGATGTTCGATTCGGCGGTAGCGCGCGCGACGACCTCTTCATTGAAGCCCCAGAGGTCTTCGATCGACCCGCCACCGCGGGCCACGATGATAAGATCAGGACGTGGCAATGCGCCGCCAGGCGTCAACTGGTTGAAGCCTTCGATGGCACGGGCAACCTCGGGCGCGCAGTTCGATCCTTGCACGGCCACGGGCCAGATCAGCACCTTGCGCGGGAATCTGTCACGAAGCCGGTGCAGAATGTCGCGGATCACTGCGCCTGAAGGGGAGGTCACAACGCCAATGATCTGCGGCAGATATGGCAAGGGCTTTTTGCGCTCGGGCGCGAACAGGCCTTCGGATTCCAGTTGCTTCTTGCGCTTTTCCAGCAACGCCATAAGCGCACCCTGACCAGCGACAGAAACCTCATCGACATTCAGGTTGTATTTGGATTGCGCTCCAAAAGCGGTAAGGCGACCAGTGACGACGACTTCAAGCCCTTCTTCAGGCACAACCGACAGGCCGGAAATCTGCCCTTTCCAAGTGGTGCAGGCCAGAACGTTCCGGTCATCCTTGATGTCGTAATACAGATGTCCGGATCGCGCCTTGAACACGCGCCCGACTTCACCACGCACACGGATTCGCCCGAACGAGCCTTCAAGTGTCCGTTTAACCTCACCCGAGATCTCGGACACCGTGTATTCAGGGGTATTTTGGCCCGGAATCGGGTCATCAAGCAGGTCGGACATTTCAGCGCCTTGTTTCAAATGTCAGGCCAGCTTAGAACGCCGCGCAGGCAAGGCCAAGCAGATCGGAGCGCATTCATGAACATCCTCATTCTCGGCAGCGGCGGGCGCGAACACAGCCTCGCATGGGCAGTGCTGCAAAACCCCAAATGCGACCGTCTGATCGTGGCACCGGGAAATGCAGGGATTGCTCAAATCGCTGATTGTGCTGCTCTGGATATCGAAAATGGAGGGGCCGTCGTCAGCTTTGCCGAAGAAAACGCAATTGATTTCGTGATTGTTGGCCCCGAGGCACCTTTGGCTGCCGGTGTGGCTGATCGCTTGCGCGAAGCCGGAGTTCTGGTTTTTGGGCCCTCAGCCGAGGCGGCAAAGCTGGAAGCGTCGAAAAGCTTCACAAAAGAAATCTGCGACGCGGCCAATGCGCCCACCGCAGCATATGCCCGGTTCACCGAAGCCGGACCTGCCAAGGCCTATATCCGCGAGCAAGGCGCGCCGATTGTGGTCAAGGCCGATGGTCTGGCCGCTGGCAAGGGCGTGATTGTAGCGATGGATGAAGAGACGGCCCTGGACGCGATTGAAGACATGTTTGGTGGCGCTTTTGGCGGCGCTGGCGCGGAAGTCGTCATTGAAGAATTCATGGAGGGTGAAGAAGCCTCGCTGTTTATTCTGTGCGATGGTGAGGACATCTTGTCCATTGGGACCGCTCAGGACCACAAGCGTGTTGGCGAAGGGGATACCGGGCTGAACACGGGCGGCATGGGGGCGTATTCTCCGGCACCGGTGCTGAGCGCGGAGGTTGAAGCGTGCGCGATGGAAGAGATCGTGCGCCCTACCATCGCCGAGATGAAGCGCAGGGGAACGCCGTTTCAGGGTGTCCTTTACGCAGGATTGATGATCAAGGACGGCCAACCGCGCCTTGTGGAATACAACGTGCGTTTTGGCGACCCGGAATGTCAGGTGCTGATGATGCGTCTTGGTGCGCAGGCGATGGATCTGATGCATGCCGCTGCCGAAGGGCGGCTGAACGAGATGCGGGTAAACTGGGCCGATGATCATGCGATGACGGTTGTGATGGCGGCCAAAGGGTATCCGGGTGCGTACCAGAAAGGCTCTGTTATTAATGGATTGGATGGGTTGCCTGAAGACAGCAGCAACATGGCCTTTCACGCGGGCACTAAGGCTGTTGGCGGGCAAGTGCAGGCTGCGGGCGGGCGTGTGTTGAACGTCACCGCGCGCGGGAACACGCTGCAGGAGGCGCGCGACCGGGCCTATAAAATGGTTGATGGTGTGGATTGGCCTGAAGGGTTTTATCGGCGCGATATCGGATGGCGTGCTTTGGATGGCTGATCGGGCAGGGGGCTTTAGCCACTTGGCTCCGAGGTCTCACCCCCAAGGTATTTTGGGCCAGATGAAGAGGCGGATCAGCAGTTCAGGGCTTGGGCGAGGTTTTTGGGGCCATTAAACGGGCCCAGGTCGGTTTTGGTCCAGCCGTTGTCGTAGGAAATTCTGATGATCCGCGACCAGTCGGCACTAGCCACGATCAGTTCCGGGCGGTCACCGCAGTTGCGCAAGCCGCCGAAGATGAAGTCCTCGCCGATTCGATGATTGGTCAGGCCTGGGATCGAGGTGACTTCGGTCAGGGCCTTGTCTTTATAGCGCCAGATGCGGAGCGTTTTGGCAAGGTGCGGGCGGTCGATATAAGCGATTTCTATATGGCCGTCGCCGTCCAGGTCGGCGGCTCCGATTGGGGCGAGCCAGCGGAAGCGGGTGCCTATGTAAGGAGTTGCAGCGATAAGGCCGCCACCGTTGTAGATTGCGAGCCTTGCACCTTTGTCGCGATGGCTTTCGACGACCATTGCTTCGCGTTTGCCGTTTCCGTCGATATCGACGAGGCGGGGTTTCAGGTCTTCGAAAACCCGTTCTTCGGGTAGTCGAATCGTATATGCAGCCCATCTGGGCGCATATTGAAGCACAAGGGCTCCATATTCGATTTGATCGCCGAGGACCCCATGTGGGTAGCGTGCGGTAGGTTGAGTGTACGTCGCCGTAATTAGGGGCTCGTATTCCCAAGGTTGTTGGGATTGGGCCGCAACAGGGCAAAGGCTGATCGCGATTGCTATTTTTGCGATCAGCCCAACGGTCATCAGATCTGCTTTTCGGGCATCTGAACGACCAGACCGTCCAGCGCATCCGTGACCTTGATCTGGCAGGTCAGACGCGAGCGGGCCGGGTCGGGCTCGAAGGCAAAGTCCAGCATGTCTTCTTCCATGTCATCCTTGCCCGGGATTTTCTCGACCCAGTCGGGATGGACATAGACATGGCAGGTCGAGCAGGCGCAAGCGCCGCCGCAATCGGCCTCGATGCCGGGAATGTTGTTGTCACGGGCCCCTTCCATGACGGTCAGTCCGTTGGCGACCTCGACAGTGTGTTCGGTACCGCCGTGCTCGACATAGGTGATCTTTGCCATTGCGTGCGTCTTCCTTTTGCGATGTTCGAATTCTTCCTTAGTGAAGGCATTTAGGTCTTTCCAGCCTCATTTGCGACTCAGTGCGCCGCCTCTGGACTTTCTTGCCATTTGTTCTATTTTTGTTCTCATGCTTGTTGCCCCTGTTCGCCCCGCGATCTCACCTGAGGACTGGCCGCGTCCGCCCGCCTGTTTGCCCGCCAGCCGGCTGAATGCCCCGCCCGAGGGGGCTCGGGTGACGGTGGCGGGGCTGGTGATCCTGCGGCAGAGGCCGGGGACGGCTAAGGGCGTGATCTTCGTTACGCTTGAGGATGAGACCGGCATCGTAAACGTCGTGGTCTGGCGCAAAATCTATGAGCAATTCCGCCGCGCGGTGATTTCGGGGCGGTTGTTGCGCGTGACGGGGCGGATGCAGAAGGCTAATGCGGTCATCCATGTGATCGCGGAAGAGATCGAGGATATTTCGGGGATGCTGGATGTGCTGGTGCGGGGGGAAGGGTAGTCAGCTAAGCGGACGAAACGGACATTGAGGTCATGTCAGGTTTTGAATAGCTTTGGGCAACTGGCAACCTAAAGGAGGACTCTGCAATGCGCGAAGCAATCTCAATCTCGCTTTTGCTCCTTTTGCTCGGTTGTGCCTCACCATCACCTGAAAACGAAGTCGCTGGAGCATTCATTCCGTTTGCCGACCGACCAACGGAACAGGTCACGTTGCAACACGATATTCAGATAGTGAAGGGATCCGTTTTTCACTTCGAGCAAGACGGTTCTAGAGTTATTCATCATTTCGCTCCAGTCGCCACTACTTTAGACAGAAATACCTATGTTGTTTCAGTATCTTCTGTTCTGGACATCGCTGACTTCATGAGCGGCGACTTCGATGCGGAAAGCGATGTTCGCACCGTGATAGCCGCAGCGCAAGCCTATTGCGAACAAACGGGCTATATACGCCAAGGTAGTGACGCCATCATTTGGGTCGGTGAAAAATCATCATCTCTTGTTGAATTCTGTATTCCGAAAGGCATTGAGTTACCCCCCTTCTACAAAGCAGGTGATCGGGTACCAAGAGGGCAATAAGTAAAAGGCCGTTGCTTTTTGGGCCAAAATCCAGCCATTCGGTGCGATGCTCCCGATTAGCTCCGGGCTCTAAGAAGACATTAGCCAGTGCGAGCTACCGCCTAAACAAAACCCCCTGCGCCTGCTTGTCCCGGTGATCGCCGCGTAACTCCGCATGCAGTGCGCGCCCAGCCTGAACGCCCGGACGCGCGCTGACCGTTTCCAGCCAGCGGGCAAAGTGGGGTTTGTCCTCCAGCACCTGCTGCTGTCCTTCCCACAGGCTGGCCCAGCCCCAGATCGACATGTCGGCGATGGAGTAGAAATCGCCCGCGACGTATTCGTTCTCGGCCAGCCTGCGATCCAGCACGCCGTATAGACGCCCGACCTCGGCCCGGTAGCGGTCTTTCGGATAGGGCAGGTCCTGTGGCGGGTCCAGTTGCGGGGCGTATTTCAGGAAGTGGTGCGCTTGCCCCGCCATTGGGCCAATGCCGCCCATTTGCCACATCAGCCATTCTTCGACCGCGATGCGGTCCCTTTCAGATTTGCCATAGAACCGCCCGGTCTTGCGGGCCAGATACATCAGGATTGCGCCGCTTTCAAAAACCGAGATCGGCGCGCCGTCTGGACCATCGGGATCGACAATGGCGGGCATCCGGTTGTTTGGGGCGATCTTCAGAAACTCGGGGTCGAACTGGTCACCCTTGCCGATATTGATCAGATGGGTGGTGTAGGGCAGTTCCATCTCTTCCAGAGCAACGGATACTTTCCAGCCGTTCGGTGTGGGCCAGAAATACAGATCAATCGGGTCAGCCATGTGTTCTCCTGATTTTGAGGTGATCATGCGGGTTTCTGCCGGTTCGGCAAGTACCGCTTACGAAAGCGTGACTGACGCGCAGGCCGGGCTTGACCGCAAACCGCCCAAGGCGTATTGCCAACCCAGAGCTACGTGGCGATTTGTTACCGGATTGCGGGCCACGCTAAACAACACCGCTAAAAGGTCAGGATGAAAGACCCCTTTCGCTTGGCCGCGTCTGGGGTTTTTTGTTTGCCTCCGCCGGAGGCTGAAAGGAATGAGATGAGCGAGAACTGGAACAAACGCACACAAGCCGTCCACGGCGGCATCCGCCGCAGTCAGTACAACGAGGTGAGCGAGGCGATTTTCCTGACGCAGGGCTTTGTTTACGAAAACGCTGAACAGGCCGAAGCCCGGTTTCTGGAATGCGGCCCTGATGAGTTCATTTATGCCCGTTACGGCAACCCGACTGTGTCCATGTTCGAACAGCGCATCGCGGCACTTGAAGGTGGCGAAGATGCGTTTGCTACAGCTTCGGGCATGGCAGCGGTCAACGGTGCGCTGACCTCGATGCTGAAGGCCGGGGACCATGTTGTTTCCGCAAAGGCGCTTTTCGGGTCGTGCCTGTACATCCTCGAAAACATCCTGACCCGTTATGGTGTTGAGGTGACCTTTGTCGATGGCACCGATTTGGAGCAATGGCAGGCCGCGATCCGCCCGGACACCAAGGCGGTCTTCTTCGAATCCATGTCGAACCCGACACTTGAAGTGATCGACATCGCATCCGTGTCAGATCTGGCCCATGCCGTTGGCGCACTTGTCGTGGTCGACAACGTGTTCTCGACGCCGGTCTTTTCTCGCGCGATTGAACAAGGCGCAGATGTCGTTGTCTATTCGGCGACCAAGCATATCGACGGGCAGGGCCGTGCGCTGGGCGGTGTCATCATCAGCACCAAGGAGTTCATCCGCGGAACAGTTGAGCCTTATCTGAAGCATACCGGTGGCGCGCTCAGCCCGTTTAATGCCTGGGTCATGTTGAAAGGTTTGGAAACCATGGCTCTGCGGGTCAACGCGCAGGCCGACAGTGCACAAAAGATCGCCGAAGCTTTGGAAGAGCATCCCGCATTGGAGCGTACCCTCTACCCTGGTTTGAAGACCCATGCACAGAACGCGTTGGTTCAATCTCAGCTGGGCGGCAAAGGCGGGACCGTGCTGTCTCTGGATATCAGGGGCGGCAAGGATGCGGCTTTTGCTTTCCTGAACGCGATGACCATTCCTGTGATCTCCAACAATCTGGGGGACGCCAAGTCGATCGCGACGCACCCGGCGACCACCACGCACCAACGTCTGAGCGACGCACAGAAAGATGAGTTGGGTATTACTCCGGGCCTGATCCGTTTTTCCGTCGGTCTGGAAGACGCCGGGGACTTGCTGGCAGACATCCAGCAGGCGCTGGAAACCTCGCAGAAGTAACTTTTTCACCCCGAACGTCTTCTTGGCGTTCGGGGACCTTGCGACTTGGTCATTTGTTCGCAACGTCCTTTCAGGCGACACATTGGTCTTGTCGCCGGATATTACGCCTGCAAAAGGCGTAAATTGTTGCAGAATGACGGTTTTGCACCGGTTTTTTCAATCCGGACTGCTATTGCCCGCGTATTGGGTTAGACTGGTAAAAGACCTGCAGTCGTATATATTCCGACGACCAATCGAGGAACCGCAGCCGATGAACGTTCACCCGCGCGACATTGATGATACCCCGGATCGGGAAAAAGCCGCCGAGGCCCTGAAAGTTCTGCGGCAATGGGCGGAGTCTGCGACAGCATCCGAGATCAGCCAATTGGATCCGGCTATTGCGCGCCTGGTGCCTGGCCTGACTGCGGTTAACTATCCTTCGCTCTCGCGGGAGTACCCCGAAGACTTTTCCGTTGACGCGGATTACCGCGCGTCCCTGCCTGATTTGCAAAACGGTCCGTCCAGCCTGATCCGTGGTGCCAAACAGCAGATTCAGCACGTTGGTATTTCGAATTTCCGCCTGCCGATCCGGTTCCATCGGAAAGATGGGGAAGATCTGACGCTGGAGACGTCGATCACGGGCACCGTTAGCCTTGAAGCCGAGAAAAAGGGCATAAACATGTCCCGGATCATGCGGTCCTTCTACAAACACGCTGAACGCACGTTCAGCTTCGAGGTCATGGAGGCGGCACTTGACGACTATATGACCGATCTGGACAGTTTCGACGCTCGCATTCAGATGCGTTTTTCCTACCCGGACAGGATCAAAAGCCTGCGGTCCGGGTTGGAAGGGTATCAATATTACGACATCGCACTGGAACTGGTGGAACATAATGGTGTGCGCCAGAAGATCATGCATCTGGACTACGTCTATTCTTCGACCTGTCCTTGCTCGCTGGAATTGAGTGAACATGCCCGTTCCATGCGGGGACAATTGGCGACACCGCATTCGCAACGTTCCGTCGCGCGGATTTCCGTGGTTGTGGATTGCGACGCCGACTGTCTGTGGTTTGAAGACATGATCGCGCTGTGCCGCCGTGCGGTGCCGACCGAAACGCAGGTTATGGTCAAACGTGAAGACGAACAGGCCTTTGCGGAGATGAACGCCGCCAATCCGATTTTTGTCGAAGATGCGGCACGGTTGTTCTGCGCCGAATTGTTGGCAGATCATCACGTCGGTGATTTCCGTGTTGTAGCCAGCCATCAGGAAAGCCTGCACAGCCACGACGCTGTGTCGATTCTGACCGAAGGTCCAACCTTTGCTGCGTCCAGTCTGGACCCAAAACTATTCACCACTCTGTTTCATGTAGGGTGAATACTCCCGCGTAAGCGGCTAGAATTTAATCAGAGATTTTGGCAGTAAGCGTTCTTTTGCCGCAATGCAGCAATAATGCTGCATTTGCGCAGTCCTTTGATGTATATCTATCGGGAATGCAGCAGCCGTATGTTTGCCATTGGAATGGTGTACGGCCCCGAAAGGAAGCCGAGACGTGAGACGCCTTGGACTGCAAGACCGCACCCGCCGCTCGAGAAATCGGAGCGGGCAAGGCACTTTATCCACCAAGTTCGGGCTGCATCGTATTTACAGGAGAAACATGTGATGAATCCGATTATCCAACCTTTGGAGTTTCAAGCTGCGGCAATTCGCATGGCTGGCTATGCAATGGTCAACCAGATGAAAATCATGCAGATCATGACCCGGTCGGCGCTTGAGCTGCCGATGGCTCCCGTCCATGCTTTGCATCTGGCAGCATCAACCCCGGCGCCAGTAGTGGAAAAGACGGCTGAGAAACGTGCGGCACAACCCAAACCAACTGCGCCGCGAACCAAACGTGTATCAGTTGCCGCGGTCCCAGCAGAAAAAAAACCGATGCAAAAATCCACTCCGGCCAAATCCGAAGCCAAATCGGTCGAGTTTACTGCCAAACCTCGAGCGGCTTCCGCGGTGCCTGTGAAAGCAAAACCAGCAACGGCAGCAAAAGCGAAAACAGCCACAAAACCGGTTGAACCCGCTGCGAAAGTTGCCAAACCCGTTGCGCGTAAAGCAGCCCCGGTGAAATCGGCACCAGCCCGTACTACTCCGACCAAAGCTTCTCCTGCTCCGGCCAAAGCTATTGCAAGCAAAACCGAGGTATCCGCTGTAACCGAAAAAACGACCACAGAGCGCCCCAAACCTGCACCACGCGTGCGTCGGGCTGCGGCAACCAAACCTGCGCCAACTGCGGCATCGGCAAAGCCAGCACCCGCGGTTGAACAGCCAAAACCTCAGGCGCGCAAATCTCGCACGCCGTCCAAACCACCCGCAATGCCGGGGACAGATACCAAAACCGACACGTAAACCGGGATCATCTGCTTGACACCGTCGGGCTGGCGCGCCAACGCTGCGCGTTATGATGGATCTTCGCCCGGTCGGATATGTGATTGGCTTGCTGGTCGCCATTCTTGGGGCGACCATGCTGTTCCCTATGCTCGCGGACTTTATCGAGGGACGCGGCGAATGGAATGTCTTCCTGGAAAGCGCGATCATCACGATGCTGACCGGATCCGTTCTGGCGATGAGCTGTTCGAACGGAGTGGGCGAGGGGCTGACCATTCGGCAGACCTTCCTGTTGACGACAGGGGTCTGGGTGGCGCTGCCTGTTTTCGGCGCAATTCCGTTTCTGTTCGGCGATACCGAGCTGCGCTTTGTCGATGCCTATTTTGAGGCGATGTCCGGCCTGACGACAACCGGTTCAACCGTGATATCGGGGTTGGATTCGCTGCCGAAGGGGCTTTTGTTATGGCGCGGTATCCTGCAATGGCTGGGAGGCATCGGCATCATCGTCGTCGCGATGGTGTTCCTGCCGGAGCTGCGGGTGGGTGGTATGCAAATCTTCCGTTCGGAAGGTTTTGAAACCATGGGAAAAATCCTGCCTCGCGCGCAAGAGATCGCGGGGCAGATTTCCCTGATCTACGTCTTCCTGACACTCGTCTGCGTGCTTGTTTACGCTGGTTTCGGAATGAGTTTCTTTGACGCTCTGGTGCACGCTTTTACCACTATTTCCACCGGTGGATTCTCGAACTACGATGCGTCGTTTGGGACATTTTCGGGTCCGACTGAATATGCGGCATCTGTTTTCATGGTTTTGGCAGCACTTCCTTTTGTACGCTACGTCCAACTCGCCAACGGCCACACAGCGTCCTTGTGGAAAGACAGCCAAATCAGAGCGTTTCTGGCGACCATTCTGGTTCTGGTTGTCATTATGTCAGTCTTCCTGACATCGGTTTTTCCGCATCACTGGGAACAGGCCTTTCGCGAGTCTCTGTTCAATATCACCTCAATCATTTCCGGTACCGGATATGCCAGTGTCGATTACATGGGGTGGGGTAGTTTTCCGATCATGTTGTTCTTCCTGATCGGTCTGATCGGTGGATGCGCTGGGTCGACCGCGTGCTCGATCAAGATTTTCCGGTACCAATTGCTGATCGCGTCTATCAAAACTCAGATCAAACGGATCAGGTCCCCGCATGGCGTGTTCATGCCGCTTTATGATGGGCGGCCGGTCGGGCGGGATGTTCTGACATCGGTTATGAGCTTTTTCATGTTCTTCGTTCTGTCGATGGGCGTGTTGTCCTGGGCGTTGGCACTGACGGGTCTGGATTTCATCACCTCCGTGTCCGGGGCTGCGACCGCGCTGGCCAATGTAGGCCCCGGCCTCGGTGATCAGATTGGACCGGCTGGTAATTTTGCGGGTCTCAACGACACTGCCAAATGGCTGCTGACAATCGGAATGCTGGTCGGACGGCTAGAGCTGTTGGCCGTTTATGCAATCTTCACCGTTCAATTCTGGAGAGGCTGATGAAAAGACCCCTTGGCGCGCAAATCTCGCATATGCTCAAGGACCGTGGCGTGGATGTGATTTTTGGAATTCCCGGCGTCCACAATCAGGAAATGTATCGCGGCATCGAAGAGGCTGGCATCACGCATGTTCTTGCCCGGCATGAACAGGGCGCAGGGTTCATGGCCGACGGTTATGCGCGCGCGACCGGCCAGCCGGGTGTCGCCTATGTGATCACCGGTCCGGGATTGTGCAATGCCATGACGCCGATTGGACAGGCTTACAGTGACTCTGTTCCGATGCTGGTGTTGTCCTCCTGCCTGGACGAAACACAAGCCAATCGTGGTCAGTTGCACCAGATGAAAGACCAGCGTGCGGCAGCCGGGACGGTCACAGATTGGTCGGCGCAGGCCAATTCGGCTGAGGCTGCGTATGGGCTGATTGAGCGAGCTTTTGAGGAATTCGAGCTGTCGCGCCCGCGGCCCAAACACATTCAGGTGCCTATCGCGCAGTTGGAGGCCGAGGCCGAGCCCGCCTCGTTCCCAAACCAATCCGCGCTGCGCACCAAAGCGTTGCCGCCTGATGTGTCATCGGTTGTGTCCATGTTGAACCTTGCGCGCAGGCCGCTGTTCATTCTGGGCGGCGGCTGCAAGTCCAACGATTGGCGGCAGATTCTGACTCAGTTGGGGGCGGCCTGCTTTACCACCTTCGCCGGGCGCGGGCTGGTTGGGATGAACTATCCGTTGAACTTCGGGTCCATGTTGCCGCGTCCTGGCAGCGCCGAAGTCGTTGCCTCGGCAGATCTGGTGATCGCAGTTGGCGCTGAGCTGGGTGAAGTCGATTTGTGGCGGCAAGAGTTGGGACACCAAGCGACGTTGATACGTGTTGATCTCGATCCCGAGGTTCTGTCTGATCGTCACCGCGCTGCAATCAAGTTGCAGGCCGATAGTCAAAGCTTTGCCCGCGCCTTGTGGTACGCGACCGAGGACATGAAACCAGCAACGGGATGGTCGCCGGAAGAAGTGGCCGAAGCACGCGCCCGATGGCGCGCCGAGGTAGATGCCGAACGGCCCGGAATTGTGCCGATCGCAGATTCGTTGCGCGCAGCTATGCCCGCCGACACCATGATCTATTCGGACATGACCCAGCTCGCTTATGTCGCAAAAGAGGCGTGGGACATGGCCTATCCCCATCACTGGCATCATCCGACGGGTTTTGGCACCCTTGGCTACGGATTACCTGCGGGAATTGGAGGGGCGGTGGCGCGACGCGGAAAACCCACGGCAGTTATCGCCGGGGATTACGGGTTCCATTACACAATGCAGGAACTGGGCGTGGCAGTTGAGTTGGGTTTGTCTCTTCCGATTATCTTGTGGGATAATGGCAAGCTGAAAGAGATCGAAGACAGCATGGTTCGCAGCCAGATCGCACCCAATGCGGTCATGGCGCATAACCCGGATTTCTGCAAACTGGCCGAAGCCTTTGGTGCGCTTTCCACAGCCCCCTCAAATGTCGCAGAGATGCAAAACGCAGTCCGCGCCGCGTTCGATGCGCCCGTGCCGACCTTGATCCACGTGACACCGGACGTTCTGTAACGAAAAAGCGCCGTACTTTCATACGGCGCTTTTTTGCAATGATATGCTGTCGGTTCAATCCCAGCAGTGAACCAGAACCGTCATGCCGGTCGCGCGCCGGTTCAGTTCGTTGGGTGAGATTTGCGTGGTTTCCTCACTCGATTGACCTGAAACTCCGGCCTCTGCCAGAATCTCAGTCAACCGATCAACAGTGGCTGCAAGACTGACCGAGGCGGGCAGGGTGCGCCCTTCGGACGGTGTGGGCAACAACATACCGACAACGTTGCCGCTGTCATTGAATACCGGGCCACCCGCGTCGCCGGGTTGCGCGTTCAAAGCCAGACGTTTGACGCCGGGTTCACCATTCAGGCCACGGATATCCGCGACTTGCCCGTAGGTCAGCGAGGGTCCGCCCAATGCGCCCTGATAGGAGAAACCGGATACAGCCACTTCCGACTGAATGCGGGGCTGAGCGGCGCTGAATGCGGCAACGCTCATGGGCGCGAGGGTTTGCGCGGGCCGCAGGACCGAGACGCCAAGATCCTGATCCGTCAAGGCCAGTTGAACTTCCTGATCACCATCCAGAGTGATCCGGGTGCAGCTGTCGGCCGCCTCGGAAACGGTCAGAACTGTACCATTCTCGTCCGCGAAGAAACCTGAACGTGACAGCCTTGGTTTGCGGACCTGAAGGCCTGACACCAGATCGATGCGCTGTTCCGCATCTGCGCCGGCAGCGGAATCCAAAACCGCGTCTGTGGTGCTGAAGCTGGAGGTCATCGCAGCCAGCACCCGCAGACGGCGTGCCTCATCCCCTTCGGGCCAGACCAGAGTGAACCCCTTGATCTTGCCGTCCGTCAATCGCGCCTGAGTGAAGGACACAACGCCATTGCCGCGCCCTTCAAGGGTAAACCTGTCACGGCCCAGATCACGAGGGCCGTTCAACGGAACGATTTCAAGCGACTGCATCACCTCATAGAGAGCGCGCAATGTATTCTTGTCGCCGTCCTGGCTGATCAGAAGAGCCTTGGCGTTCAGGTCAGAGTTGCTGGCGAAATGTGCGAAAGGCGCCTCGTAACGGTCAAGGCGCACAGCGCTCAAAGGCATGTCGAGCGCGATCCCGGCCTTGTCGTCCGAATACCGTTCCATCCCGACTGAAATCAGCGGCGCATTGTATTCATCCATCAGGGCCTTGCGCTGCAACGTGGTCAGAACGCCCGTGGCCTCATACCCGTTGAACCGCTGCCATTCGCCCATCGAGCGGCGGGTTCCTTGCCCGAAAGCGCCATCAATGGTCGAGTTGTAAAACCCTGCCGCGCCCAGAGCCGTTTGCAGATCCTTGCGCTCCTGCGCGGTCAGCAGACGTTCGGACTGAAGCGCTTGTGCGCGGGTTTCATCCGAATCCTGGGGCGTGACAACTGCCGGAGCCTCTTCCTGCTGCGCCGCCGGTTCAATTGGCGCCGCAACGGTGCCACGGTTCAGTACGTTTGCTCCGATGGGCCAGAATTGTTGTCCCATCGCGTTGGAAAAAGCGATGTAGCTGTCGCGCGGAATCTGACCCTCCGCCCGATAGACGCGCAGCACCTGTTCGGCGTCGGTGCGTGTATAAGGGCCGATTACGATGGCGTACCAGCCGCTGTTTAGACGGAACCCGTTCACGTCAGGCAACGCTCCGGCATAGGCCTGTGCCCGTTCCTGCGCTTCGCGCAGCGAGGGCTGAGCCTCGACCTGAACCCAGACGCCGGGGTCTTGTTGGGCGGTTGCGGCACGCAGGCCGACCAGAAGAAACAATAGGATTGCTGAAAATACGCGTGTCATAGTCTGCCCGTGTTATGCAGTGTTCGTGCTTTGGTGCAGAATACTCGAATTCATTTGCCAAACGCCATGCCATGAATACGGGGAATTTACGGTGTGGCCCTGCAGTTACAGCCGTTGGTCAAAGCCCCGTTGACGCCCCTTGGCCCCTTGCATAGGAAGGGCAAAACCGACCGGAACCGGGCGTAAAGGCGCCCAGAGGGAATGTCATGACCGAACCGACCAGCGCACCGCGTTCTTTTCAGGAGATCATCCTGCGGCTTCAGACCTATTGGGCGTCAAAAGGCTGCGCGATTCTGCAGCCATATGACATGGAGGTCGGGGCAGGGACGTTCCATCCCGCGACGACATTGCGCGCACTGGGTTCCAAGGCCTGGGCCGCGGCCTATGTACAGCCCTCGCGCCGCCCAACGGACGGTCGCTATGGCGAGAACCCGAACCGCTTGCAGCATTACTACCAATACCAGGTGCTGATCAAACCCAGCCCGCCGGACCTGCAAGAGCTGTATCTTGGCAGCCTGGAGGCGATCGGCATTGACATGGACCTGCACGACATCCGTTTTGTCGAAGATGACTGGGAAAGCCCGACGCTGGGGGCATGGGGTCTGGGCTGGGAAGTCTGGTGTGACGGAATGGAAGTCAGCCAGTTTACCTATTTCCAGCAGGTCGGCGGCCATGACTGCGTGCCGGTATCGGGTGAACTGACCTATGGTCTGGAGCGTCTGGCGATGTACGTTCTGGGTATCGATCATGTCATGGATATGCCGTTCAACGATCCGCAATCGCCCAGCCTGTTGAAATACGGCGATATCTTCAAACAGACCGAAGAAGAATACGCCCGCTGGAACTTCGATGTGGCAAACACCGAGGTTCTGCTGCGCCACTTCGAAGAGGCCGAGGCTGAGTGTGCCACCATTCTGGCGCAGGCGCACGACGATCCCAAAACCGGCAAACGTATCATCATGGCGCACCCGGCATATGACCAGTGCATCAAGGCCAGCCATATCTTCAACTTGCTGGACGCGCGCGGCGTAATTTCAGTCACCGAACGGCAGGCCTATATCGGGCGGGTGCGTGCTCTGGCCAAGCAATGTGCGGATGCGTTTGTGCAGACCGAGGCCGCCGGACATTCAGCCTGATGAGGCAATCAGGCCAGCCCCGGCAACAGTGCTTTCAGGCCGTCTGCGATCATGCTCACAGCGATGGCCGCAAGGATCATGCCCATGAAGCGGCCCATGATCACGCGCGCATTGTCGGACAGTCGTTCCGCCAGCCAGGCGGCGTTCCAGAACGTGATCAGAAGCAGCCCGACCACGGCAAGGAATACCCCTGCATAAACAAAGGTTTCGACTGGCGTCTTGATCTGGTGTGCATACAGGATCAGCGTTGTGATCGTTCCCGGACCTACCAAAATGGGAAAGGCCAGCGGGTAAAAGGCTACGGTGTCGGGTTCGGGGTAAGCTTCCTTTTCCCCCTTGGTTCCGTGGTGAGAGGTGCTTTCGCGCCCGTTCAGCATGTTGAGGCCGATCATCATGACCACCAGCCCCCCAGCGACACGCAGGTGATTTACGCTAATGCCAAAAAGGCCAAGCGCCTGACTTCCGACCAAGGCAAAGGCTGCCCCAAGGATCAGGCAGTAGGTCACCGTCTTTACCGCAATCTTGCGCTGTTCGGCGGCGGGCAAGTCCTGCGTGACGCTCAGAAACACCGGGAGGTTGGTAACCGGGTTCATGATCGCAAACAATGCGCCGAAAAACCCGACGGCAAGAGTGGATTCCATGGTTTTGACCTCGTTTCTGCCTGTACCCGAGTGAAACCTGTCCTATTTTACAAGAACTTGAAAGAGGCGGCCTGAAAGATGACGGGAAAATTGCTGGCAATCCTTCTGCTGCTGTCGGCTGTACTGGCAGGTGTGGGCATGTATTACTTGCAGGTCTACGGCTTTTACTATGAGGTTGAGCCGCAACCGGGCAAGGATGTTGCCCTTGTGACAGAAGGGACGGAAGTGCCGACACCCATCGCCTATTCGGATTTCCGGGCGATTGACGCAGACAGCTCCCCGATCCGGTATCGCGCCTGTTTTGAAACCGAACTGACACCGGATCAGATGGCCGGTTTTGTTCCGGTCGACAACCCCGAGCCTTTGACCGCACCGGGTTGGTTCGACTGCTACGATGCCGTGTCGCTTGCTGATGCGTTGAAATCCGGACAGGCTCGGGCGTTCTTGGGCGCAAAGAACATCCATTTCGGGGTGGACCGGATTGTGGCGGTTACAATGGACGGAAAGGGATACGTTTGGCATGCGTTGAACAATTGCGGTGAAAAAGCCTATGACGGCACTGTTGTTGGCGAGGAATGCCCGCCGCGGCCGGAAAACTAAAAGGAGTGTGCCGTGGGCCATGTCGTTGAAATCCCCGATTTCCTGACGGCCACGCTGGGCTTTGCGGTCTATCTGATCGGAGCCGAGATCAACGCCCGTGTCGTTACACTGCGAAATTTTAATATCCCCGAGCCCGTGACCGGCGGGTTGCTGGCCTCACTGTTTGTTTTGCTGCTGTTTCTGGTGTTCAACGTTGAGCTGTCCTTTGGGCTGTCAGCCCGAGATTTTCTGCTGGTCTTGTTCTTTGCCGGTATAGGTTTGAACGCGCGACTTTCCGATCTCGTAGCAGGGGGTAAGCCGTTATTTTTGCTGCTTGTTCTGACACTGACAACGATTGTCTTTCAAAACGTGATCGGCGCCGCCGGGGCAGCGATGTTTGGCTATCCGGCACAAGCGGGTGTGCTGTTCGGATCAGCCTCGCTTATTGGCGGGCACGGTACTGCGATTGCCTGGGCGCCGGATGTTGCGGAAGCAACCGGCCTGAGTGGCGCGACTGAGCTGGGTGTGGCTGTTGCCACCTTGGGGCTTGTGCTGGCCGCGTTGGTTGGCGGACCAATTGCGCGCCTGCTTGTTGAGGGGCGCGGTCTGACCCCCAATCGCCCGGAAGAAGAACACAGCGTCGGATTGCCGGATGAAGATGATGGGCAGACGACCCGCATCGATCATCTGACCATCATGCGCGTTTTGCTGTATCTGAATCTGGCCATCATCTTAGGGTACATTCTGAGTGAGGCGATATCGGCGGCTGGGTTAAAACTGCCACTGTTCGTGCCGTGCCTGATTATGGGCATAGTGATCGCAAATCTGCGTGATGCGGTTTTCCCCGGTGCTCCGAAAGTGTCGCGTACGCCGTCGCTGGCCCTGATATCCGAATTTGCACTGGGCGCGTTTCTGGCGATGTCCCTCATGAGCCTGCAACTTTGGACCATAGCTGAGCTGGGCCTGGCCATCGTCGTGATCATGACGGCACAGACACTTTTTGCGGTGGCATTCGTCTTGTGGGTGTTGTTTCCGGTTATGGGGTCGAATTACCGCGCTGCTGTACTTGCGGCTGGTTTTGGCGGCTTTGCATTGGGCGCAACGCCCACGGCAATTGCAAATATGACCGCCGTGACCAAGCGATATGGCCCATCCCCTATTGCCTTTATTGTACTGCCCCTTGTATCCGCCTTCTTTGTGGATATCGCCAATGCCATCGTCATTCAGACGATCGTCAATTTCTAAGGACCGACAATGCCCGACCTGCTGATCGAACTGTTTTCCGAAGAGATCCCTGCACGGATGCAAGCCCGTGCCGGTGAGGATCTGAAAAAGCGGATTACCGATGGTCTGGTCGAGGCCGGTTTGACCTATGCAAGCGCCGCTGCCCTGACCACTCCCCGCCGTCTGACGCTGGCGATCGAGGGGCTGCTGGCTGAAAGTCCCACAATCCGGGAAGAACGCAAGGGCCCAAAGGTCGGTGCGCCAGACAAGGCGATTGAAGGATTCCTGCGGGGCGCAGGTCTGACCCGCGATCAATTGGAAGAGCGTGAGACACCCAAGGGTGCGGTCTATTTCGCCACCATTGAAAAGGCGGGTCGTCCGGCCGCCGGGATTATTGCTGAAGTTCTGGAAGCCACCATCCGCAATTTTCCCTGGCCCAAGTCCATGCGCTGGGGCAGTGGCAGCCTGCGTTGGGTGCGCCCGCTGCATTCAATCCTCTGCATCCTGACAGATGAAACCGGGGCACAAGTCGTACCGATGGAGGTCGAAGGCATCAAGACTGGCGACACCACAGCCGGTCATCGTTTCATGGCCCCCAACCGAATTTCGGTTACATCTTTTGGGGATTACGCCGCAAAGCTGAAACGCGCTTTCGTGGTTTTGTCGCCCCAAGAACGTGCCGAGCATATCTGGAACGACGCCCAGAACATGGCCTTTGCAGCCGGTTTGGAAGTAGTCGAAGACAAAGGTCTGCTGATTGAAGTTGCCGGTCTGGTCGAATGGCCCGTGGTGCTGATGGGGAAGATCGACGAAGAATTCCTCGACCTGCCGCCTGAGGTTCTCCAGACCTCGATGAAAGAGCATCAGAAGTTTTTCTCGGTCCGCAATCCCAAGAGCGGTCGGATCGAACGCTTCATCACCGTCGCCAACCGTGAAACCGCCGATAACGGCGCGACTATTCTGGCAGGCAACCAAAAGGTTCTGTCAGCACGTCTGGCAGACGCGAAATTCTTCTGGGAGAACGACCTGCGCATCGTCAAATCCGATGGGTTTGAACCCTGGGTCAATAAGTTGGATGTTGTCACCTTCCACGCGCAACTGGGGTCACAAGGGGAACGGGTGAACCGCATTGCCTCGCTGGCGCATGAATTGGCTCCTGCAGTTTCAGCCGATCCCGCATTGGCTATGCTGGCCGCGCAGGGCTGTAAAGCAGATCTGTCATCCGAGATGGTGTATGAATTCCCTGAACTTCAAGGGCTTATGGGGCGTTATTATGCCAACGCGGCTGGTCTTCCCGCTGAAGTCGGCCAAGCCAGTGAACAGCACTATTCACCGCTCGGCCCGTCCGATGACGTGCCAACTGCACCGGTTTCGGTGGCCGTCGCACTGGCTGACAAGCTGGACACGCTCACCGGTTTCTGGGCGATCGACGAAAAACCAACCGGGTCGAAGGATCCATATGCCCTGCGCCGTGCGGCGCTGGGTGTGATCCGGTTGATCCTGACCAACGATCTTCGACTGCCTCTGAACCAGACCTTTGCAACTGCGCTGGGTTCGCTGTTGAAACTGCCGGAATGGCAGGCCGCCGTTCTTGAGGCCAAGGCACAGCAAGCGCAGGCTACAGGTGAGGCCGCGGAAGCTGCCGCAAAACGTGTGCATGATCTGGCACATCAGGTTGAGGCCGCGAATGCGATTATTTCGTCTGCTCCGGCCGACCTGTTGGCGTTCTTCCACGACCGTCTAAAGGTGTTCCTGCGCGACGAGGGTATCCGCCACGACATCATCGACGCCTGTATCGCGATGGAGGGGAATGACGATCTCAACCTGCTGGTCAAACGCGCTCGTTCTCTGAACGCGGTGATTGCGACTGAGAACGGCGAGAACCTTGTGCAGGGATTCAAACGCGCCAACAACATTCTTATGCAGGCTGAAGAAAAAGACGGGGTGGAATACTCCTATGGGGCGGATGTGAAGTTCGCGGAGACGGACAGCGAAAAAGCCTTGTTCTCGGCACTGGATGATGCGCAGGCCCAGATCAATCCAGCGCTGAAATCGGAAGACTTCCCGACGGCCATGGCCGCCATGGCCGCGCTGCGCGGTCCGGTGGATGCGTTTTTCGAGGACGTGCAGGTCAACACCGACAACGACATTGTTCGCCGCAACCGCCTGAACCTGCTTAGCCAGATTCGGCAGGTTTGTTCCAGTGTGGCCGATCTGACCCGGATCGAAGGTTAATACGCCGGGCGCGCGGGACTGCGCGCCCAGAACGCCCTTGCGCGATGGACGCAAGCGCTTATGCTGCACGCAAATCAAAAGGTGCTGCAGTGCAGAATAATCCGCATACCACGCTCATTACATCCGACGCGCCGGTCACGGCCCATACCCATGGCGGGAGGGCCAAGTGTCTGCAACGACTGGTCCGCCTGGACCTGCCCGTGCCTCGGACCGTCGCATTGTCGTTTGAAGCGGTCCATCAGATTGCGGAGGGCGAAGTTCCGAACCTGGCTGCGATCCTTGAACAGTTCGATCCATCGGCATTGCTTTGCGTCCGACCAAGCTCTGAAGACCCCGACTGGGGTGGGCCCGGTGCGGTTCTGAACATCGGGATGAATGATGCGCGCTATGTGGACCTGTCCGATACCATGGGGGCAGAGGCTGCTGCGGCGCTGTATCTTAGGTTCGTTCAAAGTTATGCGATTCACGTGGCGCGGCTGGACGCGGATGTGTTCGACGACATCGACATGGATGGCAGCGAGGGTTTGCGCCACTCCTTGCGCGCATACGAAGATGAAACGGACGAAGCCTTCCCTCGGGACAGAGGCGAACAGTTGATCGGTGTTCTACGCTCTATGGCCCGCGCCTGGGATGGGACTTCTGCGCGCTTGTTGCGGCAGGCCAAAGGCGCCCCGGCCGACGCCGGGCTTGGACTGGTCATTCAGGAGATGATTCCCGGGGTCGGACAAGGGGAATGCGGGTCAGGCGTCTTGCAACTGGTCGATTCCACTACCGGAATGCCGCAGATCACGGGCCGCTACCTGAGCCAGAGCCAGGGCCGGGATGCGCTGGGCGAAGATGTGGCGGCCTTGTTTCTGGAAAAAGATCCACGCGGCCCGTCGCTTGAAGAGGTCGCACCCGATGCCTTCGCCGAGGTCAAATCTCAGGCCGCACTTATGCGCGAAAAACTGCGCGAAGAGATGCAGGTGGAATTCGTCATCCAAAATGGCAACGTGCATATTCTTGATGGTGTCCGGGTTCAGAGAGCCTCGCGCGCGGCGATGCGGATTGCGGTTCGTCTGGCTGAAGATGGAATAATTCCGCCGCAGGAAGCAGTAATGCGGGTGGATCCGCATGCGCTGAACGAATTGTTGCACCGACAGGTTCATCCCGAAGCGCGCCGCGATGTTCTGACATCAGCCATTGGTGCAAGCCCTGGTGCCTCGACCGGAAAGATCGTGTTCACATCGGCAGAGGCTCAGGCCAGTGCCGCGCGCGGTGAAGCTTGTGTACTGGTTCGCCGCGAAACCTCACCCGAAGATGTACGCGGGATGCACGCAGCCGTTGCGGTTCTGACGGAAAAGGGCGGGATGACCAGCCACGCCGCTGTGATTGGTCGTGGACTTGGCTTGCCCTGTATCGTTGGTGCTTCCGACATCCGGTTCCAGACAAAGAAGAAGATGCTGACCGCACCGGACGGGCGTGTTTTCAAAACCGGTGATGTTCTGACCATCGATGGTAGTTCGGGTCAGGTGCTGGCAGGCCAACCAGCCATGCTTGAGGCCGCGCTGGATGATTGCTTTCAGACATTGATGGCGTGGGCCGATGCCGAGCGTGACATTGACATCCGCGCCAATGCAGACACACCGGCGGATGCACAGACGGCGCGGAATTTTCAGGCTCAGGGGATCGGTCTGTGCCGGACAGAGCATATGTTCTTTGATCCCGGCCGTCTGATCGTGATGCGCGAGATGATTTTCGCACAAACGTCGTCGGGCAGGGCTGCTGTGCTGGAGCGATTGCTTCCGATGCAGCGTGAAGACTTTGTTCAGTTGTTCAGAATTATGGAAGGGCAGCCCGTCTGCATTCGTCTGTTCGATCCACCTCTGCACGAGTTTCTGCCGACCACGCGTAGTGGGCAGCGAGAACTGGCTGAGGCGCTTGACCTTCCGGTGTCCGACGTCGAGCGTCGGGTGGCCGCGATGACCGAATACAACCCGATGCTTGGCCTGCGCGGCGTTCGCCTGGGTGTGACCGTGCCCGAAATCTATGACATGCAGGCCCGTGCGATTTTTGAAGCCACACTGGACGCCAGAAAAAACGGTGCTCCGGTCGTGCCCGAAGTGATGATCCCGCTGGTTTCAGCCAAGCGCGAGGTTGAACTGGTCAAATCCCGCATCGACTCCGTGGCCGCTGCGGTTGCGTCCGAACGCGGGCAGGAATTCGAATATCGGTTGGGTGTCATGGTCGAGACCCCGCGCGCTTGTCTCCGGGCGGAAGAGATCGCACCGCAGACCGCGTTCATGAGTTTCGGCACCAACGACCTTACACAGATGACCTATGGGTTGTCCCGCGACGACGCGGGGCGTTTCATGTCGGCTTATGTGCGACAAGGTGTTTTTGGCGAAGATCCCTTCCACGTCCTTGATCCGGATGGGGTGGGTGAACTGTTGAAGCTCGGGGCGGAACGCGGCCGTGCTGCCAAACCGGATGTGACCCTGTCGGTTTGCGGAGAACACGGCGGAAACCCCGAATCAATCGCCATCTGCAGGGATTTGGGTTTTGACTATGTTTCGTGCTCACCCTTCCGGGTTCCCGTCGCTCGGCTGGCTGCCGCTCAACTGGCAATTTCCTCCAGACTTGGGGGTTGACACAGCGTCAAAACCCAAGGATTAGTGGGTTATCGAGCCACTCGTAAGCGAAAGTAATTTTCGCTACGGGCGGTTTTCCACTTGCATTTTCTCAAAGGCTGGACCTTTGCGCTTGATTGCGTTAGATGCCTCGTCGCGCCCGCCGGGGGAGGGTATGGCGCGTGAAGTGCCTGTGCGAGGTTATCTGATGCTACGTTACATAATGGCTGTTGCCGCATTGGCAGCAACCGTGCTGCCGAGTGCGTCCTTTGCTGAAAGGGAAGCAACTGATACTGCAAAAGAAGAGCTTGTCGCCCGCAGCGAATTGCCGGCGCAGAGCTTTCGTGACTACTTCAAATTGTTCCAGCCCCGAAAGGCGGCTAAACCTGTTGAAGTGACCTATTCCAAAGACTGGCTTGACCAGCAACCCGCTGCAACCGGTGACGAAAACTGGAAGTGCCTGTCCGAAGCGCTGTACTTCGAAGCGCGTGGTGAAAGTGTTCGCGGTCAGTTTGCCGTGGCCGAAGTCATCCTGAACCGGGTCAAGAGCAGCCGCTTTCCGAGCTCTCTGTGTGGTGTAATCCGCCAGGGTACCGGTAAGAAATACCAGTGCCAGTTCACTTACACCTGCGATGGTCGCAAAGAAGTCATTCACGAGAAGAAGGCTTATGAGCGGGTGTCAAAAGTCGCCCGGGCCGCCATCGACGGCGTTGCCAAAGAGCTGACTGAAGGGGCGACGCACTACCACACGACGGCGGTTCGCCCGTCCTGGTCGCGGGTTTATAAGCAGACTGCGCGGATTGGCGTGCACATTTTCTATCGCCACAACTACCGGACGGCGAGCAACTGATTGACGCACCTGCGCTGGAAGCTTGATGGCGCAGGGCGAGTTGCAGTCTATATTGCGGGCCAGGAGGCCCGTAATGCTTTTCACCCGACGACATATTCTGAAAACTGCCGCTGCAGCCTCAATGTTACCACTGGCGGCCCGGGCCGGTTTCCCACCGCTCAAGGCACATGTGAGCCGGCAGCGCGTTGCTCCTGATGGATTTCCTGAAACGACGGTCTGGAGCTATGGCGGTTCGATCCCCGGAACAACGTTGCGGGTGAAGCAGGGTGAACCTGTGCAACGCCAGCTGATGAACGAGCTTCCGCAACCAACATCGATTCATTGGCACGGGATTCGCATAGACAACGCCATGGATGGCGTGCCCGGGCTTACGCAGGACGCGGTTGGTGCGGACGAGACCTTTAACTACGACTTCATCGCTCCTGACGCCGGTACATATTGGTACCACGCGCATAACCGGTCGATGGAACAGGTGGCCCGTGGACTTTATGGGCCGCTGATCGTCGATGAGGCCATGGCGCCAGATGTCGATCAAGACCTTGTGTTGATGGTGGACGACTGGCGGTTGGACCCGGAAACCGCTCAGATAACAGATGATTTCGACAATGGTCATGATCTGAGCCATGCAGGTCGGCTTGGGAATATCGTTACCGTCAACGGATCATTTGATCCTGTGTTTGCGGTGCGAAGAAACCAGCGACTGCGACTGCGATTGATTAACGCCTCCAACGCTCGGATATTCGATCTGGATATTGATGGTTTTTCGGGGTGGATCGTCGCATTGGATGGAATGCCTTTGGAAAAGCCATTGGAGCTATCCAGCTCTTTTCCGCTGGCACCCGCGCAGCGCGCGGACCTGATTGTCGATGTCACCGCCGAAGGAGATTCCGCAAGCCTGGTCAGTGTAGAAAGGGATGGAGCCTTTGGTCTGGCTAGGTTCGACGTCAAAGGTAATGCCGCGAGGTTGCACAGGAATGGTGTGTCAGCTTTGCCGCCTAATCCATTGCCTCAGATCGGGAATCTTCAAGAAGCACAAACGCACCATATGGTTCTTCAAGGCGGTGCAATGCGCTGGCTGGAAAATGCCCGTCTGGGCGAAACCGAATTGTCGGGCCGCGAATTGGCACAATTGGGCCGGTTCTGGGCGCTGAACGGTTACGCCAAACGCCCCGATGAGCCGTTTCTGGATGCTGCTTTTGGCAGTTTGCACAGGATTGAGTTTGTGAATGAAACAGCCTTTCCGCACGCGATGCACTTACACGGGCATCACTTCAGACTGATCCTGGACGATGGTTCCCTTGGCCCCTGGCGTGACACCGTTTTGGTTGGGCGAGGGCAGGCGCGTCAGATCGCATTGGTTGCGGATAATCCGGGGAACTGGTTGCTGCATTGCCATATGCTGGGGCACGCCGCTTCCGGGATGATGAACTGGTTTCGGGTCGCCTGACGCCGCAATCGGCGGTTGGAATGGCGCTTGTTTGAATGCTATAGGCCCTCGCAACGCCTATAGTAGGCGAACTTTGCAACGAGCCCGAAAAGGCCTGACCCATGAGTTCTGAAATCCGTCTGGCATTCGCACATCCGTCCGAACGGTCCGAGGCGACGTCCCCCCGAGGGCCGTTGGATCGTATCTCGCTACGCGACCATATTGTCGAAGTCGAAATTGGTGCATTCCAGGCCGAGCGGGGAACGACCCAACGGATCTGTTTCAATATCGTGGTCGAAGTCCGGCCTCTGAAGGACCCGATCGACGATGATGTGGATCGCATCCTGTCTTATGACAGGGTAACGGAATCCATTGCCTATGAGTTGGCCGCCGAACGCCTGAACCTGCTCGAGACATTGGCAGAGCGTGTTGCTGAACGCATACTGCTTGAGCCTCAGGCTGTAAGAGTTTTTGTCCGCATAGAAAAACTGGATCGGGGCCCGGGTGCGCTGGGCGTTGAGATCGTGCGTGGGAAAGATTCCACCCATCACGATGTGGTCGAAGAAGAACGCCCGCATCCCCGCCTTGTCTTCCTGTCGAATGACGCCATTTCCTCGGATAACCTGACTGGATGGATTGATCAGTTGGAGAGCCGTCAGCGACCGTTGATCCTGTGTGTCGGGGCGTCGGAACTGGCAGCTCCGCAAACTGGCCACGCCATGACGCAACGCCGGATCGATTTACTGGCCATCGAGCAAAACGCGTGGGTGCTGGCGGCGCGGGACCATCGCTGTGTTGTGGTTTCAACGAGGACCGAATTGGACTGGGCGATGAAGAATGGCCAGATCTGCGTCTGGGCGCCATCCAAGATCGTATTGGACGCTGTTGACGGCCCGTCTGCCGCACCGTCGGATGCCGTAGCGTTGGCCGCATGGTTCGCGGCGACTTTTGAAGCCAGCGAAATGATGGTGATCGGCGGCGCATTGCCGACAGAACCCAAAACACCATTGCGCGCTGTTGCCGTGGATCAGGCCCAGCTGTGAGCACCTATTACAGACCGCTGGTTCAGAGTGGAACAGCACGTCCCGCAGGCGCTGTACTGCTGGCGGGCCAACCCCTCTGGTTCACCCATGTTGAGGCCCTGCGGCGCGGGTTTGAACCCGAAATCGTCCCTGCCCCGGAAGTCCCGTCTGATCATCTGAGCCGTTTGACCCGACCGCGGGCTGACATCGCGGGTCTGGACATGCAGGCCCCCCATATCATGGGCATTCTCAACGCGACGCCGGACAGTTTTTCGGATGGCGGTGTTCACAGCTCCGTGGACGCTGCCCAAGCGGCAGCTGCCGAGATGGTGGCGCATGGGGCCACGATTTTGGACATTGGTGGAGAATCCACCCGCCCGGGCGCGGATTTTGTGCCAGCGGAAGAAGAGATTGCCCGGACCCGACCGTTGATCGAAGCGATCCGGTCAGAAACAGGCGCTTTGATTTCAATCGATACCCGCAAGGCCGATGTTGCAAAGTCCGCCTGTGAAGCTGGGGCAGGATTGGTGAACGATGTGTCGGGCTTTACGTTTGATCCAGATCTGGCGCCGTTCTGTGCGGCGCAGGACACACCTGTTTGTGTCATGCACATGCAGGGTGACCCGGCCACGATGCAGGACAATCCGCAATACGACAACGTCTTGCTGGATGTGTACGACTTTCTGGAGGATCAGATTGCGATGCTCGAAGGTTTGGGCCTGAGCCGCGATCTAATCGTCGCGGATCCAGGAATCGGGTTTGGCAAAACCGAAGATCACAACCTGACCTTGCTGCGCAATCTCAGCCTGTTTCACGGGCTGGGCTGTCCGATCCTGCTGGGCGTGTCGCGCAAAGGCTTCATCGGATCAATTGGGCAAGAGCCGCGCAAGACTGCGCGCGCGCCGGGATCAATTGCGGTGGCTCTGGCTGGATTGTCTCAGGGTGTGCAGATCATCCGGGTTCATGACGTGGCCGAAACCTCTCAGGCCTTGCGCCTATGGGCTGCTGTCCGGTAATCCGGTCTCACGATAAATCACGGAGTGACACATATGCGCAAGCTGTTCGGAACCGACGGGGTGCGGGGCACCGCCAACACGCATCCGATGACAGCGGAAATGGCCTTGCGCATCGGGGCAGCGGTTGGGCGGTATTTTCGCCGCGACGCAACAGGTGTGCACCGCGTGGTCATCGGCAAGGATACGCGCCTGTCCGGGTATATGCTGGAAAATGCCCTGACGGCGGGCCTGACGTCCACGGGTATGAACGTTCTGCTGCTGGGGCCTGTTCCGACGCCCGCAGTTGGTCTTATGACACGGTCCATGCGGGCTGATCTGGGTGTTATGATCTCGGCCAGCCACAACCCGGCGGAAGACAACGGGATCAAGTTCTTCGGGCCAGATGGCTATAAGCTGTCCGATCAGGCCGAGATCGAGATCGAAAGGCTGATCGACGAAGGCGTCAGGCCCGCTCAGGCGCAAAACATTGGCCGGGCGCGCCGCGTCGATGACGCACGTTTCCGTTATGGCGAGCGCGTGAAATCGTCGTTGCCGCGTGACGTGAGTTTGGATGGTCTCAAAGTAGTGATCGATTGTGCGAACGGCGCAGCCCACCGCACAGCACCAGAGGTTCTGTGGGAACTGGGCGCCGATGTTATTCCCGTTGGTATTGCGCCCAATGGTAAGAATATCAACCTCAACTGCGGATCCACGAAACCGCAACTGGCGGCGGAAACTGTAGTGGCCCATGGGGCAGATGTCGGCATCTGTCTGGACGGTGATGCGGACCGGGTGGTTGTAGTCGACGAAACCGGTCAGGTGGCCGATGGCGATCAGCTTATGGCGCTGCTGGCGACGGCTTGGAAGAAATCGGGCCAGTTGAAAGGTGAGGCATTGGTGGCGACCGTTATGTCCAATCTGGGTCTGGAGCGTCACCTGACAGCACAAGGACTGCGTCTGGAGCGTACGGCGGTCGGTGACCGTTACGTGGTCGAGCGGATGCGGGAAGGCGGGTTTAACCTTGGGGGGGAACAGTCCGGACATATCGTGATGAGCGACTATGCCACCACCGGTGATGGGTTGATGGCCGGGCTGCATTTCCTTGCGGAAATGGTTCTGTCCGGGCGCAAGGCGTCTGATCTGTCCAAGCAGTTCGAAACCGTGCCGCAGTTGCTGAAGAATGTGCGCTATTCCAGCGATCAGACTCCGTTGGAGGTTCAAAGTGTTCAGGCGGCCATCGCCGATGCTGAGGCGCGGCTGAATGGGCAGGGCCGGTTGCTGATCCGCAAATCCGGGACTGAGCCGCTGATCCGTGTCATGGCCGAATGCGAGGACGATGGGCTGCTGACCCAAGTGGTGGATAGCATCGTGGCCGAAGTCGAGGCCGCCACAAGCTAGTGCCCGAACAGAACTTTTCGCAGGCTGAACCATTGGCTGATGGCCATGCCTGTCAGGATCAGGGTTAAAGCGATGTAAAAGCGCAGGGGCAGGGCTTCGGACAGAACCCACGCACCAAATACCATTGACCAGATGGGTACCTGATAATTCACCAATGTCAAAAAGACCGACCCGGCGCTGCGGGTTATAGACACGCGCAGCAGGTTGGCGAATGCCGTCGGTACCAAGCCAAGGACGATCAGAGCGAGTGTTGGGCGCGTGCCTTGCCATTTGGGCAGGCCTTCGGTCATCAGCATGATCGGCACCAACAAGGCAGCGCCCACAAGCAGGGTCAGCGCAGCCAGCGCCAGCGGATCGACAGGCGGGCAGCGACGGGTCAAAATTGACGAAGACGCATAGCATAATGCGGCAGTGACGCAGGCCAATTGGGCCAGAGGTTCGGTTCCTTGGCCAAGCTGTGCCAGACCGGGACCGATCAACACCAAAGCGCCCGAGAAACCCAGACACACGCCCAGCAACCGGCGTAGATTAAGTGGCTCGTCAGAAAAGAAATGCGCGAGCGGCAATACCATCAGCGGAATAGCGGCCATCGACAGCCCGGCAAATGCGGATGGTACAAATTGTTGCCCCCAGCTGAGCAGCATGAAGGGTATGGCAGTGGATAAAACACCAATCAGAAGTATCGATCCCGCCAGAGCAGGCGTCAGGATCGGCATTCTGCGCCCGGTCACCCACATCAGTATCAGAAGCGTCACGGCCCCCAAGGTGGTTCTTGACGTTGCAACCGTGATCGGGCCGTAGCCTTCAAGCGCCAGGGCAACGACCATGAACGTCGCGCCCCAGATCAGGCCCAGCGTGAAGACGCCGCTCCAATCCTGTTTTGTCGGCTGTTGAACCATTGGTTTGTCCTGTCGGGCAGCGCGAATTCGCGAAAAAGACTAATCTGACCGGGTGTTTATGTGTCGCGTCACTTTATTGTGCAAACAAAAAAGGGCGACCATTGCGGCCGCCCTTATGCTGACTAAAGTCAGGCTTAGTTCTTTTCTTTGTCGACCATCTTGCCGGCCGAGATCCACGGCATCATGCCGCGAAGCTTGGCACCGGTTTCTTCGATCTGATGCTCGTCGTTGGCGCGACGGGCCGCCTTGATGGTCGGCTGACCAACGGCGTTTTCCAGCATGAAGTCACGGACGAATTTACCTTGCTGGATGTCGTCCAGAACGGCTTTCATGCGGGCTTTGGTCTCGTCGTATTTCAGAATGCGCGGGCCGGTGACGTACTGGCCGTATTCGGCAGTGTTCGAGATCGAGTAGTCCATGTTGGCAATGCCGCCTTCGTAGATCAGATCCACGATCAGTTTCACTTCGTGCAGACACTCGAAATAGGCCATCTCGGGCGCATAGCCCGCTTCGACCAGAGTTTCAAAGCCGCAGCGGATCAGCTCGACCAGACCGCCACACAGAACAGCCTGTTCGCCGAACAGGTCGGTTTCGCACTCTTCCCGGAAGTTGGTTTCGATGATGCCCGAGCGGCCGCCACCGATGGCCGAGCAATAGGACAGGCCGATTTCCAGCGCCTTGCCGGTTGCGTCGTTGTGAACCGCGACCAGGCAGGGCACGCCGCCGCCTTTGGTGTATTCGCCGCGCACGGTGTGGCCGGGGCCTTTGGGCGCCATCATGATGACGTCGACGCCTTCTTTCGGCTCGATCAGGCCAAAGTGGACGTTCAGACCGTGGGCAAACGCGATGGCCGCACCCGGCTTGATGTTGTCGTGAACATATTTCTTGTAGGTCTCGGCCTGCAGTTCGTCGGGCATGGTGAACATGATGACGTCACACCAGGCAGCCGCTTCGGCGATACCCATGACTTCCAGACCCTCGCCTTCGGCTTTCTTGGCCGAGGGCGAACCTTCGCGCAGGGCGATGACCAGGTTCTTTGCACCCGAGTCGCGCAGGTTCAGCGCGTGAGCGTGGCCTTGCGAGCCATAGCCCAGGATAGCCACTTTCTTGTCTTTGATCAGGTTGATGTCGCAATCGCGATCGTAATAGACGCGCATTTCGCTGGTCCTTTCTGGTTAGATTGCGGCGGTTGTACCTGCCTGTTTGCGCAATGGCGATAGGGTTGGGCTTGAGTATTTGCGAAAAAGATGAAGAATAATGCGCGTTAACGGAATAATGTGAAAAAATCATGCTCGACGATATTGATCGGCGCATTCTGCGTCACTTCCAAGCGGACCCCAGCCTGACAACAGCGGAACTGGCCGATCTTTGCCGGATCAGCTCTGGTGTCTGTTGGCGACGGATCGAAAAGATGCAGGCCGCAGGGATCATCGAAGGGCAGGAGGCAGTGATAGATTGGACCGCGATGGGATATGCGGTCGAAGTCTCGCTTCGGATCACGCTCGACAAGACACAGGCCCGTGCTTTTGACGAGTTCACGCAAGCGGCGCGGGACGTGGCCGAGGTAATCGAGATCCAGACCTTTCTGGGTCGTGTCGATGTACGTCTATCCGTCATTGCAAGGGATATGAAACACTATCAACAGCTCTATCGTGACCGGATTCTGACCCTGCCTCATATTGCCGATATTGAAGCTCTTATGCATATCGCGCGGGTCAAGCGTGACGAGGTTCTGCCAGTATGATTGAGCTGGACGAGATTGATCGCCGCCTTCTTCGCGCGCTGCAACAGGACGCGACGCAAAGTGCCGGAGCATTGGGGCGCAGGTTCGGGTTGTCTCAACCCGCCACGTGGCGTCGTATCCGCCGACTTGAAGAGGCCGGCGTCATCAAGGGCCGACGGCTGCGTTTGAATGCCGAAGCGCTTGGGTTTGGCGTGACGGTCTTTCTGGGTATCAAACTCGGGCGCAAAGGCCAGATCAGTCTTGAAGACTTTGAACGCGCCGTCAGTGCCGTTCCCGAGGTGCAGACCGTCGAGCATGTCCTGGGACTATATGATTATCGACTGCGCGTCGTGGCGCGGGACTTGTCCGATTTCGAACGCGTGTTGCGGCGCCGGATCATGACTCTGCCGGGCGCAGGCGATGTCGAGGCAAACGTTCTGCTGAGCGAAGAACGCCTACCCGGTCCGATCGGTTGAAAACCCTCAGTATTTGGTGCGGATGCAATATCCCGGATGGTGTGTCATACGCGCAAAGGTGAGCGGTTTGTTTTCCTTCCACGTGGTGCGTTCCATCTGAATCATGGATGTTCCCGCCGTGGTGCCCATGAACTCTGCCAATCGCGCATCAGCGGAAATGGCGCAAAAAGCGACCTCAGCGTCAGTAAACGGAGCAGCCGTCAACAACCACTCGTGTGGCCCCTGTTCGATCAAATCTGCGTCCTCAACATCTGGAACAGCCTCGATGTTGATCCATCGTTCTTCCATCTGAAATGGCCGATTGTCCGCATAGTGCATACAGACAATATGCAGGACGCGCCCACCTGGTGCTACGTTGATCTGCGACGAAAGCCATCCGGGGCTGGTCACTACGTTCCGTTCAACAAGCGCATAGCGATAGGTCGCATTCTGGCTTTCGACCACTTGCCGCGCCAGTGAGAATTCGAGTTTGGCGTGCTTGCTGGGCTCTTTCTTGACACGGGTGCCGCTTTTACGTTTGCGCTCGACAAAGCCCTGATCGGCCAGTTCCCTCAAAGCCCGGTTCACGGTGGCCCGCGCGCAATTGAATTCCTCCGCCAGCTGAGTTTCTGTCGGCAAAAGCGATCCTTGTGGCCAGACACGGCTTTCAATGCGTCGTTTTACTTCGTCTCGAACGAATTGGAAACTGATCCGCTTTTGTATCGTCACGGGTAAATATATCCCTTCAAGTATAAAGTGTGCGCATCTGTTCAGAAGCAAGTAGAAGTGTAAAGGGGAAGTGACACTGGTTGGCGTCATTTCTCGTGTTTTCAGGAGGGTAGGCGGAAAAAAGTTACTATTTCCCTTGCTTTACCAAAGGTCAATTTTTGTCGCAAAAGGGCTTTACCAACAAAGACAAAGGGGACAAGACTTCTAAAACGCTTTGGAAAGGACGCGTCATGCCAGGCTTGCTGGAAACCGTAGACCCGAACGGGCTCGAAGAATTCTCGGTCGTGTTTACCGACCGCTCGCTGAACCATATGTCGCAGAAATTTCAGCAGGTGATGCGTGACATTTCGGGCATGTTGAAGGACGTATACCAGGCTGATGCGGTCGCCGTCATTCCCGGGGGCGGAACTTATGCCATGGAAGCCGTTGCCCGGCAGTTCGCGCGCGGTGCGGACGTGTTAGTGGTTCGCAACGGATGGTTCTCTTATCGCTGGAGCCAGATCATTGAAAGCGGCGCTCTGACAAACTCGGTGACCGTCATGAAGGCGCGAGAGACAGGTAACGCCAGTCCGTCGCCCTTCGCGCCTGCGCCGATCGAAGAGGTTGTTGCGGCAATTCGTGAACAAAAACCCGGTGTCGTTTTTGCGCCTCATGTCGAAACTGCCGCGGGGGTCATTCTGCCGGATGACTATGTCACCGCTTTGGCTACCGCAGCGCACGAGGTCGGCGCTTTGATGGTGTTGGATTGCATTGCCTCGGGTTGCGCCTGGGTAGACATGAAAGCCACCGGTGTCGACGTTCTGATTTCTGCCCCGCAGAAGGGGTGGAGCGCGTCGCCATGTGCCGGTCTGGTCATGCTGTCTGAACGGGGCGAGGCGCGCCTGGAGCAGACCAGTTCTGACAGTTTCGCCATTGATTTGAAGAAGTGGCGTCAGATTATGCAGGCTTATGAAAACGGCGGCCATGCCTATCATGCCACGATGCCGACCGACGCCTTGCTGGCCTTCCGCGATACCATGGCAGAGACACGAGACTACGGATTCGAGAAGTTGCGCGCGGCGCAATGGGCTCTGGGTGACGGTGTGCGGGCAATGCTGAAGGAAAAAGGCATTGTTTCGGTTGCTGCCGACGGATTTGGCGCGCCCGGGGTTGTGGTCAGCTACACGTCGGATCCTGAAATTCAAAACGGTAAGAAATTTGCGGCCTTGGGGATGCAGATCGCCGCTGGCGTGCCCCTGCAATGTGACGAGCCCGACGGATTCAGTACCTTCCGGTTGGGTCTGTTCGGGCTGGACAAGCTATACGATGTGGATGCTACTGTTGCGCGCCTGAAACGCGTTCTGGATCAGGTTCTGTAAACGGGCCGGGCCTTAGCGAACGCCGAGGCCCATCTGCATCAACGTCTTGCGTACGGGCGGCAGGGAATAGAGCGCGCTCAACCCCATCGCCCGTGCATCCCGCAGCGGGCGCGCTTCGATCATCGAGGCGCGGTTCAGCAAATCGATGCCTTTGACGCGCATCTCAACCTCGGTATGGCGGGCCTTGTGATAGGCATCCAGCATCTGTACGTCACCTAGTCCTTCGGGCCGGGCCTGCGCCAGATCCAGCAGACAGCGCAGATCGCCCAGTGACATATTCAACCCTTGCGCGCCAATGGGAGGCACGACATGCGCGGCCTCGGCCATCAGGGCGATCCGTTCGCCAGCCAGCCGTTCCGCCGATTGGCTGATGATCGGCCAGATGGTTCGGCGTGAGGCCAGCGTCAGTGGCCCGAACAAACCACAGGAACGTTCAGTCATCGCAGCTTCAAACGCCTCTGGTTCAAGGTTCAAAAGCTCAACAGCCTTCGGTCCCCGCTCCATCCAGACAATGGCTGAGGAAGGTTGCCCTTTCCAATCAGGCAGAGGCACCAGTGTGAACGGCCCGCCTGACCGGTGTATCTCGGTCGAGACGTTCTCGTGCGGAATCGGGTGTGTGACCGCGAAGGCCAGCGCTTTCTGACCATACCGGGTAGTGTGCACATTTATACTGGCGGCCTCGCGCATTGGTGAATTGCGGCCATCGGCGGCAAGCACCAGCTTGCACCGGACGCGGCTGCCATCACTCAGACCTACACGGGCCTCGGCGGTTCGGGTGAACAGGCTGGTGGTTCCGGTGCCGGGACGGAAATCGACATTTGGAATCTCGGCCAGTCGCGCCCCCATTTCACGGCGTAACAACCAATTGGGCAGGTTCCAGCCAAACGGTTGTTCGGAAATATCCGCCGCATTGAAATCGCGTACAACGCGCGGCTCGGGCACGTCGCCGCCGGCATCGACAATGCGCATGATCTGAAGCGGAGCCGCGTGAGCGTCCAGACGCGCCCATAGACCGCATTGTTCCAGCAGGCTATGCGCTGGTTGCAGAAATGCTGTGGTCCGCAGATCGGACCCGTCCACATCCCGTTCAGTGATCGGCGGGGCCGGATCGACGCAGATCACATTAAAACCTGCTGTTCCGAATACCGCTGCCGCGGTCAGACCGGCGATTCCACCGCCGGAAATCAGGATGTCACAGCTGTCAGTCATGGCGCCTCTCATCATTCTGGGCAGAACCTAGTTCGGTTCCACCCCACGCGCCAAGTGACATCCTGTCCCGTTTCTCAGCCCCTTGAAATCAGGATCAGGATCAGAAACATCACCGGCACCATCATCAGGGCAGGGATGTAGAGGCCCGGGAGACCAAACAACATGATGGAACAGCCCCACATGCTGAAAATCGCACCGGCAGTGTAATACAGGTCTTCTGCCTTGCCGTTGGCTGCGTCGCGCGCCAGCCACCCGAAAACCGGAATTGCAAAGAAAAGGCGCTGCCAAACCGGCAGGCGCATCGGCATCTCGATCGCGCTCATTGGGGTCTCCATCTGTTCGTCGCTGCAGCGCATATAGGGATGCGGATGCGGGTGCAGAATGAGCAGATCGTCGCAGTGTGACAGGCTATCGCAGGCGGGCCAGAAACGCGGTCAGATCGTCCGTGTGATGGTGGATATGATTGGCCTCATGCGGGTCGGGGGCGACATGAACCGTGCGCATTCCCATCTCGTGTGGTGCGGCCAGATTACGAGGATCATCCTCGAACATGGCCGCCTTCTCGGCCTGGATACCGTCCTGCGCAAAGATCGCTTCGAAGGCCGCTTTTTCAGGCTTTGGCCGATACCCGGCATGTTCAACACCGTAGATCGCGTCGAACAGGCCGGTCAGGCCGCGCGCATGCAAAACCCGCTCGGCATAGGGCGCGCTGCCATTGGTGTAGACTATGCGACGACCGGGCAGGGCGCGAATGTGATCGGCCAGATCCGCATCCCGGTCCATATGGCTCATGTCCACCTGATGTACGGCGTGCAGATAAGGGTCGGGGTCCAGATCATGTTCGGCCATCAATCCGGCCAGCGTTGTCCCGTATTCGCGCCAGTAATGCGCGCGCAGCCTGTCGGCCTCGGCCCGGTCCACACCAATTGCCTGAACCACATAATCTGTCATCAGAACTTCGATCTGATCGAACAGGCGCATATGCGGCGGGTACAAGGTGTTATCCAGATCGAATACCCACTGGCTAACATGACTAAACGACGGTTTGACCATGGCTTGGGTTTAGAACGCGTTCGGGTTGTTTTCAATGCTATACTTGATCGCCGCCCCCTGACGCGGCTAGACATGTCCGAACGAGGAGATGAACGACCCCATGAGCCAGACCCGATCCCCGACAAAGGACGCCTACAGTCTTATTCTCGAAGCCATCGATGTGGGTGTCTACAAGCCCGGTGATCGATTGGTCGAAAGCGAATTGGCAGAACGTTTCGGGGTGTCACGCACCCCGATCCGCGAAGCGCTGCAACGCCTGGAAACCCAATCCTTGCTGGAGCGGGACGGGCGGTCGTTGATCGTGGCTTCCCTGGATCACAATCAGATGGCCGAGCTTTACATCGTGCGCCGCGAGTTGGAAGGGCTTGCCGCACGGCTGGCCGCGAAACACGCCACCGAGGAAGAGATCAAGGTTCTTCAGGACATGGTTGTCGAAGACGACAGACTGATTGGCGATCCTTCGGCCTTGTCGCGGGCCAACAGACGGTTTCACGAACAGATTCACCTGGCGTCACACAATCGATACCTGGTTCAGCAACTCGATCTGGTCCATCGGACGATGGCCCTGATGGCGACTACTTCTCTGGCGGTTCAGGGGCGCGGTGAAATTGCTCAAAGCGAGCATAAGGGAATTGTCGAAGCCATCGCCGCCCGGGATGAGGAAGCCGCGGGGCAGGCGCTGAAGGAACATATTTCGATCGCTTTCATGACGCGTCTGAAACAGGACGCGAGCCGCCGCGACAAATAGATGTCAGGCTGGCGGAATGTCTTCGCTGGCTTGCCCGTGTTGTGTTTTGTCCCAAAAGAAAGGTTTGGTCGCCAGTTCCCACAGTGCTTTGTAACCCGCGATCACGCCCAGCGGGAAATACAAGAACATTGTTGGGACCCATGGCAATAGAAACCGACGTTCACGCGCGAATACAGCGATGATTCCAACGCTGATGCTCAGGGCTTCTGTCGCCAGAAATAACCAAATTAGGGTTGTTGAGATCTGATGCGGCAGAAATTGTTCCATCGGATTGGACAACCCCAAAGTCGATAGCCAGAAGATCCAAAGAACAGGTGCCAGAAGAAATTGACCCAGCGTGCCCAGAAAGAAGGCCTGAAGTCCGAAAAACTTCACCGCACCAAGGTCACCATACAGTTTTTGCGGGTCACGCATGTGCACCAGATACGTAACCATGAAACCTTTGAGCCATCGTGAGCGTTGTTTTACCCAAGGCCAGGCTCGGAAGTTTGCCTCTTCGAATGTCGTGGTATCCACCATCTCGGTCCGGTAGCCGGCTCGACTAAGCCGTACGCCCAAATCGGCATCTTCGGTGACGTTATGGGCGTCCCAGCCGCCCAGTTCCAACAGCTTTTCGCGGCGGAAGAAGAACGTTGTACCTCCAAGCGGGACGACCAACCCCATTCGCGCTATGCCCGGCAGGATGACACGAAACCAGCAGTTGTATTCGATGGTAAAACAGCGAGACCGCCAATTTGTGCGAGGGTTGTAGTAATCCAAAACTCCTTGCAGGCACACCACATCGGGCGAGGCTTGGGTAAAGTGCCCCACAACACGTTCGATCTGATCCGGCTGTGGTGCGTCTTCGGCATCCCAAACGCCAACGATGTCGCCACGGCAAAAATCCAGTGCGTAATTCATGGCGCGCGGTTTGGTGGTTAAGCCGTTAAGTTTTGGGACTTCAACAATGCGTATCCAACTGGGCAGAGACACCTGTGAAAGGGCGTCGCGTGTCACGTCGTCCGTTTCCTCAAGTACGAGAATGACGTCCAGCAGCGCTTTGGGGTAGGTCAGCCTTTGCAGCCGTTGCACCAGAGCGTTTGCGATTTCACGTTCCTTATACAACGGCACCATGATGGACACGCAGGGGTGTCGAAGTGCGATTGCCGCTTCAGTTGGTTCGGTCGACTTTCTTATGCGATGGCGAAGGTAGGCCAAGGTGCCAAATAGTCGAAAGGCTGCAAACAGCAATAAAGTCCCTACTGCGAGGCCCAACAACACCAGCAAACCAAACGAGGGGAAAAGGACAAAAAGTGTTAACACGCCAAGCGTTGTCACAGATGGAATGACCCGAGATCTCACAGTCCAGTTGCGACAGCTTTGCGCGGGGTCAACACGGTTTTCCGCAACCTCAGCCAGAGGTCGTGAAAGCTGCTGAGCTATAACCCTGTCGATCTGATGAGAATCCGCAAGAACCGGCAGGATGGCATAGTCGCAATCCTGCATCGCGACTGTAACGGTTGCAAAACGATCGGGCCGGGCAGTGGCGACCAAAAGCAGCGGGCCGATACGCATCCAAGGGATAACATTGTGTTCAAGCCAGAAATCTACTGGCTTCAGGTCGCACAATCCGGACATTGGCGTGATCTGTTCGAGGTCCGCGATTTGCCACCCGAACTGTGTGGACAAGGCGTCCAACACATCTTGCCGGTTGGCATAACCCTCCCCAACCAGAATTTCCCCAAGCGGCGCCTTCTGTCTGGCTTGCAGGCTCAATGCGTGGTCTAGTTGCGACCGGGTGACGACCCCGGTTTCCAACAGGCAAGTGCCCAGTGGTTTGCGAAGACCGGGTGCCGGGATCGGGGCCGCGGTCGTAAAATCCTGAAGGTTAAGCTCAACCATAAAAAAAACCCTGGCGCAATTACTTGCGCTCAGGGTTGTTCAAACAAGGTTAACGTCCCGTTAACACTGGATTGTTTGAGCGTTAGGCCTGTTCTTTTTTCTTTTCCATGGCATCGGCAAAACGTTCGAACAGATAGAAACTGTCCTGTGGTCCGGGCGATGCTTCGGGGTGGTATTGCACAGAGTACACGGGCCGATCGGTCATGCGGATACCGCAGTTCGAACCGTCAAACAGCGACCGGTGCGTCTCCACGATGCCGTCGGGCAGAGATTGTGCATCCACCGCAAAGCCGTGGTTCATTGATGTGATTTCGACCTTTCCGGTGTCCAGATCCTTGACCGGATGGTTTGCACCGTGGTGGCCGTGGTTCATTTTGACTGTCTGTCCGCCTAATGCCAACGCCAGCATCTGGTGGCCAAGGCAAATACCAAAAACGGGCAGATCGGTTGTGTCCAGAATCTCCTTGATCATCGGAACAGCGTACTCACCGGTTGCAGCGGGGTCGCCGGGACCGTTCGACAGGAACACGCCGTCTGGCTGATGGGCCAGCACCTCGGCGGCGGTTGCCGTCGCGGGCAGAACGGTTACATCGCATCCGGCTGAGGCGAGGCAGCGCAGAATGTTGCGTTTGGCGCCGTAATCGACGGCCACGACTTTGTGGGCAGGGGCCTCCTGTCGCTTGTACCCGTCCGGCCAGGCCCACCGCATCTCATCCCAGCGATAGCTTTGGGCACAGGTGACGTCCTTGGCCAAATCCATGCCTTCCAGACCGGCAAAGCCTCGAGCAGCTGCGACCAGCGCTTCGATGTCGAAATTGCCCTCGGGGTCATGGGCCAGCGCAACATGCGGCGCACCTTGCTGGCGGATTGCGCGGGTCAGGCGCCGGGTATCGACGCCACCGATAGCGATGCGTCCACGACGCTCCAGCCAAGTCTTCAGTTCTTCGGCTGAACGCCAGTTCGACGGTTCGGTCGGGTCCCATTTCACGACCATGCCGGCAGCGACTGGATCACCGGTTTCGTCATCTTCTGGGTTCACACCGACATTGCCGATATGGGGGAAGGTGAAGGTTACAATCTGCCCGGCATAAGACGGGTCGGTCATGATTTCCTGATATCCGGTCATCGCGGTGTTGAAGCACAACTCGGCCACAGTCTGTCCGGTCGCGCCGAAACCGATGCCGTAAAACAGTGTTCCGTCGGCCAAAGCCAGACATGCGGTGGGCTTGGACGGGGCGTTCTGGGCCATGGCGCGACTCTCCTGCAGGGTAAATCGGCGCATACCTAAGGGGGTTAAGCCCTTGGGTCAAGTCTGTTCAATTTTTCGGCTATTGTTGTTTTTCAATGGGTTACGTGTATTCGCCCCCGGTTGTATCACGCTTTTTGTTTAGATATGTTCGGGGTTCCGTTGTCATGGGGATGGACAAACCAAATGGACATGCGATCACGGGTGAATGCCGCCCTGAAGCAAGCAATGAAAGACAAAGCGGCCGCGCGTCTGTCGACGCTGCGGTTGATAAACGCGGCCATCAAGGACCGCGATATCGCCGCGCGCGCCTCAGATAATGAAGAGATCAAAGGCTGCGGCGATGCTGAGGTGCTTGAAATCCTTGGTAAAATGACCAAGCAACGCAAGGAAAGCGCGCGCGCTTATGAAGAGGGCGGTCGCCTTGATCTGGCCGAGCGCGAGATGCAGGAAGTTGCCGTCATCGAAGAGTTTCTGCCTAAGCAGCTGGATGACGACGAAGTGTCAAAGGCGATTCAGGCTGCGATTACGTCAACCGGAGCGGGTTCCATTCGTGACATGGGCAAGGTCATGGGCGAGCTTAAGACCCGCTATACCGGACAGATGGATTTCGGCAAGGTTGGGCCGATGGTCAAAGATCACCTGTGCGCCGCATCAAACGGCAACTGCTGAGACATCAGGCTAAACAATAACTACTGCGCGACCGGCGCGCGCAGTTTCCTGACCAGCTCATCATAGAGCGTGATACGCTCGTCTTCTGACAGAAATGCACCGATTTCGACTTCGCGTCCGTCGCCGGACAAGGTGACGTAGTGGGGAACCGGGCCGCCTTTTTCATGCATTTCGGGTCGCGCCCAATGGCGGTTGCAGGACCATTCCTGTTGGTCTTTGCCTGGGATGTGATGCACCAGTCGCGCTTGGGTATCGGACAGCGTAAAAACCTCAAACACACTGCGGGCGCGATAGTTGGTCTGTATCGCCAGCCAAAGCCCGAGAACAGTGATGAGCAAAAACGGCAACAACCCCCACAAGACAGCAGATCCAAGCATGGCCAGTAACGGGATCAGTCCAAACAGAAACACAGACAGGATCGTAATCATTGCCCCTTGCGGCGGCAGCGAATTATGCGGCCAGAGGCGCAGCTCCTGTTCGTTTTCCGATATCTGATTCCACGTATACGGCATACCAGAAACATAGCGCGGCAAGGCCCGGTGTCGACGGGATTTGATCAGACGACGTGACCGACCCGAACCCAGGACAGGGCATCATCCAATCGGTCGTCACCCCAGAACACCTCTTGCCTGACAACAAAGCTGGGGGCACCAAAAACACCCAGCTGCACGGCGATGTTGGTTTCGGTCTCAAGCGCAGAGATGATGTCGGGGCTGCGGGCACGCGCCAACGTCAGGCGGGGATCCTGTTGGCATCGCAACAGGGCTTCGGACAGAGCGCTTTCGCTGCCTGCTTCGACACCTTCCTCGAACCAGATGCGATACAGGTTTTGGGTAAAGGATTTACCCCAACCATCCGTCATCCCCAGCACTGCGACCTGATTGGCCAATTCCAGATCGGATATCGGGTAGGGTGCGGGCAGGCGTGCATGGATGTGGTACTTGGCGGCGCGCCGCTCGATATCGCGCCACATATAGGCGGATTTTTCGGGTTTTCCGGCGAACGGGATATTCTGTTGAGCCGACATGACTGCGCGCACGTTAAAGGGCCGCCAGTTTACTGTGGCGTCATGCTCATCGCACCAATCGTCCAGACGCATTACGGTCAGGAAGCTGTAAGTGCTGCCGATTGAATACCAAAAGTCGATTTCCGGCATGGCCGACCCTCCGACTGATCTGCCGGAGTATCATAGCTGATTTTGATGCACTTGGCGAACCTGCAGCGCTGGCAATGAAAAACCCCGCCACTTGGGCGGGGTTTCTTTAGATCAGAACGGGATCAGTGCGCGTGGCCCTTGTCCCAGTCTTCCTGCTTGGGCAACTGCTCGAACGTGTGTTCGGGCGGCGGGGTGGGCAGGGTCCATTCCAGCGTGTCCGCATATTCGTTCCACGGATTCGGACGCGTCTCTTTCGCGCCGCGCAGCAGAGCGTAGATCACGATGCCGAAGAACAGCAGGAACGAGGCGAACGAGATGAACGCACCAATCGACGATACGAAGTTCCACTGGGCAAATGCCTCGGGGTAGTCGATGTAGCGGCGCGGCATGCCTTGACGGCCCAGGAAGTGCTGCGGGAAGAAGGTCAGGTTGGCGCCGATGAAGAACAGCCAGAAGTGAACTTTACCCCAGAATTCGGAATATTGACGGCCTGTCATCTTCGAGAAATAGAAGTAAATACCAGCGAAGATGGCAAATACGGCACCCAAGCTCATCACGTAGTGGAAGTGCGCAACCACGTAATAGGTGTCGTGATAGGCACGGTCCACACCCGCCTGCGACAGCACAACGCCGGTTACACCGCCAACGGTGAACAGGAACAGGAAGCCGAAGGCGAACAGCATCGGCGTCTTAAACTCGATCGAGCCACCCCACATGGTCGCAATCCACGAGAAGACCTTAACGCCTGTAGGTACCGCGATGACCATCGTGGCCAGCATGAAGTAAGCCTGCTGACGCAGCGACATGCCAACGGTGTACATGTGGTGCGCCCATACGACGAAGCCCAGCACACCAATCGCGATGATCGCCCAAACCATCGGCAGATAGCCAAAGATCGGCTTGCGCGAGAAAGTCGCGATCACGTGGCTGATAATGCCGAAGCCGGGCAGGATCACGATGTACACTTCGGGATGGCCGAAGAACCACAGGATGTGCTGATACAGGATCGGGTCACCGCCACCGGCCGGGTCAAAGAACGTGAAGCCAAAGTTGCGGTCCATCAGCAGCATGGTGATCGCGCCTGCCAGAACAGGCAGCGACAGAAGAATCAGCCACGAAGTGACGAAGATCGACCAGCTGAACAGCGGCACCTTGAACAGGGTCATGCCGGGGGCACGCATGTTCAGGAAGGTGGTGATCATGTTGATCGCGCCGAGGATCGAGGAGGCGCCCGATACGTGTACGGCAAAGATCGCAAGGTCCATGGACATGCCACCCTCGGTCGTGGATAGCGGCGGGTACAGAACCCAGCCCACGCCCGAACCGGCCTGGTCATTACCGCCCGGCGCCAGCAGCGAGGCCACACCCAGAGAGGTGCCGGCGACGTACAGCCAGAAGGACAGGTTGTTCATCCGCGGGAACGCCATATCCGGCGCACCGATCTGCAACGGCATGAAATAGTTGCCAAAACCGCCGAAAAGGGCCGGGATGACAACAAAGAACATCATCAGAACACCGTGATAGGTGATCATCACGTTCCAAAGATGGCCGTTGGGGGTACATGGGTCGGCCATGAAGCCTTCCAGGCACATATACTGAACACCGGGGTGCATCAGTTCGAGCCGCATGTAGACGGTCATCAGAACCGAGATCAGACCGGCAAGCGCCGAAACGACCAGGTACAGAATCCCGATGTCCTTGTGGTTGGTCGACATGAACCAGCGCTGGAAAAAGCTGCGCTCGTCTTCATGGTCGTGGCCATGAATGGCTGCGTCTGCCATTATAGGTGCCTCCTGTTGCAACTGCACCGCGCAGTCGGACCTCTCCAACGCGCGGGATTCCTGCTGGTTTTAGAATGCGTAGGGGCGACCTTCAATGGCCGAGTTTGATCTGGATCAAGATTAATTGTCGCGGGCGGGCGGGTGCCACACGATTTTCCGGCCTTGAACACGGGTTATCTGGACATTGCGGATGGGATTTCAAGCCCGGTGTTTCGGATCGGTGAGGCACATGGCAGAGTTCCGCCTTGACCGTTGCCTGCATGCATCTCAGAACTGTGCCAACACCCGCAATCCGGAGACTTGAGATGACCGATTACGATCCCGACAACATCTTTGCCAAAATCCTGCGTGAAGAAATTCCTTCCATGCGCGTGTACGAGGACGAAGAGACGTTAGCTTTCATGGATATCATGCCGCGTACGGACGGACATCTGCTGGTGATCCCCAAAACGCCCTGCCGCAATGTTCTGGATGCCTCGCCCGCGCAACTGTCAGCGGTGATGAATACGGTGCAAAAATTGGCCAGGGCGGTTAAGGCTGCGTTCGACGCAGACGGTGTGACGATTCAGCAATTCAACGAGGCGGCAGGCGGGCAGGAAGTGTTCCACCTGCATTTTCACATCTTACCGCGCTACGAAGGTGTTTCCATGCGCCCGCCGGGCAAGATGGGGGATTTAGAGCTTATCGGGGAACATGCGAAAAAGATCAGCGCTGCACTCGCCTGATCATTAGGCGTTGTGAGGCCCCGTACATTCGCTGTGATCTCCAAACGCGTGCAGCACGGCACAGACATGATCGTGCTGCCCGTCACAGGCCGCTGAAATTCGGGTCAGTTCAGCCTCGAGGTTTTGCAGGCGGGCAATACGGTCCCTGAGGTCGGCCAGTTGCACTTCGGCAATTTCGTGCGCCCGGTTGAGGTCGCTGCCCGATGCACCCTCAAGGGACAGCAAACCCACCACGTCGGCCAAGGGTAATCCCAAATCACGACAATGGCGAATAAAGAACAGCCGTTTCAACGCCGCCTCGTCATACCGGCGCTGATTGCCCTCCGTTCGCTCTGGCTTGGGCAATAGGCCTTTGTCTTCATAAAACCGAATGGTCGGAATCTTTACCTGTGTCCGACGCGAAAGATCTCCAATCGAATACAATGCTCTAGTGCCTTTTGTTATTGATGTTGTTTTTAATGACCCAAATCAGTGCTTCACCAAAAAAAACCAGTACCAGCAAACCAATAACAAAAATCTGCATCTTTGGGCTTTCCCAAAACCCCTCGCTTCTAAGCGAAAAAATTGCCACCGGGACCGAAAAGATCAGCTTGGGCACAATTCCGTTCAGAAGAGATCGCTTTAGTGACATCATCTTTTTCCTCGGGGCTCTTGAACCTCTAGTGGCTAGAGGAATTACATGCTCTGGGAAGCCGTAACAAGGGACATGAAACGATATGGCACACCAGCATTCCCACACCGGGCATGGTCACCCACATAGCCACATTGATCCAGACGCAGGTGACGCGCGCGTCGCCTGGGCGATTGGGGTGAACATGTTCCTGACAGTGGCTCAGGTCATAGGGGGCATCATTTCGGGCTCTCTGGCGCTGATTGCCGATGCGTTGCACAACTTTTCGGACGCCGTCGCGCTGATCATCGCGTTTTTCGCGCGCAAAATCGCCCGGCGTCCAGCCGACCCCCGTATGAGCTTTGGCTATGGCCGGGCCGAAGTCGTCGCCGCGTTGGTCAATTACACCACGTTGATCGTGTTGTCGGTCTATCTGTTCTACGAAGGCGTGATGCGGTTTTTTGAACCCGAGCCGATCAATGGCTGGATTGTGGTCTGGATTGCCGCGCTGGCATTGGTGGTCGATCTCGTAACCGCTGCGCTGACGTATACTATGGCCAAAGAAAGCATGAATATCCGGGCCGCATTCATTCACAATGTTGCTGACGCATTGGGATCAATCGCCGTGATTGTAGCGGGCTCTGCAGTGATCCTGTTCGGCTGGACGTGGGTGGACCCGGCGGTAACGATCCTGATCTCGGTCTATATCATGTGGCATGTCAAAGGTGAGATGGGCGAGACGATCCGCGTTCTGATGCTGGGCGCTCCGCCCGACCTGGAACCAGAGCAGGTTGCGGCGGCTATCGAAGAAACAGAAGGGGTGGCGGAAGTGCATCATGTTCATTTGTGGAGCATGCAGGAACGGCAGCCCGCGCTGACGGCTCATCTGGTCATCGATACGAACGCCTGGCCGAATGCCGAAGGGGTGCGGGACAGTGTCAGGCAAACCCTGCAAGATCGTTTTGGGGTGGGCCATGCGACGCTCGAGCTTGAACAGGCCGACCGCGCCTGCATCGGTTCGTCCCGATTTGGGCATCAGGAAAACTAGCTGTGCCTTAAAGAGAATTGCCGTTCCGATTTGGGGTCGGAACGGCAGACTCGTAACCAAACACTTATCGGATTTCGAGGGCGAGCCCTGGATCACCGGTTAACATACCACTCACTCTTGATTGGCAGTTTCATATTACTCGTTAACGGTGCCTTTGTATCTACCCGAGTTAAAAATTGATTAAAGACTATCCTAAATTCTGTGTTTTCGCGGTTAATTACTTTGCGCATAGGAAACAGAGCCAGCCTGTCGCCGGGATTGTTGTTTGCTTGAATGGAGCGCATCGATTCGCCGCGCAGTGATCGACAGATGGAATCAGGAAGCCACGGGGCCAAAAACGTCGACGAATGTCTTTTCCAGTGCTGTATCAAGGTCCGCCATTGTCACCGGCAGCCCCAGATCGACCAAGGAGGTCACACCGTATTCGCTGATCCCACAGGGGACGATGCCCGAGAAATGCTCCAGATTCGGTTCGACATTCACCGAGATACCGTGAAAACTGACCCATTTGCGCAGGCGTAGACCAATCGCGGCAATCTTGTCTTCCGCCGGTTTGCCGGTCACCGTCAACGGCTTGTCGTCACGCCGAACCCAGACCCCCACGCGACCGTCACGAATCTCACCTTGCACATTGAATTCTGCCAGCGCTGAGATCACCCAGGTCTCCAACTGCTTCACAAACCGGCGCACGTCGCGCCCGCGCTTGTTCAGATCCAACATGACATAGGCCACGCGCTGACCGGGTCCATGATAAGTGTATTCGCCGCCTCGCTTGCTTTCGTAAACCGGAAAGCGATCAGGGTCGGTTAGGTCCTCGATCCTGGCAGAGGTGCCCGCAGTATAAAGCGGTGGGTGTTCCAGCAACCAGACGCATTCTTCGGCGTCGCCGCCTGCGATTGCAGCGACGCGTGCCTCCATAAAGGCGACGGCGTCGTCATAGCTGATCAGACCATCTGTGATTTTCCATTCCATGCCGGCCTCATATCTGTCCAGATCGGTCAGGGAAAGGGGTCAGGCTGCCTCAGACAAGCACCGTTGCAACACCTGTGCATAGGTTTCAGAACCCTGCGCGCCGGTTAGCAGGTATTTTCCGCCAAAAACCATGGATGGAACGCCTGAAACGCCTCGGCTGGTCCAGAATTGCTGCTTTTCGCGAACCGGTGCTATGTGCTGGCCACTTTCAAGCGCTTGCCGCGCTGCTTCCGTGTCCAGCCCAGCGGATCGAACTGCCGCCAACAGCACGTCAATATCGGACACATCTTGTTGCTGTGTGAAAAACGCGTCAAACAGCGCCAGTTTCAAAGGATGCTGCCGACCTTGCCCTTCCGCCCAGTCCAGCAACTGATGCGCCGAGAACGTATTCACCATCCTGCTGTCTTCGTCGAAGTTGAAGGTAAAGCCGAGTTCAGCGCCGATCGAGGTAAGCCTGTCACGCGCTTCCTGGCTTTGCTCAGCGGTCGAGCCATACTTCTCCATGATATGTTCACGCAGGTTCTGGCCTTCGGGCGGCATGTTGGGGTTCAACTCGAACGGATGCCAGCGAAGCCGGGCAAGGACACCCTGTTGCTGCAGTGCTTCATCAAGCTGGCGAAACCCGACAATACACCAGGGGCACACAACGTCCGAGACGATATCGATCTGAACGATTGGGCGGGTATCGGGCGAGGTCATCTGCGGCTCCTGTCAGATCAATGGCGCGTCGTGCACTGGCAAAGATAAGGCTGCGGTGAAGGATTTTAAACCAGAGCGTTTTTTGCCTCTTCACATCGCGCACACCAACGTCTATACGCCGCTTTACCAAGTCATTGGCAGTGCGGTCGTGGCGGAATTGGTAGACGCGCAGCGTTGAGGTCGCTGTGGGGTAACTCCCGTGGAAGTTCGAGTCTTCTCGACCGCACCAGTATTTCATCCATAAAAATAAGTAAATTCGTAAAAATAGGGCCTTAGCCTTGCAAAACGTCACACAATACATCACACAAGTACGTGTGATGATTCCAGTTGGAGTGCTGAAATGGCATTGCCTAGGGTTGATGGGACTATCCAGCTTCGCGGGCGTTACCACGCCAAGATTCGAGTGCCTGAAGCCATCCGTAGGCACTGGGGCGGCAAAGTTGTTTACCAAAAAAGCCTGAAAACATCCGACCCCAAAATCGCTGAAAAGGAAGTTCGTGCGATCCGCGCGATCATGGATGCTCAGCAGGATCAGGCAAAAGCGGAAGAGGGCTGGCAGGCTTTGGCACGCCACCTGCCGCCCGACCAAAAGGCACTGCTGGACAAAGCAGGTGGATTGTCCGGGCTTCTGAAAGAGTTCGAGCAAAGCAAGAGGGCTTTGGCATTCTTGGAGGCTGGAAAACCCGCTGACGCGGGCACGTTCGACGTTGAAGGCGGTGAAGTCGATTATGTCAAAGGTGACAGTTTTGTTGTTCAAAAGACGGGTGCGCCGCCCTCAAAGGTGCTGATTGACGAGTTTACCGACCCAGAAGAGCTACAGATACAGCAAGCAGAACACCGCGCCGCGTCAGCGGCGATACGCGCCCAAACAAACGCGCGGGGGCGGGTGCTGCGCCAGATCGGTCAGGACGTAGATTTGATTGGCGATGTGTTCAGTTTGCGCGATTTGGTCGAAGATTGGGCACCGTCCGTTGATGCACATACGGCAGAAAACGGGCGAACATACGTTAGGCGTTTCACTGAACTGCATGGCGAGGTTGGATTGCAGGACATTACCGGTGCGCACCTGAGAGAGTTTACCGACGCGCTCAAAGGCCTTCCTAAAGTCCAGAGCGGTAAGCGTCGCGACATGGCTTTCCTGCAGCTTATCGCAGATGCCAAGAAGACCGGGGCAGATACCATCGGATATGCCACCCAGAAGAAATATTTCGACATGCTCAAAGGTCTCATGTCTCACGCCGTAGGGCGGCGCTTCGTTGAAACTGACCCATGGGCGGGCATGAAACTGGTTAAACCCAAGGTGAAGCACAGCGCCGAAAAGACCCGCCGTGCCTTCACAGGTGAGGAAGTCGGTAAGATACTGGAATTCGTTAAAGGATCGAACGCGGACCAATACGGAAGCACCACCGTAGACCGCTGGGCACCATGGATTGCTGCCTACCACGGTTTGAGGATTCAAGAAGCCTGTCAGCTTCGAACGAATGACTTCGAAGAAATCGGCGGCGTTTGGTCAATGAAAATCACCGATGAAGGCGAAGACCAAAAAACCAAAAATGCGGCGTCCGTTCGTTGGGTGCCTGTCCATCCCGCTCTGATCACAGCCGGATTGCGGGGGGTGGTTGAAGCCCGACCGGCTGACGCCTTCGCATTCAACCAATTTGGGCGGTACGCGAAGAAGCTTGAAGAAATGACGCCCGACACTCGTGGGCGCGTCAGCGCCGATTACGGCAAGCGCTTCTCGTATCTGCTGCGTTCGAAATTGGGGATTAAAGACAAAAAGGCGGTTTTTCACAGCTTCCGTCATCGCTTTCAAGATGCCTGCGACAACGCCAATATTTCGGACGCGCACCGTCGCTACCTGACGGGCCGTGCCAATAGGGATGCCGTTGAGGGCGGCTATGGGGACGGTGCTGGTATGCAGTACCTGTTTGATAGCTTGAAAAAGGTTGACCCACTTGGGCCCTGATTGAAGAGATACGCTTCAAGAAATACATGCAGCCCGTCGGAAAGGCGGGCTTTTTTGTTGAAAATAGCTTCGACAAAATGACCCGTTTTTGCGCAGTTTCTTGGCCGACCGGTTAAAGTATGGTAGTGAGTTCTCATACCCGGTCAGCATAGGTGATGCTGACCTTACGCCAGAGGCGTTTCATCCAAAACAAGAGGTTTGCAGATGCTGACAACAAGTCAGGTCGGCGAAGCGTTGGGCATTTCGTACTACGCCGCTCGTCGTATTCTAATCCAGCCTTATCCCCTGCCGTATGCATTGGCTCCGCCCAGCGCTACAGGAGGTAGGAGAGAGAGGCTTTACTCAATCAATGTTGTGCTGCCACGCGTCAAAGACGCTGGATTTAGCGATACTTTTTACATCCGACAACTTTTTAGAACAGGGGGTTATAAATGGGAACCGACCGACTGAACCACATCGAAAATCTGGAGCGGGGCTTGACTATGCCTCAATCCAAGAAGTTGGAAGAAATCCGGCACAATATGGCTCTTGCCTTGGCGCGTGAATATGGGAACCGGCTGGCACCTATGTTGGCGGACAAGATAACCGCAGAGGTTATCTTGCGCCCTGAGGTGCTCGCTCGGCTTGAGGGGGCCTCAGTCGTAGAAGTCCCTGTGACGCACGAGGGGTGGGCTGTCTGGGCACGTGACGCGGTCAACGGCTGCGAGCTATCACAGCGTTGTCTGGCATCCTCGGATGACCAATTGCGGCAGCGTCTTACGGACGAAGTAGTCGCTGGCATTCCGCCCGAACGCAGGATGAGTATGGCTCGTGCCGGTACGCTTGACGAGTACGTCGGGGAGCAAGTGGAGACCCGTTTCGAGCAGGCACTAGCGGCTGGCTACGGCCACGGCTCCATTTAACACCACTTCTGAAACAGCCGGGGCAGCGCCCCGGTTGAAACATCAAACTACAAGAAAAAAGAGAACTAAATGTACGATCCGGAACTGATAGATGAACTAGCAGAAACGCTAAGGGACGAAGTAGGCAGGTCACGGGGGCGTGGTCTCCGCATCCCTCTGTTGTGGCTGGCGAATGCCCTGAATGGGGACGGCGCGCTAGCACGGCTCGTATTGCGCAAGGCAGGATTTACCCCCGAGCCGACGACTTGGAGCACGGGGCGAGGTAAAGCGAACCTCGGCGATTTTTCCTACCCCGACGCCCTTGCTGACCGTCTGCGGTTGGCGATGGCCGACTACGCCTGACCTGAATTGTTACAAGCTGAAATATACCGTTACGCTGAAAATGGGCTTGAAGCGGAATTTTGCACTTGAGCATGAGGTGGAAACTCCGCTTCAAGCCCACTTTATCAATAACATCAATAACTTATTATAAATTCACGTTGTGGATCACCACACCACAGCGTAGTTTTTCGCTGGGTGTCGAAGCGCCGCGAGGAGTTAAATGGAAAAGGAGATGGAACTTTGGAAAAGCAAATTGTGAAGCTGACGCACGACATCAAGGAAGTTGGCGAAAAGGAACGTTCTTTGGAACGCGACGAGCAGCTACGCGCGATGTGCGCTGAGTTGATTTGCCATCTTGGCGTGTGTGACGGGGTGGTCGCTTGATGGACGCCAGAAACGACATTGTTGTTGAAGCTGCTCGGACCGCCCTCGTTGCTCTGAACTGGGATGGTCATGACCCAAGGCCCATAGGTGGATTGGTTTTGGTGTTGTCCGACGAACTGAACCATGCGGGTCATTCATACGGGGATGTGGCGATCATGTTGGAGAAAATCGGAGCGTTCTTGAAGGACTTCGAAGCGGGGCGCGTGTGATGGCTGATGTGTTGTCATCATTTTCCTGAACCAATGACGCAGTGGCGCGCGCGACCGGCAATCCGATTTCCCGAGAAATCTACGCAGAATGTCAGCATGTCGCCGACCCCGATACACGGTTTTCACTGATGTGCAACGCGGCGGCGGCTGAGCACGATTGGTAAATGCTGATTGAGAACCAGATCGACGCCTATCTCGAGGCATGTTCGCTGCCGGATGGGGACGAAGAAGACGAAGGGCCGGTGGTGTCACGCACCCGCCGGGTGAGGCGCGGGGCGCGTTAACAGCATAAACTTCGGTGGGCGCGAGAGCGCCCAGCCAAACAGAAGAAGGGAAAGAGAAACTGACTAAAGGAGAAAGAACAAATGGCAGAGACCAAGAGCACAGACGTCACGATTATCGGCAACGCCCGCATGTCTAACGGCGCGCGCAAGGTGCTAAGTGAACTGACGGAAAAGCAATGCGAGGCGATCAAGAAGTGTGAGCCTCTAACGTACTCCGCGACGTTGGAAAATAAATGGAAGGCGACACCTCAGACCGTTGACCTTGCCGTTATGTTGGCAGGGTTGATCAAGAGTGGTGAAGGCGAAGTTGCAATCCGCAACTTCATGACGACGATGAAGGCCCATTGGCCTGCATTGGACTTGAGATACCTTAAGGATATCAGGCGCGCGGTAGACACTATCCTCGACGCTGACAAGCGGTCAGCAGCAAAGGGTGATGACACGAATGTAGTAGATGAGGATGACTTTCAGGCACACTGCAACTACGCTCTGACCACTATTGAACGCGAGAACCGTTGGACGCCGACCATATTCCAGCGCGACGGGAAGTGGGTCGAAATCCAGAGATCGGGTGAGGATCAAACGGCAACTATTGTTCCTCTTGATCGTGATACTTTCTCAGCGCGGCTGAACGTTGCAACGTTCTGGCGCAAGCGTGTTGGTGACGGTACATCCTTTCGGTATGTAAGCGCTCCAAAGGACGTCGTGAACCAGATTTACGCGCACCCTGAAAAGCCGGTCCCTGAGTTGCGCGCAGTTATCAGCGCGCCCATGTTTACCGCAGACGGCGAGTTGGTAATTACGCCTGGCTATCACAAGTCGGGGTACTTTTACGCCCCTCCTGCCGAATTGAGTGTTGCTCGCCCACCGCGTCGGATTACGGAAGAGCACCTTGCGGAAGCAAAGGATACTCTCGTGGACATTCTTTGTGATTTTGAGATGGACGGCGTTAGCCGTGCCGAATTGGAAAATGCTGTCTTGCGTATGGGTGTGGGAACAAAGTGGGGAAGTGGTGAAGGGGTGACCGCAGTCCCGCCGTCTTTCTTGTCTGCCGTTGGTTTTATGTTGGAGCAGATCGTGCGTCCAATGATCGATGGTCCTGTAATGCCGTTGCTCATTTCCAAGACTGCTAGACGCGCTGGGGGTGGCTTGTTGGCGACCGTAATGCAGACTGTCGTTCGCGGCTCTGCTGGCATGCGCCCGCTTGCTCGGAATGAAGATGAACGGCGCAAGGCCATTCTGGCAGCTCTCAAGTCAGGTTCGAGCGTGATTGCATGGGATAACCTGCCTACCGGACGAACCATCGATTCTCCAACGCTGGCGACACTTTTTACTGAGGGCGTCTATGTAGACCGAGAACTGGGAAACAGCATTGAACGCAGTATTCCAGTTCGAGCTTCTTTTGTGATGGTTGGCAACCGTCCCCCGTTCAGCGACGAATTGGTGCAGCGGCTAACGTTGTTGGAACTGTTGCCGCAAACCGCATCGCCTGAGTCTCGTTCGGGCTGGAAGCACGATGACCTGACGACCTACGTTCGCAGCAATCGTGGGCGCATCCTTAGCGCCTTGTTGGTATTGGTTAAGCATTGGCTGGACAAGGGTCAGCCGGAGCCAAAGCACCCACCTGTGATCGGGCGATTTGAGCGTTATCGTCATGTAATTGGTGGCATCCTTGAAACGGCTTCTTCCAATTGGACGAGTTGGCAGAGCAACCGTGCCAAGCTGGTGAAGGTCGCCAAGGACAGTGAAGAGGATGGATGGTCCGAGCTTTTTGAGAAGTGGGCTAGTGAACGTGGCACTGGGTATGCCGGTCGGATCGAAGCACGTGAACTTGCAGAGCTTGCACAGGATTACGAAATTCCGTTGGATGTCGCACGCGTCCGCGATGGCGGGCAGTTTGAATACAACCCTCGCTCGCTCGGCAAGGCTCTGCCGGGTATGCAGGAGCGTATTTTTGATCTGAGTACATTCGGTAACGTAGCTCTTTTGCAGTCGGAAAAGCGTGGAAAGGGGGGCTTTCCTTGGTATCTCAAGCCTGTCGAAGCGCGCGGAGTAACGAAGGCCGATGAACCTGCGCAGGTGGAGACCGCAAAGCCGCTGACGCGGCCAGTGGAAGAGGCGGTTAATGTGCCTCCTCTTTCACGGACCGAGCGAAGGCGAATGACCGCACAGGAGCGCGCAGATTGGTCCAGCTTGACCTCGGAGGAAAGAAGCGCGCGAACCTTGGAAATTCGAGCGAGGGCCGACAAGGCTGCTTAGTAGGAACCAACTTACCTTTACGTTGAGGGCCGCGTTAGCGGCCTTTTGCGTTTTTGCGAAAACGTGTCTTGTTGGCGAGGGGCGTCAGCCCCCTTAAACGGTTCAAATACGGTGCATAAACGGTCCAAATACGGTCGGAAAACATCAATGTTTACAGTGTATTATCTGGAATACCGTTTTTACCGTATTTGTTTTCCATACCAAACTTCATACCAAGTCGTCTTTATTTATCAAATATGCAATTCCGTAGGGGCGTCTCGGCCTCGAAACTCGTGCTAAATACGGTTTTTTGGTTTAAGTCACTGAAAACGCTAAAATTTCGGACCGTTTTCCGCGACCGTATTTGGACCGTTTATGCTTTAAAACTAGTTCGAAGGGAATAGAATAGGGAATTGACCCTGAAGATATGCCGCCAACAACGTAGCCGCTACCGCCGAAGTAACCGCGATCAACCACGATATGGCACTGGCAGCAAATACACCTTTTGCTTTCGGCACTAAGAAAATAGCTGCGTGTGGGAGAAAGCGCATGTGCAACCAGTTGACGCAATACATGATAAGCAAAACACCAATCATGAGAATTGCTCTATCTCTCAAGGTCGCCAAACTTGGTAAATAGACTAAGGCACCTACAAACAAAACTTGGTTGATGCCGAAATTTAGCTTCCTGAATTTCGTCGCGTTAGTTCTTTCCAATGGTCTTGTGTAGCGTTTCAGCTTTTCGACCATCCCAAGCACCCAAGCTTCATCGGCACCTTGAACCATGACCATGTTTACTTGCGGTCCGAATTCCACTGTAGCGACTCGGTTTACGCCGTTGGTCTCGGGTTGCTGTACGTAGAGTTTCACGAGGTCAGCTTTCTCAGCCGCCAAGTTGGCTGATTTGAAGTCGCTGAGCAGGCGCGTTTGCTCTGTTCCAGAAGCGATGGTTACAACTACTTCAGATGTCGTGAAATCGCCCTGCATTGCCTCAGCTAGATCGATAATCTGCTGCTTATCCAAGGCAACGGCTTCAAAGTTGTGCCGCGCAGTGTAGATTTGGCTAGGTTCAGTAGCATCAGTTTTCTCAGCGCTTTCCATGCTTTCGTGAGGGAAAAGGACAAAAGTTCCGCTAGACCCAATATCAGTATGCCACTCGCCCCTTAGCTGGCCCTTTGAGTTTAGTACTGCAGAGGCTGTCAGTTTGCCGAGTTCTGTGCCTTCGGTCTCTCTTTGTGGATGCCCGCTCATCTCTAGTTTGAAACCGTCAAACGACCCACCAACGCCGTAAACAGTCAACCCATAGTCTGGGTCATTCAGGTGCAATGTACCAGAAAGCGATCCGTCATCACCTTCGAGTTTTAGAAACAGGTTACCTGTATTCGTACCGTATGCTCTTCCGGCCCAGAGTTTGCCTAGTGCCAAATTTCACCTCTTAGAAATATATTGGTTATTTATTGGTTGGGGCATCGGAGTTCAGTTGCGACAGACCTTGGACAATCGAAACCAATGCGGCGGCTGTCGCAGCGTCTGAGGTTTCAATCGCTTCGATTAACCTGTTCGTGGCCTCGGTTTGGCTCTCACGAAGATCTTCTAGCTCGCTGCGTAGTTCAGAGACTGACTGCTGCAGGACCGCAGTGTCAGGGTCCTGCATAACGTACGTGCCTAGAAACTGTGCGCCCAGAATGAGGATGGGAACAAGCACAGCCATCCATACTGCTTGACGTCCAACGCTAATCGCCTTGTCGGCTGATTCATCGTTTTTCTCTGCTGCAGCCTCAAATTTTTGTAAGAACGCAGCAGCAGCTTCTTGCAGCCCGGTAGCAATCGTCGCGGATTCTTTTGCGACAATCTGAAACTGGCTAAATTGTCGCTCGATTCTTTCAAGCCGCTCGTTTGTCTCGACAATAGGGTTCTTTAGGTCGGGGACACGAAGACCACGAAATGTTTCGGTCCTATCCACGTGCGATTTCGCCAATTTGTCAATTGCTTCATGTTGCCTTGCAAAATTGTTGGCAAGCTCCGCTAGTTTCTCGTTTCCCCCTGCGGAGTTTTGATAGGCCTCGAGTTGTTTACGGACACTCTTCATGACCGGGCTTTCGGTGAAACGTTTCATTGCCTCATTCGCGGATGAGACACCGTTTAGCATTTCGGTATATTTGTTGCTGCCTGAGAACTGCTCAATTATTTCTGCGTGCTTCAAATGCGCTGCATCACCCTGCTTCGCAATATGCTCTAGGGCTTCTTGGGTTGCAGGCTTTAGACCAGTTATTTCTTCGCCAATTTTGACCTCTGGGAGGTTTTTGCCCGAGTAATCAATGTCAGCCACATCGATACCTCGATTTTTGTTGCCGCTGCTTTTCTCTGAGCTGTCTACCATATACTAAAAGTGCCCCATTTTTCCTTCAATGCACACTATATAGTGCCGTCGCGCAGATATTCTACCCTGCGTCAAGTTAATGACAATTCTCAAAGCAGTGTAAGATGGTCAATCAGCCGCCGCCTACGCCACAAGTAGCAACGATTTAGGTCATAACTATTTACTTAAAGTAAATCGACTCAATGCGACCAACTGCGGAAGCAGGCTAATACCTTTACCTCCTTAAATATCTGAATTGACTCGCGAATCACATTTCAACGGTGTTACAACTTGCCTAGGGTCCCTTGGGCCAGATGTAAATTGGAGAAACTGCCGTGAAGATCGTCGCATATATCCGAGTATCGACCGATAAGCAGGGAAGCAGTGGTCTAGGGCTGGAAGCTCAGCAAGTAGCTATCGCTGCCTACGCCAAGGCCGCTAACGCGGAGATGGTGGCGGAATTCCAAGAAGTAGAGTCTGGCAGGAACAACGCACGTCCAGAGCTAGTGAAGGCACTAAAGATGGCGCGCGTCATGGGGGCAAAACTGGTAATTGCCAAGCTGGATCGACTAAGCCGAAATGCGGCGTTTCTCCTTAAATTGCAGGAGTCAGGCGTCGATTTCGTGTGCTGCGACATGCCGGACGCAAACGCACTTACCGTTGGGATCATGAGCGTGATTGCCCAAGCAGAATCCCGAATGATTGGCGATAGGACGCGTGCAGCTATGCAGGCTGCAAAGGCTCGTGGGCAGAAGTTCGGTAACCCGAACGGGGCTGCCGCTTTGCGTCGTGCAGGCAAGGGCAACGGCGCAGCCTGCGCCGCACAAAGGGACAACGCTAACGCGCGCGCCCACGATCTAGCAGAAGTGCTGGAAGACCTCGAAACAGTTGGATTCAGCACATTGCGGGAGCAAGCGGACGAGTTGAACAAACGTGGCATTAAGACCGCTCGCGGAGGGCAATGGCACCCCAACACGGTCGCGCGTTTGCGTCAGCGATTGGCTCTGGCATCTTAATAGCACCAAGGCACAGCGCATGGCCGCGTTAGCGGCTTGAAAATATCTACTTTGCTTCAGTTATGAGCAGCCTATAATCATCATAACATGTTGAAAAAAAATATAAAATGGGACCCGTTGGGGGTATGCCAGTGGGGGTGGGTAAGGGCGGTAGATGCCTCCTGTCGAGACCAGAGCAACTCGCGATTTAAAGTTGTAAACCATTTAGTTGCAGTGGTTGTACATCATCCCTCAGATTTTTTGAACCGGGGGACCCAAAGCCCAAATATATTGAGCAAAATTGCACTATATTGGGTTTTCGTTAGATTCAAAAATTTGGCAAAAAAGTTGCATTGGCGTCCACCCATTTGGGCTTGAAGCTCAGTTTCGGTTTGCACTCGGCTGCAAACCGATACGGCGTTTGTTCTATCTATGCCGCACACTTGATCTCTTTCGAAGCGCGGTAACGAGAGACTCCTGCAAGGCGCTTTTCTGCGTGTGTGCAGTATTTCTCCTCAAGCTCTACCAGACTTTGGCCCTCAATTCGTATTGCCGTCCTGCGGCCTGTCGCTAGGAGACATTCACTGTAGGTGCACGATTAGATTGGCAGCGAATTCACTTTGTTAGACATTTTAAGTATTTGCGCTGCTTCGTGACTACCGTAGTTCAATCGGATCACCATTGAGCGGTAACATATACCACGCGTTTGGTTTTCGGCTTTCTAGGAAACCTGCGCCCCGCGTTTCGATCAACTCGCCGGGAACAAGTACCAACAGGCCAATGTCGCTTGCACCGAAAACGATACCCGGTTGGTCGAGTTTCTCGGAAATTATCCTTGGTACTTGGCGTTTCGCTTGTCGTTCCGCCGCGATTCCCGCGGCATACGCAAAACCTGAAATCAAAGTGGCGAGCAAAAGCAAGCGGACGGACAAGTAGTTCTCAATTTCCGTGTTTACGCTTTCGTCTGCCGCCCCGGTCAGCTTTCGAAGCAAAACCCGGTCACTAGTTTCCAAGAGAATCGATCCAAATACAATCCATCCGCCTGCAATCATGAAACTTTCAAGCGAAAAGTGGAGAATTCTCGCCCAAAACACCCAAGCTGCAAGCAGAAGAACGACCTTTAGTGGGGCTGTCGCGATCTTGATAGCGACCTCATCCATTTTCTCAGCCCAGAGCTTCAACATCTCATTCTTGAGCGGGGCTAGAACACTACCGACTAAAGCGATCATTACAGAAATTAGGATCAGAATCACCTTCGCTGTTATCAGCGAGAAAGCCACACCAAATCCTGCTTCAAGTCCAATCGCTAGAAATAAATCTCGCCCAAACACCAGATATGCTTCGCGAGGTATGTCGCTGGTGTAACCAACAACAAACAGAGACGACAGACCTATCAATGCTAAAAGGAAAACGCCTATAGCCAAAAGGTAAGACTTCTCTCTCTCAGCTTGCTCTTTGACCTCAGACAAACTTAATCCATTCAACTAGCTTTGCCTTTAAAGCATGACACTTAGTGATTGAGTACACCAGCCCACACCCGCTGCTTAGTGTACGATACGCGGTAGACAGCTCTACGCCCCGTGTACTGTAGTGAAGTGTCCTCTTTGGACTGCGCCGACAAAGACAGGGGCGAGCGCTAATCTGCCGCTGACCGTGCGCTGGTTATCTTGTTTTTCAGGGCCACGCGCTCAGCTTCTTGTTGCTCCGAGTAGTCAGCGACTTGCAGCAACTCCAAAGCATCCAAATTGGATGTGTTCCGAGGGCTCAGCAGCAAAGCGCCCCCAATTAGTTCGTTGTTTCCGCGAACCCCGCTAATAAAACAATAGCTTGAGACCAATTCCTCCGGCTTACGTGGGGTGCCGAAACGGTCTGCCCCAAAAGCTGGGCTGACATGCTGAGTGCGAAACTTTGCCACAACCTGCTCACCTGCTGCAATCTGGACGGGTCCATCGGGGTTGAACGTAACCAAAAACATTCCAACGGTCTCCTTCCACCGGTACATTTCCATCTTTCCGTCCTGGAGGGCTTTGTCGCGATGCACCTTGGGATTAGTTGGTAGATACAGACCGCATTGTACCGACGTGACTACCGCACTTTTGTCAGTATTGTTGGAGACAGCGAACGTACTTTGTTCCATACCCAACTCAACAACAGCAGCGTTTAACTTGAAGTTGTTTCCAGATAGGTATTGTTGCACCGTTTCCACTGCGACGCGCCCCTGACCCCAGAATGAACTCAATAGAGCCAAAGCCGCGACAACCAAAGCCAATAGCTGACTCCAAGCAGGCAAGAAACGTCGCCAATCCTGATAATTCCCGCACTTTGCACACTTTGATGCCGGATAAGGAATGACGCTGTGGCAATCTATGCAATTCTTGGTTTTGTTATCTGGCTGCATTAATTCTCTTTCTAATCAGGCATCATAATCAATGCGCGATTGGAGTACTACCAACGGCAGTTCGCGCACTAAAGCAGGCTTTGCAAAGTCAAAGAGCAAACCTTAGAGAAAATCGATATCATCTGTGTCGAGCCACGAAGGAACGACAATTCCTTTGGTCGCTGGATGGGTCGAAAATGCCATTCGCATGTTTTGAAGGCTATTCAATACTGCACCAAGCAAACGGCGTCGCTCGCTGTGAAACTCCAAATCAAATCTGTCTTTGCTAAATTCATGTGCAGGCTTTTGACGCAACCTCCGTACCTCACGCAATGGACCGATGATCGTCTCTTTGACTCCTTCTTCGCTGCTCCAATTCAATGCCATGAGCAACCATTCTTCTAGGAGGCGAATAGAACCCTTTCGTTTGACTTCAAACCTTCCCTCTTCTTTCGGAATCTCCTCGTGCAATGCGACTTTTTCTTTGAAGAAATTCACATTGATCCTGTCTGAAAGAAGTTTGTCGAGCGCCATAACGAAGGCCTCGAAGTTGGCACTGGTTGGTCGAAGAAAGCCTGTAATTCCTATTGGAACGTCCTTCTCTTCAAAGTCTCGAAAAAGCTGTTGTCCATATATCGCTTGGATCATCTTGTTTATCAGGTTGATTTCCTGAATAATCGCGTGCCGCGCTGACCTGTTTTGCCAGAAAGTTCCACCAAAACTTGCATCGTAGTAGGGACGTGTCATCCTTGCGTCTTCGACTGAAAGGTAGCTGTTCCAAAACTGCTGGTGTTCGGGTGAGAGGTTCGCAAGGTATCGCAAAAATACGATCAAATACGGTTGCCTATCTTCTCCGAAACCCAAACCGAACGTTTGTAGGGATACCTTGTCTCGATCTGGAAAACCCATCTGGCGGTAGGTTTCGTCACCTATAGACATAGTTCCCATGTAGTCTTCGAAGTACACCCGATATCTGGGATCATTGATGTAACGCTCCAGAGCCGCCATTTCGAATGATCGAAAAGAAAGTTGCGGTTCTGCGAGCAGCAAAGCTCTTGAGAACGGTCTGCTGTCCCACTTAGAAAGGTCGCAGTTTTTTGCCACTTCTTCCGAAGATGGATACACGCAAAACGAACTAGGCTCTTCTGTCTTGACGCACTCTAGCTGATTTTCAATTGGAAGGTTCGGAACTCGTTTGATGTGAATGTTGACTTCGTATTTCGAAAACACGCAGTCAACCTTCCGACTTGCAATCAATTCGGACAAAGTACCACGCAATTCTTCCTGATCTGATACCAGCTTTAACAGCGCGTTGGCGCGTAACCCGTTGAATTGATCTCGTTCAGCGGTCGATAGGAAGAACTCTAGGACCGCAGCCAGTATCTGCTCTGTTGATGCCATATGCATTACGCTAAAGCTCGATCTTTGAGGTTTCAACCAACCTTGCTGCGAGCCAAGCGCCTGCAATCTAATCAAAGGTGTCTTTCGATAGTCCGAGCCAAGGTCCGCACTAGGGCCTACCTGTCGAATGCGACCGCAGCAGTCTGCTCGCACGGCAATGACCGTTCTGGGAAGTGCTAGCGGCCTATTGCGCTGGCAACATTCCAATTCAACAGTAGTGTCCGGTAAGGGCTCGAACCGGTCATTCGATACATAATAGATGGCAGCCACAGACAGGCATTCTTACACTCACGTTCTTAACTATTAATGCACCGACGAAGGCTGCGAGTAGCTTCTGCCAAAGCCGAGTATTAATAACCGCTGACTCGAGGGCTGCATCTCAACGGGCAATTCAGAAATTCCACTAAGCAAGAAACCAACATGAATTACGGATCAAAGACTGCACCACCGCACCCGGAGAGACTCTACAAGCCTCTGATTGACGAAATCCGCAGGCGGCGGGGTTTGGATGAAGATGGAAGGCCAATAAATCGCAGTGCCAAAGAAGAGCAAAGGGAAGAAAAATAACTTAGGTGAACGTCACACAAGAGTGAACGTTTAGCTGTGTGATGAATCGAAAATAGTCTTTATTTATAAATAGTTACGAAAAAAGTCTGAGTATCGAGTCTTCTCGACCGCACCAGTAAAAACAATGACTTAAGCGATGTTTCTCGCGAGTATGGTATGATTTCACCGTCTGAAGGTAACTGCGGAGTAACTATCTCGCGCTTACTTCTTTAATGGTCTAGGGTCAGGACTCGTTTTTGTTTCATAGCTCGAATATGACAGTGGAAGCGGGAGCGATGGCAGAGAAAAACACCTTTGGGCACCTGTCATATCGGATCGCCACACGCCGCCAATCCTTGAGCCTGCCGAACATAATCTCGATCCGATTGCGCTGCTTGTAGCGGCGCTTATCATATTTGACGTTGGCCTTGCGTTGCCTCCGGCCCGGAATACAGGCGCGTACCCCCTTGTCTTTCAAGGCTTCTCTGAACCAATCAGCATCATAGCCTCGGTCTCCGAGTAGCCAATCCCACTCAACACACGCCGGTCATCAAAACGTGGCTTGCCTTGAGATGTGGGGAAATAGGGTTTCAAACGAGCTATTTGCGCATCGTTCAGGCAAATAAATCAGACATGTCACCACTCGGTTTTCGAACGATGAATCACGCCGCCAGGCGGAAATCAATAGGTTCTGAGCCTAGGCAAATCGGTTCATGGGGCGAATGGCTCCGCTCCTTCAAGGTATATAGAGCCCTTGTCCTTGATCTCATCCAGCCTGTCGATGCCGAACTCTAAGTAAGCAGAAAGACAATCAAGTTTTCTTAGGATAGGTGTCACATTCTCATCCATTCGCACCAACCGTCCTGAAACATAGAACTTATAGCTCACTTGCCCCAATATTTCCATTAAACGATCTTTTGGTACGACGGCATAAATCTCCGGAAATTTCTCTTCTATGACTCTTGGGTCAATAGTTTGGGAGCCGGATTGTGTACAATACTCATTGACAAACTCATCACTTGCATCACACCTCGAGAAGGTCTGTTTCTCTTCGTTCGAAAAGAAACCTTCAAGTTTTTCAAATTCATCAGGATCAATAAATAACCAAAGTCGATAATATGTAAAACTCAATAGTTACCTCGCGTTAAATGGTACTACTGTTACATTGTAACCAAGGTGCCTCCACGCCTCAACTGCGCGTTGAAAGTTCTTTTTTGATACCTGGATGTTCCCGTCACCAAATCGCCCTGAGCCTCCATTTATCACGACATGGTTCTTTCCAACAAACCACACTTCTCCGCCAATCGAGGCGCGCCGGCTCAAGTTTGTATGTTTTATTTCCTTACTTCTGCCTATTGGGGTTTTTTCCAGCGCAATATTGATCCCTCTCCTGTCTATTGTCCAAAGATACTTGCCCGTCTCACCTCTGCCATTTGAAAGCTTTACGTCTTTAAAGGGGCCGGACTTTCGCGATTGTCGCCCGTCAACTTTTGATAGCGGAATTCGCTGGTCTGCCCTTGGTTTGATTGCAGGGGGCAGATAAGGACCGACACTTCCAAAATCAAATGACGCCGATTGAGATTTGCTTGCACGTAGCTTGACTACAGCTTGATTTTTGGCGATTGGACGGCTGCTTTTTCTAACGTCATGAGTTAACTTTGCGGTTGATGAGCGACTAACTGCGACACTAACCGCAGGGCTTACAGTTGTACTTTGAGCTTTTGGGATAGGTTGCGACACTGACGGTTTGCGCTGTCCAGCGAGTGGCTTTCTGAGCGTTTTGTCAGGCTTTACGGGCTTCGCGGGCGGTTTTGCAACGCGTTTGAACTCTTGTTTCGGCCTCTTGCTCTTGGCGAAGACCACCGGCGGTTCGGCCAGATCTTTCGCCACATGCGAATCAAACGCAGGAACAACGTCAGACGAGCTGACCTTGAGGGCAGCGTCTCCGGACGTGACGAACCCACATAAAAATGAAACAATTACAATAAGTTTGCAGATTTTCATTGTACGGCCCACCCAATACTGGACGCGAACAAGGGTAACGGCTTAGCCTTGTTCTGTGAACCTTTCTGAGAGGGGAGGTCCGCCGGACGCGTAAAAGCGGCGATGATAATGACAACCGCCGCTAACGACGAGGTGGGGTTGTTATGCGATTTTATTGTGATTTTAAACCATCAATTTTCGCCACTGTCTCAGCAACGATGATGTTGCTGGCATCGAATTTGGCGGAGGCGCAGGAATACGAAGACGTTCATCAATGTGATGATTACGCGGCGCATCCGAATGATCCGAACCGTTGGGCGGCGGGCGTGTCAGATGAAGAAATCATCCCAGGCCCGGCCGTGAAATTCTGCCGCGAGGCCGTCGAAGAACACCCGGATACCCCGCGCTTTGCCTTTCAACTCGGAAGAGCACTGTGGGCGGCCAACCGTATGGAAGAAGGTACAGACGTTTTTGTCGGTCTTGAGGAAGAATTCGAGTACGGGCCGGTTTATGCTTATCTGGCAGACGCCTACATGTATGGTCTCGGCGGAATTGAAGAAGACGAGGACCTCGCGGTAGCCCTTTACCAGATCGCTGCAGAAGATGGATTTTCTCCAGCCGCAGATGTGCTGGCGGCGCTCATAGCGCCAGATGGGCCTGGCAATGTAGAAGTTGCTGAAAGTGGTAGTGCAGAAAAGGCAATATCAATCGAACAGCCGCTAGAGCGTGTCGTGGCTGAGCAGCCGCAACCGGTTCAGCAGGAAGTCCCGTTCAATCCAGGCCAGTACAATCAGCCCAAAATCGTGAAAGCGCTTTATTCCGGTGACTTCTCGTCAATGGAGGTACAGGGCGTTGGCAAAACGAACTATGCCGGACTTTCCAACACGTACCTGTATATCGCCACATTTCACAAGGAATTCGGCGGTACAGTAAATTTCAAGGATCAGACCTGCGTTGCGTTGTACGATCCGTCTGTCACTAAAAAGCTGGAATCCCGTGTGCTGAAGCTTATGAGCGGCGGTAGCGGCGGCGGTCTTCAAGGCAGTTTGGATCGGGGAGCCGAGCAAGGTTTCAAGATGATGGCTGATCTTCTGACTGATCTTCATCAGGGCGGCGTGGGTTCGTGGATGGAAACGCAACACAACCTATCTGCACTCGCGGATAGTGGCGGCATCGACGGGGCTCGTCTGATTTCTCTTCACGGATGTCAAAGCGAAGTGGCCAAGCGTATTTACGCCAATATTCGTGCCTATGCATTCGGGCGCGAAGGGATTCCTTCGCCCGAAGAAGCCGCACGCCGCGAACGGCAAAAAGCGCAAGAGCAGGAGCAGGCCGAAATAGCGCGCCAGCTCGCTTTGCGCTCGGACGCAAAGGCCAGTTGCGTCGCACAATGGAAAAAAGACGCGCTTTGCGGCTGCATGATCAGTGCGCTCGATCAGCAGGGTATTTCAGAAGGTGAGTGGAAGACCGTCTCCGGCGATTTCAAGGCGGTCATATCGCTGGCGCGGGGTTATGACGGCTTGTCCGAGAAGCTACGCGCTTGCCGAACTTAGAAAGTCTGTTTGTGATGTTTATTAAGATTTTCAGTGTCTCAATGATACGATCGATGTCGCTCTTGGCCTGCGCCCAGATATTTCTACCGTTTTCGGCGCTCGCTCAACCGAGTTTTGACTGCGGGAAAGCGACGACAGCGACCGAGCACACCATCTGTTCATCAGGGGTTTTGGCTCAGTTGGATGTGGCTCTTTCGCAAGCCTATTCCAATGTTCAAGTCCGCTTAGACCAGGCGGGCAAACAGTCGTTGCTGGCCACCCAGAGAGTATGGCTAGTTCAGCGTGACGCGTGCGGTGCAAATACTGCCTGTTTACAGGCAGTTATGCAGCAACGGATCAACGATTTGAATGTCATGTCAGGACGGGTCCAGCCGATACGACCCTCGCAACAAGCTCAGTCTGCACCTCAAACACAACCGGCTCAAATTCCGCTCTTCAACTTCAACGCCTCTGGTGGCGACACGGCAGACATACCGACAAACGGTGTGCCGAACGGTGTCTGGAGTGCGCAGTTCTCTTGCCGGATCCAAGGCAATAAACCGAAACTCTACGCGGCACGACTTCTTACAATGGATGCACATGGCCCACGTGCTTTCTTTCAGTTAGCACCGATGGAGCAGACATCAAAGCCGCAACCCACATTTGCTATAATGCGAGGTGGGGCGGCAGACGGATCAAATGCCATACACTACGAGTATGAATTTAAGCGATTGATCCGGGGAACCTCGAAGTTTTTTATCAAGCCGGTTTCCTCGAACTTAATGTCGGTTAATTTTGGCAAATGCACGGATATTCAGTTCCAACGCGATCAGGTTTTTTTGCCCAATCCTGCGTTTGAAGGAAGCTGGACCGGTCGAATCGAAGCGTGCCAGTCAGGTGAGTCAGAAGCTGAACTGACTCTGGTAACTGCCCATGAGGGCAACCTGTTTATGGATATTGAGTTTCAGCAGTTCCCGCATGGTTCGTCAGGGCAGGCGTATTCCGGCCGAACATTTTTGTATGGCAACTGGGATGCGGCTAGTCAGCAATATAGTTTCGCAGCTCTTCGCACCTTCGGGCAAACGCGTGATGGCGGACGTACACAGGTCAACTGGCAACTCCCTGGCTTCACACTCAAATATGACCCGTCAACCGATTCTCTCACGGGTAGAACGCAGCGATGCTCGTATGCCGCTTTTCAGAGGCCGGGTGCAGAAGTATCCGAACAAGATAGCATAGCCTCGCTAATGACCGGACTGGACGGGCTTTGGGAAGGCCAAGCAATATGCAAAGACGGTGACACCTCGATCGCCCTGAATATCGAACGTGTGCAATCCGACAGAATTGGCGGAAGGTTGGATATTTTTGGTCCTCAAGCGATAATGCGCGGAGTAGTTTCGGTTGGTGTCTTGGCGCGCCCCACCGTGGAAACCGGAAAGTACCAGGGCGTCATAGAGAACGCTCGATTCACCGGTGTCGGTAACAGAATGCCAGAGTCGTTCGAATTGGCGGTTGGTGACGATGCTGGCACATTGCAGCTATCAATCGCCGACACCGGATGTGGTGATATCGAGTTGAGCCGTGTTACGGTCACTTCGCCAACTCGAATTCCGACCGCCACAGCCGGAAATGGCGGCGTTTTTTTTGCCCAACAGCGCCCGCAGGACAGATGCGAAGCCGCGCTGGAGTTGCCGCGCAAGTTTGAGCGGGAATTTCCCGACCTGTCGATGGTAAACACGGTCACAGACGTGATCTACCCAAAGCTCGTGCTGTTGTTTGCCGACGATGATTTTGTACCTGTCTTCGGCCAGCCTTTCGATGCGATGCCGCAAGATCAGCGCCGCAACATCAGGACCGAAATGGCAAGGGTGTGCGGCAACGACCCGTTCTATCGTGACGACTACTACAAGTTCTCAACGCTGGATCGCGGATTAATGGGTACAATGGAGCGACCTTTGACCAGTTTTGGTTTGCCTGCGATTTTTAATGCTATTCAGCAGATCAGGCAAACGCGGCATCAACTCGGAGAAAAAGTTGAGACTGCAATCAAGGCACCGACTGTGGCAGAGGCCGCGCCGCTGGTGCGGGGCGTTTCCACGTTCATGAAAAATAACCGCGACCAGCTTTGGCCAAGCGAGGTCGACGAGACCGAACGTTTGCTCTCTGACCATCTGGTTTCGTTGTCTTTAATAGATATGGAAACCGCGCTTGAGGACGTTGACCGACTGAATGATCCCGCCGCAAAATTGGCAGCCCTGACCGACATGGCCGAAGGAAAACAGGAATATCAGCGGTATCTTGACGACCGCCGAAAGGCAGACCTCAAGGCCCGCGTGGAGGAGGAACAATCACAATTCGCTACGTCTCTGCTTTCCGCTGCGTTTGCCGAATTGGAAGAGCTTCCCAGTGAGGTATCCGCGTTGACTGCGTTTGAAGAGCTGGCTGCCGAAATTCAGAAAACGACGGCTCTTTTGACTGAGCGCGTTGCCGCGCCGTTCGAGGAAACGATCGCCCAAAAACGGCAGTTCATTCTTGATGCCTTGCTTTCCAGGCAACTGTCTTCCTTGAATGCGCTACCATCTGGGCCAGATGGCTTGAGTGCCAGCCTCGATTGGCTTGAAGAATTCAAACGCCTGTTCGGGCCATATCAGGAACAAATTGCTTTTGATTCCGCGATGAAGAAGTTTTCAGACAAGCGCTCAAAAATTCTGGAAGGGGCACTGCCGCAATTCGAGCAGGAGGTCGCGAACGCTGCTGCATCCGGCGGCGCGGGCAGAGTGGATCAGATCACATCGGAATATCTTGCGTGGGAAGGTGACGAAACCTTTCCTGTCTGGCTCGACTACCAGTTTATCGCGGAGTCCTACAAATGAAACGGGAAAAGAGAGACTTTAAAGACCACATCACCTGCGCCGCACAGAACAGAGTTCAATAAGGCCCTATTGAGGGTTGATGCTAAGATCGTCAGGACTCCTGCACATTTCCGCCAAGGATTCCTTGGTTTCCTCAACACATTCCGCGCTCGTCTAACAGATCGTGTTGTCCGCGGTTGTCATGATTAGTGCACCGGAATCACGTACAGTCGCGGGCGCACGGGCAAATGAGTACTTGCTCGTATCAAAATTAGCCTCCGGCACCTCGTCGCGTGCTATGTACCAGTAGTGCGCAGCGTGATTTGAACTTTGCTTGAACGCTGCGTGCCGAATTTCGACGACATCAGCGGCTGTTGCAGCACTCCCTGCGAACGTCAGAACGGCGGCACTTGCATGCCTTGTGAACATGGCTTCGGTACTCCTTAAATTCTGAACGTTTTTGAAGCCTAATGCAGCCACTGGTCGTCTGGTGATCCTGCCAGCGACGTTCAAACCCGAAACCAAGTAGCAACGCACTACCTGTCAACCACGAAGGACGTGACCTGGCAGGTCAGCGCCTTTTTTCGTTCGCATGCCGGACGTGAAGATCTTGCCGAAGGTTCCGCTCACCTTTCGTAGAAACTAACCGAACACGCCCCGTTCTGGATTACTGCCATCGGGTCGTTACCGGTCGGTTCATTCGGCGGTGCGTCTCCCCTGTAGTGCAGCACAGCCAGATGGCCGTCACTCAACACGCGAAAACCCACATAAGTCACCGGATCAACGCCGCAATCCTTGAACGCTTCACCTTCTGGATTGACGAGCCTGAAGACGCTCCCCCCTTTACGCACCGGATCAAGCTCAGCCTTCATTCCTTCCGCATAGGTCAGCCGGTCGGTTTGAATGGTCAATGCACCCCAAAAAAATGCAGCCTTGCTGAAGGGTTGCCATGTGCCGGTAAAACTGTCCTCGGCCCGCAGTTGAACAGGCAATAGGACGGCTATTAGAGCCACGAATGCAATTCCCTTCGCCATCGGTCAAAATACCTTCTACAAATACCCCGACAATGTAGCATAAATTCTGTTGCACTGCGCCAAGTCTCCCCCCTTATTTAATCCGCAAGATGTGTGTTGTACTTCAACACTATCTAAGCAAGGGATCCCGCTGCGCGTTCCCGTTGCATCCCTTCGGCGGTGGCTCGTCCAGGGTATTGAACCCATTCCAGAGCCAGTAGACCGTATCGCCGGTCAAACACTCGCTGGAGACTTCGCTCTCCCTGCACCCATCGATCAAAGGGCGTTCCTGCCCGTATAAGATCCTGACGAACCCTGCGTGGATTGGATGCCGCCAATCAACCTGTTTGTTCGCAATCTGCCGCGCCTCTCCGTGGATATCGACTTGATGTATCTGCCCATGCACGCAAGGCCAGAAGGCTTGCCGGAATTGATGCGGCAATGAAACGGATCGAGGCCACCATACTCACCGAAACCCAAGGATCGCGAACAACGCAGAGCGCAAGCGCAGGCACTATCTTGAGTTTGGTGGTTTCGGCAGAACACACGCAGGCCAAGATTAAAGTTTCACACGTTCTACGTGATGTTGTCAAAGAACCAAGCGCCCAACCCGTGACGGAGGCCGCCGAAGACGCTTTCAGGTATCCTCGCTTCCCGAAAGCCCCGCGTTTCAGAACAAGCGTCACCGCGTAAAGTTAATCCTCGCGACGGATGGGGAAACTCCCGAAGCCGAGGACCTGAACTCTGGTGAAACCGCTAACTGCTCTTATAAGGAGTTCCCCGATAAGTTCGGGTTTTTTCTCCCGCTGGCGGGCATCACCGCCGTTCAGCAAATTGGTGAGAACACCTCCGGTGTCAGGGCCACCTCGCGTTTCAACAAGCTCTAGGTGACCTTGCTGCAAAAGAACCCAGATTGGGGAACGAGAGAGCGCCGCTATGACATGACCCACTTCATGGCGCGGCCGATCTTCTGCTTCGTTGCTGAGAATACAGACATCTTCAACGGCGATAACCTGTTCACCGCGACGATCGATCAGATATCAGCGCGGGATAGCTCGAACACGCATGAAGTCATTTCGGAAAACTCCCGGGCGATGGACGTGGAGGTCGAGGATCGTGCCAACGCCAACCCGCTGCTCTGGGCCGATGTCTTGGCCCAAGCGAAAAAATCCATCCTTCACATCCCATCTGTGAACTCGCGCGAGAGCACAAAGGACGCCGGTGGAAGATGGATGAGGTGACCTTTGACTGGTTATTCTTACCTATCCCTTGCATTGCTATTTAGTGGCTCGTAACAAAGCCGCGTGCCGGGATGCGCGCTATAAGTCTGCAGTGATGCGTTTTTTCCCAAGATCCTGAGTTTGCGGGCCATGGTTGCGGGGAGATGCGATGAGACTTGTCATATCCACGATGAAAGACGAGGGGCCGTTCATCCTGGAGTGGGTTGCATACTACCTTTCGATCGGCTTCACACACTTTATCGTCAATTCGAACGATTGTTCCGATGGCACGGACGCAATCCTAAGGCGATGCGAAGAGCTGGGTTTTCTGGCGCATATCGACAATCCCGGTCCATGGGAATTGGGGCCTCAGGCGTCGGCATATGCGAACGCTATGGAGCACCCATGGTGCAAAGAGGCCGAATGGATACTAGTCTGCGATGTGGATGAGTTCTTGGACATCCGCGTCGGCGATGGGACATTGGACGATCTGTTTCGTACGTTGCCTCATGCCGACGGGTTTGTCGCCCTGTGGCAGTTGTTCGGACATAATGGCGTCGTGGAATTTGAAGATCGTTTCGTGACGGAACAATTCACACGAGCGGGAGAATTGGGGGCCGTGCTCCCGCAGAACTTGCGTGCACTCAAGTCGCTATATCGAAACAATGGGTCTTATCACGCGATTGACACCCACCGACCCCGCGGACCTGTTCGTGGAAAAGCGGATCGTTTTGTGTGGGTGGACGGAGATGGGGACCTGTTGCCACCGGCGATGCGGCGGCGCGGATGGGGGTTTTCCATGACCGGTGCGGGATTCGGACAAAAGCTGTTTCGAATGAACCATTATGCTGTCAGGTCGATTGACAGTTATCTGATGAAAAGGTTGCGGGGAGATGTGAATACCACGGCCTTTCATCCGAAGATGGAGGCATCCGGTCAATCTTATTGGAATCTGCATTGCCATAACGTTGTTGAGGAAACTTCGATAGTTGGCAAAGTGCAGCGATTGCGGGCGGTCTATGACCGATTGCGAGCGGATCCGGTGATGGAAAGTTTGCATCATGCTACGGTGAATTTTCATAAAGATCGAATTGCTGTTCTGCGAAACACTGATGCGGCCCGAAAGTTCGTTAGTCGAAACAAGGATTTTCGGGGTGGGCAATATTTGAAAGCACTGGATTTAGGTATTATTGAAGAGGCCAGCATTCTGTTCGCCGCAAAATCTCCAAGTTTACCCAATGCCGAAACGTATTCAGAAGCCGACGTTTCATTTGCCCATAAAGCCAAATGGAACCGGCTGGGACACATGGCGAAGGCGCAAAATTCAAAAGCTAACGCGTACCCCTGGTTTGTTCGTTTGGATTCATTGGAAACGACTTTGGAACCTGTCGAGGCCAGAGCGCAGCGGGATGGAATTGCAGAGCTAAAACTCCTGTCTTTGCCATTTGATCCAAGAGATATTGGAGTTTTGCCGCGTGTTTCTCCCGAGATTGAGCGAACACAGGAGCAGCGCCGCAGTTTTCTTAAATCTATCAGCGGTAAAAGAGCATGGATTCTGATAGGGCAGGTCGAGGTTGAAATTGTCGAAGAAATTCTGGCGCTTGAAACCGTGTCTCAATTGACCGTCATTGCGCCTTGGGGATTGTCCTGGGACAGTTTCGCCTGCGCAGACGAAGTACAGGATCCAGACCTTCAGGCACTTGATCGGGCGTTCTATGCCTTTCTCGAATACTTCCGAGATCCGATCCTTTCCGGGCGTCTCAGGGTCTATAGGGCGCTGCCCCCTTTGATGCTGAAGCTGTTTGAAGATGAAAGCGTTGGAGTCGTTATCATTCGTGGGGTTCGGGCCGAAAAGGTAATGAACCAGCTGTTGCGTCGGATCGACCGGGTTCTTGCGCCCGGGGGGAGTATAGCGTTCACATCCTATCGCCGTCACGGAGGCGGGTCGTATTCTGGCATGAATGCAGCGATTAACAGTTTTCTGGGGCGCAATGCGGCGCGGTACAGAATAACCAGCTTGCAGCCACCGTGGCTTGGCATCGACAAGTTGCCGCCACTTGACAAAAAGGACACATAGCTTCTGGTTCTTGATGCGACGGCATGGTAGCCATGGCTCAACAAACAAAACGGGTTGTGTATGAGTTGAATGCCCGTCTGCAAGTGAGGTCGAGATGTCAAACGAACCCAAGGTTATCGGTGTTGCGCCCGGCAACCAGAAGAAACCGAAGGCTGACAAGGCGACCAAGCGCAAGAACAGCAAAGAAGCAATCCGTCGCACGTTCCTTTCACGCCTGCCAAAGGGGGGCGTGGCCGTTGAGATCGGTGTCTGGCAGGGCGAGTTCTCTCCGACCATCCTGAAACTGATTGAGCCCAGTCAGCTATTTCTGATCGACCCGTGGAAACACATTGGTGAGGAATCGCACACAACCGCGTTTGTCGGCCGGACCGAAGACGAAAAGATGGAAGCCATCTTTCAGAAAGTCGTAAAGACGTTCGAGAGCGAGATTGAAGAAGGCAAGGTTGGCATTATCCGGGATTTTTCGGTGCCTGCACTGGAACTTTTTGACGATGAAAGCATCTCGTTTGCATATGTCGACGGGGACCACTCGTATGAAGGCGTGACTGCCGATCTGGCTGCCCTGTTTCCCAAGATCAAATCGGGTGGGATCATGGCATTCGACGACTACCACCGCCGCGGCTGGTGGGGCGACGGGGTGATCCGCGCGGTCAACGAGTTTCTGGGCCAGCACCCTCGGGAATTGCGCATCCGCGCGATAGCAGGCGCGCAGATCGCCATAGAAAAGATTGTCCCGCAAGATGACAGCAAAGGTCAGGACGACTAGGCAGCGGGGATAAGTGGCAGCGATGGAAAAGCCTGAAAAAGTCCTCATCACTGCGATGAAGAACGAAGGCCCCTATATTCTGGAATGGGTGGCGCACCACAAGGTGCTGGGGTTTGACAGGATCATTGTCTACACCAATGACTGTACGGACGGCACAAACCAGATTCTTCGACGTTTGCAGGATTTGGGCCATGTGGAGTTTCACAGGAACCGAGTTGGAACGGGAGGAATTCACCGATCTGCACTAAGGCAAGCGCGACGCCTGCCGGTCGTGAAAGAGGCGAAGTGGATTTATGTCTGTGATGCGGATGAATTCCTGAACATTCACGTTGGAAACCACAAAGTTGACGATCTGATCGAGGCGACGCCGGGCGTCGATGTCATCTCGATTCCGTGGAAGATTTTTTCAAACAGTGGTCGGCATGTGATGCGCGATACGCTCGTGACGCGGCAATTCTGGGATTGTGAGCTGGACTTCGAACAGGGAGGGGCAGGGCGACGGTTTGTCAAATCCCTGTTCCGGCAGGGCGAGTTTTATCTGCGGTACGGGTTGCACAACCCGCATCCCCGGCCTGAACTTCAGGCTGGAGTGTTCCGGTCTGTACCAGGAGGGCACGCCACAGAACCTGCGCCTTTCGGCAACCATGTCTCGCCGCCTTTTGGCTTGGAAGTCGCGCAGATCAACCACTATGCCGTAAGATCGACCCAGGCCTATCTGGCCAAACGCAGCCGCGGTCGGGCAAATCACTCATCGCAGACGCTGGGGACTGATTATTGGGACCGCTGGAACCGTGGTGGTGCCAAGGATGAAACCATCCTGCGGTACAAGGACGAAGTCGATGCGGTGTTGGACGAGTTTCGCGCTGACGATAAGCTTCGACGGTTACATAGAAGAGCGTTCCGCTGGCATAAAGCACTGATTAACGATCTGCTGAACCTGCCTGAATACCGCGAGTTGTACGAGACGCTGCTGGAGAAACCGGCTGTGGACTTTGTTACACGTGACCGCCAGATGCGGGAGCGGCTGTCGGCGGATACGACGCCGACTTCTGGTGAAAATCAGCCTGAATCCTGACTCGAACCGCGCGGAGAATGAACTTAATGGCTGCCGATAGCTCTCTGCCGACGATTGGAATGCTCTGGATGGAAGGGCACCTGAGCTTTTTGGAACAGGTGTGCATGTTGTCCTTCATTGAAAATGGTCACAACGTGGTTCTTTTCCACTATGGGCAGGTCGAAAACGTACCTTCCGGCATCGAACTGGTTTCGGCAAACGAAATTCATGAGCCGGAAAAGTTCATTATGAACAACCAGTTCAAAACGCCGGTGCCGCAGTCTGATATCTTCAGATTGCACTTGATGAAGAAAACGGACTTCCTTTGGTGTGACACGGATGTGTTGGCACTGGCCCCCATTCCAAAAGCAGATCACATCTTCGGGTATTTCAATCGTGATACGATCTGTAATGCGGTTATGCGGCTACCTTCCGATAGTCCAACGTTAAACGCGTACTCGGAATACTGCCACGATCCGTACCCGATCCGCCCATGGGTCGAAGGTGATGAGCGGGAAGAGCTGGAGCGCCTGAAACGCGCCGGTGAATTGCCGCACGCATCGGATCAGCAACACAGCGTTTATGGTCCCGGTGTCATGACATGGTACCTTCGCCACTATGACGAACTGAAACATGCCAGCCCAGTTTCTGTCTTTTATCCGTTGCCTTTCAGGCGGGCGGGGCAGGCCAATGATATCCATGTCCGAGAGTTCAGGAACGCGTATATCAAAGAGGATACGCTTGCCGTACATCTATGGGGGCGTCGGATGCGGTGGTGGATTGCAAACGGTATCAAGCGGCATTCCTTCCTGGACCGACGCCTGAGGAACCTGGGCGTTCGCCCCGGCGACGCGCCACTACCACTTCACGGAAGAAGGGGCCTCAAACCGGTCGAATTTCCGGCAAATCTTCCCACATTGCGAGCATCTACAGAAGAAATCCGAGACGCTACGGGCGGTGTAATGTCCGTTGCCCTGCTTTCCGACCGAGAAGATTATCTCAAGGCGGCACAGGATGATTTGGACGCCATCACAACTGACAATCTGTATGGTGTGAACAATCCGCCACGCGCCGGTTTCTTGCGCGGTTGGGATCATTATGGCAATGATCCGGCGCGGCTGAATGCGCTTGGGTTATCTCTGTATAACTATGCGGATAGTCATCGCTTTTTACCCGACCTTCGCGACCCAAAGACATTTACCGAAAAGCTGTTGGTTATGAAGCTGTTCGGCGAAGTGCCTGATACATTGATCGCCGACGGGAACAAAAGCTTGGCAACCGTTTCCGAGCTGCTCACTTGCCCCGAGCGTGTGTGGGAGACGCAAGCCCCGGAATTTCCGGAAACACTCGACTTAGAGCCTGGCCAATACTGGTTAAAGGGCACAATGGGTCATGGGCATATGCTGGCCTTGTCCTTTCCGCTGAGCGACACGCAGCGCGATGATGCCCACCAGAATCTGGCTGCATGGCACAAGACCAAGACGCCCGAAGGTTTCTGGACCGGTGAATGGTGGCGCGTCACAAAACAGCCCCTGTATTACATCGAACAAGATTTGGCCGCCGGGGATCGACAAATCGATGACTGGCAGTTTTGGGTAATCGCCGGGCAGGTTCAACTGGTTCAGGTCGACCGGGACCGGGGACGAGGACGCATTCAAATCCTCCATGACCGCGATTACAAATATGTTGCCGATGAGTTGTCTTTGCCAACCAGCAGCGCTGTTGAACCCCGGCCTGAGCGCTTTGACGACATGATCCGGATTGCTGAAACCTTGGGGCAGGGCCTCGAATTCGCGCGTGTGGATCTGTTTTCGATCAGCGACAGGATTTGTTTGCGTGACATCTCGCTGTCTCCGATTTCAGGCAAGCTCAAGATTCGTTCGGAAGCACTGGATCGGCGATTGGGTCATGCGTGGACTGGAACGCGGCTGTTTTCCGGTTGAGGCGCGGCGCGGCCCGAACGGTTATTCGACCGCGATTTCCTGACGCAGTTTTCCGGTCGTCTTGTCAAAGATCAGGACGCGATTATCATCGGTGACAACCGCATACCAGTTGGACCCGATTGTCAGAGCCTGTGCCTTTGCACCGTCGGGCAATTCGATCTGACCCGGCAGGGTCGGGGTGCGGTCCGATAGGCGGATGACAATCAGCGCGAATGTCACTAGAACCCCGCCAATCATCACCGCGGTCAACAGCATGACCATCCGCCGCAGCAATCGCAGCTGCGGTGTTTCCTGCGGTTCTTGAGGTTCGGAAGGGACAGTCATGGGCACCCGCCAGATTGAGTTTCAGATTGCGGCCGATCCGCCACCTCGTCTTGATAAGGCGCTTTCCCGGGATGTGCCAGACGGGGAAAACCTGTCGCGTACGCGACTGGCGCGTCTGATCGACGAGGGCGCGGTTCAGATCAACGGAGCTGAGGTGCGCGATCCCAAAGCCAAGGTGACCGAAGGGGCGCGGGTCACGATTGTCGTGGCCGAGGCCGAGGACAGCCATATCGGCCCGGAAGACATCCCGCTTGAGGTCGTCTTCGAAGATGCAGACGTGATCGTCGTCAACAAGCCCGCAGGTATGGTCGTGCACCCCGCGCCGGGATCTCCCAGCGGCACACTGGTGAACGCATTGCTGCACCATTGCGGGGACGATCTGTCTGGCGTCGGTGGGGTGAAACGCCCCGGTATCGTGCATCGTATCGACAAGGAAACCAGTGGCCTTCTGGTGGTCGCAAAGTCAGACGCGGCGCATCACGGTCTGGCCGAGCAGTTTGCGGCGCATAGCGTCGAACGCTATTACCGCGCGGTGTGTTACGGTGCACCCGATGCCAATGATCCCCGTTTGCGCGGTGTCAAAGGGATTAGTTTTGAACCCGGCAATATCATGCGCGTAACAACGCAACTTGCGCGGCACAAGACCGACCGTCAGAGACAGGCGGTTCTGTTCCACGGCGGGCGCCATGCCGTGACACGAGCGCGTGTGGTCGAGACATTTGGAACTCCTGCAGGTCTTGCCCTGATCGAGTGCTGGCTCGAAACCGGTCGAACGCATCAGATCCGGGTGCACATGGCCCATGCCGGGCACGGGCTGGTGGGCGACCCGGTTTACGGCGGCAAGCGAAAACTGTCTGCCAGGGCTTTTTCCGGTGCTGCTGCCGATTCTGTGCGGGATTTTCCCCGTCAGGCGCTTCATGCCGCTGTTCTGGGATTTGAGCACCCGGTCACCGGTGAAATCCTGCGATTTGAGGCCGATTTGCCGCAAGATATGCAAAACCTAATTGAAGGTTTGCGCAAACCGCTGTCATAATAAGCAAAGTCCTGTGAATAAGGGCTTTTTATCTTTCCTTAACGTAAGATTAATTCCAGACTGTTAGCAGCACCTCTTGAATGGGAAGAGTTCCTTACCCATATCCTATGTTAAAGACTTAAACATTTGTCGGAGGGACATCATAATGGCAAACTACGCAAATCTCCCCGCACCGACGCCTGAGGGCGGCCTGAATCGCTATATGCAGGAAATTCGCAAGTTTCCTTTGCTGGAGCCGGAAGAAGAATACATGCTGGCCAAACGTTGGGTCGAAGAGCAGGACACTGAATCCGCGCACAAAATGGTGACGTCTCACCTGCGTCTGGCAGCCAAAATCGCGATGGGTTATCGCGGCTATGGCCTGCCGCAAGCCGAGGTGATTTCCGAGGCCAACGTGGGCCTGATGCAGGCGGTCAAACGGTTTGACCCCGAAAAAGGTTTCCGTCTGGCGACCTATGCCATGTGGTGGATTCGCGCCTCGATCCAGGAATACATCCTGCGGTCCTGGTCTCTGGTGAAGCTGGGCACCACCTCGGCGCAGAAAAAGCTGTTCTTCAACCTGCGCAAGGCCAAGGCCCGCATCGGTGCGTTGGAAGAGGGTGACCTGCGCCCGGAAAACGTCAAGCAGATCGCCAATGATTTGGGCGTGACCGAAGAAGAAGTGATCAGCATGAACCGCCGGATGTCCGGTGGCGATGCGTCGCTGAACGCCACGGTCGGCTCTGAAGGCGAAGGCACGATGCAATGGCAGGACTGGCTTGAGGATGAAGATGCTGATCAGGCTGGCGACTATGAAGCGCGTGATGAGCTGGAAGCGCGCCGGGAATTGCTGTCCGCCGCCTTGGACGTGCTGAATGATCGGGAAAAGGACATCCTGACCCAACGCAGATTGCTGGACCAAGCAGTGACGTTGGAAGATCTCAGTACACAATACAATGTCAGCCGCGAGCGTATTCGCCAAATCGAAGTGCGTGCGTTTGAGAAACTGCAAAAGAAAATGCGGGATTTGGCGCGGGAAAAAGGCATGCTGGGCGTCAGCTGACTGTTTCACCTTTCCACTGGCGCAACGGGATGATCGTTCGCGTTTATGCTAAGTAGAAACGCCCTCTGAAAATCAGGGGGCGTTTTTTGCTCATGTTGGCAGCAACCGATCCTGAGACCCTAAAAAGTGGCTGAAGGTCGGAAGGTATGCTACGAGAAAGGCAAGCTTTACTTCAATGACATTGTGTCAGGTCGAGCCCTCGGGAACCCTTGGGAAGCGCACCATTTGAGAACAGGCGGCTACGGAGGGCGCAATGCATAAACCGGTTCAATTTGGCGTTTTGGGTGCTGCTAAGTTTGCGCGCGAGTATATGGCCCCTGCGATACATGCTGCTAATGGGGCGCGTTTGTCTGCGTTGGCAACGTCTGATGCAGCAAAAGCAGATCCGTTTTTGTCCTTTTGCCCGGATTTGCAGGTGTTTGAGAGCTACGATGCTTTGTTGAACGATCCTGGGATCGACGCGGTCTACATACCACTGCCGAACCATATGCATGTGGAATGGAGCCTCAAGGCGCTGGACGCAGGCAAGCATGTCTTGTGCGAAAAACCTGTGACCATGAAGGCGGATGAGTTCGACGCATTGATCCAAAAGCGGGATAAAAGCGGCCTGCTTGCTGCCGAGGCCTATATGATTGTGCATCACCCCCAATGGCAATTCGCGCGGAAACTGATCGCTGATGGTGCCATCGGAAATTTGGTGCATGTGACCGGCGCGTTCAGTTTCGACAATCGTTCTGATATCCAGAACATTCGCAACCGTGCAGAAACGGGCGGCGGTGGATTGCGCGATATCGGCGTATATGTGATCGGCGGAGCACGCTTTGCAACCGGGCAAGAGCCTGTGTCAGTGCAGTCAGCGATCCGTTGGCAGGACGATATCGACATCTTCACCGAAATCCGTGCACAATTTCCCGGTTTTACCTATTCCAGCTATGTGTCCATTCGGATGCACCCCCATCAAGAGATGGTGTTTCATGGCGAAGCCGGTTTGATCCGGTTGACAACCCCGTTCAATGCGCGTGTCTTTGGCGAGGCCCGGGTCGAGTTGCACCGCCCGGGACTGGAAGTTCAGGTCACCCGGTTCCCAGGGGCTGATCATTACAAACTGCAGGTCGAGGCCTTCTGCCGATCAATCCGGGAAGGGGTGGAATATCCCTGTCCGTTGGAGTTCTCTCGTGGGACGCAAGAAGTGATTGATCGTGTGTTCGAAGGCGCGGTTTCGCTGTAACTTGCTTTGCGCCCAACGGCTCAGCTATCCTGAGTGTCACAGTTTCAGGAGATGACCGATGGCCGGAGGTTGGGCGCGCGACGGCGCTGTAAGCGAACAGATCGAGGCGTCAATTTCAGATGAGCTGGCACGGATGCAGGCGCAAAAGCGGCCCGTTGGCGAAAGTCTGACCCATTGCGCTGAATGTGAAGAACCTATCCCGGAAAAGCGGCGGAGTGCCTTGCCGGGAGTGAAGCTCTGCCTGGAGTGCCAGCAAGAGCGCGATGGCGCGTTCAAGGCGCGTGGCGGCGTCAATCGGCGGGGGTCGAAGGACAGTCAGTTGAAGTAAGCGGGAGCTGAGAGAAAATGCCCGGTACCAAACTGATGCAAAACGGTCTGGTTCTGGGCGGGCTGGCGGCGTTCCTTTGGGGAACGCACAGTGTGATTGTGCGCTACCTCACGAGTGATCTGGGCGGTATGCAGATCGCAGTAACCCGTCTGTTCATTGCTGCACTTAGCATCTATTGCATATTGCGCGTTCTGCGCGTTCCGGTCAGGCTAACGCCGGGGGATTGGAACTTTCGGCTGGCAGTTCTGTCGACGGTCATCAACTATATTCTCTTCCATATTGGCCTTGAACACACCGGCGCAGCGAATGCGATGGTTTTAGAGAATACCGCACCCTTCTTCGTTCTTGTTTTCTTGTATTTCTTTGCTGATTCACCAGTAACACGCACTGACGTTCTGGCGACGGCCTTGGCAATTCTTGGCGTTTCTCTGACGGTTTACCAGGACTTTGCTGGTGGTGGGGAAGCCCTGTTTGGTGACCTTCTTGAGATTGGTGCAGGGCTAAGCTGGGCGGTGTTTCTGATTTCAAGCAGTCGAGCGATGCGCAGTTCACAAGCGACCGGAGAGCGTCTCAACTTTCTGTTTGGCATTTTTCTGTGTGCGGGCGTGCTTTTGTTTCCAGTAGCTGCCTTTTCGCTGCAAGTGGCGACGGTCAACGACGTGGTGTTCCTGACCTTGCTGGGCGTATTGCCAACCGCGCTGGCCTATTACCTGTGGTACGAGGCCGCCGCACGTGTATCGACCCTGACGGCGACCTTATTGTTCGCCGTCTCGGTGGTGTTCACCTTCATCAATTCTGCACTGTTTCTGGGGGCCGCAATCACACCGACTGCGGCCGTAGGGGGCGTGTTGATCGTGGCCGCCGTGTTCCTGACGACCAAAAATAAAAAGTAATCAGCCCTCCATCGCCTCCAACTCATCAATAAAGCCCGAGATCATCGACAGGCCTTTGTCCCAGAACTTCGGATCGCTGGCGTCCAGACCGAACGGGGCCAGCAATTCCTTGTGGTGCTTGGAACCACCCGCGCGCAGCATCTCAAAGTACTTATCCTCGAACCCGTCCGCGCCGCTTTCGTAAACCGAATAGAGCGCGTTCACGAGGCCATCGCCAAAGGCATAGGCATAGACGTAGAAAGGCGAGTGTACGAAGTGTGGGATATAGGCCCAGAAGGTCTCGTACCCGTCCATGAATTCAAATGCGGGGCCAAGGCTCTCGGCCTGAACGCTCATCCACAGAGCGTTGATGTCATCCGGCGTCAACTCGCCTTCGCGACGGGCGGCGTGCAGCTTGCACTCGAAGTCGTAGAAGGCGATCTGGCGGACCACCGTGTTGATCATATCCTCGACCTTGCCTGCCAGCAGCACTTTGCGCTGTTCGGGGGTTTCGGCCTTGTCCAGCATCTTGCGGAAGGTCAGCATCTCACCAAAGACAGAGGCCGTTTCGGCCAGCGTAAGCGGCGTTGACGACAACATCTCACCCTGATCAGCCGCCAGAACCTGATGCACGCCGTGGCCCAGCTCATGCGCCAGGGTCATCACATCGCGCGGTTTGCCCAGATAGTTGAGCATCACATAAGGATGGACATCAGTAACAGTCGGGTGGGCAAAAGCACCCGGAGCCTTGCCGGGCTTCACCGCAGCGTCGATCCAGCCTTTTGAAAAGAAGGGTGCCGCGATTTCACCCATCCGGAGATCGAACGCATTATACGCGTCCATTACCGTCTTTTCAGCTTCATCCCAATTGACGATGCGTGTGTCTTCCATCGGCAGTGGCGCGTTGCGGTCCCAAACCTGCATGACGTCCAGACCCAGCCATTTGCGCTTCAGCTCATAGTAACGATGGCTCAACTTGGGGTAGGCGGCCACGACGGCCTCGCGCAGGGCTTCGACCACTTCGGGTTCGACGTCGTTCGACAGGTGGCGCCCGGTTTGAGCGGTTGGCATATTACGCCAGCGATCAACGATTTCCTTCTCTTTGGCCTGCGTGTTGTGAACACGGGCAAAGGTTTTGACGTTCTCCTGAAAGACCGAAGCCAATTCGCGCGCCGCAGCCTCGCGTTTCGAGCGATCCTGTTCGGTCAGCAGGTTGAGGGTACCCTCGATGTTCAGCTCATCACCGCCGACATTGAACGTCAAACCGGCAATAGTCTCGTCAAACAAACGCTCCCACGCGTCGCCGACAACGCCCAAATCGTGCAGGAACTTCTCAAGTTCATCAGACAGTTGATAGGGCTTCATCGCTCGGATGCGGCGGAACACGGGTTCGTATCGGGCAAGATCTGTATTGGCGTCAAAATGCGCTTTCAGCACATCGTCATCAATGCGGTTGATCTCGAGCGTGAAGAACACCAGCGGAGTGGTGAAGACGGTGATCTTTTCCTGCATGTCCGACAGGAATTTGGTCCGTTCCGCGTCGGTGGTCAGCTGGTAATAGCGCAGACCGGCAAAGGACATGATCCGACCTGCGATGGAGTTGATCTTTTCATTGCGCAGTACGCAGGTCAGAAGGGAAGCAGCATCCAGCTCTGCCAGCTTGCCTTCGTAATCAGCGGCAAAGGCGGCACATTCGCCTTCCAGCCAGTCCAGATCGCGCCCCAATTCAGGTGCGTCTTCCGACGCGTAGAGATCGCTCAGATCCCACTCGGGAAGATTACCCAGATTGTCGGCACCGCCCATTGCGTTTGCGTCACGGACGGGAAAGGGAAGGTCGCGCATGGATCACCTTATTGTAGACTGCTTTTGCAAACATCTAGGGCTGGCGCGCCCGGATCACAAGCGGCCAATCCCAAAGGTGAAAGGGTTTACGAGGAAACCAGCTTGGATGCCCCGTTGGACTGGTTAGTCAGGAAATGCCTGGCAAGCTGGTCCAGAACCGGCCCCCGAACGTCGGGTGCTTCCATCAACACTTCGTGTTCACCGCCCGGGATTTCGATCAATGTCCCATTCGGCCAATTGGCCATGCGCGCCCGTATGGCCTTGCGATCCACGATTTGCTCGTGGCTGCCCAGAAATGTCAGGCAGGGTGTCTTTGGTGCCGGCTGCTCCATCAACCATGCGCATTCATCCAGAGACTCGCGCAGCCATAGGTTTGAAGGGGCACCAAGTGCCAGTTCGGGATGCGCATTCAGCTGATCCTGCATCATCTGGTACATGCCCGGATCGCGGGTCAGCACATTCCCGTCGAAAGGTTGAGACAAGACATAACTGTTAAGCGTGGTGGTAGGGGGCGTTCGTTCACCAAGGCCAAGCGCTGTGCCCCAATAGGCGGTAACGCGGCTTAGGGGTTTCATGACCGGAGTGAAGAAAATTCCCCACATTGGGCCCGTGAAAGCGCAAGCGGCAAAGCACCCTTTCTCGATGACGGCACGCAAACCGATTGCGCCGCCCATAGAATGCCCGACCACGTGCCACGGTTTCGGCAGATCCAGCGCGTTTGCGAGATCCAGAGTTGCCTGCACGTCCAGTTGGTAATCGGTGAAGTTATCGACATGGCCGACCCGAGCGTCATCCAGCAATCGATCTGCAAGGCCCTGACCGCGCCAGTCGACGGCTAGCATCGCGAAACCACGTTCGATGAACTCGCCGGCGGTACTGCCATATTTTTCGATATATTCGGTGCGTCCGGGGAACATCATGACAGTGCCATGAGCCTTGGCGTCCGGAAGCCAGTGACCAACGCGGATGCGTTTTTGGTCAGACGTCGTCAACCAGTGGGCTTTTCCACCGGCGGGTCCGCCGGCCACGTCTTCAAACAAAGGGGCCGGCGATAATTCCATCAGGCCAACACCGAAGCAAGTTTCATGGCAACGCCCATGTCGCCATCAATGCTCAGCTTGCCGGACATGAACGCACCAGTGGGGTTCAGTTCACCGCTGAGGATCTGCTCGAACGTGTCGGCGTCAGCGCTCATGGTGACATCAGCGTCGTCGTCGCTGACCCGTGCACCGTTCTCGTCCAAAACAATTGCGCCCAAATCGGCGATATCAAACTTGGCCGAGGCATCAAACGCGCCGCCTTCCAGTTTTTCATTCAGCGCCGCAGCTGCTTTTTCAAGAATCTCGCTCATGCTTTTCCTCATATTGTTAGTGCGCCGTGAATGGACATCCCCGGTCGCAACGCTACACTGACTATTGTTATGAGCATTGCAAATCACAATCTCAAAGGTACCGTTGCGGCACTTGTCGTCCTAGTCATGTTTTCCACCAATTGCTTTGCGCAGCAGGCGGATTCAAGGGACGAAGATGAACTGTTGCAAAAACTGGCCCAGTCAACGCCCGATCAGGCGTTCGCTCTGGATCGGCAATTACAGGCCCTGTGGTCGCAATCCGGATCGGCATCTGCCGATCTTTTGCTGGAACGGGGCCGCGAGGCGTTGGATGACGGCGATGTAGACGCTGCATTGGATCATCTGACCGCACTGACGGATCATGCGCCAGATTTTGCGGAAGGCTGGCATCTGCGCGCGTCGGCCTTGTTTGGGATCGAGCGATTTGGCATGGCCGCAGCGGATCTGGAACATGTGCTGACCCTGAACCCAAATCACTATGAGGCGATTTACGGTCTGGGTCTGATCTTTGAAGTCATCGGTGAACCTCAGAAAGCTTACGAAGCATATTCTCGGGCCTTGGCTATACATCCCCATCATGAAGAAGTAACCAATGCCGTGAATCGGCTGAAGCCTCAGGTTGAAGGCAAGGCGCTGTAAGTCTCAAGGCGCAGGGGGCGAAAGTGAGCGGGTCATCCCGAATCGTGGCCGTACTGGGCCCGACAAACACAGGTAAAACCCATTACGCAATCGAACGCATGCTGGGGTATCGAACCGGCGTGATCGGCCTGCCATTGCGTCTGCTGGCGCGCGAGGTCTATGACAAGATTGTTGCGATACGCGGGCCGTCGGTTGTGGCTCTGGTAACGGGGGAGGAACGGATTGTTCCACCTCGCACCCAGTATTGGGTGTGCACGGTTGAAGCGATGCCGGAAGGCATGGGCGCTGATTTTGTTGCGATCGATGAAATTCAGCTGTGCGCCGATCCTGAGCGTGGTCATGTCTTCACTGACCGATTGCTGAGGTCACGCGGCACGAACGAAACGCTTTTCCTTGGCTCGGATACCATGCGCGGCCCCATAGCGGCGTTGGTGCCAGAGGCGCAGTTCGTCCGGCGCGAACGGATGTCGCAGTTGGTCTATTCAGGTTCCAAAAAAATCAGCCGGATGCCCTCGCGCAGTGCCATCGTCGGGTTTTCGGTCGAGAACGTCTATGCCATTGCGGAATTGTTGCGTCGTCAGAAAGGCGGAGCAGCCGTGGTCATGGGTGCACTCAGCCCGCGTACGCGAAATGCGCAGGTGGATCTCTATCAGAATGGCGAGGTCGACTATCTGGTCGCTACCGACGCCATCGGCATGGGACTCAACCTGGATGTGAACCACGTCGCGTTTTCATCCCTGACCAAGTTCGACGGGCGCCGGATGCGCCCGCTTGCCCCGAATGAACTGGCACAAATTGCTGGCCGGGCCGGACGGGGGATGTCCGATGGCACCTTTGGCGTAACCGGAGAGGCCCCACCGCTGGACGAGGGTGTGGCGCAAGCGATCATGGACAGCCGGTTTACGCCGATGAAAAAGCTTAACTGGCGGAATGCTGCCCTCCGATTTGGATCGATTGACGCGCTGATCGACTCGCTTGAGGTCAGCCCGAAGGACGAACATCTGATCAAAGCCCGTCCCGCTGACGACCTGAACGCATTGAAATCGTTGTCGCAAGTGACCGAGATCATGGCCCGTGCAAGTGATGGCCATTCCATTCGCTTGCTGTGGGATGTGTGCAGAATCCCTGATTTTCGTGGTATCAGCCATGCAGAACACGCCAGTTTGCTGGAGGTGATTTATGGCCACCTGCATGAACGGGGATCCATTCCCGATGACTTCATGGCGCGGCAGATCCGTCGGATCGATCAAACCCATGGCGACATTGATGCGCTGTCCAAAAGGTTGTCATACATTCGCACTTGGACATATGTTGCGCAGCGAAACGGATGGGTTCGTGACGAATCACATTGGCGTAACGAAACGCGCACTGTAGAAGACAGGCTGTCTGACGCACTACATGAGCGTTTGACTCAGAGATTTGTGGACCGGCGTACATCAGTATTGCTGCGCCGGCTCAAACAGAAGGAGGCCCTTTTGGCCGAAGTAAATGACAAGGGTGAAGTGACCGTCGAAGGCGAATTCGTCGGTCGTCTGGAAGGGTTCCGGTTTACGCCGGACAAAAGCGCGCAGGGAACCGAAGCGAAAGCTTTGAAATCGGCATCCTTGCAAGCACTCGCGCCGCAATTCCATCTGCGCGCCGATCGCTTCTACAATGCGCCCGATACCGAAATTGATTTCACTGATCAGGGTGGCCTGATGTGGGGCGAATATGCCGTTGGCAAACTGGTTGCCGGGGCAGAACCTCTCAAACCCATGGTCGAGGTATTCGTTGACGAAGCCGCAGGGCCGGACGTCGAGCAGAAAGTGCAGCGCCGGTTGCAGCATTTCATCGACCGTAAAGTAGCGGCATTGTTCGAGCCACTGCTGAACCTGTCACGCGATGAGGAACTCAGCGGGCTTGCCAAGGGGTTTGCGTTCCGCATGGTCGAAGCGCTGGGCGTACTGCCGCGCGCTCAGGTCGCTCAAGAGGTCAAGGATCTCGATCAGGACGCCCGTGGCGCGTTGCGCAAACATGGCATTCGCTTTGGTCAATTCACGATCTTCATGCCGCTTCTGCTGAAACCTGCGCCCACGCGCCTGCGCCTGGTGTTGTGGGCACTGTCCAGCGGCTTGCAGGAATTTCCCGAAGCGCCACCTCCGGGCCTGGTGACGGTGCCAGTCGCCAAGGATGCGCCGCAAGGCTATGACACTATGTGCGGCTACCGCGATGCAGGCGAGCGTTCGATCCGTATCGACATGCTGGAACGCCTGGCCGACATGCTGCGCGCCGAAGACAGCCGCGGCGGGTTTGAAGCCAAGCCTGACATGTTGTCGATCACCGGCATGACGTTGGAACAGTTCGCCGATCTGATGCAGGGGCTGGGTTACAAGGCCGAGCGCGGCGAGCGTGAAAAGGTGAAATCAGTCCCCGTGGAACAACCGGCGGCAGAAGTGGCTGAGCAACCACAAGCCGAAGAAACCCCGGCGCCAGAAGCCGTAACGGAAGAGGGTGTCACACCCGCCGAGGCGCCAGCCGAGGCCACGGAAAGCACCGAGGCGGTAGCCGAGGCTCCAGCGGCGGGTCAAGTTGTGGAACCCGCTTCCGACGAGCCTGAGGTCGAAGTTTTCTACACGTTTACCTGGGGTCGTCAGCGTCAGCAAAACCGGGGCCCGCGCCGCGAGCAGGGGCAGGGCAAGGGCAAGCCGCGAGGTAAACCACAGGATGGTCGTGGCAAACCTCATGGCAAGAAAGGGGGCAAACCTCAGGGTGCCAAAACCTTCTCGTCACGGCCTCCGAAGAAGGAAAAGGCCATTGATCCCGATAACCCGTTTGCAGCTGCGCTGATGGGTTTGAAGGACGGCAACTGATCCGCGATGGATCAGGCCAAGCTGCGGATCGATAAATGGTTGTGGCAGGCGCGGTTCTTCAAGACCCGCAGCCTGGCCGCCAAACAGGTCAGTGGCGGCCATGTCAGGCTGAATGGAAACCGGGTGCTGAAACCAGCGCAAGCCGTGGCCCCCGGTGACGTTCTGACCTTTCCACAAGGCCGCATCGTCCGTGTCGTCCGGGTGGAAAAACTGGGTGAGCGTCGTGGTCCGGCACCCGAAGCACAAACGTTGTATTTCGACATGACCGAAAAACAGGACGTCCCACCCAAAAATCCGGGGTATGAAGGAAAAGGTCGCCCAACCAAGAAAGATCGTCGTGCTCTTGATCTTTCTCGTACAGAAGATCGCTGATCCCATCTTGAAGAGCAGGCCAGACTGAATTAGCTAGTCGCTCAAACCGCAAACGGGAATCCGATCATGACCTATGTTGTCACCGAAAACTGTATCGCCTGCAAATACACCGACTGCGTCGAAGTGTGTCCGGTGGACTGTTTCTATGAGGGTGAGAACACCTTGGTCATCCACCCCGACGAATGCATTGACTGTGGCGTTTGCGAACCGGAATGCCCGGCCGACGCGATCCGCCCGGACACTGAGCCTGGAATGGAACAATGGGTTGAGTTCAACCGCAAGTTCTCGGAACAATGGCCGGTGATCGTCACCAAGAAAGACCCGCTTCCGGATGCTGAAGAACGCGACGGCGAAGAGGGCAAGATGGAGAAGTACTTCTCAGAAGCGCCCGGCGAAGGCGGTTAAGCGATTCGCGCGCACAACCCGGTTCGCCGCGCAAAGGACGCGACATAAACTGTTGAAAGCAGGATGAATACGAAAAATTCCCGTAGGGTAAACTTTCGGGTGTCGTATTTTTGTGATATACTCCTAACTTGTATGATGACCGAGATTGGGATGCGCTCCACAAGTATGCTCGCTTTGGAGTTCTGAATTTGTGACAATACCGCCGCCTGACGGGGCTGAAACAGTCCCGGCATGTGGTGCTTTTGTTGTCAGTGTTCCGATCCGTAACCAAGGAATAAAACTGAATGACAAAGTCGAAAAAGCTCGAGTTCCGCCCGAACGACTATGTTGTCTACCCCGCACACGGCGTAGGCCAGATCATCTCGATCGAAGAACAGGAAGTCGCGGGGTTTTCGCTCGAGCTGTTCGTCATCTCCTTTGAGAAGGACAAGATGACCCTGCGCGTGCCGACCAACAAGGTCACCGAATCCGGTCTGCGGTCGCTCAGCTCGCCTGACGTGATCAGCCAGGCGATGAGAACACTGAAGGGCAAGGCCAAGGTAAAACGCGCCATGTGGTCCCGTCGCGCGCAGGAATATGAACAGAAAATCAACTCGGGCGATCTGATCTCGATTGCCGAAGTGGTCCGTGATCTGCATCGCACCGATGATCAGCGCGAGCAGAGCTATTCCGAACGTCAGCTGTATGAAGCCGCCCTGGAACGTCTGACCCGCGAGGTTGCGGCCGTTTCTGGTGCGGGCGAAGTATCTGCCGCCAAACAGGTAGACGAAGTTCTGACTTCACGCGCTGCCTGATGGCAATGACTACGTCAGTAAGGCCGCTCCGGATTTGGGGCGGCTTTTTCGTGGCTTGGTGAAATGCCCGAGTGCCGCTAATTTCACTGTATATGCAGCAAGCTACAGGGCGGACATGAAGCAGACATTGAGATATCTGTACATTGGGCACGACCCGATTTCAGTCTGGTTTCGGTATGCGCTGATCCTGTTCGATGTCGCGACAATCGTTTTCTTTGTTGCGACGGCACATATTCCACACGGACCCGGGTTGGTCCTTGCAAGCCTGTTGATCGGCTTTTTGATTTTGTTGGATTTCTCGGCACGGCTTTGGATTTCAAAAGACCGGTGGAAACTGTTGCGCCAGATTTACACGCTGGCGGATATTGTCGTTATCATCTCGCTGGCGCTGGATCCGTTCCTGACGGGGAATCTCGCGTTTTTGAGAATTTTGCGCGCCTTGCGCCTGATCCATTCATACCATCTGCTCAGGGATTTACGGCGCGACAGCCATTTTTTTCGAACGCATGAAGATGCGGTGATTGCAGCAATCAATCTGATGGTTTTTGTCTTTGCTACTTCTACGGCGGTTTTGGTGTTCTTTATTCCCGCAGACGCGCAGACGCCGTACATAGATGCGTTGTATTTCACTATGGCGACCCTGACCACGACCGGGTTCGGGGATATCACGCTGAGCACCCCTTGGGGGAAACTGTTTTCGGTTTTCATAATGGTGGTCGGCGTTGCGCTGTTTGTCCGTCTGGCGCAGGCGATTTTCATGCCGCAGAAAGTGCGCCACAAATGCCCGAGCTGCGGACTTTACAGACACGACCCCGATGCCGTCCACTGCAAGCATTGCGGGTGCACGCTACGGATCGAAACGGGCGGCGTGTCTTAAATCTGAGCGCTGACGGCAAGTAGAAACGCGATTTCAGCCAGTTGTTGCGATGCTCCAAGTATGTCTCCGGTTTGACCGCCGATTTTCCTGCGCACGACTATCGCCAAAACGACAACGGTCAAAGAAGCAAGGGTTATTGCGCTGACAGCAGGGCTTCCGCACAGGAAAACGGCTATCACGATAGCAATGCCCACAGCCGCGCCGACCGAAGTTGCGCCGGGCGTTCCAACCGAATGGCTGAGACCTGACTTTCTGGCATTTGGCAGGGATGTCATCAGAACCGGCATCACGGCGCGCGAGAACACGCAAGCCGCCAGAATCGCCCAGATCGATCCGGATGACAAAATCGAGGCAATTGCGGAAACCCGAACAAGCTGAGAGACGAGCAACGCTAGCACGCCATAGGTTCCGATGTGGCTGTCTTTCATGATCTCCAGCCGACGCTCAGGGGTAAAACCGCCCCAGAGACCATCAAAGGTATCGGCCAGGCCGTCCTCATGCATGGCGCCCGTCATCATGATCAATGCCGCAACCAATATGGTCGCTGCAACAAAAGGGGACAGATGAGCGACCATTGCCAGCCATCCGACAAGGCAGGCGGTCCCTCCGACGACCAGCCCGACGACCGGGAAGGCCCACGCCGCCTGTGCCTGCCGCGCGAACACAGGTTCGGGCAATCGGGGCAGGGGAAGCCGGGTCAACAGCACCAGAGCCAGCGGAATATCCCACAGAGAAAAGGGTTTGGTGTCGTTTTTTTGCACGCCCGTGCCTTTCGGGGTCTTGTTGGATTCAATGCTTCGGTTAAACACACAGCACCACTCTGATGCAATGAGGCTTTCATGCTGCCTGAACTGAATGATTTAAACGCGTTCCGCGCTGCTCTGGCGGCAGCTCCGGGTCCGGATGCTGCTGCGGTACAAGGTGCGGGTGAGCGCAATGGACAACTGACGAAACCCCCCGGTGCGCTTGGGCGGCTTGAAGATCTGGCGATCTGGTATGCTGGATGGCGTGGGGATGCTCGCCCTCAGATCACGACACCTCAGGTCATTGTCTTTGCCGGAAACCACGGTGTCACTGCGCAGGGCGTGTCAGCTTTTCCGCCGGAAGTGACCGTGCAGATGGTGATGAACTTCGAACATGGCGGCGCGGCCATCAACCAACTGGCCAAGGAGGCCGGCGCCAAGATGGATGTGCACGCGCTGGATCTGGACAACCCGACTGCGGATTTCACGCAAGCTCCGGCCTTGACAGAAGACGAATTGCTGGAGGCGTTGCGAACTGGCTGGCAGGCTGTCGATCCGCAGGCAGATCTGTTGGTTGTGGGCGAGATGGGTATTGGCAACACCACCCCGGCTGCCGCCATTGCCTGCGCATTGTTTGGCGGTGACGCGTCCGATTGGACAGGTCGCGGGACAGGTGTGGATGACGCAGGCTTGGCCAACAAAACCCGCGTTGTTGCAGAAGGCGTTGCCCTGCACGCGTCAGAGGATGGTCTGGAAATCCTGCGCTGCCTCGGAGGTCGCGAGATTGCAGCGATGGCCGGGGCGATTGCCGCAGCGCGGGTATTGCGCATTCCGGTGATCCTGGACGGGTTTATCTGTTCTGCTGCCGCTGCCTGTTTGTGGAAGCTGTCGGATGCTGCACTGGATCACGCCATAGCTGGCCACCAAAGCGCAGAGGCGGCGCATGGGGCCGTATTGGCGAAACTGGGCAAGGAACCGTTGCTGAGCCTCGGTCTTCGGCTGGGTGAAGGATCCGGCGGGGCGCTGGCGATCAACATTCTTAAAAGCGCCGTCGCCTGCCACTCCGGCATGGCAACCTTTGCCGAAGCAGGGGTTTCCGACGGCTGATTATTTGCCTGACCCGGGCCGGGGCTTGGGTCAGGCAGATTTCTTGGCGTGTTCTTCCGCCAGCTCAAGTAGCGCCGTTTCCAGATCTTTCTCCAGCTTCTGCGCACGTTCGATGTATTTCTTGTTTTCGGCTGTCGGCATGCCGGGAACCCACAGCTCAGCCAGATCGCGCACGGATGTCCGGTCGTGGTGGTAAAAGGTCTGCTCCGCCTGCGCGGCCTCATATTCACTCAGACCGATATTCTCCAGAACATAACGACCTGCACGCAGCGAGCTGTCGAACAATTCGCGCACGATGTCATTGGCACCCGCCTGATACAGTTCGTACACATGGGTCCGGTCGCGGGCGCGGGCGATGATGTGCAGGTCAGGGCGCTGCCGTCTGGCATAACCAACCAGCCGCGTGACTTGCTTGTGGTCGTCCATTGCGGCCACCAGGACCGAGGCTTTTTCCAACCCCGCAGCACGCAACAGCTCGGGTCGGGTGGGATCGCCCAGAAAGCCTTTGACGCCAAACCGGCGCATCAGTTGAACGGTTTCAATGTTATGGTCCAGAACGACAGTCTTGAACCCGCTGGCCTGCACAAGCCGGTTCACGATCTGCCCAAACCGGCCGATGCCAGCGATGATAACCGGGCCTTTTTCATCAATCTCGTCCGGTTCAGGAGCGACCGACGTATCCCCAATCTTGCGGGACAGGACATCATAGATGATGAACAGAAGCGGTGTGATCAGCATCGTCAACGCGATGATCATCAGCAGCTTTTGGGACAGGTCGGGAGGGATGACATTCTGTTGCGTGGAGAATGCCAGCAGGACAAAGCCGAACTCACCGGCTTGTGCTAGTCCAAGCGTAAACAGCCAGTGATCCCGCCCACGCAGCTTGAAGGCTTTGCCGACCAGATACAGGATGACCCCCTTTGCAAGGATCACAAGCAGCGCCAGACCGATCAGGTCCAGGGGGTCATCGAAGAAATACCCGACGTCGATCCCGGCACCAACCGTGATAAAGAAAAGCCCGAGGAAAAGACCTTTGAAAGGCTCAAGGTCGCTTTCCATTTCATGTCTGAACTCGGAACTGGCCAGAACCACGCCCGCCAGAAAAGCGCCCAGAGCAGGGGACAGGCCGACAAGAGTCATCAGGAAGGAAATCCCGACCACGATCATAAGCGCCAGAGCGGTGTACATCTCGCGCAGACGGGTCGCGTGGATAAAGCGGAACAGCGGGCGCGTCAGGTAGACACCGGCCAGAATGACAAACACTACTGCGCCGATTGTGACCAGCGTGACGGCCCAACCCGGCAAACCTTCGACCAGAGAAAGGCTGTGATGGCCAGCGCCGTGCAGATCACTGGCCCCGCGGTCAATTGAACCATCCGATTCGATATGAGGCATGGCCGGAAAAGCCAGAAGTGGCAGCATGGCCAAGATCGGAATGACCGCAATGTCTTGCGTCAGCAGTACCGAAAACGTAGCCCGACCGCCATTTGTCTGCATCAGGCCCTTTTCCGACAGGGTCTGAAGCACGATTGCGGTAGATGACAGCGACAAGGTCAGACCTACGGCCAAGGCAACCGACCACGGGTGGTTGGCATACATAGCCACGGCAGCAATCGCAGCCGTTGACAACACAACCTGCAATCCGCCCAGCCCCAGTAACCTGTCACGCATATCCCACAGCGCGCGCGGCTCCAGTTCCAGACCGATCAGGAACAGCATCATTACCACACCGAATTCAGCAACGTGCTGAAGATTTTCCGTTTCCGCGCCGACTAGCCCAAGAACGGGGCCAATGATGATCCCGGCCGCAAGATAGCCCAGCACAGATCCCAACCCCAGCCTGGCAGACAGGGGAACGGCAATGACAGCGGCTGCCAGATAGATCGAAGCCTGATATAAGAAGTCGTCCATGTGTGTCCTCGGAACCTTTTCAGGTGGGAAGGGGGGCGTCGCGTTTCAGTTGATCCATTACGATCTGACTTTGTACTCTTGCAACAGCAGGATGCGGCAGGATGACCTGATGTAGCAAGCTGTTGAGGGCGGAAAGATCGTCACAATAGATGTGCAGCAGATAATCTGCTTCTCCTGTCATCGTCCACGCGCTGGTAATTTCGGGGCGGGTGTCGACCATGCGGGCAAAGCTTGCAGATTGTTCGGGGCCGTGAGTGCCCAGATGAACCTGAACAAACCCTTGTACCTGCAGACCCAGCTTCAGCGGGTCCAGCCGAGCCGCATAACCGGTGATGTATCCTTCGGCTTCAAGCCGCTGTCGGCGACGTCCTGCCTGACTGGGCGACAGGTTCAGCATCTCGCCCAGTTGATGTGCGGTCAGGTGTGCGTCTTTTTGCAGTGCGGAAAGCAATCGCTTGTCGGTCGCATCCAACATGTGCGGAAAAATCCTGACTTTATTAACTTTTATGCGCGTTTTGCGCGTTAACTGGCAGTTTACACGAAAACAATGCGCAGAAACAGCGTCGGAAAAGTCGTATTTTTGAATCAGCAAAGAAATTCCTGTTTTCGAAGGAGACGCGCCATGGGTCCTTTCCCGCACAACGCCCCGAAATCTGTGATCAGCGAAGAGAACCCTGCCGGTACCGATGGGTTTGAATTCGTCGAATTCGCCCATCCTGAACCGCAGGAACTGCGTGATGTTTTCGCAAAGATGGGGTTCGATCTGGTGGCGCGCCACAAGGAAAAACCAGCTGTCGAGCTGTGGCAGCAAGGGGATGTCACCTATATCCTGAATGCTGATCCAGACAGTTTCGCGGATAAGTTCGTGGCCGAACACGGCCCCTGCGCGCCGTCGATGGGCTGGCGGGTCGTGGACGCGCAGAAAGCGTATGAACATGCCGTGTCAAAAGGTGCGGAACCTTATGACGGCGCTGACAAGACGATGGACGTGCCCGCGATCAAGGGTATCGGTGGATCGCTGATCTATTTCATCGATCAGTATTACGACACATCGCCCTACAATCAGGAATTCGAGTGGGTCAAAGTATCCAAACCACGGGGTGAAGGATTCTTCTATCTCGATCACCTGACGCATAACGTCTACAAGGGCAACATGGACAAGTGGTTCAAGTTCTATGGCGACCTGTTCAACTTCCGTGAAATCCGTTTCTTTGATATTCAGGGCAAGTTCACCGGTCTGTTCAGCCGCGCGCTGACATCTCCATGTGGGCGTATCCGCATTCCGATCAACGAAGACCGCGGTGAAACGGGTCAGATCGTGTCTTACCTGAAGAAATACAAAGGGGAAGGTATTCAGCATATCGCTGTCGGCAGTGATGATATCTATGCCTCGACGGATGCAATTGCTGAGAATGGCCTGAAATTCATGCCGGGCCCGAACAAGGCTTATTACGATATGTCCCGGACCCGCGTGGCCGATCACGAAGAGCCGCTGGACCGGATGATGAAACACGGCATCCTGATCGACGGCGAAGGTGTCGTAGACGGGGGCGAGACCCGCATTTTGCTGCAGATCTTCTCGAAGACGGTCATCGGCCCGATCTTCTTCGAGTTCATTCAGCGTAAAGGAGATGACGGTTTCGGCGAGGGGAATTTCCAGGCGCTGTTCGAATCTATCGAACGTGAGCAGATCGAGAGCGGAGAGATTTCCGCGGCCTGACCGAAACGAGCCAGCGCCGGGGGCAATTCAGCTGCCTCCGGCGCGCCTGTACAATAACTGATGCTTCAGAGCTTTGATTTTCGGTATCAGCTTCGCGGCATCGCCAGGGTCACGTTACGACCCTTCTTTTGATACCGAAGTTCACTGTCGCTGATCGCGATGACCTTGCCGCCGTCAATGCGGTCTCCGACTTTCAGCTTCTTGTAACGTCCACTGGGAAGGCGCACCAATGCGCGTCGGTTGGCTGGCGTTCCGTAGACCCCGATCAGGTTCAACCTGCGCAGATTGATAGCATTGTCGATCGTGGCTTGTCGTGCAACCGAAGCGGTCGAAGGGATTTTGGGCGCAACTGTCTTTGGCTCGAACGATCCCGCATCATCAGTTTTCTGACTAATCGCAGCTGTAGAACCCAGATTAGAATTGTTTGCCTTCGGAGCGCTGGCGACCACCAACCCAGCCGGGCGCACTTTGGGGCGGGGCACTCGGACGACGGCCAATGCAGTGGGCGTGTCGTCCACCTCTGGTTTCACCTGCAGGCTTTCGGGGCGGGCCTTGGGGCGTTTGGTTGCCAGTTCCTCGCGTGAACGGCCCCCCAACTGACTGCGTTCGAAGCTTTCGACCAGATCAGAAGGGCGTCCCTTTGGACGGATGCCGGCCAACCGTTGATCAATTTCGTCAATCACCGGCTCTTCTTCGAAACGCACCGGAGCTTCAGGGGGAACCTTGGAGGGGCGGCCCCGGAAAACAACGATCCCGTCCGGGTTCAGAGTACCCTCGGGCGATGGTTCAACGAGTCCGCTGCCATCCAGATCGAACCGTGTGCCCGCGACACTGGGTTGTTCATCCTGATCGAACGGTTCGTCCGTGTCGAAGCTGGAGGCCTGAGGTAATGCAACCGCGTCGCCAAACAGATCTGAGTTATCGAGCGATGCCACATATAACTCTTCCGGATCGAAGACTTCCGGTACGTCCAAAGCAACGGGTGGTGTCGTGCTAACGCCCACAGCGGCTTGAACGGCCTCCTGCGTCTCGGGGTCCTGAGCAACCGATTCCACCGGTGTCGGCGCAACCTTCAGGGCTTCCAGGATGGCTTCGTCAGTCGCTGTAAGGGCTGGTTGAGCGTCGGCTTCTACCTCGGCTGGCTCTGGCAGCGGTTCTGGTGCCTCTTCCGTGGCGGGGTCGGATGGTGAAACCTCTTTCTGAGGTTCAAGCCCGGCAATCTCGGGCAATGGTTGGGGCGGATCGCCTGCGACTGGCTCAGGCGCCGTCACTTCGGGCAGTACAGGGCTCAACTCCGCTTGATCTGCTTCATTGTCCGACCCCGAAGCCAACCAGGCGCCGACGACAGCTCCGATAAGGACAACGGCTGCAAAGGCCGGTATGGCATAACGCTTTGCCTCGGCCTTAGCGGCGGCTTCTTTTTTGCCGGTTGCCTCGGGCGCCCGGAAAGTATCTGGTGCAGCGACGCCGGCTATGGGATGCGCGAGGGGATGTTCCGGCCCGTCGACAATTGGTGCCTGTTCGGGTTCGGTTTTCTCAGGTGAGGGCTGCCGTTCCGGCGGCACTGGTTCGGATTCGTTTGGTTCTTCGCTGAACAGCACTTCTCGCGGGAAAGCGTCCTTGTTTTCTTCGGCGCTGAACGCAACAGGTACGAAACCGTGTTCCGAGGCAAAGGTCCGCGCCTCTGACAGGGTTTCGATTGCGACGGCCGCCACATAGGTCGTGCCACTTTCGGATTGGCTGTCGTAACTCAGTTCGGACAGGGCGTAAGGGGTGGCATCAGCCACGGCCCGCGTGATGTGTTCCGCCTTGTCTTCAGCAGAGAATCCCTCGGTTGAAAGCTGCAGGTAACGAACCTGATCATCAGGCAGCACAAGCGTGCAGCTCAGGTCGTTTTCCAGGGCAAACGCCTTTTCTCGCAAGGCTTGCATCTGCCCGGACAGGTCCGGCACGTCCAAAGGGATCGTGCCAATAACGAACCAATCGTCATCCGAATGGTGGTGCAGTGTTATTCCGGTCGTAGAAAAAGACAGCGCAAAGGCGGGTTTCATAATCCGGAGGAACCATAATTATCAACGTCAATGCAAACGACTTTGCGTTCGCAGACCGACATTAAAGCAGGAACCCGCCGAGGGAAAGAAAAAGGCGGCCTTTCCCCTTGTATCGCAAAGCCTCGCCGACCCATCTTGGAACAGAGCAAATTGGAGTGATAACCTTGAAGACATTCGCTTTTCTGGCCGCGATGATGGCCGCTACGGCCGCCGGAGTTGCCCATGCGGAAGAACGTCGCATCAATGTCGGTGCTACCGGGACCGTGCAGGTCGCACCCGATATGGCGACGATCACGCTGGGCGTAACAAACGAAAACGCCGAAGCCTCGGCCGCGATGCAGGCGACTTCGGATGCCGTTTCCAAAGTTCTTGCGCGCCTGACCGAGATGGGTATCGAAGATCGTGACGTTCAGACGCGAGACCTGTCATTGTCACCCGTCTGGTCGGGTCGTCATGGACAGAACGGGGAAACACCCGAAATCACAGGCTTTACGGCGTCCAACCGCGTTTTTGTGCGCGTTCGCGACTTGACCCAACTTGGGAAAATCATGGATGCGGTTATTCAGGACGGCGCCAATGATTTCGGCGGCCTGAGCTTTGGTGTTCAGAACCCAAAACCGATTGAAGCACAGGCGCGCGCCGAAGCCGTTGGCGAGGCGACTGCCAAGGCGGAACAGTTGGCGCAGGCCGCGGGCGTGACACTTGGGCCGGTTCAGTCGATCTCGGAACAAACGGCTGGCATTCGTCCGATGGCAGAAATGCGCGCAATGAGCATGGCGGATGCAGGTGGTGTTCCTGTCGCAGGCGGAGAGGTTTCTGTCTCGGTCAGTGTTTCTATGGAATTCGAGATCGCCGAGTAAGCTCAACCTTTGGCGCGGGCCATCAGCGGCTTTCGTTGCTGGCCCGTCGTATCGAAATTGTCAGGCGACAACCAGGCTTCAAACGCATCGCGAATGCGCGGCCATTCGGTATCGATGATCGCGTACCATGCTGTGTCCCTGTTGCGCCCCTTGTAATGGGTCGCCTGTCGAAACACCCCTTCAAAGGTAAACCCCAGCCGTTCAGCGGCATTGCGCGACGGAGCATTCAATGCATCGCATTTCCACTCGTAACGACGATAGCCGAGTTCGTCGAATACCCGCTTCATCATGAGGTACATAACTTCTGTTGATTGCGGTTTGCGTTGCAACAACGGCGAAAAGTGGATGTGCCCAACCTCGATCGCACCGGCGGCGGGTTTGATCCTCAGGTAAGAGGCCATGCCCAGCGGCACTTCACTCGCATCCAATACAGTATGAAACATTGGGTCCGCATCCATGCAGTTGGCACGGGCCCAGTCTTCAAATTCCGGTTCACTGTCAAACGGGCCATAGGGCAGGTATGTCCAGTTCCGACCATCCCTGTCATTTGCAAACGCCCGAAAAAGCCCGGGCGCATGTCTGTTCACATCAAGGGGCACGACAGAACAGTACTGTCCTTCCATCGGTGTATAAGGCGGCGTGGGGCGCGGAAAGGTACCCGAAACCGGTAAACCGATGGGCTGGCCAAGGTCGTTTGTGTCGTGCCCAACCATCGTCAGGCGCTTGCTTTGGCCAATGCCTGATCCAAATCCGCGATCAGGTCATTCACGTCTTCGATCCCGATGGACACGCGCACCACACCCGGACCTGCGCCCGCGGCTTCTTGCTGTTCGGGTGTCAACTGCCGGTGCGTGGTCGATGCTGAGTGGATGATCAGCGAACGAGCATCACCAAGGTTTGCCACGTGGCTAAAGATTTCCAGCGCGTTGACCAGTTTGATACAGGCGTCATAGCCACCTTTGACCGCAAAGGTGAACAGGGCACCGGCGCCGCGCGGATACTGCGATTTGACCCGGTCTTTATAGGGCGACGAGGGCAGGCCAGCATAGGTCACGTAGTCTACGCGGTCATCCGCTTCGAGCCAGGCCGCAATTTTCTGGGCGTTTTCGACGTGACGCTCCATGCGCAACGACAGTGTTTCGATCCCCATCAGCGTGTAATGCGCGGCTTGCGGGTTCATGGTCATACCCAGATCGCGCAGACCGATGGCGATCCCGTGGAAGGTGAAGGCCAAAGGCCCGAATGTCTCGTGGAACTTCAGTCCGTGATAGGCTGGCTCGGGCTCGCTCAGCGAGGGGAACTTGTCGTTCGCGGACCAATCGAATTTTCCTGAATCCACAATGCAGCCACCAGTGACGGTGCCGTTGCCGGTCAGGTATTTGGTGGTCGAATGCACCACCAGCGTCGCACCGTGCTCAATCGGGCGACACAGGTAGGGTGTGGCCGAGGTGTTGTCGACAATCAGCGGGATACCCGCTGCATCAGCAACATCCGCCAACGCGCGGATATCAGTCACATAACCGCCCGGATTGGCGATGGATTCGCAGAACACCGCGCGGGTGTTTTCGTCAATTGCAGCGTTCACGGCATCCAGATCATCGGTGTCCACAAACTTGGCGGACCAGCCAAAGCGTTTGATCGTCTGGCTGAACTGCGTGACCGTGCCGCCATACAAACGGGTCGAGGCCACCACGTTGCAGCCAGGCCCCATCAGCGGGAACAGCGCCATGATTTGCGCCGCGTGACCGGATGAGCAGCAAACGGCCCCAACTCCACCTTCAAGCGTCGCTACGCGCTCCTGCAAAACGGCTACGGTTGGGTTGGTCAGGCGGGAATAGATAAAACCCACCTCTTGCAGGTTGAACAGGGCAGCCGCATGGTCTGCATCGCGGAAAACATAAGCTGTTGTCTGATAAATTGGTGTCTGGCGCGCTCCGGTCGCCGGGTCGGGGCGGGCGCCCGCGTGAATTTGCAACGTGTCGAAACCGTAGGTCGGGCCGTCAGACATCTTGAAAATCTCCTGTTGGTATTTGTCTTGCGGAATCTGTATGCCATTGCCCGCCCGCGCACAACGATCCTGTCAGCGCAGCCAGAGGCCTTTGCTTTTGATCGTATTGCGTATTGCCTGTTCCCGCCGTGGCAGATTGTCCTGATCAAACAGGGCGCGGATTTTCGCTCCTTTTCCCTGCAGAACCAGCTTTTTCAGCGGGTCATATTGTTTGAGCACTTTCTTGACCTTGTTTGGGGCCACAACGGTTTCCAGAACATCGATCACATGGTCATTTTCGCGGGCATAAAGCAAAGGGAACAGGCGATAGTGGCAGCTGACGGACCCATCCAGAAATCCGTCAGGCAATGCATCCCGCCCGCCGCCGAAAGAATGAATAACCAGCGGCAGGGCGGCCTGATCCAGCCATGGATCAAGGTTCTGGCCCGTCAACTCGGGAATGTTTTCATCCCGGATCGTTCTGGCGTAGTCCAGATACCGTTCACCGAACATCCTGGGGCATTTATAGTAGAAATAGCCCGCATTGAAGTAAAGGTATCGCCGCCAGTAACCATGGGGTTGGCTGGTATCAAATGAGCTTTCGAAATTCAGCCCAAAACGGGTGTAGAGCGCGTGCCAGATGCCGTCAAATCCGGGGCCGTAAAGTGTGGGTTTCGGCCATGTACCTTCAACCTTCAACGATGCACTAGGACGGTCGAAATCAAACGGAACGTTTGTAATGTCACCGGTGATCAAAGTGTCTGTATCGAAGAACACAAAAGGTTCACCCTCTGGCAAGGCCAACAAAGCCTCGATCTTGTTGCCATAAGGGTAGCTTTCACCAAAAACATGCGAGTCGAACGGCAATATTTCGGCATCCAGCTGGTTCAGGGCTTTCAGAATGTCTTCGTCCTGAATGCTGGGGTCGTGCTTCCAGCGCGGACCCGGGCTGGGTGTGGCGACAAACAGCCTTCCTTGAAACTCAGGTGAACAATGGCGCAGCGAGGCCGCGAACAGCAGTGCCTCGTATTGCAGGCGGTTGTTCTGCCCAACAACCGCGATGTTGAATTTCTGAGAATTTGCCTGCATCTGCGCCCATTCCTGACAGCTGCCGGAACCGGCACGCCTTGATCCGGATTACAGCAAGCGGGATGGGGCGTCAAAAGCCGAAAGTTGTAATTTTTGTCATTTAGGTCATTCCGCTCGGAGTGCCGCGGAAGGGTTTGCACAAGGTGATTTTTGAGGATTCCATAACGTTCATTGTCATTCATTTTGGTGAGTGAAGTTGGTGGTTTGCATGGTTCGAAAAGGCTTTTCTTCCAGTCACAGCACAGCCTTGCGGTGCGTGTGTTTCGGTCTAATTCGGCAAAATGGGCAAAACTCTCTAAGTTTTTTGATGCTCAATTGGTGGGCGAAGCGCTTGAGAACGCAGGTATTTTGAGCGGGCGTTTCATTTTTTTGACCATTTGGCAAATTTTACCAATTGATAAAAAATTCATTTGTGGCAAGCTGAGAGCATAACAAACATATCTACAGGGAGTAGAGTGATGGCACAGGGCCAGATGGCACCCGGCATCGTAGCCGGGCGGCTTTCAAGCGATGAGCTGACCTCGAATTTCACCGATCTGCATCCGCCACTTGCGCCGCATGAGGCCGCAGTAGCTGCAGATCGCTGTTATTTCTGCTACGACGCACCATGCGTAACTGCGTGTCCAACGGATATCGATATCCCGTTGTTCATCCGCCAGATTCAAGCCGGTCAACCGCAAGCAGCGGGTCGCACGATCCTGGAACAGAACATCCTGGGCGGCATGTGCGCTCGTGTCTGTCCGACCGAGACGTTGTGTGAAGAGGCCTGCGTTCGCGAAACCGCCGAGGGCAAACCGGTTGAGATTGGGCGCTTACAGCGCTTTGCCACCGACGAAGTTATGGCCTCGGGTACGCATCCGTTCGAGCGTGCGCCAACCACCGGCAAAACAGTAGCCGTTGTCGGGGCTGGGCCTGCGGGTTTGGCATGCGCCCACCGGTTGGCCATGCTGGGCCATGATGTGGTGATCCACGAAAGCAAGCCCAAACCCGGCGGCCTGAATGAATACGGTATTGCCGCCTACAAATCGACCAACGACTTTGCGCAGGCCGAGGTGGACTGGTTGCTGAAGATCGGCGGTATCGCGGTCGAAACCGGGTCGATTTTAGGCGAAAGCATCTCATTGGATGGTCTGGTCGATAACTACGACGCGGTGTTCCTGTCCATTGGCCTTGCGGGTGTAAACGCCCTGCGTGCAGGCGGTGTCGACAAAGACGGTGTGCGGGCTGCGGTCGACTTCATCTCGGACGTGCGACAGGCCAGTGACCTCGTCGATCTGCCCGTTGGGCGGAATGTGGTCGTTATTGGCGGGGGCATGACTGCGGTAGATGCTGCTGTAAAGTCGAAACTTCTGGGTGCCGAGCATGTCACGATTGCCTATCGCCGTGGCCGCGACGCCATGGGGGCCAGTCGGTACGAGCAGGACCTTGCAGCCTCGCACGGTGTTCGGATCATGACCAATGTTCAGCCAGTGGCCGTACACGGCAACGGTGCCTCGACCGAGATCGAGTTGGAATATACCTCCAGCCAGAACGGCACGCTTAGCGGAACCGGTGAAATGATCCGGCTGCCGGCGGATCAGGTTCTCAAGGCCATCGGTCAAGCGCTGGAAGGTGCACCAGATGGGCTGACGCTGGATGGCAACAAAATCGCTGTCAGCGGGGCTGGGCGCACGTCCATAGCTGGTGTCTGGGCGGGCGGCGACTGCGCTGCGGGAGGGGAAGACCTGACCGTGACCGCTGTTGCCGAAGGCCGGGACGCGGCGATGGACATCCACGCAACGCTCGTTTCGTGATAGGGTGGGGTATTCACCCCATTCCTTTCGCTGCTGAGGTATTCCAATGTCCCAGATCGAACAAGCTGTTGCTCAACATTATACCACCGGTGCCCTGACCGAACGCGTCCGCGCGGCGCTGGAGGCCAGCGGTATTGACCCGGATGCGGCCACAGTCGCCGATCTGAAGGCTGGGGATGAGTTCCACACAGGCGGCGTTCTGGCGACCGACAACCTTTTTGCTCAGCTGTCACCGACCCACGCGACACGCGTTCTGGATGTGGGATGCGGCATCGGAGGCACCTCTCGGTACATAGTGGATCGCTACGATTCCACGGTAACGGGGGTCGATCTGACGCCTGAGTTCGTTGAAACAGCCACAGTGCTCAGCGATCTGGTTGGGCATTCCGAGAAGGCCAGTTTTCACGTTGGCAGTGCTCTGGACATGCCAGTGCCGGATGCGGGGTTCGACCTTGCCGTCATGATGCATGTGGGCATGAACATCGACGACAAAGAGGGGCTGTTCGCCGAAGTATCGCGCGCACTGGCCACAGGTGGCACCTTTGCCCTGTTCGACGTCATGAGCGGAGAGGTGGATGAGCCGCTGGCTTTCCCGCTGCCGTGGTCAACTGTGGCTGAAACCTCGTTTGTGGATGCACCTGAAACATACAGGGACGCCGCGACCGCGGCGGGACTTGAATTGGAGATCGAAACCGACCGCACCGCGTTTGCGATCCAATTCTTCGAAGATGTCTTTGCAAAAATAGCAGAAACCGGGCCGCCGCCGCTGGGTATCCACCTGATGATGGGCGAGACGGCGCCCGAAAAGTTCCAAAACTACGTCACAAACCTCAAGGCCGGGCGCATTCGCCCGACTGAAATGATATTCAAGAAATCCGGCTGAGCCGGGAAGGGAGAAGCCATGGCCGATCTGACGACAAACTTTCTGGGCATTTCCAGCCCCAATCCGTACTGGTTGGCCTCTGCGCCGCCTACGGACAAGGAATACAACGTTCGCCGTGCGTTCGAAGCGGGGTGGGGCGGCGTTGTCTGGAAAACACTGGGGTCCGAGGGCCCTCCGGTCGTGAACGTGAATGGCCCGCGCTATGGCGCCATCTACGGGGCTGACCGCCGTTTGCTGGGCCTGAACAATATCGAACTGATTACTGACCGCCCGCTTGAGGTGAACCTAGAGGAAATGGCGCGTGTCAAATCAGACTACCCGGACCGCGCGCTGATCGCGTCAATTATGGTTCCGTGCGAGGAGGAGGCATGGAAAGCCATTCTGCCGCGTGTTGCCGAAACCGGTGCAGACGGGATCGAACTGAACTTTGGTTGTCCGCATGGGATGAGCGAGCGCGGCATGGGCTCGGCTGTAGGACAGGTGCCGGAATATATCGAGATGGTCACGCGCTGGTGTAAGAAATACTATGACCGTCCGGTCATTGTGAAGCTTACGCCAAACATCACCGATATCCGAAAACCGGCGGCTGCGGCCAGAAACGGCGGCGCAGATGCGGTGTCTCTGATCAACACGATCAACTCGATCACCAGCGTCAATCTGGACACGTTCAGCCCTGAACCCTCGATCGACGGCAAAGGCAGCCATGGCGGGTATTGCGGTCCGGCGGTCAAACCCATTGCGTTGTCGATGGTGTCCGAAATCGCGCGGGCCGAGGCCACACATGGTCTGCCGATTTCCGGCATCGGCGGGGTCACAACGTGGCGTGATGCGGCAGAGTTTATCTCGCTGGGCTGTGGCAACGTTCAGGTCTGCACCGCGGCAATGACCTATGGCTTCAAGATCATCGACGAACTAACGGCGGGTCTGTCAGAATGGATGGATGAAAAGGGCTATTCCAGCATTGATGAGGTGATCGGACGCGCAGTGCCCAATGTCACCGACTGGCAGTATCTGAACCTCAACTACATCGCCAAGGCCAAGATCGATCAGGACCAGTGCATTAAGTGTGGCCGCTGCTACGCGGCCTGTGAAGACACCAGCCATCAGGCAATTTCGATGTCAGAAGACCGGGTCTTCGAGGTAATGGATGACGAATGCGTCGCCTGCAATCTCTGCGTCGATGTTTGTCCGATCGAAGGCTGCATCGATATGGTGCCGATGGCCGCGGGTGAAGTTGATCCTCGCACCGGGAAAGAAGTTCAGCCGACCTATGCGAACTGGACGACGCATCCGAACAACCCGATGGCCAAGGCGGCCGAATGAGGGGAATGCGACAGATCACCAAGGGGCCGGCTTTTTGCGGCCCCTTTTTTCAGGGAGTCAGAAGCTTTCGGTACAGGGTGTCCACGAAGGGATCGGCCCCCTCAAACGGATCTTCGTCGCCTAAAATTGCGCGCACCTGAACTTCGAAATCGGCGTAATGCTGCGTCAAGGCCCAGATCGAAAACATCAGGTGATAGGGATGCACCCGCGCGATTTTTCCCTGATCCATCCAACCGGTAAGGATCATGACTTTTTCATCCACCAGCGCCTTAAGATCATTGGACAACGCCTCATGGATACGCGGCGCACCCTGCACCAGTTCATTGGCAAAAAGGCGGCTTTCGCGTGGTAGCTCCTGACTCATCTGTAGCTTTCGCTGAATGTAGGCCAGGATTTCCTCCATCGGATCGCCGTTCTCGTCCAGATCGTGCAGCGGGGCCAGCCAGGTTTCCAACAAGCCGGAAAGCAGTTCGGTATGGATCGCCTCTTTCGACGGAAAATAGTACAGCAAATTCGGCTTGCTCAATCCCGCTTCAGCGGCAATTTGATCGACGGTTGATCCGCGAAATCCGTGTGCTGAAAACACATTCAGGGCAGCCTCTAGAATCGCAGCGCGGTTCTTTTTCTGAATACGAGTCGGTGCGCGGTCTTTTGGCATGTTTACAGCGTGTCTCTTTTTTCGTCGGATGGGCGCGAAATACACTGAAAATTCAAGCAGTGCCGCGCAATTTCTTGACTGATACCGAACCCGTGATAGCGTGAGTTTGACCAGATGGTCAAATCAAGACACCAATAGCGAGCCAAATCGCAAGCAAACAGGGAAGATGAACATGGCAGCTCCGGCGCAGAATCTCAGGATCAATGGCGACAGGTTGTGGGACAGCCTGATGGAGATGGCCAAGATTGGCCCCGGTATTGCCGGCGGTAACAATCGCCAGACACTGACGGATGAAGACGCGGAAGGTCGCGCCTTGTTCCAGAAATGGTGTGAGGAAGCGGGGTGCACCATGGGGCTTGACCAGATGGGCAACATGTTTGCCCGCCGTGAGGGCACCGACCCGGACGCATTGCCTGTTTATGTTGGATCGCATCTGGATACGCAGCCCACGGGTGGCAAGTATGACGGTGTTCTGGGCGTTTTGGGAGGGCTGGAGTTGATCCGTACGCTGAACGATTTGGGCATCAAGACGAAGCATCCCATCGTTGCCACCAACTGGACAAACGAAGAAGGGACCCGTTACGCCCCGGCGATGCTGTCCTCGGGTGTATTTGCCGGGATGCACACACAGGACTGGGCTTATGCTCGCGAAGATGCCGAGGGCAAGAAATTCGGGGATGAATTGAACCGGATCGGCTGGCGCGGCGATGAAGAAGTCGGTGCGCGCAAGATGCACGCGTTCTTTGAGTTGCATATCGAACAGGGACCGATCCTTGAAGCCGAAGAAAAGGATATCGGCGTCGTCACCCACGGTCAGGGGCTGAGTTGGACCCAGATCACAGTAACCGGTAAGGATGCCCATACCGGGTCGACGCCAATGCCGATGCGCAAGAATGCAGGACTGGCGATGGCGCGTATTCTTGAGAAAGTGGACGAGATCGCCTGGTCTCATGCTCCGCACGCGGTGGGTGCCGCAGGACATATCGATGTCTATCCGAACTCGCGCAATGTGATCCCCGGCAAGGTGGTGTTCACGGTCGATTTCCGCTCGCCCGAACTGGAGGTGATCACCGATATGGAAAACCGCCTGCGAGTGGCTGCCGAAGACATAGTCGACGAGATGGGCCTGCAGATCGAATTCGAGAAAGTCGGCGGTTTTGATCCGGTGAAATTCGATGAAAATTGCGTATCTGCTGTACGCAATGCGGCCGAGCGGCTGGGCTATTCGCATACCGATATCATTTCGGGCGCGGGGCATGATGCGTGTTGGATCAACCGGGTTGCACCGACCGCAATGGTCATGTGCCCCTGCGTCGACGGGCTGAGCCATAACGAGGCCGAAGAGATCAGCAAGGAATGGGCGGCAGCCGGGGCGGATGTTCTGCTACATGCCGTGGTCGAGACCGCCGAAATCGTGGAATAGGGGGCGCAGCCCCCGTCGCCCCAAGGGGCGACTCCCCCGAGGTATTTTTGGCCGGATGAAGCAAGCGGCGCAGACCGCATCAGGGAGTTCAAAATGAGTACTGTAATCAAGAACGGAACCGTCGTCACCGCAGATTTGTCTTACAAAGCAGACGTATTGGTCGAAGGTGGCGTGATCATCGAGATCGGGATGGATCTGAAAGGTGACAAGGAGTTGGACGCAACCGGTTGTTACGTAATGCCGGGTGGGATCGATCCGCATACACATCTGGAAATGCCTTTCATGGGCACTTATTCCAGTGATGATTTCGAAAGCGGCACGCGCGCGGCGCTTGCAGGTGGCACGACGATGGTGGTGGATTTCGCACTGCCAAATCCAGGAGAAAGCCTGCTGGACGCGCTGAAGCGATGGGACAACAAGTCGACCCGCGCGAATTGTGATTATTCGTTCCATATGGCGGTCACATGGTGGGGCGAGCAGGTGTTCGACGACATCAAAACCGTGATCGAGACGCGCGGTATCAACACCTTCAAGCATTTCATGGCCTACAAGGGCGCGTTGATGGTGAATGACGATGAGCTTTTCTCCTCGTTCAAGCGTCTTGCCGAACTCGGCGGTACTGCTTTGGTTCATGCAGAGAACGGGGATGTGGTGGCCGAATTGAGTGCTAAGTTGCTTGCCGAAGGCAATACCGGCCCCGAGGCACATGCCTATTCCCGCCCGCCGCAGGTCGAGGGTGAAGCCACCAACCGGGCTATCATGATCGCGGACATGGCGGGTGTGCCGTTGTATGTCGTGCATACCTCTTGCGAAGAGGCGCATGAAGCTATCCGCCGGGCAAAAATGCAGGGCAAGCGGGTGTGGGGAGAACCCCTGATCCAGCACCTGACGCTGGATGAAAGCGAATATTTCAACAAGGATTGGGACCACGCGGCGCGACGCGTGATGAGCCCTCCGTTCCGGAACAAACAGCACCAGGATAGCCTGTGGAACGGGTTGCAATCGGGGTCTCTGAGTGTGGTGGCCACTGATCATTGTGCCTTTACCACTGAACAGAAGCGATATGGCGTAGGTGATTTTACCAAGATTCCCAATGGCACAGGCGGGCTGGAGGATCGGATGCCGATGCTGTGGACACATGGAGTCAACACCGGGCGCCTGACACCGAATGAATTCGTGGCCGTAACTTCAACAAACATCGCCAAGATATTGAATTGCTATCCTAAAAAGGGCGCAGTGTTGGTCGGGGCAGATGCCGATCTCGTGGTTTGGGATCCCGAGAAAAGCAAGACAATCAGTGCCGGTTCCCAGCAATCCTCGATTGATTACAACGTGTTTGAGGGCAAAGAGGTCAAAGGTCTGCCGCGCTTTACCCTAACGCGGGGTCAGGTGGCGGTGCATGACGGTGAGATCCGCACGCAGGAAGGTCATGGGGACTTTGTGGCGCGTGAGGCGAACACCACCGTCAACAAAGCGTTGAGCACCTGGAAAGAGCTGACAGCCCCAAGGCCTGTTGAGCGGACGGGAATTCCGGCGACCGGTGTTTGATCAGTTTGGGCCGCTTTAGCGGCGGCCCTGACACCACTCTTTTCAAGGCTACAATATGAACACTGAAAGCACGACCCAGCCCGTCATAGAGGCAAGGCAGCTGGACCTGACATTCCAGACCAATGATGGGCCAGTTCACGCGCTGAAAGACGTGAATCTGACAATCGACAAGGGCGATTTTGTCAGTTTCATTGGGCCGTCCGGCTGCGGTAAAACCACCTTTCTGCGGTGTATCGCGGCGTTGGAAACACCAACGGGCGGGACGCTGACCGTCAATGGCATGACCGCTGATGAGGCACGGCGAAACCGGGCATACGGATATGTGTTTCAGGCGGCAGGACTGTATCCCTGGCGCACGATCGCCAAGAACATAAAACTACCGCTTGAGATTATGGGTTACTCTGCCGCCGAGCAGGATGAGCGGGTGAGTAAGGTGCTGGAACTCGTTGATCTGGAAGGGTTTGGTGGCAAATTCCCCTGGCAGTTGTCGGGAGGGATGCAGCAGAGGGCAAGTATCGCGCGGGCCCTTGCGTTCGATGCGGATATCCTGCTGATGGACGAGCCGTTTGGAGCGTTGGACGAGATTGTGCGCGACCATCTGAACGAACAGCTTCTGGAGCTTTGGGCGCGGACCGAGAAGACGATCGGGTTTGTGACACACTCCATTCCCGAGGCGGTTTATCTGAGCACCAAGATCGTGGTGATGAGCCCGCGGCCGGGACGGATTGCCGATGTAATCGACAGCCCGCTGCCGAAAGAACGGCCACTGGACATTCGTGACACTCCGGAATTCATCGATGTCGCGCATCGCGTGCGTGATGGATTGCGGGCCGGGCATTCCTATGACGACTGAGCTGAACGTAGATAAAATCCGGCGCGCCGTGCCAGATGATGTGCCAGCCTGCGCCAGGGTTATTCATGACTGGGCCAAGCAAACAGATTGGATGCCCGACGAACTGCCGGTAGAAGAGCTGGCGAACCTGATCCGCGATGCATTCGACAGCCGTGAAATCTGGGTCGCCGGTGATCCGGTCGATTGTTACATGTCAGTGGACCCGGTGCAGAATAAAATCGGCGCGCTGTATTGCAGCCGGAGGGGGCAGGGTATCGGCAAGCGCTTTGTCGACAAAGCAAAAGAGGGCAGAGATCGCCTCTGGCTGACAACACACCGGCCCAATACAGAAGCGCAGCGGTTTTACCGCCGTGAAGGGTTTGAAGTGACGGCCGAAGAGCCTCCTGTGCCGCCGGAAACTGTGCCTGTCTATCGAATGGAGTGGCACGCATGAAGCAGGTCATAGCCGTTTTCACTGTTGTCGCCGCGATTGTTCTAACCTGGTACGTGGCCTGTGTTCCGATGAACATCAAAGGCGTGTTGACCGAACAAGAACGTGCAGGTGCCGAGGTGCAGCCGCCATCCGCCAAGGACCGGCGTGACATGTCCGAACTTGGTCTTGTCTTGAACAACGCTTTTGCCATCCCCGCTACGTGGGAGCAGGATCGACCTCGACTGCCGGCCCCGCATCAGGTCGCCATTGAGATGTGGGAGACGACGGTCCAGAAAAAAATCACCTCAAAACGGTCTCTGATCTATCACGGCTGGGTCACGCTTAGCGCAACAATGCTGGGATTTGCGATAGGCACCGGGCTGGGCATTCTTCTTGCTGTAGGGATCGTGCATAGCCGCGTGATGGATCTGTCGGTCATGCCTTGGGCCATTGTCAGTCAGACTATTCCGATCATCGCTCTGGCGCCGATGATCATTGTGGTTCTGTATTCCGTTGGAATTCAGGGGATCATTCCCAAGGCGATCATATCGGCTTATCTGAGTTTCTTTCCGGTTGTTGTTGGCATGGTCAAAGGCCTGCGCAGCCCCGATGCGATGCAGCTGGATTTGTTGCGGACGTATAACGCCAGCCGGTCTCAGGGCTTTTGGAAACTGCGCCTGCCTGCGTCGATGCCTTATCTGTTCACGTCGCTGAAAATCGGGATCGCTGCTTCATTGGTGGGGGCCATTGTTGGTGAGCTTCCGACAGGGGCTGTCGCCGGTCTGGGCGCGCGGTTGCTTGCTGGCAGCTATTACGGGCAGACGGTGCAAATCTGGTCAGCCCTGTTTGCTGCGGCAATTCTGGCGGCGTGCCTGGTCGGGCTGCTGGGGCTGATAGAACGGGCTGTGCTGAAACGGATGGGGATGGCGCAATGATACTGGTTTTCTGTGCTGTCCTGCTTTGGCTCTTTGGCTGGTGGTTGAACGGGCGGTTGGCCAGCGGGCCTTACGCCGACACCCCAATGGTGCGGTTTCTGGCCCCCTTGATCTTTGGTGTGACTGTCATCGGGATCTGGGAACTTCTGGTACGCGGGCTTGAGGTGCCTCTGGTTATCCTGCCGGCCCCTTCGGTGATCGCGGTGCGGTTTGCAGATAGTCTGCCGATCCTTTGGGCGGATTTTGTACAGACCATCATCAAGGGCGCGTTCAGCGGCTATGTCATCGGGTGCAGTGCTGCGTTCCTGATGGCGATTGCCGTGGATCGCTGGGATTTCCTGCGTCTGGGTCTGTTGCCGGTTGGCAATTTCGTCGCTGCGCTGCCGATCGTCGGAACCGCCCCCATTCTGGTGATGTGGTTCGGGTTTGACTGGCATTCGAAGGCGGCAGTGGTGGTTGTGATGGTGTTTTTTCCGATGCTCGTCAACACGGTTGCCGGCTTGCGCGAAGCAACTGCAATGCAGCGTGATCTGATGGAGACTTATGCCGCAACCTATTGGCAGAGCTTTTTGAAGTTGCGACTGCCTGCGGCAATGCCTTTCATTTTCAATGGGCTGAAGATTTCCACCACTTTGGCGCTGATCGGCGCTATCGTGGCCGAGTTCTTCGGTTCGCCGACTCTGGGCATGGGGTTCCGGATCTCCACAAGCGTCGGGCAGTTGTCGTTGGACATGGTTTGGGCCGAAATCGTTGTTGCAGCACTCGCAGGCACGGCATTTTATGGTCTGGTGGCGGGGATCGAAAAAGTGGTGACCTTCTGGCACCCGTCACAACGCGGATAAAACAAGGAAATCAACAGACCCCGAAACTGGGGCACAACAAGCAACTAGGAGAAATGAAGATGAACAAGCTACTCAGCGGGGCGGTTGCCGCCTTTAGCCTGGCGGCCAGTGCGGCGCTGGCAGCGGATGAGGTGACACTGCAACTGAAATGGGTCACGCAAGCGCAATTCGCGGGCTATTACGTTGCCAAGGACAAGGGCTTTTACGAAGAAGAGGGGCTGGACGTCACCATTCTGCCCGGCGGACCTGACATTGCACCGACACAGGTGATTGCAGGCGGCGGCGCTGATGTGACCGTTGAATGGATGCCTGCGGCGCTGGCCGCGCGTGAAAAAGGGCTGCCGCTGGTGAATATCGCCCAACCGTTCAAAAGCTCTGGCATGATGCTGACTTGTTGGAAAGACGCCGGCATCTCGTCACCCGAGGATCTCAAGAACCGCACGCTGGGTGTCTGGTTCTTCGGCAATGAATTCCCGTTCATGAGCTGGATGAGCCAGTTGGGCATCAGCACCGATGGCAAAGGCGACAGCGGCGTGGAAGTTCTGAAGCAGGGCTTTAACGTTGATCCGCTGCTTCAGCGTCAGGCGGATTGCATCAGCACCATGACCTACAATGAATATTGGCAGGTCATCGATGCCGGTGTCAGCCCGGATGAACTGGTGACTTTCAAATACGAAGATCAGGGCGTGGCGACGCTGGAAGACGGACTTTATGTTCTGGAAGAGAACCTGAGCGATGCGGCTTTCACCGACAAGATGGAACGGTTCGTTCGCGCCTCGATGAAGGGTTGGAAATACGCAGAAGAGCATCCGGATGAAGCCGCGGATATCGTACTGGAAAACGATGCAACCGGTGCTCAGACGGAAGAACACCAGAAGCGTATGATGGGTGAGATCGCCAAGTTGACCGCAGGGTCGAACGGCGCGCTGGACCCGGCTGATTTTGATCGCACCGTGGGTACCCTGCTGGCCGGAGGCTCTGATCCGGTGATCACCAAGACACCCGAAGGTGCCTGGACGCACCAGATCACGGATGCAGCATTGAACTGACGCACACAGTCAATTCGAATAATTTCAACGCGGTCCCAATCGGGGCCGCGTTTTTCGTTTTGGATGCCGGATTTGTGTCTGTACTCGTGGCTAAAACAGAGTAGTGTTTACCTGTAAATAAGCGCATTTCGTACGAAATGCAGATACTTCGGGAAGAAATGCAGGAATTTGCGTCGGAATTCAGTTCTGCTATCGCTCTGATCTTCGAGGGAGACTCAGAGCTTTGGGCGATTGTGTTGTTGTCCCTGAAAGTATCCGTGTTCGCGGTATTGATTTCTGCCCTGATCGGCATGCCTGTCGGGGCTGCTTTGGCTGTGGCCCGGTTTCCGGGGCGGCGAATGTTGATCGTTCTGATGAACGCTTTGATGGGGTTCCCACCCGTGGTTGTGGGTCTGCTTGTCTATCTGATGTTGTCCCGTTCCGGCCCCTTGGGTGTGCTTGAGCTTTTGTATACCCCGACGGCCATGATCATTGCGCAGGTGGTTTTGGTCACTCCTATTGTCGCGGCGCTGACCCGACAGGTGGTTGAGATGCTGGCTGAAGAATACTCCGAGCAATTGCGATCACTGGGTGTGTCGCGGCTGGCTTCGGTGCCTGTTTTGCTGTGGGATGCGCGGCTGGCTTTGGTTACGGCCTTGTTGGCCGGGTTCGGGCGCGCAATTGCCGAGGTCGGCGCGGTAATCATCGTCGGCGGAAACATCAACCATGTGACCCGTGTGATGACGACAACCATAGCCCTGGAAACCTCGAAAGGAAATCTGGCGTTGGCATTGGCGCTGGGGACGATCCTGATCGGGATTGCCATCGCGGTGAATGCGATGGTCAGCGCAGTGAGTTTGCGGGCAGAGCAGGAGGGGCTGCGCCATGCGTGATCTGCTGTGCGATATGGCGAACTGCCTACAGGTTCAGGATCTGCAGGTTCGCAGCAAGGGTCGCGCGCTGCTGGATGTTCCCTCTTTGGTTCTGGATGGGCCGGGCCCCTCTTTGATCCTGGGCCCCAACGGATCGGGGAAAAGCCTGTTGCTAAGATGCCTGCACGGCTTGATCAGCCCGGATCGTGGGCGGGTGGTTCAGGACGGTGTGCCACTTGGCGCGGCGCAGAAGGCACGTCAGGCCATGGTGTTTCAGCAGCCCGTTCTTTTGCGCCGGTCGGTTGCTGCAAACCTGGGCTTTGTTCTTAAACGACAGGGTTTTGGACGGGCGGCCAGAAAGACGCGTATCGCCGAATTGCTTGTCGAAGGTGGGCTAGATGGAAAGGCCCGTCAATCGGCCCGGTCGCTGTCAGGTGGCGAAGCACAGCGGTTGGCAATCTTACGCGCTTTGGCGCTGGAGCCTGAAACGCTGTTTTTGGATGAGCCCACCAGCGCCCTTGATCCGAATGCAACACAAATGATCGAACGTATGATTCTGCGCGCGTCTGAACGGGGGGTGCGGATTGTGATGGTGACGCATGATATTGGCCAAGCGCGTCGTCTGGCATCGGATGTGGTCATGATGCAAGGCGGGCATGTGGTCGAGCATGGTGCCGCAAAGCAGGTATTGGATGCCCCTCAAAGCGATGCGTCGCGTCGCTATCTGGCGGGCGGGCTGGTTACTTAAAGATATTGGAGACTCTGATGTTCCGGGCATTAATTCGGGCTGCAATTATGACTATTGGTCTGTCGGCGGGGACCGCTTCGGCCGAAGCACCTTTCATCGTTGTGCAATCTACGACATCGACGCAAAACTCGGGTCTGCTCGAGTTCATATTGCCGTGGTTCGAGGCAGAGTCGGGCATCGACGTTCGTGTTGTCGCCGTAGGAACCGGCCAGGCGATCCGAAATGCGATAAATGGCGACGGGGATGTCTTGCTGGTTCACGCTAAACCCGCCGAAGAGAAGTTTGTCGCAGACGGTTGGGGCGTTGATCGCAAAGACCTGATGTATAACGATTTTGTTGTTGTCGGCCCAAAATCAGATCCAGCCGGAATTCGCGGCGAGACGGATATTCTGGCCGCACTCACGGCCATCGCCGATGCCGAAGCCCCATTTGCGTCGCGTGGTGATGACAGCGGAACGCACAAGGCCGAGCTGGGTCACTGGTCCGCAGCAGGGCTGGACCCAACAGATGCGTCGGGCACGTGGTATCGCGAGACCGGATCTGGCATGGGGGCGACGCTGAACGTGGCAAGCGGCATGGATGCCTACACGTTGACGGACCGGGCCACGTGGTTGTCATTTGGAAATCGCGGCAACCTCGAGGTTCTGGTCGAAGGTGATCCGCGTTTGTTCAACCAGTATGGCGTGATCCTTGTGAACCCTGAAAAGCACGCGCATGTTCGGGCGGCTTCCGGTCAGCGTTTTATCGACTGGTTGACCGGACCGGACGGGCAAGAGGCCATCGCGTCCTTCAGGCTCGAGGGACAACAGGTGTTTTTCCCCAACGCGCAGTAACCGTTCCCGCAAGCGGTGGATACATCTGAATGAAACCACCAGCGGGTGCTGTATTACCCGCTGGCACCGTTGTGGTGTATCGTGCCCAACCCCGACAGGTCGTAGCCACCAAACTCGCGCGCGCGTTGAGCAAACTGTTCCGAACGTAGGAATGTCATCAGCTTCTGCATGGGCGGATCGAAAAACGCCCTGCGCCAGACTGCAAGATCCAGCCGCTCGGAATGGGTAGGCACAATGCCCAGATTGTAAAGCCCGGCCAATGCCCCAAGACCAAAGCCTGCTTCGGCTTTTTGATCGTGAAGGGCGATGGCCAGCTCTTCTTCGGTACGGGCGCAACCGGGGTGAATGTCCAGATCGTCGCGTGTCAGGCCGTGGGATTCAAGTTGCGTATCGAACAGACGCTGGCTTGCCGCACTGTCCTGGCGCAGCTTAACCCGGCGTGACTTTAGATCTTCGAAAGACTTGATATCCGCCACACCCGGGGCAAGAAGCAATCCACGCTCGCGTTGGGCGATTTCATAAAGGACAACGGGGGCTTCACCCAGGGCATCACGCAGGGATGTGTTGTTGAACCCACCCTCTTCGTGGATGTGCAGGGCCGCAGCCTGCGCATTTCGCTCGCTGAGCCGCGTCAGCCCATCGAACGATCCATCGTAATAGGTGGCCAGCCCCGAACCACTTTCACGCAGAGCCCAGTCCAACAATGGATCATGGCTGCCCGCAATAATCGGGGGCAGGGGCGGTTCGGCCACCTGTGGGCCGGATCGCGAAGCGTTGAGCCAGGCAATGATCTCAGTCCGGGGGAACAACAGTTTACCCATGGCACGTACGCATGGAACCTCGCCCGACGAGGCAAGATCATAGGCCTTACGCTCACCAATCCTCAGCAAGTCGGCCAGTTCCCGGGTGGTCAGGTATTGTGACATTCAGTCAAGGCGCACGGCGGAGCCGGATGTCGCGTCGGCGGCGCTGAACCCGATCTGGTCCAGCATAAAAGGTGCTGCAACTGCAATGACGACCATCGCGGCGACGGCGGCAAGAAAGGCTTTCATGGTCTCCTCCGGTTCAGTCCCGGTCCCTCGTTGCACGGCGCAGAAAAGCGATCAGATCCTCACGGTCCTGAGCTTCGGTAATCCGCTGCATCGGCATCTTCGAACCCGGAATGTAATGGTCAGGTCCTTCGTCGAAAAGGGCATTTATCGTTTCTTCATCCCAAATGATATCAGAGCCTTGCAGCGTATCCGAGTACAAATATCCGGGCAACGTGCCTGCCTGTCGCCCGAAAATGCCGTGTAAGGTGGGGCCTGCCCGACGCTCACTGTCGGGGGTGAGGCTGTGACAGATCGAACACTTACGCGCAAACTGGCGCTCACCATTGCCCATTTCTTCGGGATCTTTCAGAAAACTGGGTTCAGCGGAAGCCATCTGTTGCTGATCGGACAAGGCGGATACAGGCCAACTGTACATAGCTTGGTCTATCCCGCCCGCATGGATGTTTTCTCCGTCCGTCGAAAAGGCCAACGCCCAAACCGGCCCCCGCAGCGTCGCGCGAAAATCCTTTGCGATACGCCATTCTGCAGTGTCGATCAGCATGATGTATCCTTCGCCATCGCCCACGGCCAGAAACCTCCGGTTCGGGCTGATCGCAAGGGCAAGGATCGGGCGGCGGCCCAGAGTGAAATCGCGTTCGTCACCTGTTGTCAGGTCCAGAATACGCGTCACGCCATCAACCGCGCCGTAAGCAATCCAGTTGTCATGTTCATTCAGGACCAGTTCGTTGATACCGAACCCGTGCTCAATGAGGCGGGTGATCTCTTGTCCACTCGAGACGTCCCAAACCCGCAGCGACCCATCCATGTCGGCTGAATAAAGCTGTGCGCCGTCCGAAGAAAACACAACCGCGTTCACACCGCTTCCGGTTGGGCCAAGGGTTGTAGCTTCTGTTCCATCAACGGGCCATAACCCAATTGTCCCATCCCAACTGGCGGTCGCAACATGGGTTTTTGATGCTGCCAGCCCAACGATCTTGCCCTGATGACGCCCGACAACATCGCCACCGGGCCATTTGCGCAGGGTGAAATCATCCCCGGCGGAGTAGATTGCAGTACCGTTGAAAGCAACGGCGTTTACGGCAGCCTCATGACCTTCCAGCCATTCCGGAGTCTGGTCAGCCCAAAGCCCGACGGAATTGTCGAAACTGGCTGTCGCAATGCGCCCGTCCGGGGCGGTGGCGATTCCCATGATCGGCCCGCCGTGCCCTTTAAGTGTGTAGAATTCGGCCATGGCGGGCAGGGGAGCCAGCGCCAGGGCCAGAACCAGCCCCCGCATCTATTCAGCAGGTGAGGCGGCGGCCTTGCCAGCCTCTTTTTCCTGAACTTCCTCCAGCCACAGCGAGTGGTGTTCACGGGCCCATTGTTCTTCGACCTCGCCAGTGCCCATTGCGTCAAACGCACCTTCCATCCCGACCGAACCGAGATAGATATGCGCCACGATGATCGCAATGAAGACATAGGCCACCATCACGTGCCAGATCTGCGCGTATTGCATCTCTTCCTGCGGGGACATCTGCACGGGCAGGTCCCATCCCATCATCTGCGGTAGTCCGGTCGCGTTGGCGATCTGGAAAGTTTTGGCAAACAATGGCATCTCGAACGGGAATAGTAACGACAGGCCCGACAGGCTAATAGAAACACCCAGCAGGATGCAGGCCCAGAAAATGACCTTTTGACCGGCATTGAATTTTTTGGCGGGCGGATGGCTGCCCTTGGTGAACAATCCGCCGCCCGCTGCCAGCCATTTCAAGTCAATACGGTTGGGAATGTTATGGGCGATCCAGTTTACCGTGACGATGATCAGGCCCAGCATGAAAGCCCAGGCCAGATTGTTGTGCAGCCACTTGCAGCCCTGCGCGATGGTCGCAAAGCCCTCTTTTCCGAACAGCGGGATAAGGAAGTCACGCCCGTAGAGCGTCAGCAGGCCGGTTGCACCAAGAATCAGGAACGACCCGGCAAAAAGCCAATGGCCAAATCGTTCAAAGCCGTTGAAACGCGTAACCGTGCGGCCGGTTTTCTCGCCGTCGATGCGAATTTTGCCACGGATCAGGAAGAACAGCAGGATAATGCCCAGCATTCCTGCTATGATATAGGTGCCGTATTCGCGCAGCGGCCCGGTGCGGAAGTTCAACCACCACATGCCGCCGTCCTGTATCAGCACACTGGCTGCCGGGCCACCCGACGACACCGTCACATCGGCCGAGCCATACCGCAATGCGCGGTACACGTCGCTGTCCGATGCAACACCGCGTGTGCCAAGCTGGCCCAATAACCCTTCTGCGTTGCCCTGACCGGTATTTTCAGAGCGATAGCTATTGTCGACTTTTTCACCGCGTTGGCGCGCAAGAATGTCTTCCAGGGTTGTCGCCCCGCCGGTTGCCGTGCGGTCTGCTGCCGTGGGTTCAGAGGCCTCCTGCGCCCATGCGGCCCCGGTCAGGAATATCGAAACGAGCAGGTACTGGATCACGCGCATCGGGATACCCTCCTGTGCTTTCTTACATCAGCGGTCGAAGCCACCGATTTGTTGGTGAAATACAGCGCCAACAGGTGTGAGAGCTTCGCGAAGGTCCTCCTTGGCCGGACCATAGACGTCCAGCCCCACTGGCGTCAGCAAGGCCAGAAACCTGTCCGCGAAATTCGCACCGAAATTCTGCATGTGAATCATCGCATCGTCAGAACTGGCGTAGCGTTCATAGATGTGCACTGCCGAGCCGGTCACGTGCCATTCATAGCTTCTGGCGCCAGTCTCTTGCAGCGTTGCCGTGACCATTTCAGCCATAAGCGCTTCGAACTCATCCTTTTTGTCCAGATTGAGGTCAAGTTTCAGCAGCCAGTAAACATCGTTGGTCATGCGCGCCTCTCAAAAAGATTTTGTGACGAAACAGGAAACCAATCCCCGATTGCATCACCTGAAAAGCCCCCCGCACGTGGCGGGAGGCCATTTTTCTAAAGCCGGACTTTATCCGCCTTTCTGGTCGTAGGCTGTGCCCCAACCCCAGGCACCCGAACCGAAACCGCGCGCCACGACGCGTTCGCGGTAAACTGCGGACACCACGTCGCCGTCTCCGGCAAGCAGGGCCTTGGTGGAACACATTTCGGCGCAGATGGGCAGTTTGCCCTCGGCGATCCGGTTGCGACCATATTTAGCGAACTCTGCGGTCGAGTGCGTTTCCTCGGGACCGCCGGCGCAGAAGGTACATTTGTCCATCTTGCCGCGCGATCCGAAGTTGCCCGCCTGCGGGTATTGCGGCGCGCCGAACGGGCACGCGTAAAAGCAATAGCCGCAGCCAATGCACAGGTCCTTGGAGTGCAGGACGACGCCTTCTTCGTTCTGATAGAAGCAGTCGACCGGGCACACCGCCATGCAGGGCGCATCCGAGCAATGCATACAGGCCACCGAGATCGAGCGTTCGCCCGGGTTGCCGTCATTGATCGTCACCACCCTGCGGCGGTTGATGCCCCATGGCACCTCGTGTTCGTTCTTACACGCGGTTACGCAGGCGTTGCACTCGATGCAGCGTTCAGCGTCGCAGAGAAACTTTGCTCTAGCCATTTATCGTCCTCCTTACGCTGCCGAGATCTTGCAGAGAGTCGCTTTGGTCTCCTGCATCTGGGTCACTGAATCGTAGCCATAGGTCTGGGCGGTATTGGAACTTTCACCCAGGACATAGGGATCAGCCCCTGCGGGATATTTGTGCCGCAAGTCTTCGCCCTGGAAATGGCCGCCAAAGTGGAAAGGCATGAAGGCCACGCCAGCACCAACCCTGTTGGTCAGCATCGCCATCACCTTGACCTTGCCGCCCTCGGGGCCTTCGACCCAGACCTGCGATCCGTCGCGGATACCAAGGTTGTTGGCATCGCGCGGATTGATCTCGACGAACATGTCCTGCTGTAGCTCGGCCAGCCACGGGTTCGACCGGGTTTCCTCGCCACCACCTTCATATTCGACCAAACGACCTGACGTCAGGATTATTGGGTAATCCTTTGAAAAATCGTTCTTTTGGATCGAAGCGTAAAGGGTCGGTAGGCGATAGGCCTGCCGGTCCTCGTAGGTTGGATAGTCCTCGACCAGATCGCGCCGGTTGGTATAGAGCGGTTCGCGATGCAATGGGATCGGATCCGGGAAGGTCCAGACGACCGCGCGGGCTTTTGCGTTCCCGAAGGGCGCACAGCCATGCTTGATCGCAACCCGCTGGATACCGCCGGACAGGTCGGTTTTCCAGTTGGTCTCTGGTCCCGCGACGGCGTCGATGGCCGCGCGTTCCTCAGCCGTTAGGTCACCGTCCCAACCAAGGTCCATCAGCATCTGCATCGTGAATTCGGGATAACCATCCTGAATTTCCGATCCAACGCTATAAACCCCTTCGGCCAGCAGGTTGTCACCATCGCGTTCCACGCCGAAACGGGCGCGGAAGGTCAGGCCGCCTTCGGCCACCGGTTTGGACATGTCATAGAGGTTTGGTGTCCCCGTATGACCCATCTCGGCCGTTCCCCAGCAAGGCCAGGGCAGGCCGTAGTATTCGCCGTCGTTCGGGCCACCAATGGCTTGCAGCGTGGTTCTGTCAAACGTGTGCTGGTTGGCCATGTGACTTTTCAGGCGTTCCGGTGATTGTCCGGTATAGCCGATGGTCCAGAGGCCCGAGTTGAATTCACGCGTGATGCTTTCAACATTCGGGGTCTCGGCGTCTTCCATCTCGATATTGCGGAAGAACCGATCCGCCCAGCCAAACTTGTTGGCGAACTTGGCCATGATGACCTCGTCCGGTAGGCTTTCGAACAGCGGCTCAACAACACGGTCCCGCCATTGCAACGAGCGGTTCGATGCCGTGACCGAACCACGGGTTTCGAACTGCGTACAGGCTGGCAACAGGTAAACGCCATCGGTGCGGTCATGCAGCACGGCGGAAACGGTGGGATACGGGTCGATTACGACCAGCATGTCCAGCTTTTCCATCGCCGTCTTCATTTCCGGGCCCCGCGTTTGCGAGTTCGGCGCATGACCCCACAAAACCATGGCCCGGACGTTGTTGTCCTGATCCATGTTCGCCGGGTCTTCCAGAACACCGTCAATCCAGCGCGAGACCGGGATGCCACGCTCGTTCTGTAGCGGTTTGTCCTTACCGTCCTTGTCCTTGATCGTGGCGAACTGACCAGCAAGCCACTCGGGCTCTTCACCCCAGACACGGGCCCAGTGACCCCATGCGCCTTTAGACAGGCCGTAATAGCCGGGCAGGGTGTGAGACAGAACGCCAAGGTCGGTCGCGCCTTGCACATTGTCATGGCCGCGGAAGATGTTTGTGCCGCCACCCGAGGTGCCCATATTGCCCAGCGCAAGTTGCAACACACAATAAGCCCGGGTGTTGTTGTTGCCGTTGGTGTGTTGGGTCCCGCCCATGCACCAGATCACAGTGCCGGGGCGGTTGTTGGCAAGCGTTCGGGCGACCCGGCGCAGTTGGCTTTCCGGCGCGCCGGTGACGCGTTCAACTTCGGCGGGGTTCCATTGGCGAACCTCTTCGCGGATCTGGTCCATTCCCCAGACACGGGTCCGGATGAATTCCCGATCCTCCCAGCCATTCTCGAAGATGTGCCATAGGATGCCCCAGATCAGCGCAACGTCGGTGCCGGGGCGGAACCGAACATATTCCGTTGCATGGGCTGCGGTACGCGTAAAGCGCGGGTCGCAAACGATCAGCGGTGCCGCGTTCTGCTCTTTCGCGCGCAGAATATGCAGCAACGAGACGGGGTGCGCCTCGGCCGGGTTGCCGCCAATGATGAAGATCGCCTTACTGTTGTGCATGTCGTTATACGAATTGGTCATGGCACCGTAGCCCCATGTATTCGCAACGCCTGCAACAGTGGTCGAGTGGCAGATACGGGCCTGATGGTCCACGTTGTTCGTGCCCCAATAGGCTGCGAACTTGCGGAACAGATAGGCCTGTTCGTTGTTATGCTTCGCTGAGCCTAGCCAATAGACGCTGTCTGGCCCCGATTCCTCGCGGATGCTCATCATGCCGTCGCCGATCTCGTTGATCGCCTGTTCCCAGCTGATGCGCTTCCACTCGCCGCCTTCCTTTTTCATCGGGTACTTCAGGCGGCGTTCGCCATGAGCGTGCTCGCGGACCGAGGCGCCCTTGGCACAGTGTGCACCCAGGTTGAACGGGCTGTCCCAACCGGGTTCCTGCCCGATCCAGACACCGTTCTGAACTTCGGCAACGACCGTACAGCCGACCGAGCAGTGAGTGCATACGGATTTGATGTTTTCAACGGCGGTGTTTGCCGCTGTCTGGGCGCTGGCTGGCGTCACGGTTCCACCCGTGGCGCTGATCGCGGCAAGGCCACCGATCGTCAGGCCCGAGCCACGCAGGAATGCGCGGCGATCGACGGTTTTCTCGCCGACCTGGGACAGGATACTTGTCCGCTGGGGGCGTCTCGCAACCCCGTTGGTCTTTTTCCTAAGCATTTCTTTCCTCCCTTGCGCGCCGTGTCAGCCACGGCTGGCTTGGTACTGCTGAAGCCGACGTCAGGGCCAAACGCAACCGTCAGTCGGGTGTGAAAGCGTCCGATCCTAGAACCGGGTGCTCTCGATGTAGGCGCGTGTATGCGCGGTATCCTGAATGCGGGTCTCTTCGGTCGGCAGCTCGGCTGCTTCTGCTTCCCCAGTCAGGCTGGCGACGGCAACGGCAGCAGGTGCTGCGGTTCCGGCCAGTTTAAGGAAATCGCGGCGCGAGGCGCCTTGTTCCTTGGTCTTGCTCATGGGAACCTCCTTTCCCAATTGCAGTGTAGCGCCCATCAGGACGCTGGCGAATGACAGCGGTTCACGCTGCCGTCATCCGGAACGCTTCGCGCTCGATCTCCATGAACACCCGTCCGGCAGTGCCGACCGATGCATAGAGAACCGAGTTCTCGGCTGCTTCCAAATCCGAATAGAAATGCGTGGCCCACGGGCCGATATGTTTGCTCCAGAAAGCTTTCTGATCATCAAGGGATGCCGGGCTGCCAAATCGCCCAACGATCATGCCTGCCATCATCTCCATCAATGATGCGATGTTGTCTTCAGGCTCGAATACGTTCTGGGCGCGTGTGATCCCACGCACCGCCATGTCGTTGCGTAGCTGTGCCAAGGGTTTTTCGTTCAGGAAACCAGTGAGGTAGAAGCTGGCATAGGGCAGCAACTCGCCCCGACCCAGCCCGATGAACAAGGCGTTGAATTCGCGTTCGGCGGCCGCGGGTTTAGTGACCTTTGCCACGCGAGCCATAGCCTGAATGGCCTGACCAAGATCGGTGTCATCACCGGACAGCCCGGCCATCTGGTCCAGCAGCATCTGATCGGGCGGACCTGCCAGCAGCAGGCCAAGGAAGTTATAGAAATCCGCGCGCAGGCGATCCTCGGCTGAGACATCCATGGTTTGCGCGTCACTTGTGGTCATTCGGTCATCCTTCAAATTCAAAAGTCATACGGCGCGGAGCTGGGGGCAGATCGATTTCTTCCGGTTCATCAGTCTGAGCCATCAGCAAAGGTTCCGGAGTAGGTTCGGGTTCAACTGGTTCCACCGCGGGTTCGATTTCGGGCGCCTCGTCTTCTACGTCGATCGCATCAACCTCTTCCGCGTCAGCGGCGAGTGCTTCGACATGGGCCAACATCCCTTTTCCGACCTGATAAGCGGTCTGGATGTTTTCGATCACGCAGGCCGCATCGGTGTAATCTTCGCCGTAATCAACCAGACCGTCGACATTGGCCAGAACCGGGTTCAGCCGCCACAACCGACGCAGGGCGCGGCGCCGCAGGCGATCGGGGACTGCTTTGGCCATGAAACCCGAAACATCATCGCCGGGCTGCAACGTGTCCGGATCGGGCAGGTCGAACTCAGCCAGAATCTCGGCATCACTCTTTTCTTCCAGCTCTGCTTGTTGAGCCGCGATCATCTGCTGTTCCGCAACCAATTCTTCAGCTTCGGCTTCGGCCTGAACGGCGGCCTTCCTGCGCGACCAGAAATCACGCGGCCGGGTCATTGCAGTACCTTCCTTGGGGCGCGATAGACGTCCGAAGCCTGCCGGATACGCGCATCGCCTTTGCCGTCTTCCACCAGATCGGTCCGCTTCTTGTCGCGACGGCGCTTCACGAACACTTCGTGCTGATGATGTTTGAGGGTGAAGTCCCGCACCCAGGCAATCAGCCCTTCGGTCATCGGGATTTTCTCGACAATCTCTTCGCCCGTATCCGCGTAGTCCTGCCCCTCGAACGGAGAGGCGGTGATCAGAACGGCATTCAGAGGAGTGTCACCTTTCAGCTCATCCCGCAGCACAAGATAAAGCGAAGGCTGTCCATCCGACAAGTTGACCATGTAGGCTTCTGTCTCATCTGCCCAGAGCGTCAGGGGCAGGGTGGCAGCGTGATACTCGACTGCTTCGCCTTCGCGGCGCAGCTCCTGCCAGTTGGCCGCCCCTGCACCGGGCAAAAGGGCTACAGCGCGCCAGTTCCAGCGGGCCCAACGAGTGACCCCGGGTGTCTTGCGCACGATGACGCCAACCGGCATTTCGATCTGGCTTGCAGCCTGGGCCACTGGTTCCTCCCCGAAAGGCTCTCCCCTGCCTTTCCAAGTCCACTATGGTACACAAACTAGCTGTGTGCCAAGCTCATGCTCTACGACTTTGGTCGTAGACCGAGGTAGCAACTGCGTGATCAGGTCCAATGAACGCTTTTGTTTCCTGACGTTTTCCCGCGGAATGCAGCCTTGCGCATCACAAGCGGTGAGGGGTTGAAGTTGCCTTGCCGGGGGTACAGCCTAATGCGCAAGGGATCGGGACGGCTTCCCGACGGAGGGGATATGGCTACGAAAATACTGCTATGCGATTGCGCCGGTACTCAGGCGCTGAACCCAGACAGGATCGAGAGCGCCTGTGGTATCAGCTGTTCCAAGGTGCATACCGGGCTTTGTACCAGCGAGCTGCAATCAGCGGCGAAACTGATGCAGGACGGCGAAACAGTTATTGCCTGCCTGCAAGAGCAGGAGGTGTTTCAGTCCCTCGCCGAAGACCTGAATATTGATGCACCCGGATTTGTTGATCTGCGCGACAGGGCGGGATGGTCTGATCAGGGGACTGACGCAACCCCGAAGATGGCCGCTTTGGCCGCCGAGGCCTTATTGCCGCAACCAGTAACGCCAAGCGTGGATGTTATCAGTGAAGGCACCTGTTTCATTATCGGTCCCGGTGCGGTGGCCTTTGAACTGGCTGAGCAGCTGGCAGGGGCACTGGCAGTGACCGTTCTGACGACGGATCAGTCAGAACCTGTCTCACGAGCTTTTGATGTTGTTCGCGGGCGGCTGCGGTCGGCATCTGGCGCGCTTGGTGGGTTCTCCTTGCGTCTGGACGCGCTGCAGCAAGTCGTACCCAGTGGGCGTGGCGCGTTTGCGTGGACCGATCCAAAGGACGGGGCGCTGTCAGGCTGCGATATCATTCTCGATCTGACGGGCAGTACACCCTTTGTGCAGGCCCCGGCCAAGCGCGAAGGTTATCTGCGGGCCGATCCCAAAGATGCCCCGGCGATTCAGCGGTTGGCTTTTGAGGCCGTGCAATTGGTGGGCACATTTGAGAAGCCTCTCTATGTGCGGGTCGAGGAAATCCTGTGCGCCCATTCCCGGGCCGAACAGGTGGGGTGTTCCAACTGTCTGGACATCTGCCCAACCGGCGCGATTACCCCGGTGGGCGAATATGTTGAAATTGATCCGATGGTCTGTGCGGGCTGTGGTGCGTGTGCCGCACTGTGCCCCTCAACAGCTATAACCTATGAAGACCCTCCGGTTTCGGCGCTGTTGTCGAGGGTACATATTTTAGCGCGGACTTTCCGCAGGGCGGGCGGCACTGCACCTCGACTGCTTGTGCATGATGTGCACGGGGCGGAGATGATCCGGTTGGCTGCGCGGTTTGGGCGTGGATTACCTTCGGACGTTATCCCTTTGGAGTTGAATGTTATATCCGGCTTTGGTCACGCCGAAATGCTTGCAGCTTTGGCGCATGGGTTTGCCCGAGTGGATGTGCTGCTTGCTCCAACGACCGAACGCGATGCTCTGGACCGCGAACTTGAGTTGGCGCGCGCTATCGCCAGCCCGGACAGGATAGGTCTGATTGATGAAGCAGACCCTGATGCAATGGCAGATCTGTTATATGATCAAGCAGTGCCGCAGCCCTTGACCGATCCCGTGCTGCCCTTGGGCAATCGCCGGCAAATTGCCCGGTTGGCGGCGCAGGCGCTGAACCCGCAGGCCGACGCGCCATTGCCTTTACCCGAGAATGCGCCTTACGGGGCTGTCGCGGTCAATACCGACAGTTGCACCCTGTGTCTTTGCTGTGTGTCGCTGTGCCCATCCGGTGCATTGATCGACAACCCGGACAAACCGCAATTGAACTTTCAGCAGGACGCCTGTCTGCAATGCGGAATGTGCAAGACGATCTGCCCCGAAGAAGCGATCGCTCTGGTTCCACAACTGGATCTCAGCGATGCCGCCCTGTCACAGCAGGTGTTAAACGAGGAGGAACCTTTTGCCTGCGTCGAATGCGGGGCGCTGTTCGGAGTGAAATCCACGGTTGAGCGGATCGTGGAGAAACTTTCGGGCACGCACCCGATGTTCGCCACAACGGATCAGGCGCGGATGATCCAGATGTGTGACAACTGTCGGGTAAATGCGCAATTCCAACAGCAAGACAACCCGTTCCAATCAAAACCCAAGCCTCGGGTCGTAACAACCGAAGATTACTATTCAGATAGGAAGGATCACTGAAGCTTCAGCGGGGCACCCAGATCTGCCGCGTCGATGCGCGACACAAAGGCCAGGATCGCATCAAGATCGTCCAGCGTCATCTCGACTGGGTGAATTGGGGAAGGGCGCTCGGGATCGAAAGGGGGCGTCAGCCCGTCGATCTGCGTGAATGCGGGGTGGGGATTGAGGGCGAAAAAAGCTTCGAACCGCTCCGACCAGTTGGGCATTGCGCGCAGAACGGCAAAAGACGGTGTGGAACCCAACCCGTTCATCCGGTTTTTTGGTCCGATCACGTGACAGCGCCCACAATGGGTCATCGACAGTACTTCACCGAGTTGGGTATCGCCATCGACGATGTCATCAGACTGAACAACCGCAACGTCGAAATTGGCAGTGAAGGGCGTGCCTTGTTCCGGAACAAAGCTCTCCACTGTGCGTTTTCCGATGTCCGACTGCAGCCATTCAAGAAAACGGGCCTGACGGTCGTTATCTTCAGTGCGCAGGTGATAGATTGCCTCGTCGCGGGCAAAGACCGGATCGCCGGGCGGCGCGGTTTCCAGCGACATAACGCCCGCATCATCAGCAATAACGCGGATCCCGGTCTTGAGAGAGAAGCGAGGAAGGATATGTTGCAACAGACCAGAGTCGTTCACCTCTGCCGGGGCGGCAAGGCCAATGGCCTCCTGCGACCAAGTGGGGGTGGCAGAGAGCGTCAAGCTCAGGCACATAAGGACAACGCGCATGGCCCAGCGTAACTTCGCAAAGCGGGATGCGTCAAATAAACAGAATGAGACGGAGACACATGCAATGAGCGGCGACCGGATTTTGTCGATACGCAGGCCCCTGTCAGCAGGGCGCATAAAAGGAGAAAAGGCATGAGTGTTCGTGACTCGGTTCTGGCGAACCTGAAAAAGATCACTGATCCAGTGTCCGGGCAGGATATCGTCAGTGCAGGCATCGTGCGTGCGCTGAATGTCGAGGGAGACACTGTTCGCTTTGTACTTGAGATCGATCCCAAGCATGCCGAGAAAATGGAACCGGTGCGCGCAACGGCCGAGAAGGCCGCGCAAATGGTTGAAGGCGTTGCAAATGTTTCGGCCATGATGACTGCGCATTCTGATAAGGCGCCGCCGGACCTGAAGCCCAAACCCAAACCGTCTCAGACAGGGCCGCAGGCGGTTCCCGGTGTCGACCGGATCGTTGCCGTTGCCTCTGGCAAGGGGGGCGTGGGCAAATCCACGGTTTCGGCCAATCTGGCCTGCGCATTGGCCGCGGAAGGGCGGCGTGTGGGTCTGCTGGACGCAGATGTTTACGGGCCGTCGCAGCCCCGGATGCTGGGTGTCTCGGGTCGTCCGGCCAGCCCCGACGGCAAGACCATCCTGCCGCTGCGCAACCACGGGGTCACCATGATGTCGATGGGTCTGATGACCAATGAAGGACAGGCCGTTGTATGGCGTGGGCCGATGCTTATGGGAGCCCTGCAACAGATGATGAGCCAGGTGCAATGGGGGGCGCTGGACGTTCTGATCGTCGACCTGCCACCCGGCACGGGAGACGTGCAACTGACACTGAGCCAGAAGTTTCAGGTGGATGGCGCGATTGTGGTTTCAACCCCTCAGGACGTGGCGCTGATCGACGCGCGCAAGGGGATCGATATGTTCAATCAGCTCAAAACACCCATTGTCGGGATGATCGAAAACATGTCCACGCATATCTGTTCGAACTGCGGGCATGAGGAACACGTGTTTGGTCATGGTGGTGTCAAGTCTGAGGCCGAGGCGCTGGGCGTGCCGCTGCTTGGTGAAATCCCGCTGCATCTGGACATTCGCGTTGCCGCCGACGGGGGTGCACCCATCGTGGTCAGCAAACCCGAGAGCCCACAGGCCGAGGCATTCCGCAAGATCGCTCGTGACATGATCGCCAAGGGTAACGCATGAACCAACCGGTTTTTCCCCCTCTGTTGACGGGTCACCCGGTTCAGGGTGGGGAAGACCCGTTTGAACGCGCGCAGGCCATGGCCGCGCTGGGCTGTGATGCAGGATCGGTTGTCTACAACATTCAGGCGGACTTCCTGCGGGTGGCAGTTGTTTTTGCCCCCGAGGTGCCGTTGGAGGATGCGATGGCGATGCTGCCGCTCTGCGCTGTGGGGTTCCAGAACGCGCTGGGCGCACTGGCTCCTCCGGAAGTTGCGGTGCATCTGGGGTGGGATGGTCTGATTTGTGTAAACGGTGCCCGTTGCGGCCGGTTCCGTGCCGCAGCATCGACATCAATACCCGACGAAGAACCGAACTGGCTTGTTGTCGGTTGGGAACTAACGCTGTTGCAGACCAGTGATGCGCCGGGTGAAAATCCGGATATCACGGCGCTTTATGATGAGGGCTGTGCCGAGGTTTCGGCCACGCAACTGGTGGAAAGCTGGTCCCGACACATGTTGACCTGGCTCAATCGCTGGCAGGAGGATGGTAACGCGCCTTTGCATGCGGAATGGATGGGCCTGCTGCGTGGTGTGGGCGAACCGCTGATCGACGGAGGCGTGTTCCTTGGTACGGATGAACGGTTCGGAATGTTGATCCGCGATGGGGTCGATACACATATTCGCCCCCTGACTCAATTGTTGGAGAACCGATGATGAAACTGGCCCGCGCGATCCATTTTGATGAAAGCGACATGAACGTGTTTCATTCTCCCGCGCGCACCGGAGAGTGGTGCGTTTCCGGCGGGTTCGAGTTTTCAAACTGGGGGCAGGGTGATCTTGAAGGCAAAGCGCGTCAGGCGTTTGCGAATGGCTGGCTGGGATTGGAGACCTTTGGCCGGGCGACTTTTGTCGCCGTGACGCAGATCGAAGCCGCAGAGAAAGATCAGATAACCCGCAATTTGGCCGAACACTTCGTACAATTCTACGGTGCGCCCTCGGTTGAGGCTGCATTAGGCGTTGCTCAGACCGAAATCGATCACATGTCGGAACTGTGCGAAGACCACGCGGCGAACACGCTGCTGACAGTGGCCCGAGAGTTGACCGAGACCGGTGTCCACGAAGCATTTCGGGTGATCACTCCACAAGATGCAGAACTGGAAGCGCTCGCGGTTCACGGGTCGCTGGATGACTAAGCAGGCTTACTCTCCGCGAACCTGTTCAAAAAGACGTCAGCCGTTACCGATTTTGACGTCTTCGTGCAACAAATCCAAGGCTTGCTAATCCAATGAGCAACATGGGGAATGAGGCAGGAATTGGAACCGGCGCAGGGGCAACCAATGAATAGGAAACCGAGTTACTCTGAATCGTTGTTTGCGTTCCGTTGATATTCTTTGAGAGAAAGAACCGATGGTTGGCGAAGCTGTTAAGCGTCGAGGGCAACAGGGGATTAGAACGAGACCACTTGGTTTCGTCGAAATCATAGGCCTCAATGCTAATGGAATTGAATGCGCCAGAGTTTCCTATAGATGCAATTGAGAAGTTATCAGGAACGTCTACATTGCCATCCGAAACGCCATCCAATGTGTGAATCCGATGATTGAATGCATCTGCAGTTGGTGCGTTTATCGTTCCTGATGGGGCCAACAACGAAAAACTGTCGTAAGTCGAATACAGTCTTGAGCCGACAAAATTAGGCCCGTTTTCAGAGACTGCTCCATTTGTCAGGTCTGTATCAAATGAAAACCTTGCAGTTAGCGTGCCGCCGCTCACAATTCCCAAATCCGAGAGGAGCGCTGCGCTTCCTTGAACGTTGCTGATAGTTGCATCAAATGTCATCGTAAGGGCAAATGCACTGGAACTGCTGGTGATCAGCGCAAGACACCCAGCCAGGAGATTTTTCATAGTACCCACCCACACACACTGAAATTTAACATAACAAGATTAACATAAAGGCACCAAAAGCTCAAATTGGTGCGCAATAAGGCAGGGCAAACTGGGAATTCGCTGTGCTTCAGGCAATCAGTCGTCAGGTTTGTCGAAGCTCTCAGATCAGGTCAACAAACCCGCCGAACTGTCCGCGTTTAAAAATCAAGCCCTTACCGGTGCGGTACATCACCTGATCCACCTGACCCACAATGATCAGGTGATCCCCGGCGTCGTGACGGGCGTGCAGACGGCAATCAAACCGTGCCAGACATTGCGCCAGATGGGGACGCCCGGCTTCATCCTCAACCCAATCCGCATGTGAGAAATCCGCCCCGTCGCGCGCGAACCGCAGCGCCTGATCCTGTTGATCCTGTGCCATGACGTGGATCGAATAGAGATCGCAGGTGCTGAACGTGTCGAAACGGTACGATTCCTTGGCCAGACACCACAGGACCAGTGGCGGGTCCAGTGAAACCGACGCAAAGGAATTCACAGTGATAGCACGCGGGCCTTTGTCTGATTGCGCTGTGACAACCGTGACACCGGTGCCAAAGCATCCCAACGCTTCCCGAAAGGCGGGGCTTTGATCCGGGGTCGGTGTGAAGGTCTTTTCGGTCATTGCGCGCTTGTTCCTTGGCCGCGCATCAGGTGCCATGCGTGGCCCGGATTGTCCATGAAAAGCTGACTGCTGTCTGCAAATTAAACCGTCAGTTCAGGTCTTCCAGCAAACGCCCGTGTTTACGGGTTTCCATAATCACCTCGCCAAAGGTCGTCAGGCCCCGCGCTTGCAGGATCGGCAGCATCTTGATCAACGCCTCGGCTGTAGCAACCGCATCGCCCAGTGCTGTATGGCGCAAGGCTTCGGGGATGGTGATTTCCAACCTTTCGCACAGGGCGTCCAGTGTGTGTGTATCGCTGGCGCCGAACAGGACCGCGGAAAGAAGGACGGTATCGAGGATCGGATGATCCCACTCAACATGCATCCGTTTTGCATGGCGGCGCAGGAACGCCATGTCGAACGGGGCGTTATGCGCGACGATCACCGCGTCGCGTGAAAACTGATGGAACACGCGCCCGGCTTCGGCAATATCAGGCGCGCCCTGAACCATGCGGTCGCTGACCTTGTGTACCTTGGTGGATGCAGGTGGGATAGGAATGCCGGGATCAACCAGCATGTCCAGATGCTCACCCTGAACAATCTTGCCGTTCAGAACGCGTACCGCACCGATCTGCACGATCTCATCCTTGTGTGGCAACAGGCCGGTTGTTTCGGTGTCAAAGACCACGAAGCACAGGTCCGACAGGGTGCGGTTCTCAAACGCATCATCACCCGGCGTATTGAGAAGTTCAAAATCGTAAACCAGAGGGCGGGCGTCATCGGGTGACATATGCGCGGCGCTGTCTTCGAAGACCAGCATATATCCGGGTGCATCGCCCAGGGGTTTCATCCGGGCGGAATAGGTCTGTCGCCCGTCCACACTGGACAGCGTACAATAGACGTCCTTTCCGGTTTTACACAATTTGGCATAGGCGTCTGTCAGACCGGTGGATTCGAGGTATTCGAACAGAGATGCGTTCAGGCGGGGATGCGCGATCTGGGCGAGAACCTCGGCTGCCTGCCCGTCGTACAGGACGATCTGATGCTTCGGACTGGCCAGCAACATAGCTACTGGGATCTCAGTCAGCAGGGCGGTGAGACGCTGTTTTTCTGTTGCAAGGTGCGCGGTTTCTGCGGCGACGGCCTCGGCTGTGCGCATGGCGTTCGAGGCCAGTTGCTCGGCCAATCCGGCTGCAGCCGGGGCAAGATCGCCCAGATATCGCGCGGCCTGCATGTCAAGGTCGGTGCTGACACCAGCGTGCGCGCGGGCACGCAATTGGGCCGATAGCCGTTCGATCGGTTTGGCGACATTGTCGTCGAACAGCAGCCAAACACCGGCAACCAGTGCCAGTAACCCAAATCCGATCAGGATTTCGGCAAAAACGAAGTCACTCAACAGATCGGGATTTCCCGCGCGGGAATAGGTGATCCAGAGAGCGGCGGCACTTATCGCAACCCCGCCCAGGGCGAGAAGGCAGAAGAACAGAAAAATCCTGAGCCTCAGGCTCAATCCAGTCAGCATGGTCAAACCCCACAGGTGGCCTCGATGATGGGATCATCGGCTCCGGCCGCAATCCAGTCCGCATTCACCAGACGCCCGTCATCGGCAAACTCGGCGCCATCCGCCATATTGGCGCGGCGGTTTTCTGCACAGTTTACGGCCACGGGCAGTTTCGAAACCGGAGCCCAGCGGCCAAAGAAGTAAAGGTCGACAAGCCGTTGTTCCGGAACGTTTTCATTTGTACGCACCGATACAGTGTCGATGGCGGCAAACCGATCGACGAACGGCACGGCATAGGTCCAGGGGCGATAAAACGCGCGGCTTTCGACCTCTTGCACAATTGCCATCTCTTCAGGAAGCTGGTCGCGCATGCGGTCGTACCAGGAGTACTCGCTGGAGATGGTCACGATGATCATGCCCAGGCCGGCCGCGACAGGAGTAGACCATTTGGGCAAACGTCCACCGGTCAGTTTGTTGAGTACAAGAACGATGCCAGCAAATGCGAACCCCGCAAAAACCGTGCCGATCAGTTCCAGAAACATATGGTCTCTCCGTTCTTGTTAAGCATCTCAGCCCAGCATGCCCTTGCCGTGGCCGACAGCCGATTGCATGGTTTTTACCACCACGAAAGCATCTCGCAGATGACTTCGCTCAAAGTCCGATAAATCGGACGGCGGCAGGTAGTTGTCGGGCTTCTCGCCTGATTTGACCAGCCGAACCTGATGCTCCAGCCGGGTTTCAGCGATCAGATCATAAGCATCCAGCAGGTCATGAGCGCCTGAAGGGCTGAGGACTCCGCTGGCCTCGGCTGCTTTCAGGCGGGCGCGGGTGTTGGTCTCGGTCAGTTCGCCTTGCAATGTGTAGATGCGCGCCAGATCAACAACGGGCACAACCCCGTTGTGTTTCAGATCAAGCGTGTTGCGATGCTCACCCGAGCGGATCGTGGCGAAACCGCGCAGCAGCCCCAGCGGGGGCGTGTGTTTCAACGAGTTGGAAATCATGTGCGCCACGAAGATCGAATTTGCTCTGGCCGCCGCCAGAGTGTCGGCTTGCAGGTCGGCAAACAATTCAAACGCTCCGCCGATAGGGCGCAGGTCAAACATGACAGAGGCCAGCATTTGCGCCTCAGGGTTTGGCTTGGCGATCCAGCCTTTGAAGTAGTCGCGCCAGACACGCACCGGTTGACACCAGCGCGGGTTGGTCGCCATCATATCGCCCGGGCAATAGAAATACCCGCAGGTATCAAGCCCGTCCGAGACGAGTTTGGCCAACTTGGTGAAATAGTCCATATCGGCGCCGGTGACACTGTCATCCAGCATCAGGCAGTTGTCCTGATCGGACACGCCCGTTTGTTCTTGCCGCCCTTGCGAGCCGCAGGCCAGCCACAGATACGGCACCGGCGGCGGGCCAAGCTCAGCTTCGGCGAGAGCCAAAAGGCGTCGGGTGACCGTATCGGCGATATCTGTGATCAGACGCGTGACAATTTCGTGCCGGTTGCCACTTGCGACAAGCTGAACAAGCAACTGCGGAATCTCATCGGTAACGCGCGCCATCTCTTCGGCTGTGTCAGCCTGTGCAATACGACCTACCAGCTCGGCCGAGTTCACGGCCTGGTAGTGTGTCAGATCGGTTTGCGTCACGATCCCGACCAGACGGCCACCTTCGGAAATTGGGATGTGGCCGATGCCGCGCTCCATCATGATGTGCAAAACATCCGACCCGATATCGCTGGGGGACAGGGTTACGGGATTTGCGGTCATGATTTCGGAAATCTGTGTGCTTGCTGGCAAACCGTCTGCAACATACTTGCCCGAAATGTCCCTTAGGGTGGCAATACCCTGCAGTTTTTCTCCATCTGTCACACAAAGCGATGAGATATGCTTGTCGCGCATGATCTGAGCCGCTTCCTGAACCGGCGTGTCCGCAGGGCAGGTGGCCGGGTTATGGGCCATCAGAACGTCAATCGAACTGGTCGCAAGGCTCTGAGGGCTGCTGCGATCGCCGCGTGTCCGATTGAAAAACTTTGCGACGACATCGTGCCCATCAATCAACTGCCTTACCAGATCCGGCGGCAACACCATCAGGACCGACGGCGTATGCGCGCGGGCTTTGGTGGCGGCCTTACCATCTTTCAGCAGACCTCGTTCGCCAAAGGAATTACGTAACCCCAGATGAGAGACGACTGCACCGTTCTCATCAGTAATTTCAACCTGTCCTTCATAGATAACGAACACACCGGGCAGGGTATGGCCCAGCTCGTAGACTGAGGCGTCTTCCTCGACCTCCCAGACCTCGATCTGCTTGACGATCTGGTCCAGTGCGTCAGCAGGCAACGCGTCGTATGGATGAACGGACTTCAGAAACCGGGCAATTTCATCATGGGACAGGGGCATTGGATGTCTCCGGTGTTCTGGTGAAAAAATCCCGCCCAGTGGTGTGCCGGGCGGGAACAGTGGATCGAAAGTCGCGGCCGAAGGCAAGTGCCAACGACCGCATCACACTCAGTGATCCTGAGCTGCGCCCGCACCACGGGGAATGCGCACGCTTTCGACCAGATCCTTGATCTCCTGCGGAGTTTCCTTGGTCATACCCGCAACGATGTATGCCGTTGCAAAGTTAACCATGGCACCGATTGCGCCGAACGAGGTCGACTTGATCGGACCCAGCAGCGGGTCAGCATCGGTGAACGAGTTGGTGCCCGGAATGAACAGCCAGCCCTTGTGCAGGAAGATGTAGACCAGAGTGACGACCAGACCGGCTAGCATACCTGCGACCGCGCCGGTGTTGTTGATGCGGGTCGAGAAGATCCCCATCATCAGCGCCGGGAAGATCGAAGCAGCCGCCAGACCAAACGCAAGTGCCACTGTCTGCGCCGCGAAGCCCGGAGGATTCAGACCCAGATAGGTCGCAACTACGATAGCTACGGCCATCGCGATACGTGCCGACAGAAGTTCACCCTTTTCCGAGATTTGCGGGTTGATGGCACCCTTGATCAGGTCGTGGGACACAGCCGACGAGATTGCCAGCAGCAGGCCCGCAGCGGTTGACAGAGCAGCCGCAAGACCACCGGCTGCGACCAGGCCGATCACCCAACCCGGCAGGTTGGCAATCTCGGGATTGGCCAGAACGAGGATGTCGCGGTTGAACTTGGTCAGCTCGTTGCCAACCCAGCCTTTTTCTTCCGCAAGTGCCTGCATCGATTCAGACTTGTCGTTGTAGTACTGAATCTTGCCGTCGCCGTTCTTGTCTTCCCAGTCCAGCAGACCGGTTTTCTGCCACGTGGCCATCCAGTCATAACGTGCGTCATTGTCGATCTGTTCAACAGACACAGCGCCGCCTTCGATGCCGCCATTGGGCCACATCATGTCACTGATGTTCAGACGTGCCATGGCACCTACCGCAGGGGCGGTCAGATACAGCAGCGCGATGAAAACCAGCGCCCAGCCAGCCGACCAACGTGCGTCGGCCACTTTGGGAACGGTGAAGAAACGCATGATGACGTGGGGCAGACCCGCCGTACCGATCATCAGCGACAGGGTGAACAGCACCATGTTCAGAGTGTTCGAGTGATGGGCGGTATACTCATTGAAGCCCAGCTCGGTCACGATGGCGTCCAGCTTGGTCAGCAGGGGCTCACCGCTGGCGGTGTCACCAAACAGACCCAGCGCCGGAACTGGTGTGCCGGTCAGCTGCAGCGAGATGAAGATCGCCGGGATGGTGTAGGCGGTAATCAGCACGCAGTACTGAGCAACCTGAGTGTAGGTCACGCCCTTCATCCCACCAAACACTGCATATGCAAACACAACTGCAGCACCGATGAGCAGACCCGACGTGTTGGACACTTCGAGGAAGCGGCCGAAGGCCACGCCAACACCGGTCATCTGACCGATCACATAGGTCACCGACGCAACGATCAGACAGATAACCGCAACGATACGAGCGGTTTGGCTGTAGAAACGGTCGCCAATGAACTCCGACACGGTGTATTTGCCGAACTTACGCAGATAGGGCGCAAGCAGCAGAGCCAGCAGCACGTAACCACCGGTCCAGCCCATCAGGAACGAGCTGTTGTCGTACCCGGTGAAGGCAATCAGACCCGCCATCGAGATGAACGAAGCCGCAGACATCCAGTCCGCCGCCGTTGCCATACCGTTGGTGACAGGATGGATGCCGCGACCCGCGGCGTAGAATTCAGATGTGGACCCGGCCCTGGCCCAGATCGCGATGCCGATGTAGAGCGCAAAGGACGCGCCGACAAACAGCAGGTTGATGGTAAACTGATCCATGGGGTTTACTCCTCAACGCCGTATTCGGCGTCCAGCTTGTTCATGCGCCAGGCGTAGTTGAAGATCAGCACCAAAAAGACCAAAATCGATCCCTGTTGCGCGAACCAAAAGCCCAAATCAGTTCCGCCTACGGCAATTCCCGACAGCATCGGACGCAGCAGAATGCCGAATCCAAACGACACCAGCGCCCAGATCGCGAGGCTGATGTAGATGAGGCGCAGGTTAGCCTGCCAATAGCCCTTATCGGCTTCGGCAGTCTGCGCGGAGTTTGTAGATTGATCCGCCATTGCGGGTTCCTCCTTCGCTTTCTCGTTAGGCGACCCGTTGCCCAACTCCTCCAGTGCCGCGGGTCGCTTCTCGATTGTGCCCAATACCCCGTGGCATCAGGCAAAACTCCACCAGTCCGCCAAGGCGGTCTTTTGAAGTATTCCATTTAGGATCAGAGCCTTGCGGCTCGTCTCCTCCCCTTAACTCATTGCGTCGTCAACGATCCCTTCGAGATCATTGGCGATGTCTTCAATCCTGCCCATGGCGTTTGTGCGCTGCAGTACGCCCTGACCTTCATAGTAGGTGATCAGCGGCGCGGTCTGTGCATGGTACGCTGCAAGACGCGAGGCTACGGTCTCGGCATTGTCATCAGCGCGGCGCTTGAATTCAGTATGGCCGCACTTGTCGCATTTGCCCTCTTCGGCAGGCATCTTGAACTGGTCGTGGTACCCTTCACCACAACCGGCGCAGGTGTAGCGGCCCGAAATTCGGGTGACCATTTCTGCGTCCTCTACCTCAAGGCTGATTGCGGCGTTGATCTTCTGGTCGTTCGAGGCCAGCAGGCCGTCCAGCGCCTCGGCCTGAACCGTAGTACGCGGGAAGCCGTCCAGAATAACGCCTTTGGCGCAATCTGACTGTGCCATGCGATCACGCAGGATGGCGATGACGATTTCATCGCTGACCAAATCGCCGGCTTCCATTACGGCCTTGGCGGCCAGACCTGCTTCGGTGCCTGCGGCGACGGCTTCGCGCAGCAGGTCACCCGTGCTGAGTTGTACAAGTCCGAACTTCTCTTCCAGCATCCGGGCCTGCGTGCCCTTCCCGGCGCCCGGAGGGCCGAGAAGGATGAGAACGGCGGGTGTGGTGATCGTGGCAGCGTCCATCACATCCTCACTTGTTCGCACGGTTTTCGATCAGGTCTTCGACCACCGACGGATCTGCCAGTGTCGAAGTATCGCCCAGCGAGCCGAAATCGTTCTCGGCAATCTTGCGCAGGATACGGCGCATGATCTTGCCCGAGCGCGTCTTCGGCAGGCCGGGGGCCCACTGGATCACATCCGGGGATGCAATCGGGCCGATTTCGGTGCGGACCCAAGTGCGCAGCTCCTTAAGCAGCTCATCAGAAGGCTCACGATCATTCATCAGGGTGACGTAGCAATAGATACCTTGTCCCTTGATTTCATGCGGATAGCCCACAACAGCGGCCTCAGCGACAGCGGCATGAGCCACCAGCGCGCTTTCCACTTCTGCAGTGCCCATACGGTGACCGGACACGTTGATCACGTCGTCCACACGGCCCGTGATCCAGTAATCGCCATCCTCATCGCGGCGGCATCCGTCACCGGTGAAATAGTAGCCTTTGTAGTCCGAGAAATAGGTCTTCTCGAACCGTTCATGATCGCCCCAGACGGTGCGCATCTGGCCGGGCCAGCTGTCTTTGATACACAACACGCCTTCGACACCGTTGCCTTCGATCTCGACACCGGACTGAGGGTCCAGAACCACCGGTTCGATGCCAAAGAATGGTTTCATGGCCGAGCCGGGTTTCATCGCATGTGCGCCGGGCAGGGGGGTCATCAGGTGACCGCCGGTTTCGGTCTGCCACCATGTGTCCACGATCGGGCATTTGCCCTTTCCGACAACGTCGTTGTACCAGTTCCAGGCTTCGGGGTTGATCGGCTCACCCACGGTGCCCAGAGTGCGCAGATCGCTGAGGTCGCATTTCTCGACAAACTCATTGCCTTGTCCCATCAGGGCACGGATGGCGGTAGGAGCGGTGTAGAACTGATTGACCTTGTGCTTTTCGCAGACCTGCCAAAAGCGCGAGGCATCCGGGAAAGTCGGAACGCCTTCAAACATCAGCGTGGTCGCACCGTTGGCCAGCGGGCCATAGACGATGTAGCTGTGGCCAGTCACCCAGCCTACGTCCGCAGTACACCAGTACACATCGCCTTCGTGGTAATCGAAGGTGATCTCATGCGTCATCGCGGCATAGACGAGATAACCGCCAGTGGTGTGCACAACGCCTTTCGGCTGACCGGTCGAGCCGGAGGTATACAGGATGAACAGCGGATCTTCGGCGTTCATTTCAGCAGGCGCGCAATAGTCGTCCGCCTCAAGCGCCATTTCGTTGTAGTCATAGTCGCGACCGTCGATCCACGTGGTCTGACCACCTGTGCGCTTTACAACAAGGCATTTCACAGTGTCCTTGCAGTGCAGCAGCGCCGCGTCTGCGTTGGACTTCAACGGTGTTTTGCGACCTCCACGCGGGGCCTCATCTGCGGTAATCACAACCTTGGCTTCGCAGCCATTGATCCGGGCGGCCAGAGCGTCAGGCGAGAAGCCTGCAAAAACGATAGAATGGATTGCGCCTATCCGCGCGCAGGCCAGCATGGCATATGCGGCCTCGGGGATCATCGGCAAATAGATGACAACACGGTCGCCCTTGCGCACACCCAGGGATTCCAGAATGTTGGCCATCCGGCAAGTGCGGCGATGCAACTCGGCGTAAGAGATATGCTGGGCCGGATCGTTTGGATCATCCGGCTCCCAGATGATTGCGGTTTGATCGCCGCGGGTTTTCAGATGGCGATCCAGGCAGTTGGCTGAGACATTCAGCGTGCCATCGGCATACCAGTTGATCTTGACCGAGCCGAAATCGTAATTGACGTCTTTGACCTTGGTGAAAGGTTTGATCCAGTCGACACGCTTGCCTTGCTCGCCCCAGAACGCATCGGGGTCGTTGACTGAGGTGGCGTACATGTCGGCATATTTTGCGGCATCGACATGCGCACGAGCGACGGTTTCTGCGGATGGCGGATATGTCTTGGCATCTGCCTGGGCAGCGGTGGTCATCTTTGAGGCTCCTCCCTCTGGACTGGATTGCTTTGGGACATTTTTTGCCTGTCATTTAGGCAATGTCGATCCCGTTCCTCCCCACGAGCGAGTATTACCGGGTTCTGAAAATAAATAAATAAATTGGCGTAATCCTTGAGTTTCTTTGTAAAGAAATTTTAACTGTTTTACTCGCTGTGTAAAAAATGTCTATCTAGGTGCGAAAAACATTAAAAATAACAAAGTGATAACTGTAACAATCGAAAGGAGCGCTGCATTCTGAATATGTGGGCGATGGCAGGCCTGCCTCAATTCTCCTGGTCTTCATGGTTCTTTTTTGGGCTTCTTATGAAACTTTCGGAAGTTCCGGTTAGGGTTGGCACAATCGAATGTTGGCGCTAGCTTGATCGACAAGCGCCTCGGGAGGGGGCGCACCAATGGGAGACAAAACTATGAAAAAGATGTTGAGCGGTGCCGCCGTCGCCGCCCTTGGCGTGGCTTTTGTGACCGAAGCCGCCGCAACCGAATGGAATGCCTCTGTGTGGGGCAAGCGCCGCGCCTTTACGGAACATGTTGAAAAACTGGCAGAACTTGTCAGCGAAAAAACGGGTGGTGAGTTTACCATCAACGTCAGCTACGGCGGGTTGTCCAAGCCGCGCGAGAACCTGGATGGCATCGAGATTGGCGCTTTCGAGATGGCTCAGTTCTGTGCGGGCTATCACCGTGACAAGAACCGCGCGATTACCGTGTTGGAATTGCCGTTCCTGGGCGTGAACAACCTGCAGGAAGAGGTCGCAGTCAGCCATGCGGTATATGACCATCCTGCCGTCAAGGATGAGATGGCACAGTGGAATGCCCGCATCATCATGACCTCGCCAATGCCACAATATAACATTGTCGGCACCGGCGAGCCGCGGGATGAACTGGCCGACTTCGACGGAATGCGGGTCCGGGCGACCGGCGGACTTGGTCAGGCCTTTGAAGCGGTCGGAGGCGTTCCAACGTCGGTTCCAGCGACCGAAGCCTTCAATGCCATGGAATCCGGTGTCGTAGATACAGTCGCCTTTGCCCAGCACGCACATCTGTCTTTTGGGACGATCAACGAGGCTGATTGGTGGACGGCTAATCTCAACCCGGGAACCGTGAATTGCCCGGTTGTGGTCAATATCGATGCTTACGAGGCCTTGCCAGCCGAACATCGTGAAGTTCTGAACAGTTCGATCGATGAGGCGATCGACCATTATCTTGCAAATTACGGTGGGCTGCTCGAGCAATGGGACAGTGTTCTGGAAGAAAAGGGCGTCCAGAAAGTCATGATCGATGACGCGGTGATTGAAGAGTTTCGCACGACGGCAGCTGACCCGATCCGTGAAAAATGGATCGCGGACATGACGGATCAGGGTTTGCCAGCTCAGGATCTTTACGATCTCGTACAGATGACGCTGAAGCAGCAGCGCGGCGGCAACTGACCATCAATGCCGGGTGCCGCCAGGGCACCCGGTAACAAACAATAAGGAAACACCGGAATGGCAGGACAAGCCACGGTTCTGGAAGACGGTAGCCGTCTGAGCCAGTTGGATCAGCGTTTGCTCGTGCTGGAACGGTTTCTGGCACTGATCAGCGGTTTGGCGGTATTTTCACTGATGGTATTGGCCGTTGTGTCCGTTAGTGGCCGCAATGCCCTGAATGCACCGTTGCCAGGGTATGTAGACTGGATTGAACAGGCGATGCCGCTCATCGCTTTTCTTGGCGTTTCATATGTTCAGCGCGATGGTGGCCATATCCGGATGGATATCGTTATTTCCCGTCTGCACGGGCGGGCTTTGTGGCTGTTCGAACTGATCTCGGTGGTTTTGATCCTGATCCTGATGCTGGCTCTGGTTTGGGGCAGTTGGTCTCATTTTGACCGGTCTTTTGACTTCGGCGCACCAATGTGGAGTCGGGACAGTTCCATTGATATCGGCATACCTCTGTGGCCTGCCAAACTGTTGGCGCCTGTTGCGTTTTCCGTTCTCTGCCTGCGCCTTGCACTACAAGTCTGGGGGTATGGCCGGGCGTTCTTGCTTGGGCTGGACGCGCCGCCGGCGGTCCCGTTGATACAGGATGCGGCGGCGCAGGCCGCAGCCGAAGCCGAACAGTTCGAAGGGCAGGACTGATACATGGACACGATTGAGATTGGCCTTTGGGTCACAGGCGGTCTGCTGGTCCTTGTCGTGGTCGGTATGCGTGTCGCGTTTGCGGCGGGTTTGGCGGGGCTTGTCGGACTAATTTGGATTTTCTGGGCCAAGTTCGGCTACGATCCGGACCGATTTGGCAAGGCGTTGACAGTGGCGGTTAAAACCGCAGGCCAAGTGCCGCATTCCAAGGTCGCGTCCCACACTCTCAGCCTGATCCCGACATTCATTCTGATCGGGTATCTGGCCTACTACGCGGGCCTCACCCGCGCCTTGTTCGAGGCCGCCAAGCGCTGGGTCGCCTGGGTTCCCGGAGGGCTCGCGGTGTCGACTGTCTTTGCCACTGCCGGCTTTGCTGCCGTATCTGGCGCGTCGGTTGCGACGTCAGCTGTCTTCGCCCGCATCGCAATCCCGGAAATGCTGAAGGTTGGTTACAACAAACGCTTTGCAGCAGGGGTGGTTGCCGCAGGCGGAACGCTGGCGTCGCTGATCCCACCTTCTGCAATTCTGGTGATCTACGCGATCATCGTCGAGCAGGATGTTGGAAAGCTGTTGCTTGCCGGATTTATTCCGGGCGCATTTTCCGCTGTCGTCTATGGACTGCTGATTGTGGGAATCGCTGTTATCTTCAAATCCGTCGGTCCACCGGTAACAGGTTTTACGTGGAAGCAACGATTCTCAGCCCTTCCCGGTGCTATTCCCATCGTCGCCGTCATCCTGATCATCATCTGCTTTGTCTATAACCCATTCGGTGAAAAGGCGTGGGGCACACCGACAGAAGGCGGAGCAATTGGCGCCTTCATTGTGTTCTGTTTCGCCCTGTTCCATGGAATGCGCTGGACCGAGTTAAAATCCGCGCTTCTGGAAACTGCTAAACTGACAGCGATGATATTCTCCATCATCTGGGGCGTTCTGATCTATGTGCGTTTTCTGGGCTTTGCGGACCTGCCGGGCGCATTCTCGGATTGGATCACGGGGCTTGAGATGTCGCCGATGATGATCCTGATCTGTATTCTGTTGGCCTATGCGGTGTTGGGCATGTTCATGGACGCGATTGGGATGTTGCTTTTGACCTTGCCTGTGGTCTATCCGGCGGTGATGGCCTTGAATGGCGGCGAAACCGTCAGTGCTGCTGACAGTGCGTTTGGAATGTCAGGCCCGATGTGCGCGATCTGGTTCGGTATTCTGGTGGTCAAAATGGCCGAGTTCTGTCTGATCACACCGCCCATCGGACTGAACTGTTTCGTCGTTGCTGGCGTGCGTCCGGACCTGAGCGTTCAGGACGTCTTCAAAGGTGTCACCCCCTTTTTCATTGCCGACGCCCTGACAATCGCAATGCTCGTGGCTTTCCCGGGTATTGTTCTCTACCTGCCATCGCTTGCGGGGTAGCAAAATAGCGAGGCTGTGCTTCGCGCTCCGTGGTATTTTTGGCCAGATGAACAAAGGCGTCTATGCTCATCTGGCTGAAAGTACCTCGGAGAAGGCGCCCGCTGGGCGGCGGGGCCGGGCTCTCTTGGTCGTGTCTTAACTCGCCCGCATCAGCATTCCGAACAGATCACGTGGATCGTCCGGGTCGGCCAACATGTCCAAAGGCTCAAAAAATGCAGTGCCTTCGATCGCTTGTTTGACATAGCGCAGGGCCGAGAAATCCTCGATCGCGAAACCAACGCTGTCGAATAAGGTAATCTGCCGTTCATCGGTGCGCCCATTGGCGGCACCGGTGATGACCTGCCACATCTCAGTTACCGGATGATCTGCGTCCAGCGCCTGAATCTCGCCTTCGATCCGGGTTTGTTCTGGGTATTCGACAAAAATTTCCGAACGCAACAGGATGTCACGGTGCAACTCAGTCTTGCCGGGACAATCTCCGCCAATAGCGTTTATGTGCACGCCGGGCCCAACCATGTTGTCGGTCAGGATCGTGGCGTACTTCTTATCTGCAGTGCAGGTGGTGATTATTTGCGCACCCTCGATAGCCTCCTCTGGCGTCTTGCAGGAGATAACGGTCAAGCCTTTGCCCTGAAGGTTAGCTGCACATTTCGCGGTGGCGTTCGGGTCGGTATCGTAAAGCCGGACGGTGTTGATCCCGCACATTGCCTTGAAGGCGAGGCACTGGAATTCGGACTGTGCGCCATTGCCGATCATGGCCATTGTCGTGGCGTTCTTCGGGGCCAGATAGCGCCCAACCAAAGCCGAAGTCGCCGCCGTGCGCAGCGCGGTCAGCATCGTCATCTCGGTCAACAGCGTCGGATATCCTGTGTAGACGTCCGCCAGCAAGCCAAACGCAGTGACTGTCTGCAGCCCCTCGGAGGTGTTCTTGGGGTGCCCGTTGACGTATTTGAACCCATAAGCCTCACCATCCGAGGTGGGCATGAGCTCAATCACGCCATGGGGGGAATGCGCCGGAATGCGCGGTGTTTTGTCAAAGCTCTCCCATCGCTTGAAATCGGATTCGATCTGAGTGGCGATTTGCATGATCATCTGCTCGACACCAATGTGGTGAACCAGTCGCATCATGTTATCGACGGAAACGAAAGGCACCAGGGCCTTGTCTGAAGGTTGCATAGTGCTCTCCTATCGGCGGGCAAGGTGGACGCCTGCGATCATGCAGCGCACGGACCCACCGGCAGTTTCAATTGTTGGAACGGACAGTGGTAAAGGTGTTGCGCTGGCCTGGATTGTCGCGAGTTGATCTGGCGTGAGGGCGGCAAGGGCTCTGCTGGACAAGGCCAGCACCAGCCCGTTGCGCCCCGTCAACTCAATCGCGTTGCCCGCGAACTCGGCGATTTGTTCGTGTGTCAGATCAATGACTTTTCGACCGGATTCCTCCAACCGATTGCGAACGGTCAACCGGCGATCAGGATCCGATATCATATCTAGACAGATCAAAGCGTAATGGGTGCCAATGCCCATCAGCACATTGGTGTGATAAACATCCCGGCCTTTCGAGTCTCTGGCCTCGAAGGCAATCGGCTCATAGTTGAAATGCGTGCAGAACCGCTCCAGCAGGACTGGATCGGCGCGATTGGAAGTGACCGTGTAGGCGATGCGGGCGACGTGATCCAACACCATCGCTCCAGTCCCTTCCAGTGCCAGATCGTCTTGTTCCAGCCCGGAATAATCTATGACGTCCTGCACGCGGTATTCTTGTTTGAGGAGTTCGATCACGTCGGTCCGCCGCTCGCGCCGGCGCGATGGCACAAACATTGGGTAAATCGCTACATGACCACCAGGGTGCGTGGAAAACCAGTTGTTTGGGAAAACGCTGTCAGGTGTGTTTTGATCGCCGAAATCGTCAAAGACGTGAACAGTGACGCCTGCATCGCGCAGTTGCCGCACTGCCCGGTCATGTTCATCCCTGGCCACATCCGACGTGGCCTCGGCAGACGTCGTGCTCAGAGTTTGAAAGGCATTGTCATCGCGCGTTTCCGGGTTGGACGCAAAAGCATGCGGCCGGATCATGACAACGGCAGAGGGCGCTTGAAGAGATAGCATCAAAAACTCCGAGTGGGGCGGTCGAAGATACGGCGGCCCATCAACGAGGCGGCCAGATCCACCATCAGTTTCGCGGTGCGACCACGTTCATCCAGAAACGGGTTCAGCTCGACCAGATCCAGCGAGCAGACAAGCCCGCTTTCATGCAGCAGCTCCATCACCAAATGGGCTTCGCGCTCGGTTGCACCTCCGGGCACGGTAGTACCTACAGCCGGGGCCACTGCCGGGTCGAGGAAATCGACGTCCAAAGATACGTGAAGCAGAGCGTTTTCGGCCCTGACGCGATCCAGAAATGCCAGCAGCGGAGCCTTGATGCCGTTTTCATCAATGCTGCGCATATCCGCCAGCATGGCGTGGTCTTGTTCAAGTGCCGACCGTTCCGCCGGGTCGACAGAGCGCAATCCGATCATACCGACCCGATCCGTCGGTACAGCAGCGGCTAGAGGGGGAAAGTCCTCGAACCCGGGTCTTCCGGTGAAATACGCCACAGGCGTTCCGTGCAGGTTTCCGCTGCCAGTGCTGTCCGGGGTGTGGAAGTCGCTGTGGGCGTCAAGCCATAGTACGAACAGGGGGCGATCGATCTGTGCAGCATGCGCGGCCATCCCGGCAACCGTGCCCATGGACAGAGCGTGATCACCCCCCATGAAAATAGGAACACCCTGACCAGCCGCGTTTTGCGCAGCTTTGCTGAGAGCTTGTGTCCATCCTACGCATTCTGGCAGGGCGAACAGGTGTGGGTGTTGAGGGATGTCCACATTTTCGGCTTGCACGTCGCCCCAATCGTGAACGGTGTGGCCAAGATCAGAGAGCGCTTGATCCAACCCGGCCACGCGATACGCGTCAGGTCCCATCCGGCATCCCTGACGGCGTTTTCCGGCATCCATCGGGGCGCCGACCAGTATGATATCTTTGAGTTCCATATGTTCATTTATGCTGTCAGAGTGTCTTGCGTGAAGTCAGCAAAATGCTCAAAATGGTTTCAGAAATTCCTTTATGAGAAAGCACTATGGACGAATTGGACAATCGGCTGCTCAATGCGTTGCAGCGGGATGCACGGGCGAGCCTGTCAGAGCTCTCGGAAACGCTGGGCGTGACGCGCACCACTGTGCGCAGCAGATTGCAGCGGTTGAAACAGTCCGGTGAAATCGTCGGCTTTACGGTTTTGACGCGTCGCGATCTGGCGCAAAGCCCGGTGCGCGGATTGATGATGCTTGAGATCGAAGGGCGCGGGACAGAACGCGTGATGGCCCGGATCGGAGCCATGCGTCAGGTTACGGCCGTTCATTCGACAAATGGCAGTTGGGATCTGATCGCCGAGATCAGCACCGAAACCCTGGCCGAACTGGACGAGGTTTTGTTTCAGATTCGAAAGATCGACGGCGTAACGCGGTCAGAAACGAATCTTCTGCTGTCAACACGCAAAGGGCGGCTCTAGCGCTTTGAGATGTAACCAAAATGTGCCAGAGTTTGTGGGCAGGTGAAGTCTTGATAATCGGCGTGCGGGTGAGCCGTGCGTTTTGCCTGCGACCAGAAACTGGCGGGGACGTGCAGCATGACCAATGCGGAGAATGACGGTGAACCTCTGGCCGTGCATTGGGCCGAGAAGCTTACGGCCATGCTGGAGAAACCCTGGCTGCGGATTGCAATACCGATTCTCGTAACGGGGATCGCGCTGACGGTTTTGCATGATCTGTCGGCGCATGTGAAATGGTCGGATGTACAGACGGATATTTCGTCAACTTCGTGGAAGCTGATGTTCTTCGCGTTGTGTTGGACCGCGTTCAGTTTCCTTTCGCTATCGTTGTATGATGTGTTTGCGGTGCAGAGTGTCGCGGGCGGCAAGGTGCCTTTGCCTGTGGCGGGAATGGCAGGAGCCAGCGGGTATGCCGTGTCAAACTGCCTTGGGTTCTCTTACATTACCGGAACTGCGATCCGGTATCGAATTTATGCGTCACTCGGGTTGGATCTTGGGCGTGTGGCCGGGGTGATCGCTACCTCCTGGGTCGCGTTCTGGATGGGGCTTATCCTCATTCTGGGTTTGTTACTGACCCTGCATCCGGATGGAATATCCAAGGTAGTTCCTGTCAGCGAGACGGTCGAAACCGCCATCGGGTTGTGCCTTTTGGGGGCTTTGGTCGCCATGTTCATATGGTTGTCCAGCGGGGGCAGGCGTTTGGCCGTTGCTGGTATCGGGTTTGATTTGCCGGGCGGTAAACTGGCCAGCCTTCTGACACTTGCCGCTGTCGGAGACCTGTTTGGCGCGTCCATGGCGCTCTATGTCCTGATGCCGGACGATCTGGGCGTTGGCTACCCTTACTTCTTCACGATCTACATTGCCGCGATAGCCGTCGGTATCCTCAGTCACGCGCCTGGCGGGATAGGTGTATTCGAAGCAACGCTGATTGCTGGGCTTGGGGCGTCAGGACGTTCGGATGTGATCGCAGCGTTGCTGCTGTATCGCCTGGTTTATACTTTCCTGCCGTTTGGTATTGCCAGCCTGTCCATTGCGGTCGCGTCCGCGCTGACGCAAAGGCACAGGATCGGTGGGGCCGCGACATGGGTCTACCGGGCCATCCGACCAATTGTTCCCATGGTGGCAGCAGGCGTTGCTGCAGTGGCCGGAGTGATCCTTCTGATTTCCGGCGCGTTGCCAGCGGGCACGCAGAACCTTGGCGTTTTGCGCGAAGTTCTGCCTCTGTCATTTGTCGAGGCCTCGCACCTTGCAGGCAGCGCCATAGGTGTTTTGCTGTTGCTGGTATCGCGTGGGTTATTCCGTAAGCTCTATCGCGCGTGGGTGGTGGCGATGCTGTTGATGGCGGCGGGGTTCTTTGCCTCACTTGCCAAAGGGCTCGACACCCACGAGGCGCTTTCGATGTTGGGCACAATTGGCCTGCTGGCCATGTTCCGTGGGGCGTTCTACCGGGTTAGTGGTGCGTCGATCTTCAGGCTGAACATCCCCTGGTTGATCAGTGTGGTTGTTCTGCTGGCCGTCATTTTCTGGATCGGCCTTTTCGCATATTCGCACGTCGAATATCAGAACGCCCTGTGGTGGGAGTTTGCCTGGAACGGGGACGCCTCGCGTTTCCTGCGGTCCTGCCTTGTTGTTGCGGTGATCGTTGGGATTGTCGCTGCAAATTCCCTATTCGGGCGCGAGATTCCTGCGCCCCAGCGCACCGAAATCCCCGAGGTCGTGGAACGACTGGTGATGGAAAGTGAGGACACCGAATCCCAGATCTCCTTGACCGGCGACAAACAGTTCCTGATCTCTCCGGATGAAACCGCATTCATTGCATATGCGGACACGGGCAACGCGATCATATCGAAGGGAGAACCAATAGGGGACGAGACGGCCGGGCAACAGTTAATCTGGCAGCTTCGCGAAATGGCAGATCGCGAAGGGAAGCTGTGTGCGTTCTACAGCGTTTCGACGAAATACCTTCCAACCTTTTTAGATCTTGGTCTGTCGATCCTCAAAATTGGTGAAGTCGCGCGGGTGCCCCTGAAGGATTTCTCGCTGGATGGAAAATCACGCAAGAGGTTTCGACAGGCCAAGAACCGGGCCGAACGTGAGGGCTATGTTTTCGAGATCATTCCGAAAGAGGAACTGGGACCGGTTCTGCCGGAATTGCGCGCAATTTCCGATCACTGGCTGGCGCAAAAGGCCGGTGCGGAAAAAGGTTTCGCTTTGGGTGGTTTTGACGATCAGTATCTGTCTTACTTTGATCACGCGGTTCTGCGCGATGGCAACACAGGCAAGATCATGGCCTTTGCCAATCTGTTTCAGGGTGGCAATAAATCCGAGCTGTCGCTGGATCTGATGCGGTATGAGCCGGAAAGTCCAAGCTTTGTTATGGATGCGCTTTTTGCCGAAATGATGGTCTGGGGGTCGGAACAGGGGTTCCACTGGTTCTCGTTGGGTGCAGCGCCATTTTCGGGGATCGAAAACCGTCAGCTTGCCTCACTGTGGAACCGCATCGGAGGATTTGTTTACGAGCATGGCGAGCAGTTCTACCATTTCGAAGGATTGCGTGCCTTCAAACAGAAATTCGACCCGGAATGGAGCCCCAACTATCTGGCCAGCCCCGGGGGGCTGGCCGCGCCCCGCATCCTTTACGAGGTCAACATCCTGATCTCGGGCGGTTTGCGCGGGTTGACCAAGTAGCGCTTAGTTCAGGCTGGCTCGGGTGGGGGTTTTCTCAAGCAGATCACCCCAATCAGTGCGATAGGCCATTTCAGCCAGAACCGTTTCGGGCAGGAACTCCTGATTTTGGCGGATCTGCCAGCCGCCACCCAGACCTTTGTAAACCGCGACCAGATTGCTGGACACTTGCTGCCGCGCTTCGATCAGGTTGGCCTGTGATCGCAAGAGGGCCGTTTGCGTGTTCAGAATACGCGAATAGCTGGCGATGCCGTCCGTGTATTGGCTGACTGCAATTTGCGCGGCTTTGCGCGAGGCATCGACGCTTTGCTGATAGAATCCAACCTGCTTGCGCGCCTGTGCATAGGCAACCATTGCGCTTTCTACCTCGGAATAAGCGGTCAGCACGGTGTTCTGGTAATTGGCAATCAGCGCCTGATAGGCGGCGTCCTGCGCGCGGACATTGTTCTTAATGCGGCCATAGTTCAGGACATTCCAGACCACGCCGGCACTGGCTAAACCGGTTGTACTATTGCCGCTGAACAGATCACGCCCGCCCGATGCCTGCAGGCCAATCGCGCCGGAAAGGACAAACTGCGGATACAAATCGGCCATTGCGATGCCGACTTGCGCAGATTGCGTTGCTGCAGCCAGTTCTGCCGCGCGGACATCCGGTCGACGACGCAGCAGTTCTGCGGGTACCCCCACGGCCACGTTGGTACGCGCAGATGGGATACGACCGGAGTTCCCCAGAAGGCTTGTCATCCGGGACGGCGTGGCACCCAGCAGCACAGCCAGTGCATTTTTGGTCTGTTGCAGGTCGCTTTCCAGTTCAGGCACCAAGGCTTTGGTGTTGTTAAGCAGGGCAGTGGATTCCTGAACGTCCAACTCGGTCGTGACACCGTTGTTAAAACGCAGTTGGGTCAGATCGGCGGACTCCTGTTGCAACTTGATGTTTTCGCGGGCAACCGCCAGCGATTCCTGAAGCGCGCGGATATTGACGTAGAGCGCTGCCACATCCCCGGTCAGCGTCACCAAGGCGTCGTCATAATTCGCAACCTGCAACGCCAGATTTGACCGCGCCGCCTGAACGCCGCGCCGCTGCGCGCCCCACACATCCAGTTCCCACTGGGCATCGAAACCGACTTGTGAAGTTGAGAATTCGGTATCCAGCGGGATGATGCGGTTGATATCGGAAACCGGCCCAAGATTGTCGCTGATTTGCCGTCGCTGCAGCGAACCGCCAATGGCCTGAGACTGCGGGTACAACTCTCCGAAGGCGATGCCCAACTGCGCACGGGCTTGCAATACCCGCGCACCCGCGACCTGCAATGTCAGGTTCTGGGCGTACGCCTCAGCTATTAACTTGTTGAGGGTCGGATCATTAAACGTCTTCCACCATTTCACCACAGGTGCGCTGCGTGATGTCAGGCCGCTTTGGCCAGTGCTGGGGTTGTTTACCTCGATCCATTGCTTCACGACCGGAGAGTTCGGACGCACGAAATCCGGCCCTACGGGCGTGCAGGCGGCGAGGGTTGCGGCGCAGATGGCAGTTCCCATCAAACGGCGGAGTGTCATGGCGCGCATCCTCAAATATCCAGCGGTCGGATGAAGTTGGCGAAAGAATAGAGGCGGATGTTGATGCGCCTCAGGAACTCAAAGCTTTTGCCCATGCCAGTGTAGATCGCCACAGCGGCGTGGCCACCCGCTGGGAAAGTGTGCCCGTCAGGGACATCGACGGTGATCTGCACCGCAATTCGACCCGGCAGTTTTGGCAGTTCAAAGCGCGGCAGGCGACCTGAAGGGATCAGTTGCCCTTGACGTGTGGCCCACCATATCGCCTCGACCTTACCCTTCAGGATTTCCCCGGGATAAAGATCCAGCGCCACCTCGACCTCTTGACCGGGTTCCACGAATTTCAGGTTCTGCTGGCGGAAGGTCGCGAGAATATAGGGGCTGTCTTCGGTCACGAAACTGGCAATCGCACCCAGGCGTACATCGCCAACGACCAGCCCGGGGCGGGCCTGCTGAGAAACGATCATGCCGTTTTCAGGCGCGTAGATTGTTGTGTTTTCAAGGAAGTACTCAGCTTCGGACAATTGCGCCTGCGCCTGAAGAATTCCCGTGTTCACACCGTCTATCTGGGATTCCACAGCCAGTTGCGCCTTTTCGAGATTTGCCTCGGCCTGTTTCACGGCGGCTAGGTCTTCGGTCACCTGCTCGTTCCAGCGGTCCAGATCATCTTGCCGCGCTCCACCCGCAGGCACGAGGTTTTCATACCGCGCTTGCTGGGTCTGCGCGTAAGCCAATTGCGCGTTTGCCCTTTCTACGGCTTCGGTTGACGCGATCACATCCTGATCCAGAATTTTCGCATTCTGTTCGGCCGCGACCAACTGCGCCTGCGCATTGTCTACCGCCAGTGAAAACACTGTGTCATCAAAGCGGTAGAGCGGATCGCCCTTGGTGACCGGTGTATTCGGTTCCACAAGAACCTCGGTCAGGATCGTTGGCTGTGTCAGCTTCGGGATGATCTGTATGGTCGAACGCACGACATGACTGTCGACCGAGAAGGGCTGGAAGAACCGCAATGCGACCAGAAAAATCAACAGCAGGTGCGCACCGACCCAGAACGAAACAATGCCCCAGGCAATGTTGAATTTCAGCAATTCCAGCTTGAAGAAGATAAGCCAGACAAAAATGATGTAAAACAGAGTAATGCCAAGGGCGACGAACATGTGTATTGCTTTCCTTCGGCCTTAGCTTTGCTGAGTACTGTCTGTGTCCAGACGATCTTGATACTCTGGCCTGATGTCGCCACCCAGACGCTTGATTTCATCGCGAATGGCATCTTTTTCCTCATCGGGACCGCGTCGAATATCGACCGTGACACCATCATGGAACGCCCACATGAAGGCATGGACCCAGGGAACCACGGCCAAAAATCCCATCCAGCCCATGATTTTGACGGCTTCGGCATGGGGATGATTGCGCTTGATGGCGATCCGCCCGGGAAGGCCCATGAGGAACAGAAACAAAGCCATCACCGCCGCCAGTAGCAGGATCAACGCCACGAAAGTCAGGTAGTCGTAGTAGCCAAGCGGCTGTCCCAATAATCCCATGCTCGCGCCTCCGTTCTGGGAAGGTTATGGTATCTTCAGTTGCCTGCGCCCAACTCGTCAATCAGCTTGTAACTTGTCGGCGGGTCGGCGCAGATACCAGGTCCGCATTCCAATAGGGCGGACCCTGCATTCAGCACCGCCAGAGCCAGCATGACGAAGAACGCGACCTTGGCCAGAGCGTTGCCACCGAACCGGGGTTCGTGATGTGAGGATCCCTCGTATTGGCGTTCAAACAGCAGCATGATCGATGTGCCCAGCAAAACAAGGAAAAAGGCGATTCCGGCCCAAGTGTAGTAGTGCAACCCCAGAACCGGAGAGCCATAGTGACCCGTTCCGGGTACGATGTGCAGTAGAATTTGCCGGATCGAAACACTGCCGCCGTACAATGCCGCGATCAGTACGATGGCGTAATGCTGCGGCCTTGCTCCGTAGAGAAGGTTCAAGCCAAGCCCCACGCCAACGGCGACAAGGCCGACGCGTTGTAGCAGGCAAAGCGGGCAGGGCAGTTCGTAAAGAACGAGTTGATAGAAAAATGCCAGCGCCAGAACGAGGCAGACGGCCAGCATTCCGAACGCGTTGAGGGTGCGGGACAGTTCAGGTGTCATGGCAAGCCCCTCAGAGTTGAATTGTCAGCTGGGTGGTGGCGTGGAATTTCAGCCAGTAGACACACATGGCCAGCGTGACGAAAAACAAGACGTTGCCAGCCTTTGTCAGATTGAAATAGTTCAGCGCCATCGTGGCGGTAAGTAATGCAAATAAAAGCGCAATCATGGCCCGGTTCTCCCATCCCGTGCACAAATCCTTGTACAATGGATAGTGTCAGGCCAGGTCCCGTCTGGCAAGCCGCGCGACTCGACTGAGCGTTGAAAGGTGCTTTTGCTTAACCGCAGACAACAACGCTTGTTTGCCATTCGCGACAGTGTTGCAGCAAGTTGCCGGGCAGGGGCGCATCGGTATAGATCGCGTCAAGTTCGGCCATCGACGTTATGCGTGCCGGGGCCGAGCGCTGAAACTTAGAGTGATCGGCTACCAGAAAAGTACGGCGGGCCTGATCGATAATGGTCTGGCTGACCTGAACTTCCTGAAAGTCGAAGTCCAAAAGGTCTCCGTCTGTATCCAATGCTGAGCACCCGATAACAGCGAGATCGAATTTAAAGTGCCGAATGGTCGATACAGTCAGATTGCCGATCAGACCTCCGTCCGTGCGGCGCAGGACGCCACCGGCCATGACGACTTCACAGTCCGGGTTTTCGATCAGGATGTTTGCAACGTTCATATTGTTCGTCACGACCATCAGGTTTTTGTGGTTCAGCAATTGCCTTGCCACGGCCTCGGTTGAAGTTCCGATGTTCATGAAAACCGACGCACCGTCTGGGATATCAGCCGCGCATGCCTGCGCGATGCGGATCTTGGTGTCAGCGTTCAAGGCGCGGCGGTCTTCATATCCGATATTTGAGACGCCTGATCGCAAAACTGCGCCACCATGGACCCGGTCCAGTTTGCCCGCTTCTGCAAGCTCTGTCAGGTCGCGTCGGATTGTCTGAACGGTGACTCCAAAGTGTTCGGCCAGGCCGTCGACGGTAACGCGCCCTTCGGCGCTGGCGATTTCCAGGATGTCGGATTGGCGAAAAGATAGGGACATGAATGGTTCCGGCGCAGAAGATACGTTTTCGTATTTGTTCTTTTTATTGGTTTTGGCAAGCCAACTTGCTTTCAATACATACCAGTATTGCAAAGCGAAAATAAACGAACATAAACATTGACGAAGCGAATGGTGTTCTGGCTAATGCCCGTAACCGTGTTATGCAGGGAATCAATGGATATGCAGTCGACGGACGACCAGATCACAGACCTTTTCATCATTGGCGGCGGGATCAACGGTTGCGGCATCGCACGGGATGCTGCTGGACGGGGTCTTTCGGTAAAGCTGGCCGAGATGAACGATCTGGCCTCGGCGACATCGTCAGCCTCGACCAAACTGTTTCATGGCGGGTTGCGATATCTGGAGTATTTCGAGATCCGTCTGGTACGCGAAGCCCTGATCGAGCGCGAAACCCTGCTGCGCGCGATGCCGCATATCAGTTGGCCAATGCGCTTTGTGCTTCCTTACCACAAGGAAATGCGGTTTGACTCTGAAACACCGACCTCGCGGTTGCTCAGCACGGTTATGCCGTGGATGCGGGGGCGTCGTCCGGCCTGGCTGATCCGGTTGGGCTTGTTCATGTACGACAATCTGGGCGGGCGCAAAATCCTGCCTGGAACGACGTCGTTGAACTTGCGCTCCGCACCGGAAGGGGGACCGCTGCAGGACAAGTTCGAAACGGCTTATGAATATTCCGACTGCTGGATCGAAGACTCGCGGCTGGTGGTTCTGAATGCGCGTGACGCCCAAGCACGCGGTGCGCAGATCATGGTGCAAACCGAGGTAATCTCGGCCGAGCGGGTCGATGATCTTTGGGACGTGACCGTTCGGGATCGGAAAAGCGGCGAGACCCGGGTGATCCGGGCCAGAATGCTGATCAACGCCGGCGGGCCCTGGGTTGGAGACATTATTCAAACCAAGATCCGCGTGAACTCTCGCGAAGGCGTTCGGCTTGTGCGAGGCAGTCATATCGTGACGCCCAGACTGTATGACCACGACAAATGCTATTTCTTCCAGGGCGAAGATGGCCGCATCATTTTCGCCATTCCGTACGAACAGGATTTTACCTTGATCGGAACAACGGATCAGGACCATCCAGACCCCGCAACGAAACCGGTCTGCACCGAGGCTGAGCAGGATTATCTGTGCGCCTTCGCTTCGAAATACTTCAAGCGTGCCGTGACTCGCGATGATGTCGTCTGGACCTATTCCGGTGTACGTCCGCTTTATGATGACGGCGCAAGCAGCGCTACAGCGGCGACGCGCGATTACACTCTGAAAGTCGATGCGCAGGGTGGAGCACCTGTACTGAACGTGTTTGGCGGCAAGATCACCACTTACCGCAGGCTTGCAGAAAGTGCGCTTGAAAAGGTTGGTGAGTTTTTTCCGAACCTGCCCGGGCCCTGGACCGCTGGTGTTGCCCTGCCGGGGGGGGATTTTCCGGTGGATGCAGTCGAAACCCTCAAAAACGATCTTCTGGCTGTGTATCCATTTTTGACCGAAGCCTGGGCTGCTCGCCTGATCAGAGCTTACGGGTCCGAAGCACAGGACGTCCTGGAAGATGCGAAACAGTCATCCGATCTGGGAGAAGACTTTGGCGCAACCCTGACAGCGCGAGAGGTCGCCTGGCTGATGGAAAAAGAATACGCCCGTTCAGCCGAAGATGTGGTTTGGCGCCGCAACAAGCTGGGTTTGCGGCTGACCGCTGAACAGATTGCGCGGATCGATCACTGGATGTCCGTGCGGTCCAAGGATGAAAAGGTGGCTTGAAAACGCCACGGATCCGTTTTTGGGTTGCAAAAAAAAGCCCCACCAAATCAGGTGGGGCTTTAATTGTTCAGGCCGCTTCTTCTGAAGGGCCGGGATCGTTTTTACTGCCCTTCAACCACTCTCGCATACTTTGCATCAGGGCATAGAGCACGGGTACTACGATCACACCAACCAGCGTCGCGGCCAGCATCCCGCCGAACACGGCGACACCAATGGCCTTCTGGCTGGCGGCACCGGCACCGTTGGCAGCCAGCAGTGGTACAACGCCTAGAAGGAAGGACAGAGCGGTCATCATCACGGCGCGGAAACGCTGATACGCGGCCTCGGCGGCGGCATCCTTGATGGACAGGCCTTTGGCGCGTTGTTCCATCGCAAACTCGACGATCAGAATACCGTTTTTCGAGGCCAACCCCACCAGCATGATCATACCGATCTGCGTGTAGAGGTTGATATCGCTGCCTACAATCGCAACCGCTGCCACGGCACCAAACAGAGCTACGACCACGGATAGCAGGATCGAAACAGGCATGGTCCAGCTTTCATATTGACCCACGAGGAACAAGTATCCAAACAGGATCGCGAGCCCGAGGATGATGATCACCAAACTGCCTGACGCCAGCTGCTGCTGCGCTGTCCCTGTCCATTCGAACGCATATCCGGGGGGCAGGGCGGTTTGAGATTCCTCAGTCATCACGTTGATCGCGTCACCGCTGGACAGACCGGGTGCGGGCACCGCGGTCACAGTGGCCGACCGGAACAGGTTATGGCGTTTCAGCAGAACCGGACCCAGCACGTTTTCCACGTCGATCAATGTTCCCAAGGGTACCATGTCGCCATTTTGAGAACGCACATAGAGGTTCGCGATATCTTCAACATTGTCGCGATAGGTGCCATCGGCCTGGATCATCACGCGATAGACGCGACCAAAAAGATTGAAGTCATTGACATAGTAAGACCCCAGTTGTGCCTGCATGGTCTGGAAAACTTCAGCCACCGAGACATTCAGCGTTTTGGCCTTTTCGCGGTCCAGATCGACGAACAACTGCGGGACGTTTGCGCGGAAGGTCGTATAGGCTTGGGCGATTTCCGGTCTTTGATTTGCCGAATACACGAACGAACCCACGGCTGAGGCCAGATCCTGCGGCGTGCCGCCACCGGTTTGCTGCACCTCCATCTCAACCCCTGCAGACATGCCAAGGCCCTGGATGGGCGGCGGGTTGAAGGCGACGATCGAGGCGGCTGACTCGCTATTTGCAATCGCCAGGACCTTGGCGAGAATGGCGTCCGCGCTCAGGTCATCTTCCTGCCGTTCGCTCCAGTTGTCGAGATTCACGAATATTGCGGCACCGTTTGTGGTGGTACCGTTCAACAGCGAAAATCCATTGACCAGAACCGTGCTGGCCACGCCGGGGATTTCGCGCAGTTGATCGTCAAGGCGGGAGGTCACAGCCTCAGTCCGTTCCAGCGTGGCGGCATCGGGCAGCTGCACGTCGACGAACAGATAACCGTTATCCTCAAGCGGGATGAATCCGGCAGAGGTGTTCGACATGATTGTGCCGGTTCCCATGCCAAGACCAACCACGATGGCCAGCGCAATGGCCGGAAAGACCAACAGCTTTCGCACAATGGCCACGTAACCGTTGCGCACGGCACCGATGAAGTTTTCGAACACGGCAAGCAGCCCTTTGGGAGGGCCGGAACGGGGGCGAAGGACCAGCCCGCACAAAGCCGGGGAAAGGGTCAATGCGTTGATGGATGAGATCACAACAGCGGTCGAGATCGTGATTGCAAACTGAGAATACAGCCGCCCCGATATGCCGGGCATAAATGTCACCGGCACGAATACGGCCAACAGAACCAGTGTGGTTGCTATGACCGGACCAGTAATCTGGCCCATGGCTTTGCGGGTCGCTTCAGCCGGGGGCAGGCCTTCATCCGCAATAATGCGTTCCACGTTTTCAACCACGACGATCGCGTCATCCACAACGATACCGATCGCAAGCACCAAGGCGAACAGCGAGATCGTGTTCAGGGACATGCCAAAGGCCAGCAAGAAGGCAAAGGTGCCGATCAGGGACACTGGAATTGCCACCGCCGGAATGATTGTGGCGCGCCAACTTCCCAGAAATATAAATACAACCGAGATCACAAGAGTGAAGGTCAGGATCAGGGTCGAGACCACGTCGTTCAAAGATGCTTCGACAAAATCCGTCGTGTTGAAGGGCACATCATATTCAACGTCCGTCGGGAACGCGCGGGACAATCGCTCTAACTCGGCCTGTACACGTTCCGAAACCGCCAGTGCGTTGGCGCCGGGGGCCTGATAGATGCCGATAACAGTGGCAGGAACCGCTTGGAAATAGCCTGAAGCCGAGTAGAACTGCGCCCCAAGCTCTGTACGCGCAATGTCCTTAACGCGAACAATGGCGCCAGCATCACCAGTGCGGATGACGATGTCCGCAAATTCTTCTGCGGATGTCAGACGACCTTTGGATTTGATCGTGTATTGAAACGTCTGCCCTTCAGGCACCGGAGGGGAACCGATGGAACCGGCGGACACCTCGATATTCTGTTCGCGGATTGCGTTAATCACGTCACCCGGCGTGATGGAAAGCGCGGCCATTTTATCCGGATCCATCCAGATTCGCATGGCGTATTCAAGGTTGGTCAGAACATCAGCCTTGCCGACGCCCTGCACACGTGCCAGCGCGTCACGCAGGTTGATCGAGGCATAATTGGACAGGAAAACACTGTCATAAGTACCGTTCGGCGATGTCAGCGTGACCAGCATCAGCATGTTGGTCGAGGATTTTTGCGTGACCACACCCGACGATGTCACTTCGGTTGGCAACGACGACATGGCCTGCGCCACCCGGTTCTGAACGTTCACCGAAGCGATATCGGGATCGGTGCCGACTTCGAAGGTGATGTTCAGAGAGTAAGACCCGTTATCCGAAGATGTGGACGTCATGTAGATCATGTCGTCCACACCGTTGACCTGCGCCTCAATCGGTGCAGCGACGGTGTTTTCCACGGTTTCTGCGTTAGCGCCGGTATAGGTGGTCGTAACGCTGACGACTGGTGGCGTGATATCCGGGAACTGCGCCACCGGCAGCACCAGATAGCCGATGCAGCCCATGATGGTCAGCACCAGCGAGATGACAAGCGCCAGCTTGGGCCGGCTGATGAACAGGGCTGAGAACATCTGTTACTCTCCCGGCTGCTCAGAGGCGACGACCGCGTCAACAGCCACGCCGGGGCGGACCCGCTGCAGGCCTTCGACAATAACACTTTCGCCTTCACGCAGGCCGTCCAGCACAATAATCGCAGTGCCGACCGTATCCCCGGTGGTGATGTAACGCTGTTCCACCATCTGCTTATCGTTGACCACCAGAACAAACTCACCGCGCTGATCGCGCTGCAAGGCGGCTTGAGGCACAAGAACCTGCAAGGTCGGCTCCAGCGCTTCAATTTGTACGTTTACAAAGGCGCCGTCCAGGATCAGGCGGTTCGCGTTCTCGAACTGGGCGCGGAGCGTGATCGCGCCGGTCAGCGGATCGATGCGGTTGTCGACGAAAACGATCCTGCCAATCTCATCCAACTCAGTTCCGTTGGGCAGGATGACATGCACATTGGGGCTTTGCGAACTTTCCGCCAATGAGGCCGAGCTTTCACCGTAGGTCTGCAATACTGAGGTGAAGAGCTTTTCGTTTAGCGAGAAATTAACGTAGATTGGCGACTCGCTGACGATATTGACCAGCGGAGGGTTGGTTGGGCCGACCACATCGCCAACGCTGGTGGTGATGCTGCCGATACGACCGTCAAAAGGTGCGTGGATCTGCGTGTAGCTCAGGTCGAGTTCGGCCTGCTGGATCGCGGCGTTGGCTGCCTTCACTTCGGCCTCAGCAACCAACTCATTGGCGCGGGCAATGTCGCGCTCTGATTCCGGTGTCGCATCACGTTTGTAAAGCTCTTCTTTACGCGCCAGATCAACCTTGGCCAGTTCCAGATTTGCCTCGGCTCGATTCAGATCGGCCTTACGGGCCTCAAGGGTGGCCTCATAAAGATCGGGTTCGATAGTGAACAGCAGGTCACCTGCCTTGACGGTTGCGCCATCTTCGACTTCGCGGCTGTTGAGAAATCCATTTACGCGGGCCACAATATCGACGTTGTTGATCGCCTCGGCTCGCCCGATGAACGTGGCCTCGTCAGTGATTTCTTCGGTGTAGGCCGCCGCGATTGAAACTTTAGGCGGTGCCCCTTCCTCCTGCGCGGTCGCAGGATGCCCAAAACCCAAGGACAACAGCATGAATACGGCGGCCAAGGGCCTGCTGGTCGTGTTGGGTGAAATGACTGCTGGGGACATGGCGAAAGCCTCGTTCGATGCGGAAACAAAAGATACCGACCCCGTCGCAATGGCGACCCGAGTCGGAGGAACTTGGTCTCAGGATGACTTTTTTGCTGGGATATCTCAAGCGTGATGAATCCTGAGCTGGCGAGGAGTGATGCCGAAAATTTTAGCACTTAGGCTGGTTTAGGCATTGGCGTGTTCAGCGGGCCTGAACAAAAAGAGGGCCAAGTTGACCCCCATTGTTTCTTGATGCCCAGACTGTTCAGTCGCGTGTCCCAGCAAATTTTACCTGCCATTCTTCACGCTGTTCATCCGCTATTTTGGCGAACAGAACGTCAGGCACGGCGAAGTCGTGACCAGGGGGCAGGGCATTCAATGCGGTGGCGACATCATCCGGCCAGGCGGTATCCAGTGTGTTCATCGCGCTTAGCATACGGGCTGAGGTGTCAGGGATGAACGGCGCGCTGAGGACGGCGTAAAGCCTGATCAGGTTCAGGCCAAGACGTACCTGTGCAGCGGCCTGTTCAGGGTCTTCCTTGAAGGTCGACCAGGGGGCTGCGGCCTGCAGATATTCATTTCCAGCAACCCAGATTGCCCGTAGCTCCTGCGCGGATTTGCGAACCTCCATCGCCTCCATATGAGCCTCATAGGCGCGGACGCGTTTGGTAAGCTCTTCGATAAGAGCCTGCTCTCGCTCGCCGAACTCACCGCCTTCGGGTACGGCCTCACCAAATTTCGAGCGGCAGAATTTGGTGATCCGGCTGACAAAATTGCCCAGAACGTCGGCGAGATCCTTGTTCACCGATTGCTGGAAGTTTTCCCATGTAAACTCGCTGTCGCTGTTTTCCGGCGCATGGCTCAGCAGCCACCAGCGCCAATAGTCGGCAGGCAGAATGTCCAACGCCTGATCCATGAAAACGCCGCGGCCCTGGCTGGTCGAGAACTGACCGCCGTCATAGTTCAGGTAGTTGAACGACTTGATGTAATCGACCAGCTTCCAGCGTTCGGGTGATCCGGTCTCTTCATTATGCGTGTTGGTGCCCAAGATGGTGGCCGGGAAGGACAGCGTATGGAACGGCACGTTGTCCTTGCCCATGAACTGGACATAGCGCACGTCATCCGCGCCCTTGTCGGTGCGCCACCAGCGCTCCCAATCGGCATCGGATTTGCCGTTGGCGTCGGCCCATTCCTTGGCGCAGGCGATGTATTCAATGGGGGCGTCGAACCAGACGTAAAAGACTTTGCCTTCCATCCCCGGCCAATCCTGATCGCCTTTTTTGACGGGCACGCCCCAGTCCAGATCGCGGGTGATGCCGCGGTCTTGCAAACCGTCGCCGTCATGCAGCCATTTCTTGGCAATCGAGGTAGTTAATGTTGGCCAATATGGGTTGTCTTTGAAGCCTGACAGGTCTTCAGTTTCAACTAATCCACTGCTGTCGCCATCGAAAAAAACTCTGTCCAATTTTGGAGGAATCTTTTTGTTAATCCACGCGTCCAGCTGATCCTTCATCGCCGACTGGCGCAGATACAGGTGCTTGGTTTCGCGCACCTCCAGATCGGTCGAACCGGAAATGGCCGAGCGCGGCTCGATCAGGTCCGTCGGATCAAGCTGCTTGGTGCAGTTCTCGCACTGGTCGCCGCGCGCGCGCTCATAGCCACAATTGGGGCAGGTGCCCTCAATGTAACGATCAGGCAAAAAGCGTTTATCGGCGTTGGAATAGACCTGTTTTTCGCTGACTTCACGGATCAGCCCGGCGTCGTCCAGCTTTCCCGCGAAATGCTGGGTCAGACGTTTGTTCTGCTCGCTGGAAGAGCGACCGAAGTGATCGAAGCTCAGGCCAAAGCGCTTGGCGATATCGGCCTGAATGCCATACATCTCGGCGCAATAGTCCGCGACCGGCTTGCCCGCTTTCGCAGCAGCCAATTCCGCTGGGGTGCCGTGCTCATCCGTGGCGCACAGGAACATGACCTCGCTCCCCCGGCCACGCTGATACCGCGCGTACAGATCAGCCGGCAGTTGCGAGCCGATCAGGTTGCCGAGGTGCTTGATCCCGTTGATGTAAGGGATTGCCGAGGTGATGAGAATCCGAGCCATGTTTCGCTTCCGCATATCTAACTGGGCGTCCGTCTACCTTATGTCACCGGCCAGCAAAACCCCGGTTTCACCGATAAACGCCCGAAAAGACGTGTAAGTGCAGGTTCAACGCGACCTTCGCGTGGCGGTGCAGAACCATGTATGATTGCTGTGTAAACTGCGCATGGGGGACAAGATGAAGCTGTTTTGGGTTCAACGCTTGCGGAAGGTATCGGCAACTCTCTGTCTAACTCTATTCGTCGCGCCAAATGTTCAGGCAGACCAGAGCGAAGCCATGGGTGCGATCGAAAGCTTTGATAAAGCGATGCTGTCGGTGTTTCGGCGTGGTCAGGATGCGCTGACATCGCAGACACGGCCGGTCATGGTGATTGCCCGGGATGTTACGATCCTGTCCGAGAAGGGCGAGGTGTCCTTTCCACGGGACGCGCCAAACTATCTGATTTTCAAATCAACGTCCCACGTTCTTCTGGGAATTATCGGTGCGGTGACTCCGTGGCCCAAGGAAGATGGTACTCGATGGAAAACTGACTTTGCGGCGATTGCGCAGGAAGTTGATTCCTTGCTGCCATGGATCGAGGGACTTGATCTTCCGGAAGACGAGATTGCCCGGCAACGACATATGCTTGAGGCTGCGCGAACCTTTACAAGCACAGCAGTCCAGCGCGGAACCCTCACAAAGCAAGACGTGTCAAAAGCGATCAACGACATGCGTCCGATTTGGGCCGCCAACATGCGCGAAGCAGCGCGCGCGGAAATTGCAGCGTTGCACAAGGCTGTATCGGACGCGCGTGCGGCAGTGAGTGAAGAGGTCTGGGACGATATGTATGTCGTCCATCACGGCGGGTCTAACGTTACGGGGATCAATGTCGTCGAACTGTATCTGGAGCGTGTGATGCCGAACAAAGTTGCTGCGGGTCAGGTCATGTTTGCCGAAAATGCGCATGGCGATCAGGCAATGGCCGATTTCGTCGGCTATGAGAGAATGCAACGCCATGTCGGCGCATGGGCGTTCGGAGACCCGAGGCGTATGGAAGTTGATCTGCTGGGATACGAGGCAGGATCGCTTCTGGATGAAATGATCCCATCCCCGCCGCCTGCTGATTAGCGTTTAGGACGGCATTCTCTTTGCGCCTGCTCGCTTGCTGCAATTGGCACGCTCGACAGATGTCGTCGGCGTGACGACTGACGTGATTGATGCAATGCCAGAGCCGAAAGAAGTTATAGAAGCCCTGCCTTTTTCTAGCGTCCTTCGCGAGATCGTTTCAGCAGTCGACCAATGGTGAATGACGTCCGCGGCGCATAGACGTAGTTGGTTCGTTCCTCGGGTGTCGGGCGAGATTTCATCCGGGCCAAGCCAAAGCCAATCAGGAATACATGACCAAGTGCGACAAAGGCAAACAGCGCTCCGGGGCCGAATTGCTGGATCAGTGTTGATGAGATGTAGGGCGATGCAATTGCCCCTAGCGCGTACCAGAACATCAGCGCCGCAGATAGCTCGACCCGCTGTTCGGTTGTGGCAAAGTCGTTTGCGTGTGCAGAGGAAACCGAAAAGATCGGGAAGGTCGTGAATCCGAAGAGACCCGCTGCCAGCATGACCCCTAGTGTTCCGGTGCCGCTGGCCGCCATGGTCACGCCGCAGCTGAGAACCGCCGCGACGGACAGCCAGATCAGCACCCAGCGTCGGTCGTATTTATCTGCCAGCCATCCCATCGGGTACTGCGCCAGTGCCCCGCCCAAGACAAACGACGCCAGAAAGAAGGCGATTTGGTCCACGCCCAGACCCACTTCCTGACCATATACTGGACCGACCATTCGGAACGAAGCGGAACTCAGCGCTGCTACGATAACCCCTGCAACGGCCAGTGGTGAACTGCGCCAGGCCAGCTTTGGTCGCAGACGCGGTGCATCGGGTGTTTTCGGTTGGCTCGCTCGGGTCAGTGTCAGCGGCAACAAGGCGGCGCAGCACAGAATGGCCAACAGGTTATACGACACGTAAGAGGCAGGCGGTAGAACCGCGATGATCAACTGAGCAGTCAGCGAGGCCCCCATATCCACAATGCGGTAGGTCCCCATGGCGCGCCCGCGTGTTTCATTGGTGACCTTGGCGTTCAGCCAGGCCTCGATCACCGTATAGCAGCCGGCGACACAGGTGCCCGATGCGATCCTCAGGGCGGCCCAGATATATGGGTTTTCGGTCAGGGTGTGCCCGATCAGCCCCATCGCGCCCAAGGCGGTGCACACCGCAAAGGCGCGGGAATGTCCAACGCTGCCCATCAGGCGCGGGGCCCACCAGCATCCGACGAAGAACCCTATGAAATGCGCCGATCCCAGCAGACCAATTTGCTCGGTCGTGAAATTCAGCGTGATCCCCGATATGGCATCGAGCGGCCCGACACCCCCTGTCGAGAGCTGTAGCAGAATGACCGAAAGAAAAAGGGCGGCAAATGAAATGATCGTTCGCATGGTGGTCTCAGATTGGCAGTGTCGCCGCACAATGCGCGCATCAATTCGACTTTAGCGAGTCGTTTTTTGCTATTCGACGATCAGGTCGCGCGGATAATTTCTGCGTGGATGTCCAGCCCGACGTTGTCATTAACCAGATCAGGATAGCCCGAAGCGCCGAAGTGGTGCCTATTCAGAGCTCCTTTGAGGCCAATGGTCAGACGGTTCAGATCGTTCACCGCAGTTCCCGCTTGGCGGTACAGATTGGCCTCTAACGTGATCGGGCGGGTCACGCCGCGGACCGTCAGATCACCCGTGATCCGAGCGCCATCTGATATACGTCCTTCCGGGCCCAACTGTATGTCAGTTGATACAAACCGGATAATTGGGTGCTGTTTCGCGTTCAAAACGCTGGGGCTGAGCATGGGCATTCGGGCAAAGGGCAGTCGTGTTCTGGCCTTGCTGACGTCCAGCGTCACTGCGACCTGACTGTTCTGCAGGCGACGTGTGTCAATCTGAACATCGGCGGTACGGATCGGCATTGTCCCCGATTGAGTCACGCCTGACAGATCAAAGGTGAAACCGACCCGGGTGCCTTCAGTCGACAGGATGTACGGCTGTAAATCGGCATGTGCTGTCTGGGCCAGGGGCAGGGTTGCCAACCCGGCAAGTAGAGTGCGACGGGTCAGAAGGGTCATGCCATGACCCTTTCTCCTCTGGGACGGGATCTCCTGAGCAGCATCAGAACGATTGCAATATTCAGGCCATTCCAAAAAATACCATTCACGAATGCCAGTTGATAGGCTCCGGTGAGGTCGTAAATCCACCCTGACATCAAACCTCCCAGTGCCATGCCGAGAATGGTCATCATCATGACGAACCCGACCCGTGCGCCAGCTTCTTGCGGCGGCATGTATTCGCGGACAATCAACGCATAGCTGGGCACGATGCCTCCCTGTGCCAGACCAAAAAGCAGGCTGATGGCGTACAGCGACACCATTCCGTCATAAGGCAGGAACAGGAACAGGGCGACACATTGCAGGAGCGAACCGATCAAAAGGGTCATGACGCCGCCTAACCGGTCAGCTAACAGGCCCGAAATGATGCGGCTGACAACACCACCTAACAACATCAATGACAGCATCTCGGCCCCGACTGCGGGTCCATATCCCAAGCCGACGCAATAAGAGACGATATGGACCTGTGGCATTGACATCGCGACGCAACAACCGATTCCGGCCAGGCCCAGAATGTATTGCAGCGCACGCGGTGATACGCCGACACTTCGTGCATTGATTTGGGCAGACGCTGCGGCCGTGCCGTGCGCCTCGACCGGAACCCTGCGGCGTAGCAGCAGGGACAGGGGAATGACGACAACAAGCGTCAGGGCGGCGAGCGTCAGATAGACCTGTTGCCATCCATCCCGTGCCAGAATTTCGGACAGCATGGTGGGCCAGATGGCACCGGACAGGTAGTTCCCGCTGGCCACTAGTGCGACAGCAATACCACGTCGCTTCATGAACCAATGCGAGATATCGGCGATCAGCGGACCAAACCCAATCGACGTGCCCAGCCCAAGCAGAAGATGCGCCGCAGACAGCAACATTATGTTTGGTGCCAGCGTTGCCAGCACATAGCTCAGAGCACTTAAAACGGCTGCTCCGATCAGGGCGCTGGTAACACCCAGCCGGTCCACCAACTGCCCCAGCCACATATTGCCAAGGGCAAACCCGATCATCGCCAGCGTATACGGCATCGAGGCTTCGGCACGACCGGCTCCGAATTCGGCTTCAACTGCGGGCATGACCACGATCACGGCCCACATGCCCACATTCGCCACTGTTGCAATGGCGAGCGTAATCAGAAGGCGTAGCCAGGAATAGCGACTGTCATGGATCGGATGGCTCATGCGGTGACGCTAGGGCGCGGCCCGGGTTTTGACCAGTCACATCTTGCGTGATCTGTGTGGCTTTATGCCGGTGCGTCTTCGGTTTCGATCCGTTTTAGATGCAGCCCGGTACGGGCGGCGGTCATGCTGGCCTGCCATGTAACCGGGGGCAGGGCGCGGGCGCGGCGGCGGGTCAGGGTCCACCGGCGGGCCTCATTCCTATGGGTGGCCGCCATGTGCCAGCGCGTCTCAACCCCTTGCGCGCCACCATCTCCGGGTGTCAGCAACAAGCCAAGCGGAGCCCGCCCCATCGTGCCGCCCTGTTCGGCGGCCAGATGCATCCGGCGTATGGGTGTCAGCCCCGGCGCGCCGGGCAGGTCGCCGATGATCAGCGGAATGGCCCCGCTGCGCAGCGCCTCTTCCAGGCACCACAGCAGATCTTCGGCACGGGTGGGATGAACAAAGATGAACCGGGCCGGGTCGGCAAAGGCCATCATTCCGTCGGGGTTTAGCTGGCCGGGCTCCCACGCGGGGGAAATCCACAAGATCGGCCCCTGTGTCTGACCGGCCAGCCACATGGCAAAGCTGCGCCGGGCGGGGCCGCATGCCTCGTGCACGCGGCCCAGTTGCAGGGTGATCTGCGGATGGAGGTTTACCCCCGGTGCCTGACGCGCAGGTTTGTGGCCAAGAAGCTGAGTAGACATGCTCGCAAGCTATCATGTTCCTCATTTGTTCTCAAGTGATGAGAGCCGTTAACGAGACAAGATCAGCTTGCCATCCGCAAACTGAATGCTTGAAAAACGGTGCAGATATTCCATCCCCAAAAGGGATTTGTCCAGCTCACCCTCGTTGACCCAGGCCGATACGTTTTGGTCCGTAATGGGCCCTACGGTCAGGGTCTCAAGCCGTACAGGGGCGGTTCGCACCTCACCGTTTGCAGTCAAGGCGCGTCCGAAATAGTTTAGCTGATCAGGATCAATGCCTGCGCGTTCGGCGTCCTGCGCGCTCAGCACAATCTGGCTGGCGCCGGTGTCGACAAGAAAGTTGATCGGCTCACCATTCACCAAAACAGGAAGGTAATAATGACCGTCATAGGCGCGGGGCACCTCGATCGCGTTGCCGGTAACGGTCATCTGCGGAGCAGGGCCAACCGAAGACCGGATGTCCTCCCACAGGCCGATAACGGCGATGACGCCAACAAAGATGAACACCCAGGCCATCACCTGCTGCAACGTCTTATTCAGGGACTGGCGGTTTTGAGAAACGAACCAGAACGCGACCGCCAGGCCGAGCACGACCAGATAGACCAGTTGTCCAATATTGACGCTGTCCAAAAGGTTCACCCCACGCAAGTTACATGCAATGTATATGGGGGTTTAAGACGCAAAACCAAACGCCTTGAGGCCATCAAGAATGAACTGCACAGACAAGGCAGCAAGCAGCATCCCCAGCAGCCGGGTCAACACGTTCAGCCCGGTCTTGCCCAATACACGCGCCACTGCGCCGGATGTCAGATACATCACGAACACCATCGCCAGCACGATCAGCATCACACCGATGACAACGGCAAGGCCCTGAATGCCGGGCTGCTGACCCGCAAGCAGAATCATCGTTGCAATTGAGCCGGGGCCGGCGATCAGAGGGATGCCCAGAGGAAAGACTGACGGATCCGGATGTTCTTCTTCCTCGGCGCTGCTTTCGCGCCGTTTGGTGCGGCGTTCAAACAACATATCCAGCGCGGTCAGGAACAGCAGAACGCCCCCCGCAACGCGAAACGCCTCCATCGAAATGCCAACGAACCCTAGTAGAGCTTCGCCAAAGGCGGCAAACAGGGCCAGAATGAAGCCCGCCGTCAGGCAGGCCCGGATCGCGATGGAGCGGCGCGTATGCCAGTCCATGCCCTGAGTCAGCGCCACAAAGATCGGAGTTTGCGCGGGCGGGTCGAGGACCACGAAAAGCGTTGTGAACGCAGTAATCAGGAATGCGCTGTCCATTGTTATTTTCTGCTCCGTTGCAGGTCCTGCAGGATATTCAGGGCGTCGTTCGACAGATTTGAAGGGACATAGACATGATCGTGGTGATACCCCGCGACCATGTTTGCGGGAATGCCTGCCTGAGCCAACGCGCTGGAAACGGCAGCTGTCAGACCAACACCTTCCAGCGAGGAATGGACCTGCAACGTGATGCAGCGCATGGCGACGGCATCTTGCGGTGCGGCGGTGATCGGAACGATGAGGGACATCCCTTCGGCCTCGGCACAACTGGCCCGCGTGCCCTCTGGCCAGGGTTTGTTTTCAGGCCAGACAACAAAGGCAACCTCACCGGCCTGCAAAACGGGATGCATACCCGCAATCATAGCGTTGGTATCCTTGATGGGCGTGCTCATGCGGTTTCTGCCTGCTCAAGCCGCTCGGCGGCAGCGACCCACAATGCCTCGGCCTTTTGCATTGCCTCAGTGACTTCGGTGAACTTGCGGTTCCAGGTTTCCAGATCGTTGATCTTGTCGTCCTCATACAAGGCCGGGTCCGCCAGTTTGGCCGAGAGCTTGTCATGCATATCCGTCAGTTTTTCGATCCGGTCCTCGCATTTGCGCAAATCGGCACGCAGTGCGAGCATCGCTTCGCGCGAAGGGCGTTTCGGCTTGGCGGCTTGCGGCTTTTCCTTGACCGGCTTGTCACGCGCCAGCAGCAGGGACCGATAGGCTTCAAGATCGCCTTCGAGCGGTTTGACGGTTCTGTCAGAGACCAGCCACAGCCGGTCCGCGACAAGGCTAAGAAGATGCATGTCGTGACTGACAAGCACGACTGCGCCGGAATAGGCGGTCAGCGCCTCGACCAGCGCTTCACGACTTTCGATGTCGAGGTGGTTGGTCGGCTCATCGAGGATCAGCATGTGGGGTGCGTCAATGGTGGCGATCAGCAGTGACAGGCGCGCCTTCTGACCACCTGATAAGCGACCGACCTCGGTCTCGGCCTGGTCTGCGTTCAATCCGAATCCGGCCAGTCGAGAACGCCATTTGCCCGGAGCCTCATCCGGGCGCAGCCGACGCAGATGGTCTAGCGGCGTTTCGTCCACATAGAGTTCATCCACCTGATGCTGCGCAAAATAACCGATGCGCAGCTTGTTGCTGCGGGTCATCTTACCTGCCATCAGGGGCAGCCGGTCGGAAAGCAGCTTGGACAGTGTCGACTTGCCCTGACCGTTCTTGCCCAGCAATGCAATACGATCATCCTGATCAATACGCAGGTTCAGGCGGCGCAGCACCTCGGTTTCGCCATAACCTGTGACGCCGCCCTCAATCTGGATAATCGGTGGCGACAATTCCTCGGGTTCTGGAAAGCTGAACGCCCGCAGCGCCGCCTCTTGCGGGGTCGAGACCAGCTGAATGCGCTCGATCATCTTCAGGCGTGACTGAGCCTGAACCGCTTTGGATGCCTTATAGCGGAAACGATCCACAAAACTTTGAAGGTGAGCAATTCGGGCTTTTGCCTTCGCGTTCTCGGATTCCGCTTGTGCCAGACGTTCTGCACGACGTTCGGCAAACTTGTCGTAGGGCACCGCGTAATAGGTCAGCTTGCGGTCTTCCAGATGCAGGATCGACCCAACAGCGCGGTTCAGCAATCCACGGTCGTGGCTGATGATGATCACCGTATGCGGATACTTGGCCAGATAGCTCTCAAGCCAAAGCGCGCCTTCAAGATCCAGATAGTTGGTCGGTTCGTCCAGCAGCAGCAGGTCAGGCTGAGAAAACAGCACCGCCGCCAGCGCAACGCGCATCCGCCAGCCGCCTGAGAAATCCGAGCACGGGCGCAACTGGTCGTCGTCGTCAAACCCAAGACCTTTGAGGATCGAAGCCGCCCGCGCTTCGGCCGACCAGGCGTCGATATCGGCCAGACGGGTCTGAATCTCGGCGATGCGCGTAGGATCTTCGGCACTATCGGCCTCGGCCATCAGAGCACTGCGTTCAACATCGGCCGCCAGAACCGTGTTGATCAGCGAAACATCGGACGAGGGCACCTCTTGCGCCACCCCGCCAATGCGCGCGCGCTTGGGAACCGAGATGTTGCCCGATTCCAAGGCCAGCTCGCCTCGGATCAGGCGGAAAAGGGTGGTCTTTCCAGTGCCATTCCGCCCGACAAGGCCAACCTTGTGACCATCGGGAATCGTCGCGCTTGCGCCATCAAACAACGGGCGGCCTTCAACGGCATAGGTGATGTCTTCGATCCGTAACATGGGGCGCTCTTAGCAGAGGTGTGATGCCGCCGCCAGCGGCTTGGCATGTTCAAGCTTCATGCAATGTGTTAGCGCTGTGTCGTTTGCTTTTCTGAACGGTTTTTCACATGCGCGCGGCCCAAACGCCCCCAAGTTTGATCACGCTGATCTTTGCCACGGCGCTGTCGGTGCTGTCGCTGAACATGTTCCTGCCATCGCTGGCGCATATGAGCGAAGACTTTGCGGTGGATTATGGTCTCGTGAATCTGTCGGTCGCGGGGTATCTGGCAGTCTCGGCCGTGCTGCAACTGATCATGGGGCCGCTGTCGGATCGCTTCGGACGCAGACCGATCCTGTTGATGTGCATGACCATCTTCGTCGTCGCCTCTATCGGATGCACACTTGCCGACTCGATCTGGGCTTTTCTGGGGTTCCGACTATTGCAGGCTGCCGTTGTGGCTGGATCGGTTCTGTCCAGCGCGTCGATCAGAGATCGGTATCCGCCAAATGAAGCGGCCAGCAAACTCGGCTATGTTGCGATGGCCATGGCATTGGCACCGATGCTTGGTCCGATGCTCGGTGGGGCGCTGGATATGATCTTCGGCTGGCGCTCGGGGTTTGTGCTCTACACCCTGTTGGGGGCAGGGCTGTTGGTTCTGCTGTGGTTTGACATGGGTGAGACCAACGTAAACCGCTCTTCAACTTTCGCTGCCCAACTGCGGGAGTATCCGCATCTGTTCCGCGCCCGCCGATTCTGGGGCTATGCCCTTTGCGCTGCGTTTTCGATCGGTGGGTTCTACAGCTTTATCACCGGTGCTCCTCTGGTTGCGGCGGCGTGGTTTGATCTGAGCCCAGCGACGCTGGGCCTTGGAATTGGGATCATCACGGGCGGGTTCATGGCCGGAAACTTCGTCACCGGCCGGATTGCGGCTCGAACACGTCTTACCACGATGATCCTGGTTGGTCGGGTCGTGGCTTCGACCGGGCCATTCTGCGGATTGCTGCTGTTTCTGGCTGAACTGGGGTCAGTCTGGGTCTTCTTCGGCTCGGCCATCTGTGTCGGGTTTGGCAACGGTCTGACCAATGCAAACGCCTCGGCAGGAGTCATGTCCGTGCGCCCCAAGCTGGCGGGCAGTGCCGCAGGATTGTCGGGGGCGATGGTGGTGGCACTGGGTGCGATCCTGACATCAATGACAGGTGCATTTGTCAGCCCCGAAAACGGGCCATTTCTGGTTCTGGGTATGATGTGGGCATGCAGCTTTGCTGGTTTGCTTGCGGTGCTTTACGTTCGGCGCCTGGACCGGATCGACCCATTGCCCGACACATTCTGAACCCCAAAGCAGCTGGCAGACCATCATAACACTTTTCATGAGCGAAAGACCGTGATACGCGGCGCGCGATGGATTTCGGCGCGGACCCTGCGCCACATTGTAAGGAGAGGCCGACATGGCACTGGAACGCACTTTTTCGATCATCAAACCCGATGCAACCCGCCGCAACCTGACTGGCAAGATCAACGCCAAGTTTGAAGAGGCCGGTCTGCGCATCGTCGCGCAGAAGCGCATCCACATGACGAAAGCTCAGGCTGGCAAGTTCTACGAAGTACATGCTGAGCGTCCGTTCTATGACGAACTGTGCGAATTCATGTCGTCTGAGCCGGTGGTCGTTCAGGTTCTGGAAGGCGAAGGCGCCATTGCAAAGAACCGGGAAGTCATGGGCGCAACCAACCCCGCTGACGCAGCCCCCGGCACCATCCGTGCCGAGTTCGCTGAATCGGTTGGCGAAAACTCGGTCCACGGTTCCGACGCTCCGGAAACCGCTGCGGTTGAAATCGCATATTTCTTCTCGGGCATCGAACTGGTCGGCTAAGCCGCAGTTGTTCGCTGAAAGATTGGGCCGCTCCTGTTGGGGCGGCCTTTTTTGTTCAGACTTGCTTTAGGTCTTTGGGTGCGACGCGCACGCCGATGGCGTCCAGATCCGCAACCATCTGGTTTTCCGGCGCTGCGCTGTTACCGGCCTTGATGGCGTCGAAACGCTGTCGCAGGGCCTTTTTTTCTTCACCCTTGCAATCGTTCCATGGGCGTCCCTGCAGCCCCATCACCAGAACATAATAGCCGATGAAATGTGCCCTGGTGCCAGCGCGCAAAAGACGAGCATAGGCTTCGTCAGGTCCCATTTCTCGCAACTCATCTGCCGAGAGAATACCGGCGCGCGCACAAGCTTGTTCAAAGGCCGGACCAAGGTTGCGGATCGAAGAAACTGGATCACTCATGAACCTGTCTTACTTGCGCGCCGGGGGCCTGTCACCTGTGATTACGTATGGTCAAAACATAATGTCTTGCTGTCTCTTCGTGTTTCAGTTCTCATGTGGTCATGCCGTTACGAAAGGTCGGATTTCAAAAGCCGAAGACACCGAAAGTAGGTCGGTCAAGAGCAAGAAAAACATCTCGCTAAGGTAGGAAGAGAAGACCCTGAACGCATTGAGGATCAGAGCCATCGAAGAGGGGGCTGGCGTGCAGAAAATCGTTGAGAAACCAGTCAATGAATGCCAGAAAACGACCCGAAAAGGTGGATCATGAGCGACCATTCAGGCGATCAGTGCATTCTGTCCAATCCGATTGACGAGGCACTTTGCGCAAAACTCCTTCCGGGGTTTACGGTCAGGATTGATCTGAAGGAAGCTGCAAAACCTTTCGCATTGCTGGATTGCCACGATCAGTCGTTGCGAAACTCAGGCCGGGTTCTGATCGAAACCGATGGGGCGCTGCGGCTTTGGCAGAACGGCCGCTTGCCACAGTTTCAACGCTGCAAGGGGCGGGGGCGTTTTGTTCAAGATCTGCCACAGGGCCCGGTGCAGGCGGCATTGGAAGATTTTCCGAAACTACGTGCCCTGATGCAGATCGGGGCGGGAGAGATTCAGGTGAAATCCCTCACCGTGTTGGATGAGTTGCAGAAAACGCAAGTCAGGGGAACGGTCTGGTGCATGTCTTCGCCAACAGGGCAAGCGACACTTGTTCAACTTCACCAACTGCGTGGGTTTGAGAGAGCGTATCAAAAGGTATGCGCCGCGATTTCCGCCGTGTCGGGCGACGGACAGGGTATCGAAAGACTCTATACCGGACTGTTTCCAGACTTGGTTGCCTATCGGGCCAAGCCAGAGATCGAGTTAGGCAGAACAGAACCATCTATCCAGGTGGCGAAAGATATTATTCACACATATCTGCAGGTTGCCCGACAAAACGAAAGTGGAATGATCGCCGATATCGATACAGAGTTTCTGCATGATTACCGGGTGTCTCTGCGAAAAATCCGTTCTGTGATCAGCTTGTTCAAGGGGGTTTTCTCTGACGCACAGACCGCGGAATTGAAACGGATCTTTTCTGATCTCATGGCGCCCACCGGGCGCATGCGCGATCTGGATGTGTATCTTCTGGAAAAAAATACGTACTTCAGCCTTGTACCGGCCAATCTACATGCTGGTTTGCAGGAGATGTTCGACCTTTTCGAGAAGGAACGCGCGCGGGAGCTGTCGCGTTTATCCCGCCGGTTGCACAGCGACGCTTATGACGCGTCCATGACCGAGCTGATCGCTATATTCCGCGGAACAAAGGGGCCAGAGCCTGGATCAAACGCGCAACGGGGCGCGCACAAATATGCATGCGCGTTGATCTGGAAACGGTATCGAAAGGTATGCAAAGTCGCGCGCGGCATCACCAACGATACTCCGGATAAAACGGTGCATGACCTTCGCATCGATTGCAAGAAGCTGAGATACCTGATGGAGTTCTTTGGCCCACTCTTTGATGCAAAGAGCTTCAAGACCATCATCAAGCCATTGAAAAAGCTGCAGGACAATCTGGGCCTGTTCAACGACTATTCCGTCCAGCAAGAAGCATTGCTGGCCTTCGTCGCGCAACAAAGCGACACACAGGGCCGTGTAGATGCACGGATTGGTCTGGCTGTGGGTGGATTAATTGCGGTGCTGGACCAACGTCAGAAGGCAGAGCGGAGCCGCGTGCTTTCAAGCTTTCAGAAATTCGACGGGCCAGAGACCAGGCACCTGTTCCGGACCTTGTTTCATGACAAAAAGGAGTGAGGAATGAAGATCGTTGCCTGTTACAGCAACAAAGGCGGTGTTGGTAAAACCGCAACCTCGGTGAACTTGGCTTATGCCTACGCGCAGGCGGGGCAACAGGTGTTGCTGTGTGATCTCGACCCTCAGGGTGCGTCGGGGTTTTACTTTCGGGTGAAACCGTCAAAAAAGCTGACGGATGCGCGGTTTTTCGAAGACGTGGAGCGGTTTACCAAGGCAATCAGGGCCAGCGATTTCGAAGGGTTGGACGTGCTGCCCGCGAACCTGACCTTCCGCGATTTCGATGTGTTCCTGTCACGGATGCGGAACAAACGCTCGCGGTTGAAAAAGGCTCTGATTTCGGCTGGCAGTGACTATGACGTGATCATTCTGGATTGCCCGCCCAACTTTTCGACCCTGTCCGAGAACATCTTCAAAGCAGCCGATGAAATCGTCGTGCCGGTCATCCCTACAACCCTGTCCGAGCGGACGTTCGAACAGTTGGTGAGCTTTTTTGACGAACACAAGCTGCGCAAGAAAAAGCTGCGCGCGTACTTTTCGATGGTGCAGCAAAGGAAGGTTTTGCACCAGGAAACAATGGAGTCGATGCGTAAGTTGTATCCCAAGCGCTTCTTGCGAACGACGGTTCCTTTCGCAGCAGATATCGAAAAGATGGGTCAGCACCGTGCCCCGGTCAGCACCTATGCCGGACGCAGTGCGTCCTGTGCTGCCTACCGGGCGTTGTTTGACGAATTGGAGAAGGGGTGATTTCAAACCAATGAGCAAAGAAATCGAACGCAAGTTTCTGGTGGCAAGCCTGCCGGACCTGAGCAAAGCCGAGAAAGCAGTTGTGCGGCAGGGTTATCTGACGGCACCCGACGACTCGACCGAGTTGCGGCTGAGGCAAAAGAACAGAGTTTTTTTTCTGACTTTGAAGGGTGGCGGCGGCCTCGTCCGGGTAGAGCGTGAGGCAGAGATCACTGGTGAACAGTTCGAAACCTTCTGGCCGGAAACAGAAGGGCGCAGGATTGAGAAAGAACGCTACACCGGCCATTTGCCGGATGGTCTGGTGTTTGAACTGGATGTTTTCTCGGGCGATCTGGCGCCTTTGCGTCTGGTGGAGGTGGAATTCACTTCAGAGGATCAGGCCAAAGGATACATACCTCCGGAATGGTTCGGTGCGGATGTGACTGAAGACAAACGATATAAAAACAAGACCTTGGCGATAAACGGTGTTCCGGATTAACGCTATTGTGCCAGATTGATTGTTGTTTCCAATCCGGGGTCACAGTTCCGGGCTGCAAATTTCCCGCCGTGCATATGTGAGATTGCGGCAACCAGAGCCAGCCCTAAACCGGCATTGCGTTCCGTCCGCGCCGGGTCAAGTGTTACGAATGGAAGCTGAAGGCGATCCAGTTCTTCGGGCGGAACACCAGGGCCACGGTCCCTGACGCTCAGTCGGGCAAAGCCGTCACGTGCATCGATTGATATCGTGATCGCGGTATCAACTGGAGCGTAACGCATTGCGTTTTCCAACAGATTGGAAAGAGCTTGCGACAGTAGGGGCCGGTGTCCCTGAATGGCAGGAGCGGAGCCTTTGACTTCAAGTTGCACATCTTGGTCGGCGGCCACTGGGTCATAAAGTTCCACAACGTCGCCAACCAGTTGCTGTAAATCAATGGTTTCAAATTGCTCGCGTCCCAGACCAGCCTCGGCCCGCGAGATTTCGGTGAGTTGCCCCAGCACGCGCAAAACGTGATCGATTTCACCTGTTGCCCTCGCAATGTCGATCTCGCGATCCAGATCGCTTTTGCCGGGCTCCGAGAGGGCTTCGACCCTTTGCCGCAAGCGGGACAAAGGTGACCGAAGATCATGCGCGATAGAATTTGAGGTGGTGCGAAGGTTGCTGATCAATTCCTCGATCCGGTCGAGCATGTTGTTCAACGTACCTGAAACCTGATCGAATTCGTCCCCGGTTCCACGCAGGGGCATCCGTTTGGACAGATCGCCCGAAACGATATTCTCAGCCGTGCTGGCAATGTCTGAAAGGCGCGAAAACACCAATCTTGTGAATAACCAACCGGTGATGACGCTCAAAACCAAAGCAATCCCCAGCGCCAGCGCAACTGACCGGAACAGAACCCTGTCGAATTGCTGGCGTGACGCCGCATCCCGCCCAACCAGAAGGCGCTCGCCGCCCGGTAAGCGGATTGACGCGGCTGAGACGGACACGAGTTGATCATTGTCGGCCCGGTGTAATTCCAAGTCTACCCAACCACTTCCGGCGGCAATGTTCACAGGCCAGGATTTGATGTTACCGACCAGTTTGATGCCCAGACGGTCTGTCAAAAGATAGAGCGCGTCGCGCTCTGACGCGCTTGGCATGCGACGTTCGATCGCGGCGATCAGCCCGATCAGCCCACGCCTTTCATATTCATCTGCCAGCCCCGTCAACTCGGCTGACACAACCGAGCGGGTCTCGGATTCGATGCTTCGGTTGGCGGTCACATAGACAACCGCGAGCACAGACGCTGTCAGAATCGTGCTCAGGAACATGCTGGTCGCAACCAGCCTTGTGCGGGAATTGTTCAGGGAAAGCCGAAGGTTATCCATCGGACATCATGTAACCCGCTCCGCGGACGGTTTCAATCAACGGTGCGTCACCGCCTTCATCCAACTGGCGCCGCAGTTTTGAGATATGAACATCCACAACGTTGGTGTTCGGGTCAAAGTGATAATCCCAGACCCCTTCCAATAACATTGTGCGCGACACGACACGGTTTTTGCGGCGCAGGAAAAACTCGAGGATCTGAAACTCACGCGGTGTCAGGGTGATCTCGTGTCCATCGCGCGTGACTTTGCGGGTCAGCAAGTCCATCTGCAGATCCTTGCAGGTGAGTGTGGGCGCTTCTTCGGATTCCTGAGGGCGACGCAGTAAGGCTTCTATTCGCGCGTGCAGTTCCTGAAACGAGAACGGCTTGACCAGATAATCGTCAGCGCCCGAACGCAGGCCCTTGACCCGCTCGTCCACCGCGCTCATCGCCGTCAGCATCAATACCGGGGTTTTCAATCCGGCTGCCCGCAGGGATTTGATGAGCGAGAGCCCGTCCAGACCGGGTAGCATCCTGTCCAGAACAATGGCGTCAAACCCTCCGTCCGTGGCATGGTACAACCCCTCGCGACCGTCAGCGGCGGTTTCGACCACGTAACCCTCTTCACCAAATCCTTTGGCGATGAAGTCCCTGGTGTCGGCATCATCTTCGACGATCAACAGTCGGCGGCTCATGGTCGGGCTCCTTTCTTTCGGGATTTAAGCACAAATTTCAGGTAAAGCACATGGTTAGAAGAAGTTCTTGCCGGATGCTGGGCCTGCACCCGGCAAGCCCGGCGGATAGTGGACAACTCTGATCCGCCGGGTGTAGCGTGCGCCGAAAATCCCCATCAAGCGGCGCACGCATGTTCAGGATCAGGCCAGTTCGACCGCGACGAAGATCTGGCTGCCGGCGCGATTGATCAGCACAAGGGCAGGATCAGTTTTTTCGCTATCCAATGCCGCCTTCAGAGCGTCTGGCGTGAAGGTGTCCTGATTGCCGAGCTTGACGATCACGTCGCCACGCTGCAGGCCAGCCTTTGCTGCGGGGCTGTCGGGCTTCAGGTCCGTGACCACTACGCCCTCGACAGTTTCGGCAACACCTGTCTCCGCCCGAACTGTTTCAGTCAGCGGTGCCACGGTAACACCGAGCGTTGTACCCGCAACTTCCGCCTCGACCGGTGTATCGGTCTCAACTGAGGCGGTCTGATACTGGCCAACGGTCAGCGTCACCGTTTCCTGTTTGCCGTCACGCAACACGGTCAGGGTGCTGTCGGTGCCGACTTTGGTTGTGCCCACAAGGATGGGCAGATCACCACTGGAGTCGACGGCCTCATCATTGAAGGACAGAATCACATCGCCTTGTTTCAGGACGCCATCTGCCGGGCTGTCTGCAACGACGTCAGACACCAGTGCGCCAGAGGACGCATCGATACCCAATGCCGCTGCGAGTTGCGGGCTTACGTTCTGGATCGAAACGCCCAGCCAACCACGGCTGACCTGTCCGTCATCACGCAGATCGGATGCGATGTGTTCGACGATGTTCGACGTGACCGCAAAACCCAGACCGACCGATCCGCCGCTGGGCGAATAGATGGCCGAGTTCACACCGACCACTTCGCCTTCCATGTTGAACAGGGGACCGCCCGAGTTGCCTTTGTTGATCGCTGCATCCGTCTGGATGAACTCGGCATAGGGACCTTCCGAAATATTGCGCCCTTTGGCCGAAACGATGCCTGTGGTCACAGTCGAACTCAGGCCGAAGGGGTTGCCGATGGCCACCACGTCCTCGCCCACGCGGATCGCGTCGCTGTCGCCCAGATCGACGGCTTGCAGGTCAGTATCCGCGTCGATCTTCAAAACCGCGATATCTGTCAGCGGGTCGGTTCCGACCACTTCCGCTTCAAAGGTGCGATCATCGTTGAGCCGCACGGTCACGGTCGAGGCCTTGTCGACGACATGGTGATTGGTGACGATGTATCCAGCTTTATCCAGAACGAAACCCGAGCCCAAGCCCTGGGCCGGACCACGTTGAGGCATGTCGAACCCTTCAGGTCCGCCGAAACGTTTGAAGAATTCGCCGAACGGATGTCCGTCGAAGTCAAAGTTCTGGCCTTGTGCCGGAGTCGGTGCAGCGTCTTGTTCTGCGATGATGGTTACGACCGAAGGCGAAACGGTTTCGACCAGATCAGCCAGTGCCTCGTCTGCCATCGACGGCATGGCGGTTGTCGCAAGCATTGCGGCGCCCAATGCGCTGACCCCCATCCAGTTGGACGTGCGAGGAAGTAAAAGCGAGGATTTGCGGATGCTCATGTGTGTCTCCTGTATTGTTCGCGCAGATTCCATTGCGCGTTGAGACATCAAGTGACGGATCAGGATTGGGGTTTCCTGACTGATCAATTAATAAATCTTAATTTTGCCACAAAGCCGGTGTTGTGTGGCGGCCGACAGTGATCGGGATTCGCGGAATCTGGCGGTTCAAACGCGAGCGAATCGGAGGATTGTTGCTGAAATCGACGGCAAACTTTCAAAAACATTGAATTTGTTTTGTCTTGTTGACAATCATCCCCCCGAATAATGGGAAAAAAGACTGCTCTTCCAATGGTTGTGGGGGAGTCTGTGTAAACCTTGGATTGAAACAATAAACATACTCTTGATTGCGGATATTGAGGAATATGTTCGCGCTTAATTTCGAATCGCTGCCGTTTTCAAAAATATATGATCGCCTTTGGGTTGATTGCAGTGGCGTGCAATGTTGCGCAAAAGCCATCCGAAGAAGACTCAAATTAACCCTTTCTTCCAATTTTACGTTGTTTCGAACGATCGGATCAGTGAGGATGAAGGTGCCCAAGTGAGGGGAGCTAAAAGCGCTAGGGGGCGCTGGCGGCTAACTCGATCACCAAAAGTGATAGCGGCATGTTAACGAGGGGGTCTTGTTTAGGTTTGGCTGTTTTGTAGCCGGGGTGTTTCTAAAGGCACACTGGCCGCGCTTTGGAGATTGAACAAAGTGGTAGTCCTGTTTTGGGCACCGGCCCGGTCGAACAGACCGGGCCGCGTTTGTTCAGGGGGCGTGTTTGCCACGCCAGTCTTCCCAGTCTTCCGGGGTATCCAGATCCAACAATGCATTTCGGCCGGGCAGGGGCTGCAGATGAACGCGGCCTTGATGTTTCCGTACAATCGCCTGGGCGCCGGTGTCTCCCTGCAACTGTGAGAGTTGGTTGAATAGAGATTTGTCAAACACCACCGGATGGCCAGGCTTTCCATCCTCTGTTGTTCCACGCCAGATTACGTTGTCTGGATGGGTTTGCCGCGCTTTCAGGATAGTAGCCAGATCGGTTTCAGTCAGATCAGGCAAATCGGCCAACAAAACCATTGCGGCTGGTGTATCCGATGGCAGCAATTTGAGCGCGGTGCGCAAACTGGCGTTCATTCCTTCTGCCGCATCCCAAACCGGAACGATCTGAACATCCAGACCTTCAAGCGCATCATATCTGGGATGCGGTCCAGGGGGCAGGGCGACTATTACTGGCCCAACGGCGCAGGCCATGCTTGCGGACCGGGCGAGCAGCGGAATGCCGTCGATTTGCTGCATCAGTTTATCGATGCCGCCCATGCGGCTGGATTGACCTGCAGCCAGAAGGATAATGGGAACCTCAGTCATTCCGACACAATGCCGTTGACCCAGGCCCGAGTCATCCCCTCATTCGGGCTCCATTAGCGTCAAACAAAGGTGTCGAAATGACTTTTGCATTGCGCATCTGGCCCAGTATCTCGATCTCCACTTCAAGCCCATCTGCTACGCGTTCGGACGGCAGGAAACCCATGGCGACGGACCTCTGAGCGTAATGCGAATAGCCTCCTGAGGTGCAGAAACCAACAACTGCACCGTCCAGCCAGATCGGTTCATAGGCGTTGACGTCTGCGTCATCGGCTTCGACTTCGAAGGCAACCAAGGTGCGTGCCGCGCCTTTGGCGCGTTCCGCCTCAGCGGCCGTGCGACCAATGAAATCCGCGTTCTTTCGGAATGAGATGAACCTGTCCAACCCGGTTTCTGCAGCCGTGTAGTCGGGCGAAAACTCCCGCATCCACGAGCCAAAGAACTTGTCCAAACGCAGGCTCATCATTGCGCGCATTCCAAATGGAACCATTCCGTGCTGCTCTCCGGCCTTCCACAATGTCCACCAAAGTTGCCGCTGCGCTATCGGATCGCAGTAGATTTCATAACCAAGATCACCGGTATAACTGACTCTCTGCACGGTGCATTCGGTCATGCCAACAGTCATGCGGCGTACGTCGAGGAAGCGGAAGTCCTTCAGATCATCGCGGGAACACGCGGCCAGAACCTGCATTGCCTTAGGCCCCGCGATCTGAAACCCGTTCAAACGGTCGCTGATATTCTCAATCGTCACGCCGTCCTGCGCGTTCTGCTGGAACCAGCGCATGTGGAACGCCTGGCTGCCATATGAGGCCGTAAGCTGGAATTCAGTCTCGCTCAGGCAGGACACTGTGAAATCGCCGATCAGTTTGCCTTTTGGTGACAGCATCGGTGTCAGAGACAGCCGTCCGGGTTTCGGAATCCGACCTGCCATGATCTGATCCAACCAATCGCGCGCGGCGGGTCCTGAGATGCGATATTTACCGAAATTGTGGACTTCGTTGATGCCCACACCCTCACGCACGGCACGCACTTCTCGGCCTGTTGCCTCGAAGGCATCCGAACGCCGGAATGATGGCGTCTCATAGCCCGGCTCGTCGCCCTGAGCGAAGTAGTTGGCGACTTCGAGGCCGTATTGCTGCCCCCAAACCGCGCCCAGATCGCTGAATATGTCGTACATCGGAGTCGTGCGGTTGGGGCGCGCGGCGGGTAGTTCTTCGTTCGGGTAGGCGACGCTGAAGCGTTTCTGATAGTTCTCGATGACTTTGGGGCGGGTATAGCCGGGGCTGATCCAGTCGCCAAAACGCGCAACATCCATAGCAAAGACATCGCGTTCGGGCTCGCCCTCGATCATCCATTGCGCCAGTGTAAGACCAACACCTCCGCCTTGACTGAACCCGGCCATGACACCGCAAGCCGACCAGTAATTGCGCATACCCGGAACCGGCCCGACCAGAGGGTTGCCGTCGGGCGCAAACGTGAACGGCCCGTGGATCACCGATTTCACCCCTGCTTCAGCCAGAACCGGAAAGCGTCGATACGCGAATTCGATGCTGTCAGTGATCTTGTCGTAGTCGTCGGGCAGCAATTCATGGCCGAATTCCCAGGGCGTGCCATCAACAGCCCATGGTTTGCAGGGTTGCTCATAAAAGCCGATGCACAGGCCACGCCCTTCCTGCCGCAGGTAACTTTCGCCTGCCGGATCCATGACGTGCGGATGTTCACCGCCTGCGTCGATGATCGCTTCGATTTGAGGGATCGAGTCGGTCACCAGATATTGATGTTCCATAGGATGTAGCGGGAAATAGACACCGGCCATTGCGCCAACTTCACGCGCCCAAAGACCGCCTGCATTTACGATATGTTCGGCGTGAATAGTGCCTTTGTCGGTCACTACATCCCAGGTTCCGTCCGGACGCTGGTTGGTTTCACGCACCATGCAATGAGTTTCGATGGTGGCACCACCCATGCGGGCTGCTTTGGCATAAGCGTGTGTGGTACCAGATGGGTCAAGGTGCCCGTCGAGCGGATCATACAGCGCGCCGATTATGCCGTCGGTGTTCGTAATCGGTGCGATTTTCTTGACCTCTTCCGGCCCGACGATTTCAGTCTCCAACCCCATGAACCTGTGCTTGGCACGTTCGGCCAGAAGCATGTCAAACCGGTCCTGATTGTCGGCCAGTGTCACGCCGCCCACATGGTGAAGGCCGCATGACATACCGGTGATCTCTTCCAGCTCTTTGTACAGCCGGATCGTGTAACCCTGCAGCGCAGCCATATTGGTGTCGCCGTTCAGCGTGTGAAACCCGCCTGCGGCGTGCCAGGTCGATCCGCTGGTCAACTCGGACCTTTCCAACAGCATGACATCGGACCAGCCCAGTTTTGTCAGGTGATAAAGAACCGAGCAGCCAACAACGCCGCCGCCAATTACCACCGCGCGAGTTTGAAGTTTCATAAGGGCCTCCGACTGGTTTTCGCCAGTGTGCTTGGCACGGATCAGAGCGCAATGCCAAACGCGACAAAACTTGTCGTGGAAGTAATTTGCCTGGCCGGATAAGAGCCGTAAAATTGGTCACGAGCCTGTTACAGAATCAAGCTAACAGCCGCGCGATCAATACCCTTCATAATCACTCGGTTAGGATAAGATATGAGCAAATTCGACCTAAAACCCCAAGCGCTGAGTCGCCGAGAATTCTTGGCAAAAGCTTCTGCACTGGGTCTGAGCACGGCAGTCGCAAGCACGATCTGGGCCGAAGCGGGTCTGGCGGAAACACCTAAAAAGGGTGGTCACTTTGTTCTGGGCCTGACGGGCGGCGAAAGTACCAATACTCTGGACCCGGCTTTGTCGGCTTCGCACGTGACGGCCAAGGCCCTTCGCGCGTATGGAAACACCCTGACCGTGGTTACCGCTGACGGAGGGCTGGCGGCGAGCCTGGCAGAAAGTTGGGAAGCGTCCGAAGACGGAAAGGTCTGGCATTTTAAAATCCGTAAGGGAGTTGAATTTCACAACGGCAAGACTCTGACCCCCGAAGATGTTCAGCTGACACTGGCGCGTCATTCGAACGAAGAGTCCCAATCCGGTGCTCTGGGTATTATGCGCGGGATTGAAGATGTGCGCGTCGATGGCGACAATGTGGTTGTCACACTGGTTACGCCGAATGCCGATCTGCCATACCTGTTGTCGGATTATCACCTGGTCATTCAGCCCGGCGGCGGTATGGACAATCCGGCAGAAGGCATCGCAACAGGCGCGTACAAGGTTGTCGCGGACGAGCCTGGCATTCGCTATGGGTTTGAGAAGTTCGCCAATCACTGGGATGACAGTGTCGGCCACTTTGACAGCCACGAAATTCTGGTCCTGAACGATGACACCGCGCGTTCAGCCGCACTGCAGGCTGGCCAGGTTCACGCCATCAACATCGTGCCACCGCGTACTGCCAAGTTGTTTGGCCGTGCACCGGGGGTCACGCTCAACGCCACGTCGGGCCGCGGGCACTATATCTTTGTCATGCATTGCGACACCGCACCTTTCGACAACAAGGATCTGCGACTGGCTCTGAAATACGCAATCAACAGAGAGGAGTTGGTAGAGAAAGTTCTGCGCGGCTATGGCTCGATCGGCAACGATATCCCGATCAACGAAGCTTATCCTCTGTTCGACGACACGATGGAGCAGCGCGCGTTCGATCTGGCAAAAGCGGCTGAGCACTACAAAGCGTCCGGCCACGATGGCTCGCCCATCGTGTTGCATGTCTCAGATGGTGCCTTTGCCGGTGCGATCGATGCGGCGCAGCTGTTCCAGTTGTCTGCCCAAGAGGCTGGCATCCCGTTGGAAATCCAGCGCGAGCCCGCGGACGGGTATTGGTCGGAAGTGTGGAACAAAAAACCCTTCTGCGCTTCGTATTGGGGCGGTCGTCCTGTTCAGGACCAGATGTGGTCAGTCGGCTATCTGTCTACTGCGGACTGGAACGACACCCGCTTCAAAAATGAAGAGTTCGACGCGTTGCTGTTGAAAGCGCGGGCAGAGTTGGATGAAGCAAAGCGCAAGGACATCTATGCCCAGATGGCACGGATCGTCTGGGAAGAAGGCGGCCTTATCAACCCGATGTTCAACCAGTTCATCGATGGATACTCGGACAAGGTCACAGGTTGGGCGGCGCATGCCAACGGAGACCTGATGGATGGCTACGTCGCCAGCCGCACCTGGTTTGCCTAAGAGCTAACTAAAAGAACCGGTGCCCTGTTGCGGGGCACCGGTTTTTTGGGGGGGCCTTTAAAGCGGGCGCACTTTTAGTCCAGTGATGCGGTTGCCTTCACGTGACGTGACCTCGAACCGGAAACCGTGGAACGAAAACACCTGACCGACGACGGGGATCATCTGCGCTTCGTGAATCACCAGGCCAGCGAGGGTATTGGCTTCTTCATCCGGCAGAGACCAGTCCAGCGCGCGGTTGGCGTCACGGATGGTCATGGCACCTTCGACAAGATACTGGCCATCTTCTGTGCGGGTCACCGGGACTTCTTCCTCGATGTCAAACTCATCGGCAATCTCGCCCACGATTTCTTCCAGAATATCTTCCAGAGTGATCAGGCCGCGCAACGAACCATATTCGTCTACCACGAGTGCAAAATGGCTGTGCATCCGCAGGAATTCCCGCATCTGGTCGTCAAGCGTTGTGGTTTCCGGTACAAAATAGGGGTCGTTCGCCACTTTTCCGATGTCAAAGTTGGCTAAACGGTCGGTGCCGCCGTCGCTGCTACCTGCCTGCTTATACATCGCGCGGAATAGGTCCTTGGCGTGAACAACCCCTACAATGTTCTCAGGCTCTTCGCGGAAAACAGGCAAACGCGTGTGTGGGCTTTCAAGGCACTGTTTCAGGATGGCTTCGGGTGCGGCATTGGCATCGATCATCTCGATATTCGAGCGGTGCAACATAATCTCTTCCACCGCTCGGTCACCCAGATCCAGCGCGCCTAAAATGCGGTCGCGGTCCTCTTTCTCGACCACACCTTCGGAATGGCCCAGTTGCAGGGCACCGGCGATTTCTTCACGCACGGCCAGAATGTTGCTGTCGGGATCGATCTGCACCCCAAACAGGCGCAATACACCGCGAACGAGTAAACGCACCGCGGCCACGATAGGTGAAAACACCGTCACGACCACGCTGATGATCGGCGCGACCGCGGCTGCTGCCTTTTCAGAATTGGTGATGGCGTAGGTCTTGGGCAACACTTCGGCAAAGATCAGGACCAAAAAGGTCATAACCAACGTCGCCAAAGCCACGCCGCTTTCTCCGAACAACCGGGTGAATAAGGCCGTTGCCAACGAGGCCGCAAGGATGTTGACCAGGTTGTTGCCCAGAAGAACTGATCCGATCAGACGTTCATTGTCATCGGTGATCTCCAGCGCTTTTTTTGCCCCACGTGATCCTTTGTCGGCCTGCGCCCTGAGTTTTCCGCGTGAAGAGGCCGTGAGGGCCGTTTCCGAGCCCGAGAAAAAGCCGGACAGAACGAGCAATAAGAGGATCGCGCCTGATGTAAACCAGAATGCGCCGTCGATCAGAGAAGGTGAGGGTTCCATTGGTCCTTGGTGGTTTAGGGTGATGCATCCGTTATGGGGATGCCGCCCCGCTGGATCAAGGGCTTAGCCCTTGTCTCCGTCAGGGTCTTTGCTCAACGGGTGATGCTGCAACACCAGTTCCGCCAGCCGTTCATCCAGAACATGAGTGTAAATCTCGGTTGTTGCAACGTCAGCGTGGCCCAACAGGGTCTGGATCGAACGCAGGTCGGCCCCGTTGGCAAGCAGATGCGTTGCAAAGGCGTGGCGTAGGGTATGCGGGGTGACTTTCTCAGGCGAAACACCACCCTGAACCGCCAGTTCCTTGACCAGCAGAAAGAACCTGTGCCGCGTCAAGTGGCCAGATTTGCCGCGCGACGGAAACAAAAAGCGCGATCTTTGACCACCTTTCTCAACGGTCTGGTCTTCGACTTCGTCCCGCACAGTCAACCAGTCGGCCAATGCGTCCCGCGCCGGAGGGGACAGGGGCACCATGCGTTCCTTGCCACCTTTACCCAGCACCAACAACATGCGCGGATCGCCTCGGGCCGACGAAACGGGCAGGGACACAAGTTCGGTCACGCGCATTCCGGTGGCATACAGAACCTCCATCAGACACGTGTTGCGTACTCGGTCGGTACGGGTACGCCCGGTTTGCCGAGCGGCTTCGAGAAGGCGGTCTACTTCAGGCACGTCCAGCGTTTTGGGCAGGCGCTTCTGCCGTCCCGGACCTTTGATCTGGATGGCTGGGTTCGTCTCACTCCAGCCTTCTTCGAACGCAAACCGGTAGAGCTGTTTGATAGCAGACAATCGCCGCGCACGGGTTGAACGTGACAAGCCCTGTGCATCACAGTCGATCAGGTAGGCTTCGATCTGATCGCGATCTGCCTGATCGAACCCGGATGTCCTGTGCTCTAACCAGGATGCAAAGTCTTTCAGGTCGCGCCCATAGGCCAGCAACGTGTTTGTGGCTGCCCCCAGTTCCGCCGCCTGAGCTTGCAGGAAGGTTGAAATCCACAGCTCGTTCGATGCCGGAGCGCCCATGGTCAACTCTCTTGCAGGATCAGCAGGGTCAGGGCCGCGCGCCGCGCGGTGTCTTCCAGGCCAACCCGCCGGAAGGTTGCGATTGCGGCTGTGAGGTCTACCAGATTGCCTCGTGCGCCATGTGCAAAAAGTTGCATGGCTTCCAGTATGGCTTCACCAAGCTGACCATTGGCAAGTAGGGCGTCAATATCGTTGGGTACCGGCGCCGCCCATTCAAATCCCTGGGCGACTGCATCCGCCCAAGGGGAAGGGGATACTGCGCGTCCCGGATCGCCTTGTGCCAGGGCGGCGAGGAATTGCGTATCGTTTGACGTATCGGGCGTCGATTGCGCGGCCTGTTCGTAAAGGCCAGACAACATCAGAAGGCGCCAGCGCAGGTTTTCTGTCGCCGGGACCTCTAATGAAACGTCCGACAAACGCTCGGCGAATAAGTCGGCGAAGGGAACCTCAAGTCCGACGCTACGCATCTGTTCCCAGACCTGTGGCAGTGTTTTTCCAATCGCTTCCGCGTTTCCAGTATCCAGCGCGCTTTCAAAACGTTGCATGGCCGCGACCCTGTCCCAGACTGCGCCGGACGCCGCCGGGGACCTCTCGGTATAGAGGCCCAGCAATTGATTTGGTGTCAGGGCGCCAATGCGCGTGAGCCGCTCGGCGGCTTCGATCTGTGCCTTCCAGCCGGCCACATCGCGCAGATCTGCATTTGCAAAAGCTCTTGGCAACGAGGCCGACGGTAGCCGTTCCCCGATGGCTTCAAACAGCCGGAAACTCAGTGGATCGGGGTGTTCAGGTTGAGGCAGATAAGGCGCGCCTTCATAAAGTTCGGGGCTTAGAAAACGATCCAGAACCGCAAGGTCTTCTGGTGGCAGAATTTCCAACGCATGCGCTGCTTCCAGTGTCAGTGCGGCCGATGCCCAATCGCCCCGCCGGGCCTTACAGAATACTTGCGCGGCATAGTTCTTTGACAGGTGCGGTTCAGCGATAAGGGCGGTACAACTGCGATCCTCATCACCGGTCAGCAACGTTGCATCAAACCAGCGTTGAAACCGATCCTGTGTATCGGTCGGCCCGGCCAATTGAACCAGCGATTGAACGGGATCGGCTGCGCCCAGCTGCATCAGGCGGTCCAGCCGTGCCAGCAACAGAACCTCTTGTGCTTCTGGCCCGGCGGGTGCGCGGGTTTCTGACAAAAGTAATGTGAACAACAGGCGCTGCATGGCTGGATTATCGCGAACGGGTGTTTTCGCGATCAGTTCGGCCAGTCGGTCTGCATCGCTGCCTTGCCACAAGTCTACAGGCAGACCCGTGACGGATGACGCCACGAGGCCCAACGGCTGCGACAGTGCCTCAAGCGGTGTCACCTCGATCTCGGGCAAAGCACCATTTTGCGTTACCGGAGGTTCAAGCAAAACAGTTCCGGGAAGGTTTTCGGGCGGATCCGCCAGCCATTCGATCGCAGACAGCGGCGCTTGCGCATGTGCCGATCCAGCCAGAAAGATCGCCAACAGCGCTTGTTTAGTTGACATCCAATACGACCGGTTCGCGGATTTCACTTTGAGGCGCAGAGAAATCCGCGCCAAAGAACGGGCCGACATAGGCATAGGCAACCAGCCCAATGAACCCAAGGCATAGAACATATATCAGGAATTTGATCAGACGGCCCATGGCCCCACGCTGCCTCAATTTTTGATTTTGGCCAAGTTATAACTGGCATTTTCTCCAAGATCACGTCATTCACGGTTAAATGAGCGAAATTAAGCATAACAAGCACTCGGCGGACACACAGGCTGGTTTTAATCTGCACAAAACCGTGGTTCTGGTGGGTATGATGGGGGCTGGCAAGACCGCGGTGGGCCGCGCATTGGCGGCGCGACTGGGTGTTCCGTTTCTTGACAGTGATGCTGAAATCGAATCAGCCGCCAACATGACCATTCCGGAAATTTTTGAACGCGACGGGGAACCGTTCTTTCGCACCAAGGAAACGCAGGTCATCGGGCGCTTGCTGGATGAGAAAAAGGGCATTCTTTCAACGGGTGGCGGGGCGTTCTTGCAGCCGGAAAACCGTCGCATTATCGCCCAAAAGGGTGCTGCAGTCTGGTTGCGGGCGGACCTGAATGTTCTATGGAACCGTGTGCGCCACAAAGACACACGTCCACTGCTGCGCACTGCTGATCCGTTTGCGACGTTGAAATCCCTCTACGAGGTTCGCGTACCGGTTTATGCTCAGGCCGATCTAACCGTCGATTCGGATGGAGAAACTTCGATCGAAAATATGGTGGGCCGCGTTGTCGACGCTTTGTTGGCGCGTCCTGATGTTTTGGAACTTAAATAGATGCACCAAACAGTACATGTAGACTTGGGTGACCGTTCGTATGATGTCGAAATCGGTCCGGATCTTCTGGCACGGGCAGGGGAATGGATATCGCCATCGCTGGCCCGGCCAAAAGTGGCGGTTTTAACGGATGAGAACGTGGCCGATCTGCATCTCGACGCTCTGCGCGCCGGGCTGAAGGCGGCGGGGATCGAGATGACCGCGTTGGCATTGCCTGCCGGAGAGGCAACCAAAAGCTGGCCGCATTTCGAACGCGCCGTTGAGTGGTTGCTGGCCGAAAAAGTCGAACGCCGGGATGTGGTCATGGCTTTGGGCGGCGGGGTCATTGGCGACCTCGCAGGCTTTGCAGCGGCGGTTTTGCGGCGCGGTGTTCGCTTCGTTCAAATCCCGACGTCTTTGCTGGCGCAAGTGGACAGTTCGGTTGGAGGAAAGACAGGGATCAACGCGCCTCAGGGGAAAAACCTGATCGGTGCGTTTCATCAGCCATCGCTGGTTCTGGCGGACACCTCGGTACTGGGTACCATGACCCAGAGAGACTTCCTGTCCGGTTATGGCGAGGTGGTGAAATACGGCTTGCTCGGTGACGCAAGCTTCTTTGAATGGCTTGAAGAATTTGGGCCAAGTGTATCCTCGGGCGACATGGCGGCCCGAGTGCGCGCGGTAACGCGTTCGGTGCAAATGAAAGCCGATATCGTGGCGCGGGACGAAACAGAACAGGGCGACCGTGCCCTTCTCAATCTGGGGCACACGTTCTGCCACGCGCTGGAGGCCGCAACGGGCTATTCCGACCGCCTTCTGCACGGCGAGGGCGTGGCCATTGGTTGTGCGCTGGCGTTTGAGCTGTCATCCCGCCTTGGCCTATGCTCGCAAGAGGATCCAAGCCGGGTACGGGCGCATTTGCGCGCGATGGGAATGAAAACCGATCTGGCTGATATTCCCGGCGAATTGCCAAGTGCCGAGGCGCTGGTGGACCTTATGGGACAAGACAAGAAGGTCGTGGACGGTCAGCTTCGGTTTATTCTGGCGCGTGGAATTGGGCAGGCGTTCGTAACTTCGGATGTGTCGAAAGATGCGGTTCTGTCGGTTCTGTCGGATGCGCTTGCGACGGCTTGACCTGAAAACCTAACGACCCTGAATAACCATCAGCTCGCCGATGTTCTCGCGGGTGATGTAACCCATCATGCGTCCGGTCCGGGCGACCACCGCAATGGCCGGAGCGCCCTTGTGCAGATGTTCCAGCACGGCCTCAAGGCCGGTGGTAAGTGAAACTGCAGGGACATCCGCATCCATGATCGAAGTGGCAGGAGCCGATCTGGGCTGATCACTTGCGAGCGCTGCAAACAGTCGTTCACGCGTTACGAAACCCAGCAGGGCCTGTTCTGAGTCCAATACAGGGAACTCGTGCTGAGTCGTGTGAATCACGGCTTGTGCCGCTGTGCTCAGCGTATCGTTGGGGGAGAGCGCGTGAAACTCGGTGATCATCGCGTCCCGGGCCAGAACACGGCGTGCCGCGGATCGCAGGGCGACGTCCTGACTTTCGGCGTTGGCGGCGATGAACACGAACACCGCGATCAGCACAAGAAACGGGTTGCCCGAACTCAGCCCCAAAAAACCCAGGCCAACGGCGACGATCTGACCTCCGACCGCAGCCACACGTGTGGCTTTGACGCGATCCATGCGCAGACACAACAGGGCGCGAAACACGCGTCCTCCGTCCATTGGGAAAGCGGGGATCATGTTGAAAACGGCCAGCAGAAGATTGATGTAGGCCAGCCTGTTCAGAAACCCGATACCCGGTGCATCGATCTGGGAGAACATCTCAATCGGCAGCCCTGCACCCAAAGCGACCAGAACAATCCAGATCACGATATTCACGGCAGGGCCTGCAAGTGCCACCATCACCTCTTGCATCGGCTTTTCCGGCATCCTTTCTAGCCGGGCCAGCCCACCGATGGGTAACAGCGTAATGTCGGGGGTCTTGATTCCATAGCGCCGCGCCATCAGCGCATGGCCGAATTCATGTGCGACCACACAGGCAAACAACGCCAGAACGAACAAGAGGTTGTCAATTGCAGCCGGTAGACCACCGGCTGAGTAGGCGGCGAAACCCACCCAGGCAAGCAGCAGAAAAAAAGTGACATGGACCCTCAGTTCGGACCCGAGCAATCGGCCGAGAGAGAAGGACCATGTCATGTTATGTCTCCGTTTTGCTTAAAAGGGTTAAGGTAACAAAATTTCCCAGCAACTGTGTGAGTGACTGTGGGGTTGCCCATAGAATACTGAAGGGTGCTGCGCTTGTTTCAGATCATAAGTAAACACGTTTGACTCAAAACGTTGATTTACAGCCGAAATCCCGGCTCGTATTCAACTTCACCAGTTTAAATCAACATTTCACGAACACTGTATTTCATCAAGGTTCATCTCTCGTCGACTGGGCGAACGGCCGCTGCAAAACGTCTTCACTCAAATATTAGTTGAAACGGTTTCCAAGTGATTTTGAGTCACTGGGCAGACTTTGATGAATACTCCTGCACGATGCGCAAGCCGAATGCATAGCAGTCGGCGTCTTCCGAACTCATTTTGGGCCCAGTATCGAATTCGAAAATGATCAACGGTTGATGACAGTTGCATGTGCTTTCCCTGACTAAGCCGCGTTTGTCTATATCGCACCACTCACGGCGCTCTGGAATGGCCACCTGAGCGTATCCATTGCGAAAGCATGTCGCAAAATCGAATTGTCGTTCAATAAACTGGGCTCCAGTTACATCCCAATACGACATCAACCCATTTTCTGTGAGGATATCTACACTATCGTCACGACAATGTGGTCGGGAGGGCGGGGTAGGTGGAGCCGTGGTCAACAAAGACGGGTCTCTCGCCAATTGATCCGCCAAAGCGCGCGTCAGTTTTTTGTGGTCAGGCCCCGGATTTATCACCACATAATCTATGTTTGTGATGACCTTAGCCTTCAAGCTAAGTGGCGGTACTATGAATGCTCCGCTTGTGTCGATGATTCCAAAATGATTGTCTTCCAGCCACACGGCGGCGACACCATCATTAAAAGCGCTTGCATTCCTGTAGTGTCGTTTCCCAAGTAATTCTCCATCGGAAGTGACAAAGCCTGCTTTGTCGTCGTGTGTATATACTCGGGTTGGTTGCTGACACGATGCGGTGGCGTAGGCAAAGGGTTGATTGGTGACTGTTGTGCCGTCCAGACGTACGATGAAATAGTCGTCTTCGATTTCCTTGACCACAATGTCATCTAAACAACCTGCGACCGGGTTTCCCGCTCGATCAATCTGAATGTCCCATCCATTCAGCGTGACTTTGGCTACGTCGCCTTCAAATTGCCCGGCCTTCTCGAATTGAGCCGGTATGACGATTTCCCCACTTTGATCGATATACCCGAAGCGATCCACTCCGTCTAAGTTTTGTCGAAAGGTCGTCCACCGGTCATCATAGAAAAAATCAGCTTTCTCAAAGAGCTTTTCTTGAACAACCTCTCCTTGCAGATTTATCAGTGCTGACCAGTCGTCACGACGTATTGGAATTGTACCGTTACTTAGGTATCCGCCATAGTCGAGACCCTCCGTCAAGCGCGAACCATCCGTGTTGGTCAGGAAGTACTCGCCGTCCACTTTCTGCCAAAACGGAGAGTTGGGCTGGTCAGAGAGAAACCTGACATCGGAAACAACAGGTTCGGACTTCCGGCCGGTCGACCTGTCAAACATCGACCAGTATTGGTTAAGAAAATTTACTAAACCATATTCTTTGAGGCCGTTCCTAAACCCTAATCCGAGAACACTTGATTCATAACGTCTTCTGCCGATCAGAAAATGATTGGCATCTGTGGGAATGATAATCTCTCCCTCGGCCCGGAAAATCTCGTAACCGTCGTGGTCAACTAGGGTTGTGACACCGTCCTTGTGAAGTTGTGCCAGCCCATTCCAGAAGTCACTGACTGCTTGATAATCGGGCGGAACTACGAAAACGCCTGAGTTGTCGATTATTCCATACTGTCCACCGACCGATACTCTTGCGCGGGCTTCGACAAACTTACCTGCTGTGTCAAACTTCGGCGGTATGACGACCGTGCCCACGTCATCAACATAACCGCATAAAGCTCTGGGGAACTTACATAAAGGCATTAGTGGTTCTGCATGAGCGATGCCCGTAATAAGCGTTGCAGCCATAAACAAAATTGCAAATTTCGCCTTCAAATTCACGTTGAACCTCTGTTCATTTTGATCGTGTACATCAGGAAATAGTTTTTTCTGTCAATCTGGTAGATGGCAGTGTAGCGGGCTTGCCTCACTTGTCTACGGCACGCTTCTTTGCTTGTTCAAACTTGAAGTTAGCTTTCTTTGTCAATCGAATAGACGGCAATCTTTCGTTCGTCGGTTCGGTTCGTAAATAAGAGCCCGTTCTTAAGAGACACTGCGAAGGGTATCTGTGCTTTACTTCGGATGGTTTGTAAAACGGGTCCGTTTTCACCGGATGTGACGACTAGTTCCCCTGTTTTTCTCAGCTTGTTCAACACGCCGACTATTTCCAAAGCTCCGTAGGAAATAGAGACCTCTCGAACACTTAGTGGCTCTTTGCTGATGCGTGTCTCTTCACCGTCGACGATTCCTGTCAAAGAACCGGTGCTCGGATCGTAGTCAAGCCGCCGACAGAATGAAGGTCCCCAAGCTGCCTCGATATGGTGTTCCGGCGGGTTCGAAACGTCCTCAATCGATCCACAGAAGCGCAGACCAACCGTATCCGGCTCAGCATTGTTTGTAACAAAACCTTGAAAAGTCAGCCTGCCTCCGCGCCCCAACCTGAGTGGGTGATCAAAGACGATGTTGTTGGACGGGTCTGAAAGATCGGCAAAGAGAAAACGACCATCGCTACCGTGAACCATCATTGGAACGTAGGTCGACTTGCCCAACCGAGTGATAGATCGCATGCTGCTACCCACTTCGATGCCCGACCGTTCTCTCAGTCGAACCACATTGAGGTCTGGAACGGATAGTGTGGCCGCCAAAACGTTTTTCGTACTGTTTTGTGCTGGTGCATAGCAGATCACGAGTAGTTCATCATTTTCATTCATGATCATGCTAGTCGTCGAAACCACTGGATGCTGGCAACCGATTGAAGAGGATTCCCATTCGGAGACCATTTCATAGTGAGGAAGCTTGTAGAGTGTGACTTTTGTTTCATAGCGCTCGTACCGCTGACCATTCCGCAATGCTCCATTGGTACGAACAGCTAAGTACTTTGCCGAGTTGCTCCATAGAAATGAAGTCCGTTCGAATCGAGAGAGCGGATCACCCAGTGACTTCACTCGTTTGCCTGAAACGATATTGTAAATTGCAAGCTGCCCTTTGCTCTTGCCGTGTTGTTCCAGAAGGACCGCTGTCTTTTCGTCTGGCGCAAGTTGAAAGACTGTATAGTTAGGATTTGGAAATCTGTAAGGCGAGGCCTCCAATACATGAGAAAACTGCAATATCTCTTGGCCCGAAGACTCGTCCTGCTTGGGCACCAAGGTTAGTGATCTCCGAAGCTCTGCAAAGTTTGAGCGAATGCCTTTGGGACCAGTAACGAAGTCAATTGAGTAACATGCCCCCCAGAGCATCAAGGCTGTGACAGCCGACAAAGTGAATGCCGTGCGATATGAGCGCGGGTAGTAAAACTCAAGGCGACCGTGGTTCTTGTTTGATCGATACAGCACACGGTTTAATCCGATCACGCTGACGGTCGCGCCGATTGCGGAAGACACCGCCCAAGTTGCCATTGCCGCTATGCGTTCCCACCAGTTTTTCCCATTTAACTGTCCAAATTTTAGTTCCCTAATATCGAGGAGATAAAAAAGGGCGTCGGACGTAGCTGTGACGAAGCCGGCGAGAAGGAATAGTGACATCACAAGGCCGAAGTCACGCAGCCGCCCAGTAAGCATACAAACGACCAGAACTGGACCAGAAAATGTTAGCGCCGTTGTTGTAAGGATCGAGATGTAGAGCTTCCACCAAGGTAGAGCCAAAGTGTCCACAAGACGTATCGGTGGATCAAATTTGAGCCGAAGAACTGAAGACGAGAACGCCTTCTTAAGTTGGAAGATGCCACCATTAACGTCGCCGAATGATGGCCAGAGAAAAAGAGACCAGCCCGCAAAAAACAGGAGAAGACAGACAAAATAAGCCCCAACTCCGTATCGATTTAGGTGACGCTTGATCACGACAAACGGAGCTACGAACAAAAACGCCAGGGCGAGGAGAATGACGAAGAGTGAACCTGTTCGGTGAAGCTGCGCCAGTGGATCGACTTCATTTATTTGCTTGCTCAATGCCATCAGAAAAAAGGATGTTGCCAAGGGCATGATCGCCCAGAGAAGCACCCAATCTCTCCAAAGTCGCATGTTCATGGTCTCACTAGATCCAAATGGTCGTTCTAAGATTTTCTAACGTGCAGATGTGCAGAAAATGAGCAGTGTTTTCGCAAATATTGCCGATCTTTTTAGAACTCTTCTGCTGGCGAACTTGTGTCTTCGCAATGTCAACGCTTCACAAAACCCGAATATGGTTTCAACGTGAACCCCACAGCATCTCCAGATCGACATCACTGCTGTCCGGAGCTTTATCGTCTGACAGTTTCTCAACCTGCAAAAGCATCGGAATATCGAAGGTGGTTCCGGTCACAACGCAACCTCCCTGTGGGAGGTTGGGAATCTGGCTGCGCGAAACACTATCGAGGGTCGAGATTGTGTTTTCAAGGAGGGCCAAGTTACGATCATTTACAAGGCGGTGAATAAAATAGTTGTGCAATTGCGAAAAGATAGTGGGAGAAACATCTACTGGCTTTGAAATTCAATGAGTCCAGAGCCTAGATGACGGATTGCCGTCAGCGCACTGATAATGGTGTTCTGTGCAAACCTCGGACGAAGTTCTACCGCGACAAATAGTGTGCTCCAATAATCAGGAAGACCAGATTTGGTTTCGAGATAGCTAAACCGTTCGCCGCTAGTAAATATAGTACAGCATTGTATAGGCACACATTCCTCCACCAATCAAAAATCTACACTTTTGATTGGATTTGGAATCTCACAGGCTTGTCAATCCCAAAAATAAACACTTTTTGAGATTTTTTCTTTTTAATAACGACTTAACTTCTAAAATCTACAATTCAGAAGTTTGTTCCCTTCAGAACGGAATCTCGTCGTCGTCGATTCCGCCCGATGCAGGCGCCGGTGAGCTGGATGGACCGCCATACGGGTCTCCGTATCCTCCACCACCGGCCTGGCCGCCGCCGTATCCACCGCCACTGCTGCCGCCGCCTTCACCACGGCTGTCCAGCATGACAAGGGTTGATCCAAAGCCCTGCAAGACAACTTCTGTGGAATAGCGATCCTGACCTGACTGATCCTGCCATTTACGGGTTTGCAATTGCCCTTCAAGGTAGACCTTCGAGCCTTTGCGCAGGTATTGCTCGGCGACGCGGACCAGACCTTCGTTGAAGATGGCGACCGAGTGCCATTCCGTCCGTTCGCGGCGTTCACCCGTGTTGCGGTCTTTCCAGTTCTCTGACGTAGCAATGCGCAAGTTGCAGACCTTGCCGCCGTTCTGGAATGTCCGCACTTCAGGATCACGCCCCAGATTTCCGACCAGAATGACCTTGTTGACTGAACCCGCCATGTAATTCCTCGTTCTGTTTTCGCGTATGTGCGCCGAATCTGGCGCGACTTGTTTTGTGAAACCCTATACGGCCTGCACCGTGGTTGGAACACGTTGATACAACAGTGTTGAACAAGAGTCTTACTTTGGTCTTTACCAAGCTTTCATTTTTTGCGGGAATACCTATACTCCGACTGGTTTCTTATCGAGCAGGATAGGCATTGATGCGTTCTTGGGTTGCTGGGTTTTCTGTTGTCTGCCTTGTGCTGGCTGTTGTGCCTGTGCAGGCGCAAACTCTGTCTACCAAAAGCCGTAAGGATATATTCCTGAAACAATCTAAGGTTTTGGATTCCCGCGCCGCAACGCAATATCGCGATTCCGCGCGGTTGAAGCCCAAAACATCCCGCGAGCAGTCCAGCAAAAGGTATACCGGGAAATATCGCGGGCAGTATCTGGACCTGGCGAAGCAGGCAGCCCGGCTTCACAATATCCCCGAAGACTTGTTCCTGCGTCTTGTGCAACAGGAAAGCGGATGGAACGCGCAGGCCAAATCTCACAAAGGTGCGTTGGGATTGGCGCAGTTGATGCCTCAGACGGCCGAACTTTTGGGGGTCAACCCGCATGACCCCAAGCAGAACCTCGAAGGTGGGGCGAGATACCTGTCCTGGCAGTATCGCAAGTTCAAATCCTGGCCACTGGCCCTGGCCGCTTATAATGCGGGACCAAAAGCGGTGGAAAAGCATGGTGGCATTCCGCCATATAAGGAAACTCAGAACTACGTGAAGGTCATTTGGGGCGGCTAAGCCCCGATGCTGCGGCGCAGAGCGTCCATTTCTTGATTCAGTCTAACCTGTCCAACTAACCTGAAAGGGCACCCCCAAGTAACTGGTGAGGCCCCACATGCTCGTTGATCACCCTCGGATTCCGAAAGAAACGCTGGCCAATTGGCAGCAACTTGTTGATCTGGTCGCTGAGCTGGCGGATGTGCCCGCAAGCCTGATCATGAAAACCGACGCACCGGATCATGCGGTGCTGATCACGTCCGATCATCCTGAAAACCCTTATCCAGTCGGCATGAGTTTCCAACTGAACCCCAAGCTTTATTGTCAGGGCGTTTTGCAACGGGACGGGGAACTGGTGGTCGAGGATGCCGCTTGCGATCCGGTTTGGGCAGACAATGACGATCTGGAACACGAGATGACGTTTTACATCGGCCTGCCGCTGAAATGGCCCGATGGATCGGTGTTCGGAACAATTTGCGTTCTGGACCGTAAACAAAACCGGCGGGCTTTGTTGTTTCGTGAGGGGCTGACGCAGTTTGCGCGCATGGTTGAGTCAGATTTGGCTTTGCTGCAAGAGGTTTACCTGCGCCGCACGCTGGAAGAAAAACTCAATGAAACATTGGCGCAGCTTGAAACGCGTGTTTCGGATCGCACGCGGGAATTGCAGGAAACAAACACGGCATTGCGTGTTTTGTTGTCCAGTCTGGACGATGACCGCAAAAGCCGGGATCACGAAATTGTCGAACAGGTCCGCAGTCGGGTTTTGCCGTATCTCGAAAAGGTTCGGGCGCAGCTTTCAGGTGATGAGGCGCAGTATGTCTATCTTGAACTGGCCGAAAAGAACCTCAACGAGATTACATCTTCACTCTCCGACAAATTGACGGATGCCTTTGCAGTGATGACCCCGACCGAGATCGAGATCGCGCAGATGGTGATGTTTGGAAAAACAACAAAGGACATTGCTAAGGCCCTGTCGCGGGAAACCTCGACAATCGATTTTCACCGCAACAATATCCGTCGCAAACTGGGCCTTGAAGGGCGCGACCAGAACCTGCGCAGCCATTTGCTCTCGATTTCGTGATGTCCGAATATGGGGATTGGCCCCATATTCCACCCCTAATTTTCCGGTCTGAGCCAATATGCATTGGCTTGTTACCCTCTGTTGTGAGGTGCGGACAAACTGCACACGTCCAACAGAGAGGTACACTAACATGGATCGTAAAGATCTGAAGCCGACTATCCTGAAAGGAGACAAGGATCACCTGGCACCGGGGTTATCCCGTCGATCGTTCTTCATGGCGGCAGGGGCTGCCGGTGTTGGCGCGACAGCTTCAGTGCTGGGTGCAAAATCGGCGGATGCGCAATCTCAGGCGTGGCTGCAACCGGGAAACAACAACCATGTGATCGACCTGCAAGGGGCAACCGGGCAGGCCAGCTCCGGGGCTGTCGGCATCGACTACTACGGTCATTGTGCGATCAAGATCACCTCACCCAACGGGGCAACCGTTCTGTTTGATCCGTGGCGCGATGATCCGTCGGGTGCGTGGGGTCTTTGGTTCCGCAATGAGTTCCCGCAAATTCCAGTGGACATCACCCTGTCGACCCACGCGCATTTTGACCACGATGCGATTGAACGTCCAAGCTCGACCATGGTGCTGGACCGGATGGTTGGCAATTTCGAGTTTGCTGACGTCAAGATCACAGGCTTTGCCGATAAACATGCCTGTGTCGCGCCCGGATGGTATGACTGGACAAACGCACTGGCCGAGTTTGGGGTGGAAGCTTGCCCGCCGAACAATGTGGGTCACATGGACATGGTCGTCTATCTGGTCGAAACCGGAGGCATCCGCACGCTGATTTGGGGCGATAACCGCCATAACCCACCGCAGGAGTTCTGGGATGCAATCGGACAGGTGGATGTTTTGACGCTGCCGGTGGATGGCTCGGAACACATTCTCAGCTTTGATCAGGGCAATGACATCGTTTCCAAGCTCAAGCCTAAGGTCATCATCCCCACCCATTACCTGAACGAGGTTACTTCTTACACATTGACCACGCTGCAATCTGCGGACGACTGGGTGAAAGGACAGCAAAGCTACAAGATGCTCGACAGCGCCAGCCTACAGCTGGAGGCCGGAGAGATTGCCGGTATGAACCAGGAATTCATGCATTTCGGCAACAACATCATGACCGGCTGACGAATTACCGGGGGCTGCCACTCACGCATACTCCCAAGCGCCGTATGTCTCCCCTCTAACCACGGCGCCAAAAGAAAGGGCCGGTCTATGACCGGCCCTTTCTAAGTTCATCCATTAGGACTATTCCGCTGCGACTTTGATCACAGGCTCCATCCGGGCAAGAATATCTTCTGCCAGGTGACATTTCACCTGATGTCCATCAGCCAGTGTTTGCATTGGCGGCACGTGAGATTCACACCGGCCGTCAGGTACTTCGGATTTCCAGCGGCAACGCGTCTGGAACGGGCAGCCCGGGGGTGGGTTCATCGCCGAGGGGATATCGCCTTCCAGAACGATATGCTGTTTCTCGATCGAAGTGTCCGCAATCGGAACCGCACTCAGCAACGCTTCGGTGTAAGGGTGATAGGGCGGTGCAAAGACCTGATCCGTGGTGCCCAGTTCCACCACATGCCCCAGATACATCACCATGACCCGGTCGCTCAGGTAGCGCACGATTGACAGGTCGTGACTGATGAACAGCAGCGTTGTTTTGTGCTCACGCTGAATCTCCATCAACAGGTCGGTCACGGCGGCCTGAACCGACACATCCAGCGCCGAGACAGGTTCGTCCGCGACCACGATGCGCGCATCGCCTGCAAAGGCGCGCGCGATACCCACGCGTTGTTTCTGACCACCTGACAATTGACGTGGCATCCGGTCAGCAAAGGCACGTGGCAGCTTTACAAGATCCAAAAGCTCCAGCATCCGCTTTTTTCGCTCGGCCTCTGAATTTCCGACGCCAAAGATCTCCAGCGCACGGATGATCTGACGCCCCACGGTCATCGAAGGGTTCAATGTGTCAAACGGGTTCTGGAAGACCATCTGTACTTCGCCGACCGTCTTGGCATCGCGTTCTTCGATGGGCACCTGTTCGATGTTGCGGTTGTCCAGCAGGATTTGCCCGTCTGTGGCTGTTTCCAGTCCCATTAGCACTTTTGCGAAAGTGGACTTGCCGCAACCGGATTCGCCCACGATGGCCAGAGTCTCAGATTCATGGGCCTCGAAACTGAGGGTTTCGTTGGCCTTCACAACCTTCTTCTCGCCACCGCCAAACAGAGCGTTTGCCGCCACCTCATAGTATTTCTTGAGGTTGTCCATCTTCAAGACAGTTCGGCCGATTTCACCTTTTTCTTTCTGTTCGCTCACTGTGATCGGCGCGTTCCAGTCGATCTCCTGGAATTTCAGACAGCGCGTGTGGTGCCGGTCATTTCCGGGCACCGCTTCCATCAGAATGTCTTTGGCGTCACAACGACCCTCTTCAAAATAGTCGCAGCGCGGTCCGAAGTTACAGCCCGGAGGCCGCTCATGGGGCAGGGGAAAGTTGCCCGGAATGGCCACCAATGGGCGCGAATTCTTGTCAGCCCCCGGCAGCGGGATCGAGCGGAACAGCGCCTGTGTATATGGATGCTGCATCTCGTCGAATACGTCCTTGATCGAGCCGCGCTCGACCGCCTCACCCGAATACATCACGCACAGACGGTCGCAGGTTTCCAGAACCAGACCAAGATTGTGCGAGATAAACAGCATCGAGGTGCCGTATTTCTTGCCCAGATCCTTGACCAGTTCGACCACAGCGGCCTCAACGGTCACATCCAGTGCGGTTGTCGGTTCATCCAGGATCAACAGCGCTGGTTTCGACATCAGCGCCATCGCGATAACGATCCGCTGCTGCTGTCCACCCGATAGCTGGTGAGGGAACGAATTCAACATCCGCTCGGGGTCCGGCAAACGCACATCAGTCACCACTTCCAGCGCGCGGGAGTAAGCCTCTTCCTGACTTACCCCCTCGTGGATCATGGGAACTTCCATGAGTTGCTTGCCGATTTTCATCGCCGGGTTCAGTGATGCCATCGGCTCCTGATAGATCATCGCAATTTCATTGCCGCGAATGTCTCGCAACTCCTCGGTCGACATCTCTGAAAGATCGCGGCCCTTGAACTTGATAGTTCCACCTACGATGCGACCGTTCTTGCCAAGGTCCTGCATGACGCCCAGCGCCACGGTTGATTTGCCGCAACCGGATTCGCCAACCAGCCCTACAGCCTCACCAGGCTGTACGCTGACCGAGAAATCCATCACGGCCGGAATTTCCCGCAGGCGGGTAAAGAATGAAATCGACAGCTTGTCGATCTCCAGGATCGGGCCGTCATAATCCGCCATTTTGCTCATTTTGCTTACTCCTCGCCGGATTTCGGGGATCCCCTTCATCTGGCTGAAAATATCTCGGGGGTCCGGGGGCAGAGCCCCCGGCCTCGATCACATCAGTCCTTCAGACTTTCTTCGCGCAGACCGTCGGCCAGCAGGTTCAGACCGAGAACCAGCGACAACAGTGCAAAGGCAGGCGGAAGGGCAGGGTGCAGGTAGATCGACAGAAGCTTGCGCCCCTCGTTGATCGTCGAACCCCAGTCCGGGCTTTCAGGTGGAAGGCCCAGCCCGAAGAAACCCAAGGTCCCCAGAAGGATGGTGGTATAGCCGATACGCAGACAGAAATCGACGATCAGTGGGCCACGAGCGTTGGGCAGGATTTCCCACAGCATGATGTACCACGGACCCTCGCCGCGGGTCTGGGCCGCAGCCACATAGTCTCGGGTTTTGATGTCCAGTGCCAGCCCGCGCACGATACGGAAAACCGTGGGCGAGTTCACAAAAACCACTGAAACGAAGACAACCAGAATACCACCTGGGATATCGAACAGGTCCAGATAGGTCGGCAGTCCCCAGATTCGATAGGCGTCGGTATTGATGATGTAGCCACCGGTTGAAATCAACGACAGATACAGCCAGATCGCAACACCCAGGACACCGATCAGCAACGGGGTGCGGAATTTCGGGCGAGTGTAATAGCGCGAGTTCAGCAGTACGCCGATGAACAGGATCGGGAACACGAACAGAACGGCCGCCATATAATTCGGCACCCCGGTTGCCACGATTTCCGGTGTCACCAGCAGATAGAACAGCAGGATCACTGGGAAGGCGAGGATCAGGTTCGCGAGGAACGACAGGAACGTGTCCAGACGACCGCCGTAATATCCGGCAGGAAGTCCCAGCGTGATACCGACCATGAAGGCGAACATCGTTGCCAGCGGTGCGATCTGCACCACGACCCAAGCACCTTTGACCATACGGCTAAAGACGTCACGGGCCAGGTTATCGCCGCCCAGAAGGTACCAAGCATATTCGCCGTCCTCCACGTTCGGCAACGGTGTTCCGGGCACTTTATTTTTCATGCCCGAGACCTGAACGAGCGGATCATGTGTGACGATCAGATCAAGCGCGCCGAAGATGCCGGTGAAGACCCAGAACATCACAAGGCCAAAGCCGATCATGCCAATGGGGCTGTCATACAATTTGCCGTACAGTCCCAACCGCCTCTTAAAGGCGATGGACATGGCGAACATGATGATCAGCGCGACCCATACCGGCATGAACTGTTGAGAAATGGCCCCAACAATTCCGGCGCTGGTTCCCATCAGGACACCCAGCACCAGATAAGCAACCGCCAATCCTACGCTGGCCATGAAACTGTAGTTCAGCCCAAGCTGGATCAGACCTCGGACGCCGCCGCTCGAACTTACGGAGCCATCCGAATTCACGACAATCTGCTGTTCGGGCAGGAAGATACTGGCAATGATCCAGATCACGATCGACAGGATCAGCACTGCCAGCGCGATCATCAGCAATGGGTTCAGGAAGGCAATAGAGCCGGTCCAGGTAAGTGGTTCCATAATCTCTCCCTCCTTATGAAATGCGGATGCGCGGGTTGAGGTAGACGTAGCCGATATCCGAGATCAGCTGCGTTATCAGAACCACGAAGACCGACACGACCGAGATCGCCAGCAGAAGCTGGATATCGTTGTTGCCTGCAGCCTGGACAAGCGCCCAGCCGAAACCCTTGTAGTTGAACAGGGTCTCGACGATGACCACGCCGTTCAGCAGCCATGGGAACTGCAGCATGATAACCGTGAACGGCGCGATCAGCGCGTTGCGCAGCGCGTGTTTCATGACAATGTTCGGGAACGACACACCCTTCAGACGTGCGGTTCGGATATATTGCGCTGTCATCACTTCTGTCATCGAAGCGCGGGTCATACGGGCGATATAACCCATTCCGTAAAGCGCAATGGTCAGAACCGGCAGGAAGAAGTTCTCAAACGTCGGGTTCTCCATCGCTTGAGTCGCGGTTCCCTTGAACCATTTCAAACCGACAGTGGATGATGTGAAAATTGCGATGAAGATAACGCCGGATACGTATTCCGGTGTTGCCGTCGTAATGATCGAGAAAGTTGATAGCGACCGGTCCAGTGCCGATCCTTCGCGCATCCCGGCCAGAACACCGACGATCAGCGCGGATGGCACCATCAGGACCAGAACCCAGAACATCAGGTAGCCCGTGTTGCCGAGGCGCTTGCCAACAATGGTTCCGACTTCGTCCTTGAAGACGGTCGAGTATCCCCAGTCGCCTTGAAGAACACCGCAGTATCTGGCTGTGTCCTCTGCCGTCGAACCTGGTCTCGTACAGGTGCCCACAAACTGGCCATCTTCCAGAGTATTCTGGAAACCGGGCATCACGCCCAGCCATTGGCCGTATTTCACAAGTGTGGGCTGAAGGTAACCGCGATTGTCCAACCAGGCTTCGACCTGCTCGTCTGACATACGCTGGTTGCCCTGTGTTTTCGCAAGCTTTTCAAGGTTCGGGTATAGGTTGGTCAGGAAGAAGACGACGAATGTCAGACATAATGCTGTAAGCAGCATGACTCCGAACCGTCGTAGGATGAATAGTCCCATGGTGGCCCCTGTTGTTCAGGTATTCCGCAGATCATTGGACCATTTTCTGGCCTCGGACGTCCGACCCCGCGTCGGCAAGTCTGCGGCTGGAAAGGGGCGCCCGTGTCAGGCGCCCCTCGCGTGTCATTGGCGGAGCTTAGGCAGCCCAGCCCCACTTGTAGTGGTGGTGTTCGAAGGTCACGTGCATGTCGGTTCCGACAAGACCCTCTTTCATGTGGCGATAGAGCGAGCGCCAGTAGGGTTGGATTGTAACCCCGTCTTCCTGCAGCAGTGCTTCGCCACGCGCCATGACTTCGCGACGCGCGTCCGCGTCAGCAATGGCCAGCGCCTCTTCCAGAATGGCGTCAAACTCGGGGCTCGCATAGCCGAACTCGTTCCAGGCTTCGCCTGAACGATAGGCAAGCGCCCAGATCTGAACACCCAGAGGGCGCGGGTTCCAATTGGTCGAGCTGAACGGATATTTCGCCCAGTCGTTCCAGAAGGTGTTGCCGGGCAGAACCGTCCGTTTGACCTTGATGCCGGCATCACGCAGCTGCGCAGCCACGGCGTCGGTGGTGTTGCGGCGCCAGTCATCGTCAATCGAGATGATCTCATGTTCGAAATCACCAAAACCGGCCTCATCCATCAGCGCCTTGGCTGCTGCGGGATCAACCTTTTGCGGTGGCAGCTCTGCATATTCCGGGTGCAGTGGAGCCACATGGTGGTTTTCCGCCGGGGCACCACGACCACCATAGCCCAGTTCCAGACAAACGGCGTTGTCGACTGCCATCTGAATCGCCTGACGGACACGCTTATCCGCATACGGCTTCTGACCGTCGAATTCGGCCAGCTGGTTTGGACGAATAACGATGGTTGCGGCAGTCACAACTTCGGATTTTACATAGCCAAGGCCATCCATCACGTCGATGAATTCACCGACCGATTCATACAACATGTCGACTTCGTCTGATTCCAGTGCTGCCAGCCAGGCAGACGGGTCGGTGCCGTAATCGATATATTCGATACGATCCAGAGCAGGGCGGCCATATACTTCGTCACCCCACCAGGTGTGATCCGGATTGCGAACCAGAACGGCTTTTACACCGACCTCAAGCTCATCCATCAGATATGGCCCGGTTCCCACGTTGTTCAGAAGATCAGTCTCGCTAAACGAGCTGTGTACAATCGCGCCCGGATAATCGGCCATACCCGGGATAAGAGTGATATCCGGTTTTGGCAGGTTCAGCTTGACAGTGGTTGCATCGACAACCTCGATGACGCCTTCACCAGCCTGGCCCGATTCCGCGTCGATCAGGGTCGCAAAGCGACCTGCCATCGAGTTGGTTTCCGAGGATTTGTCGCACCAGCGCGCGATGTTGCGGGCAACGTCGTCGGCCGTAAAATCGTCGCCATTGTTCCACTTGACGCCCGGGCGGACATTCAGAGTGTATTCAGTCGCGTCGTCATTGACTTCCCAGCTTTCAAGCAACATGCCGCGGAACGAGCCGTCCGAGTTGTACTCGACCAGGTATTCCAGTGTGCCGCGCGATACGTTGGCGATCTGCGACCAGTCATAGGTGCGGGGATCTTTGAGAGCACGCACTTCCTGCTGCACACGCAGCGTGCCACCCTCTTGCTTTGCCCCTTCAGCCACTGCAGGCGTCGGCAGGCCGATCATGCTGTAAGCTACGGCGGCTGTAACCCCAAGACCGGTTGCACGCGTCATGAATTCCCGCCGGCTTAGCTTGCCGTCGCGGTATTCCTGAGCGTGCATCTCGGCCGCCCAGTGCACCTTGTCTTCGGTGGATACGATATTCGTCATGGATGTCTCCCTGTGACATTGATTTTGTTGATTGATTATTGCTCTACGCGGCCCGTCTTCTCGCGGTCGCCAGAGTGTAGGATTTCGGTTTTTGGACTCTGCACATCCCCATGTCGTTATTCGGCACCAGATTTCGATTTAGGTCAATGTTCGAAATCGTCATTCGAGGTACAAAAACGACATTCGCGCATTGTTGAATTCACGGGTCTTTTTTCTTCACGCAGCTCAAATCAATTCCGAGACCCACATTGTTTTGCCGGTTTGTTAAGGAAATTCACTGCGTTTCATTAAATTTTGAGACTTGATCGACGTATTGTTCCGGAAGTTCAAAAACGGCAGGTATCACTTTGAGAAGTCAATGTGATTCCATGCTTTCATACGAGCGCGAAACCAGGTGCGTTGACGCTTGGCGAATTGCCTTGTCGAGATCGTAGCACGCTCCCGCGCCTGATCCAAAGTCATCGTGCCGCCCAGATACGCCCTGAGTTCCGGCACGCCTATGGCCTTGCAAGCGGGAAGGTTGGGATCGAAGCGGTCCTGCATGGCGCGCACTTCCTCGATTGCACCCTGTTCGAGCATCTGATCAAAGCGGCGTTCTATCCTATCCAGCAGCCACGCTTTGTCGACATCAAAAACGATGGGAACCGCATCGCTCAGCTGCAATACCGGCGGAGGTGTGTCAGCCTGCCACGACAACAGGCTGCGACCTGTGGCGCGTTGCACCTCCCAGGCGCGTTGCACGCGTGCACGGTTCTGTGTGTCCAGCCCTGCAAGCGTCTGTGCATCGACACCCGCCAGAAGTTCGGTCATTGGCATCTGATCAGCCTCGGTCCGAACCTCAGGTGGGGTGGCTGGAATCTGGGCCATGCCCTCGGTCAGGGCGGTGAAATACAGGCCCGTCCCACCGACTATGATTGGGCGTTGATCACCTGTGAGAAGGGGTGCGACCTCGCGCAGCCAATGGCCGGTAGAGTAATCCTGATCATAGGGGATATGCCCGTACAGGAGATGCGGCGCGCAGTCTTCTTCTTCGGCGGAAGGTCGGGCCGAGATGACGCGCCAGCAGTCATAAACCTGACTTGCATCAGCATTGACGATAACTCCGCCAAACCGTTCGGCGATCTCCAGCGCCAGTGCTGATTTCCCCGATGCGGTCGGTCCTGCGATCAGGACCGGCTTGTCGTCGGGAATAGGCGGCAACTGTTGAAAAAATGGGTCTGTTGATCGCCGGGTCATGTGCGGTTGCCTCAATCCTCACCAACCGCATTGAACCTGCGGAGCTTTTGCTTCATTTTGCGCCGGAAATTAACCCCGTGCCAGCCCGGAGCGCAACATGAGCCTTTCCCCTTCTTCTGAAACTGCTGAGTCCCCGAAAACAAAGTACAATCGGGTCATGTTGAAAATCTCGGGAGAGGCGTTGATGGGGGATCAGGGATTCGGTCTTCACCCGCCAACCGTTCAGCGCATCGCGCAAGAGGTGAAATCGGTTCACGATCTGGGCGTTGAAATCTGCATGGTTATCGGCGGCGGCAACATTTTCCGGGGTTTGAGCGGATCGGCCCAGGGTATGGAACGCACCACGGCGGACTATATGGGCATGCTGGCCACGGTGATGAACGCGCTTGGGATGCAATCCGCACTGGAAGAGATCGGAGTGTTCACCCGTGTGATCTCGGCCATCCGCATGGATGAAGTATGTGAGCCCTATATCCGCCGCCGGGCAGTACGGCACCTCGAAAAGAAAAGGGTCTGCATTTTTGCAGCGGGAACCGGCAACCCGTATTTCACGACAGATACGGCCGCCACTTTGCGCGCCAACGAAATGGCGTGTGAGGCGATTTTCATGGGCAAGAACGGTGTTGACGGCGTGTACGACAAAGACCCTGCGGAACATGCAGACGCCGTGCGTTATGATACTGTGACCTATGATGATGTGCTGGCCAAGAGGCTGCGGGTCATGGATGCCTCGGCCATCGCTTTGGCTCGCGATAATAACCTGCCCCTGATTGTTTTTGGACTTGATGAGCCCGGTGGTTTCCGCGGTATTCTGGCCGGCGAGGGGACCTATACCAAGGTTCAGGGTTAAGGTCTGAGAAAGCGTCTGGCAAATCTGTTGACTTTCGGAGCCCCGGCATGACGTCGGGGCTTCTGCGTTTTGCTTGACGGTCAAGGACGTCGCTGTCTAAGTATCGTTGTCCTTCTACAGAGAAGGGCTGCCCCGTGTTTCGTTGCTCAATGACGCAAGCACAGGCTGGGCTGGAAGACCTGCCGTGATTTCTGAGATGTCCGGAAACATGCGTGGGCATCTTATTGATCTGAATGCAAAATTAAGGAGCAATGAGGCATGAGCTCTCTGGATATCGATTTCGTTCGGGCGCAGTTCCCGGCCTTTTCCGAACCCAACCTGCAAGGTCAGGCATTTTTCGAAAACGCGGGTGGGTCTTATACCTGCAAACCGGTGATTGACCGGCTGACACGGTTCTACACGCAACGTAAGGTTCAACCCTATGCTCCGTACGAGGCCAGCCGTCTGGCAGGCGACGAAATGGACGAAGCGCGTAGGCGCATGGCTGCCATATTGGGTGTCGACACGGATGAGCTGAGTTTTGGTCCCTCAACCACGCAGAACACATATGTTCTGGCGCAGGCTTTTCGGCAATGGATGCAACCCGGGGAAGCGATCGTCGTGACCAATCAGGATCACGAAGCCAATTCCGGTCCGTGGCGCCGTCTGGCCGAGGCCGGGATCGAGGTAAGGGAATGGCAGATTGATCCTGAAACCGGATCGCTGGACCCGCAGGATCTGGAAAACATGCTGGATGAAAAAGTGCGTCTAGTCTGTTTCCCTCATTGTTCCAATGTCATTGGTGAGATCAATCCGGTGACAGAGATTACCGCCATTGCCCATGCGGCAGGTGCATTTGTCTGCGTCGATGGCGTATCCTATGCGCCGCACGGCTTTCCGAATGTTGGCGATCTGGGGCCGGATGTCTATTTGTTTTCAGCCTATAAAACATACGGCCCGCATCAGGGATGCATGATCATCCGCCGCACTTTGGGAGAGCTGTTGCCCAATCAGGCACATTATTTCAACGGCGGCGTTTTGTATAAACGTTTTAATCCCGCAGGCCCGGATCACGCGCAGATCGCGGCCAGCGCAGGCATGGCGGATTATGTCGAACAGCTTTGCGCCCATCACGGCGGTCCGGCGTCAGACGCGGCAGAGCAGGGCGCTTTTGCCCATGATCTGATGCGATCGCATGAAGTATCGCTGCTGCAACCGGTTCTGGACGCGGTGAAGGATCGTAACGCCGTGCGTCTGATCGGCACTTCTGACGCGACCCGGCGCGCCCCGACCGTTGCGCTTTCGTTGAACCGCCCGGCTGAACCAGTTGCTGCGGACCTGGCGCAAAACGGTGTTATGGCGGGCGGCGGAGATTTCTATGCCGTGCGCCCCTTGCAGGCGATGGGTGTTGATCCGACCCAGGGTGTTTTGCGGGTCAGCTTCACCCATTATACAACGCAGCAGGAAATTGATCAGCTTTTAGAGGCTCTTGAGCGCGTTTTGTGATCCACTATCCGCCGGGGTTCGTAGAATGAAGAAAACCTCTGGGTGGATATGGCGCAAGAGCAGTCTCCGATCATTTTGTGGTTCCGACGGGATTTGCGCCTGTCGGACCATCCGGCGCTGACCGCGGCGGTCGCAAGCGGTCGCCCGGTCATCCCCGTCTTTATTCACGACGACCTCGTACAACAGCTTGGAGCCGCGCCGAAATGGCGGTTGGGCTTGGGGCTGGAAGTCTTCGGTGCGTCTCTGGCACGGTTGGATAGCCGTCTGATCCTGCGATCCGGCGGCGCGCTTGAGCAGTTGCAAAAGATCGTGGCTGAGACCGGCGCTGACGCAGTGTACTGGTCTCGTGCGTACGATTCGGCGACGATCAGGCGCGATAAGCGCATCAAATCAGTTCTATCTCAACGGGGCGTATCTGCGCTGTCATTTTCCGGGCATCTGCTTTTTGAACCCTGGACCGTCGCCACCAAAACAGGACACCCGTTTCGGGTCTACACACCCATGTGGCGTGCGGTTCAGGGGCGGGAAGTTCCATTTCCTCAAGAGCCAGTTTCAGGTTTGCGGGCCCCAGCATCATGGCCTGTCTCGGACGAATTGAGCACTTGGCGGATGGGGGATGCAATGAACAGGGGGGCGACAGTTGTGCGCCTTCATGTGCAGCCTGGCGAGCGGGCGGCATTGGACCATCTGGAAGAGTTTCTCGGCCGGATTCCTCAGTACTTCAGCCACCGGGACCATCTTGATCAGAATGCGACGTCCAACCTGTCAGAATATCTTTCATTGGGTGAGATTGGGCCACGTACCGTCTGGCACATGGTCCATCGGGCTATGTTGACCGGAACACAGGGCACCGAAGCTTTTCTGCGCCAGCTTGTCTGGCGTGAGTTCGCCTATCACCTGATGTTTCACACGCCTCAATTGGTGACGACCAACTGGAAGCCGGAATGGGACAGCTTTCCCTGGAATACGGATCCAAACCATCCAGAGGTCACTGCATGGCGGCAGGCCAGAACCGGCATTCCCGTGATCGATGCCGGATTGCGGCAGATGTATGTGACGGGACGGATGCATAATCGAGCCAGAATGATTGTCGCAAGTTATCTGACCAAGCATTTGATGACGCACTGGAAAATAGGGATGGACTGGTTCGGGGATTGTTTGATTGACTGGGATCCAGCCTGCAACGCCATGGGCTGGCAGTGGGTGGCAGGCTCCGGCCCAGATGCGGCCCCGTTTTTTCGGGTTTTCAATCCCCAGACACAGGCAGACAAATTTGATCCTGACGGCGCCTACCGGCGTCGCTGGATCGCCGAAGGTCAGGTTGAGCCGTGCAGTACAGCTCTTTCTTACTTCGATGCTATCCCACTGTCATGGGGCCTGACTCCGAGTGCCGATTATCCCAATCCTATCGTCGGATTGCATCAAGGGCGCACCCGCGCCTTGCACGCATATGAAAGCCGAAAATCCCACTAAGGAACTGAAAACTTGCCAGAAACAAAATCGCGGCCTAGCTTTATACCTATACCGCAGAGGGGAGAGCGGATGATCCTGACGACGACCGAAGGGCAGAATGATCTGCCCAGATATTTTGCACAGGTTTTCAAAATGCTGACCCGGATGGAATCCGGGCGTCTGGATATCCTACTCCCCGATGGTCGCACGTTTCGAGCTGAAGGCGCAAAGGCAGGACCGGTTGCTCAGATCGACATTCACGACGATGACGTTTTTGCGCGCCTGATCCGTGAAGGCGAACTCGGGTTTTCCGATGCTTACCTGGACGGTCATTGGAGCACACCTGATCTGAGATCCTTCATGGACCTGGTGCATCTTGGGACTGAGACCGTTTATGACGGGTTTACTGGCCAGTTTCTTGTTCAGGCCTACGAAAGGCTGCGGTTCTGGTTGCATCGAAACAACAAGACGCAAGCAAAGAAGAATATCTCGTATCACTACGATCTGGGTAACGATTTCTACAGTTCGTGGCTGGACGACACGATGACCTATTCCAGTGCCATTTTCGAGTCCGGGCAGGAAAGCCTGGAGAAGGCGCAGACGGCCAAATATGCCAGCCTTGTGGATGAGATGGGTGCCAAACCAGGTGATCATGTTCTGGAGATCGGCTGCGGCTGGGGTGGGTTTGCTGAATATGCCGCAAAAGAGCGGGGTTTACGTGTTACCGGCCTGACGATCAGTCAAGAGCAGTTTAGGTTTGCAAGAGAGCGTATTGAAAAGGCAGGACTTTCAGATCAGGTCGAATTCAAGCTTCAGGACTATCGGGATGAACGCGGGGTCTATGACGGAATTGCATCCATCGAGATGTTCGAGGCGGTTGGACAGAAATACTGGCCGGTCTACTTCGAAACCGTTCGGGACCGGTTGAAACCCGGTGCACAGGCAACATTACAGATCATTACGGTTGGTGATCACCGCTGGGACTTTTACAAGAATGGCGTAGATTTCATTCAGAAATATATCTTTCCTGGTGGGATGCTCCCGTCGCCGACAATCCTGCGTCAGCAGATAGATCAGGCCGGGCTGAAAGTTGTGAACTCGAAAGAATTCGGGAAAAGCTACGACCTGACGTTGCGCCGCTGGTACGAGACATTCAACGCCAAATGGGACCAAATCTCGGTGATGGGGTTTGATGAGCGTTTTCGCCGCATGTGGAATTATTATTTGACCGCATGCGGTGCGGCCTTTGACACAGGCAATTGCGATGTGACACAGATCACAATAGCGAAACCAAGTTAATTCACGGACTGTCACATGCCTACTGCCTCGCGTCTCGTAGCCGCTGTTTGCCTCGTCGTGCTGGCTTTTCTTGTTTCAGGCATGATTATCGCGAATGGCGAAGAAGGTAAGGACTATGGCTATTTTACCTATGTTAACATGGCTCTGGGCGCGATCTGTGGATGGAAAATCATGGGCAAGCGCGCCGGACGCGGATGGACAGCCGGTATTAACAATGGATTGACCGGAGTTGCCTCGCTGGTTTTCTGGGCACTGTTTGTGCAAGGGTGTTATCGCATGTTCGATCTTGCTATGCGCAATCGCTACGGTGGTCCGTTTGAAGCTGTCATGGCTATTTTTGTGATCGGAATCGACTACGGCAAGCAACTGATCTATCCCGAGATTCTCGTTACATTCGCCATTGGTGCGGTTGTCGCCGGGCTGGCCACGGAACAGGCCAGCCGCAAATGGCGCTAAACCGTTTCGTCACAAGAGAGATTGAATTTGTCTGATTTGTTCTTCTATGGAACGCTGCGGCATCTGCCGCTGTTGCAACGTGTTCTTGGTCGTCACCTGAACGAAATCACGTTTCATACAGCCACACTTTGCGACCATGCTGTTCACGCGGTTCAGGGTCAGGATTTCCCAATGATCCTGCCCGCAGCAGGTGCCACGGCCGAGGGCTTGCTGGTGCAGGGCTTGTCATCTGATGACTTGGCCAGGTTGGCCTATTATGAAGGGTCCTTCGATTATGATCTGAAGCCGTTGCAGGTCATTCTGGACGACGGGGGCATGGCCGCGGCGCAGGTTTTTTTCCCGACTCCGGGAGCGTGGCAGCCAGGTGATTTGTGGTCGCTAAAGGACTGGGCAGACCGGCTGGGCGAGATCACGGCACTCGCCGCTGAAGAAGAGATGGCCTATTTCGGCAAGGTCGATCCCCGAGTCATGGCGCGCAGCATGCGCGCCATTCAAACCCGCGCCTGGGCGAAGATCATGGCCGGGCAACGGCGAACCGGCGATCCTCGGAACATAGCTGAAGACGTAATTGTGCACCGCCACGACCGGGTTTACGTAAACTATTTCGGGATGGAGGAGATTGATCTTCAGTTCCGGCAGCATGACGGCAGCATGGGTCCCGTCCTGCACCGGGGTAGTTTGATGCAGGGCAGTGCCGTATCCGTACTGCCATATGACCCAATCCGCGATACCGTGCTTTTGGTTGAGCAATTCCGACCGCCAGCTTTTTTGATCAACGATCCGGAGCCCTGGCTGTGGGAAGCAGTTGCCGGAATGATCGACCCTGGCGAGACGCCGGAACAGGCCGCACATCGCGAGGCTATGGAGGAGGCCGGAGTTCGATTTGACAGGCTGGAATATGCGGGCGGGGCGTATTCCTCCAGCGGGTCCTCGACCGGTTTCATGTATCTGTATGTCGGTCTCGGCGATTTGACTGAGACGACAATCACCGGTGGCCTGGACACGGAAGGTGAAGATATCCGCAGCCAGATACTGCCATTCGACGAGTTCATCGATATGACGGACCGCCATCTTTTCAAGGATTTGCAACTGGTGTCTCTGGCTTACTGGCTGGACCGTCATCGGGATCGGTTACGCGCGTGACTATCGCGCTTGTGGTCGTGGCGGTGCGACTGTAAATCTTCGGGGATACCAAATGACAAGGGGCGACCATGCGCATTGCACGAGATCTTGCTGACGCAGTAGGAAAAACACCTTTGATCCGGCTGCGCCGTATCAGTGAAGAGACTGGATGCGAAATTCTTGGCAAAGCCGAGTTCATGAACCCGGGACAATCCGTAAAGGATCGCGCTGCGCTTTACATCATCAAGGACGCCGTCGCTCGGGGTGATCTGAAACCGGGCGGCACCATTGTGGAAGGCACTGCCGGCAACACAGGTATTGGTCTGGCTCTGGTCGGGGCATCGATGGGGTTCAAAACAGTTATCGTGATTCCTGAGACCCAGTCCGAAGAAAAGAAAGATATGCTGCGTCTGGCCGGTGCCCAGCTGGTTCAGGTGCCTGCAGCCCCGTATCGCAATCCCAACAATTTCGTGCACTATTCCCGCCGTCTGGCTGAGGAACTGGCGCAGACGGAACCCAATGGCGCGATCTGGGCCAACCAGTTCGACAATGTGGCGAATCGTCAGGCACATGTGGAAACCACAGCGCCGGAGATCTGGGAGCAAACCGGCGGCAAGGTTGACGGGTTCGTCAGCGCAGTCGGGTCGGGTGGTACGTTGGCAGGCGTCGCCGAAGTTCTGCAGCCCAAGGGCGTCAAGATCGGTCTGGCCGATCCGATGGGGGCCGGCCTGTTTTCTTATTACACGACAGGTGAGATCGCGATGGAGGGAGGCTCTATCGCCGAGGGCATCGGGCAGGTGCGTATCACCAAGAACCTGGAAGGGTTCACACCAGATCATTCCTACCAGATCACTGACAACGAGGCTTTGCCGTACATCTTTGATCTTCTGCGTGACGAAGGTTTGGTCATGGGCGGCTCAACCGCGATCAATATGGCGGGTGCGGTACGCCTGGCCAAGGACATGGGGCCAGGCCATACGATCGTGACCATCCTGTGCGACTACGGCACGCGGTATCAGTCCAAGCTGTTCAACCCCGAATTCCTGCGTGAAAAAGAACTTCCGGTTCCGGATTGGATGACCGAAGCACCACGCAGCATTCCCGGCGTGTTCGAGGACGTGTAATGCTGGGGCAGGTCCGCCTGTTTCTGACCCTGATTTTCCTGTGCTTCGTCGGGTTCGCAGATAGCGCTGTCGCGCAGCTGACGGACCGGCAAAGCGAGTATTATCAAAGTTGGGTTAAAACGGCGGGCCGGGCCGAAACCGTGATCGAGGCTAACCGGGCCTCGGATGCCGCTTTAGAGAATTTGCGCTCTGAAATAAACAGTTACAGGGACGACTTCAATCGAGCGCGCGGCGCAAATACCGACCGCATCACAACACTGGAAAGCCAGATCATGGCGTTGGGTCCCAAACCCGAGGGGGACGCGACAGAGCCTGAAGACATAGCTAAACTTCGCGCGCATCTTGAGGAACAGCTCAACAGTCTGCGTGTGCCGCGCATCATATCTGAAGAGGCGTATAGCCGTGCAAATGGGTTGATCAGCGAAATTGATCAGATCCTTCGCGCACGGCAGACAAGAGAGTTCTTTGAACAGGGTCCGTCACCGATAAATCCCGTGTATTGGGGGCCGACTTGGATTGATGTCAAAGAAGCAGTCCAAAGCCTTGCAAATGAAACGTTCACTAACTTGCGTTCGGATGTCGTGCGCGAACAAATCCGTGAGCGTGGACTAGCGATCTTTTTACTTCTGATCATTTCAGCCGTGCTGCTGATCTTTGGCAAGCATTGGTCCGAACGTGGAGGTGACTACCTTAGGTTACTGGGCGGGGCCGGTACTGGGGTATGGTCGTTCGTAATCTCTTTGTTACGGATTCTGTTGCCTTGGATCGGTGTATTGGCCTTGGTGACAGCGATTAGTCTCACTGGCGTTCCGGGTTTGCGGGGAAGCCTGCTGCTGCAGAACATTCCGTATTGGGCAGCGATTGTATTTTTCTATGACTGGATTGGTCGCCAAGTATACGTGATCGGCGCGTCGCAGGGATTCAAACGGCTGTCTGCTGCACGCATTACAGAACTGCGCGTGTATATCGATCTGCTTGCCCTGATGCTGGTTTTGCACGAACTGGCACTGCTGTTCGAGCGGATCGAAAACACTTCGGACGCAACACGTGCAGTTGTCAGTTTCCCGGTCATTGTCGCAACAGCATTGTTGTTGTTGCGTATACGTCAGATTCGAACAACCGACGGACCGCCGGATCAAACAGCCTCGACCCGTTCTGCTGGCTTCAGCCAATTGGTCGAGTTCCTGCGCCGGGCCTTGTTCTTGTTGGGCATAGCATCTCCTGTTCTGGCGGTTTTCGGGTACACCAATGCGGCCGAAGCAATCGTGTTTCCTGCTGTTAAGACACTGGTGCTCATCGGGGCTTTGGTCATCCTGCAACGGTTTATCAGCCAGATTTACGGTTGGATCACAGGGCAGGGAGATGCCGCGCGGGATTCGCTTTTTGCCGTGCTGGTCGGGTTTGCATTGGCCATCGTGGCGCTTCCCATTCTGGCGATTTACTGGGGCGCGCGTGAAACCGATCTGCTTGAAGCATGGTCGCGTCTGCTGCTTGGGTTTGATATCGGTGGCGTCACGATTTCACCCAGCAACTTTCTGACCTTTGTTGCTGTTTTTGCAATCGGTTATACGCTGACGCGGCTGTTGCAAAGCGGGCTGCGAAATTCGCTTTTGCCGAAAACCAGTATTGACCCTGGCGGACAAAACGCGATTGTCGCAGGTTCCGGATACGTTGGGATGTTTCTTGCCGCGCTCGTGGCAATCATGGTGGCCGGATTTGATCTATCGTCACTGGCGATTGTCGCCGGTGCGTTGTCTGTCGGTATCGGCTTTGGTCTGCAAACCATCGTGTCGAACTTTGTTTCTGGTATTATCCTTCTGGTCGAGCGCCCGATTTCCAAGGGAGATTGGATCGATGCGAATGGCATGATGGGATACGTACGGGATATTTCCGTCCGCTCGACCCGGATCGAGACGTTTGACAGAACGGATGTAATTGTTCCGAACTCTGACCTGATCAGCGGTGTCGTAACGAACTACACCCGCGGCAATACGATCGGGCGGGTGATCGTTCCGGTTGGCGTTGCCTACGGCACCGACACGCGCCTGGTTGAAACCATTCTGGGCGAGATCGCCAACGGTCATCCGATGGTTCTGGCCAACCCGGCGCCAAGTGTGGTGTTCCAAGGGTTTGGTGCGGATTCCCTTGATTTTGAGATCCGCGCAATCCTGCGTGACGTGAATTGGGTTCTGTCGGTGAAATCCGATATGAACCATGAAATCAATCGTAGATTTTCGGAAGCGGGGATCGAGATTCCCTTTGCGCAGCGTGACATCTGGCTGCGTAATCCCGAAGCCCTTCAATCATCCGAGAAGGAAGAGCATGACGCCACCGATGCTGTTCAGGACAAGCCACGCAAGACTTCGGGAAAACCAGTGGATCTGACCGAAGCGGATATGGACCCGGATGCTGGTGATGAGATCTGACAGGTCAGATCGCAGCGTGTTTTAGCGTTTGATTACCCTTCAGAGGGTGGCCTGATTTATTTGAGCTATTCCCCGAATTGGGGCCTTGCAAATCCGATTACATTCGTCCAAATATCGCCGTCACGGAGAGGTGGCCGAGTGGTCGAAGGCGCACGCCTGGAAAGTGTGTAGGCGGGAAACCGTCTCCAGGGTTCGAATCCCTGTCTCTCCGCCATTATCCCTTCTAATATGGTAGAAATGCAGGTTTCCCCGTGGTGTAGCGCGTTTGGGCTGTCGGTTTCATTATACGTGTGAAAGCTCACGTTCCGCTCCAGCGAACCTCCTACTTTTTTCCGCGCAGCAGGTCGGTTTCTGTAATCATTCCCTGTTAGAAAATCATAAGCGTTAACAAAAATATCGATTTGATATAAAGTTGTGGGGTTATTGATTGGTAACGCGCGGGTACTTGTGTGGCACAGACACTTTATGAAAAGTATGGCGGCTTCAAAACGATCAGCCGAGTCGTGATGACATTCTATGAAATGGCGTTGGATTCGGATGAGATCGGCCATCATTTTGAAGACATAGACATGCCGCGTTTGATCGACCATCAAACCAAATTCGTATCGTCCCTGATTGGTGGGCCCGCATCTTTCAGTGATGACAGGATCGAAGCTGTTCATCGGCATCTGAAGATCTCGCATGATGAGTTCGATGTAATGGCCGACCTGTTTGGTGACGCGTTGAGTCAGCATGGTATGTCGGACGGCGACATCAAAACCGCGCTGAACGCGATTGAAGGAAAACGTTCGATCATTGTCACCCGGGATGCGGCATGAGCATTCATGCGATAAACGAACAATTGCTGCGCGCGATTGGAGTGGGCGTCGCCGTGGTGCGGGCATCCGATCTGCAGTTCGTGTTTCACAACGGGCCCTTTACGGAATGGTTCGGTACCCCTGAGAAGGGAAACACCCTCAGGGACATTTTACCTGCTCTGGATCCAAAAGAACTGGAAGATGTGAAACAGTCTGGCCTGAGATATTCGGTCGAATTGCAGATCAAACCAAAACGCCGAACGTTGATCTTTGCGGTCGCAGTCTCGCTGGCTAATGGGTTGTCCGAGCAGGTGCTGATTGTCGAGTGCCAGAACATTACCCGCATTCGGGAGCTGGAAAGCATGATCGACAGCTATTCCACCATGGTCGAGCGCAACACCCGAGAGCTTGAGCGCGAGAAGGAGAGGGTCGAACGCCTGTTGCTGAATCTGATGCCTCGAGCGGTGTATGAGGAGTTCAAGACTTTCGGCGTTGTCACACCGCAGCTTTATCAACAGGTTTCGGTGGTGATGCTGGATTTTGTTGGGTTTACGGATTTCGCTGCCAAAACCGATCCAACGGTAACGCTAAGTGAGTTGAACGATATCTTCACGGCCTTTGACCGCATTGTCGAGCAATTCGGGTGCGAGCGGATCAAGACGATCGGTGATGCATATTTGGCCGTGTCAGGTATGCCTGATCCCACACCGGATCATGCGACGGCTGTGGCACATTGTGCTGTACGGTTCCTGCGCTACCTTGAACGCCGCAACGAAAGCCATCCGCATAAATGGCAGGCCCGGATCGGTCTGGGTATGGGCGCAGCGGTCGGATCGGTCGTGGGTATTCAGAAATATGTTTATGACGTGTTTGGCCCGGCCGTGAACATCGCATCCCGGTTGCAGGTTTTTGCCAACCCCATGAACATCGTGGCCCCGGAAGAGATGAAATATGCCCTGATTGACGAGTTTCAGGTCTCGGAACTGGGGCGTGTCGATATCAAGGGGATGGGTGAGATGGATCTGATCAATGTAACATCGGGCCTGAGTATGCCTCAGAGCAGTCGCTCGTTCTGACAGACGTCATTCGTCCTGAGGGATCAGACCCAAACCGCGCAGGTAAATGCCGATACCGCTTTCCAGCAAATCTTCGGGGGGGAATGGTGAAGTTGCGCCTGTATTCCGGGCGAAAAGTTCAACAACACCATGGCTCATCGCCCAGATATGGGCGCTGAACATTGAGGCGGGCGGGCGCTTTTCTGGAGGAATGTGCTGCGACAGATCAGCTGCGGCTTTCTCCAGAACGGATTTGGCGCGGTTCGCTGCCAGGGACAATTCGGGCGTCCGGTTCAGTGATACTCCACTTTCGAACATAGCAATGTAATGCCCGGGATTTTTGCGCGCAAAAGCCAGATAAGCACGTCCAGTCGCCTCAAAAGCCTCCAGGGCTGAAGGCTGTCCCTTGTCGTAAGCGTATTGCATCAAATCCGCGAACATCTCAAACCCTTGCCGGGCGGCTTCGGCAATCAGGTCCTCGCGCCCTTGAAAATGACGATAGACGGCGGCAGGCGTGACACCGGCAGTTTTGGCGGCTTCGGACAAAGTGAAACCTGTTGGGCCTTTATTCTCGATCAGGGACAAAGCTGCCTCGATCAGGGCTTGCTTCAGGTTTCCGTGGTGATAACCGCGTTTCGTCATCCCGGCCTCAGGTGCATTAATCAGGTGTTGGAAGACAAGGACATAAACCAGAGACGACCTGCCGTCCAACACATGCTTGTGAAGGCTTTAACAGGGTAGGGCGAATTGACAGTTTACGCCTCCCACACATCCGGGCCACCGCAAATTTGGAGATCAATGTCGTCGATACTTTTTTTGTCTTTCTCATCATAATCCAAAGCGTGCAGGACCGTCCGGATGGCTGCGAGGCGCGCGCGCTTTTTGTCGTCAGAGCGGACAATCGTCCAGGGGCAAGCATCAGAATGCGACCGGGTCAGGGTTTCTGAGATCGACTGCGTATACTCGTCCCATTTGTTCAGCCCGGCCACGTCAATCGGGCTGAGTTTCCATTGCTTCAAAGGGTCCGTTTCGCGTGCCAGAAAACGGTTCAGTTGTTCGGCACGCCCGACATTGAGCCAGAATTTGAATAAATGGATGCCGTCATTCACCAGACCCGTTTCAAGCGGCAGGACCTGCCGGAAAAACCGTTCACGTTCTTCCTGTGTGCAGAAACCAAAGACGTCTTCAACGACGCCGCGATTGTACCAGCTGCGATCAAAGAACACGATTTCCCCGGCAGCGGGGAGATGGGGGATGTAACGCTGGAAATACCATTGGCTGCGCTCGGCGTCCGAGGGTTTGCTGAGAGCAACATTGCGTGCGCCGCGCGGGTTCAGGTTTTCGCGAAACCGTTTGATTGTTCCACCTTTGCCAGCGGCGTCGCGGCCTTCGAAAATGATAGCAACCCGTTGATCCGTTTCCTTGACCCAGGATTGCATTTTGACCAACTCAATCTGGAGCAGGTCCATTTGCTCATCATAATCCTTGGTCTTCATTTTTTCGGAGTAGGGGTAGGTCGGATTCAGGATGTCGCCTTTTTTCGCGTTTTGAATCTCTTCCCGTACAGCTTTGGGCGCATCTTTCTGAAAATACTTCTCGATAGAACCTTTTCCGGACCGGGCCATATGTCACCTCGCGATAAAATCCATTTCTTACTATGGATTAGAGCGTAGTTTAACGCAAACCCGCTCGCTGAGCCGCGCGATCTATTGCAGCGGCAACTTCGGGTGCTGCAACCACCTGTGGCATGTGACCAATACCCGGTAACTCAATCAATTCGGCTCCGGGGATTTGTTCGATCAGACGTTCCGAATGCCATTCCAGACCCACCGTGTCGTCTGCAGTTCCGTGAACAATCTCTGTCGGAACGGAAATCTCACCGTATCTCGGTTGCAGGCGGGTGACTTCATCCAGCAGGTTGGCGCGTTGCTTGGCATTGGCATGCATCGAGCCTCGCCGCATCGTTAGCCCGGGCCCGAAGTGTTCAGCATAGCCTTCAGGGGCAGTTTGCGGTGCGAACACTTTGTCCAGCGCCTGTGCCACGTACCATTCGGGCACGAAAGAGCTGATCAGGGGCAAGGCCAGCGCGTTGCCTGCCGTAGTCGCAGCAAGCCGGTTGAATCCATCCAATGGCGTTTTCCAAGGGATCGCGGCCGGAGCGATCAGAACCAGAGCCGAGATATTCTCGGGACGGGTCACTGCCCAGGCAAGGGAAACCGATCCACCATAGCTTTGCCCGGCTACGATGGGCTTTTCTGCGCCAAGCTGGGCCGCAGCGCGTTGCAGGATATCTGCCTGTTCAATGATGGTTTCGCCGTCCGAATTGAAGCTTTCGGAATAGCCTAACCCCGGTCGGTCAAAGACGATTACGCGGTATGATTTGGCCAGAATAGGGGCCAGTGCAAAGGTCATATCGCGCGTGTTGCCACTTGACCCGTGGATCAGAACGACGTCAGGCCCTTCCCCCATGACCACGGCATGTACAGCGATGCCACCCACATCGAGAATCTGACCTTCGGGGGGGAAGGCCGCCTCGGCCAATTCTTCGTTCCGGGCGCTGCGCCAGGTTGTCAGCACGACAAGGCTCAGAACGATCAGGCCAAAGGATATCAGGGCTTTAGTGGCCAATTTTTGCCATATCAAAAGGTGTGGACTGATAGATTTCGTTGATCCAGTTGCCGTATAGCAGGTGCGCATGGCTGCGCCACCGGTTCTGCGGCGTCCTGGATGGATCATCCTCGGGATAGTAATTGATCGGCACGTTGATAGGCGTGCCGTTCGAGACGTCCCGGTCATATTCCTGTTTCAGCGTGTCGCTGTCATATTCGAAATGGTTGAAGATATACAGCGCGCGGTGGTCGGGATCTTCGACCAGACAGGGGCCGACATCGTAGCTGCCCAGCAGGGTCCTGAGACCGGGTGCGAGGTCAATCTCATCCTGTTTCATTTCTGTCCAGCGGCTGACCGGAATAACGCAATCATCCGAAAACCCGCGCAGGAAAGGGGAAGCCGGATCCAGATTGCGATGGCGGAAACACCCGAAGGCCTTGGCGTCCAGCATATGCTTCTTGACGCCATGGAAGTGGTTGATCATCGCCATCCCGCCCCAGCACACGCCAAAGGTGGAATGCACGTTGCTCTGGGTCCATTCGAAAATCTCGCTGATTTCGTCCCAATAAGTGACGTCACCGAATTCCAGATGCTCGATCGGGGCACCGGTAATGATCAGGCCATCGAACTTCTGATCCTTGACCTCCTGAAACGGTCGATAGAACTCGGACATGTGCTCGGCTGCAGTGGTTTTAGTCCGATGTTCGGTCATGCGGATCAACGACAGATCGATCTGCAATGGGGTTGCCCCGATCAGACGCGCGAACTGGTTTTCGGTCTGGATCTTTTTGGGCATCAGGTTCAGCAAACCGATGCGCAGGGGGCGGATATCCTGACGCATCGCCTGATCCTCATCCATGACCATGACGCCCTCTTTGGTCAGGACGTCAAATGCAGGCAGGTCGGATGGGATTTTGATGGGCATGTGTCAGGCTTCGAAGAGAATAGTGAAAACTGGTAGTTAGGCGTTATTGCGTTTGGCCTCAAGGGTGCGTTCGATCAACTCATCGAAATCGGCGGCATCGCGGATCTTGCCGATGTCGTTGGCGGCAATCGTCACGCCCCAGTTTTTCGACATGGCTTCATAGCGAGGCTGGCGATGCGCCAATGCCTGCGCATAGGTCCAACGGACGAAATCATCGGGATTTACGTCAGATTCCGAACAACCGTGTTGGTCCAGATAGTCTGTCCAGGCTTTGGTCAGAAACTCGGCCTGATAGGACATCGGCTTAGGCGCTTTGTCAAAGCGCCGCACAAGCTCGGCCGTGTGGCCCTCATCCCCCTTCAGCCAGATCATCAGGGTCTGCCGCGAAAGCTCGGACAGGACCTGATCTTTTGGATCTTCGGGGTCCACCCATTCGCAGATCGACCCACCGGTGTCGCAGATGAAATGTGGGTATTTGTACAGGCGCTCGGCGCGATCGATGAAATACTCGGTATCCAGCAGGGCGTGTATTTCGGCCAGGCGAAACTGTTCCTGTCTGCGGCGGTATTCCGGCATCTCCAACCCGCCGAGGGCAGGGTTGCCCGGTTTGCCGAGATAGGCTGCAACCGGCGTCAGATTTGCGAACGAGATGTTTGAACCGATATAAATCGAATCCGACAGCAGCAACTCGCGCAGGAACGGAACTTTCATCGCTTCGGCTTTTGCGTTGTCGGTGATGTACTCGCCCATATATCGGGTGCCGATCCGATAATCGATCGAGTAGTGGAACCAGTTCCCAGAATCCCTGAGGATATTCGAGACATAAGTCTTGCCCAGACCGGACATGCCAAAAAACAGCACCTTCTTGCGGCGCGCCGTGCGCCAGTCTTCGGCGGTGTTGTAAATCATCTTGTGCTGTCCCTTTTTATGCCTTTGCTAAATCGGGCAGCGCACGGCGTCAATCGCGACGACCGGACCGGTTCAAAACCATCAGGCCCATGGCGAGAATGGCAAAGCCAAAATAGGCACTAGGGGGTGGGGCCTCATCCCGCAGTACAGCTCCGAGTACGATGGCGACGGGAGGTATCACAAGCGTCACCAACATTAGGTTACCGCTGCCGGCCATCGCCAAAACCCGGTAGTACAGCAGGTAAGCCCCAGCCGTCGCCACGATTGAGTAATAGCCAATTGCCGCCCATGTGATTGCAGGAAGTGCCAATGTCGGCCATCCATCCACCAAAAGTGTCACCGGCAATATCAATAACGTCGACGCGGTCAGCATTCCGGCTGCGGCTACGATGGGTGATAAGTCGGACAAGGCGTGCCGGGCCCATGCTGCGGCGAAGGCGTACGACAGAGTTCCTGTCAGAATCGCAACCTGTGCGGTGCTTTGCAGGCTGAAGTTTGTGACGCTATTGATCCCGATGGCGATGGAAACTCCTAAAAACCCCAAGCAAACGCCAAGCAGGCGTGTTTTCGTCAAACGTTCGTCCTTAAAAAACAGTGCAGCGATCAGCACGCCAAATACGGCTGTTGCTGCGTTGAGGATCGCGGTCAATCCCGTATCTATATACAACTGCCCCCAGGCCATCAGGCTGAACGGGATTACGTTGTTCAATAGCCCCATTACCAGAAATGCCCCCCAGATGCGGGGTGAGCGCGGGAATTTAAACCCTTTGTACCAAGCGACAAGCCAGAGAGCCAGCATCGCCCAAAAGGTGCGATGCAGAACCGATGTGATCACGGGGATGGTGTCCAGAGCTATTCGAATGGATACAAAGGACGCGCCCCAGATTACGCCAAGCAACAGTAGTTCGACCCAGGCGCGAGGGGAGAGATGTTTTTGTGCGTTCATCCTGCCACTATCCTATCTTTGCGAAAAGGCGGCGACCCGGATCATGCGAAAAAAGCCCCGCAGTTTTTGCGGGGCTTTGTACTTTGTTTTAGCTATCTGTTTGATCAGTTCAGAGCGTAAGTGACCTGAACACCGACGCTCCAGGCGCTGTTACCTGTAAATGTTCCGCGAGCCCCTGGACCGGCACCATCTGTTGTCGCATCACCGATATCAGTGTAGCGAACACCACCTGAGATTTTCGCGTTTTCGAGCGAGTAGGTTCCGCCCAAACCAATGCTCCAAAATCCGTCTGTCGGACCAAGGTTCGATACAGGAGTACCTTGAGATGACTCGTAGCCCAACGTTACAGCGCCGGAAAACTCTTCCGAGAACTGGTACCCCAAGCCCAGCGCGTACGTGAACGTGGCTTCGTCGAAATCAACGAGGTTACTGGCCGGCGGATAGTTTGGCGGATTGTAGACCAGCTGTGGCCAATCAACCCAACGAATTGAGCCGAAAAGAAGGGTTTTAGGTGCGACGCCCGTCTGGAAGTCCAGGTTGACCGACTGAGGTGTTTCGATTTCACTGGACGAGTCGAATGACGCCACGGTCCCCGGAGGAATCGGGGGGAAAGGCGGTGGGTTCAGGGACTCCGTCTGAGAAAGATCATGGCTGATCTTGGAGTTGTAGGTTAACGACACCCGTGCCGCGATCTCGGGTTTCTCCCAAGCGACGCCGATAACGTAGCCAAATGCCGTGTCGGCGTCAGAATCAACCTGATAGCCCGCGGCAAGCGGTACAGTCACCGAGGCCTTTACGCGTTGCGCACGAATGCCGCCGATTGCACTGAAACCGCCATCGAATTTGTAGCGTAGCAATGCGGTAATGGCGTCGGTGTCGGCCGTTGCATTCAGGACGTCAGTGCGACCACCTGGGATCGGGTTGACTGAAAGAGGGAAATCGCTTGCATATTGAAGGTCGGCACCAAAGGGCTGATCATACATGATTGCAAAATCAAGTTTCTCGGTGAGGGATGTTTTGTATCCCAGATGCGGTGTGAAGAAGTCGTTTGCGACCTCACCGGAATCAACAGGTTGGCCGCCGTTGGTGCCAAAAAGGTCTGGCATTGTGCCAGTCACGCTTGGACTGGTGTACCCCAAACGGAATTGTACGGCCGAGCCTTCTTCGAAGATCAGGTTAATGCCCTGACCACTGCGATCCAGACCGCCTGCATATCCTGCCGTCGCTCCAGCGCACAATGCGCAGGTCGCGAGTAGTACTTTTTTCATACTGTCCTCCCTGACAATCTCCCGTGGGCTTGTAAGGCGTTGAATTGAGTGTGATGAACGCCTGCCCGTTGTATGAACGATACTCTCTTTTTGGTTACTTTAAGGTCAACTGGTGACGGTGCGTTACGTATTGCGACTACTGTTTTCAAGTGTTGCCAAACTGTTACGATTTTCGGACCAGATGTTCAGGAAAATACCGGAAAAGATGACGGCTGCGCCTATCAGGACCCAGTGGTCGATGGGTTCCTGGTACAGGATCATTCCGACCACCGTGATCGTTGGAAGGCGCGCGAAATCAAAAGGGACCACGACAGTTGCCGGTGCGATGGCCAAAGCGTTTGTTATACAGAAGTGAGCCAACAGGCCCGCCAGCCCAACCAGAACCAAAAAAGGAGCGGTTTGCGCTGTCGGTAAGGAAATCTGCCCGTCGAAACCGGCGGCGGCGGCCCCAAGAACCGCCTGCATGGTCGTCAGCCAAAAAACGATGCAACCGATACTGGCAAAGCGTGTGAGCTTTTTGGTCGTGATCGTTGTAAACGCAAAGAAAATCGCAGACGCAGCTGCTGTCACAAGGCCGGGGCTCAAGGGCGCCGCGCCGGGGCGCGTCACGATCAGAACACCGGCAAAACCAATGAGTGCGGTCGTTATCTTAAGGGCAGTCAGGCGTTCGTTCAGAAACAACGGCGAAAGCAGAATTACCCAAAGCGGTTGCGTGAATTCCAGCGCAAATACCTGTGCCAGCGGCGCCACAGCGACGGCATAGAACCAAAGATTCTGGCCCGTGAAATGCAAGGTATTGCGCACAGCGTGCAATCCCAGACGCTGCGTTGAAACCTGAGCCCAGCTGCGTGTGACAGTAATTACGAGGGCGACGACGACAAACCCGACCACGCTTCGGTACATCATGATTTCGAACGTGTCATGCGCGAGACTCAGTTCGCGACCGGCAACTGCCATGGAAGAGAAGGACGCAATGGCTCCCGTCATCCATAAGGCGGCTTTGAACGTGTTTTGTTGTATCTGATTCACGTACCGCGCCCCTGACTGGACGCGAGGTCAGGACCTTGGGAATGGGGCCTTCGCCGCGCGCTCAAAACAAAACGATTGAATTCGTCGGATCATTCAAACGCCGATCGGGCGTCAGGTTCAAGCCACGCCCCATACTTTCGGGCACGGCTTGAACAGGAATGCTGCAATGTTGGTCAGTCAGTATCGAACGCTGTGGCGTTTTGTCAGACTATTCCCACTCAATGGTTCCGGGCGGTTTCGAGGTGATGTCATATGTGCATCGGTTGATGCCTTTGACCTCGTTGATGATCCGTGTCGCCGTTTCCCCTAGGAATTCATGGCTGAACGGGTAGTAATCCGCCGTCATCCCGTCGACCGAAGTGACGGCCCGCAACGCACAGGCGTAATCATAGGTGCGGCCATCACCCATCACACCCACAGTGCGGACGGGAAGGATGGCGACGAAAGCCTGCCAGATCTCGTCGTAAAGTCCATGCTTGCGGATCTGGTCAATGTAGATCGCGTCAGCTTCGCGCAGAATCCCCAGCTTTTCACGGGTGATCTCGCCGGGGCAACGGATGGCAAGGCCAGGTCCGGGGAAGGGGTGACGGCCGATGAAGCTCTGCGGCAGACCAAGCTCACGTCCCAGTGCTCGGACTTCGTCCTTGAACAGTTCGCGCAGAGGTTCGACCAGTTTCAGGCCCATCTTTTCCGGCAGGCCGCCCACGTTGTGGTGCGACTTGATGGTTACCGATGGCCCGCCCGAGAAGGATACTGATTCGATCACATCTGGGTAGAGAGTGCCCTGAGCCAGGAATTCGGCCCCATCGATGGTATCGGCGTGTTTCTGGAATACGTCGATGAACAGCTTTCCAATAATCTTGCGTTTGGTTTCCGGGTCGCTCTGGCCTTCCAGTTCGCCCAGGAACAATTCGGATTCGTCGGCGTGGATCAACTGGATGTTGTAGTTGTCGCGGAACATGCCGACGACTTCTTCGGCCTCGTTTTTACGCAGCAGCCCATGGTCGACGAATACACAGGTCAGCTGATCCCCGATTGCTTCGTGAATCAGGATCGCGGCAACCGAGCTGTCGACACCGCCTGACAAACCGCAAATGACCTTTTTGTCACCAACCTGCTCGCGGATCTTGCGGATCATCTCTTCGCGATAAGCGCCCATGGTCCAGTCGCCCTTGAACCCGGCCAGCTTAACGAAGTTTTCGTACAGTTTCGCGCCCTTGGGCGTATGGTGTACCTCAGGGTGAAACTGCACGGCGTAGAAGTGCCGCGAAGGATCGCCCGTAATCGCGAAAGGCGCGTTGGGCGAGGTTCCGAACACTTCAAAACCCGGCGCGATTTCGCTGACGTGATCGCCATGGCTCATCCAGACTTGTTCATCGCCGTCGGCAAACCAGCCGTCCAGGATGTCCAGATTGTCTTTCTGTGTGACAAAGGCCCGACCAAACTCGGCGGTGCCATGGCCGCTTTCGACCTTACCGCCAAGCTGATGCATCATCACCTGCTGACCATAGCAAATGCCCAAAATAGGAACGCCATAATCAAAAATCTCTTGCGGAGCGCGGGGCGATCCTTCGCGCGTCACACTATCCGGGCCGCCAGAGAAGATCACAGCGCGCGGTGCCATTTCCCGCACGAAATCCATCGTGACATTCTGGTAAGGGTGAATTTCGCAATAGACATTCAACTCGCGCAGGCGGCGGGCGATAAGCTGCGTAACCTGGCTGCCAAAGTCGATGATCAGAAGGCGGTCGTGGGATGTCTGGGTCATGCCAGCGCCTTAGGGCAAGCCCGGCAAATTCGCAAGAGCGACGTCCGTTTCCTGAATGATTTCAGCTGCCCGGCAAAAGGTAATTGTAAATGTTTTGTAACAAAAATATGACAGATCGGCAGAATCTATGGGGAGATTCGTCTGAACGAGGAACTGGTATTGCCGATTTCCATAGAAATTGCGGCGCTGAACCTGAGTTTAGCATTGTTTTGCGGGGCGCTGATCGGGTCAGAGCGGCAGGTCCGGCAGAGAATGGCGGGTTTGCGGACAAATGCGCTGGTGGCGTTGAGTGCTGCGGCGTTTGTTGTGTTTGCGGCGCTGTTCCCACATGAAGTCAGCCCAACCCGCGTGGCAGCACAGGTCGTTTCCGGCATCGGGTTCCTGGGGGCTGGTATCATATTCAGACACGGGTTCACGATTCATGGGCTGAATACTGCAGCGACCCTGTGGTGTTCGGCAGCGGTCGGAATGATGGCAGGGACGGGGGCGTGGCTGTTCGCAATTATGATGACCGGATTCGTCATTTTCGTGAATCTTGGTCTCAGACCTCTGGTGAAATGGTTGAAACGCACAACCCGCGCCGGAGTGCCGCTGACGCAGGAGTTCAAAATTTTGCTGCAGTGTTCTGAGGCGGCTCAGGCAGACGCGCGGGCGGCGGTTCTCAAGGCATTGGCGCAGAACGACGTGCGAATCGTGGGATTCGAAAAAGGCGACAGTTCCGATGGTGTGCGGACAATTGCGGTTCTGGTTTCGATGGAAGATCACCCTGAGGAACTGCAGCATAAGGTTGTCGCTCCGCTTATGTTGGAGCCAAGTATCGACAGCATTGAATGGGATACTGTTTCCGAAGCCTGATAACGCAGAGGGGATTGGCGCACCGGATTGCCGGAAGGCAATGTCGCTTTTTCCCCCAGAGCGCCGCAATCCCGATGCTTGCGTTTCGGCAAACCTGTATCAAACATTCAATCTAACCAACCAGACGGGATTTTCTCATGGCAGAGGCAAACACCCGGCGCAGGGCGAGAGGTGGCGGTGGCGCTGCCCGCCGTGCCGAGCGTACCGCAGTTCGTATCGAGACTGCGAAATACATCGAACGGAACATTCCGAATTTCGAGATCCTCAACGACGAGGCGCTGGAGATTATTGAGAACAACGCGGAAACCGTGTTGGAAGAGATCGGCGTCAACTTCGTCGACAACCCGGCCGCGCTGGAACGTTGGCGCGATGCCGGCGCTGACGTGGATGGCGAGCGTGTGCGTATTCCGCGTGGTCTGGCCCGCGAGTTGATCAAGACAGCTCCGAGCGAGTTTACCCAGCATGCCCGCAACCCCGAGAAATCGGTTGTCATCGGTGGCCGGAACATGGTTCTGGCCCCGGTCTATGGCCCTCCGTTTGTGCGTGATGCGCAGGGTGGTCGCCGGTATGCAACCATGGACGATTTCAACAAGTTCGTGAAACTTGCCTATATGTCCAAGTGGTTGCACCACTCGGGTGGTACGGTGTGTGAGCCGACCGACATTCCAGTGAACAAGCGCCATCTGGACATGCTGAAGGCGCATATGACCTTGTCGGACAAGCCTTTCATGGGCTCGGTAACCGATCCCAGCCGGGCTCAGGATTCGGTTGAAATGTGCGAAATCCTGTTCGGTAAGGAGTTCGTTCAGGAAAACACGGTGATGACCTCGCTGACCAACATCAACTCGCCGATGACATTCGACGATGTGATGATGGGCTCGTTGGAGGTTTATGCGCGTAACAATCAGGCCTGCATCATCTCCCCCTTTATCGTGGGTGGGGCGATGGCTCCGGTATCGGTGGCCGGTACTTTGACGCAGGTTCTGGCCGAAGTTATGGCCGGTGTTGCCTATAGCCAGATCATCCGTCCCGGTGCACCCGCGATTTTCGGCGCATTCGTGACGTCGATCGATATGAACTCGGGCGCACCCACCTTCGGCACTCCGGAAGCCGCGCATATCACTTATGGTGCTGGCCAGCTGGCGCGCCGTCTGAATTTGCCATACCGCTCGGCCGGGTCGTTCTGCGGCTCGAAACTGCCGGACGCTCAGGCGGCGTATGAAACAGCGAATTCGCTGAACATGGGCCTGTTGTCTGGCGTGAATTTCATGCTGCATTCCTGTGGCTGGCTTGAGGGTGGTCTGGTTGCCGACTTCGAGAAGTTTGTCATGGATGCCGATCAGTTGGGTGTGCTGCATTCACTGGCCAAAGGCGTTGCATATGATGACAACGCTCAGGCCATGGACGCGATCCGCGAGGTAGGGCCGGGCGGTCACTATCTCGGGTGTGCTCACACGCAGGCCAACTTCAAGGAATCCTTCTGGAAATCCGAAGTGCTGGACTACAAGCCATATGAAACCTGGCAGGAAGAGGGCGCGCGTGACACGCGGGCTTTGGCTTCGGCACGGGTTGAACATTTGCTGGCCAATTATCAGCAACCGCAGATGGACCCGGATACCGCAGCGGCGCTGGAAGCCTATATCGCCGAGAAAAAGGCCTCCATGCCGGACGCATTCACCTGATTACTGAAGAACCGAGGCGCGGCTGGCCTGATACAGCTGCGCCTCACCCAACAGCGCAATAAGCAGATCCAGATGCCGCACCAATGAGTAGGCGGCATCATCATCTCTTCGCTGTTCATTTACCTCTCTTTCCATCTCGAGCAAACGCAGCAGCGCCTGACCCGAACCGGGCAGCGAACCGTATCCCAGAATGCGTTGCAGATGCCTGTCCCGATTGTAATCCCGCGCCCCGAATCTGGCAGCACGCGCCAGCGTGCGCGGGCGGCGGAGGGTTGCGATCATTGTCATCAGGTCCTGCATGTCATGTGTCCCTTTTTCGAAAATTCACGGGTCATATGTTGCACAACCTAAGCGAGTGTTGCCTTTGTCAGAGTCCCTCCGAACGATGGTTTCATGACTGTTTATATTTTTGAATCAAATCTGGTTCTTGCCTTGTGCGGTTAACGAACGAGTAACGAATGGACCTCTAGTTAGATTTGGTTAACCCGCATTCCGAGGGCGAAAAGTGGCAGTTTGTTTTGTCGACGAGGGCATATAATTATGGAAAACAACATGGCTTTCACCATTCCGGCATGGGTTCCAGAGGGGGCGCAAAGGTACCTTGCTCATACTGAGACCGGTCGCTCGATCCGTGATATCGCGCGATCAGCCGGATGCCATGCATCAACCATCCTCAGGCAAATACGGCGCATCGAAATGCGCCGCGACGATCCATTGGTGGATGCGGCTTTGCAATCGCTGGCTGAGACGCATTTTGCAACCTTGGATTGTGGTGATGGTCCGTCGGGCGAATTGGAAAATGCTGCTGAAGAAGAATTTGAAAATGAAGCGCTGCGTGTGTTGCGCCGCCTGAGCGAGACGGGTTCAGTCCTTGCCGTGGCCGAGGAAATGGATAAGGCAGTCGTCGTGCGCGGCACCGGTGAAGCCGGGGCAACAAGAACCGCGGTCGTGGAGTGCAGAATTGCGCAGGCCTTAGCTTTGAAAGACTGGATCTCCTGTGACAATCCAGGGCGTATTTCCCGGTATCGGATTTCCACGGCGGGGCGAACGGCACTGAGCCATTTGATTGCGAAGGCCGAAAACAAAGCGCGTGCCGGGACTGACTTCGGCTTTGCCGAAGCTCAAAACTCCTTTCAGGCAAGACCCTCGGGCGGGTCTCCTGAGCGAATTAAACGGATTCGATACAGTGCTGCAGAAAGTCCGCTGATTGCTTTGGCGCGCAGACGGGATCGGGATGGAAAGCCGTTTCTGGATGAATCCCTCGTCAGCGCCGGAGAGCGCTTGCGCGAAGATTTCGAACTGGCGCAGATTGGTCCTCAGGTTTCACAGAACTGGGATCGCTTTCTGACAACAGGCGGCCGCGGTCGTTTTGACAGTGAAAGCCATGGGGCGGCGGGGTCTTCTGACGCGAAAGACCGCGTTGCGCGTGCCCTGTCCGATCTGGGGCCGGGGCTGAGTGATGTTGCGCTGCGGTGCTGTTGCTATCTGGAGGGATTGGAGTTGGCGGAAAAGCGAATGGGCTGGTCAGCGCGATCCGGTAAGATTGTACTGCGGATCGCCTTGCAGCGCCTGAAGCGGCATTATCAGGATCAGGCGGAACGGGACCGGATGATTGGCTGACCAAAAAAGAAAAGGCCCATTTGATACGGGCCTTTTTTTTGGGATTTATAGGTTAGGCCATTTCCGGCTCTGCCGACGCCTGCAGATGTTTCATCAGGTTTTCCGGCGAGGACACGCCATAAGGGTCTTCGGGGCAGTTATCCATCAGGCCGGGCTCTTCAAACCAGGCCTCCACAACACCATCATTGACGATGGCGGCATAGCGCCATGAACGCATCCCGAAACCCAGATTGTCCTTGTCGACCAGCATACCCATTTTGCGGGTGAACTCACCAGACCCATCAGGGATGACCTTGACGTTCGTCAGGCCCTGATCCTGTGCCCATTTGTTCATGACGAAGCTGTCGTTGACAGACATGCAGTAGATTTCATCAACACCATTGGCCAGAAAGTCAGCGTACACGTTCTCGAAACCGGGAAGCTGGTAAGTCGAGCAGGTTGGTGTGAACGCGCCAGGCAGTGAGAACAGGATCACGCGTTTTCCGGCAAAGTAGTCAGCGGTGGTTTTGTCTTCCCACCGGAAAGGGTTTGGTCCTTCGACAGACTCGTCGCGGACACGGGTGTGAAAGGTCACGTCGGGCAGTTTTGTGCCGGATTTCATAGTCAAACTCCTGTGATTCATATGTGATTTCGTTGTGAATTAAAACAGTTCTAAACTGCGTTCAATCGAGGAAACGCTGCAAACGCGAATAAAGCCTTCGCCCGGCTACATATTGAATTTACGTCGCAATTACGAGGGCGTGCACGGCGTCTTTCTGCGCTTGCGCAGTTACAGTGCATAGCGGCTATGCGTCGCTGGTGTAACACTGCGCTTCTGTCTATGTTATGAGTAACAAGAGTTGACCCAAAGTCAGGAAAACTACCGTGCGAGATCTGAAGATCCCCGAACAACGCCATCCGGAAAAAGCGCATCGCCCGGATAATGCACAGCCCAAGAAACCGAACTGGATCAGGGTCAAAGCACCTGGTGGCAAAGGCTATGCGGACACGCGCCGGATTATGCGTGACAACAGTTTGGTCACTGTCTGCGAAGAAGCAGGGTGCCCCAACGTCGGCGAATGCTGGAGCCAGGGTCACGCCACCATGATGATCATGGGTGAGATTTGTACGCGCGGCTGCACCTTCTGCAACATTGCCACCGGTCGCCCAGACGATCTTGATGCGTTTGAACCCGGTCGGGTGGCGCACGCGGTAGAGAAGCTTGGCTTGAACCATGTGGTGATCACTTCGGTGGATCGTGACGATCTGCAAGACGGCGGGGCCGAGCACTTTGCGCAGACTATTCGCGCAGTGCGTCATCGTTCTCCTAAGACCACCATCGAGATTCTGACGCCCGACTTCCTGAAGTGTGACGAGGATGTCCTGGAGATTGTGGTCGAAGCGAAACCGGATGTCTTCAACCACAATCTGGAAACCGTGCCGGGTCTATACCCTGAGGTACGCCCGGGCGCGCGGTATTTCCATTCGCTTCGGCTGTTGCAGCGGGTGAAGGAGCTTGATCCGTCGATCTTCACCAAATCCGGTATCATGGTTGGGTTGGGTGAAGACGAACAACAAGTGCGTCAGGTCATGGACGATATGCGTGCCGCGGATATCGATTTTCTGACCATCGGCCAATACCTGCAGCCGACACCAAAACATCACGGTGTCGATCGTTTCGTAACACCGGAAGAGTTCGCGTCTTACGAAAAAGCGGCGTATGGCAAAGGATTCCTGATGGTGTCTGCGACGCCTCTGACCCGGTCGTCCTATCACGCGGGTGACGACTTCGCCCAGCTTCGGGCGGCACGACAAGCCAAGTTGCAACAGGCGTGACACCGGAACGGATAGCGCGGCTAACCCGGCTGCGCCACGAATTGCATCAGCATCCTGAACTCTCGGGTCAGGAGGACGTAACCGCAGCGCGGGTGGCTGATCTTCTGCGCGAAGCGGGGGCAGACCGTGTTTTGTCCAACCTGGGCGGGCACGGGATAGCCGCTGTTTACGAAAGCGGCGTACCCGGACCCACACTTGGCATTCGATGCGAACTGGATGGCCTGCCTATTCAGGAATTGTCGGATCTTCCATATAAGTCTCAGATTACTGGCAAGGGGCATTTGTGTGGTCACGACGGCCACATGGTGATGGTGCTCGGCGTAGCTGAAGCGTTGAAAGAACAGCGCCCGAAAACGGGCCGCGTTGTTCTGATATTCCAACCAGCTGAAGAAACTGGCCACGGCGCTATCGCTTACCGCGCCGATCCTCAATTCGCCGAGCTTTCGCCTGACATCGTGCTATCTCTGCATAACCTGCCCGGTTTGGAGCTGGGCACCGTTGAGCTGTGTAAAGGTCCTGCGAACTGTGCTTCGCGCGGGATGCAAATCGTTTTGACAGGCAAGACGTCACACGCCGCTGCCCCGCAAGACGGTGTGTCACCAGCAGGTGCTTTGTCCAGCCTGATGCCGGCTTTGGCCGAATTGGGGGCGGGTGGTGATCTGGATGACGATTTCGCTCTGACCACGGTCACGCATGCCACTCTGGGCGAGCGCACAGTAGGTGTTGCGCCAGGGCTGGCGGAATTGTGGGTGACGCTGCGCACGGTCTCGGATGCGCGAATGGAACGTCTTATGGCCGAAGCCGAGAAGTTGGTTGAAGAAACAGCGAGGGCCGAGGGGCTGTCGGTCGAAATCAGCTATGACGAGGTGTTCGAAGCCTGCGTCAACGACCCTGCAGCTGTTGCGATTTTGGCAACGGCCTGCGCCGATCAAGCCGTTACAAGCACATTAGTTGACCAGCCGCAGCGTTTTTCCGAAGACTTCGGCCAGTTTGGTAAAAACGCTAAGACGGCAATGTTCTGGTTGGGGGCCGGAAAAGATCACCCACAGTTGCACAACCCGGACTACGATTTCCCCGACGCATTGATCCCCGTCGGCATCAACGTCTTCATGTCTGCCATGCGGCAGGTCTTGGGGTAGTCAAAGGGTGAACCTTATTCTGTTGCTCTTTGCGTTTGTGACTACCTGTCAGTCCTCGGTAAATCTGACCTTACCGATAAACGGCAGGTTGCGATTGCGCTGCGCGTAGTCAATCCCATAACCCACGACGAATTCATCAGGAATTTCAAAGCCAATCCAGTCTGACCGGAAATCAACTTCGCGACGGCTGGGTTTGTCCAGCAGGGCAATGGACTTCAAGCGAGACGGTTTGCGACTTTCCAGCAGTTTTGTCACGTGGTTCAGCGTGTGGCCAGTGTCGACAATATCTTCGACAACAAGCACGTCACGACCTTCAATCGCACCGCGCAAATCCTTGAGAATACGTACTTCCCGGCTGCTTTCCATTGAATCGCCGTATGAGGACGCCTCAAGGAAATCCACTTCGATTGGTAAATCCAGTTCGCGCACCAGATCAGCAATGAAAACAAAACTTCCGCGCAACAAGCCCACGACGACCAGCTTGTCGGTATTGCCGAATTCGTCCGTAATTTCGCGGCATAATTCCTCGATTCGGGCGGCGATGGCCTTGGCCGAGATCATCTCATCTATCACATATGCGCGGTTAGTCATCGCAGCCCCCTTGATCTTTGGCGCGCAACATACGACATGACGCGCCATTGTCACCTGCAAATACCGGACATCATGCCAATCCATTCGGAAACCCGCCACCTGCCATACACAGCCCAGCAGATGTATGATCTTGTTGCGGATGTGGGCAGTTACCCCAAGTTTCTGCCCTGGTGTGCCGCGGCGCGTATCCGAAAGACGTTTGTGGTTGGTGAGGCCGAGGTGATGGAGGCCGATCTGGTCATCTCGTTCAAAGTGTTCCGCGAACGGTTCGGCAGCCGTGTGACCCTTTTTGCGGATCTGAAAAAGATCGACACCGAATATCTCGACGGCCCTTTCAAATACATGAAGTCCGACTGGCACTTCGAAGATGCACCCGATGGGGGCTGCAACATCTCGTTCCATGTGGATTTCGAGTTCAAGAATGCCATCCTTCAGGGGATTATCGGCGTCGTATTCAACGAAGCCATGCAGCGGATTGTGCGCGCTTTCGAAGCGCGTGCCAAAGAACTCTACGACTAGGTCTTTACCCCGCAAGGGCGTGCGCTAGACTGCGCCCATGACGGATTTCACAGCAGCATTGGCCACCTTCGCGGCTGGCCCGGTTTCAACGACCACTCAGGCACGGATTGTCACGTCGCTATCTGTTTTGGATTGGATTGCCGTTGGTCGTGCAGGGGCGGCCGAGCCGGTGTCCACCATAATTCGCGATATGGTTCTGGCCGAGGGCGGGAACGCTCAGGCCCATCTCTTTGGCGGTAGCGCCGCGCCGTTGCGCGGCGCAGCTTTGGTGAATGGCACCGTGTCTCATGCACTGGATTACGACGACACTCATTTTGCCCATATTGGGCATCCGTCCGTTGCCATCCTGCCTGCCGCCCTTGCTGTGTCCGAGTGGGATGACCGCATTCTGGTTGATTTACTCGAAGCCGCGTTGGTAGGGATGGAGGCTTCGATCCGTGTCGGCCTGTGGCTGGGCAGAGGCCATTATCAGGCCGGGTTTCACCAGACAGCAACATCCGGCGCTTTCGGGGCCGCTGTAGCTGTAGGGCGGCTGTTGGGATTTGACACGCACCAGATGCGGTCCGTTCTGGGGCTGACAGCGACGCGAGCGGCTGGGCTGAAAGCCCAGTTCGGGACTATGGGCAAGCCCTATAATGCGGGTCTCGCCGCTTCGGCTGGTGTCGAGGCGGCCTTGCTGGTGTATGGCGGGTTTCAGGCCAATGCCGATGCGTTGGAAGGCCCGTTTGGATTTGGGGCGACCCATCATGGCGCAGCGGATCAAAGCGCGCTGGATGGATTGGGTGATGAATGGTTGTTCGAAACAGTCAGTCATAAATTCCACGCCTGTTGTCACGGCTTGCACGCGGCACTGGAGGCAGCGCGGGAGCTGGACATCGCCGAACCTGAAGTGGCCGAGATCAAGATTAAAACCCATCCCCGCTGGATGAGTGTTTGTAATCAACTTTCGCCCACAACCGGATTGGGGGCTAAATTCTCTTATCGTACAGTCATCGCGATGCAGGCGATGGGATATGATACGGCTTTGCCGGGCAGCTATACCGACAAGGTCTGCGCAGACCTTCGCATTAAGTCTCTGCGAGACCGCATCACGGTCGAAGCAGATGAAAGTTTGTCAGAAACGCAGGCGCATCTGGCCCTGCTGCGTCGCGACGGTATTCGCCGCGAGGCAACGCATGATTTGATGACCCCAATGTCACTGTCCGATCGCGAGGATCGTGTACGCAACAAGGCGGCTAAACTGATCGGCGCTGATGAGGCGGACGCGATCTGGTCGATGTTGCGCACCGGTGGTCGCGCCCGTGATTTGGCCAATTGCGTGTCGGCTTAAGCCACGCGCCAATGCAGCGGAAAGCCCGGATCAAACACAGTGACAGGCCCATCTCCGGAGTCGATCTTGGATGGATACTCCACCGGATCGCCTTTGGTCAGGGTAATCGTCCCTTCGTTGACCGGTAAGCGATAAAAGTCCGGCCCGTTGAGCGAGACAAACCTCTCCAGCTTGTCCAGCGCATTTTCCCGCTCGAACATTTCGGCGACCAGCGACATGGTATTGGTCGCGGTGAAGCATCCCGCACAGCCGCAGGCCATTTCTTTATTCGCATCGGTGTGCGGAGCACTGTCCGTACCCAAAAAGAAACGTGTGTCGCCTGACGTCGCGGCAGCCAGAAGGGCCAGTCGGTGTTCTTCGCGCTTGGCGACCGGAAGGCAATAGTAGTGAGGCTTGATCCCACCCACCAGGATGTGGTTGCGGTTTATGATCAGGTGGTGCGCCGTGATCGTTGCGCCCAGATCGGTCTCGTTGGCTTTGACATAGTCCACACCATTCGACGTGGTGATATGCTCCATCACCACGCGCAGGCCCGGTGTCGATTTGCGAATCGGATCTAGAACGCGGTCGATGAACACGGCCTCGCGATCAAAGATGTCGATCTCGGCATCCGTCACCTCACCATGCACACACATGGGCAGACCGATCTCAGCCATTTTTTCCAAAACTGGACGCACTTTATCAAAATCACGCACGCCCGAGGCCGAATTGGTCGTGGCCCCAGCCGGGTACAGCTTGACCGCTTTGATCAGCCCGCTGGCATGGGCAGCTGCGACGTCCTGCGCATCTGTATCCTCGGTCAGGTACAGGGTCATCAGCGGCTCGAACGTCATGCCGTCTGGCAAGGCGGCCAAGATGCGGTCGCGATAAGCGGCTGCCTGATCGCCGCGCACAACAGGCGGCACGAGGTTCGGCATGATAATCGCACGGGCGAAATGACGCGCGGTTTCGGGCAGGACGGCCTGCAACATGGCGCCATCGCGCAGATGCAGATGCCAGTCGTCGGGGCGGCGGATCGTGAGGGTATCAGTCATGGCCTTCCGCTAGCATAGCTGCCCCGAAAGACCAACCAGCCCGGTACGAGTTGCCAAAAAAACTTGTCAACCAACCGGAACGTCGTAGCTCTGACAGGGGGTGAGGCCTTGACGCACAGGCGCTTGCGTGACCTGTTTGTCCGCGAAGAAGAGAGGAATTCCATGACGCAGCCAAATTCCATCGATGCCGTGCAGCAGATGCTGGGAAGTCAGGGCTATGTCTGTGGCCGCGCCTTGGCGACCGTTGTGTTCCTGTCGTTGAAACTTGGGCGCCCGTTGTTTCTGGAAGGTGAAGCAGGTGTCGGAAAGACCGAGATCGCAAAGGCGCTGGCATCCGGGCTGAACCGTCGTTTGATCCGGTTGCAGTGCTACGAAGGTTTGGACGCGTCTTCTGCCGTTTACGAATGGAACTTTCCCGCGCAGATGGTCGCGATCCGAACGGCTGAGGCTTCGGGCGGGGCATACCGGGGCGCGTTGCAGGCTGAACTGTTCTCGGACGAATATCTGATCGAGCGCCCTTTGCTCCAGGCGATGCGACCGGACGAAAACGGGGCGCCGGTACTACTGATCGACGAACTGGACCGGACCGATGAACCATTCGAAGCGTTTTTGCTGGAAGCCCTCAGTGATTTTCAGGTTACGATCCCTGAACTGGGCACAGTTAAAGCGCCCGAACCACCCATTGTGATTGTCACTTCGAACCGGACCCGAGAAGTGCATGACGCTCTCAAGCGCCGCTGCCTATATCATTGGGTCGACTATCCTGATTTCAGTCGCGAAATCGAAATTCTTCACGCGCGCGCGCCCGAGGCTGCCGATGCGCTTAGCCGCGAAGTTGTGGCTTTTGTTCAGCGTTTGCGGACCGAAGACCTGTTCAAGAAACCCGGAGTGGCCGAAACCATCGACTGGGCCAAATGCCTGCTGGCGCTGGATGTGATGAACCTCAGCCCGGAAGTGATCGGCGACACACTTGGTGCTATCCTGAAATATCAGGACGATATTCAAAAGCTGCAAGGGTCTGAGGCCAAACGCATTCTCGACGAGGCGAAATCCGACTTAGAACCGGCCTGATGCTTCATCCTTTCAACATACTCTGGGGGTATGAGGGCAGAGCCCCATGACTGTTGATGGCTGAACAACTTCTGTTGGAAATTCCAGAAAATCCTAAACTGGCGCAGAACATCACACATTTTGCGCGCGCGTTGCGGAAGGCGGGGCTGCCAATCGGCCCGGGGCGCGTGATTGACGCAATTCGCGCCGTCCAAGCGGCAGGTTTTACCGAGAAACGGGATTTTTACTGGACCCTGCATGCCTGTTTCGTGAACCGGCCGGAACATCGCACGGTGTTCGCACAAGTCTTCCGGATGTATTGGCGCGACCCGCGATACATGGAACACATGATGGCCATGATGCTTCCCGCCATTCGCGGCGTTCAGGAGGAGCGAAAAGCGGATGCCGGTGAAAAACGCGCAGCTGAGGCGTTGTTGGACGGTGTAGAGCAGGACCTCCCCGACCCGACCGCGCAAGACGAAGGCGAAACCGAAATCGAGATTGACGCAACGCAAACGGCGTCGTCAGAGGAACGTCTGCGCAATCTGGACTTCGAGCAAATGAGTACTGCTGAAATTGCGCAGGCCAAACGTGTGCTTGCGCGGATGACATTACCGGTCAAGCCAATTGAGTCGCGGCGCGGGCAGGCCAGCCATCTGGGGCACCGCATAGACCGCGCCCGCACCCTGCGCGCCGCCATGCGGCAAGGCGGCGAATTACGCGATATCGCCCGGCTACAACCCAAACCGCGTTGGCCAAATCTAGTCGCCCTTTGCGACATTTCGGGATCGATGAGCCAATACAGCCGTATCATCCTGCATTTCCTGCACACGGTATCGAACGCAAAGGGTGCGGGTTGGGCAAAGGTACATGCCTTCACCTTTGGCACACGCCTGACCAATATAACCCGCCACTTGCATCATCGGGACGTTGACGCAGCACTTGCTGCGGCCGGGGCCGAGGCGCAGGATTGGGAAGGGGGCACGCGCATCGGGGACTGTCTGCACCAGTTCAACAGAGACTGGTCAAGACGTGTCATGGGGCAGGGGGCCGTTGTTTTGCTGATCACCGATGGTTTGGAGCGGGGGGACCCGGAGAGCCTGAAGAAAGAGATTGAGCGTTTGCACCTGTCCTCCAAACGCCTGATCTGGCTGAACCCACTGTTGCGCTGGGATGAGTTCGCCCCCAAGGCGCAGGGGGTGGCGGTGATGCTGCCCCATGTGGACAGTTTCAGGGCAGGGCACTCGATTGCCTCGCTGGAAGATCTGGCCGCAGTTATTTCTCAACCCGACGATCAGGGGCAGAAAGCACGGCTGATGGCCGCGCTTTCCGGCTAGTTGTTTTATGACAATTGTTCCTCGTTGCACTTACGGGCCATTTCCATGGCTTTGTACGTGCCGGTCAGGTCGACGGTGAAGGCGTATGACGTCTCGGGGAACACGACCATGACTTTTTTCTTGGCCAGATCATCCGCGAACTGAGGGCTGTCCGACAGAACGTAGCCACCGGAATAACCTTTGGTGATATTGCCCTTCATACCCGTGGCTTCACCCAGATAAATGTTGTCGCCGATCAGGATCGCCACTTCTTCTTTTTCACCGCGTTTGATGTCCGTTTCGGCTTTGGTGAAAATCCCGACATAGCCGACGCCGCGATCTTCGGTCAGGCCCATCTGAACGACGTTTTCGGCATCGTCCACAGCTTCGATCAGGCAGGATTTCTTTTCGTTATCAATGAAGACTTTCCAGCCCTCAACCTCTCCATAACGTTCGAATGTATCAGCCCACGCCGCGGTCGAAGTCAAAAGGCCAACCACTGCGCCCAGTGTAAGAAAGTGTTTCAACTGCTTGTCTCCGATTTATTATTTGTTTGATAGGCAGTCCGGTCCATTGGCCGGTTGCCCGCGCAGGCTAAAACCCGGGCCATTAACAATCAATGCTATGATTTATTGAATGTAGTTCCGGCCTTGGCATTGGCTTGTAGGGTTCAATATAGACGTTTTGGCAGGGGCATTGCGCTTTTCATCACGCCATTCCTGCCTATGTTGAAGACAGACGACGTCTGGAGGTTCTGATGGAGCGATTCGACAACAGTCCGGAAACGGCACTGAATTGGCACCGCAACGGCGGCGGTGCTGCGCTTGCCACTGTTGTCGAAACCTGGGGCAGCGCGCCGCGGCGGGTTGGGTCCCAACTGGTGATCGGCGGCGATGGCCGGATCGAAGGTTCTGTGTCCGGCGGCTGTGTCGAAGGCGCAGTGATCGTCGAAGCACTTGAGGCCATTGACGAAGGCGAAGCCCGCTTGCTGGAATTCGGGGTGAGCGACGAAGATGCCTTTGCGGTTGGGCTGGCCTGTGGCGGAACCATACGCGTGCTTGTGGAACCCGTTGGTAAGGTTTTGCCCGAACCGATGCTGGCTGAACTGGTTGCAGCCCGTGGAGGGCGCGAGCCAATTGCTTACGAGGTCAATACCGACACCGGGCACAGGGCCTTGCGCCGCAACGCCTATGCGGAAAGGCTGCGCATGGATCGGTCAGGTTTCGAAGAAGATGGCCAGACATTTGTGGCGGTACACAATCCGCCTCTGCGGTTGATCGTTGTCGGAGCGGTTCATATCGCGCAGGCACTGGTGCCGATGGCGCGGATTGCGGGATATGATCCGGCCATTATCGATCCGCGCGATGCTTTTGCCTCCAGCGCCCGTTTTCCCGGGGAGACGATCCTGACGGATTGGCCGGATGAGGCTGTGGCAAAACTCGGGCTGGATGCGCGCACGGCGATTGTCCTGCTGACCCATGATCCGAAACTGGACGATCCGGCGCTGCAAGCCGCGTTGGACGCGGGTGTGTTCTATATTGGTGCTTTGGGATCAACACGCACCCATGCCAAACGAGTCGAGCGTATGGAGGCGGCTGGTTTTACCGACGCGCAGATCTCCAGAATTCACGGGCCTATTGGTTTGGATATCGGGGCTGCCGGGCCATCCGAGATAGCCGTCGCAATTCTGGCGCAGATGACAGCCGTATTGCGAGGTAAGGCATGAAGTTTGGCCCGGTAGCAGTCTCCGAAGCAAAAGGCGCGATTCTGGCGCATTCGGTTTCGGCGGACGGACAAAAACTGCGCAAAGGTCTGTCGCTGCAGGCAGAGCATGTGACCCAGCTGGTTCAGGCAGGGATCAGGGAGGTAATCGTTGCCCGCCTTGAACCCGGCGACTGTCACGAAGACGAAGCCGCACGTGCCTTGGCGTCGGCCCTTGCCCCAGACGCTGTTTCGGCCAACCTGCGTGTTACCGACGCGTTCACGGGCCGGGTCAACCTGTTGGCGGATGGACCGGGCGTGGCAGTCCTGGATGTGGACGCGCTGGAGATGTTCAACCAGGTCAACTCGATGATCACGGTCGCGACGGTTCCACAATATCAACAGATGGGCCCGAAGGGCATGGTGGCCACCATCAAGGTCATCTCCTATGCCGTACCTGAGGCAGATGTTCAGCGTGCTGCCAATCTGGCACGAGGTGCCGTTCGTCTGGCAAGACCAGTGCACCAAACAGCCGGGCTGATCGTGACGGATATCCCCGGTGGCCCGTCGAACGACAAGGGCATCGCCGCCATTCGTGGGCGGACCGAAGCCTTGGGGCTGGACTTGTGTGATGTGCAAATCGTGCCTCACCGCGCAGACGCGCTGGCCAAGGCGGTTTCCACGATTTCTGGCGATTTGTTGTTGATCCTGACCGGATCTGCGACCTCGGACCCTGATGATGTTGCACCTTCAGCCGTTCGGCTGGCCGGTGGGCAGGTGGATCGGTTTGGTATGCCGGTTGACCCGGGAAACCTGCTGTTTTTGGGTGCGATGCAGGATCGACCCGTGATCGGGTTGCCCGGGTGCGCACGGTCTCCGGCATTGAACGGGGCGGATTGGGTTCTGTCACGGGTTGCCTGCGGGATCGAAACGACCGGGGCAGATATTGCCGGAATGGGTGTTGGGGGACTGCTGAAGGAAATCCCGACCAGACCTCAACCGCGCGCCAAACGTATAGAATAGTCCGCTGCCAATCCTGAAATGGATCGAATTCTGGTGTTGGACAACGCTCCGAAGGTCCTGGTTTATGGTTTTCTGAGCTTTGGCAATGTGCCAGGCCGCCAGTACGCTCCGGTATCTTCCCTCGCTTTCTGATAAGCGCCCACTCTTTGTCTGGCTGCCTCTCCGCCAGCGTCAAATAGATGTCCCAACAGGCACTCCAGAACGACCATTGCCCCGGAAAAGCTCGAAAAGGGGTGCAAGGTTCGGGTGCTGACCGGCAGGACGACATCCGGTTCTACTCCGGGCGCTATAACCTCGCTATCTGACAACAATACGATACGCATGGACCTGTCACGGGCAAGACGCATCGATTGTATCGTATCGGCAGAATAGGGGTGAACCGTAATAGCAAACAGACAGTCGTCTTCTGTTGCTTCGACCAGATCATCGATGGCTGAGCCCATGTGGCGGGGGACCAACTGAAATCCGGGATGGGCCATGCGTCCCGCATAGTGAAAGTAATAGGCCAGCGCATGGCTGGACCGCGTGGCAGTCACGTAACAGCGCCGCGCCGAAATCATGTGCGTCACGGCCCGTTCCGTCAAATGGGGGGCCATCAGGCGCAGGGATCGGGACACGACATTCATTTCGTTCTGGGCAAATCTCGCCTGCGCGGAACTAAACTGCCCTTGTTCCGTAAGGTGTTCCAACCAGCTTTGTCCAAACCTGTCCTCTCCGTCGGTTATCAGGGCTTGACGAAAGGGTCGGCGAAACGCTTCGAAGCTTTCGAACCCCATGCGCTGCGCTAGCCGGACCAGAACGTTCGAGCTGATGCCAATCCGATCAGCGGTTGTTCGGACCGGGTTCAGGGCGAAATCGCCGGGATGATCGATGACGTACTTTGCGGCGACCTGCATTTGCGCGGGCATCTCATCGATCTCGCGGCGCATTTGCGTAACCAAGGCTGTGAGGGTGCGCGTCATGCATGAAATAAAACATATGTTTTCTAAGAGGTAAATTGAAAACAGAAATAGAGCACATTAGCTGAAAGCATGAGAATCAGAGGGTGCAATGACTTCGAACGCAGCGAATAACACTGGCCGACCGTATATTCTGGTGGCCCCGAACGGAGCACGACGGGGCAGGAAGGATCACCCGGCTCTGCCAGTTACGACGGATCAGATTGTCATGACTGCGCAGGGCTGCCACGCAGCGGGTGCGTACGGTATGCACTTGCATGTCCGGGATACTGACGGAAACCATACACTGGACGCTGGATTGTATCGCGAAACGCTGTCAGAGCTGCAGCGCAAAGTGCCGGGCATGGATATTCAGATTACCACCGAAGCAGCGGGTGTTTTTGATGTCCCGGCACAAATTGAGTGCCTTCAACAGGTCCAACCTGAATGGGCTTCAATTTCAGTAAGGGAGATCGCGCGCGACCCTGATCTCGCGCCTCGTGTCTATGCGCTGTGCGCCGATCAGGGCACGCGGGTTCAGCACATTCTCTATGATGCGGAAGATGTGCACTTGTTGGAAAACTGGCAGGCCGAAGGCGTTGTGAAGGCCGATCAGACAGACCGCTTGCTTGTGCTGGGACGATACAGCGACGGCCAGCAATCTGCGCCTGCGGACCTCGATGTTTTTCCATCCAGCCCGTCCAACTGGATGGTGTGCGCTTTTGGCGCGCAGGAACACGCCTGTCTGGCCGAGGCTGCGCGGCGCGGTGGTGACGTGCGGGTCGGATTTGAAAACAGCTTGACGGGGCCAGATGGCACACCGTGGGCGGATAACGCGGCTTCGGTCGCAGCTTTGGTTAAAACTCTTGGGAGGATTGAAGCATGAGTCATGTTTTCCCGCGCCACACGAAATCTGACCTTCCCATCGCGGCGGGTGGAGATGGCTGTTACCTGATCGATGCCAAGGGCAAGCGGTATCTGGATTGCGGCGACGCGGCAGTGTCCTGTCTGGGGCATTCGAACCCGGCTGTAATACAGGCCGTGCAACAGCAGGTGGAACAGATCGCCTTTGCGCATACCGGGTTCATGACCTCGGAACCGGCTGAGGCACTGGCCGATCTGTTGATTCAGCATGCGCCGGGGGATCTGGACCGGGTGTATTTCGTCTCGGGAGGGTCCGAAGCGACTGAGGCGGCGATCAAGCTGGCACGCCAGTATTTCCTGGAAATTGGTCAGTCTGAACGCCGTCATGTCATCGCTCGTCAACAGAGTTACCATGGCAACACGCTGGGGGCCCTGTCAGCCGGTGGCAACGCCTGGAGACGGGCACAGTTCGCTCCGATGCTGATCGAGATGACACATATCTCGGCCTGCTACGAGTACGCTGAGAAACCTGAGGGTGAAAGCAGCTTTGATTACGGCCAACGCGTCGCCAATGAGTTGGAGGCGGAAATTCTGCGTCTGGGGCCTGAAACAGTTATGGCCTTCATGGCCGAGCCGGTTGTCGGCGCAACCCTTGGCGCGGTTCCGGCGGTTGATGGGTATTTCAAGCGCATTCGCGAAATCTGTGACCAATACGGCGTGTTGCTGATTCTGGATGAGGTGATGTGCGGTATGGGGCGCACCGGTCATCTGTTCGCCTGTGATAATGACGGTATCGCGCCGGATATTCTGTGCATCGCCAAGGGGTTAGGCGCAGGTTATCAACCGATCGGAGCTATGCTGTGCACCGGAAAAATCTACGAAGCGTTCCGCGATGGGTCAGGGTTTTTCCAACATGGACACACTTATATTGGCCACCCCGTCGCCACGGCTGCGGCACTTGCGGTGGTCAGTGAGCTAACAGAACACGAATTACCGGCACGTGCCGGGATTATGGGCACCAAACTGCAATCCGCATTGGAGGCCGCTTTCGGACAGCATCCAAACGTGGGCGATTTGCGGGGTCGTGGCCTGTTCCGGGGTGTGGAATTGGTGGCGGATCGTGAGACCAAGACACCATTTGACCCATCGCTGGGGATTGCTGGAAAAGTAAAGAAGGCCGCGCTGGCCGAAGGGTTGATCTGTTACCCCATGGCTGGCACGCGAGATGGTCGAAACGGGGATCATATCCTGCTCGCTCCGCCTTTCATTATTGAAGAAGGCCAGATAGGCGAGCTTGTCAGCAAAATGGACCGCGCGCTTTCAGCAGCGCTCTGACATTACCGTGAAAGCCCTGTTCGCCGGTAGCACAATTGTTAGTGTCGCCGGCGAAGTATCAGAAAAGGGCGAAGTCCATGGTGCTGGAAATTTGGCGCAGTTTCCGAGCGCTTCCTCTGTGGGTGCAGGTCTGGGTGGCCGTCATCCTGGTGCCGGTCAACCTGGTTCCGCTGGCATTTCTGGATCAGCCACAGGGGCAAGTGATAGCTTTTCTTGCCATTTCTGGCATGGCGCTGAACGTGCCGATCATGGCGGCTGCACGCGGGATGAGCGGTGCGATGGCTTTGCCGCACATCCTGTGCTGGGTGCCGCTGGTTGTCATTGTTGCGCTTCTTCTGTCGTCAGAAGAGGACATTAACCCAGCCTTTATGAGCTTTCTTTGGGTTCTTCTGATCGTCGATCTCATATCTTTGGTGTTCGACTTTAGGGATGCGGCCCATTGGTTGCGAGGCAAGCGGGCAAACCAAACAAAAAAGCCCCTTCTAAAGTGAAGGGGCTTTGATCGTTAGGGTCTAAAGACCGGGTTATTTCTGCGGAAGCGGGCCGATCATCATGATCATCTGACGGCCTTCCATTTTTGGCATGTTTTCGATCTTGCCCAGATCTTTGACGTCTTCAGCGACCCGCTCCAGCAATTCGCGGCCCAAATTCTGGTGTGCCATCTCGCGGCCACGGAAGCGCAGAGTAACTTTGACCTTGTCGCCGTTCTCCAGGAACTTGAACACGTTGCGCATCTTCACGTCATAGTCATGCGTATCGGTGTTGGGTCGGAATTTGACCTCTTTCACCTCGATGATCTTTTGCTTCTTGCGCGCTTCGGCTTCGCGTTTCTGCGTCTCGTATTTGAACTTGCCGAAGTCCATGATCTTGCAGACCGGTGGGTTCGCATTGGGCGAAATCTCAACCAGATCAAGACCGGCATCTGCGGCCATCTGCATGGCTTTGGCGGGATGAACCACCCCGACGTTTTCACCTTCGGCGCCAATCAGGCGAATTTCGGGGGCACGGATCTTATCATTGACGCGCGGGCCGGTATCTCTTTGTGGCGGCGCGTTGTGAGGTCTGCGAGCTATGGGTTCATTCCTTTGATAATTGCAGAAATTCGAGCCCGGAATTTAAACCGGGCTGGGCCACACTTCAAGCGGCATAAACACAGGCAACTACGAAAAAACTGCCTTTTGTTCGGAGTTTTCTGCGTTCTTGACCGCAAAGTCCCGAACGCAGGGTTACTTTAGCCGACAAAGGCTTTTTCGATCACGAATTCCTTGGGTTCGGAATTCGCACCTTCGCGCAGACCAAAACTTTCGAGGATTTCCTTGATATCCAGGTTGAAAGCCAGTGAACCGCAGACCATTGCACGGTCGGTTTCGGGCTTGATGCCACCGTCGATACCCAGATCGGCAAATACCGTGCCGTCCTGAAGCAGCGTTGTGATGCGACCCATCTTAGGGCTCTCTTCCCGGGTGGTCGTCGGATAGTAACGGATCTTGTCGGCAAAGCCTTCGCCCATCAGCTCTGCCAGCATTTCATCCTGACGGATGCTCTCGATCAGCTGGCGGCCATATTCCAGTTCGGCCACTTCGCGGCAGGTATGGGTGATGATGACCTCGTCGTAATCCTCATAGGTCTGCGGCTCGCGTAGCAACGAAGCAAAAGGAGCAAAGCCGGTGCCTGTTGCAAAAAACCACAAACGTTTGCCGGGCAGCAGCGCGTCATGTACCAGCGTGCCAACCGGCTTGGGGCGCAGGATGATCTGGTCGCCGGGCTTGATATGCTGCAGTTTCGATGTCAGCGGGCCGTCCTGAACCTTGATCGAGTAGAACTCGAGTTCTTCGTCCCATGAAGGCGAGGCAATCGAATAGGCGCGCAGCAATGGCTTGCCATTGTCGCCCAGCAGGCCAATCATAACGAACTCACCCGAGCGGAAGCGCAGCGAGGCGGGGCGCGATACCTTGAAAGAAAACAGGCTGTCGGTCCAGTGTTTGACGTCAGTTACGGTTTGCGCGTCCGGCAGGACGGGGGCCTTTACGGCAGTTGCTTCGCTCACGGGCTTCATCTCTGTCATCGTTTACCTGTCGGTCTGCTAAACCGACATCTCCGTTTAATCTTTGATCCAAGTCAGGAAAAGGGGACAGATTGCCCCCTTTGTATCACAAGCTGGCGATGGGCCACTTTTAACCGCGCAAACGGGCCTGATAATTGTTCTCTTTCCAGTTGGCCCGGGAAAGCCACTGATCTTCGGGCTGGCGATCCGCCAGGTCCCCGTCAATCTCAACTTCGTCAAAGCCGCTGCGACGCGCCATGGCGTATTGATCCGCCAGAACATGGCCCCTGGCGCGCAAACGTCCAGTATAGCCTTTCAGGCGCAGGGTCCGGGCGATGGTGAAGCCGCGGCCGTCAGCGAAGGACGGGAAATCCACCCGAACCAGCTTGGCGCTGCCCAGGCGATCAAAAAGTTCATCCGGGTCCGTGTCCGAACTGACATCCAGTGCGACCACGTCGTTGGCGGCATCATCAAGAGTGACAAAGCCGTCGGTCCAGTCATCGGGCGAAAAGCCCTCATCCGTTACGATTACGTTCATGTTTTCTCTCCGATGCGCACCATCTTGCCGTCGACAAAGTGAATGCCGCATTCTTCCTTGTTCTGATCGCGCCAGCGTCCTGCGCGAGGGTCTTCGCCTTCTTTGACCGGCGAGGTGCAGGGCGCACAGCCAATCGAAGGGTATCCTTTGGCCACCAGCGGATGCCGGGGCAAGTTGTTTTCTTCCATATAGGCGCGCACATCTTCGGGCGCCCAATGGGCCAGCGGGTTGACCTTGATCCGGCCCGTGCCGTCCTCGACCTCGAAAAACTCGAGCGCGGCGCGTGTTCCGGACTGAAACCGCTTGCGCCCGGTAATCCAGCCGCAATACCCGGTCAATGCCTGTTGCAACGGGAAGGTCTTACGCAGGTTGCAGCACGCATCCATGTCGCGCATACGCAGCGCGCCATAGGGGTCTTCACGTTGAATGTCCTCGTCATCCGCACGGATGATCTGGATGTTCCTCAGCCCCAGGCGCTCGCTGACCTCCTGCTGATATTCCAGCGTTTCGGTAAAGAGCATCTGGGTGTCGACGAACAGCACCGGTGTCATCTTGTCGACCACCGCAGCCATATGCAGCAGCACCACCGATTCCGCACCAAAGCTTGAGACCAGAGCAAGCTCGTCTATCGCTTCAATGGCACCATGCATCACATCATGGGCGCTGTGATGCCGGAACCGGGCGTTCAATGCGTTGACCTTTTCAGTCAGGTCGGCACGGTCAGCGCCCAGTTCCGTCTGGATCAGGTCAAGCGGCATTCGCCTGAGCCTCGGGGTAGAGGGCCGCCTTGAACGGAGCCATGCCGACGCGGCGATAGGTCTCCAGGAAGGTTTCTTCAGCGCTCTCCCGCTGTTCCAGATAGGTATAGACGATGCGTTCTACGGCCGGCACGATCTCGTCATAGGCAAAGCCCGGGCCGGTGCGGTCACCAACGGTCGCAGTTTCAGTCGCGTCACCACCCAGAGTGATCTGGTAGTTTTCGACGCCTGCGCGATCCAGACCCAGGATGCCGATGTGACCCACGTGGTGGTGGCCACACGCGTTGATGCAGCCCGAGATCTTGATCTTAAGGTGACCGATATCATGCTCAAGCTTCAGATCATCGAAACGGGTCGCGATTTCCTGTGCAACCGGGATTGAACGGGCCGTTGCCAGCGCGCAGTAATCCATGCCGGGGCAGGCGATGATATCGCTGATCAGGCCGATATTGGCGGTGGCCAACTCATGCTCTTTCAGCTTCGCATGGATCGCGGGCAGGTCCGATTTGTGGACATGCGGCAGGATCACGTTCTGCTCATGGCTGATGCGCAGCTCGTCATAGGCGAACTGTTCGGCCAGATCGGCCATCACGCGCATCTGCTCGGCAGTCGCATCGCCCGGCGTTGCCCCATGCTTCTTGATCGAGATCGTGACGATCGCGTGGTCCGCGTTCTTGTGCGGTGCGATGTTGGTGTCGACCCACGAACGAAAGACCGGATTGTTGGTATAGGCGCTTTCGAACGACGCAACCGAACCTTCGCGGAAGGCAGGTGCCGCAAAGTGGCCCTTGATCTCTTCCAACAGGTTTATGTCTGCACCTTTGAACTGCGGGCGAACCTGCAGGAAGCGCTCGTTTACCTTGGCGCGGATCGTGTCGATGCCGTTTTCATGGACGGTGATCTTGATGCGCGCTTTGTACTTGTTGTCGCGGCGACCAATCTGGTTCCATACGGAAACAGTGGCCTCAAGATAGGCCAGCAGGTCGTCAAATGCGACAAACTCGGACAACTCTTTACCGATCATCGGCGTACGGCCCAGGCCACCGCCAACGATAACGCGGGCACCCAGAACGCCGTCACGCTCAACCAGTTGCAAGCCGATGTCATGCGCCTTGATCACGGCGCGGTCGTTTTCCGAACCGGTGATGGCGATCTTGAACTTACGCGGCATGAACTGGAATTCCGGGTGATCAGTGGACCACTGGCGCAGCAGTTCGGCATAGGGGCGCGGGTCGGCGATTTCATCCGCGGCGGCACCGGCAAAATGGTCGGCGGTCACGTTACGGATGGTGTTGCCCGAGGTCTGAATGGCGTGCATACCAACCTCGGCCAGCGCGTCCAGCATATCCGGCACGTCGTTCAGTTTCGGCCAGTTGTACTGGATGTTCTGACGGGTGGTGAAATGGCCATAGCCCTTGTCCCACTTTTCGGCCAGCAGAGCCAGTTGACGCATCTGTGCGCTGTTAAGTGTGCCGTAGGGAATGGCGACCCTCAGCATATAGGCGTGCAGCTGTAGATACAGGCCGTTCATCAGGCGCAGGGGTTTGAATTCGTCTTCGGTCAGCGAACCGTCAATGCGACGTTCAACTTGAGCGCGGAACTGCGCGTTGCGCTCTGCCAGAAACTCGTGGTCAAACTCGGAGTAGCGATACATGTCTAGCTGTCCTTAGTTGCAGCCCCGAACCAGGGCCTTGAAGGGGAGAGAGAAGGGCCAGAGGTCAGGCCCGGGGCTGCTGGGAAGTTTCCTGTTTGCCGTGGGCATAGTTGGACGGACCAGTGCGGCGGAAGTCTTCCCGAAAATGGGTGGGCTCGGGGCCGTTGTCGCCTGCGGCGGCATCAGCCAGATAGGCACCAACGATTTTGTTTGCCTGGCGCGCGGCATCCAGCAGGCGGACCTGCGCATGAGCCTCGTCCGTAATCAGTTCGGCGTCGGACAGATCACGCGACCATCGGTCATCTTCGGTCTGGTAAATAACATCACCTTCCAGCAAATCGTTTGCGGTGACGACTTTGGGGGTAAAAGCGCGGGCCATCAGGCAAGCTCCTTATTGAATTCGGTTACAGCCTGCACCGCTTCGCGCGGGGCAAGGCCATAGAAGGTCAGGGCCGGCCCGTCCATTTCGGCGGCGGCCACATCGTTAGGCAACTGGTCCAGCGTGGTGGCCAGAATCCGTTGGTTCGGACGCGAGGCGTTCTCGACCAGAGTGACAGGCGTGGTGCGATCCGCACCGTGCATGATCAGGCGGCCTTGGATGAAGCGGGCAGATTTCTTGCCCATGTAGATCGCGGCAACCGAACCCGCCTGTGCCAGAGCGTTCCAGTCATGATCGGCAAAGCCTTTCATGTCATGCCCGGTCAAAAAACGGACAGATGAGTTGCGTCCACGGCGGGTCAGGCTTTGACCGATGCCAGCCACCGCGGCAGAGGCCGCGGTGATGCCGGGAACAATCTGCCACGAGATACCAGCCGCCTCGACCGCTTCGATCTCTTCGTCCAGACGACCAAAGACAGTCGGATCTCCTGATTTCAGACGCACGACCCGGTTGCCCTTCAGGGCATAATCGATCAGAAGCGCGTCGATGTCGCTTTGCTTCCAGGAAGGGCCGAACCCGGCTTTGCCGACGTCGATCAAAATTGCGCTTTGACCGGCTATGTCCAGTACAGATTTGCTGATGAGGCGATCATGCAACACAACATCCGCGCGCTCAAATGCAGTTAATGCCTTGAGCGTCAGCAACTCGGGGTCACCCGGACCGGCGCCGACAAAGTCGACATGCCCTAAGGGTTTGGTTGTGTGAAAATCCTGCATCGGATCGTCTCGAGTGTTGTTTGACTTGACCCCTAATATAGGAAATATTCCCAACAAAGCGCCATATCGCCGCTGAAATAAGGATGTTTGTTCTGTTTTGCGTGGAAACCGGAACAGGAACATCGAAACGGAAGGAAATTTGGAATGTCGGTTCGGATAGATGACACTGATCGGAAAATTCTGGCTGAGCTGCAACGCGATGCGGGTCAATCTCTGGATGAAATTGCGGCGCGGGTCGGCAGTTCAAAGACACCGGTCTGGAATCGCATACGGAAACTCAAAGGGGCTGGGATTATTGGCCAGCAAACTGTTCTGCTGGATGCTGAGGCACTTGGATTTGAGGCCACTTTCTTTGTATTGATCCGCACGTCGGAACATGAGGCGGAATGGCAGCGTAAATTCCTGAAAGCATTGAAAGATCACCCCGAAGTGCAAGAAGCACACCGCTTGGCCGGGGACATCGATTATATTCTGAAAGTCCGGGTCAAGAACGCACGCGCTTATGACGAGTTCTACCAGTCACTCATCTCGGAGGTGCGGGTGCACAATGTGACGGCTCTTTTGTCTATGGAAGAGATCAAATCCACGACGATGCTGCCGTTGAATGCAATGGTGGTTGGGTCTTGAGAAGCCCTGACGCGCGCGCGTCATTGTGTACCGAGATGAGTGTTTGCCGGGACACAAGGATCAACATCTTACTCTGACGCAGAATTACCTATTTCAGAGGTAATGCGCGGCGAAGCGATTGGTGCCGTCAAACCTGCACCAACAAACGCTTCAGGCCGTGAAAATGATAGCTGTCTGAATAGACTGGAACTTCGGCCAGTCGAAGATTTGGACATCTTTCGAACAGGATAGGCATGGCGATACGCATTTCCAGACGTGCCAGAGGTGCTCCGACACAGAAGTGAATGCCGCCACCAAAGCTTGTGTTCACTTCAATGATGCGGTCCGGATCAAACTTTTCAGGTTCGGTCCAGACAGCCGGGTCACGGTTGGCCGCTGCAAGCAATAGCGCCACTTGATCGCCGCGCTTGAACGAATGACCGAATAACTCAACGTCTTCATACGCATAGCGGGTGAACATGTGTAGCGGTGGATCGTACCGCAGGATTTCCTCAAGCGTCCCGTCGATGGCATCCGGGCGCAGAACACCGGGATCGGTATTGGTCTGCAACAGGGTTTTCGCACCGTTGGCAAGAGAATGCACCGTCGCTTCGTGACCTGCGTTCAGCAACAAAATGCAGGTTGCGACCAGTTCGTCCCGGGACAGTTTTTCACCTTTTTCTTCCGCACTGATCAGGCGTGTGATCAGGTCGTCGCGCGGGTCACTGCGGCGTTCGTCGATGTAGTTTTCCAGAAACTCGATGAACTCTTGTGATGACCTTGCGGCCTGATCTTCGGTTTCCCGAGTCCGGTTGGCCTGATACATCGCGACCATGTCATGTGACCAGCGTAAAAGGGCGGGGGCCATGTCTTCGGGTACGCCCAAAAGCCGGCAGATCGTGATCACCGGGACCTGAGTGCAATAGGCATCCAGAAGGTCAAAGGGGTCTTGAGGGAAAGCATCGATCAAACTGTTGCACAGGGATTCGATGGAAGGTTGCAGGGCAGCAATTGCCCGTGAGGTGAAAGCGCGCATGACCAGCGCTCGCAGCCGGGTATGGCGCGGCGGCTCTGCTTCAAGAAGCGAATGGGCTTCAACAGCCAGCCATGGTGCCAGATGAGGAGGTCCGGACGTCGCGTGTTCAGGCGGAACTTCGCGTCCAAACCTGCGGTCCCGCAGAAATGTCCGGACAGCCTGACAGGACACCGCAGCGACCATATTGTAGTCCTGCCAAAAGATCAGATCGCCCGATCTCCGCGCCTTGTCGTAGAACGGGTAGGGGTTTTGGACGAAACCCGGGTCTGTCGGGGATTGCGAATAAGACTTCATGCGCAGCACACTTGCCATGCGGCGCATTGAATGCAAGACCCTGTCTATGCACAGGGTTTGGTTCATTTCCGGATTTTTGCTCGCCGTCGGACTATTGTCGGGGTTTATCTGGTCTTATGGGTATCGACAGGCGCTTTCGCAGCTGAGCGAAAAGGCAGAGGCTGATCTTGAGCTGGCGGCTGACCGGCTGAGCACGCAAATGCAAGTATATCAAGAGCTTGCGGTGCTGATGGCGACGCATCCAATTCTGCATGATTTGGAAACTCAGGCCGACATACGTCAAGCTCAGGCCATGTTGCTGGACGTTGCGGACAAGACAGCTGCCGTCAACATGATGTATCTGGATACGACCGGGCAGGTCCTGGTATCAGCGCAGCCGGTATCCCAGCGCAATATGGCGGGGCACCCCGCTTTCCGTCGTGCGATGCAGGGTGCGTTGGGCAATGCGCATGAGGTTGTGCCCTCGGGCGACGACCGGATTTATTCCTACGCCGCACCAGCCTTCGGCCCGCCTGGCGAGATCAAAGGTGCGCTGATGGTCGTTGCCGATGTTCAGGACGTTGAACAAACTTGGCGTGGCAGTACCGAGGCGGTTTTCTTTGTCGATTCAGATGGTGTTGTCTTCATCTCCAACAGATCGGATCTGCTGTTCTGGCATCGAGCAGAGGGTGAGCCGGGGCTGAACCCACCAGATGGCGAGGCAGTCGATTTTGCGTCGACTCAAGTCGGTAGGCACGAGCTATGGAGATTGAATTGGGGGCGTTATCTGCCACGCGATGCGCTGCACCTTACCCTTGATTTGCCGGTCATCGATATGACTGCCGAGGTTTTGGTGGACGTGGCGCCGGCCCTGCAGCTTGCCAGGCTTCAGGCGGCTGCCGTCGCGGCGATCTGTCTGGCTTTTGGTGCAATGCTCTTTCTTGCCATGGAGAGAAGACGGACCCTGGCACAGGCGAACGCCGTTCTGGAAAGCCGCGTGGCCAAACGCACCCACGATCTGACAGTTGCAAATGCCAGCTTACGCAGGGAAGTGACGGAACGGGAAGAAGCCGAAGCAGCGCTGCGGAGGGCTCAGGCGGATCTGGTGCAGGCAGGCAAGCTCAGCGCCTTGGGGCAGATGTCGGCGGGTATCAGTCATGAACTGAACCAACCGCTTATGGCGATCCGGCAATTTGCAGATAACGGCTCGGCGTTCATGACGCGGGGAAAGCCCGAGAAGGCTGCCGAGAATCTGGGCCGCATCTCTGAAATGGCGGCGCGGATGGCGCGGATCATCAAGAACCTTCGTGCCTTTGCCCGCAATGAAAGCGAACCGATGGGGCGTGTTGACCTGATTCAGGTTCTGAACACCGCAGTCGAACTGACCGAAGCCCGCCTGCGAGACGACGATGTGACGTTAAACTGGGCGCCTCCGAATAGCGCTATGTATGTTTGGGGGGGTGAAGTACGTTTGGTTCAAGTGTTTGTGAATCTGATCAACAATGCGGCGGATGCAATGTTGGGGCGACCAAAACGGAATATAACGATTGCGCTGCGAGAAGGCGCACGGTTGAGCGTTTCTGTGCAGGACACAGGCCCCGGCATTGAAGACCCTGATCGGATGTTCGAGCCATTCTATTCTACGAAGAGTGTGGGATCGTCGGAAGGCTTGGGGCTGGGGCTTTCGATTTCCTATGGGCTGGTCCAAAGCTTCGGCGGCGATATTCGGGGCACGAACACGGCGGATGGGGCCATGTTTACCGTCGAACTGGAACCTTGCGACAAGGAAGAAGCCGCATGATGCGCAGGGTTTTGTTGGTCGATGATGATGCCGCCGTTCGCGAAGCCCTGTCGCAAACTCTGGAACTGGCGGATTATCTGCCAACGACCGCCGGGTCTTTTGTGGCGGCCAAGGACCATATCCGCCTCGATTTCCCGGGTGTCATCATCTCGGATATCCGCATGCCAGGCCGGGACGGGTTCCATCTGCTGGCCTATGCGCGGGAAATCGACCCAGACCTGCCTGTGGTTCTGCTGACGGGTGAAGGCGACATACCCATGGCCGTCGAGGCCATGGGAAAGGGCGCGTTCGACTTTCTGGAAAAGCCGTGCGCGGCGTCTGACTTGCTGGAAGTACTTGAGCGTGCCTTCGCAGCCCGTTCTCAAGTCTTGGAGCAAAGAGCGGTGAAATCCGAGCTAGAACGCGGAGATCCTGCCGCACGGCTGCTGTTCGGCTTGTCGCCGCAGGCAGAGGCGCTGCGCGAGCGGGTTCGAACCGTTGCACCGACGGGGGCTGAGGTACTTGTTACGGGACCTCCGGGCAGCGGCATTTCAAAGGTCGCCGAGGTGGTGCATCTGATGTCACCCGCAGGGCAGGGACCGTTTGTCAAACGCACGGCCTCTAGCCTTAGCCCCGAAGAATTGGCCAAAAGCTGCGAGGATGCCGCTGGCGGATCGTTGTTTCTGGACGAAGTCTCTGCCATGCCCCATGCCACGCAGTTCGCGGCCTTGGAGCTTTTCGAGCGTGGGCCGGGCGGGCGTACCATTGCGGGAACAACCGCCGACTTGTCTGCACTGAGTTCGGAAGGCCGGTTTAACGCAGACCTGTTTTACAGGCTGGACGTGATGCGTGTGCGCATTCCATCTCTGGCAGAGCGTCCCGACGACATTCCGGTGATTTTCCGCCATTACGTGGCACAGGCGGCTGAACAGGCAGGGATAGCCGCACCAGAGATTTCGTCCGAGCATCTGGCGTCGCTGATGGCAAGCGACTGGCCGGGGAACGCACGATCCTTGATGTCAGCCGCAATGCGCTTTGTGCTGGGTATGCCGGAAGAGGTCGCGCAGGCGACAGACCTCGGCCTCAGCGAACAGATGGCGCGGGTGGAACGGTCGCTGCTGATCGCAGCGCTGGGTCGTCATAACGGTAAAGCGTCAGATGCGGCGAAGGCTTTGAAGCTGCCGCGCAAGACTTTCTATGACAAGCTGGCACGCTATCAGATTCGGGCCGAAGATTACCGTCGGTAGCGGTAGGGCTCCCGCCACCTTTTTCCGCATTAACATGCGTCTAAAGCTGTTGGGCCGTGCAACCAGCGGGCGCGGGCTGCGGTTTCGCCCCTGTTGATTCGTTTGTTTTGATTCGAGAGTTGTGCGGAATTTCGCACAACTTGGGTCATCGCTGTGCGGATTCTCGCACTCAGGATTTGAAGTGTGTAGAGTACATGTTTCAAAATGCCGTAAAACACACTGTAATCAAAGTAAAAATCTGAAATTTAGGAGGCGAGGAACAAAAAGTTGAGCGGATCGCGTTGATTCGTTTCACTTCGCTGCATCCGACGCCGAACTGGTGTCGAAGGACAGTTTCATGGAAGTCTGGGAGGAAAAGACAGATGAAATTCCTGACAACGGCCGCAACCGCTCTGGCGCTGACAGTCACAGCCACTGCAGGTATGGCAGCCTGTGACGATGGTGAGATCGTCGTCAAATTCGCGCATGTGACCAACACTGATAAACACCCCAAGGGCATCGCCGCATCGCTGCTGGAACAGCGCGTCAATGACGAGATGAACGGCGTGATGTGCATGGAGGTCTATCCGAACTCGACCCTCTACAATGACGACAAGGTGCTTGAGGCGATGCTGCAAGGCGACGTTCAACTGGCCGCGCCGTCGCTGTCGAAGTTCGAGAAGTTCACCAAGCAGTTCCGCCTGTTCGATTTGCCGTTCATGTTCAAGAACATCGATGCTGTGGACGCATTCCAGGCGTCGGCTGACGGTCAGGCAATGAAGGACAGCATGCAGCGCCGCGGCCTGCAGGGACTGGCTTTCTGGCACAATGGCATGAAGCAGATGTCCGCGAACAAGCCGCTGGAAGATCCGTCAGATGCAAACGGTCTGAAGTTCCGTGTTCAGTCCTCGGACGTTCTGGTGGCGCAGATGGAAGCGATCGGTGGCAGCCCGCAAAAAATGGCTTTCTCGGAAGTCTATGGTGCGTTGCAGCAGGGTGTTGTGGACGGTCAGGAAAACACGTGGTCGAATATCTACGGTAAGAAGTTCTTCGAAGTTCAGGACGGCATCACCGAAACCAACCACGGCATCATCGACTATCTGGTTGTAACCTCCGTTGACTGGCTGGATAGCCTGGATCCGGAAGTGCGCGATCAGTTCATGACCATCATGGCCGAAGTAACCGAGACTCGGAACAAGGAAGCCTTTGCCGTGAACGAAGCGGCCAAAGCGTCGATTACAGACGCGGGTGGTATCATTCGTGAACTGAACCCTGAACAGCGTCAGGCCTGGGTCGACGCAATGAAGCCCGTTTGGGATCAGTTCGCCGGTGACGTCGGTCAGGACAAGATCGACGCCGCACAGGCCATCAACGCCGGATTCTGATCCGGATAGGCCGCGCGTCCGGGGACTGGGGAGTTATCGACGCGCAGGCCGGGCGGGCTGACAAAGCCCGCCCCAACCCTTCTCATCAATAAAATTGTGGGGACAGAGAGATGTCTGGTGCGAATTCCGGCCAAGGCGGGCTGGTCGACCATATCGAAGAAACCCTGATTGCGTTGCTGTTGGGCCTTATGACGGTCGTGACATTCGCCAATGTGATCGCGCGGTTTGTGTTTAATTCCAATATCTTGTGGGCGCTTGAGCTGACGGTGTTCACCTTCGGGTGGTTGGTGCTGCTGGGTGCATCTTACGCAGTCAAAAAGCATTCTCATCTGGGTGTAGACGCTATCCTGAACATGCTGGCCCCGGCGCCACGACGCGTACTGGCGTTGATCGCTGTGGGGTGCTGTCTGGTGTTCTCGTTGCTGTTGCTGAAAGGCGCCTATGACTATTGGGCCGTCTTCGCCGATTTGCCGCCGACATCCGGTCGTTGGTTCCCGACCGGGTTTAATTTCGACGCCCGCAGCCAGAGCTTCTATGAAGTGGACGATATCCCAATGGTCGCTCCGCTGCGCTTTCTGGAAGACCTGATCAACTATGGTGAAGGGTACGAAAAACTTCCCAAGGTTGTGCCGTATCTGGTTCTGCCGGTGTCGATGCTGTTGCTGGTGATCCGGTTCACGCAGGTTGCCGTTCAAATCTGGCGCGGTGAAACAGACCGCCTTGTTGCCAGCCATGAAGTCGAGGACGAGATCGAAGAAGTCCGCGCTCAGCAGGGAGAGCACAACTAATGGACGTCATTCTTCTTTTCTCAATGGTCATCGGCCTGCTGCTGATCGGTGTTCCGATTGCGGTGGCGCTTGGCCTCAGCTCGACTCTGTTCCTGCTGATCTATTCCGATAGTTCGCTGGCTTCGGTCGCAGGTACGTTGTTCGAGGCGTTCGAAGGGCATTTCACCCTTCTGGCGATCCCGTTCTTCATCCTGGCGTCGTCCTTTATGACAACGGGTGGTGTGGCCCGGCGGATTATCCGGTTCTCGATCGCCTGCGTCGGGCATTTGCCCGGTGGTCTGGCGATTGCGGGCGTGTTTGCATGTATGTTGTTTGCCGCGCTATCCGGCTCGTCCCCGGCAACCGTTGTGGCCATTGGTTCGATCGTCATCGCGGGGATGCGTCAGGTTGGATATTCCAAGGAATTTGCTGCCGGTGTGATCTGTAACGCGGGTACGTTGGGTATTCTGATCCCGCCATCCATCGTGATGGTTGTGTATGCCGCGGCCGTTGAAGTCTCGGTCGGGCGCATGTTCCTTGCTGGTGTCATTCCGGGGCTGATGGCTGGTCTGATGTTGATGATCACCATCTATGTCATGGCCAAGGTCAAGAACCTGCCCAAGGGCGAATGGAAAGGCTGGGGAGAGGTCTTTACCTCAGCCCGCGAGGCCGGTTGGGGCCTGTTCCTGATCGTGATCATTCTGGGTGGCATCTACGGCGGTATCTTTACCCCGACCGAGGCCGCTGCAGTTGCTGCCGTCTATGCGTTCTTCATTGCCAGCTTCGTTTACAAAGACATGGGACCGCTGAGCACGGAAGAAGGTGCGCAGAATTTGCCGCTGCTTAAGAAGCCTTATGCTCTGATCACGGCGTTCTTCCATCCCGACACCAAGCATACGCTGTTTGAGGCAGGCAAACTGACCGTCACGCTGCTGTTCGTGATTGCCAACGCGCTGATCCTGAAACACGTGCTGACGGACGAGCAAGTGCCGCAGCACATCGCAAGCGCCATGCTTTCAGCGGGTCTGGGACCGGTCACTTTCCTGATCGTGGTCAACGTCATCCTGCTGATTGGCGGTCAGTTCATGGAACCCTCGGGACTTTTGGTCATCGTGGCTCCGCTAGTGTTCCCGATTGCCATCGAATTGGGCATCGATCCGATCCATTTGGGCATCATCATGGTGGTGAACATGGAGATCGGGATGATCACGCCTCCGGTCGGGCTGAACCTGTTCGTGACTTCGGGCGTTGCAGGGATGCCGATGATGAGCGTTGTGAGGGCGGCACTGCCTTTCCTCGCTGTTCTCTTCGTCTTCCTGATCATGGTGACGTATATTCCATGGATATCGACCTTCCTGCCCAACACCTTCATGGGACCTGAAATCATAACAAATTAGATGGTCTGACGATACACGCAGCCGGGCGGTTTAGACTGCCCGGCTTTTTTGTGTCTTGAAACCACCCGATGGGTTCATATCTGGATCTCAGAGGACGACCTCCCCATTTTGGGACATCATTCGGGACGACCCGAAGTTCGACGAGGTTGTCTCATGCCATGGGTCTTTCTTTTATTCGCTGGTTTGCTGGAAATCGTCTGGGCGGTTGCGATGAAGCAATCGGCTGGTTTCACCCGGTTGTGGCCGACGGCTTTGATGGGTGTTTCGATGATTGGATCTTTCGGTCTGCTGGCGTTGGCGATGCGCGACCTGCCTTTGGGCACCGCTTACACGATTTGGACCGGCATTGGCGCAGTAGGGGCGTTCAGTGTGGGTATCCTGTTTCTGGGCGAAGCCCTGACACCCGCGCGGATTTTTGCGGCCGTTCTGATCGTGACCGGCCTTGTTGTGATGAAGCTGGCCTAAAGCCTCTCATTGACCAAGCCCGAGCACTTGGGCAGGCTGCGAAAAAAGAACTGAAACGGAGCCCGGAATGCTGACCGAGACCGACAAACGCCTGCTGCGTTTGGCTTATGAAGAGGCGAAGGCCGGATTTGATGAGGGCGGATGTCCCATCGGGGCTGTTCTGGCACGGGGTGGCGAAGTTGTCTCACAAGGTCGCAACCAACGTGTACAGGGCGGCGATCCAATAGCTCACGGAGAGATGGATGCCCTGCGCAAGGCGGGGCGTCAGAAAACCTATCGCGATACGGTCCTGTATACCTCGCTATCACCCTGCATGATGTGTTCAGGCACGATCGTTCAGTTCGGCATCCCGCGCGTCGTAATCGGCGATACACAGAATTTCGGTGGCAACGAAGACTTCCTGCGCGAACGCGGGGTCGAGGTGGTGATTGCAGACGACACCGACTGTGTCGCGCTGATGCGGCGATTCATAGAAGAAAAGCCCGAACTTTGGGCCGAGGATATTGCAGAGTGAATTCCTGGTTCAGACGCTTTCCAGCGCTTGAATGATGCCAGAGAAATCAGAAGCCTTCAGACTGGCCCCGCCCACAAGTGCGCCATCAACATTGGAAACAGCAAAGATATCAGCCGCATTGCCGGGTTTAACCGAACCGCCGTAGAGCAGGCGGACGGAACGACCCACTCCTTCGCCAAAACGACGCTCCAGCCGCGCGCGCATGAAGTCGTGAACCTCTCCAATCTCTTCCAGGGTCGGAACTTTGCCCGTTCCAATCGCCCAGATCGGTTCATATGCAACGATCAGGTTTTCGCCGGTGGACAGATCAGGGATCGAGCCGGACATCTGGCCGCCGATGATATCGAGCGTATTGGCAGCCTCACGCTGCTCTAGGCTTTCACCGACGCAAATGATCGCCTTCAATCCGGCTTCCATTGCCGAACGCGCCTTGGCGCGCACATCTTCGTCGTGCTCACCATGATCTACACGGCGTTCGGAATGGCCCAGAATGACTGATGTTGCACCGGCATCCATCAGCATCTCTGCGCTGATATCTCCGGTATGCGCGCCAGACGTCGCAGCATGGCAATCCTGACCACCGACTGTGATTGCGGTCCCTTGGACGGTAATTGATGCACGGCTGAGCAATGTCGCCGGGGGGCAGATCAGGATATCGACCGATGCTGAGGGATGGTTATGGGACAGCGCTTTCAACTCACTCAACTCAGCGCCGGTCCCATTCATTTTCCAGTTTCCAGCCGCCAGCTTCTGCCGCATTTTCGTATCTCCCTGATCCTTCGGTGCTTTAAGGACGCGGATAACACTGTCGGGGTCATCTTACAATTCTGCTCGAAAGATGATTTCGGGCGCACAAATCGGCGATTGGAACGTCACGCGAGGCTCGCATACTGAGATGGGAGGCGAGCTTAGCTTTGCTGGGCGATGTTATCGTCGAACTTGATCGATTCTCCGCAGCCGCAGGCATCGACAACGTTCGGGTTCTTGAATTTGAAACCGGCTTCCAGCAACGACACTTCGTAATCGATCTCGGTTCCGAACAGGAACATCTGCGCCATGGGCGCGATCATGATACGTGCGCCATCCTGTTCGACGACTTCATCATGTGGATCTGGCTGATCGACATATTCCATGGTGTATTCCATGCCTGCACAGCCGCCTTTCTTGATGCCGATGCGCAAACCAGCATGACCGCCTGAATTCATCAGGCGGGTGATCTGCTCTGCGGCTTTGGGCGTCATGGTCACAGCCTGTTTGCCGGGAATGCCGAACATGTAAGTCTCCGTGGTCGCGCGTTACACCCAATTTAGGGCCCAAGACCTTTGGGCTCAAGGCGGTGTGGGGTAAAGAATGTGAATTCGCTTAAGCGCTTTGTGTTTCTGCGAAGCTGATCCGCAAACTTGCTTTGGTGCGGGAAGCAGGCTTAGCATTGGTCCTGTGGATATTGTGAGTATTTCGTGGATACAAATCTGGATGGGAAAGGATATAAATATGAATATTTTACGAGGTGATATTAAAGTATCAATTCACTTGGTGGCGCTGATTGCCGTGATCGCGTGTATGGCGTCTGCAGGGGCGTGGGCGGCCACCGGGTCTGAACGACATCCGGTGAATTGTGCAACGGCCGAAGGGGATTTGCGTGCCATTGAGTCCGAAAAGAAACACGCGGAAGACAAACAACTGGAGAGCATCGCCGCCATCACTCCCGCTGGGGCTCTGTTGGGACTGGTCACTGGTACCGAGCAAAAAAGACTGCAAATGCTGTCAGGAGATTACATCAAACAGCTGGATAACAGGGCGGCAGAGATCAAGAAAACCTGCAATCTGAATTAACCGCCGATTCTTGAGCGAGAACCGAAAAGGACCGTTCTCGGGCAAGAACGGTCCATAGTCTTGAGCTAGGAATCGGGGGGCGGTCACAGCATACCCAGCCCGTGGTACAGCATCCGTCAATGCCAACCGCAGGTGTTATCCGTCATGATTGTGACAGGTACTGCACGATTGGGTAACGACAAAACCAATGTTTTGTGACTGTTGGCCGGGGCGAAGTGCCCGGTGGCTACATAAAGCCCAGTTCCAGACGCGCCTCGTCTGACATCATCTCCATGCCCCAGGGCGGCTCCCAGGTCAGTTCGACGTCAACTTCTTTGACACCTGCAACAGGCTCAATTGCCTCCACAATCCAGCCGGGCATATCGCCTGCGACCGGACATCCGGGCGCAGTCAGGGTCATGATGACCTTCACCGCGTTGTCGGCAGCAATGTCGATCGTGTAGATCAGGCCGAGATCATAAATGTTGACCGGAATTTCCGGATCGTAGACTGTGCGGCACGCCTCGACCACAAGTTCGTACAGCGGGTGTTCAATCGTTGACGGCGCAATCAGCGGGGTGCCTTCAAACTGTTCGCTCGGGTGAGTCATTTTTGCCTCGGGTCAGTTGCCTGACTGATTATATAGGGAATGCCCGCAACAGCGTCCAGTGGGGCAGCGACGCCCAATTGGGCGCCGCGGCAATTTAGTCATTGATGTCATGATTGAAGGTTTTGACCTGACCATGCGGCAAGGCAAACAGCTTGCGCAGAGCCAGCCATGCGATCAGCGACAGCACTGCGAAGATCAGCGCGAGAACATGCAGCGACAATGTCAGGCCCGGAATGATGAGAACAAGACCCGTAATTGCTGCCCCGATTGCAAAGCCCAGAAAGATGAACCCGGGCAGAACGATTTCCAGGATTCCCAGAGCCAGCGCGGCCGCCAGCCAGATCCACCAGGTCAGCCAAAAGGGATCAGCCATCATCTACCTCCTTTGAGCATTTTGAACGCATCACCAAAGGCTTCAAGTGCGTTGGCCGGCACAACAATGGTCTGCTTGCCGGAACCGTTGCCCAGTGCATTAAGAGCTTCAACCTGTTTCAGCGCAACCTGATACTGGGCAGCTTCGATGCCATTGTCCTGAATGGCCTTGGCGACAACGCCGGTCGCGTATGCCTCGGCTTCGGCCTGAATGCGCCGCGCTTTGGCGGTTTGTTCCGCCGCATAAAGCTCGGCATCGGCGTGCAGTTCGACGGCACGTTTCTGGCCTTCGGCTTCGGTCACCTGTGCGCGGCGAGCACGTTCCGCGTTCAGCTGTTGCAGCATGGCATCGCGGGTGGCCTGGTCCAGATTTACATCCAGAATCTCGGCCCGGGTGACTTCGATACCCCAATCGTCCACGGCGGTTTCAACGCTTTCCTGAATGCGTGTGATCAGCTGCGCGCGGTTCGATTGTACCTCGTCCAGGTCCATTTTACCGATCTCGGCGCGGACGATACCAGCCACCGTGGTTGCAATAGCACCATCAACATCGCGGATGCGATAGACTGTCTTTTCCGGCTCAAGAATACGATAGAAGACCGAAGTGTCGATTTGCACCAACACGTTGTCCTTGGTGATCGCGTCTTGTGTCGCGTTCGGCAATTGGCGTTCGAGGATCGAGATCTTGTGCCGTGCAACGTCCAGAAACGGAACAATGAAGTTAATGCCGGGGCCAAGCACAGAATGCAGCCTTCCGAATCGTTCGACCACGTATTTCTCGGATTGGGGCACGATCTTGATGCCTTTGAAAATAACGATAACCACCAGCACGGCGGCCAGCAGGTAAATGATGTTTGACGAAAGCAATCCGATGATCTGTTCTTCGGTCATTCTGTCCTCTTTTTATTGTGTACTATGGTATACATGTGGGGATTGAGTCGCCCGATTTCAACTCTGGTATGGAGGGAAAACCGCTGGATGCAAACGTCCCTATATGAGAATTCAACATTGAACTGAACCGCTGTGACTGCTTTGCATCCCGGCTTGTTTGCGGTATCGGGCAGGGATGAAACTGATTATCGATACTGACCCAGGCATCGACGATGCCATGGCCATTGCCTATGCTGCCGCTGCGTCCGAATTTGACTTGATCGGCCTGACTACGGTGTTCGGCAATACGCATGTTCACCAGTCCAGCCGCAATGCCCGATTTTTGCTGGACAAGCTGGGCCTCGACCTTCCGGTTGCAGAAGGTGCGCCTTTCCCGTTGGGGGCAGATACGCATGCGCCATCCGAACATGTGCACGGTCCCGAGGGTTTTGGCGACCTGACCGAAATTCCCGAAATTGGCAGGAACCACGATCTTTCAGCGGCGGAATTTCTGGTCGCAATGGCGCAAAAACATAAAGACGAGTTGGTGGTATGTGCAGTGGGGCCGCTGACCAACATTGCCAATGCCATGCGACTAGACCCGGAATTCGCTGGAAATCTTGGTCGATTGGTGATCATGGGCGGCGCCGTGTTCTGTCCGGGCAACATCACCGAACATGCCGAAGCCAATATCTACCACGATGCCCTTGCCGCTGAGGAGGTCTTTTCAGCTCCGCCCCAGACTGTTCTTGTGGGGTTGGATGTCACACTGAAAACGCTTTACGAGACAGCAGATTTTGAAGCGCTGGCACAAAGATCAACTGACATGGGGTCTTTCCTGCGCGACATCTCTCGCTTTTGTCTGAAGTTCTACAAGGAGGTCGGCGGTTTAGAGGGATGCGGCCTGCACGATTCAACCGCCGTAATCGCCTGTTCTCATGGCGCCATGTTCGACATGGTCGAAACGGGGCTGCGTGTTGTAACGGAAGGTGATCGGATGGGTGCGACGCAACCTGATCCGGATCGTCCCGTGGTTCGTGTTTGTCGCGATGTGGATGGGGCAGGGGTCGTGCACCTGTTTACCGAACGCGTTGCGTCCTTGCCCTGACGGGTTGCAAAGACCGAATGGATCGGGCAAAGCCTGCCCGGTTCGGCGATCCGAAGGCGATGACATGACCCAGAAGTTTTCATTTGAACTGAAGGCCACTGACGGCAAGGCCCGTACCGGTGTGATCAATACACCGCGTGGCGAAGTGCGAACACCGGCATTCATGCCCGTGGGAACAGCGGCCACGGTCAAAGCGATGATGCCGGAAAGTGTTCGCGCCACTGGGGCGGATATTCTGCTTGGCAACACTTATCACCTGATGCTTCGTCCGACGGCGGAACGGATCGACCGTCTGGGCGGGTTGCACAAGTTCATGAACTGGGACCGGCCCATTCTGACGGATTCGGGGGGCTTTCAGGTCATGTCGCTCGCCGGTCTGCGCAAGCTGACCGAAAAGGGCGTGACCTTCAAATCTCATATTGATGGATCAAAGCACGAGTTGACGCCTGAACGGTCAATGGAGATACAGCGCCTTTTAGGTTCGGATATCGTGATGTGCTTTGACGAATGTCCTGCACTGCCCGCCGACCGAGACCGCATTGCCGAATCCATGCGTTTGTCGATGCGGTGGGCTGAACGGTCTCGCGACGCGTTTGGGGACCGTCCGGGTCATGCCTTGTTTGGCATCATGCAAGGTGGCCTTGAGCAGGACCTGCGCGAAGAAAGCGCCGAGGCTCTGAAGTCCATCGGTTTCGAAGGATATGCCGTTGGTGGTCTGGCTGTGGGCGAGGGGCAAGAGGCCATGTTTGACTGTCTCGACTACGCCCCAGATTTTCTGCCTGCTGACAAGCCACGTTATCTGATGGGTGTTGGAAAGCCGGACGATATTGTCGGTGCGGTGGCGCGGGGGATCGACATGATGGATTGCGTCCTGCCGTCCCGCTCGGGTCGTACAGGTCAGGTGTTCACCCGTTATGGCGTGGTGAACATCAAGAATGCCCGCCATGCGGACGACCCGCGCCCGCTGGATGAAGACTGCACATGTCCGGCCTGCTCGAATTATTCGCGCGCCTATCTGCACCATGTGTTCCGCGCCAATGAGATGATCTCGGGCATGTTGCTGACCTGGCATAACCTGCATTACTTTCAGGAAATCATGCAGGGCATGCGCGACGCGATTGCCGCAGGCACCTTTGACGCGTGGCAGACTGAGTTTCACGCGAAGCGGGCACAGGGCGATATCGAGCCTTTGTAACTTACCCCTCCGGGTGACAATTGCGTGGCTTTCCGGTATTCTGGGGCCACTTCAAGCAATGCTATTTTAGTTCGTAACCCGGAGTGTTTTCATGTTTCGCGTTGTTCTCGGCGCAGCAATTTTCTGCGCGACACCTGCCATTTCAGACGTCTGGACCTTTGAAACCCCATCCGAAAATATTCAGTGCTCGGTTGGGGAAAGTGCACAGTCCTCGGATATCCAGTGCACCATCATAGAAAAACATGGCCCACCGGCGATGCCACGCCCGTCGAATTGCCAATCTGACTGGGGGCATGATTTCCTGATGTTCAACACTGGCCCTGTGGAAATGCTGTGCCAGCCGCTGAATCGGAACCAAGACGGATTTGATCGTGCGGAATATGGCGTCACTGGTCGGTTTGGTGGATTCACTTGCAGTTCTTCAACGAAAGGTCTGGAGTGTCGCAACATGGACGGCCACGGGTTTTTTCTGTCCCGGGCGGTGCAGCGGGTGTTCTGACCGTTGAATTGCGCAATGCCTATGCATGCCGCGCTAATTTCGGTGGATATGTTCCCAGGACGTCTTGCAGTCCCGAAAACCTCGGTTCATGCTGAAACACGATACACGGCGGTAAGGTTGAAAAAGGGCGATGAGGCCCCACCTTTATCGTCCAAGACAGGAGATGGCCAAGTGTTGCCTCGATGAGGGACAAGCGCCGTCTTGCCAATGATAAGGATAGAGCATGCAAGAGCCTCTGAATTCCTCGTACCCCGTCCTGCCGCTGCGCGATATTGTGGTGTTTCCGCATATGATCGTGCCGCTCTTCGTAGGCCGAGACAAATCGGTCCGCGCGCTGGAAGAGGTGATGCAGGATGACAAACAAATTCTTTTGTCCAGTCAGATCGATCCTGGTGTAGATGATCCGGATGAGGACGGTATTTACCAGTCCGGCGTTCTGGCCAATGTGCTGCAGCTGCTGAAACTTCCCGATGGCACCGTGAAGGTGCTGGTCGAAGGGCAGGCCCGTGTGCAAATCACGGAGTTCCTTGAAAACGAAGAATTTTTCGAAGCCCGTGCGGAATATCTGACGGAAATTCCGGGTGACGTGACTACGACAGAAGCCCTTTTGCGCACTGTCGCGGACGAATTTGAGCGCTATGCCAAGGTGCGCAAGAACATCCCCGAAGAAGCATTGACGGCCGTCGGTGAAACCACCGAGCCGGCAAAACTGGCCGACCTTGTGTCGGGCCACCTGGGTATCGAGGTCGAACAAAAGCAGGAATTGCTTGAAACTCTCAGTGTCAGCGAGCGGCTTGAGAAAGTCTATGGCCTGATGCAGGGAGAAATGTCGGTCCTGCAGGTCGAGAAAAAGATCAAGACCCGGGTCAAATCCCAGATGGAGAAGACACAGCGCGAGTACTATCTGAATGAGCAGATGAAGGCCATTCAGAAAGAGCTTGGCGATGGTGAGGATGGCAGCAACGAAGTTGCGGAACTGGAAGCCAAGATCGCCGAGACCAAGCTGTCGAAAGAAGCGCTGGAGAAGGCGGAAGGCGAGCTGAAAAAGCTCAAGAACATGTCGCCTATGTCAGCCGAAGCCACTGTTGTACGTAACTATCTGGATTGGATCCTGTCTCTGCCGTGGGGCACCAAGTCCCGCGTTAAAAAGGACTTGGCACGCGCGCAGGACATTCTGGATGCCGATCACTATGGCCTTGAAAAGGTCAAAGAGCGGATCGTTGAATATCTGGCTGTTCAGCAGCGGTCGAAAAAACTGAAGGGCCCAATCATGTGCCTTGTCGGCCCTCCGGGTGTAGGTAAAACCTCGCTTGGTAAGTCGGTTGCACGTGCGACGGGGCGCGAGTTCATTCGCATCAGTTTGGGTGGCGTGCGTGACGAATCCGAGATCAGGGGTCACCGCCGGACTTATATCGGTTCTATGCCCGGCAAGATCATTCAGGCGCTGAAAAAGGCGAAAACCACGAACCCGCTGATCTTGTTGGATGAAATCGACAAGATGGGGCAGGACTTCCGTGGTGACCCGGCTTCGGCGATGCTGGAAGTTTTGGACCCGGAACAGAACAGCACGTTCATGGACCACTATCTTGAGGTCGAATATGACCTCTCGAACGTGATGTTCCTGACGACATCCAACAGCTACAACATGCCCGGACCTCTGTTGGACCGGATGGAGATCATTCCATTGGCCGGCTACACCGAGGACGAAAAGAGCGAGATTGCCAAGCAACACCTGATCGGCAAGCAGGTCAAAAACCATGGTCTGAAGGACAAGGAATTTGAACTGACCGATGAGGCGCTGCAAACGATGATCCGTACCTATACCCGCGAAGCGGGCGTACGGAATCTTGAGCGCGAAATCGCCAAAGTCGCCCGGAAGTCGCTGACCAAGATCATCAAGAAAGAAGCGGAAACTGTTAAGGTCACGCCCGACAATCTGGATGAGTTTCTGGGTGTCCCGAAATTCCGTTATGGTCTGGCCGAGCAGGATGACCAGATCGGTGTTGTGACTGGTTTGGCCTGGACTTCGGTCGGCGGCGACCTGCTGCATATCGAGGCGCTCAAACTGCCTGGCAAGGGCCGGATGAAGACCACCGGTAAGCTGGGCGACGTGATGAAAGAATCCATCGACGCGGCCTCGTCTTATGTGCGGTCGATTTCCCCCAAGATCGGGGTGAAGCCGCCACAGTTCGACAAGATCGACATCCACGTGCACGTGCCCGATGGTGCGACGCCCAAGGATGGTCCGTCAGCGGGTCTGGCGATGGTGACTTCGATCGTCTCGGTTCTGACGGGTATCCCGGTGCGCAAAGACATCGCCATGACGGGTGAGGTTTCACTGCGTGGGAACGCAATGCCGATTGGCGGTTTGAAAGAGAAACTGCTGGCAGCATTGCGCGGTGGGATCAAGACGGTCCTGATCCCAGAGGAAAACGAAAAGGATCTGGCGGATATCCCGGACAACGTAAAGGAAGGGCTGGAAATCATCCCGGTCAAGCACGTCTCGGAAGTTCTGGAGCATTCTCTGGTTCGTACACCGGAGCCGATTGAATGGGACGAAGCCGCTGAGGAGGCCGCTGCAGCTGCGGCTGCCTCGCCGGAAGCCAATGGCCCGTCAGCCACTGCGCACTAAGCAGACGGATTGAAAGAATGAAAAAGGCGGGGCAATTGCTCCGCCTTTTCTACAATCCAATGACGGGTTTCTTTGGATCAAGTATCTCTTCTTCAGCAATGTATTCCCTGAATTTTTCTTGCGAAAGTGCTGAGCGCACCGCAAGAACGAAGATGATTGCAGAAAACAGAGTGCAAAGCACAATATCCCACCCAAAGGGAATCTGTTTCAATGATCCGGTTCCAAATTGCCCAAGGAACGAGATTAGCCCAAGACCGGCAAAATATGGCATGAGCCACAAGGCTTCGGTTATGTCCATTTCATCCAACCGCCCTCGGAACCGGACCAGCAACAGAACCTTGCCAACGATCAACGCGATACCAAGCCGCCAGACCGTGTCCCATCCGCTCCAATAGACGATTAACGTGGCAATGGCGAAGGCCGATAGCGCGACAAGGCGAACGGCCGGAATGCGGATCGACCGCGGGTGATCCGGTAAAAGATCCCTCAGACAAACGACCGCAATCGGTCCCACGGCAAATGACAAGACGATGGCCGCGCCGTTCAAGGCAATAACGGTGGTAAAGGGCACCGTTAGCAGGAACAGCGTTCCAATCAGAAAATTCAGTGCCAGCGCCCATAACGGGATCCCAAAGGATGATAGGGTCTGCAGTCGTTTGGGCAGGAAACCGTTTTGGGAGAGGGCGAGGGCGATACGCGCATTCGATCCGGTTGCAACCAGCCCATTGCCGAAGGGGCCTATGACAGAACCGACATTGAGCAAGCTCAAAAACCACACCAAGCCGACGGAAATGATTATTGCGTCCAGAGGGCCTTCGCCACCAAAACTCAGTTGTGCCCACCCTTTGGAAAGCATGGATGGGTCCAGCGCACCAATGAAAGCCACTTGCAGACCAAGGTAGATGGCGGCGCACAAGACAATCGACAAAACCAAAGCAGCCGGAATGGCAAACTTTGGATTTCGAACTTCTCCGGCCATATCAACCACATGGCGAAATCCAATGAACGAGAAAATAACGCCTCCAGTTGAAACTGCGGCCATAATTCCTTGCAAGCCGTAGGGTGCAAATCCATCTGGCTGCGTGAAGTTTTCAACCTTGAAACGACTGGCGATAAGCAAAACGGAAAGGATGACAGGTATGGCAATCTTGGCCCACGTAAGTGCTGCGTTTACCCGCGTGAAAAACTTGACGCCAAGCGCATTCACCGCAACGAAAAGCAGCATGAAGACCAACGTGACAAATACTCCGGCCCCGGTCAGATCGCCGGTTTCCACCGTATGCAGCCAAGGCGCATAAGGAGCGAGGTATTTCAGCATGGCCTCTACTTCGATGGGCGCTGTGGTGTTGTACCCGATCCAGGCGGTCCACCCCATAGCCATCGACACGATGTTGCCGTGCGAAAACTGTGGCACACGCGCAATCCCGCCCGGAATCGGAAGCATGGCGGAAATCTCTGCGAAGGTGATTGCCAAAATGAACATGGCAACCGCGCCAATAATCCACGAGACTACGGCCGCAGGCCCCGCATGTTGAACCGCGAGTAGGGGACCGAAAAGCCACCCCGAACCAATGATTCCTCCGACTGAAATGAAAGTCAGTCCTAAAAGGCCTATGTCCCGCTTTAAACCCGTCATGGTGACCTAAGCCTCCGCGTGTGGCCGTTTTTTTTGGGCCAAATGGGTCACGATAGTCTCTAAAAACGCGCTGTGGCAAGCCTGCCGGTCTTCAGTAAAATTTCATGCAGGGAATGGTGGGTGATAAGAGATTTGAACTCCTGACATCTTCGATGTGAAAAAAGATGCCTCTCGCCAAGATATTGATATCTCGTCAAAGGCGCACTTCTTATCAGGGGTGTTCGCCAATGATTCCGGGTTTGTCCAGCGTGTTCCAGTTCAGTGAACTGGAGAACGCTTCGTAAACCGAATATAAAAAGAAGATGACCGTTTCTGTTGATTACCTACACGAGTGCCTGTTTTGCGATGCCGATCTAGGGCTTCTGATCTGGAGAGACCGCCCACCGAGCCACTTTAATGCAACGAAAGTATCGCGAGATATAGCAGCGCACAGATGGAACTCTGCGCATGCCGGCACAAGAGCATTCGCGACCACAGACAATAAGGGTTATCTCATTGGTCAGATTGATGGCGTAAAGTACCGCTCTCATCGAGTAATTTGGGCCATGCACTTCGGGGAGTGGCCTGACAATGAGATCGATCACATCAACCATGTTCGGACGGACAACCGAATTCAGAACCTGCGGGTTGTCACCAGCGTGGAAAACTCGATGAACCGAAGCGGGGGCATCGGTGGCAAGTTCTCGAGGGTCGGTGTCAGTTTTTGCCCGGCAAGGTGGGAGGCCTACCTTAAAATCAACGGGAAGAAGAAGTTCCTTGGTAGATTTAGAACCTATGCTGAAGCGGTAAGGGCACGTGAAAATGCAGAACGCGAACATGGGTTCCATGAAAACCATGGAAAGATTAACTGACACCTCGAACGGCGGTGAAGTCCACGACATCTGCCGCTCTGCGTAGGTGATCGGGGCTATAGCGGGCGTAAACACGCTCCGTGACCTGAACGTTCGAATGCCCAAGGTACTGACTAATCTCGCTCATTGGCACGCCTGCCTCGGCCATGTGAACTGCTGCTGTGTGTCGGAAAACATGGGGGCTGACTTCGGGGACCTCTGCACGTTGTGCCGCGTTCACGATGCCCTTCCGGACACTCTTCACAGGGCCACCAGCCCATTCAATGACGTAATCGCTCAGGGCTGCCTTCCTGGCTTCCTGCAGGGCGGCGCGAAGGCCGGAGTTGATTGGTACGACTGCGCGGCCTTTTCGAGTTTGCGTATCGCCTGCGCGCAGATTGATTTGACCTCTGTCCATATCGACACGATCCCATGTCAATTCCAGGATTGCGCCAACGCGCGCCGCGGTGGAAAGCATCAAGATCATAGCGAGGCGAATATGCGGTTCGCACTTGACCGATAGGAGCCGGTCGATTTCGGATCTGGTGAGGTATCTTTCTTTCGGTGCGGGCTTTGAGGGGCGTTCGATGACCGGCGCTCGATCAATCATCCCGTGCTTGTAAGCCCAATTCATGACAGAGCGCAGGTGCCCAAGTTCGGTCCAGATGGAGCCATCCTTGATCCCCGCCTTGCGCCTGCTGTCCGCGTAGCTACGGCTGTGGTCGGCGGATATCTGGTCGGGTCGGAGTGATCCGAAATGGGGAAGAACGGCCTTGCCTGTGTACTTCATGGTCTCAGCGATAGATCTGCCGCTGCGGTCTTTGAGATAGTTATCCCATAGCTCTTTGACCGTCTGCCCTTTGGCCGTGTGGGCTTTCCGGCGGTAAAGGTCTATTGCTTCCGCTTCTGCTTCCTTCGCGGTGCGTGCGTTAAGCTTATGACGGGCTCGCTTGCCGTCATCGTTTGTCCAGTAGACGCAGAATCCGCCGCGCAGGTGTCCAAGCTTGATGTCCGGCATGATTCGTACTCCTCCACAGCGTCGATAGGTATGCGGATCATGCGCCCGACGCGAAAAAATCTCAATTCGCCACGTTTGGCCATTTGACGGACGGTCTCACCGGAGCATCCCCAGCGGTTGGCAAGGTCGTCTGGTGTGTAGGGTTTTGCTGGCGTCATCTTACCCTCCTTTTCCTGTGTTCTTTGACGTAGAGCGGGGACATGGTGGGGGCCTAGGCCTGAGTGGCTACTGAGCTTGTAGCGCGCCACTGTTCCTCGCTATCCCCGAGGCGATAATCGAGCTCTTCCTCTGTCTCCGGCGACAGATGCATATCCTTGACAAGTTCGCGATAGAGCCAGTTCCACCAATCCCGAACTTTCAAATCTGGGTGCTTGTACCCAATGATCTCAGCCGCGTGCATGAAATGCAGTTGGAAGTGGTGTGGCAACTCGTCCAGGCTTTGCAGGTATCTTTCAACAACCGAGTTCATCTTCTCGGTCCAGTCGTGATCTAGGCCCGGAGGCCATTCGTAGCTGGGGCCAGTGAAAGAACCACCTCTGGGATCATAAGGGTTTTCAAAGACATTGTGATCCAGCGCGCCAAGTAAAACGCAGCGACGAAACCAGCGGATCAGAAACTTGCACGGGTGGTACTTTGCTACGCCATCGGGACCACGAACCGCAGTCAGCAACACGGTTTGCTGCATACAAGTCAGGTTGTGTGTCCACTTCTGTGTGACAATTGGCATCCGTCCGTTCCTCTCTATCCGACACTTTCTGATTGCGGGCAGGACGCCCATTCCTTTTGGGAAATCACGAAGGGCATCGCACCCTTCTTTCGAGCCATCACATAGCCGTCACAGAACGTCATGACCTTGGCCCAATCTCCGCGCCAAAAGAACTTTTCGCCGCGCTGTGGTTTCATGTCCGTTCCTCTCTATCCGTTCTCTCTCAACTCGTGGGGGTGGGGGCATCTTAAGCAGTTGATAGGCGTGAACGGCGCGGTCTATTGCGGCGCGCACCTCCGGCCATTTATCCAAGTCAAAGCTGCAAAACTCTGTGTCCGGGTTCAGTTCCAAACGGACGCTTGAAAAGTGGGTGTTGGGACCTTCGACGACAATTTCCACCTCAAAGCCCGACCCATCCTCATAAGGCAGTGCGCCTGTTTTCAGTATCAGGTTAGTCATCACTTGCCCTCCAGTGCTGCGCGGACGTGCTTGCAACCCGCTATGTCGCACTCAGGGCAAACATAGGTGACGCCGGATTTCGCGGCCTGAATGATGGCGTTCTCGCGCTCCAACTCCGCAATACGTGCCTGTGCTGCTTCGAGGGCGTCGGCGGCTTCCGATATTGTCCGACCTTTTACGTCAATCGGGTTTTCCCCCAAGCAGCGAACGCAGATTGCTTGCCCCCTGCTGTTCACTTCCAAAACAGGGCTTTCACAGTGGATACACGGGTAATCGTGAGAGTATGCCCGCAACCGATCAATCAGGTCTGGCGATGTACTGTCATTGGTCATGGGGTGGGGTCCTCCGAAACGGGGATTTGGTGACTGCAAGTCTGCCCATCCTTGGGAACTGGAAAATCTGCGAAAAGCTGACCGTTGAAGTTGCCGGGTGAAAGCCACCGCAGGCACTGATTGCTCAGGTGGCAATTTTCGTTGGGGCAGCGGGCGACATCATAGGGGAGAGCCATCACTCATCTCCCTGTGCTAGGGAACGCAGGGTGGCGAAATGATGCGCGGTGTGATCCGACCTTGAACCAAATGACAGGTGAATTCTGTAGCCACCTCCGTAGTCCGCCCAAACATCGTCCGCGTTTAAAACAGCTTGAGCAATTCCGTCCTTTGCTGCGGTAATCGCCGCGTCCTTCACGCTCGGCTGTTCCGTGGCGGGAGCTTCGTAAACCGGGTTCGGAATTTCACCTACCGGATGGTTTCCACAGCTCTTTGCCCCACAGCCCTGACACTGCTCATCGTCTTCGCAGTAGCAGACTATGCAACCGCATGGCTGATTTCTGGCCAAATGACCTTCCGTGGCAGGCTCTGCACCGGGTGCCGGGTCCGCGTAAATCGGGTCCATTAAATCCGGCTTAGGTTCGCCCAACAGGACATGCCGTAACGTGTCGCGCTCGTATTCTGCCCGGTTCAGATACTCTCCGCCATACTTGCGAACATCGAACGTGCGGCCATCGTGTGTGATCCGAACCCAATGTTCCTCTCGGTTTCCTGACAGCTTCATTGTCAGAATGGAAACGTCGGCCTCTGGTGCAGGGGTGAGGGCGGGTAGGATACGCTTTTGATGTTGGTGCCATGCTTCGTCGCAGGCGTCATCAACGTACTCATGATAGCTATCGGGCGACTTATCCCCCGGACGTATTAGCCCATACCCGTATTCACCCCGATGAACGACCTTGTATCTTCCATAGGTGGTGTCGGCACACGTGGTGTTGTCTGGATCGTCTGGTCGATGGGACCAAACCAAAGGTTTCACCGCTATCGCTTCCCGGCGTGTGTCAGTCATTGCTTTGCCTTTCCTTCCGTTAGGGTCCATCCACCTTTTCCCTTGCAGGTCGAACAACGCTTTGGTGTCGGCGTGGCGCAGCAGCAAATGTCTTCGAAGTCTTCGCACTGGCACATGTCGCTGTATTCACCTTCGCCGCCGCAGTCCCAGCAATCGACCCATTCTCCGAAGTCGTCATACGGCTGCTCAGTCATGCTGTTGGTGGGTTCAGAAGGCATCAAACAAGCTCCCCTGTGTTGGTTCGGGTTGCGAAAACGGATCGAGCCATTGAGATAAGAAGGTCCCGAAACTCGACGGGTGTGGCGATCCGGGCTGTGCTGTCCCTGCCACCACCCTTGAAGGCCATGAGGCCAGCCTTGCGGCAGTATTCGATACCGTGCCTGGCTACGACCTCGGCCGGAAAATCCTCATCCCGAACCTTCGTCACGCCCCACCGAAGCTCGGGCAGGGGATCAACGCCAACGGCGTATAGGAGCGTTGGTTTCGGGTGGTAGTGACCATACTGTCCTTGCTCTACGCAGCAGGTCCAACCGTGTTCATCGGCCCTGATCCAGCCGCCTGTTCTTGGCGGCTTGTTTAATCCGAACATCGGCCATGCGTGGCTGCCCCAAGGGTGTTCCATGACACCGCCCCAGCGTCTCACGTCAAACAGCGCAGACTTGAAACAGCCTTTGTCATCTCCCTTGCGTTCGACAATGCCTTTGTTGATGTTTCCCGGCTGGCCCTTCCAAAACCGCCCATACCGCTGACACGGCGAATGTGTGATTACTGGCCACGGCCCCAGATACATACGCGCGTCCCGTTCTTCGTCCCAAGGATCGACCCCCGGAAGGTCGAAGTAGCATCCGCCTTTCTGCACGTAGAGCGCGGCAATGGTTCTGCTGTCTGTCATACCGTCCCCCGTTCCAGGTTATTGCGCCAGCGGAACAGGCCGAGAGCGCCTTTAACGGGGATGCTCATGCTGCCTCCATCTGGTCGATGTTCTCTTGATGGACGGTGAAGGTGTAGGCGGCGACCCAAGGGTTAGTGTCCCAGCCAAAGCCGCGCTTTTCGTTCAGGCTGTCCCAGAGGTTGCGAAAACTTGATCGTGCCGACCAACCCTCTTCAATCCCAGAAATCTGATCTTGCACGGACCCATCGGTGCAACCCTCGGCCAGCGCGTCAGGTTCGCTGATCTTCTGCAAACGCTGCACCCGCACGTCGGTCACGGTCAGGGTCAGGCGGGACGCCCAGCGGAACATATGGATACCCGGCCGCCAATGGTTTGGACCTTTGCAAGCAACAAACTTGAAAGCGTTCTTGTCGCCTTTGGGGTAGGGGATTTGCTCGATCTGGGCAGTGAAGCCCTTTGTTTTTTCTTCCGCTCTGTAACGGATCGTCACGCAATCTGTTGCCCAACCGTGCGCTTGCCATGTCTCGCGCACCCAGAGGCGATGGCCCACATTAACAGGGACTTTGAACAGCCAATCTCCGATACAAGTATCACTGTCGGAGATGTTCCAGCCCATCTGATCCAATGTCTCTAGTTCCTCGGGCGAAACATCACAGACACGTTTGCATTGTTTGTCGCCCAAAATGCGCCGTGTCTGGGTTTTGCGCCCGTCGAGCAGGGCGCGGACCATCGGGCCAGAGAAAAGAATAGGGTGGTCGTTCATGATTGATGCTCCGGTTCAAATGGCTGGCGGATCGACAAGGCGCGCTCGGGGAGGGTGGGGAAGTCGGTCATTGCGGGCACTCCCATTCGTTGACCCGGATCGCAGCTATCTGTTCGAAGAACTCCAGGCGGCAGACTACGTGTGGGAAGTGACCGCGTAGCAACCACATGTCTGCTTTGAATTCCCCCGCATCTCTGATCATGTCCGCCAGAGGGGGGATGCCTTCCATGTCAAAGCTCCAGACATCCAATTCGTGAAAGTTTCGGTAGAAATCAGAAGCGCTGTAGCAGTCCGAGTGGTGAGCCAGTGTATAAACTGACCCGTCATTTAGGCAGGTAGAGAACCTGTACTCTTCGCCCGGTCGAATTGACGCGTAGCAATCAAAGCACTGGTGTCGCTTTCTGGCCTTGCGAGTGCCTTCGTCTAGCAGGGTGACGTTCATCCTTCTCCCCCCATCAGCGCTGCGGGGGCGGTCCACTCTATCTTGGTCTGCTGGGTCATGCGGAACCTCGCGCCTTGAGTCCGGCTTCCTTGGCGGTATTCAGTTCAACGGATGCTCCACCGGCTTCGCGTGCTCGTTTCTTGTACGCGGCTCGGATCGCATCTGTGTTCGCTCCGGAATCCAGACCGAGAACCAGCCACCACGCCTTGTCCGGAGCATCAGACATGCTGTCAGGGGCGGGCAGGGCGGTGAATCCTTCGAAGGCTTGGTCAAGGATCTGCTGCGCGCCGTGACGTTCCATCGCCCGCAACGCCTCGACGGCTTTGCCAATTGCGCGGCAGTTTTCCCACGGACGGCGGTAGGTGTCGCAAGGCAGACAGATCAGGCGCTTGCCTTTAGTGAAGAACACCGCCACGCCGGGATCTTCCAGCAACTCGGTCAGGCCGTCGCGGTAGGGTGTTCCGTCGCGCCGCGTCGGGATGTTGGAGGATACGACCACGCCTTTTGCGCTGAACCGGCCCAGCTCCTGCATCATCTCTTCGAATGCCTGGGTGGGCTTCACGCGAAAACCGCTATCCCTGCGGGATTTGGTTCGTGCGCGACCGTGCGGCCATTGGAGGGGAAATGCTTGGGTCATGCGACAACTTCGATCTTGTCATTAAATTGGAAGACGTCACGGAAGTAGTAGTCCGGCCCATCCATCGGATTGCTGCCGTCACAAATGAAATAGCCGCCTGAAAACGTCGCCATTACCGGCTTGCTGTGAATGGGGTTAAGCGAATTCGGGGTCAGCTTAATGCGTGCTCCATCATCGACATTGTTCAGGTCTTCGATTGTCTCGATTTGCATCCGTCTCTCCTGCTTTCCGTCGCTGGACCCCATTGCTGAGGCCCAGAAAGAGAAGTCAGTAGCCGTTGCCGTCGCCGTCGCCGTCGCCGTTGCCGTTGCCGTCGCCGTAGCCGTTGCCGTTGCCGTCGCCGTCGCCGTTGCCGTTGCCGTCGCCGTAGCCGTCGCCGTAGCCGTCGCCGTAGCCGTAGCCGTAGCCGTAGCCGTTGCCGTCGCCGTAGCCGTTGCCGTTGCCGTCGCCGTTGCCGTTGCCGTAGCCGTAGCCGTAGCCGTTGCCGTAGCCGTAGCCGTCCAGTTTCAGCGCGCGCATCACAAGTGATTTTTCTCCACGCTTAGAGGCTTCTTTAAGGGCTTCGGATTCGGTAAACGCAGCCGGCCAATCTGGTGAAGCTGACTCCATGACGCCATCGCGACAGCAGCCCCCGGAAACGAGGTCATCCGCTGTGATTAGGCGCTTTTCCATTTTTCCCACGCCTCTTCGGTGATTGAAAAAACTGCGGTGATATCGTTGAGCATCGGGACATCTGCAGTGGCGCTAATCCTGCTCTTAGCTGTTGGCCCGGTCTCAGCTAATTGCATTACGCCCTTGGATGTTCCCCAATAGATCGCCATGCGAGCCTGATAGAGAGGCATGGATCGCGCCGACATGTCCTGACCTTCGGATACAAGCCCCGCAAATACGCCGCGATGCTTTGTCGTAATTAAAACTGGTTTCATGGTTTTCTCCTTTGTTTTGGTTTTTTGCTCCCCCTTCCCGCTGTCACTCACAACGGGAAGGGATTGGTGGGATTGCTGGGTGTTCAATCCTCGTCTCGCAGAACGACACCGCCGCCGATCTTGCGCTTGAATTTGTCGTCTTTGCCGCCGGGCAGGGGGCTTCCTGTTCGGAATGTCCCGTTGTGCTTCGCCTCGACGCGCTTGCACTTGGCAATTACTGCCGCGTCTTCTTTGGTCTTCGATTTGTGGCAGCGCACATGTGCCGGGCGCAGGTTGTCGTCTGAGTCATCCCGGCTTACCTCAAGCGGAATGATATGCTCGGCCTCCCATCTCTCGCGCGTTCCATCGATCGGTTGTTTGCAGATGTGGCAGATGCCGTTTGCCGCTTGGAAAATGCGGGCGCGGCGGGTTGTGGACATGCGACGACGGGTCATTCGATCACCTCGCCGTTCAGCTCGGACTCTATGGCGAGGACGATGCGATAGACTTCACGACCTTCTTCAACGCTGCGGATGTTTGCGGTGTGGTAGGTTTTGCGACCCAACCTTTTAGCAATCATCCCGTAGAGATCGGTGCGCTTGATATCGCCGCGCTTCCAGATCGGGTCCAAGAGTTTGTGTATGTGCTGACGCGCATTCTTGATGGCTGGGGTAGGGATGCAGCCTAGAGGGCGTGTCCGATCTTTAGTTTTGTGGTGGCAGCCTACGAAATTGCCACAGATGTCACACTTCCAGAACGGCAACCCTGAAAGGTCTTTTCGGTGCGGGTAAATCTCAGCGCCATTAGTCAGCCGGGCGTTGATCTTTTTGTTGCAACCGCAGCAATGGATTTCACGGGGCTTGCTCATTCCGTCACCCCCACGATTCCGCGGCAAAAATCGAGAACGGCATTTTTTGATGCCTTGAACTCGTCTTTACCCATGTCTTTGAGACTTTGGCTGTGTGGAGTGATGCACTCAACAATATCGCCCTTGGCACGCGTAATGGCGAAGCCGTGAGCCATGCGCGCCATGTACCCGACCAGTGACGCTGCGCGAACTGCATCCTCGGGGGTGGCAAAGCAGTCTATAGAAACGTCGCAATATCCGGTTTTGATAAGTCCAAATTTGCGGAAGGTATCAGATGACTGTGCCCAGGAGGCGCTTTCGAATTTCTCGGGGATGTTCTGCCACAGCTTGTTGATTTCAGCCATGTAGCCCCGCAGCGCTGATTTCTCGCGCATGTCTTCCCGCAGTGCGTTCTCGACCTGCTCGGTGTATTCCATCGGCATCCACCAACGCCCATCAATCTCCGTGGGCAAGGGGCGTTCGTTGAGCAGGTCGACGGACATCAGGCAGCAACCTTTCCCAACAGACCGCCGCGTTCGTGCCAGGCACGCACCTTTTCAGATGATCCCCAGCAATCGTCCGGTGCTTCTAATTCCAGAAAATCCCGATAACGATCCAGCAGACCTTTGTTCGTTGAATCCGCGCGGACACGTGCAATTTCTGGTTCGTCCGAAAGAACGGCGCGCAGAAAGGAACCGGGTACGATCCCTAGCAGGACAAATCGAACCAACCCGGGGCGCATGTAGTCAGGCAAACGAGAAAGGACTGCTGTGGGGCGTCCGGTGTGGCGGGCAAACGCCACAACCGGATCCGCGTCGATTTGCTCAAAGAGTTCGGCCGAGTTCATGCCAGTTTCTCCCGGCGCTCGTCTGCGGCCTCTTGGATCTGGTCAAAGAAGGGCGTGCCCTTCATCTGTTCGACCTGCTCGCCGTAAAGCTCCATGACGCCCTCGACGTCGCCCAGGTCTGTGGCGTTCTCGAGCTCGTCTTTGATCAATCCGACCAGCTTGGCGGACATTTCCTCGTCACTGGGTCCGGTCTGCTCTTCTTGAGGCTGCTCGGCCTCTTTCTCTGCCGGTTTGTCCTTCTTGGCGGCTTTCTTCTTAGTCTCCGCCTTCGGGGCCTCGTCCTGCTTGGCTTCCGGCTTCTGCTCGGGCTCACTGCCCTCGTTCGTTTCGGGTTGATCTGCCTCGGTGGCTTCGCCTTCGATGGTCACGCCGTCGTCTGAGCCCATTAGGCCACCGGTCGGGTCCATGGCGAAGGAGCGGAAATCAGATTTTCCATCATCCACACCGTCCATGTTGACGTAGTCGGAGGACATCGGCAGTAGGCCACTTTGCGCGGTCTTGCGGACGGCGGTCTTGATAGCCATCGCGTCCTCGTGCGTGAACCACGGGCTGTCTTTGGTCTTGTTGAAGTGAACAGCAGTTTTCCAGCCGTTCGAGGTGTCGCGAGTTTTGAGGATTTGCTTCCAGGGCAGGCAGGTCACGATCTCGCCTTCAAGACCGCCGTTGACCACTTTCACGATGCAGTAGGCGTGTAGTTTCTCGCCTTCCTGCGGGCCTTCGACGTGTTCGAGGATCGCGTCGCTTCCCTTGCGAAACAGCCAATGCTCGTCGTCGCTGTAGTGAATGCCCACCTGAATGGATTTGACGATACCAGATCGCCACGCGCGAGCCAGATAGCCTTTGTATCCGATGATCAGTTGAACCTCTGTAATACCCTTTCGCTTGTTTTCGAACGGCAAGAGGTAGGCGTGTCCATCAGGGCCGCCCGGCTCCAATCCGAGGGACGCGCAAGCCATCATCGCGCCCAGCAGGGATAGTGGTTCACACTGGCCTAGTTTGGGTGTCTTGCGAATGGATTGAGCCATGATCCGCATCATGCGTTCTGGCTTCATGTGTTCAGCGGCTACCATTGCCAACTGTTCGCGCGCCATGTCGTTCATCAGGAGTTGTTGAACGTTTTGAACTTGACGAAGAGGTAATTTAGCGACGGCCTGAGCCATTACAATTTCCTTTCACTGGTAATCTTGAAACCGGGAATAGTGATGTCTGCGCCCTTGGATGCGCGAATGTCGGCATCAGCCAGGCGCTTAAGCAGCGCCGTCATTTCCGGGTGTTCCCGGTAGTGGAGCATGGCTGAGTTGATGTTGGTGATCTCGGCTTTGCGAACTGTCCGCATGGCTGTTCGGCGGCCGCCACCGGTTGCAGAACCCACTTTGGCCGTTTCGACCTTCTGAGCGTCTTCCGCACGCTGTTGGGCTTCTTCTTCAGCGGCTTTGGCCTGTTCCATACCCATGATGTCGTTGCGGCTTTCAGCGGCGGCTTGAGCGCGTGCGGCGGCTTCAGCTTCTTCGCGGGCTTTCCGTTCCTCTTCGGCCTTCCGCTCGGCTTCAAGACGTTCCTGCTCTTGCATAAATGCTTGCAGGGGTTCTTTGACCCACTTGACCGCGGTCTCAATCACTGTGGTCAGTTTCTTGAAGTCGGCATCTATGGAACGACCGGCGTCGAGGTGCGGTTTCTTTTCAACTACGCGCTGGTCCTCGATCTCTTTGAACAGTTTTCGTGCGCCGTTTATGAAATCGTTGGCTTTTTCGGCGGTTTCCTCATTCTCGATAGCACCGCGTTCTTTCCATTCGGCGGCGGCGTCTGAGAAATCACGGACACGGTTTTCAAAGCCGCCGTAAATCTCAGGGTCATAAACGGGAGGCTTGTTATCTCCGATACCTGCGGGGGTGTTGGACAGATCATTCATTGGCCGTGGCCTCCGGAATGAACTTTCCGAGGATTTCCTTACACGCGAAGGGTGGCACCTCGTCCGTCACGGAATCCACCACGACGGTCTTTTCACCTTGCGGTGTCAGGACATTCACGCGGTCACCTGGTCCCACCAGTTCGCCATTGTTGGCGTAGGTGTAGGTGCGGCTGTGTTCGGGGTTGAACTTAACGGCTACGAACTGTGTCATGGTCTCATTGCTCTTTCTGAAAGGTTGAAATGAACGTGGGTCGCGGCCATCGACGGCATGCGCTCACGCAAGGTGCAAAGTTCCTCGAATTGTTCTTTGCTGATCGGGTTGCCGTTGCAGCGATTCCAAACAGTGATCGGATCACGCAATTCACCGTCCATCGCTGCATGGTAGGTCTCATCCTCGGCCAGCTCGCCGGTTTCGATGTCGATAACCCGCGTTAGCCAGATGCGGGCGGGAACCCATGGCCCACCGCGAACCATGCGTGTCCTGAACCAGCCACATTGGACTTCATCTTCGTAGGTGGCAGGACGCTCACCCGCGAGACACGCCCGATGCCACGCGTAGATCTCGGCGTATGTGGACGGGCGTCTCATTTAGGTGCCTCGGCGGCTATCTGGGTGGATAGGTGACGTCCGCCGAGGCTTTCCTCGCCCGGTACGGACACAGGCAAGAAAACGTGTAGGAGAGTGAGTAGGGCAGCGATCAGCGCAGCCTCGCGCAGACCCGACCGCAAACCGCCTGCCAAATAGGCGCCGAGTGGAACGGGAGTATCGTCTACAAAGCTGTGGGTCATGTCGGGAATAATGCGGATGTCAGTCATTGATCCGCTCCCAATTCACATCAAGGTCGCGCTCTAGTTTCACGTGGGCCAGCGCCATCGCTGCAAAACCGAGAGCCACGCAGATCGCGTAAACCCCAAGGATTTCCCCCGTTGAATAGCGTGGGATTTCCGGGCTTTCTGAGTTGGATTCTTGAGAGTGATCCCCTGGGGAAGAGGTCAGGGGATCACTCTCGGACGCGCAGCCGTACTCGTTACCCTTCACACTGGTGATGGGCTGCGCGCATTCCGACCGGAAGGTGGTTCCGTGGGTTTGAGTGGCCAGGGGCCGGTCGGCGTTAAGGGATGAGGAGGTGCGGGTCATGACGTGACCTCCGTCTCGAAGGTCTTGCGCTTGCCCATTTTCACGCGTCGTTCTTCATGAATCTCCGCATGAACTTTCTGAACATGCTGGCCGCGATTGAACGGGTTCTTGAACTTCCGGTCGCAGTACGGGCACTCGAATTCGAAATCGCGTTCCTTTTTCTTTTGAATCGCAGTTCTCAGTTCTTCCTGCTTCCGCTTCATGGCTTCGACTGAGCGCCGATCATCGCCACGTGTGCCCGGTGCAATCCAGTCGCAATTCCGACACTTCGATCCGGGCGCTACGCTGGTGCCAGTTCCAAAACGAACAGCGCAGTGAGGGCACTCATGCCAGAACCTGCGAAGCTCTTGACGCTCAATGCGTTGAGCGCGGCAGAAATCTCCATAATCACTCACTGAACAGTCTCCCCATGGCGAGCACTCGGGATCAGATCGCCGGTGCGCTCTTGGTCATCGACTTCCACCGTCGCGCGGCGCTGTTGCTTCAATTCAAACAAAGGCGGGCGGCGGACAGGCTCTTCCCAAGCGCGGCAAAGCTCGCCCTGCGTGATGGGACCGTTCGTCCCGCCAATCTGGATGCAGCGTTTCATGACGTGACTTCGCGGTTGTAGATTGCGCACGCTTTGACCATCGCGTTCCATACCGTCGAAGTGACCTCGACAGGTGGGAAGCGGTTGTGGCGATCATAGATTTTGTTGGTTGACGCGGAGTAGTGAAGGTCATTTGCATCATCGCAAATTCGGCCATCCCAAGTTTTGTAAACGGAGTTTTTGAAACGAAAAGCCATGACGATCACTCCGCTGCCAACGCCGTAACTGCGGCGCGTTTTGTTTCACGGAGGGCCATCAACCGATCTGCCTCGTCGTTCGCTTCAAGAGCGCGTCGAGCAAAGTAGTCCTGATCGGTTTCGGATTGGATCGGCTGGCAGTCACAGCGCTCGTGAACACTCGCTCCGCTGCGCAGGGTGGGGCCCATATTGACTAGGCCGTGCCCTCCGCATTCCGGGCAAACTCTGTCGCTGTTTACGGCTGTAAGCATGTCCGTCCTCCTTCGTGTCACAAGAGAGACAATAATTAGACACAAGTCTAAATACAAGACAAAAGTCTAAAAAAAGTTAGACAGAAGGCGAGGTGTTGGTAAATAAAAACAGAATCAGTGCCTGCCTATCCTTGGAAATGTCAGGGAAACTCGCGCAGATTCTACTCGTGGCACCGGCTTGGAGACTCACCAAAGAAAAAGCCCCCGGAAATCGGGGGCTAAATCAATGACCGGCGTGAGGTTGGGTTGTTAATCCTTCAGAAAGAAGGTGATGAGAACCCCTATCGGCCCCAGAAAGAAACCGAGTAGCGCGGCCAATCCTGCCTTTGACGGTGCTCGATCCCGGGCAACCATATAACTAATACCTGCACACAGCAGCCAAACTACGAGTAAAATTTCCATTCAAAATACCTCTTGATTTTAGCGTTTTAAGATTAACGGCTTACACAAGAAAGAAAAGCAAATAGGACAGCACACCTTCTTCATTATCATAGGGCATCGATACACATTTTATGAAAATTCCGCGCAACCCGTAGGAGGATGAAATGACACCTGATGAAGAGATCCGCGCGCTTTTAAGCAATATCAGTTCTAAGGCAAAAGAGTGGTCGCACAGCCGATACATGTCAGCACTGATCGACACTGCGACAGAGTTGCAGGGCCAGGAATTGCGTGAGTTCATCGAGTTCCTTGTGCAACTGTCCTTTGACGAAGCGGTCGGGCGTTTCCCTCAGTAGGGGAATGCCAGCTGAAGTGTGAGGAAACTCCGGCGCGCAATGAAAAAACCCCGTCAGGGCGGGGTTAAATCGACAGCCTTAAAGCTAATCCTAAATCTTTTCGATGATGACTTGGATAACGCCAGAAATCACGACAAAAGCGCCAAGAACCCAGATGAGGCGGGTTGTCATCCAGTCCTTTGTTGGCATGTCCTCAAGCTTACCCTTTATGTAAGCCATATCGGTTTCGAGCTGTCTTACACGCGGTTCCATATCTTCATATGTGCCATCTCCGCCACCACCTTTCAAGGATGGGTCTACATGAGGGAGGTCGACGACATTTTGAGAAATCGGACGTGGGAGTGTTTTGCTCACTGTTTTTCTCCTCCCTTGTCGGCACCTTCGTCAGTTTTTTCCAAATCGAAGGATAGCGCGTTGGCCAGCACCTGGTTAAGGAATGTTGCTACCGCTTCGGTCGAAATGTCTGGCTTTGGATAAAGCGAAGGATGAGCTTTGTGGAGCATGAAGCCGATCACAGAGACAGTGGTAGCGTCTTGTTTTGCCAAAACTTCTATCCACTGAGAAACAGGCTCGATACTCTTTTCAACATCGGAAAGGGTTTCAGAAATAGCCGCAATCCGTTGTGATTGTTCCAGACTCCTCTTCACCGCCCCTTCAAGTCTGGTCAAAAGTCCTTCGATCCTCTCCAGATTTCTTACCCTTTCTTCCAGGGCTTCAATCCTTGACCGAAGGTCATCATCGCCTTTGCTTGCCACAGTTTCTGAGGTGACATCTTCTAAATCGGACATAAAAAATCCCAGCGTCAAACACCTGAATAGTACGTAGCGTACGTAGATTCGGCAATCTTGGTAAAATCTCCAAAATCTCACTCTGACACTGACTTTGAACAAACAAAAGTTACAATATGAATGTGTTTATTGGTCGAAGCAGGGTGAGGGGATGCCGTTGTGCTGGGTTTTGTTACACCAGATCGCGATATTTTGGAGTTCATGCAGCGGTATGAGTATGCAACCAGGCTTTTGGGGATCACGCGTGTCAGCCGGGCAATTTTCCGCGAGCTTTACCTGCGGGATGAATGCCTGACGGTCTCCGAACTCGCGCGGCAGGTCGGAGCGTCCAGGGAAACAGTTGCGAAAGTCATCCGGCGGAACGCGAAAGAGGGTTATGTCAGTGGAGGCTGCCGAAAATGGAGTATTTCAGATGTGGGTTCTGATATGCTAATTCAGGTACATAGCGAAACGGTCCAGATATCTTGCGGATACCAGACCGGCTTTTCGACTGAGTTGATTCGCACGTTTCGAGATCTGGGGCTGCCTAAGATTGTTCCGGAATCATCAACAATCTGTTTCGAAAAAAAACTATCCATTTTTCGGTGATTTAGGGGTGTCGATTTTCGACACCCCTACTGTTGACGCTTCACATTCCAAAATCCTACTATCAAAAAGACACGTTATTTCAGTGTTTTATCTTCGATGAATAGAGATGAAAGGCACGGACACTTCCCGAGCGGGGAGGAGGTGGAGTGACCTGATTATGAAGGATTGCGGAAGTGAGTGATTTAGATGGGGCAGCGAGTAGTGTGGATGAGGAATTCTTTGAGCTGGTTGACAAGCTTCCCCGTGAAGCCTGGCCACATTTGTTGGACGATCTTAGGTCTATGCTTTTTGATCCAGAAGGCCCTTCAAACTCATTAACGCGAACTTCTTCTTTTCTTCGCTCAGTTGGTAGTAGATAGAGCGAAGTTCTTCGTAGTCATCAGTTTCTTCGACTGAAATCCCTAACGCTTGAGCTATCTTTGTGGCGTTCTCCGCACTAGTCGTCGCACCATCCCTTTTCAAGAATTTGTCCAAGGCATGATAAGAGACGCCGGATCTGCGGTGCAGCTCCATTTTCTTGATTTTTTGCTCTTCCATTGCCTGCAACACGCGGTCGCGAAACGCTAATTCTTCCATAATTGGACAATAATCCAATGGATGACTCGGTTCCACGAGCCGATAGTCTAACGAAGTCTGTTGACGAAAATTAGACAATAGTCTACCTCATGGGGTATGGACCGTGCATCTACAATCAAAAAAATCGACGCTTATGCAACTCTGTCGGGTCTGAAACCCACGACGATCTGTCAATACGCGATTTCGAACCGGAAGTTCTACGACCGGATGCTCAAGGGCTACTTTCACGAGTTTCACGCGAAGAAAATTCTCAACTGGATTGATGACAACCCGGTCGAGGAAGAAAGCGAGGCCGTGGAATGAGCTATCGTTCGACGCTTCCGAAGTTTCCTCGCTACACGTGGTCTGGGACGTCCGGTGACAATCACGCTGATGATCGTCTTGTTTTGTTCGTCCGCGATGAGAGCGGAAAAAAGACCGGTCTTTCGCTGTCTTTCGATGACATGTGGAAGATCCAGCACAGCATTGGTCGCTTGCTCCCGCCCGGACATCTACCGCCACCGTTGAAAGATTTGATTTAGCGATGACGAACAATTTCCCAATCCTTGATACTTGTAGGAAACGCGCAATCGTTGACCGTGAATTGGTCGCTCGGCCAGTTGACATCGTTTCCGGTCAACTTCTCCACAGCTTCGATAGCAGTGTCTGCATGGCCGATGCTGTGATCGTTCCAGTAAATTTCCCAGAGGTAATTTTCAGGGACGATCATCCAAGTTCCGTACTTGGTGACGTGTCTGTAATAGTTGATCACTTGGTAATTCCTTCGATTGTGTTTGGTCGCGCAACCGAAGGTGAAGCGGAGCAGGGGTTGTGTAAACCCTTGCTCCGCCCCGGGCGGAATGTGGGAGGGTCGGCATGAACTCCCACATGCAATTTCTTTCGTACTCAAATCACTCACGAACATGCCCTGAACATGGCTTGCTCTCGGTAAGTCACCAAGGAAACGGGGTTTTTCATGGCTGACTGGCGGAAAGTCATTAACGCGCAGATGTCGGCTATGATCGACGGGCGGTTCGGTTGCCTGGATGCCGCGCTTGAGGCGATCAATGCGCGCACCGGCCAAAGTGTCAACAAAGGCACCCTGTCAAAGCGCCTGTCAGGTCAGCACGGCTGGCCGGTGGATGATGTTGTCGCGCTTGAGGACGCCTGCGGATGCCACCCGGTAACTCGGTTATTGGCGCGCCGTTTGAACCCGGATGAGCGAACAGCTCGCGGTTCGATGATCATGTATGCCGGCGCGATCAGTAAAGAAGCTGGGGAAGCTGTCAGCGCAATTCTTTCGGCTCAACAATCCAATTGCGACAAAGACGACGCCCAGGCGTTGGTCGAGATAGACGAAGCGATAGAAGCCCTTGAGCGTGCTCGTACTCGTATCGAGGCCGGATCATGACGCTACCAGCCACATGCCTCTCTCAGCGGTGCGATGGCTTCTTCAAGCCCAGTCGTTTTGAACTCGACCGTCGTCTTGGACTCGCTGTACGGCGTAAAGCGCATGAGAAGGCGGTCCGACCCGATCAGTTTCTTAATGAATGGAATAGAACTCCCTCCGCGCCAAAGGCCAAGCGCACTGTTGTCAGTGCTGGCCTCGAAATCACGATCGCCAGCCGGTTTGTCGTCAACTCTGTAGTCGATGATCCCGTATCCGCCATGACCAGACGCCAAGTGGCAATTGGTGGAGATATAGATGGACGTTGTATTCTCCATGCACCGGATCATCAGGTTTGCTTTTTGAGGGGAGCCGAAGCGGCCACATTGGGCTGGTTCATTGGATCGGATCGACACAAAGACGTCCGTTGTGTCTTCAAAATCAGATTTGTCCTTCCGCACCAACCAATCTCCTGTCGGAACGGTATTGACTTCTGTCTTTGGGGTGCGGCCAGAGGCTTTGTCGTAGCAAGTCAAGCGGTCCAGATCGTTGTCAATCGCAGCGCATTCTTCCAAGGCAAATGCCGTGCCGCAGGACATAACGGTTGCCGCGACAGCGGCAGAAATCAGCGTCTTCATAAGGTTTTCCTAGGTATGGTTTCGGCAAAATGTGCCGATCTGGTTCGAATCTGCTCCGATAAAATCAACAGAATTGCGGCCATTCAATGGCTCAATCACTGGTTGCGACATCCCGACCGTGCCGGGGAATGCACGGACACTCCCTGTTGGACAACTGCCCTGACCGCTTAGCGCGGTTGGGGCCTTTTTCTTGAAAGGTACGAACAATGCCCAAAGACACGACGAAGATCGATAACCAGTTGATCGAGGTGGACCCTAACAAGCTGCTAAAAGAACTGGAGCGTATCCACAACAAGAAGCAGTCGAGTTCCGAAGCATCGTCTGCGCTGGGTCATTTGCGCAAGACGTCTGCCGAGCAGTTGGGTTGCCACAAAGACGCGCTTTCAATGATCGAACGCATTGATGGCATGTCTGATGACAAATTGATGGATTTCATGCGGTCTTTCCAGCCGATGTACCAGGCCATGTGGTCTGCAAAGTGGTCTCAGACCATGGGTGATCTGGTCGATCAGGCGGAAGCTGAGACCAAGGGTATGGAAGGGGCAATGAGCGAATGATCGTCGCGGGTCTCGACATTGCCACGCAAACCGGAGTCTGCCTTGGGAAACTGGGGCAGAAACCGGAATTCTGGACCGAGGATCTTGGCCGCGGGCTCCCACATGAGGAGCGCGGCGCCAAGCTGCTCAAGTTGGCCTATCGTTTGATCGAAACCCACGGCGTTCAAGCCATTGGTATCGAAGCGCCGGTTCAGGCGAAGCACCACCGGAAGTCCCAAAACGAACTTCTTATGGGATTGATTTTCAACGTTCGTAGTTGGGCGGCGCTCAAGAAAATCCCATGCAAGACGCATGAGGTTTCTCACATCGATGTCACCTTCCTCGGGTGTGCTCAGCGTTCGGGCAGGGATGCCCGAAAAGCTGCCATTTGGAACATGTGTCGCGCACGTGGGTGGAATCCGAAGACCCAAGACGAAGCCGACGCGGGGTCCGTATGGGAGACCATGTGCGTCCACATGAGCCCCAGCTATGCAGCCCAGAGCGGGTCTTTGTTATCTCGGAGGACTGGATGAAAGACCTGTCACCAGAAGATCGCGCCCTGATCGATAACGCCATAGCCGAGGGGAAGCTTCAGAAGATCCCCGAAGGCGTCTCTGGCCAAAACCATGAAATGAAGTGGGACGGCGAGAAAAACCGTGTGGTGTACGTCGACCAGGACGCCGCCAAAGCGAGGGCTGGCAGGTCAACGACACAATTCTACAGCAAAAACCGGGGCAAGGCCCCCGATCCGAAGGTTGCCGCGCGTCGTGAACGGGTGGCCCGCGCCGTTACGGAGGGTAAATCGGCGGGTGAAGTCGCACAGATGGAGTCCGTTCCAAAATCCACGATCTATAACGATGTCAGTATCCTCGGTGTTAAGATCAGCCGCAAGCGCAAGCCTCGATCAGGCGGGGATACCGCGGCAATTGCGAAGGCTGAGCGCGCGGCAAAGAAAGCCAAGAAAGTCAAAGACCGCCGCCGGTTTAAGACTGCTCCGGTTCCGATGGGGCAACCATCGATCATCCTCCCGGCCTCGGTTGAAGGAACTCGGTTCCCAAATCGGGTTTTCACACCTGATGGTGAAGAGTTGGTACTGAAAGATGGGGCCAATAACTCCAAGATCGGCGGGGACGTTTTGGTTGGCCGTCTTAAAGGGGCCTACATCGCGACGCTGACGCTGGAAGAGCGCGCGACCTGTCCCCGTAGTTGCCGACATTGGCAATCTTGCTACGGCAATTCCATGGATCACGCTCGGCGTTGGACCGCTGGTCCAGAGTTGGAAAGCCAATTGCGCGAAGAGGTCGCAATCGCCTGTGAAAAGAACGACCACGTTCTGATCCGCTTACATGTTCTCGGTGACTTTTACAGCTTCGAATATGTGTGCCTCTGGGCTGAGCTGTTGGATACCCACGAGAACCTGACAGTGTTTGGTTTCACAGCGCGTCAACCTGGCACTGAGATTGGCGACGCCATCGAAAAACTACGGGATGTCTACCCTGACCGATTCATGATCCGCACGAGCGGCACAAGCGGCCTCTGGGGCTCCTTCACGGTCGATTTCCCAACTGCAGCCAAAACCATCGGAGACGCCCTGGTTTGCCCTGAACAGCGGTATTCCATGCTGGCAAGCAATGACGAGAAAGCCAGGTTCCGGGGAAAAACCCGAGGATCAATCCATTGCGGCAATTGCGGAGCGTGTTGGGCCACTGACCGGCCCATAGCGTTTGTGGTGCACTGATGGCTGTCTTCACCGATTTCAACCAGATCCCCTTGTTCCGATATGGCCTGATCATGGCTGATCCGCCCTGGAGTTTTGAGAATTGGTCTGTTGGTGGAAATGAAAAGAACGCCAAATCTCAATATGAATGCTGGGATCAAGAACGGATCAAGAAACTACCGGTAGGCCACCTCGCCGCGAATAACTGCGTGCTGTGGTTATGGGCTACCAACCCAATGTTGCCCGAAGCGATCGAAGTTCTAAAAGCTTGGGGGTTTGCGTATAAAACCGCCGGCCATTGGTCGAAGAAAACCGCTAGTGGGCGACAGGTGTTTGGAACGGGTTATGTTCTTCGAAGCGCGGGTGAGCCGTTCCTGATTGGAACGATCGGGCGACCCCAAACCTCAAACTCTGTCAGGTCTTTGATTGAAGGCGTTGCGCGCGAACACTCCCGCAAACCAGAGGAAGCGTTTCAGGCGGCAGAAAAGCTATGTGGTGACGTTCAACGGCTTGAACTGTTCAGTAGGCAGGAGCGTCCCGGGTGGGATGTTTTCGGCAACGAGGTCGGTAAATTCGGCGAGGTGGCAGCATGAGCCGAGCCGTTGTTACCATGTGCCCCTGCGGGACCAAATACCGCCACGAAAAGACGACGTGGACGAATGAATACCCGCTGTCTGAACTGGACGGCTGGATCGCCTTCTACCGCAAGCTTTCCAAGAAAAGACCCCAAAACTACAGCGCGGATCTAAAGGCTCTGACGCTGTTCAAAGCCCTTGAGGTGAGCAAATGAGCAAACAGCTATCTACTTCCGAAGGCATGGCCATCCTGAAAGAGATGGGCCCGAAAATCTCGCACGTTGAGTTTCGAATTCTCTGTCTGCTTACCGGATATCCTGAAGATCAAGAATTTCGTGGTCCAATGGGCGTCATTCAGTCCGACGGTCGGCTTACTCAGCGTGACACATCTGAGGCCATATTTTCCCTTCGTCTCAAGGGAGTGAATTTCTTCGTCGATGACAAAGAACTCGTTTGGAGGGTGTATCATTGAGCCGCCATTCTTTTGATCCACAGGTTGCAGAACGGGTCGGGCTCAACGCTGCGGTCATCTTCCAAAACCTGAAATGGTGGTGTGAAAAAAACGCTGCCAACAAAAAAAACATGCACGACAATAAGGCTTGGACTTTCAACAGCTTGAGTGCGTTTCAGGACCTTTTCCCATACCTCTCGCCGAAGCAAATAAGATCGGCTTTGGACAGGCTCGAAGAAGAAGGGCTAGTTGAGGTTGGAAACTTCAACAAAGACGCTCGCGACCGGACAAAATGGTATGCCGTAGCGGGCGATTGCATTTGCCCTACAGGGCAGACCGATTTGCCCTCAGGGGCAGACACATTTGCCCTAGAGGGCCGACCATTACCAGATAGTAAACCAGTTATAAACACAGTTGGTAAACATCCCCCCAACCCCCCAGAGGGGGCTGGTCAGTTTAATTTTGGTGATGATCCGAATGTTGTTCGAATGCCTCCAAAGCGCGAACAAGAAAAGCTCTTGGAGGAAGAGTTCGATCAGGTTTGGGAATACTACCCGCGCAAAGTGAGTCGAAAGGATGCGCTCATAGCTTGGAAAAAAGCGCGGAAAAAGCTCGAATTTGATGAAATTGCAAAGCCGCTAGGGATGTTCATTCGCTGCGTGAAAGGCACCCCCAAGGACAAAATTCCACACTTTGCAACTTGGCTAAACAAAGAGCGCTGGACCGATGACCAGACCCATGCCCGCAACGCTGCGATGACCTCGGACCAGCGCCTGGACGGCCTCATGCAGGGCGGCGGCGCGCCGCAAGTCACTTCTGACGATCGGCTGAACAACCTGTTTCCGCAGGGAAGCCATTCCTTCCTTGAGCACCAGAAAGGGGGCAACTGATGGCCTTGAAGTGCGAAGACCGCGAAGCCCGGATTTTCCAATTTCTGTACAACGACGTCGATGGAATGCTGAGACAATACGAAGTCCCATCGCACCTTTCGGATGTTCGGATCCGAGATGAGATCAACTTGATGGTCGGGGACGTCAATCGGGAAATCCCGTCATCGATCGGAGATGCTTCGTTCAACATATTGTTGACGCGCATTGGCCAGCAGGTCCGTCGCCGGCATGGGGCTCGTGGTTGGCCATCCATCAAGATTTTACTCACTGCGACGGGCGCGGCGCTCGAACAAATTGATCTCGATGATGAGGATATCATTACCAAACCTCGAACGCCCCACGAGATCAACGCTGCACGCATTAAATCGGGTGAGGCAGTACCGGAGTTTTGGATTTACGGTCAAAACGCCGCCGAATTGGTTCATCGCGGTTTGATCGATGATGTCGATCTGAACCGTTACCGGGTTGGTCTTTTTGAGACCGAAAAACGGCAATACGACGAAGTTTACGCCCTTAATCAACGAGCCCGTCGGGAGCGAATCCACGAGGATGCAGTTCGTCGCCTCAGTGGACAGGATGACCTGATCGACGGCAACAAGGCTAAGTCAGCCTCCGCCGGTTTTGACTTCGAAGAAAAGAAGGCGAGCTGATGCGCGGACACCCCCGGATAAGCTCGATTTACGGCATGGCGAACGCTGAACCGCCAACCGGGGCGGAAGCGGATCGACGCAATCACGAGGCTTACAGGCAGGCATGGCAAAGGCTCGGCCTCATCGTGATCGATCCGGATACGGTTCTGGATGATTGGACGCGTCAGGCGCTCGTTAACGAGGCGACGAAGCAGTATGGGGAGCGGCGGCGGTGACAAAAAAGCCGGATAAGCGAGAAGCTGCGTTTATGCGGCGAATGACGGCAGGTGGTGCCCGTCGGTCATTCGTGCCCGGACAGGTTCTTTACGAGCGAAAACCCGGTGGATCGAAAGACAAGGAAGAGCGTCTGACATGGTTGGACCACTCAAACGACGCCCGGTTCATCATGTCTGCCCGGCTGACGATTGATGATGAATTGCGCGCGGTCGGAAACCTCTATGGCGGTAGCGTGCAGCTGGCGGAAATGGGTCACGGCAACACGTTCGCGCAGGAGTCCGTCGACGGCGGCAAGCATGGGGCAGGGGGTGGCGTTACCCCGGCCATGATCGAGGCCCGCCAGATCGCGGACATCGCGCAGCGGTGCATGAAGGCCCTTCCGGTCATCCGCCACCGGGTCAACAGCCGCAAATACCGGACGGGCGCACATAATAACATCACGGCACAGAGCCTGGTTGATCCGATTTGTGTGCATGGCTTCGACCTAACAGAGGTGGCCATGCGCTTCGGTTGGTGGGTCGAAAACAAGGACACCAAATTGCGCCGTGTCCCCAAGCAGCAATCCCAGAAACTCAAGGCCGCGCTGGTCGATGCCCTGGAGGCAATCGACAGCGCATTTCAGGAGTACGGAATAGATGCCCAAAGGATAGGCATCGTGAAAGTGAGGTGAAAGATGGAACAAGGTAAATTTTGGTTTGTGTGGAACCCTAACGGTCGCAATCCTCGTCACATGCACGAGTCACGCGAAAGCGCTGACGCAGAGGCCCGCCGCCTCGCAGAGGAAAACCCCGGCCAACAGTTCATTGTCTTGAAATCGGTTGGTGGTTTCGAGGCTCCAAAGCCATCAGCCCAGCCCATCGATATGAATCAATTCACCTACGATAACATACCATTTTGAGGTGCAGATATGCTTAGTCCTCAAGTCATAGCGTCACAGGAAAACGAAGCAGCGAAACAGGCTTGGCAGGTTGATGGTAGCACCCGCTACCCAGCCAAACTACCACGCAGACCACGGCCGCCTCAGGATAAGAGACCCGATCCAGAGATGATCGAAAACGACCATTCAATGTCTGCGTTCGATGAAGCCCTCGAACACGTCAATTGGTGTCGAATGCGAGGAATGTCGCCTCAAGATGTGGCAGAGAGCATAGGATCCACTCCCCCGCCGGTCACTTGGGGTGGAGCGATAGCAGTCTTGGAACTTTACATCGTTCAGATGAGGAAGGAATTGAACAGTCCACCGCGATAATCTTCGTGATCTTCAAAAAATCCTTGCAAAGGAGTCCTCAGGATTCTACATAGGGTTTAATCAGAAGATGCGCCCTACTAGATGTAGCGGCGCTTTTTTCTTTCTGGGAGGCAATCATGCATTTCGCTAGGGAAAGCCTGGCATTCATTCAAATGGAAGCTGACGTTTTAGCAATGGTCTGCTGACTCACAGCCGGAGTCGAGAAGTCAGCCGCCTTGAGAGGGGGCGTTCCGGTGCCCTCTCACAAAACCGCTCTTTGGTGTGTGTGCTCCGTTGCAACCGTCCATTGCGTGCGATGGCGGAAGCTACCCGGAAGGATGCTTATCAGCACACACTCCTGAGCGCGGCGGCGTGGAAAGCAGACACGCACGAAACAGCAGAGACGGATACGATAACCTGCACGCTGAGAAGGACGGATTCCCTCGGTGGTGAAAAGGGCGTCCTCGGAAGGCCGTCTAGCCGGATTAGCGACCGGCCCGCGCTCAATTAACACACGGTAGCCAGTGTAGGTAGAACCTAGGCGGCTGGCATAATGGAATGCATGTTTGACCGCCGTGTTTAACCTATCCAAAGCCAATATCCTCCGGGACAATCCCCCCTCGGGCTTACCAGCACTTGGCTTTGGGCAGAGACGGGTACACCAGTGGCAGCAGGTGCGCCCGTCTCACCACTTCGATCTGAAAAGAAGTGGTCAGTAGTGAACTGGTTTAGTCGATCGCGTTGCACCAGAAATAACGCTGTGGGTATTTTGACTGTTCATATCGCTTGGCAACAGCGCAGTCATCGTATCTTCCATAGACAGCGTGGATTCTTTCATCGTGGTCGCCAGACCTGTTCGCAGATTTCAGTTGATATTGAGCCGCGTATGCCTGGCTTGCAGTGACAGTGAGTGCCAGGCAAAACAGCCCGACTAATCTTTTCCGTGTATTCATCATTCTTCGTCCTAGTGCTTATCAATTTGGTCGATTGAGCCCCCACAACCGACTTATTTCACCCGATGCCTTAGGCCGCATGTGCAATTTGGCACATGCGTTCTTTTTGTCACTTGAACCACGGGAGAACCGAAAAACCATGGCACCCCGTAAGAAAACCACTGCAAAGAACAAAGGTGGCCGCCCAAGGTCGATATCGAATTGGCACAGCTTAAGTTGATTGTGTAATCCAGTGCACTGCCGAGGTAGGCGCCCGGGTTCTTGGGGGTTCGTCCGACAGCATCGACCGCCGTCTGAAAGAGGAAACGGGGCATAGTTTTGTAATGAAGCCACGGCGATGAATCCAATTGATCCAGACCCCGCGTCGACTGAGAACGGCTTTCGGCAATGAGCAGAGCAAATGCCCGGATGGCATAGAACCAGCCGACATGAACGCGGATACGGGTACCAGTGGACTAAGTTGCGCGCCTCGATCCTTCGACGTGACGGATACTTATGCCAGCCGTGCTGGAAGCTGGGTAGAGCTACGCCTGCAACAGAAGTCGATCATATTACTTCTAAGTCTCAAGACGGGACGGATGATCCTGAAAACCTTCAAGCAATTTGCCGCGACTGTCATTCTGAGAAAACAAAAACGGAAAGCAAAAGCAGAGAGATTGTTGGGATTGACGGGTGGCCTCTGAAATGAATGCGATCAAATGGAAATGACATGCAATGTATATACGCCTTCCCGGAAAGGGGGGGTATTCGGTTTTCTCCATGTACCAACCTGGGGACCGGCGCGGGGAGGAAAACGTGCATATCCACAAAATGAAAAGGTTTTTTGATGGGCGGTAGACCAAGGCAGCCGCAGGCCGTGGCGAAAATCACAGGGGCGGTTGCTAAGAATGCCGGGCGCTTCAAGGATCGATCCGATCCGAAAGTTGCTCCGATAGGAGCTGCACCGCCTTATCTAGACCGGGAAGAGAAAAAGGCTTGGAAACAGTTTGTAACTGAAATGCCCTGGCTCGGCGCATCAGATCGCGTGATTCTTGAGATGGCCTGCCGCATTCGGGCCAAGATGAAGGAAGGATCGCTGTCGCTGACCGCCATGACCGAGATGCGACAAATTCTTAATGCAATGGGCGCCACACCTGCAGCGCGCAGCAAGGTTATGGTGCCTGCTCAAAGTGATGACGACGATGACCCGGCAGGCGAATTCCTCAATTGACGAGGTAACGGCCTATGCAAGGGCCGTTGAGGCGGGGGAGATTGTAGCGGGTCCGCACGTCCGGGACGCCTGTAAGCGTCACATGGATGACCTGCACACCGCGGGGGATCGGGGGTTCTATTTTGACGCGGATGCGGCCGAGCGGTTCTTCCGATTCTGCCGCACGGTGCTCCGTCTCAGTGAGGGGCAATTCGAAGGAATCCCATTCGAGCTTCACGTGTCGCAGAAATTTATTTGTGGTTCGTTGTTCGGGTGGAAACGCAAAAAAGACGGCAAGCGCCGATTCCGTAGGGCGTACATCGAACAAGGAAAAGGAAACGGCAAGTCCCCCATGGTTGGGGCGATCGGGCTATATGGCTTGGTTGCTGATGGCGAAGCAGGTGCCCAAGTTTACAGCGCTGGCGCGGACAAAACGCAAGCAGCTATTTTGTTTGCGGATGCCGTCAAAATGGTAAATCAATCGCCATCTCTGGACTCAAATATTCGCCGAAGCGGCGGGCCGGGCAGAGAATACAACCTAGCTCACTTGAAGAGCGGGTCATTTTTCAGGCCTGTATCGCGAGAGACGAAAAAGACAGGTTCGGGACCGCGACCCCACTTTGCGCTTTGCGACGAAATTCACGAACACCCTGACGGCGGCGTGATTGAGACTCTTGAACGTGGTTTCAAGTTCCGGGAACAACCACTGCTGGTGATGATCACTAATAGCGGGTCAAATCGGCAAAGCATCTGCTGGCAGGAACGCCAACACGCTGTCGCTGTCGCGGCACAACAGGTTGAGGACGATACCACCTTCGCCTATGTTTGTGCGCTGGACGAAGGTGAAGACCCGTTTGAAGACCCGTCATGCTGGATCAAAGCAAACCCACTACTCGGAGTTACAATAACTGAGGACTATCTTGGAATTCAGGTAAAGCAGGCGCGGGATATTGCGGCGAAGGCTAACGGTATCAGGCGGCTGCATTTCTGTGAATGGACTGACGCTGAAAGCGCTTGGATTAGCCGGGCTGCGTGGGAAGCGATTGAGGATCACACTCTCAACATCGAAGACTTCAAGGATAAGAGAGCTTTTGCCGGATTGGACTTGTCGGCGAAAGCCGACCTTACGGCGAAGGCCCTGGTTTTCGAAGATGGTTTCACAGATGATGGGCATCCCAAATTCGCGGCATTTGTTCATGGGTATACGCCAGCGGACACAATGAAGGCGCGCGCTGAAAAAGACGGAGCGCCCTATGATTTGTGGTCGGAAGCTGGGTTCATCACGGCAACACCCGGAAAAAAGACACGATTGGATTATGTCGCCACTGACCTGATCGAAGACAGCTCGGCGTATGATTTTGAGTTTGTCGCTTACGACAATTATCTGATTGCCGATTTTGAAGCTGTAGTGGGGGATTTGGGGGCTGATCTGCCGATGCTGGATCACCCGCAGGGTTGGAATAAGCGAAAGCGAGAAGCCCCTGACGGGCAGGAAATCACGCTGTGGATGCCGGGATCGGTGGATGAACTGGAAACGCTTATTTTTGAACAGAGAATTCGGGTTCATGTGAATCCTGCTCTGAGGTCTGCGGTTTCCGGCGCGACATTCGACACTTCGCCAGCAGATTTGCGGCGGTTTACGAAACACAAGGCTGCACGACGCATTGACATGGCTGTTGCCCTCGCGATGGCAGTTGGTGCTGCAACGGCGAGAGAAACTGAAGCTGAGATTGTCTCACCATGGGATGATCCAGATTTTTCATTGGTGGGGTAATGGGGATGCTTGATTTTTTAAGATCAAAGGAAAAGCGGGGACCAACAGCCGAAACGATCTCTGTTCCGGTGAGCCAAGATAACTTCCTTGCACTATTTGGCGTCACTTCTGCTGGCTTGCCGAATGTCACGATCGATAGTGCACTGTCCGTAATGCCGGTTTGGGCCGCGGTAACATTCCTGTCGCGCACACTGGCGAGCCTGCCGCTCCATGCGTACCGAAAATCAAACGACGGACCGAAGAAGCTGACGACGGTAACGGCCAATACCGTCCACACGACGGCCAACGACTTTATGGATTCCTACAAGTTTCGCCAATACTTTTGGCAACAAGTCTTCACATGCGGCCGAGGTCTGGCGTGGATCGAGAGAAAAGAGGGTCAGGTCATAAATCTGTGGCCCTTGAACCCGGCTGATGTGCGGATTGTCCGGTCAGGGATGCAACTCGACTACCATGTGGGGGATCAGAAGTACCCGGCGGGGGATATCATTGATGTTCCATTTGCGCTCAAGGCGAACCAGATAGAACACTACGGCCCGATCAAGGTAGCCTCGAAAGCCATCCAGCTTTCTATTGCTATGAGCGATTACAGCGCCAATTTCTTCGCTGGCGGCGGTGTTCCTCCGCTCGCGCTCGTTGGCCCATTGCCAAGCGGGGCAGATGGCCTGAAGCGCGCAATGTCCGACATGATGCGCGCGATTGAAACGGCGAAACAGTCGCAGAAGCCGGTGTTCCCGATCCCACCGGGGCACGAAATCAAGCAGGTAGGTTTCGATCCGGCAAAAGGTCAAATGGTCGAAGCCAAGCGGTTGCAAACCGAGGAAATTGCTCGTGCGTACCAATTGCCGCCAGTGTTCCTGCAGGATCTTTCACGGGCGACATTCTCAAATGCCGAGCAGCAAGACCTTCATCTCGTGAAGCACCTGATAGGCCAATGGGCTAAGGCTCTCGAAGGAGAGATGAGCCTCAAAATCTACGGCAGAACCCGCCGCCGATATGTCGAACACAACCTCGATGGTCTGCTGCGTGGAGATCTGAAGAGCAGAATGGAGGCTTTGGCACAGGCAGTGATGACCGGTCAGATAACACCAAATGAAAGCCGCGAACTGTCAAATCGGCCTGCGCACGAAAACCCGAACGCAGATGATCTCTTCATGCAGGGGGCAACTGTGCCGTTGGGTGCATCAACTGAAGGGCAGAATGCAGGAGACGAAAATGCCTGATGAAAAAGCAGAAGTCCGCTCCGTCGTTCTACCGGTAGAGCAGCGCGCGGACGATGATGGAAAGATGACCGTTGCGGGGTACGCAGCGGTCTTTGGTGAACCCTCGGATATTGGTGGGTACTTCATTGAAGAAATTGCTCAAGGAGCTTTCAAGGACACCTTGGAGGAATCTGACGCACTGGCCTACTTTGGCCACGACAGAAATCGAGTATTGGGTCGACAATCCTCGAAAACACTCCGGCTCGAAGAAGACAACAAAGGGCTGGCTGTAGAAATCGACTTGCCGGATACGACCGACGGTCGGGACGCCCGAGAACTCATTGAACGCGGTGATATTCGCGGCATGTCTTTCGGTTTTCGTGTCACCAAAGAAGAGTGGGATGAAACCGGGGACCAACCGAAGCGGACCATCATGGCAGTTGATCTATATGAGGTCAGCATTGTCAGCGAACCCGCCTATGACGGCACCAAGGTTGCTTTGCGTTCGCTGGATGAGGCGCGCAAAGAGCGTAAAAGAGAGAATTTCAATGCCGCCGCGCGTCGTCGTGCGATGAAACTTGGCATTGATACGCGGGTAATGAAATCCCGGCAAAATCAATCTTAACACCACCTTTTCAGGTGAGCACCCGGGTCTCCGGAGTAAAGCTGAGGCGATGAGCGCTGAAGCCCAAGCACAGCCGTTTTAACGGCTCTACTTGGAGAGACATTATGTCCATCAAGGAACTGCGCGAAAAGCAAGCGCGTATCACTGAAGAAGCTCGCGAGCGCCTCGACCAAATCAACGATGAAACCGATGAAGCCCGCGCTGCAGAGTTGGAATCTCAGCACGACGCCGCGATGGCAGAGTTTGACAGGATCGAAAAGCAGATCGAGCGTGAAGCCAAAGTCGAAGAGGCAGAGCGTCGGGTGCGTGAGGCCGAAGAAGAAGAGCGTGAGAACAAACGTCCGCTTCCCAAGCCGGGTGAAGCCCGTGGCCAGGAGGAAGAAGATGAACTTCAGTATCGCGATGTGTTTCACGACTTCCTGAAACGTGGCGGCGACATGGGCGAGATGAGCGGTGAAGAGCGGGCTCTGCTGCGCCAGGGTACGGTTGCGGTTGAAACCCGGGCTCAGACGGCAGGAACAACCACTGCTGGCGGCTTCCTGGTTCCGACCGAGCTGGCTGACATGATCGTCAAATCCATGGCTATGTGGGGCCCAATGTACGACACTGGTATCACCACGACCTTCGACACTTCTTCGGGAAATCCGATCAAGATCCCAACAGTCGATGATACGGCGGTGACTGCGGAAGCACACACCGAAGGTCAGGCTCTGACAGATGATGGCGGCAAGGACGTCACAATCGGTCAGAAGTCGTTGGATGCCTATGTGTTTGATACTGAGTTTGTGCGCTTTTCAATGGAACTGGCCCAGGACTCTGCATTCAACGTTGAAACACTCCTGGCGCAACTGCTTGGCGAGCGCCTTGGTCGGGTTGCCAACCAGCAACTTACGGTTGGATCCGGATCAGGTGCTCCTAATGGAGTTGTCACCGCCTCCACGTTGGGCAAATCTGCTGCGTCCGCGTCTGCATTGGCTGCGGATGAGATCATCGACCTTCAGCATTCTGTGGACCCGGCCTATCGGATGTCCCCGAATGTACGCTTCATGTTCAATGACACGACTCTGGCAGCTGTGCGGAAACTGAAAGATGGCGATGGGAATTACTTGTGGCAGATGGGCGATGTAACCAAGGGGGCCCCCGGCACGTTGCTGGGCCATCGCTACGAGGTGAACCAGGCAATGCCGAACATTGCAACCGGCCTCAAGCCAATGCTGTTCGGTGATTTCGGCAAGTACTTTGTGCGCCGCGTCGGTGCCCCAGCAATCGGCGTCTTGCGTGAGCGGTTCTGGCCAGATCTGGGCATCGCTGGTCTGATCCGTTTTGACGGTGAACTCGGTGACACTGCCGCGATCAAACACCTGATCATGGCCTAAAGCCAATCGGCGGGGCTTCGGTCCCGCCATTCCAAGGAGGCCAGAATGAAAATCAAGATGCTGACCGGTATGTCCGGTCCAACTGTTTCCGTCGCTCCAGGTGACGAGATCGATGTTTCCGACGATGAAGGGCAGCGCCTGGTTAAGGCTAAGTACGCAATTGTGGTGAAGCAAACGCGGCAGACCGCGACCAAGAAGCGTGTCAGCGAAACGCGAGACGCGAAATAAATGCTTCCCGAAAATTTCCTTCTGTCATTGGTTGCAGCAGCCGCGACGTCTCCGATCAGCCTGAGAGAAGTCAAGGACCAGCTTCGTATCACCGAGGATGACGACGACATTCTTTTGATCCGAACAGTCTCGTCCGCGTGTTCGATGGTCGAGCAAATGAGTGGATACGCTGTTTCTGATCAAACGTGGAGGATATCTGCGCAAAACCTGCGTGGAGAGAGATTTTATCTACCGCGGTATCCAGTTACCAGCATTGTTTCGATTGACTACTTCGATGTGAATGACGCGGCTCAGTCGCTAAACGTCGGAGACTTCACCCTGTACGACGATGGCTCCGACGCATGGTTGGAACCGTCCAGTGGCAATGCATGGCCACAAACGGCGCGCCGTCCAGACGCTTTGTCCGTTACATTCACGGTTGGTGGTGCGCTAGCCAGGCACCCCAGTCTTCGTCAAGCGATACTAATGGTTGCCGCCGAATGGTTTGAGCAGCCGACCGCAAGCACGGACGTGAAGCGCAAGGAAATTCCTTTTGGTGCCATGCACCTCATCAACCTCAATCGCCGTAGTTGGATTGGGGAGTAAACAGCAATGGACGTTAGATTGATCGAGAGCTTGGCTTTCGGTTTTCGCGACGCAGTCCCCGGTGGTTCCGTCGGAATGGAAGCACACAGACGCAGAGATCGATAATGCAATTGAATGAAATTATAGCTGCCGCGCAGGATCAGGATCGCGGCCGTGAGTTGGAACTGGTCGATCCTGTGACCGGCGAGCCTACCGGCATCAAATTGCGAGTGGCTGGACCGGACAGTTCTACCCAAAACCGCGCTAAGTTGGCCCTCGCGGACAACATGGCCATGGTCGCATACCCAGATGGTAGGGTCTCAGCCGAGAAACGGGAAAAACTGCGCATCGAATGCCTGGCCGCGTGCGTTCTGGGCTGGGAAATCGAGGAATACGGCGAGCAAATCCCATTTTCTCAAGCCAACGTGATCCGTCTGCTAACCGCTGCAACGTGGGTGCAGGCTCAGGTCGATGATTTTGCATCCAATCGCGCTGTGTTTCGAGGACCGAGTTGATCGAAACGAGATTGGCACCTCAAAACAAACCAGCAGGGCATTGCTCTGTGATTGTGCCACTTAGCAGTTCCTCAATTAGCACTGCCACTCCATCACAATTTTATGCAACGAAAGGATCGTATCATGACGATTTTCGCATCGAACGGCACAAAGCTGTTCTTCTGCACCACGGCGCAAACCTCTGAGCCTGCTGATGCCGCGGCATATCAGGCGCTGTCCTATGTGGAATGTGGTGAACTCGAAACCCTCGGTTCCCTGGGCGACACATCGAATGAAATCACATTCGCATCCTTGTCCGACAACCGGACGCGGCGTGCCAAGGGCACCCGCGATGGCGGCACGATGGAAGTTGTTTTCGGGGCTGATTATGGCGATGCCGGACAGGCCGCGCTGATCGCCGCTGAAAAAACGATCGATGATTACGCCATCAAGGTCGTTTTCAACGATGCGCCCTCCGGCGGCACGCCGTCTGAACGGTACTGCCTGGTCAAGGTCGGTTCCGCAAGCGAGGCTGTGGACAGTGCCGACAACGTGATGAAACTAAATGTTTCGCTCTGGATCGAAACGGCAATCACGCGAGTCGACGCAGCCTGATGGCGTTCCCATTTAACTGTGGTCCACGGGCGACGTGGAATGCGGTGATCATCAACGAATACCGGGGGTATACGTTTTGAAAGATGGCGGGCTGTCCAGTTTTCAGAGGCGCCTGAACGCAATCCCGAAGGAGGTTCGGAAGGCAGTCAGGCCTGCATTGCTGCAATCTGCACACGAGATGCAAGACGCTATGGAAGCACTGGTTCCCGAAGATACCGGCGATTTGCAGGGCAGTATCGAAGTGACGGGCCCGGGAGAAACCACGCCACCCTATTCGCAACCCGGCGGATCGTTCAAGGTTCCTGAAAACGCCGCCGTTGTCACCGTTGGCAACGAGGATGTTCGCTATGCGCACCTTGTAGAATACGGCACCACGAAAACCGACCCTCAACCGTTCTTCTGGCCGTCTGTCCGTCTCTTTCGCAAGCGCGCCTCAGGGCGCATCAAACGCGCCATCTCCAAGGCTGTGAGGGAGGCTGGCAAGTGACACCCGATCTCACCACTCAAAAAGCCATCCGCGCGCGCCTCGTGGCCACACAGTCCGTCACTGACCTTGTGCCTGCGGCAAACATTCTGGATCGCAATCAACGCCCAGCACCAAGCCCGTCTATCGTGCTGGGTGAATGTCAGGTGGTGGATGCTGGCACATCCATGAAGCGCAAGCACAGTCGCGTCTATCACACGGTCCATGTCTGGAAAAAGGAAGCCTCGCTTGAAGGGGTGAAGCGCATCAGCGGGGCCATCCGCAACGCTCTGCAATGGACTCGCATCGATCTTGATCCGGGCTTTCACGCGGCAGACATCAAGGTCGCGGGCACGCGATCCGTGCGCGATCCTGACGGGGAAACCTCGCACGCGATTGTAACCATCGAAATTCTAGTTGCGGAGGTGGCGTGATGCGGGCAGGAAAACTGACTAACACCATTCGTATTCAAAGATCTGCGACCGTGCCCAATGAGTTCGGCACCCCGACTGAAACGTGGTCGGATCATAAGCGGCTACGCGCTGAGATTGTCCAGCAATCCGCCGAAGAATACATCAACTCGCAAGGTGCCAATGATCGCGAAACCATCGTCTTCCGGACTCGTTATGTTCAAGACATCACGGCGGCGGATCGGGTTCAGTTCCGGGGCGCAGATTACAACATCAAGGGCCTGGTCGAAATTGGCCGACGCAACGGCCTCGAAATCAGGTGTGAGGCGTTGGACTGATGCCAGAAACTGAAGAAAGACTCGTTGTTCAGCTTGAAGCCCGCGTTGCGGATTTCGAGAAGAAAATGAAAAAGGCCGAACGCACTGGAACGCGGTCATACAAACGCCTGTCCAGGGGTTCGCGCTCAGCCACGCGCGCCATGGAAGCGGACATGATGCGATCCACGGCGAACATCAACCGGGCGCTGGCGGCCAGCACAACGAGGATTGGCGTCTTCAGCAAGGCGATGATTGGCGGGTTGGTTGGCGGAGCTATCACTGCGGCGTTTTCCAAGTTCACCGGCAACATAGCTGGAACAGTCAAAGGCATCGCCTCGATCGGAGATGAAGCCAAGCGATCCGGCCTTGGGCTTCAGAGCTTTCAGGAATGGACGTTTGTCGCCGAACAGAACCGGATCAGCGTCG